>NZ_AUDS01000019.1 GCF_000425585.1 Terrimonas ferruginea DSM 30193
GCACTACTGTATAAATACCGGTGGAGAATCGAACTACTTTTTAAATGGATAAAACAACACTTAAAAATAAAAACCTTCTGGGGCCGGTCAATCAATGCAGTTAAGACGCAAATCTATATTGCTATAATAACCTACGTACTTGTCATTATCTTAAAAAGCAAACTAAAACTAACGCAGTCCATTTATGAAATCATTCAAATAATAGGTATGTCGCTTGTCGACAAAACGCCGATCAGAGACCTTTTTGACAACACCGAAAACCAAGATATCAAAGAACTAAACAATATTCAATTGAAAATCAACCTAATTTAACCGGACACTAGTGATAACTTATAACCTATAACGGCAGTTCCTTACACCCTACGCCTTATCCCCTAAACCTTACGCCCGATGCTTCGGGCTTTCACCTTAACGCCGCCTTACCGCAATAGAAGTTTACGCTCGCCGACTAAAAGGTTATTGTGCCATATCTGCATCTGGTAAGTACCGCTTACCGCTCCGTCATTGAGCGTGTAGCTGAATCCCATTTCTTTGCGTTCTCCTTTTTCATAAGTAACGATAAGGCGACGCGTAAATCCTTCGCCTGCGTCACCGGAAAGCACCTTGCCTTGAGGAGTAATCAATTTGATCAATACGGGCGTGCCTGCATAATTGCTCACCAGGTTTTGTAATACGAACGACACATTGATCGCGTCGGCTTTCTTTGCCTGCGTGGTAGTGTGCTCGCGCGTACCACGCACATCGATGGCGGTCATGTTGATCTCCGATGCCACGAATGTGGCGGCGGTATTGATCTGTAAAGCCATGCGATGATTCTCACTGTCAAGGCGGCGCATATTCTGCTCCATTGATTTTACTTCATTACCCAATTGATCGAGCAATCCCGAGAGCCGGTCTTTTTCTTCTTCCAGCGAACGGTTGCGGGAGCGGAGTTCCTCCACGCGGTCCTGCAGCTCGCGGATCTTTTTACGCGCCTGTTCCAGGTCTGCCGGGCTGGTTTTACCTTTTTTCAATAAGCCCCCGATCTCTGTTCTGAGTTGCTGGATCGCGTGCAGCTTTTGCTGAAGATCGCCTTGCAGCGAATCAGACTGCTGCCGCGATGAATCCAGTTGCTGATCGAGGTCGCGGATGGTAGAGGTGAACATGCGCGTAAGCGAATCGCGTATGCCGTCGGCAATGGCTCCAGAGTCTTTCACATACACTTCCGTTCTGCGTTTGCTGTATTCATTTTTATCATATAAATGATAGATCCAGGTGGCCACCAGGCCGGTTGCCATCAGCAGCAAAAGCAGTGGTTTAGCATCTTTCATATTAGTAAGCTAAGAAACAAATACCGGCTGATAAAGAAGTAGCCTTATAAGATATGCACAAAAAAGCCGTTCTGCTGGAGAGCGGAACGGCTGTGTTGCAGGAGTTTGCAACTGCTTTTAACCGAATAAACCACCTTTTTTGAGGGTTCTGATGCCTTCGCCGATCTTGAACCCGTTGTGATAAACTTCAATTTTATAGTCACCGCGCTGGAAGTCTTCCTGGCGGATAGGGAATGCTACAGGTTTGCGGGTGCCTTGCTCATATTCTACAGGTACTTTGGTAGTGAACTGACGTTCGCCGTCCATACGTGTAGTCATGCTGGCTGAGCCAAGCTCTCCGTTTGTTACTACTTTACCGTCGGGTGCTGTTACTACAACATAGAGGTCAGCAGCACCGGAAGTAGCGATACGGTTTTCTACTGTGAAAGACACATTGAGTTTGTCGACACGCTTTGCAGTAGAAGTTGTTTTTTCTTTACCGTTTCTTTTTTCTTTCACCGGAGTGATAGCGATGTTGGAGGCGCTGAACGTAGAACCTACGTCAACAGTGCTGGCCAGTACATCTTTCTCCGTTACAGTAGTCTGAAGGTTTTGCTCCAGTACTTGTTTTTCAGAACTCAACTGGCTATTGTTAGCTGTGAGTTCCTGGTTTTCACCAGTCAAACGTGTTACTTCCGCTTCGAGACGGCCGATCTGACCATTCAGTTCGTTGATCAGTGTACGTGCTTTTTTCAGTTCCGCATCAGTTGCATTTGATTTGGAAAGAATGCGGCTGATCTCTGCTTTTTTAGAATCGATCTCTTTTTGCAGAGCGGTCTTTTCACCTTGCAGACTGTTGTTAGCACCTGTGATAGAATCAAGGCGGCTTTCTGCTTCATTGTACATGAGCTTCAGAGAGTCGCGCTGAGTCATATAGTTAGCTGACAGAACTTCGCGGTCTTTGGTTTCCTGACCTGATTGGTTTTTATCATACAGGAAATAACCCCAGGTACCGAGAAGGCCTACGGCGAGAAGTCCGATAGCCAGGTTCTTTCCGCTATTGTTTTTCGGAGCAGCCGGTTCATTTTGCGGCGTTGCTGATGGATAATTCGTGTTTGCCATACAGATGGGTTTTAGAGATTGAATGTTGTATTTAATCCGGTTAAAAACCGGTGGTGTTTTCAGGTTAGCATCGGCCATCCTGCGAACGCTTGAATCCTTTGTTTTCGCGCGTTCTGGCGTGCTAATTCCGAAAACCGTGCCAGAAAATTATAAAACGTTGCGTAAGGACTATGCAAAATTTGGTTAAAATACCTGTTCAAAGCTTGTATCTTAGCGCCTTATGTCAGTGGAAAAGGTTATCTCGGAATGGAAAAAGCAGGTCTATAAGCCTGTGTACTGGCTTGAAGGCGAAGAGGAATACTTTATTGATAAGGTATTGCATTATGCTGAACATTCGATTCTCAGTGAAAGCGAAGCCTCTTTTAATCTCTCCGTTTTTTATGGCCGTGATGCCAACTGGGCCGATGTAATGAACGCCTGCCGGCGCTATCCCATGTTCTCCGAACGACAGGTCGTATTATTGAAGGAAGCGCAGTTTATGCGCGATATCGACAAGCTGGAGCCTTATGTAGAAAGCCCGCTGTCTTCCACCATACTTGTTATCGGATACAAGGATAAAAAAGTAGATGGCCGTACGCGCTTTGCCAAAGTGCTCAAGGAGAAAGGCGTAATGATCACTACGAAAAAAATGTACGACAACCAGCTGCCCGACTGGACGCAGGAGATGGTTGCATCCAAAGGGCTGACCATTACTCCCAAAGCCGTGGCCCTGCTGGTGGATCACATCGGCAACGATCTGAGCCGTATCGAAAAAGAGATCGACAAGATCACGGTGAACCTTGGTACGCGTACTTCCATCAATGAAGATGATATTGAAAATTTTGTTGGTGTCAGCAAAGAGTTCAACGTATTCGAATTGCAAAGTGCGCTGGGCGCTAAAGATCTTCCGAAAGCCATCCGCATCATTCAATATTTCGAAGCCAATCCCAAAGCAGCACCCATACAACTGATCCTTCCTTCACTGTATGGATTTTTCAGTAAAGTGTTCATGATCTTCGGCGCCGGCAACCAGGACGAAAAAGCCATAGCCTCAGCGATCGGCGTTCATCCGTTTTTCATGAAAGATTATATGCGCGCCGCAAAAGTTTATGATTATGCCGGCGTGGAGAAAGTGCTGTTATTGCTGCATCAATACAACCTGAAAAGTATCGGTATCGGCAATGCCGGTGCAGGTGATGGTGCATTGATGAAAGAAATGGTAATGAAAATGATGCTGTAACATTGCTGGTCGTCGGACGTTAAACAATTCAAATCTTAATATGACGGGAATGGCCGTTATTTGTAATGCTAAAAAAGAAACCACACATGAAAAGTAAATTATTCGTACTCCTGGTTGCCGTGGCAACCTTTTTCACCAGTTGCCTGGAAGTTGTGCAGGAAGTCAACATCAAACCCGATGGCAGTGGTGATGTAAGCACTTATTCCAACCTCGGACCCATGTTGGAAATGGTCAAAGCGATGGGCCAGATGCCCCCTGATCTCAAAGACAAAATGGGTGGCAAAGCCATTGATACCATTATTCAATTGAAATCTCTTACCGACAGCCTGAAAGATCTCTCCGATGCCGATCGCAAGCTTTTGGCAAACGGTACTTTTAACCTGAAGCTCAACCTTGATACGGATGAATTCAGCACACGCAACAACATTCCTTTTAAATCGCTTACGGATATCAACAGGCTGGAACAACTCTCTGCAACCATGATGGACAAAGGGTTGACCAGCGCGCTCGACAAGGGCAAGAAAGAAGGCGAGGGTGAAGAGGATGATATGCCCAGCGTTAACCTGACAGCTTATTATACTACTACGTATGGTAAAAATCTGATCGAGCGTAAACTCGACAAAACAAAGTATGCCGGGGTTGATAACGACGAAGGATTGAAAGCGGTTAAGGAAATGAGTTCGCTCGGTGTTAATCCTACCACGTCACTCGTGATCAACCTGCCCCGCGCGGCTAAAAAAGTGGAAGGCAAGAACGCGACATTGTCAGAAGATAAAAAGAAAGTAACCATCAAAGGTGATGTTGAAAGTTTTCTTAACGACGGATCGGCGATGGAGTTCAGGATTGAATACTGAGAGTGAATAGGTCAATCGTCAATCGTGAATCGTCAATAAACAGCCGTGGTGCAATCCCTGAAGTTCTCGAAGGGTACGTGCCACGGCTGTTTATATATATGAAGATTTGATGGCACGTTTAAACTTATTACTTACTACTTATTACTTATTACCATAAGCCTTACACCTTACGCCTTCACAAAATCTCCAGACTAACCGCCTTATCCTGGTCTATCTGTTTTACCAGCTCTTCCAGGTTGGCGAAGCGGACTTCCTCGCGTAAATATTGCTTTACATAAACCCGCAGGCTGCGGTCATAAATATCTTCGGCAAAGTCGAAGAGGTTGACCTCCACTACACGTTTTTTACCGTCAACGGTGGGGCGGAAGCCAATGCTCATCATGCCCTTGAAGCGGCGGCGCGGCTCTTCGTCGTCGAGTTCGGCATAAACGGCATAAATGCCATTACCGGGAAGAATTTTTTCTTCATTCTCCACGCGCAGGTTGGCGGTCGGATAGCCGAGTTCGCGGCCCAATTTGTCGCCATGTACCACACGTCCGGAGAAAAAGAAATCGTAGCCCAGCAATTTATTGGCGGTTTCCGTATCATTATGAAGAATGGCTTCACGGATATTGGTGGAGCTGATAGAAATATGATCGAGAATATGTTTGGGAATTTCTTTTAACTGGTAACCGTAGTCGGGTGCATAGCGCTCGAGCAGGCGATAGTCGCCGCGGCGGTCGCGGCCGAAACGGTGATCGTAACCGATGATGATCGTATGTGGTGAAAATTTTTCAACCAGGAACTGCTGGATGTATATTTCTGCTTCCTGGTTGGCAAAAGCTTCGGTAAACGGCACGATCACGAGGTGATCGATACCCAGTCCTTCCAGCAATTCTATCTTTTCTTCCAGCGTGTTGATCAGCCGGATGCCGAGAATAGCCGAAGAAACTACTTTCCGCGGATGCGGATGAAACGTGACGATGACGGTTTCGCCGCTGATCTCAGCGGCTTCTTCCAGGAGGCGGTCAATAACCTGACGGTGACCCTGGTGTACGCCATCGAATGTGCCTATCGTGATCACCGCCTTACGGAAGGGCGGAAGCTGATCAATATTCCTGTGTACCTGCATAGCTGCCCACAAAGATAACTATTCATCTCTGCCCAAGTTCCATTTCACCATCTACCCCTGATTAATTAGTTTTGCGCTCAAATTTACCCATGAGTCTGTATTCCAAACGAGGCGTTTCTGCCCAGAAAGAAGAGGTCCATGCCGCTACCCGTCACCTGGACCAGGGGCTTTACCCTAATGCATTCTGTAAGATATACGCCGACGTACTATGCGGACAGGACGACTGGGTGAACGTCATGCATGCGGATGGCGCCGGTACCAAAAGTATTCTCGCTTACCTGTACTGGAAAGAAACAGGCGATGCAGCTGTCTGGAAAGGTATTGCGCAGGACGCCATCGTCATGAACCTCGACGACCTGCTGTGTGTGGGTATTCATGATCAGTTGCTTTTTTCTTCCACGATCGATCGCAACAAACGCCTGATTCCCGCTGAAGTGCTGGAAGCAGTTATCAATGGTACACAGGAATTCTTCGATACCATGCGCAGCTTTGGCGTCAACATCAGCTTTATGGGCGGAGAAACGGCCGATGTGGGAGATGTGGTGCGCACGATGGCCGTCAACGGCACCATGGCCGCCCGCTGGCCTAAATCGCGCCTCATAACCAACGACGGCATCCGCGCCGGCGACGTGATCGTAGGACTGGCTTCTTTCGGTCAGGCGAAGTATGAAAACAGCTACAACAGCGGACTCGCCAGCAACGGTCTTACCAGTGCGCGCCACGATGTACTGAATAAAAGTTATGGTCAGCGTTTCCCCGAATCCTTTGACAACGGTCTGGATGATTCAGTGGTGTATATCGGCCCGCATAGTTTTACCGAAGAAGTGAAAGTGAACGATCAACATTTAACGATCGGACAATTGTTGCTTTCTCCTACCAGAACCTTTGCACCGGTATTGAAAAAAATACTCGAAGAAAATTTTGAAGCGGTTCACGGCCTGATTCATTGCAGTGGCGGCGGCCAGACCAAATGTCTGAAGTACCTGCCCGCTCCGTTGAAAATAATAAAAGATGCTCTGCACACGCCACCGGTGATCTTTGATCTTATCCGCAATGCAAGCGGAGCCGACGACCGGGAGATGTACCAGGTATTCAACATGGGCACCCGTCTCGAGATATATACGCCGGAAAAAGAAGCACAGGGGTTGATCGGTATCGCAGCGTCATTTGGTGTGGACGCGAAAGTGATCGGAAGAGTGGAAGCATCATCGCAGAAAGAACTCGAACTACATTTGCCGGATAAGCCGGTTTTACATTATAGTCATTCATGAAAGAAGCCCCGCAATAATGTGGGGCTTCTTTTAAATACAATTTCACAAGATTTAATCTTTCAGCTTCTCAACAAGGTCGGCATACTCTTTCATGGCTTCATCCTGGGATTTGCCTTTGAGGGAGGACCATGCTTCGTATTTGGCTTTGTTGACAAAGTCAAATGCACCTGGCGGATCGGTGTTTACATCGCCTTCAGTGGCCTGCTTATACAAGCCGTAAAGACGGAGCAGCATTTCATTGCTCGGACGGGAAGTCAGTTGTTTGCTTTCCGTCACCGCCTTTTCAAATAACACTTTAAGATCCATAGTCAAACAGTTAGATAAAGAGGAAATTCTCTGCCGGCAAAAATAAGGGGATTCCGCCTTACTTGGTAATTTCCTCTATTACCTCGCCCACACAGCCGTTAGGCATTTGGATATGCAATAAGGCGGATACCGTAGCGGCAATATCGGTCATATGCGTTTCGCGGTTGGTTTTGCCTTGTTTGATCTTCCAGCCATACCAGAGCAGGGGAATATGCGAGTCGTAGGGGTTCCAGGCGCCGTGTGTGGTGCCGGTGGGTCCGCCATCGAACCATTGCGGCATGAATATGAACTGGATATCTCCGCTCAGCTTGTGATTGTAACCATTGGATACCATTTCCTTGATGCGGGCCGGCAACGGCGTGCCGGGCAGTTCGTGCAGATCAAAAGCGCTCATGATCGCAGGATGCGTACGCAGCTCGTTAACCGCCCATTTTTTGAAAACAGTCTCGTCTACATTGGCTGCAGCCAGCGCCGGAAAGTCAACGAATAACTGATAGTTGATCACTTTCTCAATCGCCGATTTTACACCAAATTTCTTTTCAGCATTCGTGTTGATCCATTTGCGCACGTCTTCGTCATCGAACGTACCGCCGGGCAGTTTATTTTCTTTCATGAAACCCGGTACATGTGCCACCGCATGGTCGGCGGTAAGGAACAACAAATACTGACCCGTACCGATTTTGGTGTCGAGGTATTTGAGGAAGGCGGCCAGTTCCCTGTCATAACGCAGATAGCAATCTTCCACTTCAATGGAATTAGGACCGAATGCATGCCCGATATAGTCGGTCGAAGAAAAACTTACCGCCAGGAAATCCGTTGCACCGCGCTGGCCCAGTTGCTCGCCTTCGATAGCGGCACGGGCCATATCGAAGGTGAGGGTGTTGCCACCCGGAGTAGTGCGGAAAGCTTCATATTTATCTTTCTCGGCAATCTGTGAAGTGGTATGCGGGAAGCTGTTGTCTTCCCCGCGGATCTTGCCTTCATAGGCTTTTACATCGCCGGTGCTTTGCGTATAGGTTTCGATCGGATAAAGTGTATTCCAATCTTTCGCCATGTATTGATCTGCTAATTTTTTTGCGTTGAGTTGCTGCACCCATGCCGGCAATTCCGTCATGTAATAAGTGCTGCTGATCCAGCCGCCGGTGGCGTTGTCGAACCAATAGGCCGCATTCGCGGAATGGCCCGCGGGCAGGATAGCGCCTCTGTCTTTCAGCGCCACGCCGATCGTTTTGCTTTTGAAGTTGGTTGCAAGCCGCAATTCGTCGGTCATTGTTGTAGTCCACATATTGCGTGGCGACATTTTACCTGCAGAAGAGGTGCTGCCAACCGCGGCAACGGTGCTGTCGTCGGTACAATACCAGTTGCGCTTGATATCGCGGCGGTACCAGTTATTACCGATGATGCCGGTGATGGCCGGAACGGAACCTGTGTATACGCTGGTATGTCCCACGGCTGTATAAGTAGGTGTATAAGGGATAAACGTGTTTTCGCAACTGAAGCCCTGGTTCAGCAAACGCCTGAATCCATCGGGACCAAAGCGGTCCTGGAAACGGTACAGGTAATCCCAGCGCATCTGGTCGATCATAATACCAACAACCAGTTTCGGACGGTTGACGCCGTTGTTGGCCGTTGTTTTCTGACCATTCGCAACGGAGAAAAGGAGAAGGGAGCCGATTAAAAAAGCAGGTAATCTCATGCCTGAAAAATTTTAGGTTCAAATGTAAGGCTTTGAGCACAAAGGCCGTCCGCTTAACGAAACAGTAACACCTATCGTTTGAAAGACAGTAATCGGTAAAACAGGTAACCCGTGAGTACACATACACCACCCAAGATCCACCACAGCAATGGGAACCCCTGTTTGTCGGCCAGTTCCGCACCTGCTGCCGGCCCGATGGTTTGTGCCAGCGACCAGGCCATGGTATACAAAGCGGCGTACTGCCCGCGGTTGGTACGGTTGGCACGCCGCGTCCAGTAACTGTTCATAAACGGCATCGACAATATTTCACCGAAGGTGAGCGCTAAAATAAGTCCGAACGCACCCGATCTGGCGAGTCCCGGCACATTCAGGAGGATGAACCCAAGCCCGATCAGCAGGCAGCCGATGGCAATATAAATAGCATCGCGGCCCTTGTTCTCCAGTTTATACACCATGACCATTTCAACCAAAGCGATGATGATGCCACTGATAGCCATCAGGAAACCGATAAAAGGTTCGCCAAAATGCAGGTCCTCTTTCATGCAGATCGGCATGTTGGTGAACATCTGGAAAAAGCAACTTGCAAACAACACCGTCAGCAGAATGAAAAAGATAAATTGTTTGTCCTGGTAAGCCGATCGTGTGACCGTTGGCAATTCTTGCGCGGGATGTATTTCCTTTTCTGTTTTCGGTTTGGGTTTGAGGAAAAAATAAAGCACGAGTGCCGCGGAAATATTCGTAAAACCATCCACCCAGAATAACAATTGATAATCGATTTTGGCGAGTATGCCGCCTAATGCGCTGCCTGCGGCCCAGCCGAGGTTAATGGCCAGTCGGTTGAGCGAATAAGACCTGGTGCGGTTATGTTCTTCGCTGAACTGCGCGATAGCCGCAGCATTGGCCGGCCGGAAAGCTTCGTTCACAAAACTCAGCGCAAACGTAACGATGGCGATCCACTTATAAGAATGTACCTGTCCGAGCACCATGAATAAAATACCGCCGCCCAGCAACGCCATCAGTTGTACGGGATAAGAGCCGAGTTTGTCGGTTAATTTTCCTCCGACAAAAGCGCCGAAGAAAGAGCCTGCCCCGAACACCCCGAAAATGAGGCCGGCATCCGCTACCGAATAACCGAGTGAACGCATGTAAAGCGTCATAAAGGGCACGACCATGGTACCGCTCCGGTTGATCAGCATGATCAGGGAGAGCAGCCAGGTGGAGCGGGAGAGCCCCGTATAAGCGTTGCGATAGGTTCGCAGAGAAGATGAAAACATAGAAAGCTGTGCAAAATTACAGTTCGATCCGCACATCCCCATAAACAGGATATGCCTGGCAGGTCAGCAACAGGCCTTTGCGTACTTCTTCCTCCATCAGTACTTCGTTGCGCGCCATCCATACCTGGCCCTGCACACAGCGTGCGAGGCAACTGCCGCAGCGGCCGGTCTCACAACTATAAGGCAGGTTGATGTGTTGTTTTTTGGCGGCGGAAAGAATGGTATCGGGGTATTTTACTTTCAACTGAAAAATGGCATCGCGTCCTTCGAGTGTTACCAGGTGTTCGTCTTTGTCCGGCGGCACGGGAACAAAAGCGGGTTTGCGCGAGTCAAAACTTTCCCGCCTGATATGATCTTTGGGTACACCCGCACCCACGAGTACGATTGAAGTGAACAGCATATAGGTCTCGGGACCACAGGTATAAAAAAGGGTTTGTGTGAGGGGAATACGGAAACGTTCCAGCAATGAAAGCAGTAGCCATTTGCTTAACCGGCTGTGCCGGAAATCGCCGTAATCGCTGAATAAAAAATCAATGTGCAATCTTTCGGGGTGCTGTTGCTGCAAGGCCATTAAATCAGCATAAAAAATAGTATCGCTTTGCGAGCGGTTGCTATAAATCAACGTGATGGATTGATCGGTGGTAAGCAGCGCTTTTTTCACCAAAGAAAAAATGGGCGTGATGCCACTGCCGGCGGCAAGGAAAAATAAAGGTGGGAGAATAGTTTCTTCCGGCAGCACAAAACGTCCGCTGATACCGGCTGTGCGCAGGGTCATGCCGGGATAAGCGTGCTGCAGTAGCCAGCGTGAATAGCTGCCATTGTCAACGCGTTTGACGGTGATCCGCATCGGTTCGCCCGCTTCGGGTGAAGAGGAAAAGGAATAGGAGCGGCGCACTTCTTCTCCGTGATGTGTGAAGAGGAAGGTGATGAACTGCCCGGACTGGTAAGTGGGTTGCCAGGGCGCCACAGGTGACAGCTCGAAGGTTTTGCTGTCGGCCGTTTCGTCTTTTATCTCTTTTATGATAACCTCGTGCATGGTTCAAAAGTAAAAATTCAATCCCGAAATATCGGGAGTGAATGGTGAATAGTGAATGAGGTATAGCGCTTCCGGAGGCTCCCGAAGGGGCGTCAATCGTCATCCCGAAGTATCGGGAGTGAATAAGTCAATAAGTGAATAAGGGAATCTGCCATGGTTCGTGTATACACGAACCATGGGGTGTTTTTTGTAGGTGAATAAGTCCATGAGTGAATCGTTCCGCGCCCAAAACTTCCTACTTACTACTTAATACTTAAAACTTATTTACCTTGTGGCATGCCTTCGTTCGTAAACTTAAAATTTATTACCTGCAGCTTATTATTGCCACTTGCCGCGGCGGGGCAATACAATGTATCCGTTGCCGTAACGCAACTGCCGCCTTATCATCCGCAGCAGGCAGATCTGTTCCTGGCCGGTTCATTCAATGGCTGGAACCCCGCGGATACGGCTTATCGCTTTCAGCACGAAGGCAACACTTACCGGTTAAACATTTCCCTGCCACCAGGCGAATATGTCTGCAAGATCACCAGAGGGAGCTGGGAAAAGACAGAATGTAAAACCGATGGCAGCGATATTCCCAACCGCGTGTTCCGCATTGGCAGGGATACGGCTATCAACTGGCGGGTAGACTGCTGGACCGATCGTTTTCCGCGACCCGCGCGGTTATCCACGGCCAGCCCGCAGGTGCAAGTGCTGGATACAGCTTTCCTCATACCACAACTCAACCGTACGCGGCGGATATGGATTTATTTACCGAAAGACTATGCATCCGGCCAAAGACGGTATCCGGTGGTTTACATGCAGGATGGTCAAAACGTTTTTGATGATGCCACATCTTTTTCCGGCGAATGGGGAGTGGATGAATACCTCGACAGCACCGGCACTCCGTGTATTGTGGTTGCCATCGATCATGGTGCGCAACAACGCCTGAAGGAATACAATCCCTACAACCTCGACAGTATCGCCGGCGAAGGGAAAAAATATGCAGCCTTCCTTGCCAAAACCCTGGTGCCCTATATCGATAAAAAATTCTGCACGCGGCCCCATGCAAGGGACCGTATACTGGCAGGCAGTTCAATGGGCGGACTCATTTCTTTTTATACCGCATTGATGTACCCGGAAATATTCGGTGGCGCGGCTGTGTTATCTCCCGCATTCTGGACCGCCAGACCGCTCGCAGAAACGGTGAAAGAAAAAGCGAAAAGCTTCCAAGGAAAAATGTTTGCTTATGCGGGAGAGAAAGAAAGCGCTAAGATGGTTTCAGATATGCAGTCGATATTCGGTTTGATGCAACAGAATAGTAAAGGGAAATACCAGATTGATATAAATCCGGAAGGGCGTCACACCGAAAGCGAATGGCGCAAGGTTTTTCCCAAAGCATTGGAATGGTTGCTGGGGAGGTGAATGGTGAATAGTGAATCGTCAATGGTGAATAGTCAATCGTGAATCGTCAATCGTGAATCGTGAATCGTGAATTAACAATTATTACTTATTACTTACCACTTATAACTTACTACTCACAACCTACACGCCTGCCAGATAGGTGACGCCTTCGAGTGCGAGATCTGTATGGGCAAATACTTCACGTGCTTCGGTCTCAAATTCTTCCAGCGTATCGTACTTGCTGCTGAAGTGTCCGATGAGCAATCTTCCTACACCTGCTTTCTGCGCGATCTCTGCAGCCTGACGCGTAGTGGAATGAAAACGTAACTCCGCGCGGTCGCGCAAATGATCGAGGTAGGTTGTTTCGTGGTAGATCATGTCCATTCCTGTAACATGTGGCAGCAGCCGTTCGTCATACTTTGTATCAGCGCAGAACGCATAGGAATAGCTGCGGGGGCCGGGTGCCGTCACGGTTTCATTTTTGATCACGGTGCCGTCTTCGGCAATATAATCTTCACCGCTTTTGAGCCAACTGTAGAAGGCAACGGGTATGCCGAGTTCTGCTGCTTTATCTGCCAGCAGGCGCCGGGGTTTTTTCTTTTCGGTAAAAGAAAAACCAAAACACTCGATGCGGTGGTTGGTGCGGAAACAACGGATGATGCATTTATCATCTTCCACCAGTATGCCTTCATTACGGATGGTATGAAAATGGAGGTCGAAGCAAAGTGTGGTGTCGGCAACTTTCAGTTGCAGTTCGATCAGTTGTTGCAACGGTGCAGGGCCATAAATATGGAGATCCTGTTTGCGTCCGAGCAGGCTGAATGAATTAATGAGACCAATAAGACCGAAGTAATGATCGCCGTGCAGGTGGGAAATGAAGATGCGGGAAATCTTGCTGCGGCGGATTTTGTAATTGATGAGCTGTATCTGGGTGCCCTCACCGCAATCGACCATGAAGCTATCTCCATCCATCGTAACGATCTGGCTGGTCGGATGACGGTCGAATGCCGGTACGGCCGAATTATTTCCGAGTATTGTAACAGCGAGCATGCAATAAAAATAAACGATTAGACGTCTTAATGGATGAAAGACTGCATTTTAGGACAAAGCGCTGCACAGAGGTGCCGGGACTGTCAGACTTCGCCGTCGAGGAGTTCGCGTTCGATTTCTTCCATTTGCACAATGTCCCAAGCTTCGCTTTCGGTTGGTGTAACATTCATAATCTCCAAAAGTTCACTTTTGTCCAAAAAATCTTCAACGGCTGGTTGAAGGCCGCAGATAACAAATGAAGCACCGTTTTCGTAAAACTGTTGCTGGATCAAAACGAGCTTTTCGGCCGCTTCAACTTCGATGCTGCCAACTTCCGATAAGACCAGAATCACATTTTTAACGACATTTTGCAGGTAGGGAAGCAAGCTTTTTTCCAATTCTACTGTCATACTAGCAGAAAGTATGGCATCTGATACCGTGATGACATGAAATTTTTCTTTGGTATCTATTTTGACCTGCATAATTACAACCAAGTTTATGAACAATACGTTTATAAATAGAGGCAAACAAGAACCAAATATATTCGTTAATATTGTATCAAACCCAATTATCTAATATGGATAATAACTTTTCAGCCCAGGTAAAAGAGATCATTTCATTTAGCAGGGAAGAGGCGTTGAGACTGGGAAATGACTTTATCGGCACAGAGCATCTGCTGCTCGGATTAATCCGGGAAGGAGATAATACGGCTGTCCGGATCCTGAAGAGCTTCAACGTCGATCTGTATGAGCTCCGAAAGGAAATCGAACTGGCCGTTAAGGATAAGACAGGGAAAAACATCGCAAACATCAACAGTCTGCCACTGACGCGACAGGCTGAAAAAGTGATCCGTGTGACGGTGCTCGAAGCGAAAGCGCTGAAAAGTACCACCGTGGAGACCGAACACCTGATGCTGTCCATCCTCAAGAACAAAGAAAATATTGCTACACAAATCCTAAATCAGTTTGACGTGGACTACGACCTGTTTCGCCAGGAGCTTGGTATTGTAAAATCCAGCGACCCGCGCGCAGAATACACCGACGAAAACGACGACGACTTCGACGAAGAGAAAAAATACTCCCAGCAGAAAGGAAGCTCCAAACAGGCCGGCAATGCAAAGAGCAAAACCCCTGTGCTGGACAACTTCGGTCGTGATATCACCAAACTGGCCGAAATGGGTACGCTCGACCCCATTGTGGGGCGTGAAGCAGAAATCGAACGCGTGTCGCAAATTCTTTCGCGCCGCAAGAAAAATAACCCGATCCTGATCGGCGAACCCGGTGTGGGTAAGACCGCCATCGTGGAAGGCCTGGCACTTCGCATTGTACAACGCAAAGTATCCCGCGTATTGTTTGATAAACGTGTGATCTCTCTCGACCTTGCCGCCCTCGTGGCCGGTACCAAATACCGCGGTCAGTTTGAAGAACGCATGAAAGCCATCATGAATGAGCTGGAGAAAAACCGCGACGTGATCCTGTTCATCGACGAGTTGCACACGATCGTGGGCGCCGGCGGAGCAAGCGGATCACTGGATGCCTCCAACATCTTCAAACCGGCACTGGCACGCGGCGAACTGCAATGCATCGGCGCATCCACACTGGATGAGTACCGTATGTATATTGAAAAAGATGGTGCACTTGACCGTCGTTTCCAGAAAGTAATCATCGATCCGCCAAGTGTTGAAGACACGATTCAGATCCTGAATAATATCAAGTCTAAATACGAAGACTACCACAACGTGAGTTACAACGATGAGGCGATCGACGCCTGCGTTAAACTCAGCGACCGCTACATCACCGACCGGCTGTTGCCCGATAAAGCTATCGACGTAATGGACGAAGTAGGTGCGCGCGTTCACCTGAAAAACATCAACGTTCCGCAAAACATCGTTGATCTTGAGAAGAAGATCGAAGATGTGAAGAACGAAAAAAATAAAGTAGTAAAAAGTCAGAAGTTCGAAGAAGCTGCTTCACTGCGCGATACCGAGAAACGTCTGGCAGAAGATCTCGAGAAAGCAAAAGCTGATTGGGAAGAGGAGAGCAAACACAAACGCTATCCGATCGACGAAGAAGCGATTGCCGAGGTAATCAGCATGATGACCGGCATCCCGGTAAAACGAATGGTGCAGGCAGAGACAGAGAAGCTGCGTAAAATGTCGGAAGACATGCGCGGTATGGTGATCGGTCAGGATGAAGCCATTTCCAAAGTGGTGAAAGCTATCCAGCGTAACCGTGTAGGTCTGAAAGATCCGAAGAAGCCAATCGGCACTTTCATCTTCCTCGGCCCCACAGGTGTTGGTAAAACGGAGCTGGCACGTGCACTGGCGCGTTACATGTTCGATTCAGAAGACTCACTGATCCGCATCGACATGAGTGAATACATGGAAAAATTCACGGTGAGCCGGCTGATCGGTGCGCCTCCGGGTTATGTAGGTTACGAAGAAGGTGGACAACTCACCGAGCGCGTACGCCGCAAACCGTACAGCGTGATCCTGCTCGACGAGATCGAAAAAGCCCACCCGGATATTTATAACATCCTGCTGCAGGTACTTGATGATGGCCAGTTGACCGACGGCTTGGGCAGAAAAGTGGACTTCAAGAACACGCTGATCATCATGACCTCCAATATCGGGGTGCGTCAGTTGAAAGATTTCGGTTCAGGTGTTGGCTTTACCACGGCCTCCAAAATGGAGCATGAAGACGAAGCCAATAAAGCGGTGATCGAGAAAGCGCTGAAGCGTACCTTCTCTCCCGAGTTCCTCAACCGTATCGATGACGTGATTATTTTCAACAGCCTGTCTAAAGAAAATATCTTCAGCATCATCAACATCCTGATGAAGGGAGTACTGAAGCGGCTGAATGCGCTGGGTTACGATCTGGCACTGACGGAAGACGCGAAAGCATTCCTGGCAGAAAAAGGATACGATGTGCAATTCGGTGCACGTCCGCTGCACAGGGCGATCCAGAAATACCTGGAAGACCCGCTGGCTGAAGAGATCCTCAACATGAATGTGAAAGCAGGCGATGTGCTGGAAGCCGATCTGGATAAAGAGAACAATAAGTTGCGCTTTACCTTCCGTGATCCGGTGGAGGAATCACCTTCAGGATCTACCAAGTCGAAAGCGTAAGCTGTAAACATATAAGGTTTAGTAAGCCCCGGGGACCACAGTGTGGTCCCCTTTTTTAATTTGATGATTTGAAAATTTGAAAGTTTGAAAATAGAACAGCCTTGTAAGGTGTAACCTAAATAAGCAATTACCAAATCTTCAAATTTTCAAATCATCAAATTAAAAAGCCCGGATCTCTCCGGGCCTGTACTTACTAAACAAGGTTGCTGGTTAATTAAACGAAAGGCTTTTCGTCCTCTTCGTTTTCATCTGCTTCGGTAACGGTTTCGTCAACCTCGGGCAGATCGTCCACCACATTATCGGTTTCCTCAATGGCGGGCTCATCAACGATATCCTTTTGTTCCACTACCGGTTCATCGGGTGGAAATTCGATCACTGCGGGAGTAGCAGCCGGTGCAGGTTTCGGCTTCGGAGCCGGTTTGCGTGCAGGTGTTGCTTTTTTAACGGCTTTCTTTGGTGCGGGTGCCGGAGCTGCTTTCTTAGGAGCAGGTTTCGGCGCTGCCTTCTTCACAGCCTTTTTGGGAGCCGGAGCCGCTTTTTTCACGGCCTTTTTAGGAGCTGCCTTCTTAGCTGCTTTTTTGGGAGCGGCCTTTTTTGCTGCCTTTTTCACCGCTTTCTTCGGAGCGGCTTTTTTAGCTGCTTTCTTTTTGGGAGCCGCTTTCTTAGCTGCTTTTTTAGGAGCGGCTTTCTTTTTTGGAGCAGCCTTCTTCTTCGGCGCTGCTTTCTTTTTAACCTGCTTTTTGGCGGCTTTTTTAGGAGCTGCCTTCTTAACGGCCTTTTTGGCTGCTTTCTTTTTGGGAGCCGCTTTCTTAGCTGCTTTTTTAGGAGCGGCTTTCTTCGCTGCTTTTTTCACCGCTTTCTTTTTTGCGGGAGATGCTTTGGCTTTCTTTTTTACTGCCATGACCGGTAAGATTTTAAGTGGGGTTAAATTGAATGATTAGAACCGGTGATGAAATTACAACGAATAAAAAGTAATTTCAAAATTTCCATAGCCATTTTATAAATATTTACTGATGTTCACCTCCCTCTTCTCCTGTATTTTGCTGCCGGCCGCTGGACGTTTCACCGGTAAGTCCTAAGTTTGCCGCCCTTTTTATATCATTGGTACGTTTAAAATCCGGGTAATAATCACCATGAAGGCCGCGAAGGAAACTGTCAAACCAGCCCTGCTGTTAGCTCCGCATCGGTTATTGGAAAATAACATTCTTGTGCAGACCCTGCTCATCCGCAAAGGTGACGCCAGTCTGCAATACGACGTCGGAGATATGGGCGGCAGCCTCGGCAACCTCTTTCCCGAATGGCCCAGGGAAATGCTCAAACTCTTCCGCGAATTTGGCCGCGAAGCCCTCGACGAGGCCAAACGCGAGATCAAACAACGGCATACCAAACAAAAAGGCGGCATCCAGTACGGCCAATTCTTCCGGCAGGCCATGCTGCGCCATTACCACCAACTGCTGGAAAAAGCCAAACCTTTTACCGGTGTTGCCAAATGGTATCATACCAAACAACTGAACGGCAACCGGCATTATTCCACCGCACCCTGCCGCTTCAGTACTTATCGCCCGCGGTTACAGTTTGAGGTGAAAAAAGATGAAACAGGCGCGTTACAGCTCCTCAACCAGGTAGAACTGAACGGCGCTGTATACCCACTCACCGATTTCCTCCGTACCCACTACCTCCTGGAAAGTGGTAACGAATACTTCCTGTTGTCATACCGCGACTACCAGACACTCGAATGGCTGGCAGCCGAAAATCCGGCCCAATATGCTTCCCGGCCCGAAGAACTGGCCAGCCAGGTGCTCGCCCGGCTCGAACAGGATTATACGGTTAACCGCAATAACCTTTTCGGCCAGCAGGAAGTAGCGGTAAAACCGGTCAACCGCGTATTCTTCAGCGAACTCAACAACACCTTTCTCATGTTGACGCCGCAATGGCTTTACGACGGCTTCGTGATAGAAGGCCCGTGGCAGGAACAGGTGGATATTGTGCAGAATGGAGTGGCCTATGCCATCCGCCGCGACAAAACACATGAGAAAGAATTCCTGGAGCTGCTCGAATCGCTTCACGCCAATTTTTCCAAACAAATAAACGGTTACTATTACCTGTCTTTTGCCGATGCGCAAAAGAAGCAGTGGTTTCTCAAAGCTTATCACCAATTGCTCACAAGTAATATTGAATTACTGGGAATGGACATGCTGAAGCATTTCCGGTATTCAACCCACCAGGTGGAGACGCTTGTCAAAGTGACGCAGGAGGAAGAGACCCGCGTGACCCTGAAAATGGAGATCCGTTTCGGCAAGGAAAAAGTAGAACTCGGGTCCCTGCAAAAAATGTTGCTGGCCGGCCAACGTGCCGTGATGCTGAAAGACGGCAGCCTCGGTGTGCTGGGAGAGGAGTGGCTGCGGCAATACGCTCCGCTAATCAAACATGGTAAAGTGCAGGGTGACCAACTGACCGTGAGCAAATGGATGGCACTCGGCGAAACGGAAGCCGGAGCAGAAGCTTCACCGATCCCTTCCATGAAAAAGGAATGGTGGCAACGCTGGCAGCAATGGCAGCAAAGCGACGACCTGGTTTATACGGTCCCAGCCCAGGTGCAGGCCCAGTTGCGGCCTTACCAGCAAAAAGGATATGAATGGATGCGGTTACTGGCCGAAGCCGGTGCAGGTGGCTGCCTCGCGGATGACATGGGGCTGGGAAAAACGCTTCAGGCTATTTGTTTCCTCGCTTCCCGCGTAGAACAGTTCCCCCAGGGCAGGCATATCATTGTTTGTCCTTCCTCGCTCATCTATAACTGGCAGCAGGAGCTGGAAAAATTTGCACCCGGCATCCGCACGTTGGTGTATCATGGCGCCAACCGGAAGTCCGCACAGGTAGACGATCCCGAAGTGCAGGTGCTGATCACGAGCTACGGCACACTCCGTGCCGACGCAGGCACTATCCAGGCATTTTCCTACGAAACCGCCATTGTCGATGAAAGCCATAATATCAAAAATCCTTCGGCGCAGATCACGCAGGCGGTAAGTGCCCTGCAGGTGACGGTTTGTGTGGCACTCAGCGGCACGCCGGTGGTAAACAATACATTCGACCTGTACGCGCAGCTCAACGTGGTATTGCCTGGCATGTTCGGCAGCCGCGAGTTCTTCAAACGTGAATATGCCGACGCCATCGACCGGTTCGGCGATGAAGACAAAATACGCGCCCTGCGTCAGTTGACAGCGCCATTCATTCTTCGCAGAACAAAAGAGCAGGTGGCTACGGAACTTCCGGAAAAAACGGAATCTGTTTTATGGTGCGAAATGGGAGGCCTGCAACGCGAACTGTACGAGCAGATCCGCGATCAGATCAAAAGCAGCCTGTTCCTCGACATTAAACAGCAAGGATTGGCGAAGAGCAAGCTTGCCGTTATACAAGGCATACTCAAACTCCGGCAGGTATGTAATTCGCCCATGTTGTTGCCGCAAGAAGAACGCACTGGTGCCGACTCCGTGAAGACAGATGTATTAATGGACGAACTGAAACAAATCTTGCCGGCGCACAAAGCGCTGGTGTTCTCGCAATTCAGCAGCATGCTCGATCTGCTGGCGGAAGAATGTAAACGGCAGGGCATAAAATATTATCACTTCGACGGGCAGACACCGCCGGCCAAAAGGGCCGAAATGGTTAATGCTTTCCAGGAAGAAGGCAACGACACGCATCTGTTCCTGATCAGCCTGAAAGCCGGTAATGCAGGGTTGACGCTGACTGCGGCAGATTATGTGTTCCTCTTTGATCCGTGGTGGAACACGGCAGTGCAGCAACAGGCTATCGACCGGACGCATCGCATCGGTCAGACCCGCAATGTATTTGCCTATAAAATGATCTGCAAGGACACGATTGAAGAAAAGATTGTGCGTTTGCAAGAGAAGAAAAAGCAACTGGCGGAAGAGCTGGTAGGCGCAGACGAAGGATTTGTGAAAATGCTGAACGAAGAAGATATCGCTTATTTGTTTGGGTAAATGGGAGAGGGGAATGTGACCAGAAAACTCTGATTTGAAAATTGATTATCAAGTTGATGCGTCGGTTTCCCCATTTTCAAATCTTCAAATTGCCAAATCTTCAAATTAATTCCTACCTTTGCGCCGCCGTAGGTAGAAACCAAGGATGTGGACGAAAGTGACGCGAAAGAGATTTTACCCATACGGCAGTCTATGAGAGTCTAATCTACCATATCAGCTTTTTTGCTCCCCGGCCGGGATGCATTGTTCTGTTTATAGTTAGCTGATATACCTCCCCACTACTGAAAATAGCCTGAAACGCATTCAGTTTTTCGATCAACATTCGGCCAATCAATACAACAAAAAATAAAGTAAACAACAAATTTAACCAGTCATGGCAGACTTGAAATTTCAAAGAAACTTTGGTATTGCCGCGCACATCGATGCCGGTAAGACCACTACCACGGAGCGTATCCTCCGCTACACAGGTATGATTCACCGTATCGGTGAGGTGCACGACGGTGCAGCTACTACCGACTGGATGGAGCAGGAGAAAGAACGCGGTATCACCATTACTTCGGCTGCCGTTAGCTGCCAGTGGAACTTCCCTACTGACAAGGGTAAAGTAACTGGTGACAGCAAGAAATACAACTTCAACATCATCGATACTCCGGGTCACGTGGACTTTACCGTAGAGGTGGAGCGTTCTATGCGTGTACTCGACGGTCTGATCGCCCTGTTCTCTGCGGTTGACGGTGTAGAACCTCAATCTGAGACTGTATGGCGCCAGGCCAACCGTTACGGCGTACCCCGTATCGGCTTTGTAAACAAAATGGACCGTTCCGGTGCCGACTTCCTCAATGTAGTGAAGCAGGTAAAGGAAATGCTGGGTTCCAAAGCAGTACCTCTGCAGCTGCCAATCGGCGCTGAAGACAATTTCCAGGGTGTGGTTGACCTGATCAAAATGAAAGGGATCATCTGGCACATGGAAACAGAAGGCATGACTTATGACGAGATCGACATTCCTGCCGACATGCAAGCTGAAGCAGAAGAATGGAGAGCGAGCCTCGTAGAAGCCGTAGCTGAATACGACGACACCCTGATGGAGAAATTCTTCGAAGATCCCAACAGCATTAGCGAAGACGAGATCCATGAAGCGATCCGTAAAGCAACGATCGACCTGTCTATCGTTCCGATGATGTGCGGTTCTTCCTTTAAGAATAAAGGTGTACAAACTGCACTGGATGCGGTTTGCCGTTACCTGCCTTCACCGGTGGATATTCCTGATACCGTTGGTACTCATCCTGACAGTGGTGAAGAAATCACCCGTAAGGCTGACCCGAAAGAGCCGTTTGCGGCCCTCGCGTTTAAGATCATGACCGACCCGTTTGTAGGTCGTCTGGCCTTCTTCCGCGCCTATTCCGGTCACCTGGATGCAGGTTCTTATGTACTGAACGTACGTAGCGGTAAGAAAGAGCGTATCAGCCGTATCATGAAAATGTTTGCAAACAAACAGAACCCGATCGACTTCATCGAAGCTGGTGATATCGGAGCGGCTGTTGGTTTCAAAGAAATCAAAACCGGTGATACCCTTTGCGACGAAAACCATCCGATCGTACTGGAAAACATGTTCATCCCCGAGCCCGTAATCGCTATCGCGGTTGAACCCAAAACCCAGGCCGACGTTGATAAAATGGGCATGGCTATCGCTAAACTGGTAGAAGAAGACCCTACACTGCGTGTAAACACAGATGAAGATACCGGTCAGACCATCCTGCGTGGTATGGGTGAGCTGCACCTTGAGATCATCATCGACCGTATGCGTCGTGAATTTAAAGTAGAAGTAAACCAGGGTGCTCCCCAGGTTGCCTATAAAGAAGCCTTCAACACAACCGTTGAACACCGTGAAACGCTGAAAAAGCAAACCGGTGGTCGTGGTAAGTTCGCCGACATCGTGTTCGACCTCGGACCGGTTGACGAAGAATGGCAAAAAGAAAACCCTGACAAGAACTTCCAGTTCGTGAACAATATCGTAGGTGGATCGATTCCCCGTGAATTCATCCAGCCTGTGCAGAAAGGTTTCGAATCTGCAATGACCCAGGGTGTATTGGCTAACTATCCTGTTGACAACCTGAAGATCCGTCTGTTCGACGGTAGCTTCCACCAGGTTGACTCTGATGGTATGTCATTCGAACTTTGCGCCAAGCAAGGTTTCCGTGAAGCTGCACGCAAAGCCAAGCCGGTATTGCTGGAGCCGATCATGAAAGTAGAAGTAATCACACCAGCCCAGTACATGGGTGACGTTACGGGTGACTTGAACCGTCGTCGTGGTATGATGGAAGGCATGGACAGCCGTGCAGGTGCAGAAGTGATCAAAGCAAAAGTACCGCTGAGCGAAATGTTCGGCTACGTAACGCAGCTTCGTTCTCTGTCATCAGGCCGAGCTTCTTCTACCATGGAGTTCTCTCACTATGCACCAGCCCCCAGCAACATTGCTGAAGAGGTAGTAGCGAAAGCGAAAGGTAAAGTGAGCGCTTAATCTGACACTATTCAAATCAGATAGGGCCGCCCTCCGGGGCGGCCTTTTTTATGCGGATAAATTAATCCTGATCAAGCAAATGAAGGTGATATGGCATCAGGTTTGCTGAAATAGTTCCTGAAAACACACCCGTTTTTAGGATCATCCTATAAGGCCGTCCAGGCTACTTGAAAAACACATTTAAAGGTTAAGGGCTCATTCTTGAGCCTTTTTTTATGGTTAAAGGTGTAGGGCTTGGGGTGTAAGGTTAAACAGCCGTTATAAGTATTAAGTTATAAGTAAACAGCCATGACCCGCAGTGACGCACCATGAAGCGCTTGGGGGCAAGGGCTGTTTATTCACGATTCACGATTCACCATTCACGATCTCATCCCGGCACACTCTTTGGCCTTATCCCAAAAACTCTGTTATGCGCCTGTTTGTCACTACCTTAACCGCCATTGTCCTTTTCCCGGCCCTGCTCAACGCCCAGCAAAAATTTCATGAAGACACGGAACGGACCTTCCGCTTCGGTGCCAAAGCGGGCGTGAATATCAATAAGATCGAAGGCCAGGCCTTCAACGAGTCTTTCCGCTACAACTATATGCTGGGAGGGTTTCTGCAGTGGAACTTCAGCCGTCGCTTCGGTATTCAGCCGGAAATCAACTTTACCCAGACTTCCAGCGAGATCACCAGCGACGAAACCGACATCTATGACGACATATTCCTGGGCGGCGACCAGAAAAAGGCCAAACTGAACTACTTCAAAATCCCGATCCTGCTGAATATTGATATCGGGCAATCACAGCGGGTGAAACTGCAACTGGGGCCTCAATGGGGGCAACTGATGAACAGCAAGGTGGACAGCCTGCGCCAGCCGGGCCGCGACATTTTCCGGAAAGGGGAATTTTCTTTGCTCGGCGGTTTGTTGCTGCAATTGCCGCTGATCAACATTGGAGCGCGGTATGAAATGGGACTGACCAATCTGAATGATGTAAGCAACCAGGACAAATGGAGAAGCCAGGCTTTTCATATTTTTGCCGGCGTAACCTTCTGAAAACCGTCAAAAGCGCTGAAAAATGATAAGTAGTTGATTGTCAATTAAAAGAGGTAGAATACAGCGTTTGAACAGGGGAGAGGTGAAAAATAATTGCCTGAAAAAAAACGAAAAAAAGCGTAAAACTTTTGGCAATAATCATAAACTCCTTACCTTCGCACTCCCAAAAGAAAAGCGGGTTTACACACATGTCTCAGCGAATCAGAATAAAATTACAGTCTTACGATCACAACCTGGTAGACAAATCAGCGGAAAAGATCGTAAAAACAGTACGCAGCACAGGTGCAGTAGTAACAGGACCAATTCCCCTGCCTACCCGTAAGAAGATCTTTACTGTTCTGCGTTCTCCCCACGTGAATAAGAAAAGCCGTGAGCAGTTCCAGTTGGCTACGCACAAGCGTCTGCTGGACATCTACACTTCTTCTTCACGCACAGTAGATGCGCTGAGCAAGCTGGATCTGCCGAGTGGTGTGGAAGTTGAAATCAAAGCATAACATATCGGATGGGCGCCCTGGCGCCTTTTCGTTTTTAGTTCTTATACTCGTTAGTTAAATCAATGCCATCTCTCAAATTCGCCTCGGGCGGACCAAAAGAGCTCTGGTTTATTACATAAAAACAAGCCATTCAGGGTTTGTTTACTACCGGTACTTCCGAGGGAGCGAAGTTGCTCACACAAAGGAAAAGGTTGGTAGCTAAACGGGGATCGATGCCGACGGTAGCACACCGCTCAGGCATGTCCCAATAATCCTGCAGGCGTAAACTTGGAAACAAATGAAAGGTATTATTGGGAAGAAAATCGGGATGACAAGCATCTTCGATCCCACTGGAAAACAAACAGCCTGCACGATCATCGAAGCAGGTCCATGTGTTGTAACACAGGTGAAGACCAAAGAGTCTGACGGTTACAACGCTCTCCAACTCTCTTTCGGCGAAAAGAAAGAAAAACGTGCTACGAAAGCCGAAAAAAATCACTTCGCAAAGGCACAGACTGCGCCTAAAAAATTCTCCAAAGAATTCCGCGACTCTTCTCTCGAAAAAAATATTGGTGAAACTGTAACTGTTGACATCTTCGAAGAAGGTGACAAGGTTGAAGTTGTCGGTACTACCAAAGGAAAAGGTTTCCAGGGTGTTGTTAAGCGCCATGGCTTCTCCGGTGTAGGTGAGCAAAGCCACGGTCAGCATGACCGTCAGCGTGCTCCAGGTTCTCTTGGTAACTCTTCTGACGCAAGCCGCGTTATGAAGGGTATGCGCATGGCCGGCCGTGATGGCGGTGACCGCGTAAAACTGAAAGGCCTGAAAGTGGTGAAAATTTTCGCCGACAAAAATTATATCCTGGTTAGCGGTTCTGTACCGGGCCACATCGGTTCAATTGTTTTAATCCAGAAGTAATCAACCTGTGAGGGTTATCAAAAACTAAGAAAATGAAAGTTGAAGTTTTAAATAGCAAAGGAACAAGCACAGGCAGATCGATTGAACTGCCCGAAGATATCTTCGGCATAGAGCCTAACAATCACGTGATCTACCTGGCTGTGAAACAATACCTGGCTGCTCAGCGTCAGGGTACGCACAAAGTGAAGACGCGTGCTGAAGTACAAGGAGCCAGCCGCAAACTGCATCGTCAAAAAGGTACTGGTGGTAGCCGTAAAGGTAACATCCGTAACCCTCTCTATAAAGGTGGTGGTACCATCTTCGGCCCCAAGCCTCACAGCTACGATTTCAAACTGAACCGTAAAGTGAAGGACCTGGCCAAAATCTCTGCCCTGTCTTATAAAGCAAAAGAAAATGCGATCGTAGTGGTAGAGGACATCAACCTCGACGCTCCGAAGACAAAATCTGTTGTTGACATCCTGGGTAACCTGAAAGTGGCTGATAAAAAAGCCCTCTTCATCCTTCCTGAGAACGACAGCAATGTTGAACTGTCTCTCCGCAACGTACCCTCTGTACTGGGTGTACTGCTGAGCGATATCAATACCTACGACATCGTTAACTCCGAAGTACTGGTATTGACAGAAAGTGCGGCTAAAGTATTTGTAGAAGACGAAGCTGCAGCGTAAGTGACTGATTTGATTGATCTTATCATCGTCAAATCATCAAATTTTCAAATTTTCAAATTAAAAAGGTATGAATCCTTCTGATGTATTGATAAAGCCGATTTTGACTGAAAAGGCTAACGCGCAGCAAGACAAACTGCGTCGCTACGCCTTCAAAGTGGCTAAGAAAGCGAACAAGCTGGAGATCAAGAAAGCGATCGAAAGCTTCTACGGCGTAACGGTTACGAATGTTAACACTGCAGTATCTCCCGCCAAAAGCAAAACCCGCTTTACCAAAGCCGGCTTCATCTCCGGACGTAAGCCTTCTTACAAGAAAGCTTATGTAACCGTAGCCGAGGGTGAAACGATCGATCTGTACGCAAACATCTGATCACCCCCGGGGTAACCAAGGTTACCACCGAAAGGCAACCAACCGCCGCGAAGTGTTGAAATCAACAAAAGCCTGAAAGGCACAAGAATTTTAAAAATGGCATTAAGGAAATTCAAACCTGTTACCGCTGGTACCCGTTGGAGAATCGGGAACGCGTATGCAGAGATCACATCTGACAAACCTGAAAAGAGCCTGCTGGAACCCAAGAAAAGAACCGGCGGTCGTAACTCTTCCGGTCACCTTTCTATGCGCTACCGTGGTGGCGGACATAAGAAGAAGTACCGTATCGTTGACTTCAAACGCGACAAGAAAGATATTGCAGCCACTGTTGTATCTATCGAATATGATCCGAACCGTACAGCATTCATCGCGCTGCTGAACTATACAGACGGTGAAAAACGCTACATCCTGGCCCCCCAGGGACTCCAGGTAGGTACAACCATCATCAGTGGTGATGCCGTAGCTCCTGAAGTTGGTAACGCCCTGCAGATGAAAAACATGCCGCTGGGTACCAACGTTCACAACATTGAAATGCAGCCTGGTCAGGGTGGCAAGCTGGCACGCAGCGCCGGTTCTTCCGCTCAGCTGACCAACAAAGAAGAAAGATACGCCGTGCTGAAAATGCCTTCCGGCGAACTGCGCAAAGTACTGGTTAACTGTTATGCAACAGTAGGAGTGGTGAGCAACAGCGACCACAGCCTACAGAGCATGGGTAAAGCCGGCCGTAACCGCTGGAAAGGTATCAAGCCCCGCAACCGTGGTGTAGCCATGAACCCTGTAGATCACCCGATGGGTGGTGGTGAAGGTAAAGCTTCAGGCGGACAGCCCCGCAGCAGAAATGGTCAATACTCACGCGGTCTGAAAACACGTACACGTGGTAAGGCCAGCGACAAACTGATCATCCAGCGCAAAAACGGAAGCAAATTGGCGAAGTAAGATTTGAAAATCGCTCACCAAAAGAACATTTTCAAATTATCAAATTATCAAATTAACGAATTAGAATATGGCTCGTTCAATTAAAAAAGGTCCTTACATAGCTACTCACCTCGAGAAGAAGGTACTGGCTATTAACGAAGGCAAAAACAAAAAAGGCGTGATCAAAACATGGAGCCGCCGCTCTACGATCTCTCCTGATTTTGTAGGCCACACATTTGCCGTACACAATGGCAACAAATTCATCCCTGTATACGTAACCGAATTCATGGTTGGTCACAAACTGGGTGAGTTTGCTCCAACACGTTCTTTCAAAGGACACTCTAAAAAAGACTAATGATCGTTTAACAGTCTGAGGGAAACCACAGACCTTAAATAAGCAACAATGGAAGCAGTAGCTAAATTGAGAAATTATCCCACGTCGCCCCGCAAAATGCGTTTGCTGGCTGACCTGATACGTGGTCAGAAAGTAGAAAAAGTGCTGGCCGAGTTAGAACATAACCCCAAGCATCCTGCGGTGCCTCTGCGTAAACTGGTGCTGAGTGCAATCAGCAACTGGAAGCAGAAGAATGAAGGCGGGGATGAAAGCGCGCTGATCGTAAAAACCATCTTCGTTGACGGTGCACGTACGCTGAAGCGTATGCGTCCCGCTCCCCAGGGCCGTGGCTATCGCGTTCGTAAGCGCAGCAACCACGTAACTGTGATCGTGGATGTGAAAGGTGGTGCCACCGCAGCCCCCAAGGGCGAAGAGGTTGCAACTGAAACTGCAGCAGCGGCTCCCAAAAAGACAACAGCAAAAAGAACAAAAAAAACTAACAACGAATAATCATGGGTCAAAAAGCAAATCCGATTGGTAACAGGTTAGGTATCATCCGTGGTTGGGAATCTAACTGGTATGGCAGCAAAAAAGATTATGCTGGCAAACTGATCGAAGATCATAAGATCAGGACTTACCTGAACGCCCGTATTAATAAAGGTGGTATCTCCAAGATCGTTATTGAAAGAACATTGGGTAAACTGATCGTTACTATTCATACATCGAAGCCTGGTATCATCATCGGTAAAGGTGGTGGAGAAGTAGATCGCATCAAAGAAGAGCTGAAGAAACTGACTGGTAAAGACGATGTACAGATCAACATTCTCGAGATTCGTCGTCCCGAACTGGATGCCATGATTGTAGGTGATACCATCGCTCGTCAGATCGAGAATCGTATCAACTTCAAACGTGCCACCAAAATGGCTATCGCTTCTGCACTGCGCATGGGTGCCGAAGGTATCAAGATCAAACTGAGCGGTCGTCTGGCCGGTGCAGAGATCGCCCGCAGTGAAGAATTCAAGCAAGGTCGTGTACCCCTGCACACTTTCCGTATGGATATCGACTATGCTAACGTATTTGCCCAAACCGTTTACGGAAAGATCGGTATCAAAGTGTGGATCTGTAAAGGTGAAGTACTGGCTAAACGCGACCTGAACCCTAACATCATCGCTGGTGGTAAGAACGAAGGCGGTGTTGGTGGTGATCGCCGTGATGATCGCAGAGGTGGTGATCGTCGTGATGACCGCAGAGGTGGTGGTGATCGTCGTGGTGGCGGACGCGGAGAGCGCCGGAACTAATATCCGCATTATCAATTTTCACATTTTCAAATTTTTTATAAAATGTTACAACCGAAAAGAACGAAACACAGAAAGATGCAGAAAGGTCGCATGAAAGGTGATGCCAAAAGAGGCGCTACCATTTCATTCGGTTCTTACGCGCTGAAAGCTCTGGATTCGCACTGGATCACTGACCGTCAGATCGAAGCTGCCCGTCAGGCCCTGACCCGTGAGATGAAGAGAGAAGGTAATGTGTGGATTCGCATTTTCCCAGATAAGCCGATCACCCACAAACCTGCAGAGGTACGTATGGGTAAAGGTAAAGGTAACCTGGAGTACTGGGCTGCCGTGGTGAAGCCGGGCCGCATCATCTTCGAGATCGACGGTGTTGATGAAAAAGTTGCTCGCGCATCCCTGGCACTCGCTGCCGGTAAGCTGCCGATCAAAACCAAATTCATCATGCGTCGTGACCTGGTAACCGCATAATAATTTGAAGATTTGAAAATGAGCTGATTTGAAAATGGCTCATATAGAATAAACTTTCAAATTTTCAAATTCACAAATTTTCAAATTAAGAAACATGTCAAAGAAAGCAGATTTTGTAAAGAGCCTCCAGGGTTTGAGCGACAGCGACCTGAAAGCCCGTCTCGAAGAGGACAAGCAACGCCTGAAGAAGGTAGAGTTTGCCCACGCAATTTCTCCGCTGGAAAACCCGATGACTATCCGTGGTCTCCGCAGAGATATCGCCAGAGTACAGACCGAACTCAATAAAAGAAAGGTGGAAGCCTAAACCGGTCTCCCGATAATTAAATATCAAGCTAAAAGCTCAATAAAATGGCTGAAAGAAATTTAAGAAAAACAAGGATAGGGGTGGTCACCAGCAACAAGATGACCAAAACCATCACCGTTGCGGTGGAAAGAAAAGTAAAACACCCTATCTACGGTAAATTCCTGAAGAAGACCACCAAGTTCCATGCACACGACGAAAAGAACGAGTGCAGCATCGGTGATGTGGTTAAAATCATGGAAACCCGCCCGCTCAGCAAAACAAAACGCTGGAGACTGGTTGAGGTGGTAGAGAAAGTGAAGTAATCCGAAAGGGTGCGGAATTTACCGGGAAGGTCAGCCGTGCCTGCATGATAAATAACAGTTTAAACTGCTCACTCTGCATGGCAGAAGGAGCTTAAAGCTTAAATAAGATGATACAGCAAGAAAGCCGATTGAACGTAGCCGACAATAGCGGAGCAAAAGAAGTTCTGTGCATCCGCGTATTGGGTAACAGCGGTCAGCGTTATGCCAAGATCGGCGACAAAATAGTCGTTACGGTGAAGGACGCCCTGCCTGCAGGTGGTATCAAAAAAGGTACCGTAGCCAAAGCCGTAATCGTGCGCACCACCAACAAACTGCGCCGTAAAGACGGTTCTTATATCCGCTTCGACGACAATGCCGTTGTACTGCTGAACCAGGCTGATGAGCCTCGCGGTACACGTATCTTCGGCCCTGTTGCACGTGAACTGCGTGACAAGGGTTACATGAAGATCGTTTCCCTGGCGCCGGAAGTATTGTAAGATCCTGCGACCCGACTAATCATAACATTGCGTACTGCGTCAAAGCGTTTCGCATAAAGCATAAAAAAATGAGCACAAGATTCAAACCGAAGTACAACATCAAGAAGGGAGACCTGGTAATTGTTATTGCCGGCGATGCTAAACCCCAGAAAGATAATAACGGCAAACCGGAGTACAAACCCCGGGTGGTGAAGGAAGTTCTCCTCACCGAAGGCAAGGTGATTGTAGAAGGCGTTAACGTTGTTTCTAAACACACCAAACCCTCTGCACAGAACACACAGGGTGGTATCATCAAAAAGGAAATGCCCATCCAGATCAGCAATGTGATGTTGTGGGATGCGAAAGCCAAAGCACCTACCAAGGTAAAACGCGTACGCGAAGAAGGAAAAGTGGCTCGCATTTCAAAGAAATCAGGAGAAAAAATATAATCTCTAAGCACTTTTAAAAGATTTAAATAATGAGTACGAAAGCATATACTCCGCGACTGGCCGATAAATACAAGAATGAAGTGGCTCCGGCCCTGGTGAAGAAGTTTGCCTACGATTCCGTAATGCAAGCTCCCCGCCTGGAGAAGATCTGCCTGAACCGTGGCGTAAACGGCGCGGTAAGCGACAAGAAGTTAGTTGACATCGCCGTTGACGAACTGACCACCATTACCGGTCAAAAAGCGGTAGCAACCAACTCCAAAAAGGATATCTCCAACTTCAAACTCCGGAAGAACATGCCGATCGGCGCGCGCGTAACACTGCGCGGCGATAAGATGTATGAATTCCTGGATCGTCTGATCGCAGTTGCCCTGCCCCGCGTACGCGACTTCAAAGGCATCAACGAGAAAGCTTTCGACGGCCGTGGAAACTACACCCTGGGGGTAACCGAGCAGATCATCTTCCCCGAAATCGACATCGATAAGGTGAACAAGATCACCGGTCTGGATATCACATTCGTAACCACCGCCAACACAGACGAAGAGGCTTACGAACTGCTGAAAGAATTGGGAATGCCGTTCAAAAACATCAAGAGAAACACAGAAGCCCAGGCTTAATAGCCCAGGCCTTTCAATAAATCATTGAAGCTTTTTAAAAACAGAAACTTTACAACATGGCAAAAAAATCAGTAACAGCCCGCCAGCATAAAAGAGAACGTATGGTTGAACAATATGCGGCGAAAAGGGAAGAACTGAAGAAAGCCGGCAACTGGGCTGCACTGGACGAGCTTCCAAAGAACTCTTCTCCAGTACGTCTGAAGAACCGTTGCCAGCTCACCGGCCGCCCCAAAGGTTACGTTCGCTACTTCGGTATCTCCCGTGTGGCTCTGCGCGACATGGCGCTGAACGGAAAAATCCCCGGCCTGAAAAAAGCAAGCTGGTAAATCAAATTTGAAGATTTGAAAGTGAGCCAACATTAACCGACTCACCGTCTTCAACGTATCAAATTATCAAATTGAATTAATTCTAATAGAAAATGGTAACAGATCCTATAGCAGATTTCCTGACAAGAATCCGTAATGCGCAGATGGCAGGACACCGTGTCGTAGATATTCCGGCTTCAAACCTGAAGAAGCGTATGACAGAGATCCTCTACAATCAGGGCTATATTCTGAAGTACAAATTCGAGGACGACAACAAACAAGGCGTAATCAAAATCGCCCTGAAGTACGACCTCGCAAGCAAGCAGCCTGCTATCCAGAGCCTGGAGCGCGTAAGCCGCCCCGGTCTGCGTCAGTATGCTTCTCCTTCTGAATTCCGCCGCGTGAAAAACGGTTTGGGTGTAGCCATCATTTCTACCTCTAAAGGTGTAATGACGGACAAGGAAGCAAAAGCACAGAATGTAGGTGGCGAAGTACTCTGCTACATCTACTAAGCAAAGCATTGTTTGCCGATACATTAAGCCCTCACCTGTACAGGCTGACCGGTTGGCAGATTTTTAAACAACAATACAAACGACAAACTTTTTAATTATGTCTCGTATAGGTAAACAACCAGTGATCATTCCTGCCGGTGTTACTGTAACCGTAGGAAAAGACAACGTGATCACGGTGAAAGGCCCCAAAGGCGAACTGAAAGAAAGCATTGACCGCGATATCACAGTGGAAGTGAAGGAGAATGAAATCGTGCTGACCCGCCCCACTGACCAGATCCGTCACCGTGCTATGCACGGTCTGTACCGCGCACTGCTGGCAAACCTCGTGAAAGGTGTTACCGACGGTTTCGAACGCAAACTCGAACTGATCGGTGTAGGTTTCAAGGCTGCCAACAGCGGCAATACACTTGACCTGGCACTCGGTTATTCCCACAACATCATCTTCGAAGTTCCTAAAGAACTGTCTGTAGCTACCCAACAGGAAAAAGGTCAGAACCCGATCATCACCCTGCAAGGTACCGACAAACAACTCATCGGCCAGGTAGCTGCCAAACTCCGCAGCCTCCGCAAGCCAGAGCCATACAAAGGCAAAGGTGTTCGCTATGTGGGTGAAGTGGTTCGTAAGAAAGCAGGTAAAGCAGCCGGCAAGTAAAATTTGAAAATTTGAAACCGGGCTAATTGAAAAAAAGCTCATTATCAAATCTTCAAATCCTCAAATTTTCAAATTATATAAATCCTGGCAGCATCAGGATTCTAAATACAACAAAGATGTCAAACGTAAAAGCAGTAAGACGGCAGAAGATCCGCTTCAATATCCGCAAGAAAATCGCGGGTACAGCTCAGAAGCCCCGTCTGTCCGTATTCAGAAGCAATTCCGATATCTACGCTCAGTTGATCGACGACGACAACAGTCAGACATTGGCCTCAGCTTCTTCAAAAGATAAAGACGTACAGGCGCAGTCCGGTAACAAGTCTGATAAAAGCAAGCTCGTAGGTGCAGCATTGGCCCGTAAAGCCGCTGAACTCGGTATCAAAGACGTAGTGTTTGACCGTGGCGGTTACCTGTACCATGGCCGTGTTAAATCACTGGCTGAAGGTGCTCGCGAAGGTGGCCTGCAGTTTTAATCAAACCAATCCAAACAGGTACTAACGTAATTTAAGATATAACGGAAAGGGTAGCGGTGCAAGCCGCTCCCGGACCCTACGAAGTAAAGCTTCGGACAAAATACCAAACAAAGAGTATGTCAAAAGTTAATTTAAACAGAGTAAAAGCAGGCGACCTTGAACTGAAAGACAAAGTTGTTGCTATCAATCGTGTTGTAAAGACTACCAAAGGCGGCCGTGCTTTCAGTTTCTCTGCACTGGTTGTGGTAGGTAATGAAAACGGGGTTGTAGGACATGGTCTGGGTAAAGCCAAGGAGGTACAGGAAGCTATTACCAAAGGGATCGAAGATGCCAAGAAAAACCTGATCAAAGTTCCGGTTATGAAAGGCACCATTCCTCACGATCAGTGGGCTAAAGAAGGCGCTGCGAAAGTGCTGATCAAGCCTGCCGCTCATGGTACCGGTGTAATCGCCGGAGGCTCTATGCGCGCCGTGCTGGAAAGCGCAGGTGTGACAGACGTACTGGCCAAGTCACTTGGCTCTGCCAACCCTCACAACGTGGTAAAAGCTACCTTCAAGGCGCTGGCTATGCTCCGCGAACCCATCAACGTAGCGAAAACACGTACAGTGGGCCTGAAGAAAGTATTTAATGGATAATCCGGTGAAAGGCCTGACCCTTTCCCTCAACTCTTTTAACAATGAAAAAGATCAAGATAACGCTCGTTAAGAGCCCGATCGACCGCCCGGAACGCCAAAAAGCTACCCTGCGTGCCCTCGGACTCAATAAAACCAACTCTTCCAAAGAGGTAGAAGCTACCCCACAGATCCTCGGCATGGTGCGTAAAGTAGAGCACATGGTGAAGGTGGAAGAAGCCTAATTGATTGAAAAAACAGAAAATGTGAAAATGTGGTGATGAATCCCGTAACTTCGCGGCGATTTAATCAACCAGGTTTTCACTTTTTCACATTCATAAACAAGCGAGGGGAATAAACCCCGTCGAGTAAAAATTAAAAAAATGAAACTGCACGAATTAAGACCCGCAAAAGGCGCAACACACAAAGTAAAACGTATCGGCCGTGGTGACGGTTCAGGACATGGTGGTACTTCCACAAAAGGTACCAAAGGTGGACAAAGCCGCGCCGGTTACAAACGCAAAATGGCTCACGAAGGTGGTCAGATGCCCATCCAGCGCCGTGTTCCCAAAAGAGGGTTCAACAATATCAACCGCGTAGAATACAAAGTACTCAACCTCGGTCAGATCGAACAACTGGCAGAGAAGTACGGTATCACCGAGTTTTCCCTGGAGAATCTTTACATCAACGGGCTGATCAGCCAGACCGACCGTATCAAAGTTCTCGGTAACGGTGAACTGAAAGAGAAATTCACTTTCAAAGTGAACGCGGTAAGTGAAAAGGCAAAAGCTGCCATCGAAGCTGCAGGAGGAACTGTAGAGATCGTTAAGTAATTTTTCTTATTTTGCGCGACGCATTACCAAATGCGTCTTTTATGTTTCAGGGCCTTTAAACAGTTATAACTTCCGTGAAAAAATTAATTCAGACACTTAAGAATATCTGGAGCATCGAGGAGCTGAGAAGCAAAATCGTCTTCACGCTTCTGCTGGTCGTTGTTTACCGTATCGGTTCGCACATCGTTTTGCCAGGTATCGACCCGGTTAAACTGGAAGCGATCAACAAAAACAGCGAATCCAGCAACGGTATGCTTGACCTCATCAACACCTTCGCAGGTGGAGCGTTCAACATGTCTTCTATCTTTGCCCTGGGTATCATGCCGTACATCTCTGCCTCTATCTTTATGCAGCTGATGACCGTGCTGGTTCCCAAATTCCAGAAAATGCAGAAGGACGGTGACAGCGGTCGTAAAAAGATCAACCAATACACCCGCTACCTCACTGTTGCCGTAACCGTAGTACAGGCAATTGCCTATATCGGTTACCTCAACCAGACTGCAGCACAAGCCAAAATCGCAGCCTTCTCCGGCTATTTCCCTTACACCACCGTATTCATCCTCACTGCAGGTACACTGCTCGTGATGTGGATGGGTGAAAAGATCACCGATAAAGGTCTCGGCAACGGTACTTCACTGATCATCATGGTCGGTATCCTGGCCCGCCTGCCACAAGCCTTTACACAGGAATTGACCACACGCTCACTGCGTGCCGGCGACATCCTGATCTTCATCGTGGAAATTGCCGTACTGATCGCGATCATCGTAGGATGTATCATGCTGGTACAGGGCGTACGTAAAGTACCCGTCAACTATGCCAAGCAGATCGTAGGCAACCGCCAGTTCAGCGGCGCACGCCAGTTCCTGCCACTGAAAGTAAACAGTGCCAACGTAATGCCGATCATCTTCGCCCAGGCGATCATGTTCCTCCCTACGTTGTTCACACTCGGCAAACAAAACTCGATCTCCGCAATCTTTACCGATCATACCAATATCTGGTACATGATCATCTACTCTGTAGTAGTAATCGGGTTTACCTTCCTGTACACTGCCCTGATCTTCAACCCGAAGCAAATTGCAGACAACCTGAAGCAAAACAACGGTTTCATCCCCGGTGTTAAACCCGGACAGCCTACCGCAGATTATATCGGTACCATCATGGACCGTATCACATTACCCGGTGCCATTTTGCTGGCCCTGGTTGGTATCCTTCCCGGTATCATCCAGCTTACCTTTGGTATGACACAGGCATTCTCCAACTTCTTCGGCGGCACATCCCTGCTGATCATGGTTGGTGTAATCCTCGATACGCTCCAGCAGATCGAAACACAGTTGCTGATGCGCCAGTACGACGGCCTCATGAAGAGCGGTCGTATCCAGGGACGCCAGACAACTTCTGCTGTGCAGTATTAAGTTTGCAGGTAAATAAGTTATAAAAAGCACCCCCGTTTTGCGGGGGTGCTTTTTATGATGTGAAAATGTACCCGCCTGAGGCGGGGCCATGTGTAAATGTGAAAATGGGGAGCAAAAGAATCGAGTGAAGAACGCCCGTCGGGAGTCTCAGTGAGTCAGGGGACTCAGGCTGTTCCATTGACGATTGACGATTCACCATTCACTCATCTCCACATCAACCGCGCGGAACGCGCGGCACATTTGCACATTTTCACATTCCCAGTCGTACCTTTGCACTATGATTATTGTAAAGACAAATGACCAGGTCGAGCTCATGCGCAAGAGCGCGCTTCTCGTAAGCCAGACGCTGGCAACGATCGCCGCCGACCTCAGGCCCGGCGTCACTACCCTGAGCATTGACAAAAAGATCGGTGAGTACATCCATGATCATAAAGCCATCCCTTCTTTCCTCAACTACCATGGCTATCCCTTCAATTCCTGTATTTCCGTCAACGACGTTGTCGTACACGGATTTCCCAATACCCGCGAATTGCGGGAAAATGATATCGTTACCATCGACATCGGCGTTATCCTCGATGGATGGCATGGCGACCACGCCTACACGTTTGCCATTGGCGAACCTGCACGCGAAGTCCTCAGCCTGATCCGCATCACCAAAGAATCGCTTTATAAAGGCATCGAAAAAGCCGTAGCTGGCAACCGCACCGGCGACATCGGTTTTGCCATCCAGGAACATACCGAACGCAAACACGGCTACGGCGTAGTACGCGAACTCGTGGGCCACGGTCTCGGCCGCAGCCTCCACGAAGATCCGCAGGTGCCTAATTACGGCAAACGTGGCTCCGGCGCCAAACTCCGCGAAGGAATCGTCATCGCCATCGAACCCATGATCAACATGGGCAAAAAAGATGTGTACACCGAAGCGGATGGCTGGACCGTCCGCACACTCGATGGCAAACCTTCCGTTCATTTCGAACACGACGTGTGCGTGCGCAAAGGCAAGGCCGATATCCTCTCCAATTATGCACCGATCGAAGCTGCGGAAGAAAAGAACCCTTATCTCTACTTCGCCAACACGGCCGTAACTGCCGATACCCAACAATAACACTGCATGACCGTTCCGGTGAATAAAACACTGGTAGTGGTCGGCGGCGGTGCTGCCGGCTTCTTCTGTGCCATCAACGCAGCAAGGCTCCGCCCCGGGCTGAAAGTTTTTCTCCTCGAGAAAACAAACAAGCTGTTGTCCAAAGTGCGTGTCAGCGGTGGCGGACGCTGCAACGTAACACATGCCTGCTTCGATATACGCGAACTCAGTATGAGGTATCCGCGCGGAACACATTTCGTGAGAAAAGCATTCCATCGTTTTTTTACCGAAAACACCATTGAATGGTTCGCCGAACGCGATGTACAACTCAAGACCGAAAGCGACGGCCGCATGTTTCCGGTTACCGATAACTCGCAGACGATCGTTGAATGCCTGCTTCGCGAAGCAAGCCGTTATAACATCGACATCCGCCTGCAAACGACAGTGGAAGCACTGACGATAACGGAGAATAATCAATTCCTTCTTCGTACAGACAAAAACTCATCGCTGACGGCAGACTATGTCTGTATCGCCTGCGGCGGCTACCCCAGGTCTTCGATGTTTGACTGGCTGCGTGCCATCGGCCATACCATCGAAGAGCCGGTTCCCTCCCTGTTTACATTTAATGTTCCCAATCATCCCATCACGGCCTTAATGGGCGTCAGCGTGCCGGAAGCACGTGTGCGCATCAGCGGTTCCAAACTCGAACAAACAGGCCCCGTACTCATCACGCATTGGGGATTCAGCGGCCCGGCTGTATTAAGAACGAGCGCCTGGGGTGCCCGCGATCTGCAAAAAATGAACTATCATTTTACCTGCCAGATCAACTGGCTCGGTGATAAACAGGAGCAGTTACTCAGAGAAGAATTTCAGCAATACAGACATGAACGCGCTGCGCAAAAACTCGTTAACAAAAATCCCTGGCAGTTGCCGCAACGCTTATGGGAATTCATGTTGCAGCAATGTGAAATAACTCCTGATACACGATGGGCCGATCTTCCCGCCAAAGCGCAGAACAAACTGATCAAAGAATTGGTGAACAGTGAATTCAATGTCACCGGCAAAACAACATTCAAAGAGGAATTTGTAACCGCAGGTGGCATCAAACTCAGCGAGATCGATCCGCAAACCATGATGAGCCGTAAGCTGCCGAATTTGTTTTTTGCCGGGGAAATCATGGATGTGGACGGCATTACCGGCGGATTCAATTTCCAGCATGCGTGGACAAGCGGCTGGATCGCCGCTAATTCCATCGCAGCAGATACCGACCTGTCCTGATGCCTTTATTTCCCCTACTTAATTTGTAGTAGTGCATAAATAAATATGCTGCAGAGTGGAAGCAATTGGCGTACTTTTAAGATGCCCAACCTCTTTCCACCATGCCAACCAAGACCTTCCTGTGTATCATTTTCCTGATGCTTACCTGCCTGCTGCGGGCGCAAACGCCACGCATCGACAGCCTGAAAAAAGTAATTGCCGCAGAGCAACCTTCTTCGCAACAACTATTATCGATCTACCACCTGCTACTGGACAATGCATCACTCTCTAACGACACCTTGGCTCATTACGCAGAGAAAGGATACCAGCTTGCCATAAAATTAAAAGACAAACCGCGTGCTTCGCTGATGCGTTACTACACGGGTTACAGCATGGCCCGCAGCGGCATCATCGATGGACGTCTTGATAGTCTTATCCAGAAGGAATTGAAGACACTTGCTTACAAAGATGATTACAAAGAACCCTATGCACGTTTCATCATGCTCGATGCCAACCGGCTTACACGCAGCAACAAGATCAAGGAAGCGATGCAGCTTTATTATGGCTTGTTGCCATTGCTGGAGAAAGACCGCGATACGACCATGTTGCTGAACCTTCAACTGAATATGTCTACCGGCCCGTCGATGATGGGACATTTCAATGAAACACTGAAGGTGGTTCATCCTGCTCTGGCGATGGCCCGGGTGTACAACAAACATCACTACTCAATTACGACGCTCCAGGTGGAAGGATTACTTAACTCCAACGCAGGCATTTGTTTTCTGCACCTGTACGAAGCGGATCATCAGCAGCGCTATGCCGATTCGTGTCTTTACTATACCACACGTTCCATTGAAATAGGGGAACGGATACAAAGCCTTTATGTGCGTTGTGCAAGTATGAACGTGAAAGGGCTGATGTTGAGTTATGTTAACCGCGTAGAGGAAGCGGAACAACTCTTACAGGCCGGGTTGCAATTGCGCAAGCAGATCGGTGATCCGTTGTATACCGTGTCGGACATGACGGTGCTGGCGTCTTTCTACAGCGCAACCGGCAAGCCGCAGCAAGGGGTGGTTTTATGCATGGAAGCATTGCAAATTGCGCGCGAAAGAAAAATGAGTGCCGCGATCGTATTGGTCTATAATACCCTGGCGGAATGTTATAGAAAAGCAGGCGACAATGCAAAGTACGCGCAGACCGTGCAGCAACTCTCTTCCTTCAAAGACACGATGTATCGGGAGAATTCTGCAAGGGCTATTGCGGAACTGCAAACGCAATACGAAGTACAGAAAAAAGAAAACACCATCATCCAGCAGCAGCTGGATATCACGCGCAAAAATCAGCAATTGTACGGTATAGCCGGTATCCTGCTTGCGGCGGCGGCTATCGCGGTAATCTTATTCATCAGCTACCGTAAGCGCCAGCAACTGAAGATGCGCATGATACACGAAGAAGAAAAAATACTATCGGCGCAGGCAGTGAAAGAAGCGGAAGAACAGGAACGCAAACGGATAGCCGCCGACCTGCACGACAACCTCGGGGCCTATGCCGCATCGATGGTGTCGAATGTAAGCCAGTTACAGATGATGGCGCCTGTGGTAGCAGCGGAACGATCGGTGCAGGAACTGCGGAATAATTCATTGTCGATCGTATCGGAACTGACGGACACCATTTGGGTATTGAAAAGAGAAGCATTGACCTTAACGGCCATCAGCGACCGGATAAAAGTTTTCCTGCAACGCATCCAACCGAGCTATCCGCATATTCATGCCGGTGTGGTAGACGAACTGGACAATGATCATTCTTTACCTCCGTCGCAGGCATTCCATCTTTACAGGATTCTCCAGGAGGCGATCAACAATGCGTTCCGTCACAGTGGCGCAGATGAAGTGCTGATACTCTTCCAGGGAGGAGAAAGCTGGCAGGTGACGGTAAAAGACAATGGAAAAGGACTGCCCGCCGATGCGGAAAAACAAGGCGCCGGCAACGGATTGTACAATATGCGGGCAAGGGCCCATGAAGTAGGATGGCAAATACGCTGGAAAGAGAATGATGGAGGAGGAACGGCGTTGGTGATCAGTCCCGGCTGATTTATTTTTTATAAAAAATAACCGCAGCACGTGCCAGCAAGGGCATCAGGATGATGCATAAAAACCAGGGCCAGGGAGCAAAAAACAGCGCCAATAATAAAACGACCAATAAGTAAACAGGGTAGCCGAGAATAATAAGGCTTAGTTGAATGGAATCGTAGTGATCGTTGTTGGAAAAATACTTGTTGGTAAGAAAACGGGAGAGCAGGAAAACGGGTAAATGCAGCAAGCATCCCAGTGCGGCAGGTATTGCTAATGCGATACGTTGTATAACGGAGAGCGGTCTTTTAAATAAACGTTTTGCTTTTTCTTTGTCCCCTGGTGCAATTTCTTTTACGTGCAAGGCAAGTTGTTGTTGCAACTGCCGGTTAAAATCCTGCATGCGTTTCCCGTCGCTTAGTTCCGCGGAAGCGGGCAAGGGCTGAATAGGGTTGCCGAGCCCGATCTCCACGATCTTGCCAAAGGACCGGAATGAATCATAATTGATGCCGGTGGGTAATACGGTCAACGGAATGCCGCGATCCCAGGCCTGGAAGGCGAGCCGCGCAGTGCCTTTGAGTAAGGGGCGCAGATGCCATTCGTTGATACATTTTCCTTCGCTGAAAATGAGCACCTGTTCGTTATTTTCGAAAAGGCGGATACAATCTTCGAACGTGCGGTAATTTTCCTGCAGATTTTCCACGCCTTCGGAGCGGCGGTATACCGGAAGGATTTTTACGGCGTGCAGAATGCGGCGGATCATTTTTCCCTTAAAAACATCGCCACGTGCCAGCGACCAAACGGGACGTTGAAACAATACATCGATGATAACGGCGTCGAGAAAGGAGTTGGGGTGATTGGCTGCAATGAGCACGGGCCCTGGCGTACGCAGCAGATCCGGGCGGTTAACCCTGATTTCCGGACAGCAGATCCACAAGCATAACCGGACATGAACCCGGAGTACAGCGTAAAGCAAAAGTGTTCTTTTGGGTGAAAATAAGTGATTGAATGCTTGAAACACAATACGATGCACAGAAAACACTTAAAACTGAAAATACTTGTGAATTGTCAAGCGGCAATGGTCAATGGTGAATAGTGAATGGTGAATAGTGAATGGTGAATGGTCAATCGTCAATCGTGAATCCGTCCGTTCGCCTTGGTTCGTGTATACACGAACCAACCACAACGCATGTTTTAGATTGATTATCATTCAGATATGGCTGTTAACTTATAACTTACTACTTATAACCTGAAGCGGCTGTTTTTCCCTTAAACCTTCCGCCTTCCACCTTTTTTCCGTATCTTTGCTCCCCCGATTTTAAAACCCTTCGGGAACAATTTATGTTTCATCAATTGATTCAAAAACACTTAAACGCTGATGCACAGGAGAACGCAGCTGGTGAGGTGGAAACCGCACCTGACGCTTCTGCAGCGACAACAACTGCACCTGTGGCTGCGCCTGTTGTAGAGACAGCGCATGACGATTTCGACTGGAGCGTAGACAAACGCAACGTCACTTCTTACACCAAAGAAGAAAAAGAAAAGTATGACGATGTTTATGACAACACGTTCATACAACTGAACGACGGCGAACTGATCAAAGGTATCGTGGTAGGTCTGACCAAGACCGACGTGGTACTGAACATCGGTTTCAAAAGTGATGGTCTGATCTCTCTCAACGAATTCCGTGACATCCCCGGTCTGAAAGTAGGTGATGATGTGGAAGTAATGATCGTGGAGAAAGAAGACCGCGATGGTCACCTGAACCTGAGCCGCAAACAAGCGCGTATCACACGTGCATGGGAGCGTATCGTGGAAGTACACAAAACTGGTGAAGTTATCACCGGTATCGTTACCTCTAAAACCAAAGGTGGTCTTATCGTGGATGTATTCGGTATGGAAACCTTCCTGCCCGGATCTCAGATCGACGTTAAGCCTGTAACTGACTACGATCAGTTTGTTGGCAAGACTATGGAATTCAAAGTGGTTAAGATCAACGAGACCATCAAGAATGCCGTAGTATCGCACAAGGCACTGATCGAAAGCGATATCGAAGCTCAGCGCGCCGAGATCATGAGCAAACTGGAAAAAGGACAGGTACTGGAAGGTACTGTGAAGAACATCACCGATTTCGGTGCCTTCATGGACCTGGGTGGCCTGGACGGTCTGCTCTATATCACCGACATTTCATGGGGCCGTATCTCTCACCCAAGCGAGGTGCTGAAGATGGACCAGAAGATCAATGTGGTGGTACTGGATTTCGACGACGAGAAAAAACGTATCAGCCTGGGTCTGAAACAACTGACTCCGCATCCTTGGGATGTGCTGCCTGAGAACGTGGTAGAGGGTAATGTGGTTAAAGGCCGCGTAGTGAACATCGAAGACTACGGTGCATTCCTGGAGATCCTCCCGGGTGTGGAAGGTCTGGTACACGTTAGCGAAATCACATGGGCTAACACACCAATCAATGCGAAAGAGTTCTTCAAACTCGGCGACGAGTACGAAGCGAAGATCGTTACCCTCGACAAAGACAGCCGCAAGATGAGCCTCTCTATCAAGCAGCTTTCTCCTGATCCCTGGAACGACATCGAAACACGCTTTGCTGAAGGCAGCCGTCATACCGGCCTGGTGAAAAACATCACCAACTACGGTGTGTTTGTTGAACTGGCTTCCGGCATTGGTGGTATGATCCATATCTCTGACCTGAGCTGGCTGAAGCGTTTCAACCATCCCGGTGAATACACGAAAGTTGGTGAAAACATCGACGTAGTGATCCTGGGTATTGACAAAGAGAACCGCAAACTCCAACTCGGACACAAACAGCTCGAGGAAGATCCCTGGAATACCCTTCAGGATACATTTGCCATCGGCAGTATCCATGAAGGAACCGTGATCCGCCGCGACGATAAAGGTGCCGTTGTACAACTGCCCTACGGTCTGGAAGGATTTGCGCCTAACCGTCACCTGAACAAGGAAGATGGTAAGAGCGTAGGTGCCGACGAGACACTGCAATTCATGGTAATCGAATTCGATCGCAACGAGAAGCGTATTGTGCTTTCACACAGCCGCATCTGGGAGCAGGGTCAGTTCGAAGAGCGTGAAGCTGCTAAGAAAGAAGCGAAGGTTGAGTCTGACAAGACCAAAAAAGCTGTGAAAACTATCCAGAACAAGGTAGAAAAAGCAACCCTGGGTGACCTGGGCGTGCTGGCCGACCTGAAGAAAAAACTGGATAACGACGCCGCTGCCAACGCTGCTGACGAACCCAAAGCAGAATAAGCACTAATCCTGTTTATACAAAAAAGCCCCTCGCCTCTGGCGGGGGCTTTTTTAATGTGCAAATGTGCCCGGGCCTTGCCCGGGGCCATGTGTAAATGTGAAAGGGCAACTCAACCCAGGTCCACTCCGTACATTTTCACATTTACATATTTACACATTTTCACATTCTATTCTTAAATTGGGTTCTATTTGCAAATCAAAATATGCTTGCATGTGGGAGCGATTGGTCAATTATAGCCTTGTGCGGAAGTTTGTTCACCTGGTAGTAGGCTTGTTCTACTGGCCCCGCCTTTCTATCATCAACAAATTACGGATCGAAGGAGCAGAGCATGTCCGCAAACTGCCGAAGCAGAATGTACTTTTCGTCAGCAATCACCAGACCTACTTCGCCGACGTCATCACTTTTTTTGCCATCTTCTCCGCGATAAAATGGGGCAGGAAAAAAAGCCTGGGCCCGATTCCCTACTACTTACTGAACCCCTTCACGCGCATACAATATATCGCTGCGGCAGAAACCATGCATTCCAATTGGATCGCACGTTTCTTTTTGCTGGCAGGCGGCATCACGGTCAAACGCACCTGGAATGAAAAAAGCAAGGAAGTACGCAAAGGACTCGATCCTTCCGATACCCGTAAAATCACAAGGGCATTGGAAAAAAGCTGGATCGTCACCTTTCCGCAAGGAACTACTGCGCCCTTTGCACCAGGACGTAAAGGCACGGCCATCATCATCCGCTACAGCAAACCCGTAGTGGTACCGGTGGTGATCTCGGGATTTTCGCGCGCCTTTAACAAAACCGGCCTCAAGCTGCTGAAGCGTGGCACCAAACTAACAGTTACCTTTAAAGCCCCGCTGGAACTGACTTACAACGAACCGGCGGATGTGATACTGGAAAAAGTGATGGATGCCATCGAACAAAGCAAACACTATATGACGGAAGGTAAACACCAATGGGTGTCGCCTGAAGCCATTAACTCCTGAAGCAGGGAGGCTAACCACTATGACCGATACACGTAAGCCCGCAACCATCAAAGAAATTGCGCGGCAACTCAATGTATCCGTATCCACCGTATCGCGCGCCCTGCGTGATCACCCGGGTATCGGATTGCGAACGCGCCAGCGCGTACAGGAACTGGCGGCACAACTGAACTATGAACCCAACCAGGCGGCCATCTCTTTCAAACAAGGCCGTACCCGCACTATCGGTCTGATAGTGCCGAATCTACGGGAAGAATTTTTTTGCATGGCCATCCAGGCAGTGGAAGAACTGGCGCAGCAGCAGGGGTATACCGTGCTCATCGGCCAGTCGCACGACCGCCCCGCCAAAGAGCGCGAAGTGCTGGACTCGATGCGCCGCAACCGTGTAGATGGTGTATTAATATCATTAGCCAAAGACACGCGTGACTATGGCCTGTTCGATGAACTGAAACAATACGGGTTGCCGGTGGTATTCTTCGACCGGGTACCTGCCGGGCAACTCTATCATGGTGTACGTTGCAACCTCGCGAGGGCATCGTCGGAACTGGTAGAGTTGCTGGCACAACGCGGACATACTCATATAGGATTCATCAATGGTCCGGCTACGCTGGCTGCGGCGGCGGAACGCGAGCAGGGCATCAAAGCGGCGGCGGCCCGGCATCCCGGCATGGAGATCGTGCTAACTGATACGGGACTGGCCTCGCATGCCACACGAATTGCCATGAAACAATTGCTGGCGCGCGAAGTACGGCCTACGGCGGTGATCACTTTCAATGATTATGTAGCACTGGAAGCGATGGCCTACTGCCGCGAACAGGGGCTGACGATCAACACGGACATCAGCTTTGTAAGTTATGCGCACCTGTCGTTTATGCGTTACCTGGAAAGAGGGTTATTGGCATCGGTAGAACAATTTCCCGCCGAGCAGGGGAAGGCCGCTACGGAGTTGTTGTTGAGGATGGTGGAAGGCGAGGAGGGAATAGCGGCGGGTTACCAGGTACTGGAAGCCAAACTGATTGTGAATTAAAATATTATCGTAAAAAAGTAGAACATGAATTTTGCCATTAATCTGCGTACACTTACTTTTGCCGCGGAGAGATGGCAGAGCGGTCGAATGCGGCGGTCTTGAAAACCGTTGACTGTAACAGGTCCGGGGGTTCGAATCCCTCTCTCTCCGCTGGAACCAAATAGGAAAAGCCTTTTGTCGATGACAAGAGGCTTTTTTGTTGGGGGGATTGTATTGATAAATTGCTTTAATGTCATTTTTCACAATCATCTTTATTTTATATATTGATTTGCCATTAAATGCTATGTAATTTATTGCGGATATGCAACCATCTAATTTCATATACCTGGAACAGGGGTTTCCGCTGTTGTATAATATCGGTAAAACTGCTGAACACTACCTTTACAACGATCCAGTGGTATGCCTGATTAAGTTGAGGCAATTAGGTGAAAAGATATCCGAATACTTATTTGAAGAACACCAATTAGTATTTCCCTGGGTTAATACATTTCACAACCGTATAAAAATACTGGAAGAAGAAAAAATACTATCTACTACTGTTTCGGACTTATTCTTTCTGATCAAAAAGAAAGGAAATACGGCTGCTCATGATGGCAAAGGGACCTTTGATGAAGCCAAATCATGTTTATATGCAGCATTCCAACTCGCTAAATGGTTCTGCGAAATCTATTCATCAGGTGATCAGTCCTTAGACCATGTTAAATTTATTCTTCCGGATGATGTCAGAGAAGACACTCAGTTAAAGCAGCTGGAAATGCAGTATACGCGGCTGGAAGCTGCGTTTAATAAATTACTTGAAGAACGGAATATAAATGAACTGAGTGAAGAAAAAAGAGCAACGATCAGGCAAAGAGCGACAAAAGCAGCTGCAAAGATCAGCATGTCTGAAGCAGAAACGAGGGCACTAATAGATGAGCGGCTTGCAATTGCAGGCTGGCTGGTGAATACAGAAACGCTTAATTATAAAAAACATAAAACGCTTCCGCAAAGAGGTAAAAATATGGCTATCGCGGAGTGGCCTTCAGGCCCCAACTGGGCTGATTATGCTTTGTTTATTGGTTGCGAATTGTATGGATTTGTAGAGGCAAAAAAATATGGGCAGGATATTTCCACAGATCTCCGGCAAGCAAAAGTATATGCAGAATTGGTGGAAGCTGATCAAGAAGCTATATTATTAGGCGCATGGGACAGGTATAAAGTACCTTTTTTATTTTCAACCAATGGGCGTCCCTATCTGGAACAGATCAAGACAAAGAGTGGCATCTGGTTCCTGGATGTACGCGAAAAAACAAACAATGCGCGTCCGTTGCAGGGATGGTACTCCCCGGAAGGGCTCATTAAACTGAGGGAAAAGGACATTCAGCAGGCTAACCAGAAACTACTATCATCGAGTCTCGATTTCCTGGAAAGCAGGTCAGGGTTAGGACTTCGTGCCTATCAGCTTGATGCTATCAGAGCTGTTGAACAAAGGATTGTAACAGCACCCGAAAACCACAGAGCCTTAGTTGCCATGGCAACGGGTACCGGTAAAACCCGAACTATTATCGGCCTATGTTACCATTTAATACAGACGAACAGGTTTAACCGGATATTGTTTCTCGTGGATCGCAATCTTTTAGGTACGCAAGCGATTAATGCTTTCAAGGATAATAAAGTGGTAGGCTTGAACACATTCGCAGAGATCTACGATGTGAAAGAGCTGAAAGAAAAAATGCCGGAACAGGATACTCGGCTGCATTTTTCTACAGTGCAGAGTATGGTAAAACGCCTGTTTTACAAAGAAGGTGATGAAGATGTCTTTCCGGTAGATCAGTATGATTGTATTATCATTGATGAGGCACATCGGGGCTACCTGATGGATAAGGAAATGGATGACGAGGAATTAGTATTCAAAGATCAGAATGATTATGTAAGCAAATACCGTATGGTTTTGGATTATTTCGATGCCTATGCCATCGGATTAACGGCAACGCCGGCCTTACATACCACTGAAATTTTTGGCACCCCGGTTTATTTCTATTCTTACAGAGAAGCCGTCATAGATGGTTATCTAATAGATCATGAACCGCCACACCAGATAGAAACCAAACTGAGTAAAGAAGGTATCACCTGGGAAAAAGGAGAAAAGCCCAAAGCTTATGACCAGGAAGAGAATAGCATTATTGAACTGGAAGCCCTGGAGGATGAGTTGCATTTTGATGTATCGGCCTTCAACAAACTGGTACTTTCCGAAAACTTCAACAGGACAGTAGTGAGACAATTGGCAAAAGCCTTGGACCCGGAAGGCGATGCTAAAACACTGGTATTTGCCGCTACCGATGAACATGCTGATACCCTGGTTCATTTGTTTAAAGAAGAATACGGCAGCTTAGGAATTGATGTGCCGGATAATGCAATCCAAAAGATTACCGGTAAATCCTATAAGCCGCAGGAATTGTTGAACCGTTATAAAAATGAACAGTTCCCTAATATAGCCGTCACCGTTGACTTATTGACAACCGGGATCGACGTGCCGCGTATCAGTAACCTGGTGTTTATGCGTCGGGTAAAATCCCGTATTTTATATGAGCAGATGTTAGGACGTGCTACGCGCAGATGCGACGAAATCAATAAAGAATTTTTCCAGATTTATGACGCCGTGGGCTTATACGAAACCCTTAGGGATTATACACAAATGAGGCCTGTTTCTGTAAATGCAAAGGCATCCTTTCAACAGTTATCGGAGGAGCTGGATGTTATCCAAACGCAGGAACGGGTAAAGAAACAGGTAGAACAGATCATTGCCAAACTGCAAAGGAAACGACGTCATATCGAAGATTCGGAGGATGCAGAAAATACCTTCAGTTTTTATGCCGAAGGAAATAACATCTCTCAATTCATCGATATCCTTAAAAGCCAGTTGAACAGTACCGAGATACAAAATATCATTCAAGAGCGACGGGCACTATGGAGATACCTTGATGAATTTAAACCTGCTCCGGGTTATGTAATGGTATCAGAGCATGAAGATGAGTATATCGAAACAACGCGTGGTTATGGAAAAGGTAGCAAGCCTGAAGACTATCTGGATAGTTTCACCAGTTTTATCAAAAACAACCTTAACCAGGTAGCAGCATTATCCATTGTATGCAACCGGCCTAAGGAATTGGATCGAAAATCATTAAAAGAGCTGCTCATCGTTTTAGATGCAGCAGGGTTCAATACGGTATCTTTACGCACAGCCTGGAAACAGGCGAAAAATGAAGATATCGCGGCTGATATTATTTCCTTTATACGCACATTTGCCATAGGTACATCGCTGGAAAGCCATGAAGACAGAATTAAACGGGCAATGCTGAAGGTGAGGAATATGAAACAATGGAATGCCGTACAAAGTAAGTGGCTGGATCGTTTTGAAAAGCAGTTGCTGAAAGAAACAATTTTGCAAATAAAAGACCTGGATGACGAACCTTTTAAAGATGAAGGCGGTTTCCGGCGATTAGATAAAATATTCGAACACCAGTTGCAAGCCGTATTAGATACCATTAATGATAACTTATATGCCCAATCGGCATAAAGCACAATTTAAAGAACAATAGTATATTATGAGTGCAGAAGATATTGCCCGGAAATTATGGAGCTTATGCGATGTGTTGCGCGACGATGGCGTCACCTATCACCAATACCTGAATGAGTTGACCTATATCCTTTTCCTTCGGTTATCCGAAGTGAAAGGATTTGAAGAACAAATTCCGGAAGAGTACCGCTGGAGCCGGTTGAAAGGTATTAAAGACAATAAAGACCTTTTTGATACCTACCGGGAGTTATTAGCTACCATTGCTGCCAAAAGTGAAAATGACACCATAAGCGAGATCTACACCAATGCGGCAACAACCTTACGCAAACCGGCTAATCTGCGTACGCTGATCACGAGCATCGACAATATTGACTGGTTCGACGATCATGAAAAAGACAAGATTGCTACTATTTATGAAGAGTTGCTGGAACGCAATGCAGGCGAAAAGAAGAGCGGTGCCGGGCAGTATTTTACACCCAGACCCTTGATCAATGTAATGGTTGACTTGCTGGTACCCAGAATTGGTGAGCGTTGGAATGATCCCGCAGCAGGCACTTTCGGGTTTATGATCGCGGCAGACCAGTACCTGCGCGAAAAGACAGACAACTATTATGACCTGGATACCAAGGAAAGAAAATTTCAGCTTACAGAGGCATTCAGTGGTTGTGAGCTGGTACAGGATGCACATCGATTGGCACTAATGAACGTAAAATTGCATGGACAGGATAGCAAAATTATTCTAGGGGATACTTTGAGCGAGTTGGGAAAGAACTTTAAAAATTATGATGGCGTATTGGCGAATCCTCCTTTTGGTACCAAGATAGGTGGTGAGCGCCCTACACGCGGCGACTTTACTTTTCCAACCAGCAACAAGCAACTCAATTTCCTACAGCATATATACCGCTCCCTGCATAAACGAGGAGGCGCTAGGGCCGCTGTAGTGTTACCGGATAATGTATTATTTGAAGATAATGACGGACAGAAAATCCGGCGAGATCTAATGGACAAATGTAACCTGCATACTATTCTTCGTCTGCCGACCGGCATTTTTTACGCACAAGGAGTAAAAACCAATGTGCTCTTTTTTGAACGCGGCAAAACGGAAACAGGCAACACAAAACAAGTCTGGTTTTATGATATGCGAACGAATGCACCCGCCTATGGTAAGCGTACGCCATTCAAACGGGATGCCTTTGCTGATTTTGTATTAGCCTATACAGGCGGCATAAGCATTGATAACGTAAAGCAGGAATATGATGGTGTGATTGATTTAAAAAAACGTGAGCAGGTTAACGATGTACGTTGGAGCCGTTATACTCGCGAAGAAATCGTCTCCAAAAAAGATTCGCTGGATATAGGGCTGATGAACGAAAGAGCCTTAAATGGTGAAAGTGAAATAACGGAACCGGCAGACATTGCCCGTGAAGCACAGAATGAAATAAAAACCATTGAATTAGAACTTGAAAAAATAATGGCATTATTAAAGTGATAGAAAATAAACTACCCGATAGCTGGAACTCTTCTCCATTCCACTCATTAATTTCTAGTGTAATTGGTGGTGACTGGGGTATCGATTCAGATACGTTATTTGATGATAGAGAATATTCATTGGTGTACTGTATTCGAGGAAGTGAATTGAAAAACTGGCGTGAAGAAAAGGGTAAAACAGCTGCGCTAAGAGCAATTAAAAAAGTAAGTTTAGAAAAAAGAGAACTTAAAGAAGGAGATATATTATTAGAGGTATCCGGCGGTGGACCCAACCAACCTGTTGGAAGAACTGTAATTATTGACAAGGAAACTCTATCTTTTGAATCTCACATCCCGAAAATATGTACTAATTTTTTCAGAAAAATTAGGCTAACCCCTCATTTAGATAAGCGGTACATAAATTACTATTTAACTCACTTTTATAATAGCGGAGAAATAGTTAATTATCAAGGTGGGAGTAATAACCTCAGAAACTTAAAATACAAAGAATATGAGCAGATTTCGATACCAATAGCTCCGCTTAATGAACAAAAGCGAATAGCAGATAAACTTGATAATCTATATCATCATTTGGATTTACTTAACGAACGATTGGATAAAATTCCTGTGTTGCTAAATCAATTCAGAGAGAATGTACTTATGCAGGCGGTAACCGGGAAATTGACGGAGGAGTGGAGAGAAAATAGAAAGATAGAAAATGGTACTGCTAATAGTTCCACACCATTTATAATACCGGATACATGGCAATGGCATGAGTTGGGGACACTAACTAAAAGAGTATCTTATGGTACATCAAAAAAATCGGAGAATGAAGGGAAAGTCCCAGTATTGCGAATGGGAAACCTTCAAAATGGGAAACTCGATTGGTCTGACTTAAAATATTCGTCTGACGAAAAGGAAATAGCGAGTTACTTATTAGAATCTGGAGATGTATTATTTAATAGAACTAATAGTCCCGAGCTGGTTGGTAAGACCTCTATCTATGAGGGACAACAGCCCGCAATCTATGCAGGATATATTATAAGAGTTGTAGCAAACGAAGAGCTAAATCCATATTACCTGAATTTTGTTTTGAATTCAAAATATGGACGTGATTGGGCTTGGCAAGTAAAATCAGATGGCGTAAGTCAATCTAATATTAATGCAAAGAAGCTATCTGCATTTGCAATTCCTCTGCCAGAAATTGATGAGCAAGAGAAAATCGTAAAACAAATAAATGACCTTTTTTCGATTGCTGATAGAATAGAAATATTGTACAACGAACTTACAACTAAGCTACGTAAACTGCCATTACGTATTCTAGGTAAAGCTTTCGCTGGTCAATTAGTAAACCAAGATCCAAATGATGAACCCGCAAGCTTACTCCTTCAGAAAATCACTCAAATGAAAGCAAAATGAGGATTAAACGGCTTATCGTTTCTAAATACAAAAATGTAGAAGGACTGAATCTTAAGTTTAAAAATCACTTGATTAGTCTTCTTGTTGGGAAAAACGGATTAGGCAAATCTAATCTGATAGAGATTCTTGCGCTTATTTTTAGAGAACTAGATCAATTGGAGACGGAGGAGGCTTTTAAGGATTGGGCTTATGCAGCCGGTAACTTTGAATATTTCATTCAATATGAATGTCGCAATTCTGAAATGCGTATTCTTTGTCGGGAAGATAAATTTTTGGTTTTCAGAAGACAGAAGGGGGGCGTCGATCTTTTCGCTGTAGTTGATTTTAATACATTCAAACGCAATAGAGGAGAAGAGTATTTACCTCAATATATCATTGGTTATTATTCGGGTGAAAACAAACGAATACGGCAAATTATCAGACCTTATGAAGAATTGGTATGGGGTGATTTAAAGGAAAACGAGGGACTGGATAAGCGTTTCCGTAAACTATTTTTTGCCGAAAATCATCATGCCCAGTTGGTATTGCTTACCCTGCTCCTTTATAAAGGTCAAACGGCTAGTGCAGCATTTCAAGCTAAAACTCAAGACCTGATCAATCGATTTTGTTCTTTCACAGAATTGGAGGAAATCAACTTTATATTGAGACAACCCAGTTGGTACAGCAGAACGAGTAAACAACAAGTAATGGGTATGGATTACCTCGAAGAGAACATTCTTGAAGGTAGTAAAGTGACCACTCCATTTTGGGGAGCAAAAGGCAAAGCAAATGAAGTGATCTCTTATTTCTATAACAATGCTCGGAGCTATTCTGGCTATTTTGACGAAGAAAAGAAAATTGAAAAGTTAGAACTCAATAACATTAATAAAACTGACCTGGCTGCAGGCATTTATGACAAATTCGGCCATCCTATTCACTTCTTTGATGCATTAGAATCACTACTACAGATTGACTCAATTCAGACACTACAGTTAAATGTGAAATCCAAGACAGCCGATGTTACTTTTGATTTCACGCAACTAAGTGAAGGAGAACAACAGTTAATCACTGTTTTAGGGCTAATCCTGATAACGGGAAAAGATGATTGCTTGTTTTTGCTTGACGAGCCGGATACCCACCTTAACCCGGTATGGCAAAGAAGCTACGTTCAGCTTTTAAATGATTTTAACCTGAATGATGATAACAGCCATATTATTGTTGCTACGCATAGTCCATTAATTGTTCAAGCCGCTGAAGAGGCTGATATATTCTTGTATAAAAGAGCAGGAGATAAAATCATTGTGGATGATAATGATCTAAAAATTCATAATTGGCGAATAGACCAGGTTTTAGCTAGTGAATATTTTGAGTTTGAGAATACTCGCCCTCCACAGCTGGATGATTACATGAAATTGAGAGAAAGGTTATTGTCACAGCCAGAATTAACTGAAGGCGACATTCAACAGTTACGAACGATGGAAGAAGAGACGGGCGTACTGCCTACAGGAGAAACCTTAAACGATTTTAAAGCTATGCATTTGGTGTATTCAATAGCGAATAAGCACAATTCGATATGATCTTTATTAAGAAAAATAAACACCCTCCCAGAGCAATTTTTTCCCAAGTTGGGCATCCCCATAGAGGTAAAGTAAAATGGAAAGTCGCAACAAATCAAGTTTTGCGTGATTATGCGCATGACCCGACACCATTTAATAACGGGAAATATTTATTTAGTGCTGACTACGGCGGTGATGAATTTAGAAAGAAGCTCTTGGAATGCCAAGGACCTAAATGCGCCTATTGCGAAAAGCCTCTTTACAAAGGGGCTATAGAACATTTCAGACCAAAGACTGCTTGGCAACAGACCAGAAGAGCTGCATTTGCTCGTCCGGGATATTATTGGCTTGCGTATAGTTGGGATAATATGTTAATCTCTTGCACCGTGTGTAATCAAAGTGGACAGAAGGGCAACTATTTCCCTGTAACAGGCGTACGTGGTATCGCCCCGTCAGATTGTTCGGGTGAAAATTGCACAATAATTAATCCTACGAAGATTGATCCTGTTATTCACATAACATTTAATTTATCTGTTCCAGTAGGAACTGTCGTTGGTGGGCGTGGAGATCTGAACATAGAGATATTTAAACTAAAGGATAGAGCAGATTTGAAATCAAGCAGGGAAGATCATTTATCTCTTTATCAAGCTCAAAAGCTTATTTCAAATCTTCCCATTGGAAACGGCGTAACACGACAAAAGAAGAAAGATGCGAGAGCACACCTAAAAAAAGCACAGAATCCTAAATATCCTTTTGCTGGAATGATAATAGAAAATATTAGAAAAGGACTCATATAACTATGGATACGAGATACTATTGCGTAGGTTTTCAATGGGACGGAGTAAGTCAGCTAGAACGCTGTTTAAAAGAAGGGATTTGGGAAAACGGGTATAACGATAAGTTTCAACATACAGTTAATGCTGTTCCGATAGGAGCGCGCCTGGCAGCAAAAACAACCTATACTCGTAAAGAAAATGGGAAAACCATTTCTGTATTGGGTGTACATGCATTAGGTACTGTAACAGAAAATAAACAAGATGGTAAAATCCTGAAAGTTGATTGGGACAAAGCCTTCAAACGCTTTGATATCGACGGGCGGGGTGCTTATCGCTCTACCATCAGCAGTGTTAATAATATGGATAATGTCAGGCTTATTTTTAACCGGGGTGGCATTGATAGTCCGGCTACTGAATTGGCTTTATCGTTTGACCCGGAAGATCTGACTAATGAGTTCCCATCAAATCTTATCCTTTACGGACCTCCTGGAACGGGAAAAACCTATCATACAATTAATAAGGCTGTGGCTATTGCAGATGGCGTTAAAGAACCCCATTTGTTTAAACGTTTTAGTAACCGAACAGAGTTAAAGGACCGTTTTGACGAATTGCTGATTGAAGATTGGGAGAACCCGGGAGATGGTCAGATAGCTTTTGTTACGTTTCACCAGAGTATGAGCTATGAAGACTTTGTTGAAGGCATCAAACCAATGACAAACGGCAAAGAACAAGTTACTTATGACGTAGAACCAGGCATTTTGAAAAACATTGCCAACCTGGCATTAGGTAATTGGCTGGATGCGAAGAACGAAACCAAGGGAGAACTCTCATTTGAGGAAGCCTTCAGTCATTTGCTGGAAAAATGGGAAGAAAACCCGTCTATAAAGTTCAGCATGAAAACGGAGGGGAAGGAATTTACGATTGCGGACTTTACGAAATCATCCATCCGGTTCAGAAAAGCCAACGGCAGTACGGGACATACGCTCAGTATTGGTACACTACGAGACTACTATTATAAAAGGAAGGAAGTGAGACCAACAGGCGTAGGTATTTATTATCCTGGCATACTGGAACATCTGAAATCATTTGTGGGCAATAATTCAAATGATAAAACCGTAAAAAATTATGTCCTTGTCATTGACGAGATCAACAGAGGTAACATTGCCCAGATATTCGGCGAGCTGATTACCCTGATGGAGGAGGATAAACGCCTAGGAAAAAAAGAAAGTATAACCGCAATGCTTCCCTACAGTAAGGAAAAATTCGCGCTGCCGCCGAATCTGTATATTGTCGGCACCATGAATACAGCAGATCGTAGCGTTGAAGCTTTGGACACGGCATTAAGGCGCCGTTTTGTCTTTGAAGAAATGGCGCCGGAACCCTCACTGTTAAAACCGGAGCGAATGCTGTGGCAATTTTGGTGGGACAATGAAAAATATTCCTGGGACGATCAGGAGTACAGAGCATTGGAAACACCATTTTACCAATTATTGGGATTCCCGGAAGACAAGAATAATGAGAAAGATAAAGAGATCTATTGGGGGCCTATGCGTAAGGAGAATACACCACTGGAAAGTCAGATAGCTGCTTTGGCTGACTTGGCAAAAGAATTTTCGGGCATCAATCTCTGCTTATTGCTGAATGCTGTTAATAAACGTATTGAAAAAATACTGGGACGGGATGTTATGATCGGTCATGCGTACCTTATAAACGTCCGTTCCGTTGGAGATTTAAAAGCTACACTCTTCAATAAGATCATACCGCTGCTACAGGAATATTGCTACCGGGATTATGGCCGTATTGGTTTGGTCATCGGTATGGCTTTCTTGGATGAGACAACTAAGAATAGCGTTAACTTGATGAAAGTTCCTGGCTATGATGTTCAGGATATGAACGATGGGAAGATCTATCACCTGAAAAGCATCCGGGATTTTGATAACGATGAAAAATTCATAGCAGCGGTAAAAACAATCTATGAATCGTAACCATGTTATTTCTGTTTTTGAGTATTCCCGCTTGAGTTTAGGAGAACAGGGGTTTGAAATGCCTCATTTCGAAACCCTGGTTAAATATAATGACCTCCATCGAAGCAAATACTTTAATGTAGGCCATAAGAAAATTACGTTCAAATCTTATGTAGGGCTAATACAAGTAGGCAACAAGACTATTGAGATACTACCCAAAGCAGATAGGAATAGTGATGAAAAAGATGTATCGAAATGGCAAAGAGCGCTACTATATATGTTGCGCAAAGCTGGATATATTAAGATAAATGAGGCCTCCAGTGTGTCGCAGCATACGCAAAATGCCAACCTGTTAGACATCTACTTACGGGAATTCCTGCAGGAAACTGAACAGCTGATACATAAAGGCCTGGTAAAAAAATATAAGAAAGCACAAGCCAATCTATCTGTACTGAAAGGGAGACTATTGATCGGAAAGCAATTACAGCACAACCTACTGCATAAAGAACGCTTCTTTACAGAGCACACATGCTACACCAGGGATAATCTTTATAACCGGATTTTGAAAAGAGCATTGGAAATTGTTGCCGATATTTCATTTAAAAGCGATATTATACACGATGCTAAACGCTTGTTACTTTATTTCGAAGACGTTGAACCCCGGAAGCAGGATATTTCAGATTTTGGTCAATTAAAGCTGGACCGCAAAACTTTTGTGTATAAAGATGCGTTAGTGCTGGCTGAGATGATTATCCTTAATTATTGCCCTGCCTTTAAATCTGGGCGGCAGCAAGTACTTGCTTTGTTATTTGATATGAATGTTCTCTTTGAAAAGTTCATTTATAAAACGCTCAAAGAAATTGAAAGTGAATTCGGGGAAAGCGAGCTATCTGTAACTGCTCAAAATAGCCAACTTTTTTGGGCACATAAAACTATCCGGCCTGATATCCTGGTTACTTTCAAAAAAGGAGAGGCAAAACGAAGTGTAATCATAGATACAAAGTGGAAGATCGTAGATGAAGACTATCCCTCCGATCGTGATCTTCAACAGATGTTCACGTACAATATCCAGTTCAATTCCAATCACGCCATTCTTCTCTATCCATCAGTTGGTCAAAAAAACATTGGTAAAAAAGTCTATAATAGTTCTGTCTCAATAAAGGACTTTTCTCACTATTGCGAGATGTATTTTGTCGATATATTCGATGAAGAAAACGGTAATGTCAATGATAGCTTTGGCCGACTTTTTTTGCTGAGTTTAATGGGCTCATATTGAATGGGATGTTTAAACTTGCTTTTAAATAGCAATAGTATTCAACTTTGGAAATCTAATTCCCTGTAAACTCCATCCTCAAACTTACCAATTTCCAAAAATCTTTTTATTCGGTACCTCCATCTTCCCGCCACCCGCACCAACTCGAAGTTCAACGTATCGATCTTAGTTATTCTTTTCGCGTAAGCATCCGGTGAACTGCATTTTTTTGCCAACTGGCTTACCCTCTCCGCCCAGCTCCCTGATAATTAATTATTATCAGGGAGTTTTTTTTGATTACCTCTCTGATCGGTAAATTAAGCGGAGCCAAACCGTAATTTTTTTGAGCCGGTAGATTTATGCACGCAAGCCTGCCATTTGTTACCGATGAATAGGGTGAATTACTGAAGCAATCGGAACAGGAGGATAATAAACCAGGCTGTGGCTTGCCGAAGCATTGGAACATCAATATTTGTTTATCAATTCATCATTGATAAAAAATTTTCCAGGTAATCCAGTATCGTTTTAGTTTGCCTCATCAGGCTCACATGGCTTTGGTCGGGCACAACGGCCAGGCGCGAGGCAGGCTTTGCCTGGAAGTCCGCCGCAACATCGCCGCCTAATAGTCTATACGTTTTGGCCAACTCAATTTTATCCATGCCGTCATTGTCGCCTGAGATGATCAATACGGGTGCGGCGATTTTAGCTATATTTTCATCTCCCAGATCAAAGGGTTGGCCCGCCGAAGCAATCATTTGCTCAACGAATGGAATCCATTTGTTTTTATCCGGTGCGACCGCATCATAGGCGGCATGCATCGGAGTGTTCGTGAAGAATTCGGGCTTTAGTTTTTTAAAACCATCGGTCACGCTGCTTATCCAGCCCTCGCTTTTATGTACGGAAGAAATTATGACGAGCTTTTTCAAACGGTCGGGGCTTTGTATGGCAAATTGATAAGCCACCTGCCCACCGAAACTATATCCCACTACATCGGCGCTGTCGATCTTAAGATGATCCATCACCTTTTCCACATCGCTGGCCAATGCAGCCCGCGTCAATTTTCTTTCCGAATAAGGCGTATGGCCATGTCCCTGCATTTCGATGGCAATTACTTTCCTGGTTTTCGCCAGTTCCGGTATCAGTTGCCCCCAGTTCGTTTGGATTGTGTGGTAGGCGCCGTGCAGCAAAATGACCGGTTCGCCCTGGCCGTATACTTCATAGTAAACATTGATGCCGTTGGCCGGCGCATAACCACTGGTAACGGGTTTAATTACCTGGGCGTTTGAGGGAAGTGTTGCAGACATAAGGATTGCTATTGCAAGTAATTTAAGGAGATTTCCCGGTTTACGTAAGCGCTTCATAAAATTGTATTATGAATGCAAAATTCAATGGTATACCGCAGTTGCAGGCGGTGCAAAGGCGACCAATCAAGGGCAATTTTCCGACAAACCTTTTGCTGACTCTGTTGTTTTAATAGGGGACAAGCGATAGAAGTGCCAGTGTCCTGATCTTCCTTCATCCTTAATTTCAAACTGGATAATACAAGTAGCTATCTATGAAAAAAATCGGATTCTTATCATTCGGCCATTGGGCCAATCATCCGGCCTATAGTACCCGTACTGCGGGCGACACCCTGCTTCAGTCCATCGATCTGGCTGTTGCTGCAGAAGAGATAGGACTCGATGGGGCTTATTTCCGCGTGCATCATTTTGCTGCGCAACTGGCATCGCCTTTTCCTTTGCTTTCCGCCATTGGCGCCAAAACGAAAAAGATTGAGATAGGAACCGGCGTGATCGATATGCGTTACGAAAACCCGCTTTATATGGTGGAGGATGCCGGAGCCGCGGACCTGATTGCAGGCGGCCGCTTGCAACTTGGTATCAGCAGGGGCTCGCCCGAACAGGTAATTGACGGTTGGCGCTACTTTGGCTATGAACCGAAGGAAGGCGAAACCGATGCGGATATGGGGCGACAGAAAGCGCTTGAATTCCTCGATAAGCTACAGGGCGTTGGTTTTGCCGAGCCCAATCCTTATCCCATGTTTCCCAATCCGCCCGGTCTTTTAAGGCTAGAGCCTTACTCGGCAGGTCTGCGTGAGCGGATCTGGTGGGGCGCTGCCTCCAATGCTACCGCCGTATGGGCCGCAGAAAATGGCATGCATCTCCAAAGTTCCACATTGAAGTACGATGAAAGCGGAAAACCTTTTCATATACAACAGGCCGAGCAAATAAGACTCTACAAAGAAGCCTGGAAAAAAGCAGGCCATACACGTGAGCCACGCGTATCTGTAAGCAGGTCGATTTTTGCTTTGGTCAATGAGCGCGATCGTCAGTTGTTTGGGCGGGAGAGCGGTAGTTCCGATAAAATCGGGATGATCGAGGCCGACAAGCGTGCCATCTTCGGAAGAAGTTATGCCGCCGAACCTGATCAGTTGATTAAACAACTTTCTGAAGACGAAGCCATCCGCGAAGCAGACACATTGCTATTGACTATACCCAATACGTTAGGTGTCGATTACAACGTACACGTATTGTCCTCTATTCTTGAACATGTAGCGCCGGGGCTGGGTTGGCGATAATTTTACAAACAGCTTCAAACGCCTGGTGATTTATCAGGCGTTTATTTTTTTTAACGCAAAGAGGCAAGAGGAGTTTGCCTGTTCATATTATTCCGCCACTCATATCTGCCTTTAACCGCACCAATTCCCCCAGTAACTTCGTATTAGATACATTGACATTCCCCGCCATCCGGACTATTTCAAAATTCAAGGTATCGATCTCTGTCCGTCTTCCGGCGAGAATATCCTGGTAGGTAGAGATCAACTGCCCATCCGAGAGCTTGCTGATCTTCAACAGGCTTTCTTCCACTTCTGACGCTGTAAGCGAAATGCCTTGCGTGCGTGCAACAGCAATACATTCTGCAATGACGGTCCTCGCAATTTCCAGTGCAGCAACATTCCGGTGAAAGATACCATTGTCCGTCTCCAGCAACGGGCAAACCGAGTTAAACACACTGTTCACAATCGCCTTTTTCTAGCTTACGGGTTGTATCTAGTCCTGGTTAAGCAGCATCCATGAAGTGCCAAACTTATCACGTATCATGGCAAATCTATTGGCAAAGGGCGTTTTTCCCATCTTCATGAACACTTCGCCCTCGCTGGAAAACAATTTATAAATGTGTTCTGCTTTCTCCGCAGTGTCAAATCTGAGCGTGAGATAGGCGCTGCGCATAGGCTCGGCGCCGGGAATATCTGCTCCCCTCAGGATCGTGCCACCAATATCAATTATTGCATGAAGAATTGGTTTTTTCCATGCTTTCGGAAAATTGGGTGGTGGTTCCTGGTGAGGCACCATCATCGTTATTTTTCCACCGAGATGCTGCTCGTAATAGCGGAATGCTTCCTCACAATGTCCCGGGTAATTTATGTAAACGTCCAGTTTTATTGCAGAGCCGGTATCCATATTTGTAAAATTTGGTTGCTTAATTTATCCAAAGGTAATTTTCTCTATTATAAGCCTGGGGGTGATTTGCAACAAAATAAGGGGCGATTTGCGTCGGGTAAGAGTCAAAGATTAATATGGATGAAGCCTCTCACATATTCATCGCCGCCTCCGCCTTCAACTTCTTTGCGATGAAAAGAAGCCGCTGTCTGTTTCCAAGTAAGGAGCCTACAAGTTGCAGACATTATTCGCGGTCGTTTTTCCAGGTAACTGTCTGTCATTGGAGGTTCAGCCACATACCCTGAAAATGATTTATCCACCGAGGTAGCACCGATCTCCGAAAATCACCTGACCTGCACACATACGGCAGATGACCGGTCTCATTTGATACCCCGCTTTAATAGTATAGCTTTAGCCATTCAATGAGAAAAAGCAATACCAATGCCCCTTTCTTCATCACCCCCTTCCGTCGAACTATTCTGGAGTCTAAGCACAGATGACGTGTTGCGGCAATTAGCCTCCGGCCAGACAGGCTTGTCAGCAGAACAGGCTGCCACGCGGTTAAAAGATTACGGGCCCAATACATTAAAAGCCCGTTCGCATACATCTTCCCTTATCCTTTTCATAAACCAGTTTCGAAGCCCGCTTACATTATTGCTGATCGTTGCCGCTTTAATTTCCATTGGATTGGCCGATTTTACGGATGCAGTCATTATTTTATTTATTACCCTCGTGAGCAGTTTGCTGGGGTTCTGGCAGGAAAAAGGCGCGGCCAATGCTGTTGCCGGATTGTTGAAGATGGTTCAGATCAAATGCTGTATCATACGAGACAACGTGGAAGCGGAATTGCCGGTGGAACAGGTGGTGCCAGGTGATGTAATTGTTTTGAATGCGGGAGATGTGATTCCGGGAGACAGTTTATTGCTCGAGTCAAAAGAACTGTTTATCGATGAGGCAGCGTTTACCGGCGAGACTTTCCCGGTAGAAAAGAACAGCGGGGTAGTGGCGGCAGATGCGCAACTCGCTGCCAGGAGCAATGCGCTTTTTATGGGGTCACATGTTATCAGCGGTACGGCAAAAGCTTTGGTCGTCACAACGGGCAAACAAACAGAATTAGGAAAAATATCTGCCAGGTTAAGAACCAGCATACCGGAAACTGAGTTTGAAAGAGGGATACGGCATTTTGGTTACATGCTGATGCAGATTACCCTGATACTGGTGATCATTATTTTCGGTATCAATATTCTGCTGCACCGGCCGGCGCTCGACTCGATCCTGTTTTCACTGGCATTGGCTGTGGGGCTTACACCACAATTGCTTCCGGCTATTATCAGTATCAATCTATCCATTGGCGCAAAAGCCATGGCCAAAAATCAGGTGATTGTCAAGCGGCTTTCCTCCATCGAGAATTTCGGAAGCATGAATATTCTTTGCTCCGATAAAACAGGCACCATCACTGCCGGAAAAGTTACGCTGAAGGATACGTTGGATACAGAAGGAAATCATTCAGAAAAAATATTGCATTACGCCTGGTTGAATGCATCTTTTCAAAAGGGCTTTAAAAACCCCATCGACGAAGCGATAAGTGCCAGTTATGCCGGTGATAAAGCCGGATTTACTATTCAGGCAGAAGTGCCGTATGATTTTATCCGCAAAAGGCTTACCGTACAGGTAAGGAGTGGTCAACAAAACCTGGCTATCACTAAGGGTGCGCTGAACGCTGTGATTAAAGTCTGCGATCGCGCGGAAACAGGCGCCGGCCAGTTGATTCCGCTGGCTGATAAACTCGCTTCGATCAACGGACAGTATGAAAAACTGAGTGCCGAAGGTTACCGGGTACTTGGCGTAGCTTATAAAAATAGCAGCCAGGCAACAGATTTTACCAGAAATGATGAATGCGATATGATATTTCTTGGCTTTATCGCTTTGTTTGATCCGCCAAAGCCGGAAGTAAGACAAACGATACTTGATCTGCGAAACCTTGGTGTGCAACTCAAATTGATTACAGGGGATAATGAGCTGGTGGCACATAGTCTCGCTAAGCAAATCGGTATGGAAGAACCGGTTATACTGACGGGAAAACAGTTAAGAGAAATGAGTGAGAGTGCTTTATTCCAGCAGGCGGCGCATACCGATATTTTTGCTGAGGTAGAACCTAATCAGAAAGAACGGATCATTTTATCCTTAAAAAAATCCGGCAACGTGGTAGGATTTATGGGGGATGGAATAAATGATGCACCGGCACTCCATGCTGCAGATGTGGGCATTTCCGTTGATACGGCGGTGGACGTGGCCAAAGAGGCCGCCGACATCGTATTGCTGAAAAATGGGCTGGATGTGTTGGTGACGGGCATCGTAGCGGGGCGTAAGACTTTCACCAATACGATGAAGTATATTTTTATGGCCACCAGCGCCAATTTCGGCAACATGTTCAGCATGGCCGGCGCATCCTTGTTTCTCCCATTTCTTCCCTTGTTTCCCAAACAGATATTACTGACGAATCTGCTGACTGATTTTCCGGAAATGACGATTGCTACAGATAGCGTGGATGCGGTTTCCGTTGATAAACCCCGTAAATGGGACATTAAATTTATTCAGCGGTTCATGATCGTGTTTGGCATGATCAGTTCGGTGTTTGATTTCCTGACATTTGGTGTGTTGTTACATTTTTTAAAAGCTGATGAAAAGGTTTTTCAAACGGGTTGGTTTACCGAATCGGTGATTTCCGCTACGCTGATCGTTTTGGTGGTACGTACCCGGTTGCCTTTTTTCAAGAGTTTGCCCGGCCGGTTGTTGAGTGTCGCCACCGGCGCAGTTATCCTCGTCGTTCTTTCAATTCCGTTTATGCCTTTTGCAACACTGCTGGGTTTTACGCGATTGCCGGGTATTTTTTATGCTTGGATGTTGTTACTCATAACGGGATATATTGTGATGGCCGAAGTAGCTAAGAAATGGTTTTACAAGCGGGTAGGTCGTGTGGGCTGAGTTGTGTTGGCAGGATAAAAAAAAGAAGTTGTCGGGTTGCTTTGTTCTGATAAAGGAAAAGCAAAAGTCTTAGTTTTGTCCGAACGGATGTCGTATTAAATTACCGAGCCAGCATGCCCACCATTACACTACGCCGTCACCCGGTGAAATTTTATTTGTTGACTGTTTTCCTTCTTGCATCCCTTTCAGGATTAGGGATGTTGTTTATAACCATGCCCAAGTTTCGTGGGGATTATCATCTTGGGAGAGACATTGCCATGGTGTTGGGAATCATGCTCATTCTTTTTGGACTTTATACCGCCTGGAAATATGTCAGCAATGCGCCGAAGATTACACTAGATGGGTCCTTTATCGCGTTCAGTTCCCGGATATTTAAACTTTCTGATATCAAGCGGGTAGAATTTCAAAAGAAAGTAATATTCCCCATGTTGTTTGATCCCCAGACCAGGGCTACTGTTATATATTTCAAGGATGGTCGCCAGGAAAACATTTATGAAAATTTTTACACCAATGCAGCTGAAATTAAAGCTCATCTTCACCAATATATACTCGCCGGAAAAGATGGTACAATGGAGCCTGCGGAAGAAAGTTTTCAGTTATATAGTGGTAATCCCTTTTTTTCATTTCGGGGACTAATATTGTGGTTGGTTTTTTGGTCAGTTCTCTATGCGTGTCTGCATGACGACACCTCTTATGCCGGAGTCGTATTTGCTGGTTTTTTTTGCAGCCTGTGGGTTGTGCTCAATCGCTGGTCGATGCATTATTTCGAAATTTCTGATAAAGTGATGCTGGTTAAAAATCATTTGGACCCATTCCTGAAAAGAAGTTATGACTTAGATACTGTTGCGAACGTGAATTATGAAACAAAATCCAGGCAGGCTGAATGTATTCGTCTGATCTTTAAAGATCACCATGTTGAAGTTTTCCCGGCCGGAACGTTGAATGATAGTACGTGGAGACAATTGAAGGATCGATTGCAACGTGCAGGTATTAAAATTCAATAGCCGATAGTCTCTGAGTTTCATTTAGTCATCTCACATACCCAATGTTACATCTCGCCATCACCCGGCACAACTTGTTTTCCTGTTCAAGACGCCCGGAAAAAAGCGTCTTTTTTAGTAAAATGAACAGCAGGGCGGACCAAGAAAAATCACCTGTCAACAGTTTAATGGGTTAAATTACCAGCAGGCATCCGGTCCTGCAAATGTTTTTCGTGCTACTTTTTGTGTCGTTTGTAGATACACCGGCGGCGAAATACAGCGGCTGATTAACTTTAGATAATAAATACAGTCATGGAAAGAATACTGTTCGACTACATCGAGAAATACATAACACTTTCTGAAGAGGAAAAGCAGGCTATAATCGACCTCAGCGTTTTTAAAAGGTTTGAACAAGATGCCATTTTACTCAGGGAAGGGCAAGTGTTAAACGAAGGTTTCTTTGTGGTCAAAGGATGTATCCGTTGCTATTACATGATCGACGGAGAAGAAAAAACAACCGCCTTTTATACCGAGGGGGAGATATTCGCGCCTCTTTGCAGCGTCACGGGAGAACCATCGGAGTATTTTGTTGCCTGCGTGGAAGAGACTATCCTGGCTGTATCCACTCCGGAAATAGAGCAGATCTCTTTTGAAAAATTTCCGCGGTTCGAATCGTTGTGCCGCATGATATCGGAGGAAAAAGTGGCGAGGAACCAGGCGACCTTTGATGAGTTCAAAACATCTTCACCTGAACAACGGTATCTTACATTGCTTGAAACACGCTACGACCTGGTACAGCGGGTTCCACAATATCAATTGGCCAGTTTCCTGGGCATTACACCGCAATCCCTCAGCCGCATGCGCGGACGATTGCAAAAAAAATCCGGGGACGGACCTGAAACGAATAAGTTGTATGCGACGCTTTGACCTGCAGGCTGACGAAAATCAGTCTAACTAAGCGCAATAGTTTTTTTACATTTGCGGCAAAACGAAAACAGCATGTCCGAAACAACACCTTGCCCGCTTTGTAAATCAACTTATACTTACGCAATGGACAATTTGCTGATCTGTCCCGAATGCTGTCATGAATGGAATCCGGAAGAAGAAGCGCAAACTGCCGGTGCTTTTATCGTAAAGGACAGTAATGGAAATATCTTAAAAGACGGGGATAGCGTGGTGACGATAAAAACACTGCCGGTGAAAGGATCCGCACAAAGTATCAAAGCCGGTACGAAAGTGAGAAATATCCGGCTGGTGGACGGCGATCACAATATCGATTGCCGCATCGACGGATTTGGAGCCATGTCCCTCAAATCCGAGTTTGTAAAAAAAGCATAAACATAATGCTGTTTAAAATAAAAAAGGAGCCAGCGGCTCCTTTTTTGATGATCTTACAGCACGATATACGGACTGTCAAATGGGTCATCGTCTTCGCGATGGTCACAGGAGAGTTTCCGGTAATATTTTTTCAATAAACGCCAGGGTTGTTGCAGTTTCTTTTTCATCGTCATCGTTTTTTAGAAAAAGGAATAAGCAGATTTAGCGGTAATTCATTCCGGCTCTTTTGAACGCTTCTTTCGTCAGGTATTTACAATTCCAGCTCAACTGCTCCAATGTACAGTCTTTCAGTTTTATGTTAACCGGCAATCCATTGGATAGTTCCATGAACTCGAGTTGAAGAAGCCCCGGGGAATCGCTTTCAGCCGCACCTTGCAGGGCGTTGAAAATGCTGAGCGCATACTTTTGGTCCCCGCCCAGCGTAAAGCGGGCAAAACTCTGGGGCCCCTCGGGTGTGAGAAGCGTCAGGGATATAAAAAATTCCGTACTCATAACCGCATTTTATCTTCCGTTTAAATCCTATCAGATACAATGCCAGCAATGGATTTGAATAAAAAAATGACAGTGGTTACTGTCATTTTTTCAATGGGAGTGTCTGGTTTTCAGTTGCGTCTAGGCAAACTTCCTGATGATGGTGGTGGCCGTGTGTCCGCCGAAACCAAAGGTATTACTCATGGCAAAGTTCACCGTTCTTGGCTGTGCCTTGCCGAGGGTAAGATTGAACGCATCTTTATACCCCGGATCGATATCGGTTGAATTGATGGTAGGCGGTACGATGTTTTGCTGTACGGCCATGATGCAGGCAATGGCTTCCACCGCACCCGCCGCGCCCAGTAAATGTCCGGTCATGGATTTGGTGGCGCTGATATTGAGGTTGGGATGTGGGCCAAAAACTCTTTCGATAGCCCTGAGTTCACTACTATCGCCCAACAATGTAGAAGTGGCGTGTGTATTGATGTAGTCGATATCGGAAGGATTAATTTCGGCTTCTTCCAGCGCGGCCAGCATGCCGAGGTAAGCGCCTTCGCCATCGGGGTGCGTGCCGGTAAGGTGATACGCATCTGCCGCCATGCCACCGCCCACGATTTCCGCGAGGATGGGCGCATTGCGTTTAATGGCATGCTCATAACTCTCGAGGATAATAGCGCCGGCACCTTCACCCATTACAAAACCATCGCGGGTTACATCAAAAGGCCTGGAAGCCGTTGCCGGACTATCATTGCGCGTGGATAAAGCTTTGGATGAATTGAAGCCCCCGACGCTGCTTTCGTTGATCGGCGCTTCCGAACCGCCGGTAACGATCATATCGGCCTTGTTCCAGCGGATATAATTAAAGGCATCGATCAGGGCCGTGTTGGAGGTAGCACAGGCTGACACGGTCGCAAAATTGACGCCTCTCAAACCATATTTTATGGAAATAACGCCGGAAGCGATATCCACGATCATCTTGGGAATGAAGAACGGATTAAAGCGCGGTGTGCCGTCGCCTTTTACATATTCTTTTACCTGTTCCTCAAAAGTGCCAATGCCGCCGTTGCCGGATCCCCAGATCACACCGATGCGGTTGCGGTTCAATGTTTCAAAATTGATAGCGGCGTTCTTAACGGCTTCGGCTACGGCAATAAGGGCATACTGCGTAAAGAGATCGTAACGCCGGGCTTCTGATTTTTCGATATGATCGAGCGGGTTGAAATTTTTCAACTCGCAGGCAAACTTCGTTTTGAATTTAGCTGTATCGAACCTGGTGATGGGTGCGGCACCGCTGACACCGTTGGCGAGCGAATGCCAGAAATCTTTTACGTTGTTGCCGATCGGCGTAAGCGCTCCGATACCGGTGATGACTACACGTTTCATAAATTAGTTTTTAAGTTTTGCCGAAGCCTCCTGGAATAACGCGTAAACGGCTTTTGTCTGACCAACCGGAATATCAAATTGATCACTTGCTAAAGCTACTAATAAATCGGCGGCGACTTCCTGCGGAGGGATGCCGTTTTCTCCACCGATGGGCGCTGAAAAATCGGTGTTAACCAATGGAGGCATCAATTCAAAAACACGCACATTGGTGTCGGACAGTGATTGGCGCAACGATTGGGTATAAAAATGTAAGGCGGCTTTGCTGGCTGCATAGGTTGGCAATCCGGACGAAGGGATCATACTCAGGATGGAAGTGACGTTGACAAGAGCTGATTGGGGTTTTTGCTTTAAGGCAGGCAGGAGCAATTGGGTGAAATGAATGATGGCGGTATAATTGGTATTGATTTCCCTGGCGGCATATTCGTAATCGTTGGCTGTCTGGCCAGGGGAATAGGGAAAAGCTTCACCGGCATTGTTGATGAGGATATTGAGATCGGGATGATCTTGTTTTAATGTGGTTGCTATTCTGATGCGATCGTTCTCGATTGAAAGGTCGCCCTGGATGGCAACGGCGTTGGTCAACTGTTGCAGGGCTTTATCGAGCCGTTGCTGGTTGCGGCCGTTGATGATGACTTTATTACCCTGGGCTGAAAGCAATTTGGCGATGGCGAGGCCGATGCCGGCGGAGCCGCCGGAAATAAAAATGGTGTTTGCGGAAGTGTTCATGACTGTAATATTTAATGTTTATAAAATATACCGATCGGTATATAATTAGTTAAAAAAAAGGTTAAGTGGATAATTCTTCTTCGATCATGCGGCTGATTCTTGTTGCGGCGGTTTTCAGGTATTTGGGATCGTTCATGATCTTGGCCAAAAGGATATTGCCTTCCAGGATGCTGAACAGGAGGGCGGCATACTCAGCGGAATGAACGTTTTTTTTAAACTCGCCGTTGGCCTGTCCTTTTTCAATCAACTGCTGGATTTTTTTCATAAAACGTTTCATGCTCGACCGTACGGCGTCGCGCATAAAATGGAGATGATCGTCGGCTTCTACGGCGGCGTTCATCATGGGGCAGCCTCCTTTTTTAAAAACCGTTGGCCAGTTTTTGGCGTAAAAGCCGGTGCAGGCGAGCAACGCTTCTTTGGCGGTGGAGGTAGAGGCGATGGCTTCGTCGATAGTGAGCCGCAGGAGCGAGCAATTATACTCGAAAGCGGCAATAACGAGTTCGTTCTTATCGGCAAAATTGCCGTAGATAGCACCTTTGGTGAGGCCGGTCGCTTCTTGTATGTCGGACAGCGAGGTGTTGTCGTACCCTTTGATATTGAAAAGGGGTGATGCTTTTTCGATAATGAATTGCCTGGTTTGTGCTGCTTTTGACATGATTGGAGGACAAAGATAGGTGAAATATACCGATTGGTATAAAATCTATTTCTCAATTTTTTCAGCCCAGCGATTTACCTCCTCAAATGCCGTAAGGGCTAAATGATGCTGTTCATTTTGATTATGAACGATAAGCGAGTTATAGACTTCCACCCCATCAATTAACGCAATATTGTTGTATTTCGTGTAGTTACCATCGTTATATTGCCTAAACCAATTGTCAAATTTTCTTTTTCTGGCAAGCTGCTTATTGTCGAGGTTGTCGCAGACATAAACAATAACATTCTCAGCTTCCGTGAGAAAAAGTCTGATTACTTCTGCTATGGTTGCGCCGACTTTTGGGTCGGGAGGTGAACTGGCTGGGTTGCCTTCGAGCACTTCTAGGCCGAATGAATATGCACGACAGACGATGTGAGGATAATGTTCAAACAAAGTATTGTAATCAAGGAAGTAAGTTTTGTATCGTACACCGAGTTTAGTAGTGAACTCAAAGACGTGGTCGTCATTCCTCTTTAATGAATAAAGGTTTGTAGAACTTATACTGTTTAAGGTCTTTGAGTTTTCCCCCTTTCCTGATGTGTTCATGAATGATTTTTTGATCTTCAAGCATTTTTTTGAAGAAGGGGGCTCCTTTGGAATTGATAGATTTATCTGGCGTCTTTTTCATAATGAAACAAAGTTACGATCGCAACAAGCCGAAGTCCAAAGGGAAAACACGATAAATCGCTGAGATTTTTCGTGATAAGACTAAGCGTTTAATAATCGGGCAATAGCAATCGTGAATCGTCAATCGTCAGTCGTCAGTCGTCAATAGTGAATGGTCAATCGTCAGTCGTGAATGCCCGAAGCTTCGGCCCGAAGTGTCGGGCCTTACACCTTACGCCTTACACCTTACACCTATTACCTATTACTTAAAACTTATTACTTACTACTTACAACGCTCTCTCGCTATCTTTGGCCCAAACCAACACGCCATGAAAGTCAACGACGTGCTCAAAAAGCTCGAATCACTTGCCAATCCATCCACCCTCAAACACAATCTCAAAGCCGGCGCAGGTAATAACCAGTTCGGCGTTAAGATGTGGGATATCCGCAAAGTGGCGGCTGAGATCAAATCCGATCATGCACTCGCCCTCGATTTATGGGCCACCGGCAATATCGACGCCAGGCTCGTTGCTATTCTTATTCTTAGACCCAAAGATTTATCCCCTGCTGAACTGGAGAACATGGTGAAATCAGAAACCTTTTCACAGGTGGCAGATTGGCTCTATTCTCACGTGATCAAAGATTTTCCTGATAAAGAAAAGTTGCGCGAGAAGTGGATGAAGTCCAAAGACAAAATGTGTGCACGCCAGGGTTGGAGCCTCACCTCCGGCCGCATTGCCCGCAGTCCGGAAGGCATCGATATTTCCGCCTTGCTCGATCGGCTGGAGAAAGAAATGCCCAAGGCGCCGCCCGAAGTGCAGTGGACGATGAACAGCGCGTTGGCCAATATCGGCATCCATCACGCTGAACACCGCAAAAGAGCACTCGCTATCGGAGAAAAGCTTGGCATTTATAAAGACTACCCGGTTTCCAAAGGCTGCACCTCACCTTATGCACCGATCTGGATCAATGAAATGGTGAAACGTCAGAAATAGTTTTGCTATCCTGTCAGCGAACTCAGCTTGCTATGCCCGACCGCTGCTTTGACTAATTGTTTATCTTGCCGCGTCCGTCTGTTACCAACTTTTTATACAAATGAAGAAAAAACTCAAATACACGTTCATCATTGTCATTTCGCTGCTCGCACTCTGGGCTATCGGACAGATGACCAATGCTTTTCGTCGCCTCTCTTCCGGCGGCATCGCCAATTACCCTACGTTTCAGAACCGTGAGGGCTTTTTTGTTTCCAATCTCAAGAAACCGTCCCGCTTCGATTTTATCTGTTATAATGCCAACAGTGCGCAATTCGGTCGCCATGCCAAACTGTTCCGCTTATGCGGACTCGAAGGAGATAAGATCGAGATCCGCGATGGCCGGTTGTTCGTCAACGACGTGGATGCGGACAAGGATCTTTCACTCGCGCACAATTATATACTCGCCGCAAACGAGTGGGAGCGAGTGAAAACGATCGATACCCTGGCCAACCCTTTTGTCACCAATACAACCTCCGATTCCATCACTACTTATTTATCGGATAAACTCGTTGCCACGCATGGTGTTAAATGCAGGAGATTGACCCTTCCGAAGGACGAGATCAACAAAGGCATACAGGAGCAATTTAAACAGCCCTGGAACCAGGATCATTTCGGTCCCATCATCGTTCCGGAAGGTAAATATTTTGTACTCGGTGACAACCGCGCTTATGCCGAAGATTCCCGTTATACCGGTTTTGTAGATAAAAGCGACTACGTCGCTACCGTATTAGGACGGCGATAATTTTTTTCATTGTAAATAAGAGAGCCGGCCATTATAGCCGGCTCTCTTATTTTGTCGAGTTCTGAGCAATTATTTTTTCAGGAATGATTTGCCTGTTTCATTATTCAATCGCAGGTAATACATACCCGGAGCCATAGCGGGAAGCTGGATTTGCTGCACCGCCTGGGTAATCTTGCCCTGCAGAACGATCTGTCCACCTGGCGTTGCGATGCTGTAAACAGGTCGCTGCCTGCTTACGCTAACCGGCACTTCGATCCAGATATGACCGGCGGCGGGAACGGGATATAATTTTACGTCAGAGAAATCGCTGTTGTTGATCGTAACAATGCTGCTGTGTGTATAGCTGTTGTCTTTATCGACCATTTTCAACCGATAATATAACCGGCTTTCCTGCGACATATCGGCGGTAAACGGATGGGTGAAGGTATAAGCCTTTGCACCATTGCCTGCTGCAGACTGAACCGTACCCGCTTTGGCAAATGTGCTGCCATCGGCCGACCACTCCACTTCAAAATGACTGAAGGCCGTTTCCCCGGAAGTATTCCAATTCAGTACAGCCGATTCATTTTGCTTTTTGCCCTGGAAGCTTTCCAACTTTACAGGCAAGGTACCTGTTACATCATACAAGCGCATGGTCAGCGACCAGGCAGTGCCTGCCGTATTGTAATTCATGGTAATTAAACCATATCCGCCGCTGCCGCCTTCTATGCTCGATACGGTAAAAATTCCGGGACGGATATTGGGAAGATAATCCCATTCGTTGTCGTCATATTTGACGTTGTAATAACCGGTTGCAAATGATTGTTTGGCGAGGTTAACCGTGCCGGTAAAGCTGCGTTGTTCGGCATAAAGGTTTCCGGTGCCGTTGAAGTCATCGGTGCCGTCATATCGCGTACCGATACTTTCATCAGCGGTGGCGCGGGCATAGTTGCCCCCCGTCTTTCTGTTGACAGCCAGCGCGCCGATATTGTAACTGTTGGTGCCGCGGGCGATGGACGTGGAAAGAATAGCGCCGTCATAGCCGATTCTTACTCCGCCAATATTGCTTCGCATCAGCGATACCATGTAGTCGCCGTTTGACGTGGCAAACAACTCAAAGCCATCCTGACCATTGGTCGTCAGCAATTGATAATGGTTGTTGCCGGTAGCGGGCCATGTACGCATCGAGCCGTCGTTGTTGAACATCACACCATGGATACCGGCATAGTAAGTGGTGTATACAAAAAGGAATGTACCGTTGTTACTTGCTTTGATCTGGCCGCTGTAGTATTGGTTTCCGGAAGGGCTTGGACGGCCCGTGCCGGTTGTTTTCACATTGACGATACTGCTTACGGCCACACCGGCTTTAGTAAATACGCGGATCTGGTTGGAGCCATCGCTGGCATAAATGCTGAAAGCGATATCACCATTGGATAACTCTGCTGCATCGAGATAGGGATAACCTCCCGGGTAAATACTCATGCCTGTTGAAGTAACCGGCAATATTGTCTGTCCCGCCAGGTTCATGATCGCAAAACGCGAATCCGCCAGTAGCAGCAACTGGTTATTGGAAAGGCCAATAACTTTTGCCGCAGTAAAACCCGATAAGTTAGTACTGAAGGTGGTGAGTAAGGTGCCATCGGTTTTGTAAACACGATAGTTGCCGTTGTTCATCCGGATACCAATCCTTCCATTCGGAAAAATATGGTTGCCCTGTTCGCCGCTGCCCTGTACCTGTACACTGTTGGTGCTGGCTTCGATAGTGAAGGTGTGGCTCGGCGTGAACTGCGCCGTAGTACGATAAGAGACAAAGAGACTTAGTGAAATGACAAAGCATTTCACCCATTTTGTGGGTAGAGATCGGTGCATAGTGGATATTAAAATTTTTACGCGGCGAAGATAGAATAACTACTACGTCAACCGGAGAGAAGTTGCATGATAAATATCAAGTAATGAAGAAGTGCGTAATGGTAAATTCTTAGTTGAGTTAAGATGAGGAGTGACGGATAATAAAATAGAATAATCTGTTTACGGTATTACCGCAGCGTAAATTGATAACCGAGGCTGACAGTAGCGGCACCCGTATTGTTTTTACCGTTCGCGTCGTTTTGCTGAATAGTGATCAATCCGTAATTACCGCCGCCTTCAATAAAAACAGCGCCCATCCTGAGTTGGTAACTGATACCCACATGGCCGTTTATGCCCGCATTGACGGGCCGGAGATCCGGTTTGATGTTTTCGGTATTGTCAAATGATTGAGGCGTTGACACCAGGGGAGTAGTCTGTTGCGCATCCAGGTAAATAATACTGGCACCACTGGTGATATTTTTAGCCGATAGTACGATGCTTACAAAAGGGCCCGCTGCAACATATCCCGTAAAATTTTTGCCAAGAGCTAGACGGTATTTGGCTAATGTAGAAAGCATCAGGTAGTTGATCTTGGCCACGCTTTTATAGTCGGCATAGAGGTATGGAGGAACTTCTCCGGGGGGAAACATAGCAGTCATATCGGGCGGTACGGCAAATGCCTGGTTACCGTCCTTCCGGCCGCCTTGCTGCGAGTATTGCAATTGCGGTTGACAAGAAAAATGGTTGGATAAATGAAATTCAGCATGCATGGCAAAGTCGGCACCAAGCCTCGAACCATAACCGCTGTTGACGGGGTTGGCAGTGCTGCCGGTTGTGAGGTTAGGTATACTCAATCCACCTTTGATACCGATATCGATTCTTTGCTGCGCCAGCATGTTTTGTGTTCCCAGGATGGTGACGACGATTAAAGCCAGGAAGTATTTCTTTTTCATGAGAACAGGTTTATTTTTTTCCGGTGATCGCTGCATCTGTTGTTCAGCACAAATTCAATATTCGGACACATGCTATGGTTGGCCGTTAACGGCTGTGTCAGGTTCAGGCAGGTGTGCTTTACGCATTTCAAGCTCTGCCTGACAGATGTTGGCGATACCAGCCAGGAGTGCGTCGGGGTTAAAGGAGATACCGGATATTCCCTGTTGCACAAGGAAGGAGGCAAACGCAGGGAAGTCGCTTGGTGCTTGTCCGCACAAGCCGATCTTGATACCTGCCTGCCGGGCCTTTGAAATAGCCGTGGCAATCATTTCCTTTACAGCAGGATTTTGTTCGTCGAAGATGGTGCTGATGATGGATGAGTCGCGGTCCACGCCCAATACGAGTTGGGTCAGGTCGTTTGAGCCGATCGAAAAGCCATCGAAGATCCGGGCAAATTGATCCGCCTGCAATACATTGGAAGGAATCTCCACCATCATATAGATATCAAGTGAATCATCCTTCTCGCGGTCAAGGCCATTTTTTTGCATCACGGCTACTACTTTTTTCGCTTCCTCCACCGTTCGGCAAAAGGGGATCATCACTTTTACATTGGTAAAACCCATATCCTGCCGCACGCGTTTAAGGGCTTCACATTCCATGGCAAATCCTTCCTGGTAACGCTCATCATAGTAGCGGGATGCACCTCTGAATCCAAGCATCGGATTTTCTTCAACCGGTTCAAAGCTGCTGCCACCGATGAGGTTGGCGTATTCATTGGTTTTAAAATCACTGGTGCGAACAATCACCTCTTTTGGATAGAAGGCAGCCGCTATGGTCGCAATTCCCTGGGCAAGCCGCTCAACAAAATATTGCTTTTTGTCGGGGTAGCCGGATGTAAGTGCTTCGATTCGTTGCCTCGTGACCGGATCAGTGATCTGAGCGGGCCTGATCAGTGCCATCGGATGTATTTGTACCGAATGAGTGATAATAAATTCCAGTCTCATCAGTCCAACACCATCATTTGGATAGAAGGAAAGTTTAAAAGCCTGATCCGGATCACCCACGATCAGCATTACCTGTGTGGAAGCAGGTTTGGTTATTTTCCGGAAGTCGATGTCGCGGGTAGTGTAGTTTAATTTTCCATTGTAGATAAAACCTGTCTTGCCTTCGGCGCAGGAGACGGTGATTACATCTCCGTCCTTTATGACTGTTGTGGCATTGCCGGTGCCTACCACTGCAGGCACGCCGAGTTCACGCGCTACGATCGATGCATGGCTTGTCCGGCCTCCTTTGTTGGTAACGATCGCTGCCGATTTTTTCAATACAGGATCCCAGTCGGGACTGGTGATATCGGTTACCACAATTTCTCCAGCCTGTATTTTTTCTGATTCTTCCGGGCTGGCAACGACCCTTGCAATACCGGTTGCAATTTTTTCGCCAACCGCGTTTCCTGTTGCAATGGGTGTTGTTTTTTCCTGTAACGCAAATATTTTTTGCAGGTAAGGACTTTGCCGGGAGTGGACGGTTTCGGGCCGGGCCTGCACGATGAAAATTTTTCCGGATACACCATCTTTAGCCCATTCTATATCCATTGGTTTTTGATAATGTTCTTCGATCAGCACACACCAACGTGAGATGTTCATCACCTCTTCATCCGTCAGAATAAATTGCGTGCGTTTTTCCGCAGGTGTATCGGTATTCACAATCGTTTCGGTGGCACCGGAAATACTGTTATACAGCATGGTCTTCGCCTTATCGCCGAGTTTTTTCTGGATAATGGCCAGTTTGTTTTGCCGCAGGGTTGGTTTAAACACGGTATATTCATCGGGTGTCACGGTTCCCTGCACCATGTTTTCACCCAGTCCCCATACGCCGCTGAGCGTGACCACATCGCTGAACCCGGACTCCGGTTCGAGGGTAAATGCTACACCCGAACAGGCCAGATCGCTGCGCACCATTTGCTGTATGCCCGCAGAGAGTAATACTTTGTCATGAGCGAAACCATTGTCTTCACGGTATTTGATGGCCCTGGCGGTATACAGGGAAGCATAACAGCGCCGGATGGCGTTGAGTACATTTTCACCGCCGCTGATATTGAGGTAAGATTCATGTTGTCCTGCAAAGCTCGCCTGCGGAAGATCTTCTGCCGTGGCACTGCTGCGTACCGCTACTGCGGAGGTGCCCGATGTCTGCAATACTTTATATGCGTCCAATACCGCTTCCTGCAATTGTTGTGGCAGGCTGGCTTTAAGTAGTAACTGCCTGGCCTGCACAGCCGTTTCTTCAAGATTACTATAGGTGATCTTATCAATTTGCGCCATTAGTTTCCGCAGTGGTTCTTTGAGCCGGTTAGCGGTCAGGAATTCGTCAAAGGCGACTGCGGTAGTAGCAAAACCATCAGGAACCGGGATGCCGCGGGGGGAAAGCCTGGCATACATTTCTCCCAGGGACGCATTTTTGCCGCCTACTATGCCCACATCATCAATCGTTATATGGGAGAACGGGATCACATAGTTGTTCATGATACTTATTTAGTGCTCATGCATGGCAAGGATCGGTACATGTGTATGTAACACGAGCTGTTTGGAATGAGCGGTGGTAAAAAGCCGGTTAATGAGGCTGTGCTTTTTCGGAATAACGATCAGCAGATCCAGCTTGTTCTTTTCCGAAAAATCGATGATCGAACTTTCTGTGTGCTGTGTGTGAATAAAGTGATAGAGCGGCGAAAGGTCGGCGAAGAGTTCATTTACATATTCCGTCTCGGAAATGGTTTCGTTATCAAAAGAACCGGGGCTTTCCGGGCTGGCATGAATGATATGCAGGTCTGCGTTGAACAGTTTTACGAGATCTTTAATGTCTTTAACGGGAAGTGTTTCGCGCACGTCTTTCAGATCGCAGGCGAGACCGATGTTTTTCATGGGTACAAAAAGGGCATCTTCAGGTATCATGATCAGCGGCCAGTGAAGTTGTCTGAGGGCTGTAAGCGTGGTGGCACCGAATAAGGTTCTCTCCACGGCCGTTGAATCTCCCGTGCCCATTACTACTGCAAACGGATCGACGGTGCTGCAATATTTCTCCAACTGCGACTCCACTGTTCCCTGTGCGAGATGTGTATGCACTTCACAGCCGTGCTGCGTTCTGTTAACAACGGCTGTTTTCAGTCTGACCAATTCTTTTTCGGCGTCTTCCGTCATTACGGAAAAGAACTGCTCCGATACCGGCAGGTCTGAATAGACCAGTGGTAGCGGGGTGACGAATAAAATAAACAGGTTGGTATGCAATGCTACGGCAAGATCAGCCGCATAGTTTACAGCGTTCATAGAATCTTTCGTAAAATTGGTCGCAACGAGAATGGGTTTCATAAGTTTTTTATTTGTGAGTGGTTTGTCAGCCGATAACCGTAGTCATACTTGAGGGCTGCTGCTCTTTTAACAGCCTGCTTATTTCACTGCTGATGGCTGCGAGGTGTTCCTTTTTAACATCGTCGTATCCCCGCAGCATTTTTTTATTTTCCCTGCTGGTCCCGGTAAATATGGATGCGATGCGCAGTAGCAGCCGGTCTTTCCAGGAGAGTTTATTGTAAATGAGTCTGCCGGGAAGATAGAATATGCGGCAGCGGTCGGTGATCTGTTCGGGAAGCGACGAGTTGACGTATTTCAACAGTGTCTCTTTTTCACTGAGTGGTGTGCCGCTTACGACAAATAGGATGAGTTGCTTTCCATACAACTGGTTAAGGTATTTATTTACCCACCGGGAGATTTGTAACTTACCGATGTATACACTGCTGCCCATCACCAGCAGCCCTGTCTGTTCGAGTTCATTTGCGTCGCAGGACTCTGCGCGGTATACAGGCAGGGGAAACTCTTCGGCTAACCATTGAGCATATTGTTCGGTGGCGCCGTATTTTCCCTGGTAAACAATTAAATTTTTCATATAAATGCATTAGTCTTTATCACGCCTGATCCGTTGTTTGAAAATAATACGGAAGCGTATCAACTCTGCTATCAGCACGAGCATCCAGATGGCCAGTATGATAAGCAGCCAGTCGGGTACGTATGGCTTCATGGATATTTTCCAGCCCAGCCATACGCCCAATACTGCGAGTACAAAGCCTGACACGTGAAACTGGAATCGCTTATAAAGTGCAGCAATTTTCTGGTAAGAATAGTTACGACGCATACAGGATTGTTTAACAGGTGACAGACTTCTTGCTGACGAACAGTTCCCTTATTCGTTTGTCATAATTACTTTAAGCGATTTGGTTTCGGCAGCATTGGCGAACGTATCGTAAGCTTTCATGATCTCTGATAATTTAAACCGGTGAGTAATCAATTGCGCCGGTTTAAGTTTGGCTGCCCCGACTGTTTTCAACAACATCGGGGTGGTGACGGTATCGACCAGGCGGGTGGTAATGGTGATATTTTTAGACCAGAGTGTTTCGAGGTGGAGTTCGGCACTTTTGCCGTGTACGCCCACGTTGGCTATCCGTCCGCCGGGTGCAATGATATCCTGGCAAATGCCGAAAGTAGCGGGGATGCCCACCGCTTCGATGGCTACGTCAACGCCGGTGCCACCGGTAATGCGGCCGATATTGTCTGCTACATTGTCTTTGCTGTTATTGATGCAATGCGTCGCTCCGAATTTTTTGGCTGTCTCCAGCCGGTTGGCATCCGGATCGATCATGATGATGGCCGCGGGGGAATAGAACTGTGCGGTAAGCAGTGATGCCAGTCCTATAGGGCCTGCACCCACAATGGCAACGGTATCCCCGGGATTAACCTGGCCGTTCAATACACCGCACTCAAAGCCGGTGGGGAAAATATCGCTGAGCATGACGAGGGCCTCCTCATCTGCGCCTTCGGGTATAGGATACAAGCTCGTATCTGCATGCGGGATGCGAACGAATTCGGCCTGTGTGCCGTCGATCGTATTGCCAAGTATCCATCCTCCGTCGGTACAATGTGAGTACATTCCCTTACGGCAGTAAGCACACTTGCCGCAGGACGTAATGCAGGAAATGAGTACATGATCGCCTTTTTTGAAATTCGAAACGGAAGCACCTGTTTCTTCGACAATGCCTACCCCTTCATGGCCGAGCGTTCTTCCCTCGGTAACCGTAGGTACATCACCTTTCAATATATGAAGATCGGTGCCGCAGATCGTTGTGCTGGATATTTTGATGATTGCATCTGTCGGGTGTAATATTTCCGGTTTGTTTTTTTCATCCCATGATTTTTTTCCCGGTCCGTGATAGATAAGTGCTTTCATTGATTTAATTTTTCCGAATGTAATGTGATATAACTGCCTGTTTGCTGACCCCTGTTTTAAGGAAACATGATTCGCATCAGGTGTTTCCGGCTGATAGCGGTCAGACGGTTTTCCGCTGGCAGGTACTGATGTGCAGCAGCCGGTAGAGCGGGCAGGTGCCGATAAGACCGGTTAGCAGGAAAACCATGGCAAGCGCGAGCAGTACGATACCGGCGATTCCGCTGATCACGCCGTTGAGATAAAGGATAACGATGGCTATTGTGATGGCAATACGTATTATGCGGTCGGCCATGCCCATATTTGTTTTCATGATGTATATTTTAAAATGATCCCTTCTGCAGGATGATCAGTAGTGGGAAATAAAGATGGGTTGCGTCATGGTATTGATGAGCAGGTCGGCCTGGCTGTGCCGGAAAAAACGGGAGAGATTACTGCGGCCATAGGCACCCATTACGATAAAGGCATTTTTTCTTTTAAAGAGATAATCAAACAGGCAATAGCCTGCATCGCCTGTCATCGTCTTCAACCCGACTGTCGTATAATGTGGCTGTAGCCAGTCGAGAAAATGCTGTTTGCCGGCGCTGCTCCATTCGCCGTCTTGTGTGATGTTGAGCACGGTGGCTTTTTTTTCGCTCAATTCGGGGAAGAGCAAAGTGAATTGCTTGATGGCAAAAGAGGAAGACTTGGTGCCGTCATAGGTAAATACGATTTCGTCGATGCCTTCGAATGAATCGGGGGCGATGATAACGGGGCATTCCGCATCTTTTAAAACATCCCTGACAAATTCAGTCGGTGAACCCTCGTACAATTTGTCGAAAGAAGTAGCGGCATCGATAATAATCAGATCTGCGTACCGGCTTTCTGCTATCAGTTCCTTCGCCGGTCTGCCACTGACCACAAGGCTTTTGCTATGTATTGACTTGCGTTCGCAACAGTTGTGAAACAACTCAATATTTTTCCCGGTCAATGATTTTTTATGCTGAAGGTCCGTTCCTTTCTCATCGATTTTCCATTCCATTTGCGGCATGCCACCGGTCTCTGTTAACGAAGGTTCTTCGTTTGCTACAAGATTTTCCAGGAAGAAACCTGTAATGTCAGATTTGGTGAGCCGGCCGATATAACAGGCAAAATCGATGGCCTGCGGATCGGGATTGGTGGCGTCTATTGCCAGTAGTATTCTTTTCACGGGAAAAAAGTTTAGCGTTAATAATGTCAGGTATGCTGATGCGCAATGAATACAGGCATGTAATGTTCATTGACGGCTTCTGTTACAAAACTCCTTCGGAATAACATGGACAAACCGGACCGGCCGAAAGAACCGGTTACGAGGATGGAATTATTTTTCTCCATCAGCCAACTGGTAAAAAAATCTTTTGAGGGGATTACCAACCGCTGCCAGACTGCGTTTTTGAAATGTGCGGAAATGAACTCACGTATTTCGGTTTCGTAGGGCCATTCATTGCCCTGTTGTGGTGTGGCATATACAACGGTAGTAGGATTGCCGGCCCATTCTGGAAAGAGGTAAGCAAACTGCTTGATGGCATACATGGCGGAGGCGCTGCCATCATAGGCGATAATATTATTGCCGGCTTTCATCTTTTTCTCCGGCATCACGATCAACGGACATTCCAGTTCGTGCAGAATATTTTTCAGGTAATAATTGGACAACTCGGTGCCAGCCTGTTTATAAAACTCCTGGCTGCTGACGATCAGCAGGTCGGCAAACCGGGATTCTTTTTTTAATTCCGGCAGGGCGAAATTCATGTAAGCCCTGTGTATTTTAAAAGGGATTTCGTGTTTTTTACAGTAGTCGGTAAAGCGGGAAGTGTTCTGGTGAATCTCCCTGGAGGTGGATTCTTCGGCGGACGGGATCACACTGCCTGCTTCATTGCCAACAGAATAACTCCACAGGGCGGAATAATCTACCTGCGGCAGAAACGCTCCCGTAAGAAAGATAGGGGCTTGCTGGTGCAATTGAAAGGCAAAATCGAGTGCTGCCTGCGAGTAATGCGTTCCGTCAAAGGCAAGTAAGATCTTTTTCATGTCCTGTAGAGTTAGATAGTAAAGCTATTCTGTCGACAGGCGGTTTCCTATGAGGAGGGGCAGGGAGGGATGTGATATATGTCAGTACCCGTCAATCGTGAATCGTCAATCGTGAATCGTCAATCGTGAATCGTCAATCGTGAATAAGTCAATAGGTCAATAGTACTTCATTAGTTCGCCGCCATTGTTGGTGTTGACACCAACAATGAATGCATCCAGACACCTGCAACCTTTCTTCCTGGTTCATTTCCTTACGGCCCAGCCTGTGCTTATTTACTTACTACTAAAACTTATTACTTAAAACGGCCGCTTTCTTTTGAACAATTCTATCCACATTACACTTACGAACGCTGTTGCCAGGCAAAGGAGGAAGTTGGTGATACCTATGGGTTGGAGGCCGAATAAGCCACGTACCGGAGGCAGCAGGTGCAACATCAGCAGGAAACAAACCGAAGCAAGCACGACGAATATGGCCAGGTTGTTTTTAAACTTTAGCGACTGAAAGATGGTATGGACAGCAGATCTGCCGGTAAAGGTGAGAAATAGATTGCCGCATATAATGGTGGTGAAAACCGCCATTCTTGTTTCTTCCAGGGCATATCCGCGCGTCATAAATACATAATAGATCAACAAGGTACCGGCCGCAATGACCAGTCCCTGTACAATACTTATCAGCAATTCACGCCTGGTAAACAATCCCTGGTCTTTGTTACGGGGACCGGCATTTAGTTCTGCGTCACTCACGGGTTCCCGTTCGAAAAAGATGGAGCAGGTAGGGCCCATGATCAATTCCAGGAAAATGACGTGGACTGGTGTAAAGATGTTGGGAAACCGCCATCCCAATATGACGGGCAGGGAGGCTGTAAGCAGGATGGGGATATGAATAGCAAGAATATACCGGACTGCTTTCAGCAAGTTGCTGTAAATTCTGCGGCCTTCGCTTATTGCCTGCAGAAACCCGGAAGGATTATCGTCGGTAAGGATGAGATCGGAAGCCTGCCGGGCAATTTCACTTCCTTTCTTCCCCATGGCAATACCGATATCGGCTACTTTCAATGCGGGGCCATCATTCACGCCGTCACCCGTCATGGCTACTACATTGCCTGCCGACTGTAAGGCTTTGATAACTTTTCTTTTTGCCTCCGGAAACATCCTTGCGAAAACAGCAGTTGATTTTATCACTGCTGCCAGTGTCGAAGCATCCATCTGCATGATCTCCTCGCCGTTGCGGCAACGCAACGGTTCTTTTATACCTATCTGTCCGGCAATCTGACTGGCGGTGGTGGCATGATCGCCGGTCAGGATTTTTATCTCAATACCGTCTTCGTAGAGTTTGCGGATAAAGGCCGGCATTTCTTTACGGGGCGGATCATACAGGGCCAGCAATCCTTCGAATGACCAGTTAAAGTCGTTTTGCTGCGCGGGGAGATGCGAAAGGGAGGCGGTAGCACTGGCAACGCCCAAAACCCTGTAACCTTTGCTGCTCATGTCGTTCAGTACGGCAGTTACGCGTACCCTGGTTGCCGGATCCAGGTGACACACATCGAGTATGCGTTCTGTCGCACCCTTTGCCGCCACTACTATTGCTGCTCCATCTTTATAAACGTGGGTCATCATCGGCGGCCTGCCTTCCAGCGGATATTCATACACCATTTCCATACGATGATAAACAGAGGTGTCTGTTACGCGCAGATAGGTTTCCATGATCGCTTTCTCCATGGCGTCGAATGGTTCGGCTTCACTGGCGAGGGCTGCATATAAAAGCAAGCGTTCATATTGTGGAGGAATGGTGTCGGCCGGTTCAATGAGGCTATCAGTTTTAAAATCGTAAAGAATTTTCAACGACATCCTGTTTTCGGTAATGGTGCCTGTTTTATCGAGGCACAAAACATTTACTGCACCAAGGTTTTCGAGTATCTGTGGTTGTCGCGTAATAATGCCGGCGCGGCCAAGCCGGTAAGCGCCGAGGGCAAAAAAGGAACTGAAAGCTACGGGAATCTCCTCCGGTATAGCAGACATGGCGAGGGTTAAAGCGAAAAGCAGGCTGACGACAAATTGACCGGAATGAAAATAATTAACCAGGAAGATGGCGGTGAAAGCAGCCATGCCGAACAGGGCGAGGTTCCTTACTACTTTACTGACCTGTTTTTGCAGAATGGTTTTCTGTGTCTGGTAACCCCCGACGGATAGCCCGATCTTGCCCAATATGGTTTCATTGCCGGTAGCGGATACACGCGCCAGGCACTTACCGCTGTTGACAAGCGTGCCCTGGTACAATACATTATTGCCGGGTTGTTCATTTTTGATCACGGGTAACGACTCACCGGTAATCGCGGATTCGTTCAGGGTGAAATCATTTGCCTGAATAACCAACGCATCTGCCGGAACATTTGCCCCTTCCTCCAGCACGATCACGTCTCCCGGCACCAGTTCGGCGGAGGGAAGGCTTTTAGGCAGACCGTCCCGGATAACGGTCACGGCAGGCCGCGTGAATTCCTGCAGCGCACGTACGGCATGATTGCTGCGAACTTCCTGGTAAACGGAAATGGCTGAAATGAGTGCGATGGCCGCCGCCATCAGGATGCCTTCCGCTGTGTTACCCAGTACAAAATAAAGCAGACAGGCAACGATGAGCAGTACCGACATCGGCTCCCGGAGTATCGCTACGAGTGTATGTAGCAGCCGCATTTGCCTGCGTGAGCTGATCCTGTTGTCTCCATACTGAAGACGAAGCTCAGCAGCTTCAGACGACGAAAGACCTGTTACACCGGTCGCTTTGGCTACTTTGCCGGGCATGGGAATGTTATTGAAGGTGGATTACATCCGTTTTGCCAGGAACCGGTTGAAATCAGCCCTGAGCGATTTGACAATTTTTTCAAAGGAAACCAGTTCCTGTCCGAGTTGCTCCTGGTCTTTCTTCAATGATACGTTCACCTTTCCCGCATGTGCTTTCACATCTTCCGCGCAAAGGTGTACGTAGTCCTTGATGCGGCTGGTATAATCCGCCATGTTGGCTTTTTGTATGTCGAATTGATTCTGAAAATGCTCTACTTCTTTCAGTACTTCTTCATGAGTGTTTTTGGCAGCTACTTCGGCGAGGCGTTCCTCCAGTATTTCAAGGTCTTCGCGGTAGAAGCCTACAGTGGCCAGCCATTCATTGGATTTGAGTTCCAGGTTGTTGATGTCGGTGTATGGCATAAAAAAATAAATTAATTACCAGTGAATGTCGGCAGGTTACTGTTAACAGGGCATGAGGTGCCTCACCGCAACAGATGATTGTGGTCAATGGTCAATCGTGAATGGTGAATCGTGAATGGGAGTCCGTGGTTCGTGTATTCACGAACCATCAGCGGAATGCTGCTTTGGCATTTGATTAGTCAATACTGAGTCATATCACTCTTGGTTCGTGTCCGCACTACATCTGTTCGGAACGTTTATCCCTAAGAGTCGCTTTTCATTTTTTAACGTAATGGCGGCGTGAGTTAGAAGTTAGCGCCCTTGTTGGTCTCCCGACCAACAAGCAAGCGTCAGGTTGCTTTGACAGGTTAAGGCCAACTTCGTACATAACTCAGGGGTGAGCAGGCCCGTTCGTTGGTCCGGAGACCAACGGTGGCGTGATGTCGGATTGACAGGTTTTAAAATCTTCCAAACAGTTGTGGTGTCCTCATGAACCAAAAAAGGAATTTGCGGGTAGCGTAAAGAGTAGCCCGAATGATTCCGGCCACTGTTGGTCAATCTACTACTTATTACCTTATACCTTCAGCCTTATACCTAAATTTACCACTTCTCCCTGTACTCCAAAATGTCGCCCGGCTGGCAATCCAGCACGATGCAGATCATTTCAAGCGTACTGAAGCGGATGGCTTTGGCCTTGCCCGTTTTGAGAATGGAAAGATTGGACAAGGTAAGACCTACTTTTTCCGACAGTTCGTTGAGCGACATCTTTCGCTTCGCCATCATCACGTCGAGATTTACAATTATGGGCATAGATCAGATGGTTAAATCGTTTTCTTCCTGTAATTCGATACCTCTTTTAAAGATCTGGCTGATGACCAGCAGCGATACGCCCATAAACAGCCATACATCTGCTCCGTCGAAACGCAAGTGACGCATCTCGGGCATTTTTACGCCTTGTGATACCAGCCATTCGGTATAGTTGACGCCGCAATGGGAAAAGACGCCGACAATGAAAGCGAGATAAGCCATGCTTTGAATGAAGCGTGATACGTACCGGTTAAAAGGGTTGGAGAGGCTTATTTTTTTATCATAAAAAACTTTAATGATCAGGTAGAAAATGGTTGCTTTCAGGCAGGATACGATGACCATGTAAGAGGTTTCGACAATAAAATGTGAGCGGTCATAGTGATACAGCGGCGAGAGGTCTGCTTTGTCCCAGAAGAAATCTGCCCCGGCGGGATGCCAGAACAGCGTATAGATCATTTTGAATAAAATACCGCCGGCTTCGATACACACACCAACAAAGATGACCCACGAGAGGACTTGCAGGAAAGTCAGCATGTGTTTGGTTGTAATTGTCATGGTTTGATTTTTAGTTGATGGGGTAAAACTATAAATATTTATTGAAAAACAATAAAAAAAGTTTGATTTTCATGAAAATTCAAAGGTGTGAGACTCAACGTATATGCCTTAAGTCTTTACGTAACAGTAAGGCAATTGACGCCAGGCTCACCGACAACCCCTGTCATGATATAGCGCCTTCACCTGACGTCTTAAGCCTTACGCCTTCAACCTTATACCTTTCACCTTACCTCTTTCTCAAATTGTCCAACCCAACCCTTCACATCGGCCAGTTTACACCCCGTCATAATTGTTGTTAGAAAATAACTTTGACCCAAACTTATTTCATGCAAAATCAGGATTTCACCACTACTGTTGTGGTAAACAATACGCCCGCTGAAGTTTTTAAAGCCGTGCAGAATCCCCGTGCCTGGTGGTCGGAAGACATCAAAGGCGCAACAGAAAATGTTAATGATCTGTTCGTTTACCAATTCGAAGATATTCATCGCTGTAAAGTCGAATTAACCGAAGTGGTTCCGGATAAAAAAGTTGTCTGGCATATACTCGATAATGCTTTCAATTTTACCAAAGACAAAACTGAATGGATCAACACCAACGTGATCTTTGAAATAAGCACAAAAGGCGATCAGACAGAATTGGTGTTCACACACGCAGGCCTCACGCCCGCCGATGAATGCTATGAAGCATGCTACCAGGGCTGGTCACATTATATCGGCAGAAGTCTTCGTGATTATATCGTCACCGGTAAGGGCTTACCTAATAAAGGCGGACAGGCGCAGACGGATAAAGAGAGGGATTTGAAAGGTAGCAGGTAACAGGCCGTCAAGTAAATAGCCGTAAATCAGCAGGTATTAAGTCAACAAATTTCCATTGCGAAAATTTGCGGCTGTTGAAACTTTTGACTTATCTACTGCTTCACAAAATCATACGCATCATACTCCACAAATTCATTCGCCCTTAACTCAATGCCCGATACTTTGTTTCCCTGCGTGCGGAATTTTACTTTAAAAATTCCATACTCGATATTCGTGTATTCAAGAAGCCACTCATTATTATCCATCCAGGAAAGGGTAGCGGTGAGATCGGCATGTCCTTCGAAGCGGATGAATAACTGATCCGCTTTTTTGCCTGTGCTGATATCGATAGGGCCGTAGATAGGATTGCGATAGGTGCCTGTATAGCTGGAAACGGGAAGTGGCGGTAATGCTCCTTTCACACGAGCGTGCCAACTGCTGATCTCCTGCAATTGTTCTTTCGCTTCTTTTTGCGCACCCGGTAGTAGTTGCGCACTGCGGTCAACATAAGCTACGCCGAGATAAGCATCGAGCAGCTGATAACGCAATGCTTCGAAGAAACTCTGGTTGTCGTTGTTGGTAAGGATGGCAATGCCGAGATTTTCCTCCGGAACAAAACATACATTACTCACCATGCCCCCCGCACCGCCTGTATGCCAGTAAACCTGCCTGCCATTGTAGTCGGCTGAGTACACACCCAGGCCATATCCGCGAAAGTGCATCGGGAATTGCAGCGACTTGCGGCTGCCGGTAATGATGTTGACGTCTCTTGTTTTTTGCAGTACTGCAAAAGGCATGATCGTCTTGCCCTGGTAGCGCCCGCTGTCCAGTTGGAATTGCAGCCAGTGCGAAAGATCGTTCACCGTACTGATGATTGACGCAGCGGGAGCAAGGTTGTCCCACTGATCGTAGGGCACACGATGCAATTGGTCGCTGTAGCTCGTGGTGTAAGGCCGCGCTACGTTATCCATTTTTTCCATACCTGCCGACAAAGCCGAAGTGCGGGTCATGCCCAAAGGTCTGAGTATACTGTCCGTTATATAGGCTTCCCATGACAGGCCGGTTACCTTGGGAATGACTTCACCCGCGGTAAGAAAACAGCTGTTGCAATAGCCGTAATCCTGACGGAAAGGACGTCCGGGTTTCAGCAACCTCATTTTTTGCATGATGGCCGCGCGCGAAAGACTGCTGTTCCAAAAGGTGAAATCTCCCTGGAATGTTTTGGTGCCGATGCGATGACACAGCATGTCGCGCACGGATACCAATTGCGTGCTGATGCTGTCGTACAAACGGAAGTCGGGAAAGTATTTGGTCACTTTGTCGTCCAGTGAAAGCTTTTTGCGAAACTCCAATTGTGCCAATGCCGTGCCCGTGAAGAGTTTGGTATTACTGGCGATCATAAAACGCGTATCGGCATTCACCGGTTCCTTCGTCCCGATGTCGCGCACGCCATAACCTTTCAGCACAACCGTTTTCCCATCTTTCACCACCACCACGGCAAGGCCGGGTAGGTTCCAGTTGCGCAGGCCGCGTTGTATATAACTGTCGAGACTGTCTTTTACAAAAGAGGATTGTGCATGTGCACAAAAAGAAACACCCAGCAGGCAGGCTGCAATGAGTTTTTTCATACAATCGTATTAATGGTTAACGGTATTCACCAAATACATTTCGCAATGTATCGGCAATTTCGCCCAGCGTGCTTTTATTTTCGACGGCTTCCACAACGGTAGGCATCATATTCTCACCAGTCACCGCTTTGTCGCGCAGTTGGTTCAGCAAACGATCGCAGGTAGCCTGATCGCGGTCCTGGCGTAGTTTGCGCAGCTTCTCCGATTGCACCAGCCGGATGGAATCGTCGATCTTGAACACGGGAATAGGCGCTTCCTGGCTTACCTGGAATTTATTCACGCCAACGATGATCTTTTCTCCGCTTTCGATATGTTGCTGGTATTCGTAGGCACTGCGTGCAATTTCATCCTGGATAAATCCTTCCTCGATAGCTGACACACTGCCGCCCATTGCATCTATTTTCTCCATCAGTTGCCAGGCAGCTTGTTCTACTTCGGCCGTCAGTGCCTCCACATAATAAGAGCCGGCCAGCGGATCCACCGTGTCCGGCGCACCGCTTTCAAATGCCACGATCTGTTGCGTGCGCAAAGCAATGCGTGCTGCTTCTTCTGTTGGCAGGCTCAGCGCTTCGTCGTAGCCATTGGTGTGCAATGATTGCGTGCCGCCCAGTACCGCGGCCATTGTCTGAATAGTGACGCGGGAAATATTGTTCAGGGGTTGCTGCGCCGTCAAAGTGCTGCCACCGGTTTGCGTGTGAAAGCGCAGCATCATCGCTTTGGGATCGGTGGCACCCAGCTCTTTCATGATCGATGCCCACATCTTGCGCGCGGCTCTGAACTTGGCCACTTCTTCAAACAAATTGTTATGTGCATTGAAGAAAAAAGAAAGCCGTTTGCCAAACACATTGATGTCGAGTCCTTTTTCGAGCGCGGCCTGTACATAAGCTTTGCCATTGCTCAGGGTAAATGCCACTTCCTGTACCGCCGTACTCCCTGCTTCGCGAATGTGATAACCACTGATGGAAATGGTATTCCATTTTGGAACTTCGCGGCTGCACCATTCAAAGATATCCGTGATGATGCGCATAGACGGTTTCGGCGGATAGATATACGTACCGCGGGCTGCGTATTCTTTTAAGATATCATTTTGAATAGTACCGGATATTTTTTTCAGATCGGCGCCTTGTTGTTTTGCCAGTGCGGCATACAGGGAAAGCAAAATGAACCCGGTGGCATTGATGGTCATCGAGGTCGACACTTCATCGAGGCGGATACCATGGAACAGCGTTTGCATGTCTTCGATACTGTCGATGGCAACGCCTACTTTTCCTACTTCGCCTTCGGCCAGTGCGTGGTCACTGTCGTAACCGATTTGTGTCGGAAGGTCAAACGCCACACTTAATCCGCTCACGCCTTGCGAAAGCAGGTAGTGATAACGTTTATTACTTTCTTCCGCGGTACTGAAACCCGCGTATTGACGCATGGTCCAAAGTTTACCGCGGTACATATCGGGTTGTACGCCACGCGTAAAAGGAAAAGCACCCGGTTGTGCAGGCTCGCCCGCAGGTATATCGGACGAATGGTAAACCGGCTTAATGAGGATACCGGAATCTGTGTATTTTTCTTCTGGCATAAGTAAGACGGGATTAGCCCATCAGTTGTTTTGCTTCGTGATTGAGGGCTTCCAGCACCATGTTGTGCACTTCGCCGAGTTTTTGCGCGACCAGCGTTTCAAGAATTTTTTTATTGAGATCGACGCCTGATGCTTCCGGTGCCAGCGATGCGGCCACGCGGTTGATCAGCATAATATTCTGGTCTTTGAAATTGCGCACGGCTTCCCAGGCCTGCTGGGTTACATAAATCTGCTGTGAAGCATTGTATTCATATTCCTGGCGTGTGTTTTCTACCAGGACGATTCTCATGTCGTTGGCACTGAGGCCGGGTTGATTCAATCTGTTGACAAGCGACGGCAGGGCTATGCGTTCGGTAAGCACCACCAGGCGTTCGTAGGCCTGTAGTTGAAGAGGTCTTGACGTGTAGCCGTCTGCAGATTCACGGGGAGTGGCGGGAGCAGCGGGAGCGGAGGAGGTTTTGGAATTACGGACAAAAAAGGCAGCCACTGCTATCAGCAGGGCCAGGACAGCAATGATCAGGCTGACGGTTGAAGTATCCATGCAATTATTTTGCTCAAAAATAAGGATTTCAATGGCTTGCAAACATCTGTTAGCCCGCCCGCGGGTGCGTCACCGGATTTCTTTGTATTTTTGCAGTATGGATACACAAGTTGAAGCGCCCGTTAGCCTGACGGCCGGGGCCGTGAAAGAGATCAAAAGACTGATGGCCGAACCGGGCTTTGACCACAGCCTGCACCTGCGCGTAGGTGTGAAAGGCGGCGGTTGCTCGGGACTTTCCTATGTGCTCGGATTCGATAAAATGGAAGAAGTGGACCAGCAGTTCACCATAGAAGGCATTCCGTGTACCATGAACAAGGCACATGAACTGTACCTGCTCGGTATACAGATCGATTGGGAAAATGGGCTCAATAACCGCGGGTTTACATTTACCAATCCAAATGCCAGCAGTACCTGCGGTTGCGGCACCTCCTTCGCCGTATAACTTGAAATGAGCGCAACCGGCTGAATATTCCGGTTGAATGCTTTTCTTTGCGCCTTATTATTCCTGTATGCCTGACCGTATTCACTACACGAATTGTCCCGTGTGCCATTCGGCCTCACTCAAGCCTGTGCTGAACGCAATCGATTATACCGTAAGCAAAGAATCTTTTGCCGTATGGGAATGCCGGGAATGTACTTTACGCTTTACACAGGATGTGCCCGATAGCACGCAGATAGGTCCGTATTACAAATCCGAAGATTATATTTCCCATACCAATACCTCGCGCGGGCTCATCAATAAAATTTACCAGGCCGTGCGTCGCCGCACGATCCGCAACAAACGCCGGCTGATTGAGCGTACAACAGGCTTGTCCAATGGTCACCTGCTCGATATCGGTTGTGGTGTGGGAACCTTCCTGCACGCCATGCAGGAAAGTGGATGGAAAGTGACAGGGCTCGAGCCTGATGCCGAGGCGCGCAAAATTGCGGCTCAATTATACAACCTGCAGGTACAGGAGATAGATGAACTGGAAAGACTTCCCGCTGCCACTTATGATGTAATTACGCTGTGGCATGTGCTCGAGCACGTACATCAATTGCATGATTATATCGAAAAGCTGAAACAATTACTCAAGCCCGGTGGCACCTTGCTTATTGCCGTACCGAACTATACGTCAAAAGATGCGGACACCTATGGTCCTTACTGGGCGGCTTATGATGTGCCGCGTCACCTGTATCATTTTTCCCCGGCATCAATAGATCGTCTGATGGCGCAACATGCCATGGAAGTGATAGCGCACAAACCGATGTGGTACGACAGTTTTTATATTGCCTTGCTCAGCAGCAAATATAAAAATGGTCAATCCAACTGGATCGGTGCGGCCTGGCAGGGCCTGCGTTCCAACCTGAAAGCATCCGGCGATGTGCGTCGTTGCAGTTCGGTGATTTACCTGATCCGCCACACCGCTGAATAATTATTACTTCCCGATTTCTATTTCGTAAAGCTGCGGCCAGTTTTTACCCGTGATGTAAGTCTTGTTGGTCGTAGTGTCGTGTGCGATGCCATTGGGGACATCCGCATGCGGATCGTCTGCCTTTACACGATCCCAGATCTGTTGCAGATCGATGCGACCGACGATGGCGCCGCTTCCCGGTTCGATTTTGAAGATATAAGGATATTGCCATTGATTGGCGTAGATATACCCATCAATATACTCGAGCTCATTGAGATTGAAAGATGGGCTGCCTTCCTGCGTTACCATTTGTGTGTGCAGCAACTGGAAGGTGGCGGGTTCATAATAATAAAGGTTGCTGGTGCCATCGGACACGATCAGGCTTTTACCGTCGGTGGTAATGCCCCAGCCTTCTGTATTGATGGGGAACTCTTTTACTTTTTTGAAATCCTTTACGGTGTAAGCAAATACTTTCTTTTCCTTCCAGGTAAGTTGGTAAACAGTATCGTTCAATATGGTGATGCCTTCGCCAAAAAATTCTTTGGGAAGCGTGATGGAGCGTTTTGCTTTACCGGTAGCCAGGTCTACTTCGAGGAGTTTCGAACTGCCGTAATTGCCAGTGCCTTCATAGAACTGCCCTTTGTAAAAGGTGAGGCCCTGGGTAAACGAGGTGGTGTCGTGCGGATAATTTTTCAGGATCGCATAGCTGATCGATGCGGGCGCGCTGAGGCCGGGGGTGGGGTTGTTGTTGCCCGGATTTTTCGGTTCGTTGTTGTTGCACGCAGTGAGCAGTGTGATGAATAAAACGCTATAGAAAAAATATTTCATATTCCTGTTTGTGGATGCAAAGGTAGTGGATGGCAAGAATGTGTAAATGTGGAAATATGTAGATGTGCAAATGAAACAGCCATTTCTGTCAATAAAAATTTGGTTTCACATTTCCACATGGCCCCGCCGCAGGCGGGCACATTTCCACATTGGCTCTCTGAGCCTCTTTCCCATCGTAGTTTTACTATACGTAAAAATAACCTACTAATTATAAAAACGATTATATTTGATCCATCGCTGACTGCTTATTAACAAATTCTTGTACAGCGCCCCTCATCTGAAGTCCGTATCTGTTGACGAATCGAGAACTGTCCACTATTCTGTCTCTCTCCAATTCTTCTGAATCCGTACCAATTCCACTGAATCTCCAGGGCAATCCGATTTTTCATCAAAAGACAAATTTCCTCTATGAGACTGGGGATACTTTTCCTGCTGTTCCTTGTATCAGCAATTGCCGGAGCACAATCATCATCCTGCTTAAGCACTACCTACCAACAGGCACAGGTTTCGGCTGATCCGTTGCTGAAGATCCGTCAGCAGGCGATCGAACGTTTTATCAGCGAACATCCCAATGAAGCGGCGCGTGTGGAAGATATGCCGGTGATCAAAATTCCTGTAGTGGTTCATATTCTTTATCATGCTCCTTCGGAAAATATCAGCGATGCACTGGTGCACCAGCAGATAGCCGAACTCAATGCCTGCTTTCGCCGGCGCAATGCAGATACCAACAATACACCCGCGGCATTCAGACGTCTGGCCGCCGATTGCGAAATTGAATTTGCCCTGGCTGTTTCTGACCCGCGTAAACGTTCGACCTCCGGCATTGAGCGTAAGTATACACCCGTTGTTTCCTGGGAAGCGGACGATAAAATGAAACAAGCAACAGAGATGGGTTTGGACGCCTGGGATCCCGCAAATTACCTGAATATCTGGGTCGTGAGCCTCAAACGCGGGCTGGGTTACAGCAGCGTGGTGGGTGGTGAAAGTTTCCGCGACGGGATCGTTTTGAGTTTTCCTGCATTCGGCACCAATCGCACCGCTGTGCATGAAGTGGGCCACTGGCTTGGTCTACGGCATATCTGGGGCGATGCTTATTGCGGTGATGACCTGATAGGCGATACACCCACCCAGAGTAATTTCACTTCAGGCTGTCCTTCAGGAATACGTTCTACCTGCAACAACGGAGCGGGTGGGGATATGTACATGAATTACATGGACCTCACCGACGGAAACTGCACCAATCTTTTTACCAACGGGCAAAAAGAAAGAATGCGCGGACAGTTTGCGCCGGGTGGCCCGCGCGAATCACTGTTACGCACCTACGCGTTCAACCCGCCACTCATCAACGAAATTCCATTGCCACAGACAGATCCTGCCTGGCTTTATGCAAACGTTTACCCCAATCCAACCACAACAGGTAAAGTGTGGATGGATGTAGCCTTTGATGAAAGATGGATCGGCAGCGAAATTTCTATTACCTCCATGCAGGGGCAAACTGTGCTGAAGGCTACCGTTAAAATGAAACAACAGGAACTCGATCTTAGCCGGCTCCGGGCTGGGATGTATTTGCTCACCGCTGTAAGGAAAGACGGACAGAAGTTGCAGCAGAAGATAATACGGCAATAGGAGTGCTAAGTATTAAGTAATAAGTATTAAGTAATAAGTATTAAGTAATAAGTATTAAGTAATAAGTATTAAGTGAATCCGACATCACGCCACCGTTGGTCTCCAGACCAACGGACCTGCTCATCCCTTCGTTAGGTACGAAGTAGACCTTAACCTGTCAAATAAACCTGACTCTTGCTTGCTGGTCGGGAGACCAACAAGGGCGCCAACTATAAGTTCTAAGTAGTAAGTAATAAGTGATTCAGTCGTTGGAAGGTAGAAGTCTTAAGGTGTAGGGATAACTTACAACCTAATACTTACTACTTAATACGGCTGTTTAACGTTTGACTTTAAAAAAAATCCCCCGCAATTGCAGGGGATTTTTTTTATCAGAAGATCGTTTTGAAGAAAGCTTTCATGTCGTTCCACGAAGCGGTGTCGGCCGCAGCGTTGTAGCTGATGGGAATGCCAAACTTCTTACCGTTGGCCGTTGCATCAGGATTGGTAAACGCATGCTGCGCACCCGGGTAAGATTTGAATTCATAGCTGGCACCCAGTGAATCGAGTTGTTTGCGGAAAGCAGTGATCTCTTCGGGTTTGATGAAGCCGTCGGCTTCACCGTGGCAAACGAGGATTTTTGCTTTCAATGCTTCTTTGGTGGTGGGGATCACGGGCAGGTTGCCGTGGAAACTTACCACACCATTCAGGTCTTCACCCAGACGCGCAATGTTCAGTACCATCGCACCGCCAAAGCAATAACCGATGGCTGCTTTTTTGGAAGCATCGGCCTGCGCATAAGTGAGTGCCTGGTTCAGGGCTGCATCAAAACGTTTTTTCGCCAAGGGGGCATCTTTATAAAAAGCACCTGCCCACGCGCCCGCAGAATCGGGTGCTTCGGCAACTTTGCCGTTTCCATACATGTCTACCACGAATGCCAGGTAACCAAGCTCTGCCAGTTGACGCGCACGGCCACGCACATAATCCGTAACGCCCCACCATTCTGGAATGATCAGCACCACCGGACGTTTGCCTTCAACGGCATTGTCGTAGGCTACATATCCCTGCATGGAAAGGCTGTCCGATTTGTAGGTTACGTTTTCTCCTTTGATATCTTTTGAGGCCGCCGTTTCAGCAGGTTTGTCCTGCTTGTTTTCATTATTACAAGCGGTCATTGTAGTCGCTGCCAACGCTATTCCGGCAGCAAACAACAGGCGATTGAATTGCATAGTTGAGTGTGTTTTTGTTTTGTAAAGTTAAGGCAAAAGGGAGAAGGCGTAAGGTGTAAGGGGGGAACAGCCGTATTAAGTATTAAGTAATAAGTTTTAGGTATTTTTTTGGCGTCTTTGCGTGAGATCGAAGCTACTAAGCTCAAGTAACCCACGATTCACCATTGACCATTCACCATTGACCATTCACGATTGACGATTGACGACTCACTCGTACAAATCCGACTGTCTCGACAAAATCTCCCTGTATTTATTAAACAACATCGACTTGGATACAAAACCGCGGAATTTCTTTTCATTATCCAGCACGGGCAAATACCAGCTTTGTGTGATGTCGAATTTCTCCATAATGGTGTGCATGCTTTCCTGGTCGCTGATGGTGGCGGCAGGTTTTTTCAGGAGCGAACGCAACGTGGTCTTTTCAAAAAGATGCGGTTGGAAAAGTTTTTGCTTGATATCATTCAATTCGATCACACCGGCAAAACGGTCTTTCTGATCATGGACGGCGAAAATGTTTTTGTCACTGTGTTTGATCACTTCTACCAGTGCCGACAAGGGCTGGTCGATAGCGAGACTCTGATAAGCGGGTTGCAATATATCATCGAGGTTGATGGAGGTGAGGATGTTTTTTTCTTTTTTATGGGTGAAAATTTGTCCTTCGAGCGCCAGCTTCTTCGTTTCCATTGAGTAGGGCTCATAACTTTTTACAATAAAAAAAGAAATGGAGGAAACGATCATCAGCGGAATGAATAGTTCGTAGCCATTTGTGATTTCCGCGATCAAAAAGATAGCCGTGAGCGGACAATACATTACGCCACTCAGCACGCCCGCCATGCCTACCAGGCTGAAATTGCCTTCCGGTACGCGAAACCAGTTGGTATTGTTGAGTAATTTGGAAAAGGCAAAACCGAGATAGGAACCCGTGAACAGGGAAGGTGCAAAGTTGCCCCCGTTACCGCCACTGCCAATGGTAATGGCAACCGCAATCGGTTTGAGTAAAAAGATCAGGATCGTAAAACAAACAAGTCCCCAATCTCGGCCGAGTAATCCAAATAGTTTCGCTTTTTCGGTGATGGTATCCATTTGTCCGCTGGCCACCACCTTCACGCTTTCATAACCTTCCCCGAAAAGAGGGGGGAGTAAAAAATACATGGTTGCCAGCATCACGCCACCGATCAGCGCTTTGGTATACCGATTGATCTTCCAATGCTCGATGCGGCTTTCGGTGCGTTTGAACAAGCGTGCATAGTACAATGAAACAAAACCACTGGCCACCCCAAGCAGAATATAAAACGGCACATTGTTGTAGTCGAAGGTTTGCTTGAGTGAAAAGTTGAAAAGAATGGCCTCTTCGAGGATAATCTTTGAACAGAGTACTCCGATAACGGAGGAGATAATGAGCGGGATAAAATAGCTTACCAGGGTTTCGGCGAGTAAAACCTCCACCGCAAAGATTACGCCCGCAATAGGCGCATTGAAAATAGCCGAGATACCGGCGGCGGCACCGCAGGCAATCAATAAAGACCGCTCCGAATAATTGAGGTCACTGATGCGGCCGAGGTTGGAACCGATGGCGGAACCCGTTGCCACGATAGGGGCTTCCAGACCGGCTGAACCACCAAAACCAACGGTTGCAGAACTGGTGATGATATGCTGATAAGTGTTGCGGAGTGGAATGAAAGACGATCTTCGCGCGATCGACCGTAATACCATCGCGATACCGCGTTCGATCTGGTCGCCAAAAAAACGGTGAATAATGAATACAGTGATCACCAAACCAACAGCAGGGAAAAATAAATAAGCAAACCGGGAAACCGGGAGTGTTTCGATCCAGTATTGCAGGTAGTGCACCAGCGTTTTCAATCCCACCGCCGCCATACCCGAAACGAATCCGACCAGTGAGGCAATGATCATCATGAATTGTGGCCGTGTGACTTTTTCCCGGAGAAACTGAAGCAAATATTGATACAATTTCTTGAATCCCTGCATTCTCTGTGATAACTGGTGAAGGGCAAAGATAGGCTGTTGAGGATAAGGACAGGAAAAAATACACTACGAGAACAGGTCTCGCTCTTTTTTTATTATTTTGCCGGCTCATTCATGAAGAAGATTATTGTTACGATAGATGGTTGGTCCAGTTGCGGAAAAAGCACCCTGGCGCGTCAATTAGCCCGCGAACTGAACTATGTGTATGTAGACAGCGGAGCGATGTACAGGGCTATTACGCTCTATTTTCTCCGTAATCATATCGACTGGACCGACGAGCGCGAAGTACATAAGGCGCTCGGGGAAATCCACCTCGATTTTCATTTCAATGAAAAAACACAGAGCAGCGAGATGTATCTCAACGATGAGAACGTTGAGTATGTGATCCGCGACCTGGTGATAGCCGAGAAAGTGAGCGATGTGGCGGCCATCCGCGAAGTGCGCGAGTTTGCCGTGGCCCAGCAACAGAAACTCGGAAAGAAAAAAGGGATCGTGATGGACGGAAGGGATATCGGTACAGTCGTATTCCCCGATGCAGAAATGAAGATCTTCATGACGGCAGACAATGCCGTACGCGTGGAACGCCGTTTCAAAGAATTATATGAAAAAAATCCCAACGTAACCATCGAAGAAGTAAAGAACAATCTCGAAATGCGCGATTATATCGATTCACACCGCGAAGTAAGTCCCCTGCGTAAAGCGGATGACGCCGTGGTGCTGGACAATACAAAACTAACAGAAGACGAACAGTTTAAGCTCGCCCTGGGTTGGATCCACGATAGAAAGAAAGCCGGAAAATAAACGAAATAAGACAAGACACCGAACTCATAAAAGAAAAGGGAACCATTGGTTCCCTTTTTCGCTATAAGACGATTATAATAGTTATTGTTGACTGGCTTTTTTCACCTCAAGCAACTCTACTTCAAAGATCAGGGCTGCACCACCGGGAATAACGGGAGGGCTGCCTTGCAATCCATAACCAAGATTGTAAGGAATGAAGAGTTTGTATTTGGAACCCTGGTTCATCAATTGCAAACCTTCTGTCCATCCCGGAATGACACGATTAAGCGGGAAGGAGATGGGTTGTCCGTGTTTGTAAGAGGCGTCGAATTCAGTACCGTCGATCAGCGTGCCGCGGTAGTGAACGGTAACTGTGTCCTCAGCAGCCGGCTTAGGACCTGAACCCTGGGTGAGTACTTCGTACTGCAAGCCGGTGGAAGTAACTTTTACGCCGGGCCGCAATTTGTTTTTAGCGAGATAATTCTGACCTGAGTCGATCGCAGATTTGCTTTTTTCTTCCTGCATTTTGCTGGCGTAAGCATTCAGGACCATGAACGAAGAGTTTTCGTCGATCAGGGTTGGTTTGTTGTTGAACACATCCTGCATGGCGCGGTTGAGCAAAGTGGTATTGATGCTGGTCATGTTCTGCATCTTCAGGGAAGTGGCGATGTTGACGCCCAGTGCATAGCTGGCAGAATCGGAAAGGTTTTTAAGAACGACACCGCCGGTGGCAGGTTTTGCAGCAGGTTTGGTGGCGGGTTTGGTTGCTGGTTTCTTCACCGGCGTCTTTTGCGCAGCGGCAGAAAGTACGAGACCGGCAGATAAGGTAAAAAGGAATAATTTCTTCATGTACTAAAATTGAATGGCAAAAATATAGTCTGCCTTCCGATTCCGGCGTATAAATCCTTTAATTTTAGCGGCTGTTAACAAAATCACGCGATTATGGACCGTTTTGTACGTGAATTACAGGTGCGTTGGTCGGATCTGGATCCGAATGTGCATCTGCGTCATTCTGTTTATTACGATTGGGGCGCATTCTGCCGGATCGAGTTTTTGAATGGATGTGGTCTTACGCCCGCTGTGATGGCCGGTCTATCGATCGGGCCGATCCTGTTCCGGGAAGAAGCCTTATTCAAGCGGGAGATCAGGTTGGGCGATAAAGTGACGATCGATCTGACGCTGGTGAAAGCCCGCGCAGATTTTTCACGCTGGTCGATCCGTCATGAGATTGTGAAGAATGACGAGACGGTGGCCGCGATCGTTACAGTAGACGGAGCGTGGCTGAATACAGCGAAAAGAAAAATTGCAATAGCACCGCAACAGGTAGCGGATGTGTTCAACCAGATACCGAAGCATGAGACGTTTGTGTGGGAGGAATGAGGGAAATGTGCAAATGTGTAAGTGTGAAAATGTGGAAATGATTGAATAAATAGGCACCTTGGTTCGTGTATACACGAACCAAGGCAGCGAGGGATCGCTGTTATTACTTAAAACTTATTACTCAAAACTTACAACGGCTGTTTCAACTCTTCAAAACTTCCTCACACGCTGCGGGTACTTATCCGCATAACTATGCACCAGGTTGCGGATAAACAAATTCTCTTTATAAGGCGTCAGCATATCGCGTAATTGATCGATATCGCTGATCTGTATATCGGAAGCGATATAGCCCATCGCCACAAATTCCCCTTTCCATACCAATATGCAGGATTGCTCCTGTGGTTGCCTTCCTTCTTCCACGATAACAAAAGAAGGACGTTCTTGCACGGAACGCATGGCTGCCCTTACGCGTTCATTGTAAGTGTACGCATCTTCTTCATGTTCGCAGGCGCCATCGCAGTAGCCGTCTTCCAGGCCCACGCAACGGTCGTTGCTGGTCTGGATAAAACACAACTTCGGACACAAACGGTATTCCTGTATCAGGCGGCGCAGCAATGTATGGCCTTCGGTGAGGTAATGGAAAGTATGAACGGCTTCGAGACGGGCTTTGTTTTTTTCAATGATCAACCGCTGATAACCATTGCGGTCCTCATAGGCGAAAATGCCATAAAGCTGCTCCTGTCTTTTTTGGGAATAGTTATAGATGGGCCAGCGTTTTTTGATTTCCGTTGATTCCAGTATCTGGGCCATTAGTTCGGTTGCACAAGGCTGGTAGGATATCTGGTGCGTATGCCGGAGAAAATTCTGTTTCTGCCGGCTCTGGCTGTTGTTGCTGAAATGGCTGTTGACCCGGTAGCGGATATTGCGTGCCTTGCCTACATAGATCACCTTGCCCTTGTCATCATGAAAATAATAAACGCCGGGAGTATAAGGAAGTTGATCAAATTGTTCCTTCGGCACATGTGGCGGCAGGATCGTTTCCTTGGAGTTCCGTTGCAGACTTTTAAGGATGAATTTTTCTTCATCACGCTGTAATAAATAGGAAAACAGTCTGGCCGTGGCAGCGGCATCACCTGCGGCACGGTGACGGTCTTCCAGCGGAATGCCTAATGAATGACATAAATTGCCGAGACTGTACGAAGGAAAGCCCGGCGCCAGTTTGCGGCTCAACCGGACCGTACACAGTTTTTTTACCTGCAATTCATATCCGCATTTACTCAACTGGCCCTTGACAAACGGATAGTCGAAGTTGACACTGTGTGCAACAAACACACGTCCGTCCAGCAATTGATAAACTTGCTCTGCAATATCTGCAAACGAAGGCGCAGCTTCCACCATTTCATTGGTAATGCCGGTGAGCGCCGTAATGTAGCGGGGTATGTGCTGATGCGGATTGACAAGTGACTGAAATTGTCCCGTTACCTGCTGGCCATCGTGCAGCATGATGGCTATTTCCGTAATACCATTACCGGACGCGTACGACCCCGTTGTTTCTATATCCACTATCGCATACATGGTAAAAAAAGCGACAGCTAAGATCGTATTTTCCAAAATAAATTCCTAAAATAATTAGCAAAATATTGTTTTATAACGGATAAATTTTTTTTCCGGCCTAATCATCAAATCTTTGCGGCATGCAGGATAAGTTCGACATGTTTCGCAACAGGCTGGAAAAAGTGTACAGGCATCTCTCCAAAACGGCAAAAAGGCAGGGTGTTACCTGCTATCGTCTCTACGACCACGATCTGCCGGAGTTTCCGCTGTGCGTGGAATTGTATGAAGACAAATTATATGTTGCCGAGTACAAGCGCCGTCATAACCTGACCGACGAAGAACATGACAACTGGCTTTCGAAAGCGTTACTGGTGTTATCGGAGATCCTCAGCGTTCCGGAAGAGCGTATTTTTCTGAAACTGCGTCAGCGCAAACCCGGACGCCTCGGTCAATATCAACGCCTCGAGCAGGCGCGCAACGAATGGGTAGTGGAAGAAAACGGTTTGAAGTTTCTCGTAAACCTGAGCGATTATCTCGATACCGGGTTATTCCTCGACCATCGCCTCACACGCATGCGTGTAAGAGAATTAAGTGAAGGTAAAAAAGTGCTGAACCTTTTTTCCTACACCGGTTCCTTTTCTGTATACGCAGCGGCTGGCGGTGCTACACAGGTTGATACGGTGGATATGTCGCGCACTTATCTCGGTTGGGCGCAACGCAACCTCGCGCTGAATGGGTTTACCGATGAAGACCGTTACCGTTTCATCCCTGCCGATGTAAAGCAATACCTCCGCGAACCTTCCGATACGTTGTACGATATCATCGTACTCGATCCGCCCACCTTCAGCAACAGCAAACGCATGGAAGACATTCTCGATATCCAGCGTGATCATGTTGTGCTGATCAATCAATGCCTCGACCGGCTCAATCCCGGCGGACACCTTTTCTTCAGTACGAACTTCAGAAAATTTGTGCTCGATACCGAACACATCAATGCCGCTTCGTTTCGCGACATCACGAAGGCGACCACACCGTTTGATTTTGAAGGGCGATTATTCCGCTGGTGTTATTATTTCACGAGGTAATCTTTTTGCAGAAGATGCATATATGCGCCAAACACGTGATGGGTGAAGGGCTTATCAGGATTTTCGGGGTATAATTCATAATACCTGCTGTCAGGCATGAGGATGATGGGAGACCCTGCACGCATGTAATTGCCATCGTGTACATAGGTGGGTTCTTTCATACCGGGCAGCTCTTTGCGAAGGGCCAGCCTGAATAATTTTTTCCCAAGATATTTTTCATACTTGCGTTGTGCCTTGCGTGGCTTGCGTTCCATTTTGTTGTAAAGCGTATTGCCGACAAGCCGTACAAAGAACTTTTGTTTTTTGATGGTCTTGGGCAGGTTCACAAATACGTTGGTGGGGTTCAGACTGTTGATGGTTTGAATGGAGAAGGGTGTTTCAGGTACCCAGTCTGCCGCGTTTACCACATTGAAGCCCCAGCCGCCGCGGGTGATAAAATCATAATCGTACGCATAGAACATGTTGCCAGGCTTGGGTGCCGCGCTGCAATAGGTTTTGAATTTTACATCGGCGGGTAAACGTCCGGCCTGTTGTTCGTAATGCAGGTAGGAGCGGAGCAAAAAGGAGATGGCGCCTCCCTGACTGTGACCGAAAATGTAAAATTCTTTGATCTTGTTTTTACTGTAATACTCGCGGATTTTATTCGCCACATCGGGTCCGAGATAAGCGAGTGCTACCGTCCATCCCACATGCACATTGGCTTTGGGATCTGCGGAAAGTTTATAGGAGAATTGCGTAGTGTCATTGAGTTGCAGGCTGCCGGTAGCGGGAATCATGGCCGCATAGAAATTGGCCAGCCAGCTTGCTTTATCCGCCACTGTTCCTCTTACGTCGATTACGGCCACACCGTCTTCGCGCAGGTACAATGTCCAGCGGTTTTTGAGGCCTACTTCAGGGGAACGGTATTCGAGATGATAAGGGTCGTGTGTAGTGAGACGGGCTGCTGAATCGGGAATACTCGAGCTGTAAAAAGCAAGCGATAAAAGCTGGGCGTATTCGCGGGCATCAAAGCCTGGTTGAATGGTTTGGGCATGGCTGCGGGAGAGCAGCAGGCATAAGACAAGGCAGCTGATAAAACGCATGAAGAAAATTTACTTAAATATACGCGGCAAAAGGCTAAGAGGATGCGTGTTTACGCAAAAATAAAGGGCGTACATGGTACGCCCTTTCGTATAAATATCAGGGAAAAGCTCAGAGGGTTTTCAGCACGTCGTTCATGCTTCTTACCGCGTCGGCGCTCTTGTTGAATTCTGCTTGTTCTGCTTCGTTCAATCCGAAGTCCAGGATTTTCTCCCAGCCGTTGCGGCCGATGATCACAGGTACGCCCAGGCAGATATCTTTCTGGCCATACTCGCCTTCGAGGGCTACGCAGCAGGTAAACAATTTCTTCTCATCGCGCAGGATGCTTTCTACCAGGGCGGCACCGGCCGCACCGGGAGCATACCAGGCAGACGTACCGATGAGTTTGGTAAGGGTAGCACCACCCACCATTGTATCGGCCACGATTTGTTTTTGCTGATCTTCAGACAGGAACTGTGTTACGGGTACGCTGTTCCAGGTAGCGAGGCGGATGAGGGGGATCATGGTAGTATCGCCGTGGCCACCCACTACAACGGCATTCAGATCGGCCGGGCTGGCACCGAGGTGCTGGCTCAACTGATACTTGAAGCGGCTGCTGTCGAGTGTACCGCCCATACCGATGATACGGTTTTTAGGCAGGCCTGTAGCAGTGAGCGCGAGGTAGGTCATGGTATCCATCGGGTTGCTGATCACGATGAGGATGGCATCCGGAGAATATTTGAGGATGTTTTCGGCAACAGACTTTACAATACCGGCGTTGGTACCAATGAGTTCTTCACGGGTCATGCCTGGTTTGCGGGGAATACCGGAGGTGATAACGACTACGTCGCTGCCGGCAGTTTTGGAATAATCATTGGTGCTGCCGGTGATCTTGGTGTCAAAACCCAGCAGTGCCGCCGTTTGCATCATATCCTGTGCTTTGCCTTCGGCCAGCCCTTCCTTGATGTCCAGTAAAACCAGTTCCGAAGCGAGCTCTTTGCGTGCAATATTGTCTGCACAGGTAGCACCTACGGCTCCGGCACCTACTACAGTTACTTTCATGAATCGAAGAATTTATGGAATGAGGAAATTATTTGCGCGGCAAAGATACGCAGGAAGTTAATACGTCAATCGTGAATCGTCAATGGTGAATAGTCAATGGTGAATCGTGAATGGTCAATCGTCAATAAATCATCCAACCCCATGGTTCGTGTATTCACGAACCATCCTCGGGTCTTCAGCAAGGCTTGTGTATTTATTACCTAAACCCCGACTTACTACTTAAAACTTACTACTTAAAACTTACTACTTAATACTCCCTAAAGCCCAAACTTCGCTAACACCTTTTCAATGGGCAATGCGCCCTCCACCACCTCCATCAGTTCCTTCTTGCTATTGTAAAATGCGAGGAAGGGATAGTTTTTCAGATCGAAATAAACGGGCAGGAGGTAGTTGACGTCCTTGCCCACTACAATGTTCTTGTATCTGTTGAGGCCGTAGCTGGCAATGTATTCGCGCATACGGTCCAGCGGGGCCGTAGTGGCCATTACGATCTGGATCTTTTTGAAGCGTTCCATTTCCCGGATAATACCTTCCGTTTCATGCTTGCAGTGCTCACAATCGGGACTGAACAACATCAGCAACACAGGTTTTTTGCGGGCAAAATCTTCCCGGGTGAATCTGGTGGTGCTGTCCGGCAACAACAACTGCAACGGCAGGTTTTGCGGAAACCGTTTGTACGGCGGACGCGCTATGTCGACGCTGTCTGTTTGTGCTGCAAGCCCCTGCATGAGGCTGGTAATCATCAGCAGCAGGACAAGATATCTCTTCATCCTGCAAAGAAACAGCATTCAGCCACCGGGCGTCATTTAAATGCTAAAAAAGAATGCAAAAAATTTGCCTATCTACGAAATATTCGTAATCTTTACGAAAACTTCGTAGATTTATATGGAACGTTTAACCACACAGGAAGAAGAAACGATGCTCGTGATCTGGCGTACAGGAGAAGGAAACATCAAGGCTTTTATGGAGCAGATGTCCGATCCGCCTCCTTACACCACATTGGCATCCACCGTCAAGAACCTGGAAAAGAAAGGTTATTTGCAAAGCCGGCTTATCGGTAATACTTATCTCTACAAGCCGGCTATTGACGAGGACGATTACAAAAAGAAATTCATGGGCACGGTGGTGCGTGAGTATTTCGACAACTCCTATAAGGAGTTGGTGAACTTTTTCGTAGAACAGAAAAAGCTCAGTGCCAAAGAGCTCAAAGAGATACTGCAGATGATTGAAAAGGGAAAGTGATCTTTTCATAATTAAATTATTTCTTGCATGTCAACCTTGTTGTTGTATTTGCTGAAGCTGTCATTATCGCTCGGCGTGATGTACATTTTTTACCGCCTGGTATTGCAGCGCTTCACCTTTTACCGTCATAACCGCTGGTACCTGTTGTTGTACTCGATGGTTAGTTTTCTTATTCCATTGATCGACCTCACCGATTTGTGGTCGCCGTCTTCACCGGGTATGCAGCAGGTAAAAGAATGGGTGCCTCCTGTAACACAGTATGCACGTCCTGCCGCAGAAGCCGCCGGCCTCAGCACCTGGGTCATGGGCCTGTTGGTTGCCGTAAGCCTGTTTCTTTTGATACGTATCTGTGTCCGTTTATGGTCGCTCCGGCAATTGCGCAGCAAAGCTTCGCTGCTGCGAGATGGGCAGGTGAAAGTGTACCAGGTGGAAGAGCCGATCGCTCCTTTTTCTTTCGGCAATGCCATTTATATCAATCAGCATCAACATACCGCCGGTGAGCTGGAGAATATATTGCGGCACGAGTTTGTGCATGTCCGCGAACGTCATACGGTGGACATGTTATGGGCAGAATTTCTATGCCTGATCAATTGGTACAATCCTGCCGCCTGGCTGATCCGGAAAGCTATCCGTCAAAACCTGGAGTTCATTGCGGATAACCGTGTGCTGGCCACCGGTGTTGATAAAAAAGAGTACCAGTACCTCTTGCTGCAGGTGCTTGGTCAGCGACCTGTACCGGCAGGCATTTCCTTCAATGTCTCTTCACTTAAAAAACGTATAGCCATGATGAACAAAAACAAAACAGCAAGGGCACATTTGTCCTGGTTCCTGCTACTGTTACCGGTAGCCTCCATCGTCTTACTTTCTTTCCGCAGCAACTGGCCGCCGGCAAAAACGACTATTGCGATAGCACCCGCATGGCCGCTTACAGACACGGTGCCCAAGGTGAAAGAAGTAAGAGTTCAGGAAAAAGCATTTAAAAAACCGGCGGCTAAAAAATCAGCCAAAGAGCCGGTAGTTAAAGAGGTGCGTTTCAAAGCGCCGAAAACGCAACCTGCAAAAACGGAAACCATTGAGATCGTACCTGTAAAAGAAAAAACAACAACGCTGCAATTGGCACCCGTCGAAAAGAAAAAAGAGACCCTCGAAATCACGCCGGTCAGGGAGAAAAAAGTGCCGGCAGAGAAAATGAAAACCAGGGAGAGGAAGGTCCAGGAGATCGAGATCATCGAAACGCCCGTGAAAAAAAGTAAAGCGGCGAAACTGCCCACGGAACAGCAATGGGAGAAAGCTGCTGCCGATAAAAAAGAAAAACGCGTAGTGGCGGCCGACAAGCAGATGAAACAGGTATACACAGGCAACGTTGCATACACCAATGGTAGAGTGACATTGATGTCCGACTCGGTTGTCATTACCAAGACCGGCGATGCCAAAAACGGAACGTACCAGATGCGCGCCGACCATATCCGCGTGATCCCGGTGGAGCATACATCCAAAGATGCACCGGCACCTGCCCCCAAATTGAAGTAGCCTGCGCTAATTTTCAAACTAACACATTACCAAATCAGCCCCGCATTTTTTAGATTTTGCGGTTAAAAGGGCAGACCCTTATCTTTGCCTCCCCGAAATTTTCCGGGATCAAAATCGCAATTATGGCAACTACCTCAGATATCAGCCGGGGCATGATCATCAAACTCGATGGCAGCCTTTATTCTATCGTAGAATTCGGTGAAAACAAAACTGCCCGCGCAGCCGCCAAAGTATGGGCCAAGCTGAAAGGTGTAGACAACAACCGCTCCATTGAAAAAACATGGAACTCCGGTGACAATATCTACCCCGTGCGCGTGGAAAGAAGAGCGTATCAGTTTCTTTACAAAGACGACTCCGGCTACAACTTCATGGACAATGAATCGTTTGAGCAGGTAGCACTTGCCGAAACACTGATCGATGCTCCCCAGTTCCTGAAAGACGGACAGGAAGTAAGCGTGCTCATCAACACCGAGACTGAACAACCGATGAGTGTTGAATTGCCTGACAAGATTGTATTGCTGGTAACCTACGCAGAGCCGGGACTGAAAGGCGACACCGCCACCCGTACCCTGAAGCCTGCAACCGTGGAAACCGGCGCTTCCGTAAGCGTACCTTTGTTTGTAAACGAAGGCGAACTGATCCGGGTGAATACCAAAACCGGTGAATACGTTGAACGCGTAAAAGAATAATTACCCCATATTTATTGAAAATGGCCTGAAAACAACTGATTTTAGGCCATTTTTTATTGTTTTTGGCGAAAATTAGGGTAAAAATGATCTGCGAATCCTCTATTGCCCCTATCTTAGCCATCCTTTTCTTTAAATAAAATACCTGTTAAATTGAAACACATGGACTTTAAACAGATCCAGGAGTTGATCAAAATGGTCAACAAATCAAATATCGGTGAGGTGACCATCGAGCAGAAGGATTTCAAGGTAACTATCCGGCAGAAAGAAGACAATATCACGCAAGTGGTAGCTGCCCCGGCTCAGATGGCCGCTCCGGTATACGCACCTCAGCCTGCCGCTCAGAGCCAGCCGGTAACAGGAGCCGCCCCTGCCAGTGAAAAACCCAAGGCCGAAGCACCTGCTTCCAACCTGGTAACAATCAAGAGCCCGATGATCGGTACATTCTACCGCAAATCATCTCCCGACAAACCTTCATTCGTTGAGCCCGGCGACGAGATCACACCCGGTAAAGTAGTGTGCATCATCGAAGCCATGAAACTCTTCAATGAAATCGAAAGCGAAATAAGCGGTAAAGTAGTAAAAGTGCTGGTAGACGACGCCTCTCCGGTGGAATACGATCAGCCACTGTTCCTGGTTGAACCTGCTTGATAAAGCAAGGCTAAACAACCAAGACAGCGATTTACTATTTCATCTTTTTATTTATTCAACACACTATGATCAAAAAGATATTGATTGCCAACCGTGGTGAGATCGCCCTGCGCGTCATTCGTACCTGCCGGGAAATGGGTATCAAAACGGTGGCCGTCTATTCTACCGCTGATCGCGACAGCCTGCATGTTAAGTTTGCCGACGAAGCAGTTTGTATCGGCAAACCACAGGGAAGCGATTCTTACCTCAATATTCCTCATATCATGGCCGCGGTGGAAATCACCAACGCCGATGCCATACATCCCGGTTATGGTTTCCTTGCCGAGAATGCAAAGTTTGCCAGCATCTGCAAACAACACGGCATCAAGTTTATCGGGCCCACGGCTGACATGATCAGCAAAATGGGCGACAAGATCACCGCAAAAGATACCATGATCAAAGCCGGCGTACCCGTGGTACCCGGTGGCGAAGGACTGCTGCAAAGCGTGGAAGAAGCCCGTGGCCTTGCACGCGAAATGGGGTACCCCATTATCCTCAAAGCTACTGCCGGTGGCGGTGGTAAAGGGATGCGCATCGTATGGGAAGAAAGTGAACTGGAAAAAGCCTACGATACTGCAAAAGCGGAAGCCGGTGCCGCCTTCAAGAACGACGGTATCTACATGGAAAAATTTGTGGAGGAACCCCGCCACATCGAGATCCAGGTAGCCGGCGACCAATACGGCAACGTTTGTCACCTCAGCGAACGCGATTGTTCTATCCAGCGCCGTCACCAGAAACTCGTTGAAGAGTCTCCTTCTCCTTTCATGACCGATGAACTCCGTGCACGGATGGGGGATGCCGCCAAGAAGGCTGCTTCCGCTATCAATTACGAAAGCGTAGGCACCGTCGAATTCCTGGTAGACAAACACCGCAATTTCTACTTCATGGAAATGAACACGCGTATCCAGGTAGAACACTGCGTAACAGAAGAAGTGATCAACTTCGACCTTATCAAAGAACAGATCAAGATCGCCATGGGTGAGCGCATCTCCGGCAGCGATTATATTCCCCAGATGCATTCCATCGAATGCCGTATCAATGCCGAAGATCCGTACAACGATTTCAGACCTTCACCGGGCAAGATCACCACATTGCACCAGCCAGGTGGCCACGGTGTACGGGTAGACAGCCACGTGTATGCAGGTTATGTGATCCCGCCATACTACGACTCCATGATCGGCAAATTGATTACGGTTGCCCGCACACGCAACGAAGCCATCGATACCATGTACCGCGCACTCAGCGAATATGTAATCGAAGGTGTCAAGACTACTATTCCGTTCCATCTGCAGTTGATGCAGGACGAACGTTTCCGCAGCGGCGACTTTAATACCAAATTCATCGAAGGATTCAAATTGCAATAATTGTTTCCTGCATGATAAAAGAAAAGCGACCTGTACAGGTCGCTTTTTTGTTAACGTGACGGCAGCTTCAGGGGTTGGTTTTCACGAAAAGTCTTTTCTGAATTGCTTTTGCCCCTGCTTATAAACAACGATATAAAGAAGACGGTTATTGATGTCATAGTATTTCCATTCACGATCACGCTGTCCGTGATGATAAGCGCCCGTGCCACGCTCGGTGCGGTCCGTTGACCATTCGACCCATATACCGTCGCGCAAGCCATTTTTATAATAACCCGAATCCAGCAGTGCACCATTGTCTGCATAGTTGAGGTATTGTCCATGCAGCACACATTGTGCAAACACTGGTATGTAGCCGATATGATTGGTGATATTACTGGTAACGATGTCGCGGAGCGTGGCACCTGTAGCCGAACGTTGAAATGATTTGTCGGGATGCAGACCGCGGAGTTCGGCACCCGAACGTGTACGTGCCAGTCTGGTTAGCGGATATAACGGATGCTTCACTGGTTTGCTGAGTTCTTCCCTGATGCGCGACCATTTCACATAAGAATAGTTGCGGACGTGGCGCACCTGGCCATTCTCATACCAAGTTTTCCATTCACCATCGGGAATGCCTTTTTCGAGGCGGCCTTCATCACATTTCTTTCCGGAAGCATACCAGCTTGTCCAGCTACCGTGCAATTTGCCATTGCGCGTAATGCCGCGGTAAAGCGGGTGACCTGCTTCATGGTGGGCAAACAAAACGGAGTCTTCAGAGACAGGAGTGGCCTCTTTGATATCGGCAAGATGAAACAACGGCTGGCTTCGCGTATGCAGAGAAGCCGCTGTAACCAGTACGAATAGAAACAGCTTCATATGCAGGCAATTGAAAAAATGTGCTAATCAGTTCTTCTTCTAAACCTGCGGCAAAGATAATGCTTAAACTGACGCTTGTTCGTACAGTGATTTTTGTCGATAAAACGTATGCACGCAAAAAGCCCGGAACAATCGTCAAATGACAATCATTCCGGGCAGGAGTTGAAATAAATCTAAAGCAGTTGGCTATTTTTTTTAAAATGACAACACGGCTGCTACGAGAACACTGGTGGCAGATTTGGTGCCTGCGCCATTTTTGTCGGTAAAAATATCTTCACTGGCGTTATCGAAACGGATCTCGGGGATCAGCGTAAGCGAGCTCACTTTGAAATTGGCCGACAGGGTAGTGGCGAATATGTTGCCGCCCGCGGCAGCGCCGGAGAACGTTTTCAATTGGTTGTCGTCATTGAAATATTCGCCGCGAAGGGTGAGCCCAAACCATGGTTTCGGATCTACATTCAGGTAAAGCGCCGAACCCCACCAGCTTTTGGAACTGGTATTCTTTACACCATCCCAACCGTTTACAAACGCAACGGTGCCGTTGTAACCGATGGAGAATTTGTCGCTGAATTTTGCGGTGACCACGGCATCGACCTGGTTGCTCTTGGTTGTGTCGGGAGCTTTACCGCCTACATAGTTCAGGTACACGCTCACTTTGTCGCCGGCATAAGCGTATTGCGCAAGCGCAAATTTTTTGTTGATCTGATCCTCCGGTACCACACGGTAATCGGTAGCGTTGGCTATCCCTGCCATGAATGAATGTGCACCTTTTGTTACCTGCGCTTTAAAACCGGTATGACCGAAAGGTCCGTTGGTAAACATATACGACATGCTGTAGTTGCGGTTGACCTGCGGATCCAGCACTTCGTAACCCACGTGCGTACCCCAGGTGCCCAATGAAAGCGTCAGCCATTCTGCAGGAGTATACGTTACATAAAGTTGTTTGATCGCTGCAGTGATTCCATCATCGGTATAAGCAAACTCTTTTGCACGCGGACCAAAACCAAGATCAACGACTGCACCGATCTTATCGCCTTCGTAGGTGGCTTTGATGCTTCCCATTCCCAATGCAAACGAATTATGTTTGCCGGTGAAACTGGTGAAGCTGTTGGCGGCTGTTTTTGCAAAATCATATTTGTAATAGCCATCGACCGAACCGGAAAAAGTAAGTGGGGATTTCTTTTCTTCTACAACTGTTGAGTCTTGTGCCATAGCTGCCGTAAAGGGCATGAGGATGACCGATGCTAAAATTTTTTTTCTTAACATTGTGGTTGGTTTTTTTTATTAGAAATGGGTACAGCACGGACTTGTGTCAGAAGTCCAATGTGCTGTACCTTTTTTTGCAACAGGCAAAATGCTTTGCCGTCTTATTCTTTCACGATCTCTATTTCCTTATGTATTGTTTCGGTAACTGTCAGCGAACCGTTGGTGCCGTTGACAATAAGATGTCCCTGGAAATATTTTTCGTCATGTTGTGAAGCATCGAGGCCGGACTCTTCTTCCTGTTCGCTTACGCGCATCGGCATCACCCAGTTGATCACTTTAAAGAGAATAAAGGAAACGATGAAGCTGTAGCTGACGGCCACGACCATGCCTACGAGTTGAATGGGGAATTGTGATTTGAACAACGCAGACTCGCCGGGGGCGGTCATACTGAATACGCCTGTCAGCAGCATACCAGTCATGCCTCCGAGACCGTGGCAGGCAAATACGTCCAGCGGGTCATCGAGTTTTGTTCTGTGTTTGAGTATTTCTGCTACGTAATTGGAAACGATAGCGGCAACAAAGCCTATGAAGATGGCTTGTGGAACGCCTACAAAACCGGCAGCGGGAGTGATGGCTACCAATCCTACAACCGCACCGATGCAGAAGCCAAGCACGGAAGGTTTTTTACCGCGGACAACATCGAAGAACATCCAGGCGAGGCCGGCAGCGGCCGCAGCGGTATTGGTAGTGGCAAAAGCATACACGGCCAGTGAACCGGCCCCGACAGCACTACCGGCATTGAAACCAAACCAGCCAAACCAGAGCAGGCCGGTGCCGATGAGCACATAGGGAATGTTGGCAGGAGAACTGGCTGTCTTGTTTTTGCGGGGTTTGAGTACCAGGGCGCCTGCGAGGGCGGCCATGCCCGCAGAAATATGCACAACTGTACCGCCGGCAAAATCCTGTACGCCCCATTGGAACATCAGGCCTTCAGGGTGCCAGGCCATGTGTGCAAGCGGAGCATAAACCAATACGCCGAAAAGTACAATGAACAGGGTGTAAGAACTGAAGCGGATACGTTCGGCTACAGCACCTACTACGAGACCGGGAGTAATAATGGCAAACATCAGCTGGAAAAAAGCAAACAGCGGGAGGGGAATAGTAGACGCCAGTGGCCAGGGCTCCCCGTTCATTACATTCTTAAAGAAAAAGAATGTGGAAGGATCACCGATAATGCCATTGATCGATTTGCCGAAGCAAAGGCTGAACTGAACTACTACCCACAGCACAGAAATGATACCCGCCGACACGGTGCTTTTGATCATGGTTGATAAAACGTTCTTGCGACCGACCATGCCACCGTAGAAAAAAGCCAGGGCGGGGGTCATCAGGAATACGAACGCGCAGGACACAAGCATCCAGGCAATGTCACCGCTGTCGTAAGTGTACTTGGGAGCTCCGTTTTCAACAACCGAGGAAGGATCAAAGGCGGTTCCGGGCGTAACGAAGATGGCGGCCACGGCCACCACCGTCAACACCAGGAAGGGGGCGATTTGCTTGATGCTTAGTTTGGGCATAGTGCTTTTTTTTAAATAATAAATATGTATAATATTAAAATAACATTATGAATTTAAACTATTGTGCTATTAACGCCTGTTAGTTTTGATAAAATTGCCTAAAAATGTGTAAAAAATTCAACAAATGCCAAAACAAAATTGATATTATTTAAAATTTTAATTAGATTAAAGAAAACGCATATATGGGTATTTTCCAATAAAAAACCCCGCTCAATGGCGGGGTTTCGTAATTTATTATCCTGACTATCAGCGCAGGAACAGCAACTCGCGGTACTTCGGCAGATACCACTCGCGGTCATCTACCAGTAATTCGAGCTTATCCACATGATAGCGGATCTCATCGAAGAAAGCGTCCTTCACCTGGCTTTGGTAAGCAATAGCCTTTGTGCGGGTGTCTTCCATGGCGTTACAGATCTTACGGGCTTCAATCATCTTCTCCACCAGGTCGCTGGCTTTGTTGATGTGCTCGGAGATCTTGTTCAGGATTTGCACCTGGTTGCTGTAAGCGGATTCGGACAAACCTGCAGCTTTGAGGCCATTGATGTTTTTCACCAGCAGGGTTTGGTAACGGATGGCTGGCGGCAGTATGTGGCTGGTAGCCAGTTCGCCCATGACGCGGCTTTCGATCTGCACTTTCTTGATGTATTTCTCCAACTCAATCTCATGACGGGCTTCCAACTCGGCATGTGTATAGATTTTGTTGCTTTCAAACAGGTGCTTGGCTTTTTCAGTAACCATGGCATCCAGTGCGAGCGGAGTTGTTTTAACGTTGGGCAGTCCTCTTCTTTCGGCTTCCTTCGCCCAGTTTTCGCTATAGCCGTCGCCTTCAAACAATATTTTTTCGCTGGCTACGATGTACTCGCGGATCACGTGCATGATCGCGATTTCTTTTTTATCACCTTTCTCGATCAGCGCATCAACGTCTTTCTTGAATTGACGAAGCGTTTCGGCCATGATCGTATTGAGTACGGTCATCGGGTTGGCACAGTTGGCAGAAGAACCTACAGCACGCAATTCGAATTTGTTACCGGTGAATGCAAATGGTGATGTACGGTTACGGTCGGTGTTATCCATCAGCAGTTCAGGAATGCTCTTGTGGATATCGATCTTCAGCATGCTCTCATCCTGCTCGTCGAATTTATCACCTACACGCTCTTTTACATCGTTGAGTACTTTGAAGAGGTATTGGCCGATGAATACGGAGATGATGGCAGGAGGCGCTTCGTTGGCACCGAGACGGTGATCGTTTGGTGCAGAAGCGATGGAGGCACGGAGAATATCGGAGTAGTCATGTACTGCCTTGATCGCATTCACGAAGAAGGTAAGGAACATGAGGTTGGTCTTCGGAGTTTTGCCCGGAGCCAGCAGGTTAACACCGGTGTCGGTGGCCATGCTCCAGTTGTTATGCTTGCCGCTGCCGTTTACGCCGGCGAATGGTTTTTCATGTACCAGCACACGCAGGTGGTGACGGCGCGCTACGCGGTCCATCACGTCCATCAGCAGTGAGTTGTGGTCCACGGCCACGCTTACTTCTTCGAAGATAGGCGCGCACTCAAACTGTGCGGGGGCTACCTCGTTGTGACGTGTGCGCAGCGGAATGCCAAGCTTGTAAGATTCGGTTTCAAAATCGCGCATGTAAGCATATACGCGCTCGGGAATAGAGCCAAAGTAATGGTCTTCCAGTTGCTGGTTGCGCGCTGAGTTGTGTCCGTATACAGTACGGCCACACAATACGAGGTCGGGGCGTGCATTGAACAAGGCTTCGTCCACCATGAAGTATTCCTGTTCCCAACCGAGGGTGGCAGTTACTTTGGTCACATTTTTATCGAAATAATTACATACATCTACTGCAGCGCGGTTCAACGCTTCCAGTGCTTTCAGCAATGGTGCTTTATAGTCGAGGGATTCTCCTGTATAAGAAATGAAAATGGTCGGAATGCAAAGCGTCTTGCCCTGGCCGATGTCCATGATAAACGCCGGTGACGAAGGGTCCCAGGCCGTGTAACCGCGGGCTTCAAAAGTAGCGCGCAGGCCACCATTGGGGAAGGAAGAAGCGTCAGGCTCCTGTTGGATCAGTGCATCTCCTTCAAATTGTTCGATCGGAGTGCCATCGCTTTTCAAGGTAAAGAATGAGTCGTGCTTTTCTGCCGTGGTGCCGGTGAGTGGCTGAAACCAATGCGTAAAGTGTGTAACACCTTTGCTTTCGGCCCAGGCACGTACGCCGTTGGCAATCTGGTTGGCCATAGCGCGGTCGATCTTCTGGCTTGCCTTGATCGAAGCCAGCAGGCTCTTGTATGCCTCGTCGCTCAGAAACTCGCGGGCTGTCTTAAGGGTAAAAACGTTGCTCCCGAAAATGGCTGTGATCTTGCTCGATCCTTCCACCTTCGTCTCCGGAGCAGTAGAGATGTTGGCGATAGCATTAAAGCGAAGTGACATATGTGTATTGTGTTTTTTACAAAACAAACACAATTAAGACAATAAGCCAATTTTTTTTGAGGCTAGGCCTGAATTTTAGTGAAAAATCAATAAAATCTGCCAAAAATATCCGATCAAATGCATTTAAAACGACCGTTTGTGTTGAAAAACTTAATATATTTTATTTTTTAATATTTTTCCCTGTCCATTCATTCAGCCTGCTCCAATCGATGCCTGCAAGTATGGGCGTTACCATCAGCGGAAACAGAATACTCCTGTACCGTACAATGGCGCCAAGGTTATTTACACTGAAGCCGATTGCTAATAATAATGTACCTGAAAAAAACACGGTGAACCACAAAAAGCTGTTCATCCGCAGACCGGCTACCGGAAAAGCGATCAGCAGCAGTACCAGCAGCCACAAGAGTGTGATCTCTGCGGCGGCTGCCATCGACAGGATGTGATTGGCATCGGTCGGCAACGGCCGCATGGCCGACAGGAAGATCGCCTGCGGTATATTAATGATAAAACTCCAGGGATTGGGTTCCAGTATGCGTGTATCGATGGAGGTACTTCCCTTCAAAGCAAGAAAGGCTGCCTGTTTGTCCACCACCGCCTGCGGAAAATCGAGCCGCGCATCTACATAACGCATCGTGAAGAACAATACCATGCATACGCTGTAAAAAGTAACGAACACAAGCCATGCGCGTTTCGGCCTGCGCGACGCAAGCCACCAGGCTGCCAGTGCAGGCAGCAGGATCGCCAGCACAAAATTGCGTAGTGTGAGCAGCAGCAGTAAGCCCAGCAGTATCGTTAGTATACGGCCGGCGCCCCACCGGTTATCGCGCAGCCCGAAGTAAAAATGATACACCACCAGTCCGATGCCCAGCGCAATGGCACCTTCTTTATGGATACCGCTCGACCAGTAAAGAAAGGACGGTAAAAGAAAGCTGCCGATCATCACCGCGGTTTTTTGTTTGGGAAATACATCCATCATTACGCGGTAAATGGCAATAGGTCCAAACAAGGTGAGGAAAGAATAGAAAATGACATTGATATAATAATTACCAAAGCTGAAGATGTCGAAAAGAGAAAGGATTTTGGCAAACACATTTCCCTTCAGGTCATTCCAGTACGAATCGGCAGAACCGAAAAAGCTGTCCACACCACTGCCGTGGTAGGGATCGCGGAAGAGATTGGTGAAATATTCATGCGGGTTGGTCTTCAGTATCTCGTATTCGAGCAAGCCGTTCCGGTGGTGTGCCCAGGTATCGAGCATTTGCGCCGTGTCCCCATAATAAATACCCATCCACCCGTAGAAAATGCCTGTCATTACTTTGAGCAGCAACAGGATTACCAACTGCGGATTGCTGAGGCCGGAACCGCGGAAAAAACGTACGGCAGTTACCAGCCAGGCAAATAATACCAGGTACGCAGCAAATAGAAGATTCTCCAATGATTGATTTTAGTGCGCGCAAAATAGAGATTATTATCGGGAAAAAAGTGGATAACGGATTCTTTCAAATGGCCCGATCCGTTGTACTTTTGCGCCGTCTTACACCTTGGCATTCACTCCTAATATCAATCATTCATGGACGTAACAGTAAAAACGGCACAGCAACTCCGGTTAACCGAAGAAGAATTTGAGCTTATCAAACAAAAACTTGGCCGCACGCCGAATTTTAATGAGCTCTGCGCTTTCTCCGGTATGTGGAGCGAGCATTGCAGTTATAAGAACTCCATTAAATGGCTTAAGACGCTTCCGCGCGAAGGCGGTCGCATGCTGGTAAAAGCAGGCGAGGAGAATGCCGGTCTGATGGATATCGGAGACAACCTAGGCGTTGTATTTAAAATAGAATCGCATAACCACCCTTCTGCCATTGAGCCTTTCCAGGGCGCGGCAACCGGCGTCGGTGGTATCCACCGCGATATTTTTACCATGGGCGCACGTCCGATTGCAGCCCTCAATTCACTTCGTTTCGGCAAACTCGAAGAGGAAAAAACACGTCACCTTCTTGCAGGGGTAGTACACGGCATCGGTCATTACGGCAACTGCTTCGGTGTACCTACAGTTGGTGGTGAAATATATTTCGATCGTTGTTATCATACCAACCCGCTGGTAAACGCGATGAGCGTAGGCACGGTGGAAGCCGGTCAGACCGTGTCGGCAATAGCTGAAGGTGCCGGCAATCCCGTGATGTTTGTGGGCAGCGCGACAGGTAAAGATGGTATAGGCGGTGCGTCGTTCGCATCGGCCGACATCACTGCCGAAAGCGTGCAGGAATTACCCGCCGTGCAGGTAGGTGATCCTTTCCAGGAAAAGAAATTGCTCGAAGCCTGCCTGGAAGTGATCCGCACCGGCGCCGTGGTAGGCATGCAGGACATGGGTGCTGCAGGTATCATCTGCTCCACCGCAGAGATGAGTGCAAAGGGAAATGCCGGCATGCGCATCGATCTGGATAAAGTACCTACGCGCCAACCCAACATGAAAACATGGGAACTGCTGTTGAGCGAAAGCCAGGAGCGCATGTTGCTCGTGGCACACAAAGGCCGCGAAGCAGAAGTACAAGAGGTATTTGAAAAATGGGATCTTCCCTGCTCCGTTATCGGCGAAGTAACCGACGACGGGCTGTTGAAGTTTTATATGAATGGTGAACTGGAAGCCGAACTTCCGGCACAGGACCTGGTGCTGGGTGGTGGTGCTCCGCAGTATGACCGCGAATACAGGGAGCCGGCGTATTTCCAGAAAATTGCTGCATTCAAACAGGAAACCGTACCGGTGCCGGCAGACCTGCGGGTAGTGGCAGAACAGCTTATCAGCCTGCCGTCCATCGCGAGCAAGCGCTGGATCTATCAGCAATACGACAGCATGGTTGGTACGGTCAATACCTCCACCAATGCTCCTTCCGATGCGGCAGTTGTTGCTGTTAAAGGCACAAAGAAAGGTATCGCCATTACCACAGATTGCAATAGCCGTTATGTGTATGCCGATCCTTATAAAGGTGCGATGATCGCGGTAAGTGAAGCCGCACGTAATATTGTCTGCAGTGGTGGTCAGCCGCTCGGGGTAACCAACTGTCTCAACTTTGGCAACCCTTATGATCCTGAAGTATATTATCAATTCGTGAATGCCATCAAGGGAATGGGAGAGGCCTGCCGTCGTTTCGACACGCCGGTAACCGGCGGTAACGTAAGTTTCTATAACCAGAACCCGGATGGTCCTGTTAACCCGACGCCAACAATCGGTATGGTAGGTCTGCTGGAAGACATCAGCCGAAAGATGACGCTCGACTTCAAAGAAGAAGGAGATGTGTTGTTCCTGCTTGGCCGCAGCACCAATGACCTGGGTTGCTCGGAGTACCTGCATAACGTGCACGGCGTAACGCATTCACCTGCGCCACATTTCGAACTGGAAGAAGAAGCGGCGCTTCAGCAAAAACTGGCGGCGTTAATCGATCAGGATCTCGTTCGTTCTGCGCACGACGTAGCGGAAGGAGGATTGTTTGTGACGCTTTGTGAAAGTGGTTTCTCCAATGGGCTGGGCTTTTCGGCACTTTCTCCGGATTCGCTGCGCAAAGATGCATGGTTGTTTGGGGAAGGACAGAGCCGGGTAGTCGTGAGCGTGGCACTGGGACAGGTACCTGCATTTGAAAAAGCCCTGCAGGGATTCAGTGCAGAAAAAATCGGTGTGGTTACCTCCGGTGATGTGTTGATCGACGGAGAATTCTGGGGAACGATCACCAGTTGGAAAGACAGATATGATACGGCTATCGGCAACCAGTTGCGCAAAGAAGATGCTGCGGGTGCGCTGGGAGCACTTTGATAAAAATAGCAGGTAAAATAAAAAAGAAAGAGTCCGCCTGAGCGGACTCTTTGCATTATGCACGACCACAAATTCTTTACTTTTTCGGCATCATTACGCCGTCGATTACATACGTTACGCCATTGCTGGAAATAACATCGGCGATAGTGATGTTGGCCTTTCCACCTTTGGCATCAGAAACAGCCCATTTGCCGTCCTTGTACCAGATGGTCAGTTCTTCGCCCTGTACTGTTTTCAGCTTTTGACCGTCTTTCAAATCGGTGGATTTGTAAGAACCGGGAACGACGTGATAGGTCAGTACGTTGCTCAGTTTTGCTTTGTTTTCGGGTTTCAACAGGTTATCAACGGTGCCGGCGGGGAGTTTTCCAAATGCTTCATTGGTGGGAGCAAATACAGTGAAGGGGCCTGCTCCCTTTAATGTTTCAACCAATCCTGCTGCTTTAACGGCTGCCACTAATGTGGTGTGATCAGCAGAGTTCATGGCATTATCAACGATGTCTTTTGAAGGAACCATGTTGGCGCCGCCAACCATTACACCTTTTTCTTCGGGCATTGGGGCGGGTTCCATTTGTGTGTTTTTGGTAGCGGTGTCATCAGTTTTTACGGTATTGTCCGCCTCATTGTTACAGGCAACCATGAGCAGAGCCATCATACCGGGGGCGAGCAAACGCAGATTTTTTGTCATAACTATGATTTTAGGTTATTTGTTCTCCTACATACGAAGCGGGAAGGATTTTGGTTTTTGTCAATAGTGAATAGTGAATAGTGAATAGTGAATAGTGAATAGTGAATGGTGAATGAGTCAATAACCCACTTACTACCTACTACCTAATACCTATAACTTAAAACTTAATTACCTTTAGGCATTATGGGAAAAAAGATTGCCATCATTGGCGGAGGAAACCTCGGATCAGCTATCGCCGAAGGATTGTTGCACGGAAAATTCAGCAAACCCTCGGAAATTACTGTAACCAAACGTAATACGTCCACCTTGCAGGGGCTCAAGAAAGCCGGGGTGCAGGTAACTTCTGACAACCAGGCCGCCGTGCGCGAATCCGAAGTAATCATTCTGGCCGTAAAACCTTTCCAGGTGGCCGAAGTATTAGGAGGTATTAAAAAGGAACTTACTTCAAAAAAAATACTCATCTCCGTTGTTACGGGTGTGCTAATCAGTGAAATGGAAGAAGTGGTAGGTAAGAAGCTCCCGTATTTCCGTGCCATGCCCAACACGGCGATAGCCATCCGCGAAAGCATGACCTGTATCTGCAGCCGTCAGGCCGATGCCGATACGGTCGGTTATGTAAATGATCTTTTCCGCAACCTCGGCGAAGTGGTGACCATCGATGAAAAACTGATGGAAGCCGCTACGGTACTTGCCGCCTGCGGCACTGCCTTCGCCATGCGTTATATCCGTGCTAATATCCAGGGAGGTATTGAAATTGGTTTCGATGCCACAACCGCCTCGCTGATTGCCGCCCAAACCGTGAAAGGCGCCGCGGAACTCTTATTGAAAAAAGGCACACACCCTGAACACGAGATAGATAAGGTAACCACCCCCAAAGGCTGCACCATTGCAGGACTCAATGAAATGGAACACCAGGGATTCAGCTCTTCGCTGATCCGGGGCGTTGTGGCCAGCTATAAAAAAATTGCCAGGGACTGACCTGTAAAAAAACACCACCGATCTTTAAGCCGTTCTTATTCACAAACCACCAACTATCGCTATGCGTAATTTTTTTTGCGTCCTTTTGTTAGTCACCTGCTCTTTAGTAGCAAAAGCCGGAGATTATGAAGATGCCTGGAAGGCACTCAACCGCAACGACAGAAAAACAGCCCGCTCTCTGTTAGAAAAAGCACTCAGGGATCCGGCCTCCGCCTCCGACGCTTACCTCACTTTACTTTTTTTAAATTCTTTTGATGGCACGGAAAATACGGGAGATGATTTCCGTAACCAGGTAGCCGATAAACTTAAAGACCCCTCTGCTTACCTCTACGCGCTGTGGTTCAATAACGCTGTACTCGGGCCTTACGGAAAAAAGAGAGTTCGTGCGCAGCAGGACATGCTGGAGTATGTGCTTAAAACGCCGTCGCTTCATCCTTCCCTGAAAGTGGCAGGTCATTATGTAAAAAGTACGCATTATCTGTTTGCAAACCAGTTTGAACAATCCGATCGCGAACTCCGCGAAATGGAAGTGGTGAGAGACTGGCAACTTACCGGACCATTTGAAAACCTTGCCGGTACCGGTTCGTTCAAATCACATGGTCCGCTGGAAGATGCCAGGCCCGATGCAACTTTTGTATCGCTGACCAATGCCCGCGTTCAATGGTTCACTCCGTCGGTGCTCACCGCAAGAGCCTGGATTAATCTCGATTCTCATTTTCCCGGATCAAGGGCGCTTTATTACGGGCAATCATTTATCGAAGCTCCCGCGGATATGGAAGTAATGCTCAATGTTGGCTCTACCGGCTCTGTAAAAGTTTGGGTAAACGATCAACTGGTAATATTTGAACCGCGTGAATACGAAACGGAACTCGATTATTACCGGGTACCCTGCCGCTTGCAAAAAGGTTACAACCGGATACTGGTACAACTGGGTGTCAATCAGCTTTCGGTCCGCAACTGGTTGCTCCGCTTTACCGATATGTCTATGCAACCGGTCAAAGGACTCAAGGCGCAGGCATCCTACCAACCTTATACAAAAGCAACCGGTGCCATGCCGGAGCGCGTGCCGCACTTCGCCGAAGTTTATTTCAAACAAAAAATCGAAAGGGAGCCCGCAAATATTGTTAACTACCTGCTCCTTTCGCAAGTATACCTGCGAAACGGACGTTCTTTTGAAGCACGACACCTGATTGAAAACATTATTGCGAAATATCCCGGCAACGCACTGCTGCGGTTTGAATTGACGCAATCACTGCTCCGGGAAAATAACCGCACGCTGGTATCGAGAGAGGCCGAATGGTTCAAGGAACATGATGCCGATTGTTACCTCGCCCGCAGCCTCCGCTTTCGTGAAGCCATCAATGAAGAGAGGTACGACGATGCAGGCGCGCTGCTGGACGAAATGATCGCCGCATATGGCGAGAGCGAAAGCCTTATCAACGAACGCATCAGTTTGCTGGGGAAACGCGAGAAATATGACGAGATGATAACGCAGGTGCAGAAAGCGTATGAACGCTATCCGCAAAACACATCGTTCATAAAGATGATGTACGCTATCAAAAAAAATGCAAACAAAGATTTGAAAGGCGCTGCACAGCTCTATGAAAAATTTCTGAAAGACAATTTTGATTATAGCATATCGAAGACACTGGCAGAAGAGTATATCGAACAAGGCGATAAGAAGAAAGGAGAGAAGCTGCTCGCCCAACTGCTGGAAAGATTTCCTTCGGAAGCGGCGCTGGTAACCGATCTGGTAGATTACCATTTTTCACAACAGGATTATAACAAAGCGCTGCAATACGCAGAAACCGCATTGAAGTTAAGTCCTTACAACGCGGTGCATTGGAGTAATAAAGCCGTTGTATTGGAGCAAATGGGCAAAAAAGACGATGCCGCCGCCGGTTACCGGCAGGCCTTGTTCTACGATGCTAAGCAATACGACAGTCGCAAGAAACTGCGCACACTTCGGGGAGAACCGGAACTGACAGGTTATTTTCCCAAATATGACCCTTATGAAATAATCAGGAAATCGGAAAAAAACGAGTTGTCGACCGATTATAATTTTTCTTACCTGCTCGATGAAAAACAAACTATTCTTTACGGCGACGGGGCGGTGGAACAATACACCACGCTGATTATCCGCATCCATACAGACAAGGGCATCGACAACTGGAAAGAAATTGACCTTTCATATAATGACAACACGCAGAATTTCCAGATTGAAAAAGCGGAAGTGATCAAGAAAAACGGAAGCAAACAGGCCGCAGAAACAAACGGTAACCAGGTTGTATTCACCTCTCTGCAGAAAGGAGATGCAATATATGTGCGCTACCGTACACAAGACTTCTCCCGTGGCCGGCTGGGCCGCGAATTCTGGGACAGTTATTGCCTTGGCGCATTCCAGCCCAGCAGCGAAGCGAGGTACAGCATACTGGCTGAAAAAAATGTAAAGTTTGATCATAAAATGGCGCACGCTGAGGTGAAACCGCAGATCAGCGAAAAAGGGGATTTTACACTGTATGTATGGGAACTGAAAGACCAGCCGCCATTGAAAGAAGAACCTTATATGCCCGCATCGGTGAATGCTGCACCGACGATTCATATATCCACGTTGCGTGACTGGAATCAGGTGGCTGAATGGTACAGCGACATCAGCCACGTATTTGCAGATGGACAATATGAATTGCAGGAAGTTTTTAAAGAAATATTTCCGCAACCATACGCAAAGATTCCCGAGTTGACGCGCGCGCGTATGATCTACAATTATATCGAAAAAAATATCCGTTACAGCCATGTGCCCTTCCGGCAGTCGGCATTTACGCCACAGAAGATCAGCACCGTTTTGAACACACGTCTCGGCGACTGTAAAGATTTGTCGAGTCTTTTTGTAGCACTGGCCGATATGGCCGGACTGAAAGCGAATATGGTATTGGTCAATACCCGCGACAATGGTACAAAAGATACTTATCTACCCGGTGTGGAATTCAATCACTGTATCGTGCTGTTGCAGGCCGGCGGAAAACCTTACTATATAGAACTCACCGATAATGACATGCCGTTTGCCAGCCTGCCTTACAACCTGCCAGGCGCTTCGTGTCTGGTGATACCATCGAAAAGCGGCCAGGGTATTGTATCACAGCTAAAACCTGTTGAGGCGCTGAACCGCACACCCGACAAAGTGCGCAGGACCACCGATGTTTCGTTTGACGGAGCCGATATGATCGTTAACGAAAAAGTGGTGCTGACCGGCGCGTTGACAAGCGATATCAGAGCTTCTTATGGCACACTCGGCAACGAGAAACAAAGGGAGGAAATGGAATCGGGTATCAGCGGACGTTTCCGTAATACCCTGAAAATGAAAGAGGTCAAATTTACGGATCTGACGGAACTAACCGATTCCGTAGGCTATCAACGCACTTTCCAGGTGGAAGACGAGATATCGGAAGTGGGGGAAATGCAAATGGTTAAAGTGCCCTTTGCCGATGTGATTGCCACGCTGGATAATTTCAATATCGACAAGCGGCAGTTTGCCCTCCAATATTGGGCATATGAGCAATGTGACGAATATGAAACGATCGTGAATATCAAAGCTCCGGCAGGGAAAAAACTGGCAGAACTGCCTGCCGATCAGAACCTCAGCTTCGGAGGCAGCACCTACAGCATTAAATTTATCAAAAAAGCACCCGATCAGCTTACCATTATCCGTAAGGCGAAAATGGTCAGAAATGAAATACTTCCTTCGGATTATGCAGCATTCAAAAAGTTTATCAGCGCAATAGTTAAAGTGGAATCCAAATACATAGCATTTAAATAATCTTCAGAAACGCCCCGGTGTACAACTCACCGGGGTTGTTTTTTGGCTGGCACGGGAATATAATTTAGCTTTGCATGACCTCCGGGAATTACTCCTTATTCTTCCCCTGGTCGCAACAGGTGGGCCTCTTTTTTCCAAGTTTGATCATTTTGAGAAGATTTTTAGTTGAACATCGTTCAAAACAGACCGGTTTTTGCCTGTTTTTTAGGATAAGGATTTGCAAAGAATAAAATGACCGTTTATGGCTAAGTATATTTTTGTAACCGGCGGGGTTACTTCTTCATTGGGTAAAGGGATTATTGCAGCATCGCTGGCCAAACTGCTTCAGGCACGCGGGCTGCGCGTGACTATCCAGAAATTGGACCCTTATATCAATGTAGACCCCGGCACGTTGAATCCTTATGAACATGGTGAATGTTATGTAACCGAAGATGGTGCAGAAACCGACCTCGACCTTGGCCACTACGAACGCTTTCTCAACCTCTTCACCACACAGTCCAACAACGTTACCACCGGTCGCATTTACCAGACCGTCATCAATAAAGAAAGAGAAGGAGCTTACCTGGGAAAAACCGTGCAGGTAGTGCCGCATATTACAGACGAGATCAAACGCCGTATGCTGCACCTGGGGCAGAATGGCGACTATGATATTGTAATCACCGAAATCGGCGGTACCGTAGGCGATATTGAAAGCCTTCCTTTTGTGGAAGCTGTAAGACAATTGCAGTGGGAACTGCCCGAAGAAGACACCGTGGTAGTACATCTCACCCTCATTCCTTACCTGAAAGCAGCGAAGGAGCTCAAAACAAAACCCACGCAACACAGCGTGCGTATGCTCAGCCAGGAAGGCGTGCACCCGGATATCATCGTATGCCGTACCGAGCGTCCGCTTACACCCGAACTCCGCAGAAAGATTGCGCTGTTCTGCAATGTAAAGCAGGAAGCAGTAATTGAAGCGGCCGATGCGCCTACGATTTATGAAGTGCCGCTGACCATGATGCGCGAAAAACTCGACGTGATCTGTCTGAAGAAATTCGGTATCGCTGAATATGCAGAGCCGGAACTTTCCCGCTGGAAAGAGTTTCTCGACAAACTGAAATACCCCAAATCAAAAGTGACCATCGGTCTGATCGGTAAATACCTGGAACTACAGGATGCTTATAAATCGATCCTTGAGTCATTTGTGCATGCAGGCGCGGTTAACGAATGCCAGGTGCAGATCGTGAACGTACACAGTGAATATATCACCCCGGAAAATGTAGGCGAGAAACTGGATGGTCTCGATGGCCTGCTGGTTGCGCCCGGTTTCGGATTGCGTGGGGTGGAAGGAAAAATCACTGCCGTGAAATATGCCCGCGAAAAAGGACTGCCGTTCTTTGGCATCTGCCTGGGTATGCAAATGGCGGTGATTGAATTTGCCCGCAACGTGCTTAACCTGAAGGATGCCCATTCCACAGAAATGGATCCGGAAACACGCGAGCCTGTAATTGACCTGATGGAAGAACAAAAGAAAGTAACCGCCAAAGGTGGTACCATGCGCCTGGGGGCTTATCCCTGCGACCTCAAACCTGGTTCACTGGCCTACAATATCTACGGCAAAACGCCGATCAGCGAGCGTCATCGTCACCGCTGGGAATTCAACAACAAATACCTCGACCAGTTTGAGCAGGCCGGCATGATCGCCAGCGGCAAGAACCCGGATACTGGTCTCGTGGAAATTGTTGAACTGCCCGGTCACCCTTTCTTCATTGGCGTGCAATACCACCCTGAACTCAAGAGTACGGTGGAAAGTCCGCAGCCCGTTTTCGTACGTTTTATCCGCGCTGCCAAAGAACGCGCTGAAAAAATAAGCGAAATCAAAAAGACGCAGTTGCAAAGCAGCGAAGTACTCTGATCCGATTCGGTAAACGGTGCTTTTTAACCGGTCAACGACCGGATAAACACCTTGCGCCCTTACCCGCAAAGTCCCTATCTTTGCGGTCTTTAAAATTTTCCACGAACGATGAAATTTGATCGTAATACCATTATCGGCTTTTCACTGCTAGCCGTGCTGTTCATTGCATTTTTCTACATCAGCAATAAGAATCAGCAGGCTGCCTTGCGCGACAAACAACACAAGGATTCCATTGAATTGGCCCAGAAAATTAAAGCCGATTCACTGGATGCGTTGAAAAATCCGGTCGATACGGCTTCCCTGCGCCGCCAGCAGGCGATTGCCGACTCAATAGGCCGTTTGAATAAAGCCGGTATTTTCAGTGCCGCAGCCGGCGGTGAACAAGCCGACAGCCTGTTCCCTGTATCCAACGATCTGTTTACGGTCACCTTCACCACCAAGGGTGCGCAACCGCGTTCTATTGAATTGAAGCATTTTAAAGACAAGGATAGTGGCAATGTAAAACTGGCCGCTTCTACCTTCAATCAGATAGCTTACAAGATCAATACCGCTCCCGGTCAGTCTGCAAGCACGGCCGACCTGTACTTTGCCGCTCCGCGTGTGGAAAGCAAACCCGACGGCTCACAGGTAGTATCGTTCGATCTCATCGGCGGTGACACTACTTCTAAAATCGCTTACATCACTCACCAGTATACCATCCGCAAAGACGACTACATGATCGACTTTAATGTGATCATGCAAAGCCCGTCTACGTTGCTGGAAAATGGTGACCTGAACCTCACCTGGAAATATGCTGCAGCGCAGCAGGAGTCCTCTCTTTCATTTGAAAAAGAGAATACACAGATCGGTTATGTGGAGAATGGCGAATTCGATTACCACACCATCGGCCGCAGAAGTGACCTGAAGTTCGACGATGGTCCCGTACATTGGCTCGGTATCCGTCAGCGTTTCTTCAACACCTTCCTGATCGCGAAAGACAATTTTACTTCCGGAACAATGGAATGGACTGTTCCCCCGGATGCCAGCAAAACAGTGGTAGAAGCTACTTCACTGATGAAGTTGAAAGTACCTGCCGCAAACCAGGCCAACATCGCGATGCAACTGTTCTATGGTCCTTCGGACTTCAAGATGTTGCAGAAATACGATATCAAACTGAGCAAGATGGTCAACCTCGGACAAGGCATGTATGCGTTTGTGCGTCCGTTGAACCGATACATTGTATTGCCCGTTTGGGATGGTATTAAAAGTTTCGTAGGAAGCTTTGGTATTGTAATCGCCCTGCTGACACTGTTTATCCGCCTGCTGATTTCTCCGCTGTCTTACAAAAGTTATCTCAGCGGTGCAAAAATGAAAGCATTGCGTCCGGAAATTGCCAAACTGCGTGAAAAAACCGGCGGCGACCAGCAGCAGATGGGTATTGAGCAAATGAAATTATTCAAAGAAGCAGGCGTTAGTCCGTTCGGTGGCTGTGTTCCGGCACTGTTACAAATCCCGATCTTCTTTGCCTTGTATAGCTTCTTTAACTCGAGCGTGGATCTGCGGGGTGCAGACTTCCTCTGGTCACAAGACCTTTCTGCATTCGATGCGCCCATTCGTTTTGGTGTTAATATTCCATTGCTTGGTGATCACCTGAGCCTGTTTACCATCACGGCGGTGCTCACCAGCTTGCTGATCTCCATCTACAGCATGAGCATGGCGGCTGATCAGAGCAATCCGCTGATGAAGTGGATGCCTTATATTTTCCCCGTATTCCTGTTGTTCATCTTCAACCGCCTTCCTTCGGCGCTTACCTGGTACTACACGGTATCCAACCTTATTACGCTGGCGCTGCAGTTTGTGATTCAGAACTATATTATCGATCACAACAAGATCCTGGCTAAAATCGACGAGAACCGCAAAAAGCCAAAAACCAAATCAAAATGGCAGGAGCGGCTGGAAGCGATGCAGGAACAGCAGAAGAAGATTAAGGAAATGCAGGATAAGAACAAGAAGAGATAATATGTAAATGTGAAAGTGTGTAAATGTGGAAATTGAGAAGCATTTTCACATTTACACATCCCGTACTACGGGCACATTTTCACATAGACGCACATTGCCTGGCAATGTGCGTCTGGCTTTTTGCAACTTATTCCCTATATTGTCTCGTCATTCAGATAGAAAAAACGGAGATATCCGGTATGAAAAAAATAATCCTGATATTGTTGATGGGTGTGGGAGTGTGGAACCTTCCGGCAGCGGCTCAAAAAAAGCTGACAGAAGCTACATTGTCTTATGATATTGTAATCAATACGGACAATGCCGCCCCTAAAGCCGCCGATATGCTCGATGGAGCTACCAGCGTAATCTACCTCAAAGGCAACTCAAGCCGTTCCGAAATGATCAGTTCGCTCGGTACGACCGCTACGATCGTGGATGGTAAATCGGGAAATGTGACCATATTAAAAGACTATGGTCAGCAGAAATACATGATCACCCTTAACCCGGACAACTGGAAGCAGTCTAACCGGAAATATGAAGGCGTGACTTTTACTTACGAAAATGAATATAAGACCATCGCTGGTTACAACTGTCAGAAAGCTATCGGTAAACTGACAGATGGGAGCACGTTTACGGTTTATTTTACCCGGGACCTCATTCCCGTTAACAGGGAATTTCAATACCTCAACAAGAATCTTCCCGGGCTGGCGATGCAATATGAAGCTACCCAGGGCAAGACAAAGGTTACTTATACCATCTCCAACATCAATTTCGGATTGGTACCTGCTGCCAAATTTGATCTGCCCCGCTCCGGTTATCGCGTAATGACCTATGAAGAGAGCATTTCAGGGGGAGGAGGGAATTAAGGAGAAGGTCAATAAGTCAATAAGTGAATAAGTGAATCGGTTGATGCGGTTTGACCATTCATTCACCATTGACGATTCACGATCAGCCCGTTTCGAAGGTTTCAGGAAGGAAAGTCAATAATATTCACCTATTCACGCCTCTCACAGCACGTGCCGGGCCAAAACAAAAAAACTTCCTTCCGGAAGTTACTCATTTACCAAAATCATTGCTGGATGATCAACGATAGCTGCGGGTAGCTTCGTTGGGATTGAAGACAACTTTGCTGAGTACACGGGTTTTAACCGGCACAACATAGGTTTTGTTGCCTTGCTGGTAAGTAGCAACAGAAGAGTTCAGATTGATATACTGCGGGGCCTGCGTGCTGATCACTTCGGTACCACGGAATGCATAACCTGAACGGAGAGAAATACCACCAGTGCGGACAGTATTCTTTTTTGCCGAACTGACAGCCTTGTTCTTGCCATATTTACCATCACCAAGGGTAGCAAATGCCCCCATGGCAGAAAAAGCCAGCAATACGAGAATGGCTGATTTTTTGCCTGCTTTAAAGCGTGATATGGTATTATTCGGTTTCAATGACACAAAATTAACGAAAATTAAACGAAATGCTGAAAAATACTTGCGTTGATTTTAATACTTATTTAACGCGTACAATGCAAAATTGTTACAGAAACCTGAAAATAAATAGCCACAGATCTTAACATATGGGGATAACTAAGCTTGGAAGTCGAGTTGTTTTTGGTATAACTTGTTGATAGTTAAAACAGACGATCGCTTCGCGCCTTTTTATCCAATTTGTTCACCTTAAAACCACCGCGTCCATGAAAGAGCAACCATACCGCGAAGACCGGGAACAGATGCAGGAATTGTTGAAACAGTTTGATAATCTCCGCCAGGGACGCAGCCATTCTTTCCTCGAGGAAGAGTCGTTTGAGCGGGTTATCAATTATTTCGAAGAAAAAGAAGACTATCGCAATGCGCTGGAAGCCGCTGAGCTTGCCATCGAACAATATCCTTATTCCGGTTCTTTACTGATCCGTAAGGCCGACGTTTTACTGGCCAACCGCCGCTACCAGGAAGCCCTTGACATTCTCGAGCTGGCCTCCCTGCTCGATAGCGGCGACATCAATCTCTATATTCTTAAAACAGATGCCTACCTCGCACTCGACCGGCAGGAAGAGGCCGTGGCATTACTCGAAGAAGCACTCCAGTCGTTCAACGGAGAAGAAAAGATCGACCTGCTCTTCGAACTCGCCGATGTATACGACGATTACGAAGACTTCGATAAAGTATTCGACTGCCTCAAGATGATCCTCGAACAGGAACCCACCAACGAAGAGGCTTTGTACAAAATATGTTTCTGGACCGACTTCACCGGTCGCAATGAAGAAGGCATCCGCCTGCATCAGCAGATCATCGACGAACATCCTTACAACGAGCTGGCCTGGTTCAACCTCGCCGCGGCGTACCAGGGATTGAAATTGTACGAAAAAGCGATCGATGCTTATATGTATGCCATCACGATCGAAGAGAAGTTTGATTACGCCTACCGCAATATGGGCGACGCCTATATCCGTTTGCGTAAATACAAGGAAGCCATCGAATCGCTGGAAAAAGTGCTGGAATTGGCAAAACCCGAAGATGTGATCTATGAAGCAATCGGGCACTGCTACGATAAAATGAAAAATTTTGCGCAGGCAAGATTTTATTATCGCAAAGCATCACATCTTAACCAGGAAGACAGCAAACTCGTCTATAAAATTGCCTGCACTTATTACAATGAGCAGCAGTATGAAAGTGCCGTGAAGCAACTGGAAAATGCTTTACGTATGCAGAAGCAGCAGCCGGAGTACAACCTGCTGATGGGAGAGTGCCGGATGGAACTCGGACAGGTCCGCGAAGCCATCCAGTATTTTTCTGTGGTGGTCAAAAGCCGCCCGCGTGGCGTGGCCGGTTGGGAAGCGCTGGTGCGCGGATTGCATAAATCCGGTTTTGAAGAACAGGCACTCGAACAGGTACAGTCTGCACTGGAAGCTACGGGACACAAACCCCTGTTCCTTTATTATAAAGCGGGCATCCTGCTTTCATTGGGAAAAACCAAGGAAGCGTTGCTGGTACTCGAGTCGGCGCTGGAACAGGCGCCACGGTTGTTGAAGAAACTGGTGAACCTCGATCCTGCCATTTTGCAACACCAGCAGGTGTTGGACGTGCTGGCCCGTTTCAAACGCAACCGGTCTATTTAAGAAAAAGGGGCTGAGGAAGAAAGCCTTTGTATGGTAATCCGTCATTAAATCTTATTTTTGCCGGCTTGCTATTGTAACCTTAAAAGGAAGAAGGCATGAATTTTAATCTCTCTCAGATTCCGGAACGTCATCAGAAACCCCGTACTGCAGGCATTACCATGGTGATGGATAAGGGCCTCAGCATCGAAGAAGCAAAGAACTTCCTGAGCGTATCTTATCCCCATGTTGATATTATCAAGTTAGGTTTTGGTACTTCGTATGTAACCCCCAACCTTCGTGAGAAACTGGAAGTATACCGCAGTTATGATATTCCCATCTATTTCGGCGGCACTTTGTTCGAGGCATTCCTCGTGCGCAACCAGTTTGACGATTATATCCAGGTGTGTAAGGATTTTGGTATAAGCTATATGGAAGTAAGTGATGGTTCCATCACTATTCCGCATGCAGAAAAATGTGGGTATATCGAGAAACTGACCAAGCATGGTACGGTACTCAGTGAAGTGGGCAGTAAAGATGCCGCGCACATCATTCCTCCGTATAAATGGATCGAACAGATGAGTGCTGAACTGGCTGCAGGTGCCACCTATGTGATAGCAGAAGCACGCGAGGCCGGCAACGTCGGTATCTACCGCGGATCAGGTGAAGTACGGGAAGGCCTGGTACAGGAAATCCTCACACAGATTCCCGAAGAACGTATTATCTGGGAAGCTCCTCAGAAAGCACAACAATTGTATTTTATCGAATTGATCGGTTGCAATGTAAACCTCGGCAACATTGCTCCCTCTGAAATGATCGCGCTCGAAGCCATGCGTGTTGGTTTGCGCGGCGATACATTCAGCATGTTCCTCGACAAAAAACAACCTGCCTGATGCGGCTTTTCGGCCTCATCGGTTATCCGCTGGTACAATCCTTCTCCCGTAAGTTTTTCCTGGAAAAGTTTGCGCGGGAAGGATTGACCGATTGCGGTTTCGAAAACTTTTCCATTCCCGCGATCACTGATGTTGAAGAAGTGTTGCACCGTAATCCTGCATTGGAAGGATTGGCGGTTACCATTCCCTATAAACAACAGGTGATACCTTATCTCCACGACAGTTCCGGCATTCCCGAAGGACTCAACGCCTGCAATTGCATCCGTATACGCGATGGGAAATTGTATGGCTTCAATACCGATTACATCGGGTTTGAAAAAAGTTTTGTGCCTTTATTACGGCCCCATCATAAAAAGGCATTGGTATTGGGAAATGGCGGCGCAACGGAAGCGGTATTGTTTGTGCTGCGTTCGCGCGGCATCGCCTACAATATTGTAAGCCGGCAATTGCATGGCCAGTCTTCATTGACCTACGATGAGCTGAATGATGACATCATGAAAGAACATACGGTCGTCATCAACACCACTCCACTAGGCATGTATCCCGACACGGAAAGTTTTCCCGCCATTCCTTATCATGCGGCAACGCCTGCGCATTATTTTTACGACCTTGTTTACAATCCGGTAAAAACATTGTTTTTGCAAAAAGCAGAGGAGCAGGGAGCCGTAATCTGTAACGGTGCGGACATGCTGGTACTACAGGCCGAAGAGAACTGGCGGATATGGAACAGTCGATCAGTTATTTTCCGTAGCAAATAAGTTCACGTGCACACCGGAAACGTTCCAGTTTTTCCTGCGGAAATAATCCAACAGCCCGTCGAAAGGCGCAATGACGTGCGCGAGTCCCGCTTCAATAAAATTCTTTTTACCACTTTCTCTTTCAATAATTTTTACCCATTGCTCATTGCGACGGGTAATAAGTAAAGTGTCTGCGGAATAGCCGAGGAATGAAATGACTTTTGCCGTATCCTGCGCGCGATAGGCTTTTTCCAACATGGCATTGGTCTTATAATAGGTTGGATAAACCTTCAGCAACCATTCGGGTTGATGTTTGTCGCGAAGAATAAGTGCTGTCTGATGAATACTGTCCGGATGATCCAGCGGCACAATACGACGCTTATGAAATTTTGCTTTGGCGATAAGATAGTTGTCAAGCTCAAGATGGCGAAGGCTGTCTTTGGGCGGAAGTTTCGACAACATGAAGAAGGGAGCGTAAATAAATGAGTGGCGGATAACCGAAGGCGCAACGTTGAGCTGATCGGACAGTTGCGCGGTCAGCTGTTTTAAGTCTTTTTTTGAAACAAAGTCTTTAAGGGTTTTGCCTCCTTCATAGCGCTGCGCACGTGAAAGCCGCGCCAACTGTTCACGCGACAGGTGTTCGTCTAACAAGGGTTCTTCAAAGAACACGTCAGCCGCGGCAATCAATGAATCAAAAATAGGGTCTTCGCGAAAACCGTCACGTTCGGTATAATGCATGGTGCCCATTATCCAGGTAATCGTATCGCCATTGGGGCTTTCGCATTTATAGAGTAATTGCGCGTTGAGGGAAAACGCACCCATTAAAAGCAACAATAAAAGCGCAGGAAATTTCTTCATTGACCGCTGAGTTTTTGCCGGGCTTCTTCGGGAATGGCGGTTATTTTTTTCTGCTGGTAGTCGTAACAAACCATCCCGGTTTTGGCGAGCGCAACGAGTACACGTTTACCCTCTTTTTCTTTTTCCAGTTTATAATAAATGTCGAAACTCACCCGGCTGAATGCTGCAGCGGTAACAGAAGCCAGTACTGTATCACCATAAAAAAGTTCGTTGCGGAACTCGATACCTACATCGGCCATGATCATACCGGCGCCTGCAAAATTGACTTCGCTGTACCCGGCACTGGCCAGGAAATGGATGCGCGCTTCGTGCAGCAGACTCAATAACCGGTCGTTGCCTACATGTCCGCCGTAATTGATATCGGTAATGCGAACGGGAATAGAAGTGGTGAAGGAAAAGTTTTCGGGTGCCTGGATCTTTATACGCGCCATCAGTTGGTTTGAATTAATACCTCGCGAAGATCGGTAATTTCCGGAGGAAAGCGGGATCAGAGATCGGTTTCGTTCAGGGTATTTACAAGCGTAAGAATGTCCATGAAGTTATCGGGACTTGGTGCTACCGGTGCTTCAGCCATTTTTTCCTGCCAGCGTTGCAATTGGTCTTTGCAGGCATCATCCTGTTCTTCGCCGGATACACAGCAAACCATATCGCCCCATTTTTTGGACATACGGATCACATTGCCATCGGGTGTGATGAGCATGATGTAACGGTCGGCGGGATGTTTGGCTGCTACCGTATTATTTGACGCATACAGCGCATTGCTGTAACCGTTGGTACTGCTGCTTGTGCGCGTGCGGGTTGGCTTCAGCGATTCGTCAGTGGTAGCGGCCAGCAACTGCTCGTCGGTCATGTCCGGTGCGGGAGCAGTCCTGGTATCTTTTGTGGTTTGTTCGATCAAGGGTTTAACGCTGATGGTATCCGTAGAAGCGATGGTGCTTTCTTCTTCCGAAGAACCTAACCAGTTCCAGGCAGCGAGTACGGCGACACCGGCGAGAACTGCGGCGGCGAGGTAACGGTAAAATGTGGTGCGGCGTTGCTGCATCGGGATCACGCGTGCAGGTTGTGCTTCATCGAGTGAAGCGGCGATCTGCTGCCAGGCAGCGGCCGGCGGTTGTACTTCGGCGTTGTATAAGTTAGCGGCGAAAGCGGGACGCTGCGCTTCTTCCGCATCGAGTGCGGCAGCGATCTTATTCCAGTTGCTGGCGGGGGGAGTAGCTTCCGCGTGGTAAAGCTTCCGGCCAACGGCGTCATCATCCAGCGATGCGGCAATGCGGTCCCACACACCGGATGGCGGATTTACTTCCTGATCGTATAATTTATGCCGTGTGCTCATTTCTTTACACCCATATCTTTTGTGTCTTCAATGAAATTTCTCACCATGTCCTGAAGGATCACTTTTGCTCTTGATAGCTGCGACTTGCTGGTGCCTTCGCTGATACCGAGCATTTCGCCGATCTCTTTGTGACTGTATCCTTCCACCACATACATGTTAAAGACGGTTCGGTATCCTGGTGAAAGTTGCTTGATCAGTTCGAGGATGTCTTTTTCTCCGAGTTGATCGAGCACGGATACATATTTCCCTTCGATGGTGTTTTCTTCTTTTTCGGTAACGGGCTGCAGGTATTTTTTACGGCGGAAATGTTCAATAGCCGTATTGACAAATATCCGGCGGACCCATCCTTCGAAAGAGCCATCACCCCGGTAGCTGTCCAGTTTTTTAAAGACTTTAATAAAGCCTTCCTGGAGAATGTCTTCGGCTTCTTCCGCGTTGGAAGCATACCGCAGACAAACGGCATACATGCGGGGGGAGAGGCGGCGATACATTTCTTCCTGCATACGCCGGTCGCCTTCCATGCATCCTCTTATTAAGTCGTCTTCGGAGATATTAAGGTTGCTTTGCAAAATCAAAATTTATTAAGTGTTTCAGGAGAGACCTTTCAAAAATACAACCAGTTTTTCAACTGCCTTCTTTCTGTGGCTGAACCGGTTCTTTTCTTGCATGTTCATTTCGGCAAATGTTTTATCGGATCCGTCGGGAATAAAGACCGGGTCATAGCCGAATCCATCGGTGCCGCGCTGTTCGTGCGTGATCCGTCCGGTGCAGATGCCTTCGAAAAAGCTTTCCTTTCCATCGATGATCAGCGAGATCACGGTGCGGAATCTCGCGGAACGCCCGGGTTGATTTTCCAGGGCGCCGAGCAGTTTGATGATGTTGTCCTGTGAGGAACGTCCTTCGCCGGCATAGCGGGCGCTTTTAACGCCGGGTTCGCCTTTAAGGGCATCCACTTCCAGCCCGGTGTCTTCGCTGAAACAATCAGCGCCACCGGTCATGTCGTAAATCGTTCTCGACTTGTTGGTGGCGTTTTCTTCCAGCGTATCGAATGGCTCGGGAATATCGGTGTCGATACCGGCTTCTTTCAGGGTCAGCAGTTGAAGCTGGTCGCCGACTGCCTGCCGGATTTCGTTGACTTTGTGTTGATTATTGGTGGCGAAAATGAGTTGCATCCGTTTTGTATTGATGGACAAAAGCCGGGCCATTATAGCCCGAAAAAAGGTTGCAGGGCAACCCACAATTTGGTTTTAACAAGTTTGTCGGCCTTGATGGCAGAGAGGTCCGGCGCATGCAGGAACTGGCATCCGGCAAAAGCCTGCTGCTGGAATTGGGGAAAATTGATCGGCAATCCCCATTGTACCGGGTCCAGGCCAAACAGGATTACCCGGCGGCTGCCAAACTTTTCCAGCACCGCCTGGTAGGAAGTCTGGCGGTAATGAAGAAAATTAACCAGTGTGATATCGCCCAGGTTGAGTTTGCAGGCGGCCAGCAATTGCGTCAGGAAGCCGAGGTCTTCATCCGGAATATGCAGGGCGGATTGATAGTCCACCACGATCAGCACTTTCTGTGCGTTTTTTCCAAGGAATTTCCAATCGTCGTCTGTTGGAGGGGCGGCAGCGATAAAGGGCGCTGCAGGCTCGGGAACGGGAGCGGTAACCGGTTTGGGTGTTGGTGCAGGGACAACAGCCGGCTGGCTGATGGTTTCAGCAACCGGCGGCGGTTCGGCAACAGGAGGGCTTACGGGTTCCCGGCTTTGTGTTACCTTTGCCGGAGCACGTTCTCCTGTATCTACGAGCACCTGGCCATAGAGTTCCGTTAACAGGGCAGCGTTCAGATCAATTTCGTTGAGACTCATGCGAATGAACAAATAATACGATCAGGTGTTAGTTTTTTTTGTTTCTTTGACCCGTCAAAAATAACATATTATGATAGAGGCTATGGATATATCTGTTACAAAAGCGGAAACCAGCAAGTTAAACGACCTGAACCTGGAAAATCTGCCATTTGGCCGGTATTTCAGCGATCATATGCTGGAAGCCGATTATGAAAATGGTGAGTGGAAAAATGTTGAGATCAAACCCTACCAGCCGTTGCTGATGAGTCCTTCACTGGCGGCACTCCATTATGGTCAGGCCATCTTCGAAGGTATCAAAGCTTACCGCGACCCGCAGGGAAAGGCATTTATATTCCGTCCTATCGATAATTTCCGTCGTTTCAATATTTCAGCGGCGCGTATGCAGATGCCTGAAGTACCGGAAGAATTATTCATGGAAGGCATGCGCCGCCTGGTGCAGCTCGATAAGAGCTGGATTCCATCGCAGCCCGACCATTCGCTGTATATCCGTCCGTTTATGTTCTCCAGCGATGAGATGATCGGGGTACGTCCTTCTGAGACGTATAAATTCATGATCATTCTCAGTCCCACCGGTCCATATTACGCGGCTCCGATGCGGATTTATGTGGAAGAACACTATGTGCGTGCCTGTGCGGGTGGTATCGGCTATGCAAAAGCGGCCGGTAACTACGGAAGCTCGATGCTTGCAACGGCCGAAGCGCGTAAAAAAGGGTATGACCAGGTATTGTGGACAGATGCGCATGAACATAAATATGTGCAGGAGATCGGCACGATGAACGTGTTCTTTGTTATCGGCAACAAAGCCATAACGCCTGATCTTGAACAGGGCACCATCTTAAATGGCGTAACGCGTCAGACAGTGATCACATTGTTGCAGGAAATGGGCATAGAAGTGGAGGAACGTCCGTTGAGTATCGATGAAATTATCGAAGCTTACCAGGCCGGCACGCTGAAAGAAGTGTTTGGTACCGGTACGGCAGCCACGATCACGTTGATCCGTGAATTGAAATACAAGGACACCGTGTTATCTTTTGATACGGATACCTGGAAAGTAACCACGCAGATCAAGGAGACATTGAACAATATCCGCGAGGGCCGTAGTGAGGATACACATGGCTGGATGTGGCCTGTTTAAGATTGAAAATTAAATAGTTAGTATAACCCTACTACGCAAGGCGCTTAAAATTTCAAGCATTTGCGTATTTTTTAAGCAATATTTTGGTATTTAATGACGGAGGTCTTACCTTTGCCGTCCCAAAAACAAAGCATTCAGAATGCCTACGATTCAACAATTAGTAAGAAAAGGAAGAGAAATTATCCGCGCGAAGAGCAAATCACGTGCGTTGGACCAGTGTCCTCAGCGTCGTGGTGTTTGTACTCGTGTGTACACAACAACACCTAAGAAACCGAACTCTGCGCTGCGTAAAGTAGCCAAAGTGCGTTTGACCAATAAAATTGAGGTTATTGCCTACATCCCGGGTGAAGGTCACAACCTGCAGGAGCACTCAATCGTATTGATCCGTGGTGGTCGTGTAAAAGACCTTCCGGGTGTACGTTATCACATTGTACGCGGTTCTCTGGATACTGCGGGTGTGAAAGACCGTAAACAAAGCCGTTCTAAATACGGTACCAAGAAAGAGAAAGCCAAAAAGTAATTTTTAAAAAGCAACTTCAAGAATAAGTCATGCGGAAAGCACAAGCAAAGAAACTGCCTTTAGCACCAGATCCCCGGTTTAACGATAAACTGGTAACCCGGTTTGTAAACAACCTGATGTGGGAAGGCAAAAAAAGCGGAGCCTTTAACATCTTTTACGACGCACTGGACAAAGTAGCGAAGCAAACTGGTGAAGAAGGATACGAGGTGTGGAAGAGAGCATTGTCGAATGTGACACCTGCTGTGGAAGTACGTAGCCGTCGTATCGGTGGTGCAACTTTCCAGATTCCTGCTGAAGTACGCCAGGATCGTAAAGTTTCCCTGAGCATCAAATGGCTGATCCGTTACAGCCGCGACCGGAATGGTCGTAGCATGGCCGACAAGCTGGCTAACGAAATCGTAGCGGCAAGCAAAGGTGAAGGTGCTGCTTTCAAGAAAAAAGAAGATACGCATCGTATGGCAGAAGCGAACAAAGCTTTCGCTCACTTCCGTACCTAATATATTAGAAAAGACTTTCTGAATGAAACCATCGTCTGAGGACGGTGGTTTTTTTTTAAGGTATGAGGAGTAAGGACTAAGGCGTAAGGAGTAAGGTTTAGGGTCTAAGGTCTAAGGTTAAACAGACGCGATGGGGTAATAAGTTATAAGTATTAAGTGATAAGTTTTGCGCCTTTGCTCCTTACGCGCCTTTGCGTGAACCCGTATTTCCACGCAAAGCTGCAAAGTAATCAAGGCGCAAAGGTTATTCCCCATTCACGATTCACCATTCACCATTGACATCCCCTCAAAAGAAAAGGCCATTCCTGGACAGGAACGGCCGTTTATTGGTACCCTTTTGTAAAAAAGTCTTTAGTAAAATCAGCGGATCAGCAATGACTGGCGCAGCTTGCCTTCAGCACCCTGCCATTGGATATAATAAACTCCGGCCGGCAGACGTGACAGATCGATCTGCGTCTGGCGGGTATTGTTGGCTGGGCGTGTCTGCCATACGGGAAGTCCGGCTGCGTTGTACAACGACAACAGTTGGCCGCCCGCAGGATGTGACACCTGCACTTTACCACCGGTAGCAGGATTGGGATACGCTACCAATTCGTTAACCGTTGTGCGGTATTGTATTCTTGCCACAGCACTGTATTTGAATCCTCCATCGATGTCCACCATTTTCAGGCGATAATAATTCACGCCAGTCTGCAAATGCGCGTCGGTAGTCTGATAGTCGCGGGGCTCGCTGCTGCGGCCGGCTGCAGGGATAGAATCGATTGCCACAAACTGGTTGTTGTCTGTGCTTTTTTCTATGATGAAATGATGGGTGTTCAGTTCTGATTGCGATTGCCATTTAAGCAAACCCGCACCATTGTTCTCCTGCGCAGTAAAGAAGTTGAGTTTAACAGGAAGCGGTACATTGATGGTAAGCGTCTTGTTATTATAGGCAACGAATGCTACGTCGCTGCTGCCGGAAAGATTGATGCGGAATTTAAAAATAGAAAGGTAATTGTCGCGTGTGATACCGAAATCGCTGAGATCCGCCGCCCACAGACGGATCGGTCGGTCTGTATTGGTAAAACCAGCCGTAAGAACGCGCGGGTTAACATTCGCTTCGTAGAAGTCGGCCGTCCAGTTGGCTACAGGTGAAATGTTGGTGAAACGAATGCTTTTGGGCGAACCAACGATCTGACCCGCCTCGTTGATAAAGCTGTAAGTATCGGTAGAACCGCTTGGGTCGGCGATTTGCGTTACAATGATATCGGGAATACCATCACCAATATTCTCAGGCCGGATATTGGCGACCGCAAAAGTAAGTGTGCCGGCGGGCAGGTTGGCCACACAGGTGCCAAGGTCCAATCCTTTAATACCATCGGTGAGGTAAGAGGTGAGATACATATCGGGCTTATTGGGGCCGGTGCCGTTATGCACACCATCATACATTTCACCTACACCTACTTTTGTATCGGACGTAACCGTACCGGAATACCCTTCTACCGGCAAAGACCAGAAATCCCCTGCAACAAATGTTTCACCTTTTGAAGACAACAACGCATCGTTAACCCCTGTAGAGTACTGTTTATTATTGTAGGTAAACGACAGGAGGTTATGGCTGTTAACAGGCTTCACGTTGCTCATCTGCGTGGCAGAAGTCTTCCAGAATCCACCATAATCGGTAATAATACCTGACACAGCCTGCTGTGCGTGCACGGGAATATAGAAAAGGGAAACGAGGACCAATAAAAGCCGGAACCGGCGGGTTTGGCCAGGCATAACAGCCTTAGCCGAAAGGGTAAAAAGAGTCATTTGGGTACGTTTTCTTACAAAAGGTATTAGGATCGAGATGCAAAGGTAGTATTGCTCATGAATTATCATAGCATTTTACGAGATTTTTTTGCAGGAATTACGATTTTGGTATCGTGAAACCACGTGATTGTACGTGCAAGAGGGGTGTTTTTATAGGTTATTACCCTTAAAATGAACTTATTATCCATGATTAAACGGATACAGGTATGATCGGAATTTTTCCGGGCATTCGTTGTTTTACGATCAGGTTGAGTAATAAGTTTTAAGTAATAAGTAGTAAGTAAAACAACCTACCGGTTTCTGAGGCTGATCTTTCGGCCCGTTTGGAAAACCCGCTTTTGGTTCCTGAGGACAACACAATTGTTCGGAACGTTTATCTCTAAGATTCGCTTTTCACTTTTAAATTTAATGGCGGCTTGAGGTAGAAGTTAGCACCCTTGTTGGTCTCCCGGCCAACAAGCAAGAACCAGGTTGCTTTGAAAGGTTAAGGCAAACTTCGTACATAGTTCAACGATGAGCAGGCCCGTTGGTCTGGAGACCAACGGTGGCGTGATGTCTGATTGACAGGTTTTAAAATCTTCCGAACAGTTGTGCTGAGGATACGAACCGGGTTAGCCTTTTAGTCACCGATTCACTTATTGGCCTATTGAAGACCTTCCGACAAATAGTTACGTACTTATTTTTGGTATGCCCGCAGGTTGGTTTTTGACAGTTTTGCATTTTTATCTTCCAATCGACGCAGGGATAATCCATCAGAAAGCCATTTTCAGTATTTTGTAGCTTATTCTATGCGACATCTTTACCTCCTGGCCGCTTTATTGACTTTAACGATTATTCGTGTTTCGGCACAACAAACAAAATCAGGTGTTGTGGCTGACAGCCTTTCGCGGCAACCGCTGGCTTTTGCCACGGTCAAAGCCGGAGGGCAGGGGAAAGGCGTAATCACCGGTATTAACGGCCATTTCAGCCTTGCTATCCCCGACGGCGCAGCATCGCTGCAGGTATCTTACGTAGGTTACCAGTCTGCCACATTTTCCCTGGCAGATGAACGCGATACCTTATTCCTTTTACCAGCTTCCGGTATCTTGGGAGAAGTAGTGATCCGTGCCGACGCCGAAAAGATTCGCTCCATTTTACAGAAAACCATCCGCAACAAATCCAATCATAACCCGGAGATGTACGACCGCTACAATTGTAATATCTATTACAAGATGAAAGTAGACCTCGTGCCTAACCCGGATACTACCACAAAGAAGAAAGAGCCGGTTGCAAGGTCTTCGAAGAAAAACAATAAAAAGAACAACGAACCGCCATTGCCGGAGCCGGATACAGCCAACCTCCGCTTCCTGCGCAACAATCATGTTATTTTATCAGAAAGCTATAGCCGCCGCAGTTACCGGCGTCCGCAACAATTGCAGGAAGAAGTGATCGCATCCCGTTTTTCAGGATTGAAGAAAACTTATTTCACCAATCTGGTTACCGACGTATTACCCTTCCATGTTTACGGCGATTACATTTCACTCAACGGTCGCGACTACAATAACCCTGTTGCGAAAGGCTGGCAACAACGGTATAAATTCCGGTTGCTCGATGAGGTGATGACGGGGAATGATACTACCTATATTCTTAGCTTCGAACCAAAACGTAACGCCGTTTTCCCTTCGCTGGAAGGAACCGTTTATATCAATTCGAACGGTTATGCCATTTCGCATTTGATCGCGGCTACAACGGATTCCGCATCCGAACGCGTGATCCGCATTGAACAGATTTATCAGCTAGTGGAGACACGCTGGTTCCCGCGGGAACTTAATTACCAGGTAAACCTGCTCCGTTATCCTTCCCCCGAAATGGGCATCAGCCTCAATGGTCATTCCGTGATCGACTCCGTGTCCTTTGACGCAGCTCATGCATTGCGGCAACGAAAAGCCTATACAGTGCGGCTTGGCGATTCGGTGGATTTGCACACGGAACAACAATGGCAGCAATTGCGACCGGATGGATTAACGGAAAAAGAACAAAATACTTATAAGGTCATCGATAGCCTTACCACCAAGATGAAACTCGAGAAAGTGGTATACGCCGCCGGCAAATTCGGTTTGGGTAAACTACCGCTTGGTCCGGTCGACATCGAAGTAAACAGGTTGGTCGCCATCAACAATTTTGAAGGCACCCGTTTGGGACTCGGACTTTCTACCAACAACCGCGTATCGCGTTATTTCTCGATAGGCGGGTGGTTTGGTTATGGCACCAAAGACAAACAATGGAAATACGGCGGACATGCACGCATATTTCCCGCAGGGGACAAAGATCACTGGCTGGAATTTGCTTACCAGCAGAATTATCAATCATCCGGCCTCGTGCAAATACATCCCGAACTCGACCGCACCGGGTTTCGCAATTGGATATTGACCCGTGTGGACTGGCTGAAAGAATACCGGGCAACAGGACACACACAATTGGGTTACTGGCAGGCTGAAGCAGAAGTATTGCAACGGTATCTGCGGCCCCGCTACGAACAGAGCCAGTTTGAAACAGATGGAAAGAATCCCATCGACTATCGTGTACGCGAAGCAGGCGTGGGGTTCCGTTATGCATATGGGGAAAAACGGGTGCCGCTGTTTGAATATTATCTTCCCGTGTCCACGAAATATCCTGTTCTTTATTTACGCGGAGCATCGGGGACAGTACACAATGGTGATTACCGTGCAAATTATCTCCGCACATTGGCGGCTGTACGTTTTACCAAACATATCAACCGCTGGGGATTCGATCATTTCAGATTGGAAGGAGGCATGATCAGAACGGCCGACAACAAACCATTGCCAAGATCACTGTTGCTGGCAGGTAACGGATTCCGTAACAGCGGCACCAACTATTATGCCTATGGTGGATTTGTAACGATGAAGCCTTATGATTTTTATTCCGACCGGTATGTGTCTTTTCTGTATCGTCATGATTTCGATAAACGATTGTGGAACCTGAAAGTCAGCCAGCCTTATATAAGTCTTGCGCATAACCTGATGTATGGCGGATTGAAAACAGCGCATCGCGAAGCAAATGCCGGCGTTGCGGCTCCCGTGAAAGGGTATCATGAATCGGGTGTGATGATTAATCAGCTTTACCAGGTGAATCTTTTCGGCCTGGCTTATTTCTATATCAATGGCGGTTTATTCTATCACTGGGCGCCCCAGCCGGATTGGAAAAAGAACAGTGTGTGGGTAGTTGGCTTCAGTACCGGATTTTAACCAACAGTTCTATTTAATGATACGTGCCAGCAGGAATGCAGCCCCTGCGGCAAGTGTACCCAATAGCAGCATGCGGACTGCACCTGACCAGGGATTGGCATTGGACAGCCGGTTCTTGAGATAACCGAATACAAACAGGCAAACCAATGTAACAGGCGCTGCGATTGTCAGCGCCACATAGGAATCATCAATGAAAAAGTAAGGAGCTAGTGGAATCAACCCACCGATGAAGTAGGAGAAGCCGATGATGAGTCCTGAACTGCGTGGTGAATTGAAGTGACTTTCGGACAATTGCTGCATTGCTGCTTGTTGTTCCCCGGTCAATGCAGCCATAGCTTCCTCCTGCATTTCTTCTGTAAAACCAATATTGGCGTAAAATTTCCGGTCTTCTTTTGGTCCGGCACTTTCATCTTTCACCGTATGATAGCCGCTTATTCCCATGCCGGCAGCGCCGATGAGGGTAGCGGCCAGCCCCGCCGTCAATATCATTCCCGGATCAGCCGACGCGGCGGTAAGACCTGTGGCGATGGCAAATGGCACGGAAAGCCCGTCGCTGACACCAATGATGATGTCGGCAAAAACACTATCCATTTTTGCGGAAGAGGAGACCGGGTGCGTAGACATAGACGACAAAGTTAGCTCCTGTCAAAAATCTCCAATGATTTTTTGATAATGGCAACGCACGCCTGTACCTGTGTTTCGTTGATCACCAGCGGCGGTGCAAAGCGGATCTTATCGCCGTGCGTAGGTTTGGCGAGCAGACCATTCTCTTTTAATTCGAGGCAAAGATTCCATGCCGCATCCGGATCGTTGTGATTAATGACGATGGCATTGAGCAGTCCTTTTCCGCGGATCAGCGAAATATGCGGGGATTGCAAGGCGGCCAATCCATCGCGCAAAAGTTTGCCCATGGCTTCGGCGTTCTCCGCCATTTTTTCATCCCGCAAAACTTCGAGTGCTTTGATAGCCGTTTTGCAGGCAAGCGGATTGCCGCCATAAGTGGAGCCGTGTTCGCCGGGACGAATGGTAAGCATGATATGATTGTCGGCTAATACGGCACTGACGGGCAGCATACCACCACTCAGTGCTTTGCCCAGGATCAGTATATCCGGTTTTACGTTTTCATGATCGCAGGCGAGTAATTGACCGGTGCGGCAAAGTCCTGTTTGTATTTCATCTGCGATGAAAAGTACATTGGCGTCTTCGCACAATTTTTTTGCGGTAGCAAGATACCCTTCATCGGGAACGAGCACACCTGCTTCACCTTGTATTGGTTCAACGAGGAAGCCGGCCACATTGGGATTGCCGAGTGCCTGTGCGAGTGCCGCAGTATCGTTGTAAGGAACTGCAATAAATCCGGGAGCGTAAGGACCGAAGTGCGTACGTGCGGAAGGATCGCTGCTGAATGAGATGACGGTAGATGTGCGTCCGTGGAAATTGCCTTCGCAGACGATGATAACTGCTTCGCCGTCGGCAATACCTTTTTTCTCATACGCCCATTTGCGGCAAAGTTTGATGGCTGTTTCCACCGCTTCCACGCCGGTGTTCATCGGCAATACTTTATCAAATCCGAAATAAGCAGACATGAATTTTTCGTATTCGCCTAATACATCGTTGTAAAAAGCGCGGCTGGTTAGCGTGAGCCGCCGGGCCTGTTCGATGAATGTTGCTACGATAGCGGGATGGCAATGGCCCTGGTTAACGGCAGAATAACCACTGAGGAAATCAAAATAACGGTTCTCTTCCACATCCCATACAAAAGCGCCTTCACCGCGGCTTAAGACAACGGGCAAAGGATGATAGTTATGGGCTCCATATTGTTCTTCGAGATCTATAAAATATTGGGCAGACCGGCTGGCCAGTACATTCGCGGACATGATTGATCGGTTTGTTGTGTAAAAGAAATAGGGGGAAAAGCAATAGAATAACAATCACTGTCAGTGATTCAACAGATCGAGATTCTGTTGCAGGAATGCTATGGAGGAAAGGCGGAGTGCCATTGCAACGAAGGTAAGTAATTTTAAGGAAAGGCGTAAGGCGTAGGGTTTAAGGCGTAGGGTGTAAGGCATAAGGCTTAAGGTTTAAGTCGTAGGGGGTAGGGAATAAGGCATTAGGAGGAAGATACGCAGTAAGTAGTGGGTCTGCTTAGTTAAGTGTGTCATTTGACGTTTCTACTCCCTGGTTCGTGTATACACGAACCAGGGCATTCACGATTGACGATTGACGATTGACGATTCACGATTGACCATTGACGATTCAATGTCGTTTCCTTAAGGCTGAAGTTCTTTGACAGGTGTTAAGTAGAGAAAAAGTTTGTTATTTTTAGGATAGGATTACAGGGGGGTATTGAATAGCGAACCTGTTTTTAGAGTAACCTATCTCAATGAATTAACTCAAAAATTACATAATGAACAATTTGTTAGCGACTGCCGTACAGAATCCGGCCGGAATGGATTTGTCCGTGATCGCAAGCTGACCTTTGTTCATTTGATTGTTCTGTTAGTGCAGGGCCTTTCCCGTTCCATACAGCGTGAGCTCAACAGCTTTTACCAAAAGATCCTGGACAGCGATCTGCC
>NZ_AUDS01000020.1 GCF_000425585.1 Terrimonas ferruginea DSM 30193
TCTCATTGATCGCTTTCAGACTCAGTTCCCTTGAAACAAACCGTTTCTTCCTCTAACACTAAGTTGACGGCTATGGTGTATACACGAACCATGGAGGCTTCGGAATAAGGGGAAGAAATAGTGTTGCCGCCCCTTTTGACTGGTTCGTGAGGACACGAACCAAGCGTATCTGGCGGTAATAGTGAGTCTGTCAAATGTCACAGCAAACCCCATAAACAACCATGGTTCGTGTATACACGAACCATGGAAGGCATTCAAAAATACTTATTACCTAAAACTTAATACTTACTACTTACTCAGGTACATGCTTCTGTCTTTATAAAGCTGTCTGAAGTAAGGATCGCGCAGGTCTTTGATAAAGCGGATGGCTTCGCCGGTGCTTTTCATTTCAGGACCGAGCTCTTTGTTTACACCGGGGAATTTATTAAAGCTGAACACCGGCTCTTTGATCGCAAAACCTTTCAGTTTCTTTTCAAATTTAAAATCCTTCAGCGTGTGCGTGCCCATCATGATCTTGGTGGCCACATTCAGGTACGGGATCTGGTATGCTTTCGCAATAAACGGTGTAGTACGTGATGCACGCGGATTGGCTTCGATCACAAATACTTTTCCGTCTTTGATCGCAAACTGGATATTGATGAGTCCTTTGATATTGAGTTCGCGTGCGATCTTCTCTGCGTATTCTTCCATCGTATGCACGATCAGTGGCGTGAGGTTGAAGGCGGGCAATACCGCATTACTGTCACCACTGTGGATACCGGCGGGCTCGATGTGTTCCATCACACCCATCACGTGGAAGTTTTCGCCGTCGAACAACGCATCGATCTCGGCCTCCTGGCAACGGTCGAGGAAGTGGTCGATAAGAATTTTGTTGCCGGGGATATGTTTGAGCAGGCTTACTACTGCTTTTTCCACTTCTTCGTCGTTGATCACGATACGCATGCGCTGACCACCGAGTACATAGGAAGGACGCACCAGTACGGGATAGCCTACTTTGTTGGCTACGGAAATGGCCTCGTCTACATCGTACGCCGTTCCGTAATCGGGATAAGGGATCTCGAGGTTCTTCAGCAGATCGCTGAAGCGGCCGCGGTCTTCCGCAATATCCATGCTATCGTAAGAAGTACCGATAATGCGGATGCCTTTTTCATGCAGTTTCTCTGCCAGCTTCAAAGCGGTCTGACCACCGAGCTGCACAATCACACCTTCGGGTTTTTCGTGCTCGATGATTTCCCACAGATGTTCCCAATACACCGGCTCGAAGTAGAGTTTATCGGCCATGTCGAAATCGGTACTTACTGTTTCGGGGTTACAGTTCACCATGATGGCTTCGTAACCACTTTCTTTGATAGCGAGTAATCCGTGTACGCAACAGTAATCGAATTCGATACCCTGGCCGATGCGGTTGGGACCGCTGCCGAGTACGATGATCTTTTTACGGTCGGAGGCTTTTGATTCGTTGGAGTTGGCTCCTGCTGCCCCTTCGGGTACATTCTCGAAGGTGCTGTAGAAATAAGGAGTCTTGGCTTCAAACTCTGCACTGCAGGTATCCACCATTTTATATACACGTGTAATGCCGAGTTCTTTGCGTTTATTGTAAACGTCCTCTTCATTACCGTGTTGCAGAATACGGCTGATCTGTTCGTCGCTGAAACCATTTACTTTGGCTTCGCGCAAAAGACCGGCAGGGATGGTATCGAGATCGTATTCGGCGAGTTTCTTTTCAATGTTGCAGATCTTCTGGATCTCGTAAAGAAACCAGCGGTCGATGCCATTGGTTGCTTTGGAAATACTGCCTACGGAAATGCCCGCCATCAGCGCATCTTTGATGCGGAAGATGCGATCCCATTTCGGTGTCTTGATGTATTCGAGCAGCTCTTCGGCATGCATTAAACTTTTGCCGTAATAACCAAGACCAACGGCGTTGTTCTCGAGGCTCTGACAGGCTTTCTGAATGGCTTCGGTAAAGCTGCGGCCGATGGCCATTACTTCACCCACACTCTTCATCTGCAGACCGAGTGAATCATCTGCTCCTTTGAATTTATCGAAGTTCCAGCGCGGCACTTTCACGATTACATAGTCAAGCGCCGGTTCGAAATAAGCAGAAGTGGTTTTGGTGATCTGGTTTTCCAGTTCATCGAGTGTATAACCGATAGCGAGTTTCGCGGCGATCTTGGCAATGGGATAACCGGTTGCCTTGCTTGCGAGTGCCGAAGAACGGCTTACGCGCGGGTTGATCTCGATGGCGATGATCTCTTCCGTATCGGGATTCAGCGCAAACTGTACGTTACAGCCTCCGGAGAAGTTGCCGAGGTTGCGCATCATGTCGATAGCGGTGTTGCGCATCAATTGCATGGCGGTATCGCTGAGCGTCATGGCCGGCGCCACCGTGATCGAGTCACCGGTATGCACACCCATCGGGTCGAAGTTCTCAACGGTACAGATGATACAAACGTTGTCGGCTGAATCGCGGAGCAGTTCGAGTTCAAATTCTTTCCATCCGAGTACGGCTTTTTCCACCAGCACTTCGTGAATGGGAGAAGCCTGCAGACCGCGGTTGAGCGCTTCGTCGAGGTCTTCTTTGTCGTGTACAAATCCACCGCCGGTACCACCGAGGGTAAACGAAGGGCGGATCACGAGCGGAAAGCCGATCTCCTGTGCAAACTCTTTTCCTTCTAGAAAGGAGTTGGCTGTTTTGGCGGTGGCAACAGGAATGTTCATCTCAATCATCCACTGGCGGAATTTCTCACGGTCTTCCGCTTTGTCGATGGCTTTGATGTCAACGCCGATGAGGCGCACATTGTATTGACTCCACAGACCAACGTCTTCAGCTTCTTTACAAAGATTGAGTGCGGTTTGTCCGCCCATGGTTGGCAGTACGGCGTCGATCTGGTTTTCCTGGAGTATCTGTTCCAGGCTTTCCACGGTCAGCGGCAACAAATACACGCGATCGGCCATCATCGGGTCGGTCATGATCGTAGCAGGGTTGCTGTTGATCAGGATCACCTTGATACCTTCTTCGCGTAAGCTGCGTGCTGCTTGTGTACCGGAATAATCGAATTCACAGGCCTGGCCGATCACGATCGGTCCGCTGCCTATAATCAGAACGGATTGAATGGAGGAGTCTTTTGGCATTTTTTCTTTTGGAATGTTTCCCGGAACCGGGCTGAAAAAACAAATTGCGCAAAATTAAGGGAAACAGAAGTCTTTGAAGGACCATTATCACAATTAATTTTTGCGAAGCAAAGAAAAAAACAACGATGGCTGCATTTCAGCCCTTTGCACAGCGCGCAGCAAATCACTAACAGGTGATCGCTTTTTTTTCCGGGTGGAATTGTTGGTAAAATAATTGCGACGGCTGTAGGGAGATAATAAAATTCATAATGGCCGGTTTCACATTCCTTTAGGGCAATGATCTTTATTTTTGACGATATGAGGAAAGCTGTACAGGTAGTAATAGCAACGTTATTGATGGCAGGAGCACTGAACGCACAGACTTACCGCAATCCGGCATATCCGCAGGGCTACTTCCGCTGGCCGCTGGATCTGCGTCCCGAAATCGTGGCCAACATGGGGGAATTGCGCCCCAATCACTGGCACATGGGGCTCGATATGCGCACGGCGCAGAAAGTAGATCAACGCGTTTACGCCGCCGCCGATGGATATGTTGCATTTGCCGGCGTGCGTCCGCTCAGCTTCGGACGTTTTCTCATTATCAATCATCCCAATGGCCTTTCCACTTTGTATGCTCACCTGAATACCTTCAATCCCGAAATCGAAGCCTACGTCACGTCCGAACAATACCGCCAGGAGTCCTGGGCGGTCGAACTGACTATTCCCGCCGGAAAATTTCCGGTGAAAAAAGGTGATTTCATTTCTTACAGCGGCACAACGGGCGGTTCGCAGGGACCACATGTGCATTTTGAAATAATCGATACACGTTCTGGTAAACGTTTAAATCCGTTACTCTTCGGCATGCCGCTCGCAGACAATGTGCCGCCAATATTGACCAGGATGGCCATGTACGACCGGAGTAGGAGCGTTTATGAACAGGCACCTGTTTTTTTAACCGTAAAAAAAACAGACAGCGGTTACGTACTGCCCCGCGATCCCGTCATCCGCACACCACTGAGCAGGGTCAGCTTTGCCATCGATGCATTCGACCGAATCAGCGGTTCACCCAACCAGGACGGTATTTATAAAGCCGCCCTGTATGTCGATAACATCTTGCAAACAGCTTTCGTGATCGACAGTATCGGTTATGAAGACACACGTTACATGAATGCGCAGATCGATTACCGCTACAAAGCCAATGGCGGCGGTTATCTGCAACATGTATCGAAAATGCCCGGCGATCGTTCCAGGGTCTATCACACTTATGGAGGTGATGGAACGGTATTGCTTGCCGACACCCTGCCGCACCAGGTGCGCATCGAAATTGCCGATGCAAAAGCCAATACCATCAACCTTCTTTTTGCGTTGCAACGCAGCAGCGAGGGACCGGTGGCACCCGCTCCAACAGGCAGTTTCATGCCGGAGATGGTCAACATCCTGGAGAAACCCGATTTTGAAGTATACATGCCGGAAGGTTGTCTCTATGATGTGTTCACTCCCACATATTCACGCAGCAATTCTTCCGCATCGATGAGCATTACCGCCATTCATCAGTTGCACAACGAAACAGTACCCGTACAGGAAGAATATACCGTCAGATTAAAAACAGATAAGATCATCGAAGACGCGTGGAAAGACAGGCTGGTATTGAGAAGGACAGGAAAGGGCAGCAGTGTACAGAAAACAAGATTGCAGGGAAACTGGCTCACCGGTAAGTTCCGCGATTTTGGATCGTTCCAGGCTTTTGCGGATCTGCAACCGCCATCCGTCAATGAACTGGGCAAAGGCGATACGGTTAACCTGAGTGCTGCGCGCAGCATTGCTTTTACACCGTCGGATGATTTTGGTATAAAATCTTTCCGCGCGGAACTGAACGGCAAATGGCTGCGTTTTACCAATGACAAAGGCCGCACGTTCATTTATATTTTTGATGAACGTTGTCCGCTGGGCACACATCATCTCAAAGTAACCGTCGAAGACATCGCCGGAAACGTTACGACCAAAGAATGGTGGTTCAAACGTGAGGCGTATGTAGCGCCCGTGAAGAAGGCGCCGGCGAAGAAAGCACCGGTCAGGAAGACGCCTGCGAAGAAAGGGAAGAGGTAAAACAGCCGTTATAAGTATTAAGTTTTAAGTAGTAAGTAAAACAGCAAGGAAGCTCGATTGAAAAACTTATCACTTATTACTTAAAACTTAATACTCCCGCTCGTATTTTTGACTTTTTACTTTTGAATTACCATGGCTACATCTCTCACCGAAGGAACAAAAGCTCCGGCTTTCACCGGCATCGACCAGGACGGAAACAAACATTCCCTTTCCGATTACAAGGGTAAAAAACTCGTGCTCTATTTTTATCCGCAGGACAATACACCCGCCTGCACCACACAGGCCTGCAACCTGCGCGACAACTATGCAATATTGAAAAAAAATGGTTGGGAATTACTGGGAGTCAGCCCCGACACCGAAGAAGATCACACGCGTTTCCGGGAAAAATTCAATCTGCCTTTTCCATTGCTCGCAGATCCCAAACACAAGATCATTGAAAAATTCGGGGTATGGGGCGAAAAACAATTATACGGACGCAAATACATGGGACTGCACCGCACTACTTTTCTGATCGATGAAAAAGGCGTGATCCGGAAAATCTTTTTAAAGCCCCGCAACAAACAACATGCGGAAGAAATTTTGCGATGGGAAAATGAAAAGAAAGGTTAATCGATGATCCATTCCACCTCGCCGTGCGCAAAGGTCTCTTCGATACCATGAAACACGGTCAAACGTCCGTCTGCACCGACACCTCTGATCTCCGTTTCAAACACGCGGTTGTCTTTTTTCAACTTGACTTTTTCATGTAGTTTATAAAGCCGTTGATTATAGAGAGCAAGGATGGCGGCTGTGCCATTTTTTTGCAAAGCATCATATTGCTTTAAAACGCAATGCCGCAGTTCACGGGCAAGTGTGATGAGATCATAAGAACGCCCGGTGATTTGCCGGAGCGATACGGGACGACGGTTGAAGTCGCCGAAATTGGTCTGGTTGATATTGATGCCGATACCCGCAACCGCCCATTTCCAGGCACCGCCACCCTCTGTGCCGGCACTGATAATGTTTTCAACAAGAATACCGACTGCCTTTCTGTCCTGCCAATAAAGGTCATTCGGCCATTTGATGCTGGTACCATCGCCTGCGTAGCGACTGAAAAAATCGTAGGTGCCGAGTGCAACCGCCGCGTTGAGTGCGGGTTGATCCGCAATGGAAAGTCCTTCAGGCCTGAGCAACAGGCTCATGAGGATGTTTTCTCCCGCAGCGGCATGCCAGGTCTTCTGACGCTGGCCTTTTCCGGCGGTCTGTTCATAAGTAAAAACCGCCGTGCCATGTTGCGCCAAACCCGCATGAACCAGGTGCAGGGCATAATTATTGGTACTATCAACCGTTTCCAGTGAAACAAACGGAAAATCCTGGTAGATATCGTCGGGCTGGTCTGGCAATTAATTGCTATTTTTGAGCAAAATACGTTAAGTTTCCGATCAGTTCAGACCGGTTCGTTCCCAAGGGGCAAACCGCTACCGGAAAAACAAAAACTACAAACAAAATAATTTCTTCTATTGGAACAACTGGCATCTCTGTCCAAACGCAAAAGGACTACAGCGACCCGGCTGACAAAAAGTTCAAAGATCATCAAAACCATCATTGCGGCTATTCAGGAAAAAAAGGGAACGAATATCATCTCTCTCGACCTGCGCAAGATCGATGAGGCTGTGTCCGACTTTTTTATCGTGTGCGAAGCCGATAGTCAGCCGCAGGTAAGAGCGATCGCGGAAAACGTGGAAGAGCGCGTGCGCGAGAAGTGCGACGAAAAACCTTATCACCACGAAGGCTACCAGGCATTGCAGTGGGTATTGATCGACTATGTGAACGTAGTAGTACACGTTATGCAACCTGAAACCCGCAAATTCTATAAACTCGAAGAAATGTGGAGCGACGCGGCTGCCCAGGAGCATGAAGAATAATTGTTAAAATAGCGCTGCATCGAACTTTTCGCCCCATTTAACCATTTAAATAGCAATAACCCCGAATATGCCACAGGACCCTTTGTATAACAAGAACGACAGAAACGGACGCCCGCGAACGAATGAGGACGGAAGCCCGGCGCCTAAAAAAGGCCCGCGATTCAGCATATACTGGATTTATATCATTATCCTCGCCGTTATGCTCGGATTCCAGTTTCTCGATCCGTTCAAGGGAGGCACCAAAACCGTTTCACAGGAACGTTTCCTGGAAATTCTCAAGGTTGGCGATGTAAATGAATATACAGTTGTTTCCAATCGCAACGAAGTACGCGTAAGCCTGAAACCTTCAGCCGTAGAAAAATACCAGAAAGAACTCGGTGATGTAATCTCCCGCTCCCGCAGCGAAGGACCACATTTCACTTTTAAAATAGTTTCCGGTGATTCCTTCAAGGATGATATGCGTAAATTCTACGCCGATAATCCCGCCATTAAAGACATTGGTAAAGTAGATACCGAAAGCGACTGGCTCGGTAAGTCTGTTTCTTTCCTGCTCCCGATCCTGTTCTTCATCGCGCTCTGGATACTCATGATGCGTAAGATGGGCGGCGCCGGAGGTGGTGCCGGTGGTCCGGGTGGTATCTTCAACATCGGCAAATCAAAAGCAACATTGTTCGACAAAGGAACCCGCGTTAATATCACTTTCGCCGATGTGGCCGGCCTCGATGAAGCCAAAGTGGAAGTAATGGAAATCGTGGACTTCCTGCGCAACCCGAAAAAATATACCGCACTCGGCGGTAAGATCCCCAAAGGCGCTTTACTGGTTGGCCCTCCCGGTACCGGTAAGACCCTGCTCGCAAAAGCAATGGCAGGCGAAGCACAGGTGCCTTTCTTCAGCCTCAGCGGTTCCGATTTCGTGGAAATGTTCGTAGGTGTGGGCGCAAGCCGTGTGCGCGACCTCTTCAAACAGGCGCGTGAAAAAGCTCCCTGCATCATCTTCATCGATGAGATCGACGCTATCGGCCGTGCACGTGGCAAGAATCAAATGATGAGCAACGACGAACGGGAAAGCACGCTCAACCAGCTCCTCGTTGAAATGGACGGTTTCGGTACCGACACCGGCATCATCGTACTCGCCGCTACCAACCGCCCGGATGTACTCGACACAGCATTACTGCGCCCCGGTCGTTTCGACCGCCAGATCTCGATAGACAAACCCGATCTGAAAGGACGCGAAGCCATCTTTAAAGTTCACCTGAAGCCGATCAAGATTTCCGATACACTCGATATTCATAAACTCGCCGAACAAACACCCGGTTTCGCAGGCGCCGATATTGCCAACGTTTGTAACGAAGCCGCACTCATCGCCGCACGTAAAGACAAGGCATCGGTGGATATGCAGGACTTCCAGGATGCGGTTGACCGCGTGATCGGAGGCCTCGAGAAAAAGAACAAGATCATTTCTCCCGAAGAGAAAAAGATCATTGCGTATCACGAAGCAGGCCACGCCATCTGCGGCTGGTACCTCGAACATGCTTACCCGCTGCTCAAGGTTACCATCGTTCCGCGCGGTACCGCTGCTCTCGGCTATGCACAGTACACACCGAAAGAACAATATCTCTATAATACCGATCAGCTCACCGATCAAATCTGCATGACGCTCGGCGGCCGCGCAAGTGAAGAAATTTTCTTCAACAAAATCTCTACCGGCGCACAAAACGACCTTCAGCAGATCACCCGCACCGCTTATGCCATGGTAAGTGTATACGGTATGAACGAGCTCGTTGGTAATGTAAGCTTCTACGATCCGCAGCAGGAAAATGGTTTCACCAAACCTTATTCCGAAGAAACATCCAAGCTGATCGACCAGGAAGTAAGAAAAATGATCGAGGACGCTTACGTGCGCACCAAGCAATTGCTCAGTGAAAAACGTGAGCAGGTTGCCAAACTCGCAGAAGCATTGCTGGAAAAAGAAGTACTCTTCCAAAGTGATGTGGAAGCCCTGATCGGCAAACGTCCTTTCGAAGAAAAGAAAGCGCTGACGGAAGAAGATCCGATAAGCGGAGACCAGGGCGAAATATCGGCCGGTGTACCGCCTTATGACAGCGATGTAACGAATCAATCAATCTAAGCCCGGAAGGTCATGAATGTATCTCCTTCTAAAGAAAATATTTTAAAGAAAATCAGGAAGGCGTTGACCCAGTCAACGCCTGTTCCTTTTCCGCAAAGCGAAGGCAACAACTCCGTCTATCAGCCTGCCACACAGGATGCTGAAGTGGAATTTGCCGAACAGTTCACCAAATTGCAGGGACGCTTCGTTTTCTGTATGGACAAGGAAGAGCTGCAGGCTCAGTTGACAGGGTTGATCCTGACCCACGAATGGCAGAAAGTATACTGCCGCGAACCGCAATTGCTCGAGCTCGCGGGACCTGCCGTAGCCGCCAGAGCCAATACCAGCGATCTCGCTTCCTGCGATGTATCGATCACGGGTTGTGAATACCTGGTGGCCCGCACCGGCAGCATCGTGATGAGCGCAGGGCAACAAAGCGGACGCACCACAAGCGTATACGCACCGGTTCATATCTGCATTGCTTATACCAATCAGCTTGTATACGATGTGCGTGAAGCTTTGCAGGGAATGAAGGAACGCTACGACAAAAACCTGCCATCACAGATCACTTTTGCAACCGGCCCCAGCCGCACCGCCGATATCGAAAAAACATTGGTGGTAGGCGTGCACGGTGCCAAAGAAGTATATGTGTTCCTGGTAGAACAGGATTGAGTATATACACTTCATTGAGCAACGATTGAAACCTTAATTATGCCAGTCACCCAACTGTTTGTCTACGGCTCGCTGTTAAGCGGCTTCCGTAGTCCTGCGTACGAATACATCAGCCGTTATTTTTCTCTTGCCGGTCCCGGCCGGGTAAGGGGATTGCTTTATGATATGGGCACCTATCCTGCGGCCGTTCCATCTGAAGAAGACGTATACATCAAAGGCGAACTCTATACCATCCGTGAAGAAAACGAACTTTCCTGGGCCATGGCACAGCTCGACGACTACGAAGGAGTGAATCCCGAGCCTGGTGAGCCGGAGCTTTACCGCCGTGCGCAGGCAACGGTACTGCTCGACAACGGCACGCAGGCAGAAGCCTGGATCTACTGGTATGATGGCGATGTGCAGGGCCGTCCCGTCATCGCCTCCGGCAGCGTTCTCGATTTTATTAACCGCAAATGATCCTCTGCCATTGACCACGGATAAAAACATATACTTTCTCTCGGATTTTCATCTTGGTGCGCCCGATGCAGCCTCCAGCCTGCTACGTGAAAAAGAGATCATCCGGTTCCTCAACGAAATCGCGCCGCGTGCAGCAGAAATCTTTATTGTAGGCGATATGTTCGACTTCTGGTACGAATACCGGCAGGTAGTGCCAAAAGGATACGTGCGGTTGCTGGGCAAACTGGCCGAGCTCACGGATGCGGGTATCACCATCCGTTTTTTTGTGGGCAACCACGACATGTGGATGAAAGATTACTTTCAGAAAGAACTCAATATTCCCGTTTATTTTGAACCTGAGGTGTTTGAGTGGAATGGCAAACGTGTACTCGTGGGTCATGGAGATGGGTTAGGTCCGGGTGATCATGGATATAAGCGGTTAAAAAAAATATTCCGCAATCCCGTGTGCCAGTGGTTGTTCGGCATACTGCCGCCCTCCGTGGGCATGGGACTGGCCAATTACTTCAGCCGTAAAAGCCGCGCGCAAACGGGTAGTTCGGAAGAAACATTTTTGGGTGCAGACCGCGAATGGCTGATCAGCTATTGCCGCGACCGGCTCAAAACAGAACATTTTGACTACTTTGTATTCGGACATCGTCATCTGCCGATCGATTTCCGGCTCAACGATACCAGCCGTTACATCAACCTGGGCGACTGGATACGCTATTTCACTTACGCCGTACTCGAAGGCACAGAAATGAGTCTGCATGCCTACAACGGACAGGAACAAAAAATCGTCAGGTTATAACCATGTACAGAATTGCCCTTATATCTTCTTTATTCCTGTTGTCGATCGCTTCTGCGAGCGCGCAGAACGATACGCTTTTTAAACGTGTACGTTATATCAAAGGCGATATCAAGGCGTTTGGGGTGGACAATCTCGAAAACATCTACGTGCTCAGCAGTCTGGGCCAGCTCAAAAAACTCAATGAAAAAGGCGATTCCGTAGCTGTTTTCAACGATATCAAAAAATACGGTGAAGCTTCACAGATCGATGTATCCAATCCTTTAAAGGTATTGCTGTACTACCGTGACTTTTCTACCATTGTGATACTCGATCGCCTGCTCAATGTGCGCACGGCCATCGATCTGCGAAGACAGAATATGTTCCAGGTAAAGTCGGTTGCGCTTTCCTACGACAGCAAAATCTGGGTTTACGATGAAATGGACAGCAAGCTGAAAAAGATCGATGATGATGGTCGCGTGCTGCTGGAAACACCGGACTTCCGGCAACTATTCGGCGACGCACCCATGCCGGTGCGTTTATTCGACCAGGATAAATATGTTTACCTATACGATCCCGCACGCGCCGTATATGTGTTCGATTATTATGGTGCGTTGAAAAATAAAATACTGATCACCGGCTGGAACAATTTCCGCGTAGCGGGGAAATATTTTTTCGGTACTTCTGCCGATCAACTGTATCGCTACGACATCACCAGCTTCCGCTACGATGAATGGAAAATGCCGGAAAACCTGCGCAACGCCAGGCAACTCGATTTCAGTGCGGGCAAGGTTTACGCATTGCAAACCGACGGCATAGAAATATATAACCTGCAGTAACGGTGCATTTTCCTGCGGATCAATAATTTTGCAGCATGAATGAATTTCTGGGACAGGTATGGCTGGGCAACACGGTGCAATCTTATCTGGTGGTGATCGCCATCATTCTGTTCATTTTGCTGGTGAAACGCTACATCGCGCGTTATGTGGCAGGACTGATCTACATCCTTGTACACCGTATCTGGAAAGACATAGATAAACCAACGTTCAAAACGTTGGTCGTAAAGCCGCTCGGCTTTTTCCTGGCAGTCCTTGTATCGCTTACAACCCTTTACAGGCTTCACTTTCCCGAAGATCTCAACATCGATATCTATCGCGTAACGGTGAAGCAACTGGTGCATTCTTTCGGCTCGCTGATCCTGATCATTTCCTTTTTCCGGCTATTAGTGCGCATGATCGATTTCATTGCCATGATCCTGCACATCAAAGCCAGCCGGACACACGATACCACGGATGATCAGTTGGTGGTTTTCTTCAAGGATTTTTTCAAAGTATTACTGGGCATAATCGGGTTGCTGATGGTCCTGAAATTCGCCTTCGGCATCAATATCGGCAATGTGCTTACTGGACTGAGTATCGTGGGTGCGGCCGTGGCATTGTCGCTGCGCGAGAGCCTGGAGAACCTGATCGCTTCGTTCATCATTTTCTTCGACCGGCCTTTCAGTACCGGTGATGTGGTGAAAGTAAATTCCTTTACCGGTACGGTAGAAAAGATCGGGCTGCGCAGTACGCGTATCCGCACCGATCAGAAAACATATATTTCCGTTCCCAATAAACAAATGGTGGATACAATCATCGACAACCTGTCGATGCGCACGCAACGCCGCGCCGACCTGCGTCTTGAAGTGGGATTGAGCACCAGTTCGGCGGACCTCGATAAATTGCTCGAAGGGCTGCGTTCGATCGCCAGCCGCAAAGAGATTGAAAGCGCTACCGTATTGCTGAATGATATTACTTCTTCGTCTTTCCTGGTGACGCTCGAATATTATACGGGACCGGTAACTATGGCCGAGTTCAACAAGGTGAAGCAGGAGGTCAATTTCTCCTCATTGAGGCTCCTCGAATCATTGGGAATAGAAATAGCCGGGGCAAGCACCGATATCAAATTGATGGGCCCGGAAAAAGCTTAAGAGAATGCCGGCGGCTGAGGCCGATACTTCGGCCTCCCGAAGCCTAAGGCATGGCAGTGATCGCTGCGAGCTCTGCTTCGGCCACGCCTGTTTTTCCGTATTCAACCACCCGGCCTTTCTCCTTTCCGTTTTTCATTACGATGATCGTGGGCACATTGGTAATGCCAAATGCCTGGGTCAGGTGACTGATGGTTGTTTTGGCGCGGTCAGTACCGATCAGCGTAACATGGCTGGAAGGGAAACCCGCTGCATCAAGAAAGCTGAACAGTCGGGGAATGATATAGTGTGAATCGCTGCACCAGGTGCCCATGAACACCACAAGCTCCACGTCCTTGCTGTTGGCGACAAATTTCTGCACATGTTCATTGTCCTTTGCATAGGCAACAAAGTTTTCTTTCCACCAGGTAAAGGTGCTGTCCTGCGCAAGTACTTCGCGGGAAATAATGCCTTTGAGAAGATGACCACCCGATACGGTGTCTTTCTGAATGTAGTACTGACTTTGTGCTTGTACCTGGGAATAACCGAGGAAGCAAAGGGCTGCTAAGCAGATAAGTTTACGCATAATCTTTCTTTGACCTTACAACAACCGGGAAGGTTGCACGGTTTACAATCAGAGCCCGGCTTTCAATTCCAGGAAAAATTGCCGCATTCTTTCAAGCGAACGGATCATTTCAAACCGCTCGTCGGCTTTTTTATTTTTCCGGAGGAAATCCTTGGCTCCTTCAATCGTGAATTTTCGGCGGCGAAGCAAATCGTAGATAAGTGCGAGGTTCTTGACATCCACCGGGCGGAAGAAGCGGTCGCCCTTCTTGTTTTTTCTCGGCTGAAGGATGTCGAATTCTGTTTCCCAGTAACGGATAAGCGATTGTTTTTCGCTGAACATACCCGCTACTTCTCCAATGGAATAGTATTGTTTGCGGAACAGTTCTTCGTCTTCGGGAATACTTAGATGTTCGGGTGGCAGTCCGGTATCTTTCAATGACCGGCGCCCTCTGTTGGAGAGCGGCTTGCGTTCTTTCACCACAGTGGTTGACAACACAGACGGATCGGCCTTGCTCACAAAGCTGATCGCTTCCTCTTCTTCCACCTCAATGAGGTCGGACATAACCTCATCTGTTGCGGCTTCTTTTTCGGAAACTACTTCCTTCTCCGGCTCCGGAACAGGATCCGGCGGAGCAGAAAAGTCGAAGGTGATCTGTGTTAAATGCTTACCCATTACAGTTGTAACAAAATTACAGCGGTAATGATGCCGGGAAGCCCTAAAGAAATCCTAATTATCCACATTTAAACCCCTCAATTGCGCCAGCGCAGCGTATTGATGAGATGTTTGAGATCTTGTTTGAGAAAATCATTCACAATACTGAGTGAGTCTTCATTGGGTGCAGCATCAAAATATAAAGCGCCGCGGAGAAAGTTTTTGGTGGAATCCGTAACGAAGAATTGATTCGCAGTTGCCGTATTTCCTTTCAGGGAAAAATAAATGCCTTCGACTTTATTCGGCGTTACCATAAAACTGTCGTTGATGCCCGATGCAATGTCCGTATGTTTCAGGTAAGCCATCTTGTGCCCGTCATTTACCAGCGAATCAAAGTTGCGTGCATTGATGGGTTTATAACTGATATAAATGCGGCCGTTGAGGCTCGGAATGTCGATATTGATCCACCAGTCGCCGGCTTTGGTGTCGAAGAAGGTCGTGTCTTTCAGAATTTTTGCGTATACGGGATACTCGAACGTATAAGGATATCCCGGTTCGTCAAACTGTACATATTTTTTCTCCGGGAGATCGATATGGAAATAGCCTTTTTTCCTGGGTGTATAAGGGCTGTTGCATCCTGCCACAAGAAATGCGGTGATGAAAAAAAATGCGATAAGTGATAAAAGCGGGCGGGAAGAAGCGGGCATAATAATTAGTCTTTCTGTTTGATGGCGACCTTTACTTTGACGATGCGGTTCTTGTCGGTTTCCACTACGGTGAAGTCAAAATCATTGGCGGAAATAACGGTATCCGGCGTGGGAAATTCGCCGGCCAGTTCAAGGATCAGTCCGCCTACGGATTCGCTTTCTCCTTTTACTTTATCAAAGGTGTCCATGGGCAAATGCATGATCTTGCACATGTCGTGGATCATGGTGCGGCCGTCGAACAGATAGGTATTGTCGTCGATCTTATTGCCCTGGGTTTCTTCTTCGTCGAATTCATCACGTATTTCACCAATTACTTCTTCCATGATGTCTTCCATTGTCACGATGCCGCTTGTACCGCCAAATTCATCCACCACTACGGAGAAATGAAGGTGACGTTTCTGCAGATCGATCAGCAGGTCTTCGATCAATCTTGTTTCCGGAACAAAATAAGGTTGACGGATCACGGTGCGCCAATCGAAGTCCGGTCCTTCTTTCAGGTAAGGGATGAGGTCTTTTGTATTCAGCACACCTGCGATGTTGTCGAGGTTGTTGTGATAAACGGGCAGGCGTGAGTAATGCAGTTCTTCCACCCGCTGGATCAGGTCGTTGAAGCGGGTGTTGTATTCGATACCGCTTACATCCACGCGGTTGGTCATGATCTGTTTAACGGCAATATTGCCAAACTTGACAATGCCTTTCATGATATTCTTTTCTTCGGGAGAAGCTTCGTCGTCGGTCTGGATATCGATGGCTTCATCGAGCTCCTGTATGCTGATCGCTTCCGAGCGGTTGGCGCCGAGACGTTTGCCCATACCATCGGCCACGGATACAAACCAGCGACTGATCCTGCGCAGCACCAGGTGGACCGCCTCCACTACCGGCGAGCAGCCGTAGGCAAAGCGGAGATTATTCTGCGTAGCCCATACTTTGGGTAATATTTGTCCGAAGAAAACAAGTACGAAAGCAATCACCAGTACTTTGATCAGCACTTCGAGCCAGCCGGGCAGTTCATTGAGCGGGGCAAATTCGGTAATGAGAAAGTTGGCGAGAATGATGATGCAGATGTTGCTGAAGGTGCCGGCGATCAGCAGCGAGGCAAAGACCTCTTTTGGTTCTTCCAGTAAATTAACAATGCGGCGTGCAGAAGGATTCTGCCGTGTTTTGAGCACGTTGATATCCTTGTTGTTCAATGAGAACAAAGCCACCTGTGCTCCCGACATGATGAACACCAGCAGGAGTAAAACGATCAGCGTACAAACCAGGATGGTTGTGCCCTGGGTGTCGGCGGCCAGGAAAACATAGCACAGGCTGTCGAAAAGCGAAGACAAAACCACTGAAAAGTCCAAGTAAAGTTTTTTTGATTACTGAATCACACAGGGCAGGAGTAGCCTGCCCTGTAAATGCTATTGACAAAGTTAACTTCTTTCCTGTTCATCAGGGAATGTTGTGGATTTTTCCCTTGTTTTCAGGCGTTAAAACGGCAGACTTTCGGAGGGATCGCCCAATGGCATCTCGGGGCCGTGTTCTCCTTCGGGTGCTGCTCCGCTGTTGCCGTCCATCCGTTTGTCCAGCATAATGAGGTTATCGCCCACCACTTCCGTAGCAAACTTCCGGTGGCCGTCCTTGTCTTCCCAACTGCGCGTACGCAGGCGTCCTTCGATATAGACAAGGCTGGCTTTATGAAGATACTTCTGTGCCAGTTCAGCGAGGCCGCGCCATAACACTACTGTGTGCCATTCGGTCTGCGATACCAATTTGCCGGATCTGTCCTTAAATGTTTCCGTCGTGGCAAGCGGGAACTTCGCTACCGCAATATTTCCCTCCAGTACCTGTACATCCGGGTCTTTGCCCAGGTTGCCGATCAACATTACTCTGTTTACACCTCTCATACTGGTAACTTTTCTGAATAAATAATCCTTCGTCGGTTTTCAAGGCTTTTCTAAAATTAAAGTCTTTTTACCGTAAAAAGAAAATTTAAGACAGGCTTTGGGAAAGCCTTCACGCAAGGTACTGATCCAGGTATTGACGCACCAGCCGCGGGAAAGGATATTGTGCCAGTTCTTCCCCGGAAACCCAGTCTCCGGCGGCTTTCAGCGAGGTTTTGCTTTTAATACGCAGATGGATAAACCGCGCCGTTACCTGTTGATGCGAAAGCTGCTGGCTGTATTCTTCCGATACTTCCAGCAACTGTGTTCCGGCGGGAATGAATCCTTCCTGTTCTGCGTTGGCAATGATTTGTTCCGGCGGAATGTCTGTTTCTGTTTCTAAAAGAGGGAAATCATAGAGTTGCTGCCAGATATCTCGGGTAGTGCGTTCTCTTATCATCCATTGATCGCGGTAATGAAGCACGAGGTAGTTGAACCGCCGTTTGCGTATGCGGATTTTTTTCTCCTTAACGGGAAGTGCTGTCACGAGGTTTTCCCGGAAGGCTACACATTGTTCCCGGAAAACACAGGTGGCGCACAGCGGCTGAGCGGGTTTGCAGATCACGGCGCCGAAGTCCATGATCGCCTGGTTATACAGGGCGGGATGTTCTTTATCGAGAAGTTCCTGTGCGAGGGCGGCAAATTGTTTTTTACCGGTGCTGCTGTCGATGGGCGTATCGATACCGAATATGCGGGAGAGCACGCGGAATACGTTGCCATCGAGCACGGCATAGGGAAGATTAAACGCAAAGGAAGCGATGGCCGCTGCGGTATAGGGACCGATACCTTTAAGCGAGCGGATATCATCATAATTGCCGGGAAACTGTCCGTTGAAATCGTTGGCCACAATGCGTGCGGTGGCGATGAGGTTGCGGCAGCGTGAATAATAGCCGAGGCCCTCCCAGAGTTTGAGCACAGCGGTGTCGGGTGCTGCGGCCAGGTCGGTGATCCGGGGATAGGTAGCGGTGAAGCGTTCGTAATAGGCAAGCCCTTGTTCCACCCTGGTTTGCTGAAGAATAATCTCGCTGAGCCAGATGCGGTAAGGATCTTTTTCCCCCTTCCACGGCATGCTACGGGTGTTTTGTTCGCGGTGCCAGCGGAGCAGGGTGACAGAAAATGGAGTTCCGGGTGTGTTTTTTCCCTTTTTTTTCATGTAGAAAGGCCGATCGGGGCCGAATATCTGCTATTTTTTAAAAACGGCCTGGAAATTGTTACAAAAAAAGTCGCTATCCTGTTGACTATCATCTTTTTTTGCATTAAATTGGCATTCTGAAACAATCTAAAACCTTGCGTCAAATGAGAAAAGCCGATCTCGTTAACAAGATTTCTGACAAAACTGGGATACCCAAAGTTGATGTTTTGGTTACCCTCGAAACCATGTTCAAAGAGGTGAAGGACACGCTCTCGGGCGGGGAGAACATCTATATCCGTGGTTTCGGAAGTTTTATCACCAAGAAACGCGCCGCCAAGATAGGCCGCAACATCAAGAAGAATATAGCTGTTCATATTCCTGAGCACTATATCCCAGCCTTCAAGCCAGCCAAAGAGTTTGTAGCCGAAGTAAAAAAATTACAGGAGCCCAAGCCCGACAATGGTCCTGGCGAAGATGCTGACGATTAATCCTGCGCGGTGACTCCTGCTGTGATAAAATTCTCCCAAGGTTTTTTGCAGCGTGATCATGAGTGAACGATAGGGGTTAACTTTGCTGCCTGAAAAGAATGCGGCATGAATAAACCTCAATGGATCACTTTCTCGGCAGGAGCACTGTTAGTTGTTCTTCTTTTTGTGTTTGGAAAAACCACCGATCCCGGTCAGCTGACGAAATCGGCTGTCGATGCCCACGCTGGTCACGACCATGCGCCGGGTGAGATGCATACTATTCCCACCGATACTTTACTGACGATTGCAAAAAAACAGCTTACTCCTGCACAACAATTTCGTCTGGCAGGCATAGAAAATTCTATTGCCCGTAACGAAGGAAGTGAGCAGCAACTCCATGTGTATCACCAGTTAGCCAACTTCTGGCGCGACTCGGCCAACATGTTTATTCCCTATGCCTGGTATACTGCGGAAGCAGCAAGATTGGAAAATTCAGAAAAAAGCCTCACCTTTGCTGCCCATTTGCTGTTGGGACGCCTGCAGACCGACGGCGAACCGGCCATCACGGCCTGGGAAGCTACACAGGCAAAAGATCTTTTTGAACGGGCGTTGAAGCTGAACCCCGGAAATGATTCCTCAAAAGTGGGACTGGGCGCCTGCCTGATATTCGGTGGTATTTCCGACCGCCCGATGGAAGGCCTGGCACATATCCAGGAAGTGGTCAAACGAGACAGCACGAATGTGTATGCTTTGCTGACCATGGCGAGAGGTGGCGTACTTTCCGGACAGATGGACAAAGCCATCGGTCGCCTGGAAACCGTTCACCGCGTAGCACCGGACAATCTGGAAGCTGTCTTCCTGATGGCCGAGATTTACGAACGGACCAATAAAAAGGCTGAAGCAGTACAGTGGTATAACAAAGCACTGCCGCTGATCAGCAACCCACGGATGAAAGAAGAAGTGACCAAACGGATCAACAGTTTGAAATAAACCTGGCAACAGGTTTCGACCATATTAAACAGATTTTAAAAACAATTGAGTATGCCTTGCGGTAAAAAGAGAAAGCGTCATAAGATTGCGACGCACAAGCGTAAAAAAAGACTGAGAAAGAACCGTCACAAGAAGAGAAAGTAAGCCCTGCTTTCTTTTCCTGACAAGAATTTAGCTAACCGCTACCCGCCAATGGCGGGTGCGGGCGGCGGATTGGATGACAAGGTTTTGTGAAGTAACTGATACATTAGTTCTTCAAAAGATTGTTTCATTTCGGCAGTTTACTGCTGCGCAGATACTGAAATCGGGTGCTTGTGCCCGGTGGTTCCTGAGCATCCAATCCGCCGTCTAAATTTTCCAGGTCAACTGGTTGTATGCCATACAAGTTGCCAGGTAAGCTATCCGGACCTAAACGAATTTTCGCCAACGGCGAACTACACTTCCGGATGCCTTCCTTGCGCTGCAATAACTTTCCCCAGGCAACCACGTATGGAATTGCAGCCGCCAGTACTATTTACAGCACACTCTAAGGTGTTTCATTTATGTAAGCTGTAATGAACAAGGAACTTATTATCAATGCGGCCCCTCAAGGTGTAGAAATCGCCTTGCTGGAGGACAAGAAATTGGTAGAACTGCATAGCGAAAAAAGCGATGCCCGTTTTGCCGTGGGTGATCTTTACCTCGGTAAGGTAAAAAAACTCATCCCCGGACTGAACGCCGCCTTCGTAGATGTAGGCTTCGAAAAAGATGCCTTCCTGCACTATACCGACCTCAGCCCCTACGCCCGCTCCCTGCTGAAATTCACCCAGCAGACCATCAACGACAAATCAGAATCCGGCCTTGATTTCGCCAAATTTGAAATCGAACCCGAGATCATTAAAACCGGAAAGATCAACGAAGTGCTGGGCGGCAAGCCCAATATTCTCGTTCAGATCCTCAAAGAACCCATCGCAGCCAAAGGCCCGCGCCTCAGTTGCGAAATCTCCCTGCCCGGCCGATTTGTAGTGATCACCCCGTTCAACAATATCGTTGCGGTATCCCGCAAGATCCATTCAGCGGAAGAAAGAAAACGTCTTCAGAAAATAGTAGAAGCCATCAAGCCCAAAAACTTCGGTGTGATCGTACGCACGGCAGCAGAAGGCAAGAACACGGCCGAACTGCACGAAGATCTTTCTGCCCTCGTGGAGATGTGGAAGACCATTCAGCGTAACCTGCACGGCGCCGCACCTCCGGCAAAAATCCTCAGCGAACAAACGAAGACCAACAGCATCCTCCGCGATCTGCTGAATGCCGACTTTAACCGCATCGTGGTCAACGACCGCACGATCTTCGCCGATACAAAAAATTATATCCAGCGCATAGCGCCGGAAAAAGCGGATATCGTTTCTTATTACCAGAACGGTTCTCCCATTTTTGATTCATTCGGAATCACCAAACAGGTAAAAGCTTCGTTTGGCAAAACCGTCAACCTCAACAGCGGCGCTTATCTCATCATCGAACATACAGAAGCCCTGCACGTGATCGATGTAAACAGCGGTTACAAAAGCGTGAGCAATAACCAGGAACAAAACGCGCTCGAGACCAATCTCGAAGCAGCGGAAGAGATCGCACGTCAATTGCGCCTCCGCGACCTGGGTGGTATCATCGTGGTCGACTTCATCGACATGAAGCTTCCCGAGAACAAACGCAGGCTGGTGGAGAAAATGGAAGAGTTCATGGCACCGGACCGTGCGAAACATGCGGTACTGCCGATCTCGAAATTCGGCATTATGCAGATCACGCGTCAACGCATGAAGCCCGAGATGAACATCAACACGCAGGAAATCTGCCCGAGTTGCAACGGCACCGGTAAAATTTCTTCTACCTTATTACTCGAAGACGACATCGAGAAAAATCTCAGCTACCTGATCACGCACAAACACAAAGGACTGCAACTGTCCGTGAACCCGATCATGTACGCATACCTTGCCAAAGGACTTTTCTGGACTTCCAAGATCGCGAAGTGGAACAAGAAGTTTGGACAGAAAACCAGGCTCGCTGCAGATACCAACCTTCATCTGACAGAGTACAAATTTTTCGACGCCAACGGCGAGCAGATCAAACTCTGATCTTTCGCACAAAACATAAAAAAGCCCCGCAGATACTGTGGGGCTTTTCTTTTATCCGTAATGGAGCTTAGTCTCTTCTTGCCATGTAAATCATAATATACTGCACCAGTGTTACCACCGCGGCGAGTGCTGCTACAACATAAGTAGTGGCGGCCCATTTCAGGGCATCTTTCGCTTTGGGATATTCCTGCTGGTTGGTAATATTGGTCTGATTCAACCAGGCCAGCGCACGTTTGCTGGCGTCGAATTCTACCGGTAATGTCACCAACGTAAACACGACCGTAACGGCCATCAGGATGATACCGATCAGGAGCAGGGTGGTGTTACCGGAAGCGGCCATGATCACGCCGATGATCAATACCCAGTTTACGATCATGGAACTGAATTGTACGGCAGGCACCAGTTTGCTGCGCAGGGTCAGCGGTCCGTAGGCGGTGGCATGCTGTACGGCGTGGCCGCATTCGTGTGCAGCTACGGCAGCAGCCGATACGCTATTGCCCTGGTATACTTCGGGGCTCAGGTTCACCGTTTTGTTAGCCGGGTTATAGTGGTCTGACAGAAAACCGTCAACAGATACAACTTTTACATCATATATTCCGTTCTCACGCAGCATTTTTTCGGCCACTTCGCGTCCGGTCATGCCGTTGGAAAGCGGTACTTTACTGTACTTGTTGAATTTGCTTTTCAGCACCATCGACACTACCATGCTGATTCCTACGAAAATCAGCGAAACGATCATAATTTCAAATGTCATAAAACCAAGATTTTAAGTCAAAATTTAAAAGTCAAAAGTCAAAATCCAATCCAGGAAACTCAAAATTTAAAGATCAAAATTCAAAAAACTGTTTTCTGGTAGCAGGCATCTGCCACGATAACTATTTTGCCTTTTGAATTTTTACTGTTGACTTTCTACATCAAATCTACTACCATTTCCTGCTTTGCGGATTAATCCCGTCTTTTTGTCAGGCAACGGTTTTTGAATTTAACAAATGCCTTAAAAAAAGGGTGAATAAACGGGGTTGTAAGGGACTGGTTATCAATATTTTTAATCGCAGAATAGATTGATTTTCAGTGTGTTTTAACTGTGTCAGGAGGGACTTAAAGTTATTCACAGCAAGAAAAAATTATTTTGAAATGTGATGCAGATTTGTAACTTAGTGCAAGAATTTAATGGGTTAGTAAGTAAGGGGGGTCAATCGTCAGATTGGCCCTTTTTACATTTTATGCCTGCCCGTTTTTTCCCATTAAAAACCTGTGGTTTCCTCCTCCTCCGACCCTCCCAATTCATTTATCTTTAGCGCATGAGTAAAGTTAAGAAGGCCTACTTCTGTCAGCAGTGTGGTTATGAAAGTGTCAAGTGGCTCGGCCAGTGCCCATCCTGCGGTCAGTGGAATAGTTTTGTAGAAGAACTGGTTCAGAAAGATAATCCAAAGAATGCAGGCAAGGAAGCCTGGGATGATTATGATGCGTTGGCGCGCCGCAACACACGCACCATCACACTCACCGATGTCAAAAGCAGTGAAGAGAAGAGGATGGTAACGGCCGATCCCGAACTCAACCGCGTGTTGGGTGGCGGCATTGTTCCGGGCAGTCTTGTATTGGTCGCCGGCGAACCCGGCATCGGCAAGTCTACTTTGTTTCTGCAGAATGGTTTGTGGATGAAAGATGCCACCGTACTATATATAAGTGGTGAAGAAAGCGAACAACAGATCAAAATGCGGGCTGATCGTCTTGGTTTGCAGAACGATCAGTTTTACCTGCTGACGGAAACATCCACGCAGGTCATCTTCAACGAGATCAAAAAACTCAAACCCGGTTTTGTGATCGTTGATTCCATCCAAACGCTTCAGTCGCCTTTCATCGAATCATCCGCCGGCAGTGTATCGCAGATCAAAGAATGCGCCGCTGAGTTTCAGCGCTTCGCCAAAGAAACCAATACGCCCGTATTCCTGATCGGTCATATCACCAAAGACGGAAACATTGCAGGACCGAAAGTATTGGAACACATGGTAGACACCGTATTGCAGTTTGAAGGCGACCGTCATTATGCCTATCGCATCCTGCGCACGCTGAAAAACCGTTTCGGCAGCACAGCCGAGCTGGGTATTTATGAAATGAGTGAACAAGGCATGCGCGGTGTTACCAATCCAAGTGAAATACTGATCACACAAAAAGAAGAAGCGCTAAGTGGCATTGCCATTGCGGCTACGCTGGAAGGAGTGCGTCCTCTGCTGATAGAAGTGCAGGCACTCGTGACACAATCCGTGTATGGCACACCACAGCGGACCGTTACAGGATTTGATCTGCGTCGTTTACAACTATTACTGGCGGTGCTCGAAAAACGGGGCGGTTTTCATTTCGGTGTAAAAGATGTATTCCTGAATATAGCCGGTGGATTGAAAGTGGAAGATCCGTCGATCGACCTGGCGGTTTTGTGTGCCTTGCTCTCTTCTTACGAAGATGTACCGCTGTCGCAACACATATGTTTTGCGGGTGAAGTCGGACTGAGTGGAGAGATCCGCGCCGTCAATCGCGTAGAACAGCGCATAGCCGAAGCGGAAAAACTGGGCTTCGAAAAAATCATCGTATCGCGTTACAGCCAGAAAGGCATCAGCCAGAGCAAATACAAGATTGAGGTGGTAACGATGGCGAGGGTGGAAGAAGTTTATCAATATCTTTTTCAGTAGGTGAATAAGTCAATAAGTGAATGGTGAATGGTGAATAAGGCAATTAGTGAACCATGAATGCCTTGGTTTCGCTGAAAAGTGAATAGCTCAATAGCAATAAGCAACCGTTTCCCCTTGGTTCGTGTATACACGAACCAACAATCGGGACTGCAAAAGACTTGAGGAGAGCTCAGGCAGCAAGCCCCTTTTTGAATTTTAACTTTTGAATTTTGACTTAAGATGTTACGTCAGCTCCACAATTGGCGGGAAAACATGTTGCATGTTTTCTTTCCGCATACCTGCAGCGGATGCGGGTCGGATAATATCAATGCGGACGGTCAGTTATGCCTTTCTTGTTTGTCGGATCTGCCGCGGACGGATTTTGAAAAATGGCCGGATAATCCCGTCTTCAGAAAATTTACCGGTCGGTTGCCTTTAACAGCCGCGGCTTCGCTGTTATATTTCGGCAGGCATTCATTGACCCGGCAACTCATGCATCGCCTTAAATACCGCAACGATCAGCCACTCGGACGGCAGCTTGGTTTATTGATGGGACAACAATTGGCACAGGCACCGCATTTTCAACACATCGACATATTGGTGCCGCTGCCTTTGCATAAATCCCGGGAACGAAAACGGGGATATAATCAATCCTTGCTTTTATGCCAGGGCATGAGCGAGGCCTGGAACAAAAAAATAAATGATAAATGTGTGATCCGCCCGGAGGCGACGAATACACAAACCCGCATGGACCGCCTGGAACGATGGGAAAATATGGACGGCAGGTTTCGCGCATCGGCGGCACAATGCAACGGCAAAAACATCCTGCTGGTCGATGATGTGGTGACCACCGGCGCCACCGTGGAAGCTTGTGGTACTGCCTTGTTGAAGGCCGGAGCAAACTCCGTAAGCCTGGCCACACTTTGTTATGCTGCCGAACGCTTATAGATGCGGTGCTTTGCCAAAACTCCGCTAATTTTGAAAACCATGTTTTTCATGAAAAAAATCCTTCCGCTTTTTTTATTGCTGTTTGCGTTCGCTGCCTGTCGCAAAGACTCATTCATTACCTCGGGCGATGCACGCGTTACCATTACAACCGACTCGCTTAAATACGACACCGTATTCACGCGGGTAGGATCAGTGACAAAATCCTTCAAAATCATCAACGACAACGATCGCAAACTGCGACTTAATTCGGTGAAACTGATGGGCGGCACCACATCGGCATTTAAAATGAATGTAGATGGTACGTCAGCACCGGAGGTGAATAATATTGAGATCAATGCCAACGACAGTATATATGTATTCGTGCAGGTAAATGTGGATCCCGCCGCGGGCAGTCTTCCCTTTATCATCAGTGACAGCATCCAGATCGATTACAACGGCAATACACGCAAAGTGCAATTGCAGGCCTGGGGACAGAATGCACATTTCCTGCGCGGGCACGAAGTAACCTCCGATGAAACGTGGAACAACGACCTGCCTTATGTGATCCTTGATTATTTATATGTAGCAGAAAACGTAAAGCTAAAAATGAACAAGGGCTGCCGCGTGTACATGCATGCGAATGCACCCATCATCATTGACGGAACATTGGAAGCCATAGGTGATAAGGACACTGTCGATCGTATTAAATTCCAGGGAGACAGACTGGACCCGCCTTACCGCGATTATCCCGCTTCCTGGCCCGGCATTTATTTCAGGGAAACAAGCCGCGATAATATCGTGCAATACGCATTTATCCGGCATGCCTACCAGGCAATAGTGGTGCAGGGCGTGTCACTTTCAGCGCAACCCAAACTCCGCCTGTATGAAAGTGTGATCGACAATGCATACGATATCGGATTGGCAGGAAGCGGCTCTTCCATTGAAGCGCGCAACTGCCTGTTGAGTAATTGCGGACGCAATGTGGTATTGACAGCAGGAGGCACCTACCGTTTTACACACTGCACGGTTGTCTCCATTTCCAATAACTATGTGCCGCACAAAGAGCCGGTGCTGTCGATCACGAATAACACGCAAACCGGCGCCGCTGCGCTCGATGCCAGTTTTACCAACTGCATTTTCTGGGGTGAAGGCGGACTGGTGGAAAATGAAGTGCTGATCAACAGAAACGCTGCGGCAGCTTTTACCGTAAATTTTGACCATGGACTGTGGAAACTAGCCGCACCACTTCAGGGTGTAACGGCCACGTCGATGCTGACAACGCAGGATCCGGGATTTGAAACAATTAACTCACAGGAACGTTATTATGATTTCCGGTTAAAGGCAGGCGCACCCGGACTGGAAGCCGGGCGTGCAACATCCGCCAACATCGATCTCGACGGAAAAACCCGTCCGGTCGGATTGCCGGACCTCGGTTGTTTTGAACGCCGCTGATTTTTTGACAACAATAAAAACACACATAACATGAAAACACTGATTGCCGCACTGATCCTGTCTATCACCATGACAGGTTCCTCTATTTACGACTTCAAAGTGCCAGGTCTGGAAGGTGGTACCATTGACTTTTCAAAATACAAAGGCCAGAAAATCCTGATCGTCAATACCGCTTCAAAATGCGGACTGACTCCGCAATATGACGACCTGGAAAAACTTTACAAGCAATACAAGGGCAAACTGGTGATCGTGGGATTTCCAGCCAACAACTTTGCCGGCCAGGAACCGGGCACTAAAACAGAAATCGCCGAATTCTGTAAAAAAAATTACGGTGTTACCTTCCCGATGGCCGATAAGGTTTCGGTGAAAGGCGATGATATTGCTCCCATCTTCAAATACCTGGTGGATGAAGCGGCCAAAAAAGGCATTAAAGATCCGATCAGCTGGAACTTCACCAAATTCCTCGTGGATGAAAAAGGGCAACTGATCACGGTGTTCAGCCCACGTACCAAGCCGATGAGCGAAGAAGTGCTGAAGTATCTGAATTAAGAATGTGTAAATAGGTAAACGTAAAATAGGAGCCGGCTTGCCGGCTCTTTTCATGCCTGCGTCGGACAGGTAACTTATATTTGCAAGGATGCAATTCAAAGACATTATCGGGCAGGAAACGTTAAAGAAGGAACTCGCCGACCTCATGCAGGAAAACCGGCTGGCTCATGCTTTATTGTTTTTGGGAAAAGAAGGAAGTGGCGCATTATCGCTGGCGATGGCGCTCGCGCAATACGTGGTTTGTGAAAAGGTGAACAATAACAATGCAGCCCCTGCAGGACCTTCGTTATTTGGTGAAGAACCCGAGCCTGTAGCCAAACCATCCATCTACGACAGTTGCGGCGAATGTGCTGCCTGCGTAAAAGCGGCACAATATGCGCATCCCGATATCCACTATTCCTATCCGGTGGTTACGAAAAAGCCGGGCAGTCCGCCGGTCAGCACCGATTATATCACAGAGTGGCGCGAGTTCATGAAGGCTTATCCTTATGGAAATGTTTATGACTGGCTGCAATTCATTGGTGCAGAAAATAAGCAGGGCAATATCACCGCGCATGAATGCAATGAAATCATCCGCAAACTGAATCTTAAAAGTTTCGAAAGCGTTTACAAGGTGTTGGTGATGTGGTTGCCGGAATACCTGGGCAATGAAGGAAACAAACTGCTTAAACTAATTGAAGAGCCGCCGGCAAATACTTTATTCATTCTCGTTGCTGAGAACGAATCGATGATCCTGCAAACGATTCTCAGTCGTTGCCAACTGGTAAAAGTGCCCATGCTCGAAACGCGCGACATAGAAGCGGCGCTCATCAGCCGCAACAAAACCGATGCATTAGTGGCGCGGCAGGTAGCGCAGGTGAGCGAAGGCAATTATCGTGAAGCGCTGCAGCAGGTGCAACATGCCGATGAAGACTGGCAGGGTTTGTTAAGAGAATGGCTGAATGCGGTATTGAAAAACGGTCCTGTTGCCCAGACCAAATGGGTGGATGAGATCAACAAGTTGGGACGTGAAAAGCAGAAGCAATTCCTGCGTTATTTCAATCACTTGCTGGAACAGGCGGTTCGCCTGCGTGTGTTGGAGGAAACGGCGGGGCAGTTGATGCCCGAGCGCGAAAAAGATTTTGCTAATCGTTTAAATAAGATTGCCGGCATAGAGCAACAACAGGCAATCATTGAAGAGTTAGACAAAGCTGCTTACTATATAGAACGCAATGCCAATGGCAAGATGTTGTTTCATGCGCTCACCATTAAGCTGTATCACATTATCAGGGATAAGGTGGTGATGTTGTGAAAGGCTTAAGGTATAGGGCGTAAGGCGTAAGGCAAAAGGTATAAGGCGTAAGGTCCCTCAGGCCGATACTTCGGCCTCCCGAAGGGTGGTCCCTGAGGTCCTCGAAGAGTGGTCCCTGAGGTCCTCGAAGGGTGGTCCCTGAGGTCCTCGAAGGGTGCGAGTCGGGCACTTTCTTTCCTAATTCAACAAAAAATTCAGGCTGTCAATTACTATACGAAAAAACGAGCACATTAAAATGCTAAAAATAGTAGTATTTATAATTCATTGAATTATAATAAATAAACATACATAAAAGATATTTGTTACTTTTTTTTAGTTTTTACAAATAAACGGATAACTTTGGAAGAGCAACCTTTCCATGAAAGTTATCAATCCCCGTATGATCGTTTTGGCCCGTGAATCACGCGGCATGACGCAGCAGGAACTGGCGGGCAAAATCGATTCTTACAAGGTAAATATCTCGCGTTTGGAAAGAGGACAAGCCGATGTCAACGACGAATTATTAGAGCGTTTGTCGGAGGCCACCGGCTACCCCGTACAGTTTTTTTATCAGCCCGGCGAACCATTGCCTTTATATATGGCCTACCGGAAACGACAGCATGTGCCAGCCGCCGTATTGAACCCGATCGAGGCCCAGGTGAATATTGTCCGGTTGAATGTTGAATTGCTGACAACCTTGCGCAACATGGCTCCGCCACAATTACCCTTGTATGATCCCGGGAATCCGGCTAAAGCAGCGGCCCTGCTTCGCAAAGAATGGTTGTTGCCCGCGGGGCCGGTAGGAGAACTGATGTCTTTACTCGAGCGGAAAGGCATCATGATCCACGAACTCGACTTCAATACCACGCGTGTCGACAGCCGCAGCCTTACCACGGAGAATGGTTTTCCGCTGATCATACTCAATACAGTATTGACCGGCGACCGTCAACGTTTTTCGCTGGCTTATGAATTAGGGCACCTGGTACTGCACCGGGGATTGACGCCGGATCCTGAGAGCAACATATCTCACAATGCCAATGTATTTGCTGCGGCCTTCCTCATGCCAGAAGAAGATATCCGTCCTGATTTTGTGCAGGGAATAACGTTGCCGCTGCTGGCGACGTTGAAAAAGAAATGGCAGGTGTCGATGATATCCTTATTATATCGTGCGGATGATCTCGGTTTCATCACTGCCAATCAGAAACGTTATCTGCTGCAGCAATTCAATCAGCAGGACATCAGAAGGCATGAACCCGAAGAGCTGGAGGTGCAACCGGAAACACCCGGTTCACTTCATCTGCTGACGGAAGAATACAGGAACCGGCAGGGATTGGGCGTAATGGAAATGGCCGCTTTGTTATCACTCGATGTAAGTGAATATATCGGATGGTACACACGCGCATGATTATGTAAAAAACTAAAACGATGATAGTGATGAGCAAAGAGAGAAAGGTGGTGGAAACAAAGGTGTACAGCATTGGTGAACTGGCGCAACTGTATGAAATCAGTGTGCGTACCATGAACCGCTGGCTGAAGCCGCATGACGAAGTGATCGGTAAAAGAGTAGGAAGGTTTTACACTGTAAGACAGGTGTCCATTATTTTCGACAAGCTCGGATTGCCCAAAGACTATGAGGCCGGCTATTGAAGGAGAATGATTGTTAATTGGATGAAGCCACTGCGAAGTGGTTTTTTTTATGTGCGGAATCGGTATCTTGACGGCATGTCGGATAAGCTGATCGCATTGGCAGATAAACTAAATGAAATGGGCTACTGGGCTATTTATCGTCCGGGAGTCGACATCTTATTTTGTACTGTTCACACCCAGGATGAACAGGAAGCGACTGAAATGATGACACACTTAACACTGGATGAAGGAAAATACCAGTTCACTTATTTTAGCGATCAGCTACCTGTTATCATAGAGTTTGATACAGAAGATGAATTATTATCTTTTATAGAAGAACATTATTGGAAGGAAAATTAACCGCCGCCCGGCGGTTTTTTTATGCCCGAAACTTCCTGTTTCTACGCATTTATTCCTTTGCCTTCCTTTTGCTGCGCATACGTGCGCAAACCTGCCCAAACCGGACAACGACCCCTCTCTGCGGTAGTATGTTTGTTTGAAACTACGAGCCATGGGTCAATCTTTTACTTCCCCGTTCAGGGATAGTGACTTCGGGGAATACTGGGATCTTGCAGAACGGTATGAACGGAATACGCAGGCGCACATAGATGGTGGCGCCCGCAATGAGCGCCGGAATAATTCTCCGATTGATGAAGCGAGAACGGCATTGGTGATGCGGTCGTCAGAAGCCAATCTCCATGAAACACATAAAAATCTGATAGCAGAGCCTGCGGAGATCATAGCCTTCATCAGTCTCAACGAAACGGAAGCTAAAAAAGTGATCAGCCGGTACGCCGGTACTATGCGTAGCACAGATACGCTGGAAGAATTCTCGGGTTTTAATCACCTCCTGGTAGAAAAATTTGTAAGCGTTGGTCTTGGTTACAAGTTAACGTCGCTGGAATACAACCAGGAAGATTTTTCGAAACTGACAGAAATCCTACTACAATGGCTGTTTCCCTATTCTGAACTGGTACAGCAACATTACTTCAATGATGTTTATACACTCGTAAAAAAAGAATACGACTCGCAGCATGGCGAAGAGTTAAATACCGTACAACAGATCATTCTATTTGTTGCCAGGTTGTTACAATTACCCAAAGACCTGCTGGTTTTTTTACTGAAGAAACTTGCGGTCCTTCTAAATGAACTTAAGCTGGAAAACAAGCGGTATTGGTTGCCCGGAAACAGGAATGAAAAAGGACGGCTTGATTATACACCTTTGCTGCCGGTCAATATTCAGGGACCTTATGAGCTGGTGGAAAAGGCATTCTCGAAGATTGATTCGGTGATTACTTTATTCCTGGGTGAACCGCATGATGAGGTGGATGATCCGGATAAGAAAGGAGTGCTTGCTTTTCTGCGTCACTACTATGGTGAGATAAGAAAAACACTCCGGGAGTTCAACGGGGTAGTAAAAGAACTGGTCACTACTTTACAGGAAGCCGTCTATATCCTCAATGCATTTATCGTTGGCATTTACAATGGCGTAATCAATGTGGTGACAGGTTTTATACGGCTGGTTGCCGTTGTATTGGATTTGATGGATGCGGAGCGACTCCGGCTGTTCCTGGAGGGATTGAAAAAACTGCGGGCACAGATCCGCGAGAAAGGTTTTCTCACGTTCATGAAAACAGTGCTGAGTCAGCTCATCAGTGAGTTGAAGAAACGGTATTCGTCCGACAAGGGCATTTACGAACTGGCCAAAAACCTGGGTGAAGATCTGGCGGAGCTGATTGTGGATACAATTATAGCGCTGGCTACGGGAGGCGCGACGATTATAGATAAGATTAAAGTATTTTTGAAAGGATTATTGGAGCTCATCCGGAATCCGAAGAAGAAGTTGTCGGACGTTGCAGATTATTTGAAGAGGAAGGGCTTCGCCATCAAAAAGAGGATCAAGGAATTCAAGGTCGAGGACCTGCTGAAGTGGGACAAGGAAGACTGGATGGCGGCGAGGATTCTTCAGTTTAGCGACGACGGAGAAGCGTTTCGAAACGCAATTAAATTGCGTCAGCGACCCGAAGAAAATTTGCTTAATATTGTCACGCATGGATCACCCAGAAGCATTATGTATGAAGGTCGATGGGTGAAGGCTGAAGAATATGCACGAATACTTAGACAGGAAGGTTGGATCGATGGAATGCCGATCCGACTGGTAGCCTGTCCTCAGGAGTTTCATCAAAAGGCTTTGCCGCAAAGCTTGCCAAACTCTTGAATGTTGAAGTGGAAGCTCCAACTAAGCGCGTTGCTGTCGATGATTTTGGTGATTTTATTCATGACGATAAAGGAAAATTTGTAACATTTAAACCATAGTACTAATGAAATTCGTTGGATTTATAGCAGAACATGCAAAAGACCCGTTTGCTCAGAAAAGATCTTATTATTTCAAAGAGAAAGATATTAATCCGAATAAAGACGATGTATTAGCCTATCTAAAAAGAGGAGAATTGTGCGTACCCTTAATGGGCGGAGCGGAAGATGTCGATGAAGAAATGATTGGCCTGATATCCATTTATACTGATGGCGAATGGCTATGGCCGAAATATTTTATCAATTATCTGGAGAAGTATCCCAACTTCAAAATCGAGGAAGAATTCGTGCAACACGTGCTTAAAAATAGGGCCAAAGAAGTCACGGTAACAGAAGAAGAGGTTTCCAAACTAGAGAAGGAATTTTACCGGATTGCCGGCTTTAAATAATCTCCCATAACGTCAGTCATAACCGCCACCCGGCGGTTTTTTTGTGTCCGAAACCTCCTGTTTCTACGCATTTATTCTTTTAACTACACATAGTTACCCAAACCTGCTCAAACCGGACAACGACCCCTCTGTGCGATAGTATGTTTGTGTTGTAATCAACGACGAATACAACTAAACAAAACAGCATGAAAAGAGATATCAGATACATCGTGGTGCATTGCACGGCCACGCCTCCTCACACGCAGATTTCCAGCATTCAAAATTACTGGCAGACCAAACTCGGATGGAAGAATCCCGGCTACCACTACATCATCAAACGCAATGGAGAGGTGGTGATGCTGCAACCCGAAAGCCGCGTGGCCAATGGCGCCAAAGGCTACAACGAGCATGCTGTTCACGTTTCCTATATCGGTGGGGTGGATGCGACCAACAAACCGGCTGACAACCGCACCGATGAACAAAAACAGACCTTGTTCAATATGCTGATCAGCCTTTCGGAACGCTATCCTTCGGCCGTTATTCTCGGGCACCGCGATCTGCCCGGTGTGATCAAGGCCTGCCCTTCGTTCGACGTAATGAAATGGCTGGCAACTTATGAACCTGTACTTAATCCCGATTAATCAATCTTTAACTACCTACCGCTATGAAAGCTTTTTTACAACAATTATTCAAAGACAAGAACGGCAACTTCAGCCTCCGCGAATTTGCCACTGCTTTGTTCCTGCTCGTGGTTACCGTGAGCTGGGCGGCAGAACAGTTTTTCCACCTCCACATGCCGGAGTACATGTTCTACACATTCGCCACCATGATCGGAACAGGCTGCTTCGGTTATTCGATAGAACGTAAAACCATAAAAAACGAAAAAGATGAAAATCAATAAATACACACTCTTGCTGGCCGGAGGATTGATGGCGGGCGCGGCAACAGGCTATCTCTTTACCTGCAACCAGTCACCTGTTTACCCAAAGGTGAACGATATCCGTAAAGCTGTTGAGAAAAACGAAGCTGCATTCAATAAAAGGATAGCCGCTGTGCATACAGAAGAAAACAAGGCAGCGCTGAACCTGGCTGCCACAAAAAGCAAGCTGGAACAAACCACCTCGCAAAAACAGGAACTGTATAAAACACTCAAAGAAGTAGTGGTCAGTAATGTGGCTGATACTTTCATCGCTGTTGTCAATGAGTCGGATAGTTTGTTCCGCCAGGTCATTCACCAGCAGGACACATTGCTGAACATAAAAGATACGCTCATCGCCGTTCATCAGTCTGCTTATGCATCCTTGCGCGCATCTTTTGATCAGAGTTGGCAGCAACAGGAAGCTTTGCTTCACATAGACAAACAACTGACGAAGGACTTGAAGAAACAGCGACGCAAAACAAAACTGGTGGCCGTGTCTTCCCTGATTGTAACCGGACTGATGGCCGGATACCTGATCAGCCGCTAAGCAACCCATTTCCTTAAAAGAATAAAAAAATAACCTGCCGAGCGGGACCAGGAATCCTATGCCCGCACGAGCCGGTGCCAACCATCTTTTTTCATTTATAAAAACAAAAACAAACATGTCAACAAACACAAACACACTTTTCCGGTTTGTCACAATGCGGGGACCGGAGAAGTTCAAGGATCTCAATCAATTTATCCAGCATCCGGCACCAGACACCGAAGGCCATTTCAAAACTTTGATGTCGGCTCCCTCTGACCAACGAAGAACTCAACGGCAATCGCAGTTAACGCTGGCCGGAACATTTACACCCATAATCGATGATGAAGGACTCATGTCACTGGTCGGGAATGATATGTTTGTTCTCAACCGATGGTTTATGGCTAACCAGCAGAAATTAGCAACAGTACCCGGGTATATCAGCAATTGTCCGGAATATTATCTCGTTGCTCACGATTATCTTTTTTCGTACGCAAAGGCGATTATTGTTTGGGATAATATTTTCTACCAGATAATTACTGGTCAGAATCCGTCAATCCGTGATTCACTAATCAGCCTGCTAGTAGTTGACAGGTTTGTGTCAAATGATGGCGATACACAGCAGCATAAATCGGCTGGCGCGCAGGTAGTCATCCCCAAAAACTTCTTTGGTCTTGCTACCGGCCCGGTTCCCGCAGAAGAAGAGGAAGAAGACGAGGAAGGAAGAACAGGATTTCCCGGCATTGCTACCGGAACCGTGTACGAAAGATTAAATGAAAAGATCGGAGTGGTAAAAGCGAAAGCTAAGGTCAGCGATATCGCGAATGCCGTAAAGGAGATTGAACAGGCGAAGAAAACCTGGGAACGTGCTAACCGTAAAAGCTACGAAGCACAACGCCAGATTCATGATGCCGAACTGGAAGGGGCCATGAAGACCGCTGTACCCGTCATTGACGAGGAAACAGGAAAACCTTATTATGATGGATTGGATTTGCCTGCTTTTTCATTTACGCCCTCTGACCAGTTGACCTCCGGCGTTGCAGCAACATTATCTGATCGTTCACGCCAGATAATTGACGAACTCAATCTGACCTATCCCGCGTCATTCGATGCAGTACTGGAAGATCTCGCCGGATCGCTCCGCCAGGAAACCGATACGGTATTCACAGGTAGTAATCCCGTTCGCCCGGTGATGACGATCGGGGACATACTGATTCCGGTAGATGACGAATTGCCACCGACTGCGCCGGTTCACAGTTACAGCATCCAGCTCGAACAGATAAGCGGAACAAAATACAAAGTGTATCTCGCCATTCACACCGGGTATAACAATCCTGCCGCCCTGGATGCGCGTTATTCTTCCTCTTTTGAGGGTGTGTCGGAACCGGTGCAGTTGTCAGCCTTTAACAGCGAGGCACTCGGCAGTACACTTGTACTTGAACTGTATCCCGATGGTCTCACCGTTCCGGATGGTGTGCTTGCCTTTTCAATCGATGGGGAAGTGACGTTAAGCAATGGTTTGCGTATCATCTTCTCCACTGTATTGCAACTGGAAGGTGGGGCCACCGGTGTGATGAATGTGGATGAAGGCAACGCAGCCGGTCCGGGGAATGTGAACGTGTATGTTCCCACAGGATTCGGCATCAAACAACTCGGTATTGCCGATTACCGGAAAGTAGAGCAAACGGTATGCTGCTATGTACCCGGTGAAGTATCGCATATCGAGAACATCATGGCCCGTGAATACAAAGAAAAAAGTACGCGCCGCTTCCGCAGTTCCGAAGAAACAACCACAACGGAAACGGAAAAAGAAAAGGAGCAACTTACCGATACCACCAGTACCAGCAGGTACGATATGCAGCAGGAAGTGGCGAGCATCATCAACAAAGACTCGAATACCCAGACCAATACCAACTTTTCTGCTAACTATCCGAGCGCTTCCATCAGCATGGCCGCAGGTTACGCACAAAACAACTCGCAGCAGCAATCCAATTCACAGGCGATCAGCTATGCGAAGGATGTGACGGAGCGTGCGCTGGAACGTGTAGTTCAGCGGGTTCGGGAAGAGCGTATAACGAAAGTGGTAGAAGAATACGAAGAGCAGAACAAACATGGATTCGACAACCGCGAAGGCGACAACCACGTTTCCGGTGTATACCGCTGGGTGGATAAGATCTTCAAGAACAGTATCCGCAACTACGGCAAGCGACTGATGTACGAGTTCATGATTCCGCAACCGGCGGTCTTTCACCTCGAAGCATTGAGGAATATTCCCGGAGCAAATCCTGGCGTGATGTTGACAAGGCCTGTCGATCCGCGATCTGAAGAAGCCGGCGTTAACCGCATCGCGACGTTCAACGAAATCACCGAGTTTAACTACAAATACTGGGCTGCAGCTTACAATGCGGAAGTGGAGCCATGCGTAGAAAAACTGAAGACGATCGGCAAATCGTTCTCCGGTGCCAAGTTTGGTGATCACGAGCTGACCGATGGATCTGCTGATCTGCAAATACCTGAGGGATATGTAGCCAAAAGAGCCAACGTGAAATTGTATGCAAAATATGATGGTGATACCAAACAGATGCACTCGTTCGGCGTGAACGTTGGTAACATCAGTCACTGGTACGATGAGCAGCGCTACTCGATCCGCAAAGACGACAACGTATACCTGGAGCTTGACAATTACAAAGGCCAATTGCCATTGAGTTATTTCTGTGAAAACTATCACACGTTCAACATTGCGGTAACGGTGCGTCTTGAAGCCACGGAAGAATTGATCAACAAATGGAAACAGGAAACCTTCGACGCCATTCTGAAAGCTTATAACCAGAAGCGGTTGGAATATGAAGACGCATTGGCAGCGAATAGCCAGTCTGCAAAAGTGAATCCCGGCTTCTTCCGCCAGATCGAAAACACGGTGTTGCGTAAAAACTGCATCACTTACCTGGTAGGTCACAATAACCTGGGTAAGGAGTTGTACAGTGGCGAAGGTGTGATCAATAAAAAGCCACTGGACAACGCCGATCTGGATCAATACAGCAGCCTGGTAAAATTCATCGAACAGGCTTTTGAATGGAATGAGATCAGCTATACGCTTTACCCGTTCTATTGGGCTGGTAAGAATAACTGGCAGAGTCTCTACCAACAAGAAGTAGATGATGCATTGTTCCGCTCGTTTCTGCAGAGTGGCATGGCGAGGGTGATTGCCACGGTTCGTCCCGGATTTGAGGAAGCGGTGATGCACTACATGGCTACCGGCCAGGTATGGAATGGCAGCCAGCCGCCGGTGATTGGTGATGAACTATATCTTTCTGTGATCGAAGAGTTGCGTAATCCTGAATATGAAATAGAAGAAAGCTGGGAAAGCCGTGTGCCAACTTCACTGACAGTGATCCAGGCAGGAGGTATCGCGCTTGATGTGGATGGATTGCCTTGTGCATGTGGTGATGATGAAGAAACGGGGATTTCGCAATCAACTGCGCGCCTGGGCGTGGCGGAAGATCTTCCTACGGAGTAAGCTATCAACAGCAGATTATGGGAGCCGCTGTAAGGCGGCTCCTTTTTTTTCAAGAAAATAATAAAGAGACATGGCAAATAAATTTCCGCAGATGCCGGAAATGTTTTTAGGAGAACGAATGTTAACAAAAGTAGACTCCCCGTTGTCAGAAAGCATTTTTGATGTATCTGACAAATTGACTTTTCAAAAGCAGATGTGGCAAGGCTTTTTTCAAAACGATCCAACTCCTAAATGGATATACCATTTCGAATCTGGCGAAGGTGTACAATTGGCTGTCAGCTACTCGAAGGATAAATTAATTTCTTATCAGAAAGGTAGTGCCTATGATGAGAAAGTAGATATCAGTATTTATTATGAGACAGAAGATGTTCCGGATCCTGTTTGTTTCGTCAAAATGACTGATGAATTATATACAACATTTAATACTCCAGACAAAGGAAAGGAATGGAAAGAGGTGTTTTTGACTACAATAATAGAGAAGGAGGGTCGTCGGGGGGTAAAAATAGATAAAGAGAGACTGAGTAAGGCAATCGATATAACCATTTCCTCCGAAGAAAGAATTGGCTTACTATATCAGATAGCTGTGCTTATCCTGCAAGAGGCTGCTGAACTGATCAGGGGATTTAAAATTTCTGAAAATCATTGGAACCCTGATCATCCAGCTTACGAACCGGGCGCAGATGTGAAACTTCTTGAGTTTGTAACTAAAAATTGGGATTCATTCAAAGAAAATTCAGACTCGTTTCTGGAAAAGGTCGATTCAGCAAGTAAATGGTGTCGTGAACATTTGGGTTTATTAGGTAAAATAGCCGCTTCTATACTTGAACCAATTAATAAGTTTTGTCGTGAAATATTTAATGTACTGGATTCTTTAGTCGATGGATTAAAAAAGGCGATACACTATATAAAGCTTGCCTATGCTTACATATCCGGTGTTATTAACGAAATAGTAGAGATGATTGCATCCATTGTGGATATAGTGGCTTTATTATTCGCGCTTACGAACGAAACGGAAAGGTTCATAATCAAGAGAACCATTGGAAAACTTATCAAGGAATATCTAAATGATCCAGGCAAGATTGTAGATCAGATTAAAAAAGGGTATAGGGATTTTGTAAGTCGCTATAATCAGAATAAGACGGAGTACGAGGTTGCATATAATGCAGGGGAAGATACAGTTCGTTTAATTCTGTTTATTGAGTCGGTAGTGACGATTATAAAAACCATCCGTAATCTTCCAAAAAAATTCGAGAGCCTGCGGAACTATTTGGATAAGCTTTCGAAGAAGCCTAGTGTCAGGAAAAGGATCGATAATAAAATACTTGATGCAATTTGGCGGGCAAGGATATCGCATTATAAGCTGGGCAATAAAAGATTGTTAGAATTGGCGGGAATGCGGAGAAGAAGGGCGAAGAATATTGCCGCAATGCGCGTCAGGGTTGTTTTCGAAGACGGCACCATCGACAACCTGAACTTTATAGCCAATAATAGCGAAAAAAACTACATTACAAATGGCATTCAACTTTCGCCCGGGAAGATAGAAGAACTAAAGTCAATGAAACCGGACTTTTGGGATAATAACCTTAATCGCGTTTTTGATTCCGAGCATAAAATGTTGATTATGTTAGATGAATATATGGCGACGAAAAATATGTCTATTGCCAAAATGCAAATTGAGATCGAAAGTATCTTTAAACCCTGTCGAAAATGCCAAGAGCAGATTTTGCTTAGACAAGAGATGTATAAAGCAGAGGTCAAAGTTTTTAGCCCACGAACTCAAAATATTTTGGGTATGTGGTATGACGTTCCGGGGACGGAAGCATTAAATAAATATTTGAAACGCCTAAAATAACAAAAATGAATATAAAGTATCTTCAAAAAATGCAGACCACAAATACGATATCCAATATTTATAATGAGGGCATGACAGAAGCAGAGATTAGAGATTTGGAAATGCAGGTAGGGCTAACATTTCCGCAAGCCTATAAAGAATTTCTCTATATCGGTGGTAGGGTAGCCAATATGCTGGCAGCGTCTGATAATGCTGTTGTCGATGGCGAATGGAAAGAAATGATGGAGATCGCGCAGGAGGAGCTCTCCGAAAAAGAGATAAAATTGAACAATGCATTCTGGGTGTTTTCGAGTTATGAGCCGGAACAATTTCTGTTTTATTATTTTGATGAAGGAGAAAACCCCCCGGTTTATCGTTATGATGATGGAAATATTCAGCAGGTGAATAACTCTTTTAGCGATTTTATTAACGATACAATCGACTATCGTAAGACCAATGGCTATTAATAGGTCGTTGTTCGAAGTCATAAGAGCCCTTAAGAATTATGAGGCTTAAATTAATTATAACTCTACTCCCTTACACAGGCTGCTGTGCGACTTATTGACGGGGTGTTAATGCTTGCTTTCCGTGAGGTTGATGGCCACTGGTGCCAGCAAACAATTAACATCTTTTGTGCGAAAGCAAATCAATCTCATAGCTTTATTTGACCGGGAAAAAGGCGATGAGTTAGGAATAATAAGAATGGCTTCTGTAAATGCTCGCGCTGCGCTTTGGAAGAGGAAAAATACTAGTATGAACTTCGAGCAAAAAATAAATTATATAGAAAGAGAAAACTTTGTTCGTTTCACGAATTGTCATGCATTTGCAGATATAAGTAGTGAGCTTAAAATGTTCTTGCAAGAAACAGGTTTTTACAGTGATAAGATGGCTTATCCGTATTTTACAGCTACCGGTACGTTACAATCTGTATCCCCAAAAATTATTGAGCTGGCATCGAATCGGATTGGACGTAAATTATGCATTGATTTAAACAATAATGAACGGCTTGTCGTATTCAATCCTCAAGACGGTGAAGTAACAGTTGTAAATAGTAATCTCAAAAATTATATTGAATGCCTTTATGCAATGCGATACTTTTCTGAAGAGATCGAAGGTGAAGATGTGTTTGGTGATTATGATACGAATGCTAAAAAATACGCAAGAAAGTTACTGGAATTATTTAATGTGATAGAGGGAGATATCAGGAGTTTCCCTTTATGGTATATCCAAGTTCATGAACGTGAGATTGGAACGTTGTAATATTTTGCCCCAACCCCGCTCACCGCGGGGTTTGTTTTTGCCCGACATTAGCGTCTTTCAGGCTGTGTGAACTAGAATCACTGATCCGTATACTCGCCTTTGCTCGTGGTGTCTTTCAGGTTAATTATACTTTTATAATCCGCCTCAGGAGTGGGCAGACATAATGGACGTTGTGAGACCGGGGCATCATTCAGCGTTTGAAAGAAGAACTGGCGAAAACAGAGGGTGGCCGGGAATTTCTGGCGATATGGGAGAAAGTATACATAATCGGCGGTATTGTAACGGCGGGGCCGCTGGTTATAACTGGTCTTATTGACGGGCGTGTTAGTGAAGGAATCTCGGAATCTGAGATTGAGCAATTCGAAAAGGAAGGCGGTAAAAAAATTCCGTTGGAGCATGCTGTGGCTGGTGAAGACTGGAAACAGTTGCAACAAGGTGCGAAAGCACATCTAGCCAAAACAGAACTCGAGGTGTCTGCAGACTATTGGGCCTTCTGCAGTTTGTATGGTGGAGAGCAATTTTTCTTTTTTTATTTTGGCGGTGGTGATGACCCCGTGACCTACATCTTCGAAGGCGATAGATACTCTACACCAGAGATAAAGAGTGAAAAACAAACGTTCAGTCAGTTCGTAGAATGGTATATCGATTATCGTCAGACAAATGGGTATTGATCAACATGGTCTCTCCGAAAGAGTACGAGTAGTATCTCCTTATCGCTGTTACTCAGCAGTTTCACAGTTCGATATTATCCAATAGCAGAGCACGGCCAGGGGAGCAAAAGAAAGAGTTTAAGACGGTGCTCCTCGTCGAACTTTTTATACGGGAAAATAAACTTTACTGGCTAATCCCGCACTGTGCGGGGTAGTTTTTCTCCTCCATTCCTTATTTTTACGTGAACCATTCACCACCCCATGAACCAGCAGCTTTTGAAAGGAGTGACAACCAGGCCGGGAGGGCTGGAGAATTTGCTAAGCTTTTGAATAGTAACATGAATAACATAACATTGGAAAGTAAAATAGATTTTTTAGGCCGGGAGAAGTTCGTGAAGTTCACTAACACAGCTGAATTTTTAATGTTAAGCCAACCACTGCGCGAGCTTTTGGCAACCAAGGGCGTTTATAGCAACTCGAGGGAGCTGCCATATGTTGCTACATCAGGTCAGCTGAGAGATATTGGCAAAGGGTTAATTGAGTTTGGTAAAAATGATATCAGAGATCAATTTTGTATTGATACAGAAAATAGTAATAGGATTGTTTCCATCTGTCCGGATCATACTGATCTTATTAATAGCTCTTTTGAAAATTATATCAACTGCATTTACGCCTTGCAATATTTTAGCCAGGAAATCGTAGGAAAGCGTGTACTCGGCGATTATCGTAAAAATAATACACGGTATGCCCGGAAATTATTAGATATGTTTAACGAAATCGAAGGAGACATCAATTTATACCCGATTTGGGCAGTGCAGGTTGATGAACGCGAAGCCGGGGTATTATAATTTTTCCCAAACAAATCCCAAACCCCGCCGACCGCGGGGTTTGTTTTTGCGCCGCCATCCATTTATTTTTACGCAGCATGAACCAAAATCGCTGGAACGATATACTCGCTTTCGACCTCGATGATCCTCCGGGAGAATATAGTTTTTCTATCCGCCTCGCCGCCGAAAATTACTGGACAAGATCATTCACCGAACAGGCCATTCTCGAGTATAAAAAGTTCATGTACCTGGCCGCTACCTCCGATACGTTGGTATCGCCCTCCGGTATCGTTGATGAAGTATGGCATCAGCACCTCGTCTTCACAAAATCCTATCATGATTTTTGCGAAGTACTCGGTAAACAAATCCAACACGTGCCTTCCACACGCAACAGGGAAGAGTTTCAAAAATTTCAACAGGCTAAAGAACGCACCGCCCAACTTTACGAGGAAACATTTGGTCCCCAACCAGTAAATATCTGGGCTTACAACGGTATGTTCGAAAGCCTCCATCTTCCCAAAGCTAAATTGAAGATCAGAGCGTTTCTGGTAATCGGCATATTGGCATTGATCGGACTTACCATACCCGCTTATTTTTTATTACAACCATTCTATATAAAAATACCTAACCCGGATTTTGTGTATGGTTTGCTGTTCTTCTCCCTAACTGTTTTATTGCTGCTTGAATTTTATAACAGAGCAATACTTAAGAAAATGGTATCCGGCTTCGATCGGTCGTCCTTCGTTTTTGACCTCTATCCATTCGAACTGATTTATCTGAAGACACGGGATTTGTCCAATGTTGTACATGGAGCCGTCAGTGAACTGGTAGACAAAGGAAAGGTGCTCGTCAAAAATCATTACTCCGTACAGCTATCCGACAATGAGCAAACCCTTAGCCAGGAACAACGGCAGATAACCTCCCTGCTATCCCCTGATGAAAGCACACACTATCCCAATCTGATGCGGGCCCTGCTTTTTAAGCCCGTTTTTTCAAATATCGCCGGGTCAATGGAGGCCTTTCGTAAATACTTTATCAAATCAAGGAGATTTGGCCGGCTTTTTTATTTCAATTTCGCAGCCTTATCAACCCTTATTCTGTTATCATTTACCAGGGTAGTTACCGGCACCCTGCGCGAAAAACCTGTTGTTGTAATAACCATGCTCACCTTCGGTCTGATTGTTATCAGCATTGTATTTCTGCTCCGCCTGACCAATCAGGTGGCCACGCTCACAGTTCCCTCAATATATAAAAGCCAGGAAATTCGAACCAGACCAGTAGATAGTAGCTGGCAATGGCAATATTTTCTATTTGGGGCGGCAGTTTTGGCTACAAGTTTCACCTCGCTAATAGAGCGGATGAAACAATCCAGTGTTGGAACTGCAGGATCAGATAACTCCGGATCTTCCTGTGGCTCTTCTTGCGGAAGCAGTTGCGGAAGTTCCTGCGGCGGATGCGGCGGGGATTAAGTCAAAAGCCAAAAAGAGCTATAAGTGAATAAGTCAGTCTCTGAACAGGTTAATGCGGAAAGCATTTATTGACTTATTCACCTATTCACTGATTGCCCCCGGCCGTTTACCCGCTAAACCCTCCACCTGTCCGGTTTCCCCCAAAAAACCTTATTTTTGATAGAATAGGAAGCTGAAGAACCGGCTACGCCGGTCGTGATAAATGACACTTGTGCCGACCGGTCTGTGAGGATAATATTGTTGCACTAACCTGATCTATATATAATACCATGCTTGCCGACCCACGGCATGCACAGGTGTTGTGCAACATTTACATCCCCACTTTTCTTCTTCAACTTCCTGCAAACAATATTTTTACGCATTTTTATTTTTAAGATATGGGATGTAGTAGTTGTGGAACCGCTACCGGGGGCAAACCCGGAGGTTGCAAAAGCAACGGCGGTTGCAGCACAGGCGGTTGTAACCGGATGAACACTTACGACTGGTTGCGCAATATGCCCATGGTAGACCAGGAGAGCTATTGCAAAGTCGTCGAAGTAAGCTTCAATAAAGGAACACGCAAGGATTTTTTCCGTAATACCACCCTTCAGCAGTTCGAAAAAGGCGACCTCATCACCGTGGAAGGAGTCAGCGGTTTCGACGTCGGCGAAATTTCCCTGACCGGCGAAATCGTTCGCCTCCAGATGAAAAAACGCAACGTCCGCGAGGAAAATCCTGAAATGAAAAAGGTCCTTCGTTACGCCTCCGACCGCGATCTGGATCTCATGAAACAGAACAAGGCCCGTGAACCGGAAGCCGTGATCCGCAGCCGCGCCATCGCCAAACAACTCAAACTGGACATGAAGATCAGCCAGGTAGAGATGCAGGCCGACGGACGCAAGGCAACTTTCTTTTACATCGCCGACGGCCGTGTCGATTTCCGCGAACTCATCAAAGTTTACGCCTCCGAGTTTAAAGTAAAAGTGGAAATGCGCCAGATCGGTGCACGCCAGGAAGCCGGAAAAGTAGGCGGTATCGGCAGTTGCGGCCGCGAACTTTGCTGCAGCACATGGCTCACCGATTTCAAATCGGTGAACACGACCATGGCCCGCTACCAAAACCTGTCCATCAACCAGACCAAACTCAGCGGTCAGTGCGGCCGCCTGAAATGTTGTCTGAATTATGAACTCGATACCTACCTCGATGCTTTGCAGCATTTCCCCAACAACTGCGATACCATCCAGGTAGCCAAAGGCACGGCCTATCTCGTTAAAAAAGATATTTTCAAAAACCTTATGTGGTATTCCATCCAGGGAAGCACCACGCAATATCCGCTTGCTATCGACAGCGTAAAACGGATCAAATCGCAAAACCAGCAGGGCATCATCCCCGAAGAACTCGAAACAGTAGAGGTTACTTCCAATAAACCGAAAGAAGTAGAACCGGAGTTCGTAGATGTAGTGGGACAAATCAGCCTGCGCAGCCTCGAGAAAGCCGATCGTAAACGCCGCCATTAGCAAAAAGCCAAACAACAGGGCGGCGGACAAAGACTTTCTTCAGAAGGTAGCCGTCCACCGCAAAGACAAGGCGGCGAGGGCAAGCAGCAACAGGGAAACAACCCACAGCAAAACCGGCAGCAGCGCCCCAATCCCAACCAGCAGCAACAACAACGTCGCTCCGGCGGACAGGGCGGACAACAACAGAAACCGGCAAACGAAGGTCAGCAGAAATCAGGAGGGCGCAATCAGCAACAGCCGCAACAAAGAGGTCAACGCCCGCCGCGCGCCCAGGGAGGTGGCAATCAATCGCGACCCAATAATAATAACAATAAACAGACGCCGCCGAAGGAAGGCTAAACAGCCGTTATAAGTTTTAAGCGTCGCTCTGAGCTTGCCCGAAGTTTCGGGCGAAGAGTAATAGGTTATAAGTAAACAGCCATGGAGCCTCAGGCACCATGACTGTTTTATTGACGATTGACGATTCACTGATTGCCTACTTCACCTGTGGCTCAAATCCCGGACCCGTTGCCGGGGAATCAAGCAGCACCCGATACAACTCATCCTGAACTTTCCCTCTTACACCCAGGTTCGACAACTTTGAATTATTACGCGTTGGATAAACACGGTTAGATAAAAAGATATAGAGAATATTATACTGCGGATCCACCCACACACAAGTGCCTGTATAACCGGTATGGCCAAAGGTCATCGGCGATACGCGCACCGATGGATAAGGATCTTTGCGGGTGGCATTGTCTTTTTCCGGTTTGTCGAATCCCAGACCGCGACGGCTGATATCACTTTTATAGGCGGTGAATTCGCGGATCGTTTCCAGCTTCAGCAATCGCTGGCCATTTAACTCGCCTCCATTCAACATCATCTGATACATTTTTCCCAAATCGTATGCGCTGGAGAAAAGCCCCGCATGACCGGCCACGCCGCCAAACATCGACGCTCCTTCATCATGTACATCGCCACGCAATAGTTGCATCCGGAAAAAATCATCACGTTCTGTCGGAATAATGCGTGCGGGAGGGAAACGGTCCAGCGGATGATAACCCGTGGTCACCATGTTCATTTTATCATAGAAGCTTTCCTTTACATATTGATCCAGCGGCTTGCCGCTGATCGCCTCCACAATTTTTCCCAGGAAAATAAAATCGTTGTCGCTGTAAACGTATTTGTTCTTGTCGCCAAGCGGACTGTCCAATATACGTTTGCGGATGGTGTCCTGCCAGTCGGCACGAATATACATGTGTTCGGCTACGCGCAGAGGAAAGCGATCGGATGGCAACGCGGCATAGATCGAGGTATCGGGACGGCCGGTTGCCTTGTCCATCGTTTCCTTATAAAATTGTATAAAGGAAACCAACCCTGCCTGGTGCAGCAGGATGTCCTCAATTTTCAACTTGGCCTTATTCGTTTTTTTTACCCAGGACAGGTAATCACTCAGTTTTTTTTTTAATTCGAGATCGCCGTCTTCGTAAAGTTTCATCACTGAAAGCGTGGTCGCCGATATTTTGGTCACCGAAGCAAGATCGAAGATGTCATCGAGCTGTACCGCAGGCGATGGTTCATATTCCTGCGTGCCAAATGCTTTGTGGTATACGATCTCACCGTCTTTTGCGGCTAATACCACGCATCCGGGAAATGCTTTTTTGGCAATGCCGTCATTCACGATCGAGTCGATTGCTTTGAAGCGTTCGCCACCAACAGGGAAAAGATGTGTTTCTCCTAATTGCAGTTGAATGCCGTCGCCATATTTCCAGTTGCACACACGTACAGGAAGTTTTCCTTCGGCTACAAATTGTCCCTGCAGCCAGTCGGCGGCATTGTTTTGAAAAATATCATCATTCTCCTGGCAGGCAACCAGTGTATGGGCCTGGCAGAAATTGGCAACGGATAGTACGTTTCCAAACACCATCGTAATAGAACGGTCGGTGTTGAGTTGCTGCCAGAACTTGATCGCATTGGCGCTGATGCCAAAATTGTTGGAGCGGCCGAGATTGATATTGTGTATGCCGATTACTACCGCATCATATTTACCTTCCTGGATGGTTTTCACGATGGTGCCGCCTTTGGGCAGGTCATCTTTATTGCTAAAGAAATAAGTGTCCGCACCCAGGTCATCTTTCAAACGCTGGCCGAAGGCGTTGATTTCCGACGTGCCGATTCCTACGTATGCGATCTTCTGTGTTTTTTTCAGTGGCAGCTGCATATAATCGTTGCGGAAAGTTGTTGGATTTACCATCTTCAGCAACGTAAGTGTTTTGCGTGCCGCTTCTTTGCGGATGGCATCCGTTTTCGCATTGAGTTCTTCTGTAAGATTCTCCAGGCTCACACGTTGCTCCTGGTTGAGCCCCAGGCGATATTTTTCACGCAGTACTTTTTTACATTTTTCATCGATCTGGTCCCAGGTGAGTTTTTTGTCCTTGATGGCCTTCCTGATCGCATCGATGGATTCGGGCACACTGGCAGGAAGACACAGCATATCATTGCCAGCGATCAACGCTTCAACAGCGATGGTGCCGCCGGGAAAATATTTTGCCACGCCTTTCATTTCCAATGCATCGGTAAATGTCAGTCCCTGGAATCCGAGGTCGTTACGCAGAATACCGGTCACACTGTTTTTGGAAATGGAGGTTGCGCGGTTCGGTGTGTTATCAATCGAAGGAATAGACAAATGCGCCACCATCACACTGGCCACACCGGCTTTGATGAGCGCGCGGAAAGGTACCAGCTCCAGCGAATCCAACTGACTGCGTACTTTTTTTATAACGGGCAGATCGAAGTGTGAGTCCACATCTACATCACCATGACCGGGAAAGTGTTTGGCGCAAGCCATGATACCCGCGTCCTGCATACCGCGCATGTACGCGATACCGAGTGCGGTTACCTTGTCTTTGTCTTCACCGAAAGAACGGTAACCGATCACGGGGTTATTGGGATTGTTGTTGATGTCTACAACCGGTGCATAGTTCACATGCACACCAAGACGTTTATGTTGCTCTCCTACTGCAAGCCCCATGCGGTAGACCAATCCGGTATCGGATGTGGCGCCGAGTGTGAGTTGGTAAGGAAAACGGGTTACGCTGTCGAGGCGCATACCCAGGCCATATTCACCATCGATGGTCACCATCAGCGGCGTTTTGGCGATCTGCTGGTAGTAATTGGTCAGGTTGGCCTGCCGGACCGGACCACCCTGGAAAAAACAGAGGGCACCGACATTATATTTCTGAATATCATTCGCCACTTTGGCCACATGATCCGGACCGAGATTGGAATGAGCGCGGATCACCATCAATTGGGCAATCCTTTCATCCTTGCTGAGTTTTTTAAAAACACTGTCTACCCACTTTTCTTCGGAAAGACGGCTGTGGTACTGTGCCTGTGCAAACAAGGGTGCGAGAAAAAAAATTGCGAGTAATTTGCTGATCCTCATGTCAAAAAAGTGTTGTTTAGCCAATGCGGGGAAAAAATAAAAATAGGTCATTTAACTCATTGATCGGGATTGCAATTCATTAAAAAATGCCAAAAATCTATGCCGGAAATTGCGGGCGCTCTTGCGCTGCAACCCTTGTCTGACTTAAGTTTTCACCTGTTTGCCCATCATTTGCCGCGTGGGTGGTTGTGTTTATTGCGTTAGCAGGGATGCGGATTGATGCGGGAAGTGGTAAAAAACAAAGCGCCCGCTTCAGCTTGCGGGCGTTTATCCTACATTTGTAGCTTAAATTTTTGTCATCGGTGGCGGATAAGATTGTTTTATTACCGGATAATATTGCGAACCAGATTGCGGCGGGAGAAGTGATTCAGCGTCCGGCAAGTGCTGTGAAGGAGTTATTGGAAAATGCGGTGGACGCGGGTGCCACCGAAATCAAACTGATTATCCAGGATGCAGGCAAAGCCCTTCTGCAGGTGATCGACAACGGCTCCGGCATGAGCGAAACGGACGCGCGCATGTGTTTCGAACGGCACGCTACTTCCAAGATCCGTAACATCGACGACCTTTTTCATATCCGCACGATGGGCTTCCGCGGTGAAGCGCTCGCCTCCATCGCCGCCGTGGCACAGGTGGAACTCAAAACAAAAAGAGAACAGGACGAATCCGGTACCTACATCGAAGTAGACAATAGCACTGTGCGCCGCCAGGAACCGGTTGCCGCGGCCACCGGCACCAGCATCGCCATGAAGAACCTGTTCTTCAACGTACCTGCCAGGAGAAATTTTTTGAAAAGCAATGCCGCCGAAATGCGTCACATCGTGGATGAGTTCACGCGTGTGGCGATGTCGTTTCCCCATATTCTTTTTACCCTTACCAGCAACGGGCAGCAACTGTTTCACCTCGAAGCAGGCAGTCTGAAACAACGCATCGTACAATTGCTCGGCAATAACTATCAAACCAAAATGGTAACGGTAAAAGAAGATACCGATTACATGAACATCTATGGTTTTGCGGGCAAACCGGAAACAGCTAAAAAAACCAGGGGAGATCAATACTTTTTCGTCAACAACCGGTTTATCAAAAGCGGTTACCTGCATCATGCGTTGATGAGTGCTTACCAGGAGATGATCCCGGCAGACAGCTTTCCCATGTATGTATTGTTCATCGATCTCGATCCCACGCAGGTGGACGTGAACGTGCATCCGACCAAACAGGAGATCAAGTTTGAAGACGAAAAAATTGTATATGCTTTTGTGCAGGCGGCCGTTAAACATGCGCTCGCACAATACAGTGTAACTCCCGCACTCGACTTTGATCTCGATGCTTCCATTCAGCAATTGTCATCTATTCAACAGCCGTTTACCGATGAAAGAAAAAGTTCGGCCTCTTCCACATCGTTGTTCCAGGGCTTTACGCAAAAGAACCAGGCCCACCTGATCGAAAAGAATTCGGAAGGACTGCGTCACTGGAAAGATCTTTATGAAGCGCCGAAAGTACCGCAGCCGATAGAAAAAGAATTTCCGGAGGAAATACCGGCAGCATTACACGCTGCGCCGGCGGGCATTGCGGACGATGCGGAACTCTTTCAAATCCAGAATACCTATATCGTGTTCCCGTCTGCGCGCGGGTTTCTGCTGATCCATCAGCAAGCGGCGCACGAGCGGATCTTATACGAACAACTTACGAAGGCCAGCGCCGCATCACCGATCGCCATGCAGCAAAGTCTGTTCCCGGCAACACTGGAGCTGACGCCCTCCGATGCGGTGATATTGGAAGAACTGATTCCCGATTTGCGGGAATTAGGTTATCTCGTGGAGCCGTTTGGCAAACATACATTCCTGATACAGGGATCGCCTGCCGACCTTGGGCATGGCAATGAAAAGCATATAGTAGATATGCTGATAGAGCAATACAAACACTTCAGTTCGGAGCTTAAATTTTCCCGCAGGGAAAAATTGATCCGCTCCCTGGCGCGGCAGCAGGCGGTGAAGGGAGGCACGCGGTTAACCGAGCGCGAAATGCGTCAACTCATCAATGATCTGTTTACCTGTGAGATCGCCAATACATCGCCGGAAGGCAACCCGGTATTCCTGGAGTTCCGGCAGGAGCAACTGGAAAAAATGTTTGGCCGCTGATCAGTAACGCCGTCTTACTTCCTGTAAAAATTTCTCTACCGCCCTGCGTACTTCCGTAGCAGAAGCCTGGTGATTATTCACAATTACTGAGAAGATCAGTTGTTTACCTTTTTGTGTGTACATAAAACCACTCAACGCCACAACGCCGGAGAGGGTTCCTGTTTTTGCATAAAAATAACCACTGTCCTGTTTGTAATAGCTGCTGATGGTTCCCTGTCCGCCGGTCGCAAAAATGCCTTTGATGCGTTCCATTCCGAAATCATTGCGCATGCGGTCGAGTATCGTCACAAAATCGCGCGGGCTGAAAAGATTGTAACGGCTAAGTCCCGATCCATCGACCCAGCGTGGAGGTTGCGGAAGATCTTTGAGTGCCGATTTTAATAAGGTATCGATCACCCTGTAATCACTCATTACACCGAGCAACCGGTCGCTGACCATCAGGAGGCTTTGCTCTGCAAAAAAATTATCACTGCGGTGCATCATCGGGCGCAGCATGCTATCGGCGGGCTGCGAATGAATCACGTTATATACCGGCATTTTTTCATTGGTAACGGCGCGCATCGCAACTTTTCGTTTCAGCATATTATTCAATATGTCGAGCGACGTGTGATAACCTCTCGTTACGTAAGGAATTTCAGCAGCGCGTAGTTTTTCGCGGCCACTGACAACGGTGAACTTATTCTCGGCCAATTCTCTTTTAACAGAAGAACGTGTTCCGTTTGATAAAGTAAAAGAGTCTTTCAGGAATGCGGGTGCAACGGATAAACTTTCTCCCGGCATCGAAACACGCACGGTGTTTCCGTAGGCAGGCAAAGGGCTTCTTTCCGCCATATAAGGTTCATCATAATCGTTCCACGACCATCCGGAACCCAACGCATTTTCCGACCAATTGCTGGTAAGCCAACGCACGCTGTCGGCGGTCATGATAGATTCGAGGAAACTATATACCGGTTGATTTTTATAATCGCTGTGCAGGAGCGTGGGATCGCCGGTTGCCTGTAAAAGATACCCTTCACCTGTGCGGGAATATTTCAGGCCATCGAGGCTATCGCCCAGGTATTTCATCGCCACATAACAGGTGGGGATCTTAGTGTTGCTGGCCGGTACAAAATATTTATCTCCCTGGTGGTCGTAGATATATTGACCGGTGCCGGCGTCATATATCGAAATGCCCACATGCGCTGTTTTCAACGCGTTTGTATTCAACACTTCTTTTTCCGCCGTGCGGGAAATGTAACGGTTGTTGGAGCACGCGGATAGAAAGATGATAAACAGATAGAAAAATCTTTTCATGCTAATTCAAAATTCAAAAGTCAAAAAAAGAAAAAGAATGAATGGTGAATAGTCAACCGTCAATAAGTGTATAGGCCAATAGCGCTCCCTGTACCATGCTTCATGTATACACGAACGGTACTTAAGACTTATTACTTAAAACTTACAACTTTCCCCTCCATCGCCGCCCGCTCCGCCGCGGCCAGTAATTCCATTGTCTGAACGGCTTCAGCAGCTGGCACTGCATTGGGCGCATTTTCACGCAATGTTTTATAGAGATCCTGGTAGTAGCCCATATAATTACCGGGAGAGGAGGTTGTTTCTTTTCTCACTACCTCATTGCCGATGCGCGTGTGGAGCAATCCATCGGGTTGGGAAGGAGCTGGCACCCAATCTTCCAGTGAAGGTTTTTGCCCGGCGGCCAGCAACTCTTCCTGTACGTCGGAACGTTGCTGGAAGAAACTGCCTTCGGTACCATGAATAATATAAGCGGGATAGGTTTCTCTTGCGAGCATGGTCGATTTCAGGCGCACGCGGAGTTCGGGATAATACAGCAATATTTCAAAATAATCATTCGCCTTTACGCCACTGCGTAAAGTGCGGAGGTCGGCAAATACTTTTTCCGGACGGCCAAAAAGCTGCAATGCCTGATCCGCCAGGTGCGCACCCAAATCATGCAAAGTACCTGATCCGGGAAGATCGCCTTCCTTGTGTTGTTTGCCCGATGCTTCGGGGCGGTAACGATCGTAACGGATCTCGGCTTCCACCACTTTCCCCAATAATTTTTCCCCGATTACTTTTTTTACGGCGCGGTAATCGCAGTCGTAGCGGCGGTTCTGGTACACACTCAGCACCAGGCCTTTTTCTTTAGCGAGATTATCAAGGTCGCGTGCTTCTCCGGGCGTAACGGTAAATGGTTTTTCGGTGACCACGTGTTTGCCTGCGAGCAAAGCGGCGCGGGTGTGTTCAACGTGTAATTGCACGGGCGTGTTGACGATGATCAGTTCCAGCGATTCATCGGCGAGCATCTCTTCCACCGAACGATAGAGAATAGTGTCGGGGTAGAGTTCTCTTGAATCGTTTTTATGTCGTTCCACGATAGCGGCCAGTTCATATCCCGGGTGTGCCTGGAGGAAAGGGGCATGGAATATCTTACCACTCATGCCGAAGGAGGCGATGCCGGTGCGTATTTTTTTCATGATGATACCAGACGTTGTTTAAGTTCAACGTACTGTCCGGTGTCAGCCTCTTTCCTGTGCGCGGATCCATCTTTCAGGGATCTCATTGTTACTGGCGAGGTGATAATCGCGGTAGCTGCAGGCGATAAACCGTTGATCGGGTAATTGCATCCACCAGCGGCCGGTTCTTTTGCTTTGGAGAAAAATGGTTTCTACTTCTGCAAAAGCAGTATGGAATTCGTTGAACGCGTCTCTGTCGTCGAGGGAGGCTTCGCGGCGGCCACGGCTGCGGCCGTCGATGGTATACCACAACATGTGAGCGATCTGCTTGGCAGTCAGTTGCTCATTATCCAGTTGCGGATCATAACCATAAATACCGATGGTATTGACATTGGGACTCATGCCTGCGTGTTGCATCAGTACGCAGGCCTCCTCACCATTGAAGCCATTGGGTGAAAGTTTGGACGCCGGTGCATAGGCACTGGCAATCGCCGATATGTCAAAGGAAAACAACTGGCAGTTGCGGATCACGGGTTCCATTTCTTCTATACGTTCCTTCACATGACCCACGCGGAAACAATCAAACCGGAGTTTGTCCATTGTCTCCAGCATCCGCGGATGTACATAATAGCTTTGAAATCCGATATGGTTGTAGTGCCGCATGAAGTTGGGCTCACCGGTCAGCATTTCCATTAAAAAATGCTGGTGACGGAAAGGAGCTTCCATGTCCAGGTCGATGAGGGCGTCCACGCAGGCCGCTTCGATCACCTGGCGCTTGTCGGCATAAGCATAGTATTGTGCAAGCGTGAGATCGTGCGATCCGCCGAGAATGATAACGGTTTTGCCTTCATTGATCAATTCGGTGATCACCATTTTCAATGCCGCATGCGAATCGTTGTAAGAAGCACCGGTTTTTACATTGCCGATGTCGGCGATGCGCGTGTCGGTATGCCAGAAAAACAATTGATAAAACTGGCGGCGGATCACATCCGGCGCGTCGTTTTCACGGCGCGGCACACCACTTCCCCTGATCTCGCCGCAACCCACGATCACAAAATGTGCTTCGTCCAGGTCGGGGAAACTTTCTTCATATACATCGATAAACTTGCCGAGCTGTCCGTCTTTATAACCCTCGTCGTCGGTAATGGCGGATAAGTTAACCGGAGAAAGGAAATCCGCAATGTTGAGATAGTCTGACATACGGGCTGCAAGATACAGGATTAGCCAATAATTTGAAGACGTGTACTGCCAACGGGTGTTAGCCGCCGGAACGTTACGGGTGTGTTGGCCATTCCTTATCTTTGCTGCCTTATGCAACAGTTGATATCGCAGATCGAGGAATACAAGAAGGAAATGGCCGCCGCTCAGGCCGCAGATGCCAAAGAAGCCGAAGCATTCCGCATTAAATACCTTGGAACAAAAGGGGTGGTAAAAGCCATCATGGGCGAAATGCGCAATGTGGCTGCCGACCAACGTAAAGAGGCCGGACAATTGCTGAATGAATTTAAACAATACGCCGAAGCGCGTTTTGAAGAATTAAAAGCCGGTGTAAGTGGTGATGCAGAACAAACTGCAGCCATCGATCTTTCTCTTCCCGGCGATCCCATTCCTTTGGGCGGCCGTCATCCGATCACGCTGATGCGCAACCGCATTGTGTCTATTTTCCAACGCCTCGGCTTTGCCGTTGCAGAAGGTCCCGAGATCGAAGATGACTGGCACAACTTCGGTGCACTCAATCTGCCCGAACATCACCCTGCACGCGATATGCAGGATACCTTTTATATCCAGCAGAACCCCGACTGGGTTTTGCGCACACATACCAGCAGCGTACAGATCCGCGAAATGGAAAAAGGCAAACTGCCTATCCGTATGCTGATGCCCGGCCGTGTTTACAGAAATGAAACGGTGAGCGCACGCAGTCACTGCTTCTTCCACCAGGTGGAAGGATTGTACATCGACGAGAATGTATCATTCGCCGATCTGAAGCAGACCTTGTATTTCTTCGTAAAAGAAATGTATGGTAAAGATGTGAAAGTGCGTTTCCGCCCGTCTTACTTCCCGTTCACCGAGCCCAGCGCCGAAATGGATGTGACCTGTTTTATCTGCGGCGGCAGCGGTTGTAATATCTGCAAGAAAACCGGATGGGTAGAAATTCTTGGTTGCGGCATGGTACATCCCAACGTATTACAAAACTGCAACATCGACCCCAACAAATACACCGGCTTTGCATTCGGTATGGGCATCGAACGTCCGGCTTTGCTGAAGTATGGCATCAACGATATCCGCCTTTTCAGTGAAAACGATCTTCGCTTCCTGAAACAATTTACTCACGCGGTCTGATCGTCTTGTATCGTCCCATCGGTCCCTGAGGCTCCCGAATGGGCGGTCCCTGAGCCTGTCGAAGGGAGATCCAGTTCCCGCAGCAACAATACCTTGTTTACGGCAAGCATGTATCTGCGTGCAAAATAGGCACTCACGGCAAAGGCGATCACACATAAATAATACCATTCCGTAAACTCGGCCGTCAGTTGCAGGTTCATTTCATTGCTTTTTCCCAGGTCGCCCAGGTCTATTTTTTTTACCGATGATTTTATGTCGATGAACAGAATGATCAGTGCTGTTACACCAGCCAATGCGGCTGCAAAACACCACTGGCCTGCTTTGCGTGATGAACTGAACGATACTCCGAAGCCGGCAATGCCGGCCACCAAAGCGAGGATCGCAAATACATTTGGTTGCGTACGCTTGCCCACGTTTGACTGGTTGCGTTCCAATGAACGATTACCGATGCCCATAAAATCATTGCTGTTTTCAAAACCTGTTACCAGCTGCACACCGGTAACACGTTGCTGAGAGTACATGCAACGGATATTGACAAACGGAAGCACGAAAAGTGCCATGGCAACCAGGAAACTCATATTCAATGGTACTCTCGAGATTGGCCGGCTGGTAGTAGAAGTGGAATGGGTCATAATGGTAGAATGATTGATTCAAGATAGGAGTTTTTTCAATAAATAACAGGTCCGGCCGGTTCGGCTTATATTTGTGCAAACCCTTCTCGTGACAATCAACCGTATTTGTGTTTGCGGCGCAGGCACCATGGGCAGCGGTATCGCCCAGGTAGCTGCAACAGCCGGATTCTCCACATTGTTGTATGAACTGAATGAAAATGTACTGACGCAGGCACGTGATCAGTTGCAGCGCCAACTCGAACGTCTCGAGAGCAAAGGGAAATTACAAACCGGGGAAGCCGCCGTCATTTTCAACCGCATTCATTTTACCGGCGGGCTTTCGGAGTGTATCGCAGATGTGTTTATCGAGGCGATCATTGAAAAACCGGAACCCAAAGCTGCTTTGTTCAATACATTAATAAAACAAAACAGCGAAACAGCCATTTTCGCGACCAATACTTCTTCTCTTTCCGTTTCTGCGATTGCTGAAGCAACCCTTGCTCCTTCAAAAGTGGCAGGCATGCACTTCTTTAATCCAGCACCACTGATGAAACTGGTGGAGATTGTGCAGGGAACACAGACTGCTCCTGAAGTGGCAGCAACACTCACCGATCTTACACGCCGCATGGGCAAAACGCCGGTGCGCTGTAAAGACCGTCCGGGTTTTATCGTGAACCGTGTAGCGAGACCTTATTATACGGAAGCGTTGCGGCTGGTGGAAGAAGGACATGCGGATCCGGCAACATTGGATCAACTGCTGGAAGGATTGGGTTTCCGGCTCGGTCCGTTCCGCCTGATGGACCTGATCGGCCATGATGTTAACTATGCCGTGAGTTCGTCGGTATACGAACAACTCGGCAGGCCCGAACGCCTGCGGCCGTCCTACATACAGGAGGCGCTGGTAAAAAAGGGTGAACTCGGGCAGAAAACAGGAAAAGGTTTTTATCATTATCAATCTGAGAAATAATTGAAGGAGACAACAGTCCTGGTTACAGGAGGCACAGGCTTTTTAGGCGCTTACATTATCGATGAGCTGGTGCGGCAGGGCTATGCTGTGCGGGCATTACGCCGCAACAGCAGCAAGTTGCCATTTTTTATTCCGCAACCAACCTGGGACAACGTAGAATGGGTGGAAGGTGATATTCTTGATGTGGTCTCTTTACAAGATGCATTGGTGGGTGTTGATGCCGTTATTCATTCTGCGGCAGTTGTATCATTTGCCAAAGAAGACCGCCGCCAGATGTACCAGGTAAATGTAGACGGTACCGCCAATGTGATGAATATGGCATTGGAGGCCGGGATAAAACGCGTGGTGCATATCAGTTCCGTTGCCGCGTTGGGACGCACGGCCGATGGTGGTATGGTAGATGAAGAAAAAAAATGGGAAGACACAAAAATAAATACCCACTACGCCAAAAGTAAATACCGCGGCGAACTCGAAGTATGGCGCGCCATGGGCGAAGGCCTGCCCGCAGTGATCCTCAACCCGTCCACGATTCTGGGTTATGGCGACTGGCACAGCAGCAGCAGCGCTATCTTCAGAAATATGTACAATGGATTTCCCTGGTACAGCCCGGGCATCAATGGTTTTGTAGCGGTGCAAGATGTTGCCCGTGCCACCGTGGCCATGCTGCAAAACGATATAACCGAGAGCCGCTTCATTGTAAACGGCGACAACTGGCCCTTTAAAAAATTATTGGAAACCATTGCCGATGGGTTTAACCGCCGCCGTCCGCACAGGCAAACCACGCCATTGCTGGCCGCCATCGCCTGGCGCATGGAAAAAGTAAAATCGTTTTTCTCCGGGCATAAGCCGTTGCTGACAAAAGAAAGCGCCCGCGTAGCCCACAGCAAAACACGATTTAACAATCAGAAAATTTTAAACACACTCCCTGGTTTTCAGTTCACTCCGCTCGAGCGGGCCATCAGCGAGGCCTGCGAACAATACAAGGCGCAACAGGGTGCATAACAATCATCGTATCTTTAGTCCAATTCAGATAGCTATGAAACAAACTCACATTTTTCTTTCCCTGTTGTTCTGCCTGCTGGCAGGTTCCGTTTCGGCGCAGCAGTTCACTGTAAGCGGCACCATCATTGATTCTGCCAGCCGCGAGCCTTTGTCTGCCGCATCGGTGTTTTGTCAGAATACAACCATCGGTACCACCACCAACCGTGAAGGTCAGTTTAGTCTGCAGCTTCGCTCCGGCGGATACGAATTAATCATTACCTATACCGGCTACCGTACAAGACTGATCCGCATCAGCCAGGCCGATAATGTACTGCCGCCGATTGAAATGGTAAAAGAAGACCGCAGCATGAGCGAAGTGGTGATCAAAAGCAGCAACGAAGTACCGGATGGTTGGGAAAAATATGGCCAGTTCTTTTTTGAACAATTTGTGGGTTCCACACCCAACGCCGCACAATGCACGCTGGAAAATCCGGATGTGCTGAAATTTTATTTCCTTAAAAAAAGTAATAAACTGCGCGTACTCGCTACGGAGCCGCTGAAGGTTACCAATCGTGCACTGGGGTACAGGCTCACCTACAATCTCGACTCCTTCGTTTATTATTATAATACCGACATCAGTCTTTACAAAGGGTACTGCCTGTTCAACCCGATGGACAGCAGTTTCGCCATGATGAAAACATGGTCGGCCAATCGCGGCAAAGCTTATATGGGTAGTAAGCTGCACTTCATGCGCAGTTATTACGACAGTACCATGCAGCAGGAAGGATTCCGTATCGGATTGCTGGATGAAAAGAACAATACCCTCTTCAACACGATTGCGAATGTATACGATTCAACATACTATGGCGCGGTGGATAGCACGGGTGAAGTGGAGATCTGGTTTCCGCGGAAGATCAGCGTCACTTATGAACGGCGGCCGGAACCCGAATACCTGACGCGGTTTAAGCTACCGAAAGATGTACCGGTACAAATCTCTTACGTCGATATTAAAAACTGGATTGCGATCAAAGAAAATGGTTATTACTATGATCAGCGCGACTGGATCAACCAGGGATACTGGAGCTGGAAAAATATCGCCGATCTGTTACCGTACGATTATATACCATAGGAATGGTAATCTTATAAAATGAACAAACCCGCCGGAAAGGCGGGTTTGTTGTTATCAGGACTTTTCGTTTTTGGTAAGGCGGTTCCATATTTCAGGAATGCGTTTTACCCAGACCAGTTCTTTCATTTTGTCGCGCGCATTTTCTGCCGGTGAACCGAAGTAGGCTTTTCCACCTTCCAAAGAATGCGGCACGCCGCTCTGTGCATTTACCACGGCACCTTTGCCGATGGTAAGGGTTTTACTTACGCCTACCTGTCCCCAGAGAACAACATCGTCTTCGATAGTGGTGGCACCGGCGATGCCAACCTGCGCGGCAAACAGGCAATTGCGTCCCACGATGGTATCATGGCCGATGTGCACCATGTTATCCATCTTGGTGCCGTCGCCGATGGTGGTGTCGGCTGTTACGCCGCGGTCGATGGTGCATCCCGCGCCTATCTCTACGCCATTGCCGATCACTACGCGTCCGCAACTGTCCATTTTTTTATAATGAATCGGGCGGTTGGTTTTCTTGTTGTAATAAAAGGCGTCGCTGCCGATGGTGGTGCCTGCCTGTATGATCACGTCGTCGCCGATGATGCAATAATCGAGGATGGTAACGTTGGGATGAATAATGCAATTGCGTCCGATCTTCACCTGGTTGCCGATGTAGGCACCGGGCATTATAAGAGAGCCTTCACCGATGGTGGCGCTGATACTTACCTGTCGCATCGATGGTTCAAACGGGCGGTAACGTCTCACGATTTTCAGGTAAGCTTCAAAAGGTTCGTCTACGATCAGCAATGCTTTTTCAGAGGGGAAATCAGCTTCTTTATTGATGATGATAAAGCTTGCTGCTGAATGAATGCACTTATCATAATACTTCGGATGATCTACAAAAGCAAGATCACCTTCTTCTACTTTATGGATCTCATTTATACCCGTTGCAGCGGCTGTTGTATTACCGATCAGTTCGGCCCCGATCAGTTCTGCAATGGTTGTGAGAGGTATGGGTTGCTCAAATCTCATGACACAAAAGTTTACGCAAAGGTAGGCCCGCGGCTTGCTCCGGGGGATGTACAGCCAATTTTTTTTCGGGATAAAAAAGCCCGTATCTGCCACCATTATTGGTTGAAAAAAGGAGTAGTGTAAAGTGAAATTTTTTGAATGAAGCGTTGGTATGTTTATGATAAAGTAAAAAACATGATCGGCTGAAACCCTTATTTCATCAGTGTTTCAGTCGATCGTATAAAAGCCTACAAGATTGGTGAAGTTGAATGGAGTGATAAATAATGTTGTTGAAAACGTTGACAGCAACGGCTTAAAAAGGCCCTGCTTATCCACAGCCCGTTTTAAAATGTGAATAAAATTGTTATCAAATATTTTTTGGATAGTAAAAATTATATTTAATATTGTGTTGGGAAATTTATTTCCCGTACTTACTAACCCATCTATATAAATAATCCCTTCGGTTCTCCGAGGGGGTTTTTATTTTAAGTAAATGTTGCAAATGCTTATTTTCTCCTGATGCAACGCCTAATCTATATCTTTACAACAAACACATTTGCATGCTTAAGTCAATGACCGGTTTTGGCCGGGCGGAACACACCATCGGAGATAAGACCTTTCTTGCCGATATCAAGTCGCTCAACGGAAAACAATTTGAATTGTCTCTTAAGATTCCTGCGATTCTTAAGCCTTTTGAATTTGATATCCGCCGTATTCTTTCCGAGCAGTTGTCGCGCGGTACGGTAGATTGTGTGATCAGTCTGAAAGACACCGGCAGTGCAAAGCCCGTAACCATCAACACGTCGTTGGCCAAAGCGTATTACCAGCCGCTGGCAGAGTTGTCGGCATCCCTCGGACTCGACCCTTCTCATATATTAAGTACGCTGGTAAAATTGCCCGAAGTAATTACACCGAGCAGCGAGACGCTCAACGAAGATGAATGGAAAGCATTCCAGGGTACGCTCCGCGAAGCGGCAGGCAACCTCAACCAGCACCGCCTGCATGAAGGCCAGTCGCTCGAGCAGGATCTGCTGACCCGGATCACGAATATTCTTTATCAGCAGGATGAAGTAGCGCGCCTCGAGCCCTTGCGCCAGCAAAAAATCCGCGAAGGCATCACACGCCTGCTGGAAGAAAAAGTAGGCAAGGAAAATTACGATGCCAACCGCCTGGAGCAGGAACTGATCTACTACATCGAAAAGATCGATATCAGCGAAGAGCAGGTCCGCCTCAAAAACCACTGCGAATATTTCCGTTCCATCCTCCAGGAGCCGGAAGATGCCAAGGGAAAAAAATTATCCTTCATCCTGCAGGAGATCGGACGCGAGATCAATACCACCGGTTCCAAAGCCTACGATTCCACCATTCAGAAATGTGTGGTGCTGATGAAGGACGAACTGGAGAAGGCCAAAGAGCAGGTATTGAACGTTCTTTAAGTACTGCGTTTCCGGCTACGCCGGGCATGTATTATTTTTGCCCCAAAAGATAATCTCTTGAAAAAGCTTTTTTATTGCGCTGCCCTTATGCTCGGGTTGTATGGTTGTACAACAGTAGACCTGTATGAGAAAACGGCAACCATGTCCGGACAGGAATGGAAGAGCGGTTATAAACCCAGCTTTACTTTTGAGATCACGGATACTACCTCCCTGTACCAGGTATTCTTCGTAATGAGGCATACCGATCAGTACAAGTTTACCAACATCTTTATCGATTTAGGTATCAAAGCGCCCGGATCTGCTACCGTTGTCAATAACCGGGAAGATGTAACGCTTGCCAACAATGAAGGCTGGATAGGTACCGGTATGGACGATATCTATTATCACCGCCGCGCGCTCGGGCCTCCGCAACCGTTCCGGGCAGGTACTTATACATTCACGCTTCAGCAGATCATGCGGGAAGATCCCCTGAAATATGTACTCGATGCAGGCATCCGCCTGGAGAAAGTACGCTGACGATCAATTCAACGCTCATGGCCGATACGCGTAAAAAACTCCGCCGTGCAACGATCATTTACTGGATGATGCTGATCTATATTGTAGCGGCATTGATCTGGTGGCTGATCTCCCTGGAACGGCAGAACGACCAGATGCGTATGTTCAAAGTGCATCAACTGGATGCTACGCTCGACAGCACTATTTCCCCCGCCCTGTATAAAAACCAATTGGCGGCCATCGACGATCTATACCGCCGCAGCAGCACCAAACATATCGGCGAAGGCATTGTATTCCTCGTGCTGATCCTGATAGGCGCCGCTTTCGTATACCGTTCCGTACGCCGCCAGTTCAGACTGCAGCTTCAGCAGCAGAACTTTATGATGGCCGTAACCCACGAATTGAAAACGCCGATTGCCGTGGCGCGCCTCAACCTTGAAACGCTTCAGCGGCACCAGCTCGACGAACCACGCCGGCAAAAGCTGATCCGCATGACGCTCGAAGAAACGGCACGGCTCAATTCACTTACCAATAATATTCTCGTGTCTTCACAGCTCGAAGGAGGCCGTTATACCTGGTCCCGCGAAGAACTCGACCTGTCAGATCTGTTGCGGGATTGTATGAATGCTTTTCGCAACCGTTTCCCTGATCGCCAACTGACGGATGATATCATGCCCGACATGGACGTAAAAGGCGATCCGTTGCTGCTGGAACTGCTGATCAATAACCTCGTGGAAAATGCCCTCAAGTATTCACCCAAAGACAAACCTGTACATGCCAGCCTTTATCCGGACGGAAAGCTGGTAAAACTGGAGATCACCGATGAAGGTCCGGGCGTGCCGGATGAAGAGAAGAAGAACATCTTTGAGAAGTTCTACCGGATCGGCAACGAAGAAACACGAAAAACGCAGGGAACCGGGCTGGGGCTGTACCTTTGCAGCAAGATCGCCCGCGATCACAATGCCGACATTTCGGTGACAAATCATACTCCAACTGGAAGTAAATTTGCCGTTACTTTTCAACTGGCATAAGCTTACCCGAAAGGACATAGGATAACAAGACCGGAAGCGCTTTTGCCCAACAAATTGTCTGACTATGAATGCAGCGCATAAAACAACGATCCTGCTGGTAGAAGATGAGCAAAATCTGCATGAAGCGCTCAAGCTGAACCTTGAACTCGAAGGGTACACGATTACTTCCGCTTACGACGGTTCTGCTGCACTCGAAGCATTACAGAACGAATATTTCGATCTCATTATTCTCGATGTTATGTTGCCTGAAATGGATGGCATTACTGTGGCGGAAACGATCCGCATCAGCAACAACGAAGTGCCTATCCTGATCCTCAGTGCCAAGAACAGCAGCGCCGATCGTGTACTTGGTCTGAAAAAAGGCGCCGACGATTACCTTACCAAGCCGTTTAACCTGGAAGAACTCCTGTTGCGTGTAAACAAATTGATCAACAAGAATAAAAAAATCCAGGAAAAATCCACTGTAGGCAATAGCTACTCCTTTGGCAATAATCTCATCGACTTCAAGGCGCAGGAGGCGGTAACCCGCACCGGCAGCAAGATCCAGCTCAGCAAAAAAGAAACCATGCTGCTGAAGTTGCTGATCGAAAATAAAAATGAGGTGGTGCCGAGAGAAAAAATTCTGCAATCGGTGTGGGGTTATAATGTATATCCTACTACCCGCACTATCGATAATTTCATTCTCAACTTCCGCAAATATTTTGAAGATGACAGCCGCAATCCGCGGTTCTTTCATTCGGTGCGAGGAGTCGGGTATAAGTATTCGGAGTGAGAAGGAGTATGGTTGTAAGTTATACGTTATAAGTTTTAAGTGATAAGTTAACAGCCAGATTCGTTTATAGGCGAACATAAGACTTATTACTTACCACTTACTACTTACCACTCTCATCCAGTTTTCCCAGCAATACCTCCGTTCGACCCAGCAGCGCTTCCCGGTCGTGATCCAGGCTGGCGATGGTATAAATGCCGGCTTCCGTTTCCTGCAGCAACAACAGCAATTCCTGCTGATCGGCTTCCGGCGTTTGCCGTTGTGTAAGCACCGATAACAAATTGCTTTTGCTCATGCTGCTGCCGGCAAGATTATAACGGTCGCCAATGAATTGCCAGATGCCGGTCTGCAGGTATTGATAAAAACCGGGATCATGCAAATGTTCGCGTGCGGCGACGAGAAACGTTCCTGAAGGGTTACGCTCAGGTACTATATTAACCACCCTGAAGGATGGTTCCGGCTTTTTATTTTTCCAGATCAATACGCCTATCGCGGAAGCCAGTATCAGCAAAATAGCAATGATGAGCCACCAGCTGCGGGATTCTCCTTCGGTTGAATAAGTGGCCAGCTTCGGCGCCGTTTCTTTTAAACGGTTGTCGACAGTTACCTGAAGCGGTTGCGTAGAAAGCGTTTTATAACGGTTGCTGTCGCTATCAAAGAATACAAAGCTGATGGACGGGATGGTATAATCTCCCGGCGTATCCGATACAAATGAATAACGGAAGCTGCGGCTGCCCGAAACCGGGCTTAACTTTTGGTCCAGCTTGTCCGTTACCGACGAGTCAAATCCTTCGATACCTTTTGGCCAGGCTATGGCGGGTGCCGCAATCTGCGTGAAGTTGCCTTTGCCTACTATCGTAATGATCAATTGCCCTTCTTCATTGCGCGCCAGCCGCGGCGCAGACAGATCAGCTTTTATAGAAAAATTACCCGTTGCGCCTTCAAATGCTTCCGGTTGCCCTGCTACAGGCAGCGGATTGACCGTTACAAATAATTCGGGTGAACTGATCCTGGTTTTGTATTGCGCTTTCCCGTTATCATCTGCCGCAACACCTTCGGTTATTTTCTGCTCCGGATGACCCACTGTTGCCGGATCCACACTGGTCAGTATTTCCATCGGATCGATGCGGAAACGTCCGGCCTGTATAGGATAGAGCTGCACCTTGCGGATCACGTGCACATTAAATACTTTTCCCCTGATTATTTCGGTATTGCTGATACTATCTGCCAGGTTAACCATGTCGAGCGCCGTGAAACCGTAAAATGCCGGGTTCTTCTCGATGAGCGCATTCGCGTGAAGCGCCGAATAGAGTTTGAACGTAGCAACGACCGGCTGGCCAACATAACATTGCTGACGATTGATCTCTGCTTTTATAAATACATTGTCTTTTACAAATGATTCGGCGTTTTGCCCGGGCTTCAAGGCCGGACCTTTCTGATTGCTGAGACTGAGTTTTTCTATCTGTTCTGCATCTGCAGAACTCAGCACATCGATGGCAACGGCTCTGCTGTAAACATCACGGCCTTTGTATTGGCCCACGGCTCTTGGTAAAGTGAAATGTCCGGAAGTGATGGCCGTCAGTGTATACACAAGATTCTTAACGCCGCGCTGCTGATTTTTAACGGGATATTCTGTCGGTCCCTCTACGGCGCGGAACGGATAAAAAGAAGGGATCTCAAAACCGTTGACCTGGCTGGCATCCACCAGGTATTGCACCACAAATGATTCGCCAACCACAACGGGCCGCTCGGGCGCGATGGTCTCGAATACCGGTTGGGCATTAGCCGCAAAGCCGGTCATCAATGTTAATATGAATAGAAATATCCGGTTCATTTTCAGATCAGTGACTGTAAAATAAAGCAGGATAAAAGAAGCAGCCTATGTTTTTGACAAATGGTAGTCAGGCGGTTTCAGCGGATCAGAGATCGCCGAGTTGCGGCCTGATGATGATGTCTTCCACGCAGGCCTGCGGCGATAGTTGCGTGGCCGCATACACCATATTAGCAATGTCGGCAGCTTCCATGATGCGTCCCTGCGAATTATCGAATCCCGCCCAGGAGTCGGTCAATACCGCACCGGGAAGTACCGCCGTTACTTTAATGCCATGCGGTTTCATTTCTTCCCGCAGGTTCTGCGAAAAACCATATAAGGCAAATTTACTGATACTGTAGGCGCCGCCATTCGGATAGGCCCGCAGCGAGGCAATGGAACAGATATTGAAGATATGTCCGCTTTTCTGTGCCGTCATGGCGGGAAGCAGGGCGCGCGTAAGGTGATAAGCACTGTACAGGTTGGTGGCCAGCTGACTTTCCAATACGCCCTCTTCCTGTTTATAAATATCACCGGGCAAAAATGTACCGGCGTTGTTGATCATCACAGCCGGCGCGCTGGTATTGCTGAGTATCCAATCACCGCAGGCCTTTGTGGCGGCAGCATCGGAAAGATCAAACGCCCTGGCTTTGATAGCAACGCCGGGATATTTCAGCAGCATTTCCTCCAGCGCCTGGTAGAGTTTGAATTCATTACGCGAAACAAGCAACAGATCGAAACCATTCGCCGCCAGCTTTTCAGCTATGGCTTTTCCGATACCGCGGGAAGCGCCGGTAACAACGGCAACACGTGAATTTTGCATACCTTATTTTTTCCTGAACGGTAAAATTAACCCGAATCCTCCGAAGGTTAAACGTTGGCTCGGTGAATTCCACCTTTGCCTCATTAAACCCGAAAACCGGGCTGCCCGATGCTGCAAAAAATCAGTACTTTCAGAAAAAGATTCTTTTGCCACCGGCTCCACTTTTCCGGCGACGCCTGCGGTTGCTGATCTTCCTGACCTTGCATTGTTTTACGCCTGTCCTGCATGCGCAAAGCGATGCTTTTAATTTCCGTGAACTTACCCCGCGAGAAGGTCTTGCTTCTTCCAACATCAGTTGCTTATTCCAGGACAGCCGCAATTTTTTATGGATCGGTCATGCCACCGGCCTGAGCCGTTTTGATGGCTACAGGTTTGAGAACTTATTGTTTGCCGGCAATGAAAGAGTGGGAAAAGTGAATGCGGTTACCGAAGACGGCGAAGGCACGATCTGGATCGGCACAGAAAAAGGATTGTTCTTTTACCGTTTTCCGAATCTCGTATTTGTAAAGGCAGAACGGCCTTTTCCGGTTTACCAGTTTTTCGGCAAAACGGATAGTCTGTGGCTGGCAACAGGTGATGGTCCCGTCCTGCTCACCAAATCCATCCGCCGTGAGCTATTGAAAACAAAACAAACTAACTGGGACAAATTTTTATTACCGGCCTGGAAACAACATTCCCCCACTCAACCTTGTATATCCAAAGGTGTGGCCGCAGATGGACTTATCTATTTTACCGATGGAAACAATCTTCTCTCCTGGAATGGCCGCCAGCTCAGGGTCTGCTGCCGCATGGGCGAAAGCGACTATATAACAGGATTGGCCGCTTCGGGAAAAGATATTTACTTCTCCGCGCTGCAAAGCGGATTGTACCGCCTCTCCGGCGATCGCTGTGATAAGCTGGTCACACCTGCCGGCACCAGTGATGCCCTGCTCAAAAAAGGGGACAGTTTATACCTACTGAGTGGTACGGGCATTTATAATTATGATCGCGCATCGGGGCGACTGTCGTTGCGTGTGCCGTTGCCCGCCATGTACAGCAGCTGGCAAAGCTGTTTTCTCAATGATAAAATGAATGACTGGTGGATTGGTACGCATGAACAATTGCTTTTTGTACAAAGAAATATTTTTACGCTCGTTCCATCCATCAGCGGGTTTGCATTGACCGAACGCACAGACGGCAATCTGTTATTAGGTTCAGGAAAAGGAGAACTTTTTATCCGCCAATCCGCTGCCGCTGATTTTAAACAGTTTCAAAAAATATTTCCGGATGCGGAGATCACGAGTGCACTCGAAGATGCAAACGGTGCATTGTGGCTGACATCTGTGAATCATGGCCTGGCAAGGTCGTACAAAGGCAACGTGAAAATTTTTACGGTTAAAGATGGATTACTTGATAATACCTGTTATCAACTCATTGCCGGCGAACCGGGCATTTTATATGCCATGGGGGATGGTGGCGTAACGCAAATAAATTATACAGAGAAAGACAGGCCTTCTTTTACCACCTATACTTGCCCGGCAAATGGCACGGATTTTCCGGTTGTGCGGAGTGCTGTCCGTACGCACGACGGCCGGCTGTTTTTTGCAGGCAACTCTGGTTTATTAGAAATAAAAAATGATTCATTGGAGCCGCTCGACATTACGGGTTCTCCGCGGCAAGCCTATATCATGACCGATATCATCATGGATCCATCGGGTCATATCTGGATCAGTACGGTGGGTGACGGCATCCTTTGTTGTTTTTATAAAAATGGCGTTATCCGTTTTCGTAAATCACTGCTGCCCGCCGATGGCCTTGCCTCATCCATCTATCTCCGTTTGCTGCGCGATAACGACCAGCGTGTATGGGCTGTGAACAACCGTGGTATAACAAGATTGACACCCGATGGGCCGGATCGTTGTATCATCGACAACTATGGCGTGATGCAGGGGTTCCAGGACAAACCGTTTCATGGCGTGCGGCTGTTGCAGGACAGTCATCAACGCATATGGGTGGCCACTTCATCCGGAGTCAGCTATTTTCATCCGGCTGCTGTGAGCACGAAATACACGGCGCCTGTTCCCGTGATCACCGGCATCACCACAGGCTCCAACGGTGATACGTTAACATCTGCTACATTGGAAGTTGACAGAACCCGAGAACTGCCCGATCATCTGCAGCTGCCTTATTCTTCCAACAGCATCACCTTTCACTTTTTGTCGGTACATCTTTCAGATGCGAGACGCTTAAGATACCGGTATCGCCTGATGGGAACCGACACTTCCTGGATCGACGCGGGCAGCCTGCGGTCGATCACTTTCCGTCATCTGTCTCCCGGCCGCTACCGTTTTGAAGTAATGGCCGCAGCGGGCAACAATAACTGGAGCGGTGCGGCCTCTTATGTTTTCCGCATTAAGGAACCGGTATGGAAACAATGGTGGTTTATCGGCCTTGCCTTGCTGATTGTACTGGCGGGCGGCTACTGGCTGGTAAGATTAAGAGAAAGGCGCATCCGGCACCGGGAAGAAGAAAAAACAGCTTTGCAGCAATTGAAAGCATCCGGCTTTCAATACCAACTGGAAACGGAACAGGTGATCAACTATTTTGCTACCTCGATGAGCGGGCATGTGAATGTGGAAGATATGTTGTGGGATGTGGCAAAGAATTGTATCTCGAAACTGGGGTTTGAAGATTGTGTGATCTATCTCCGCGACGCAGACAGGGATGTGCTGATACAAAAAGCGGCATGGGGTCCCAAGAGCACCGGCGAAAAGAAAATAGTCAACCCGATCGAAATACCGGTGGGCCAGGGAATTGTAGGTGCTGTTGCACGCGATGGTAAAGCCGCCATCATAGCGGACACTACGCTGGATCCGCGTTATATAGTAGATGACCAATTGCGTTTGTCGGAACTGGCCGTTCCGATCATCGACAAGCAGGAGGTGATCGGCGTGATCGACAGCGAACATCACCGCCGTAATTTCTATAACCCGCGGCATTTGCAGATCATGCGCACTATCGCTGCCTTATGTGCAGATAAGATCGATAAAATAAGAACGCAACAACAGGCACGGGAAAGGGAAATCGAAGTACTCAAACTCAACCAGGATCTGGCTACCTCACAACTGACTTCGTTGCGGACGCAAATGAATCCGCATTTTATTTTCAATGCGCTCAACAGCATCCAGCAGTTTATTTTAAAGGGCGATATCGATCAGACCAACCGTTACCTATCGCGGTTTTCGCGCCTGCAACGCGAGGTGTTGCTGCATTCGGAATTCAATTTTATTTCCCTGGAAAAAGAAATAGAAATACTCGACCTCTACCTGCAGCTCGAACAATTGAGGCTGGGTAATAGTTTTCAATACCGTATTGTACACGGTGACGACATGGATCCGGCCGAGTTGAAAATTCCGCCGATGTTGTTGCAGCCGTTTGCCGAAAATGCCATCTGGCACGGCCTGATGCCGCGCGACGGTGACCGGCGGCTCGATATTCACTTTTCTTTGTTCCACGACGAATTCCTGATCTGCCGGATCACGGATAATGGCATTGGCCGCGAGGCATCGGCCAGGCTGCGGGCCGGCTCCAGCAGCCAGCATCAATCCCGCGGCTTGCAACTGGTAACAAAACGCCTGCAATTATTGCAACAACAATATCAGCAAACCTTTGAAGTGCAGGTGGAAGACCTGCTTGGCGTAAATGGCGAAGTGGAAGGAACCATGGTCCGCCTCATTCTTTACTGCAGCATGAATGATAAATAATAAACTCCCTAAAGCTTCTGCATAGCAGGGCTTTTGTGTAATTTAGAACCGTGATAAAAGCGTTGATCATAGATGATGAGTTGTCGGCGATTCACACATTACAATTGATGGTGGAGCGTTATGTGCCGGAGATTTCGGCTGTTGAGACAGCTATCGGTAGTCAGGATGGCATGAATAAGATCGCGCTGATAAAACCGGATATTCTTTTTCTCGATGTGCAAATGCCGGTAATGACGGGGTTCGAATTGCTGAAGAAGACCGGTGCGGGTGATATGTCTGTTATTTTTACGACGGCCTATGATAAATATGCTATCGAAGCAATCCGCTTCAGTGCATTGGATTACCTCCTGAAACCCATCGATGCCGACGAATTGCGGCAGGCGATCGACCGGTATAAAATACATTGCAAACAACGCGATGGCCAGCAGGGATTGTACAACAACCTGCTGCATAATATTTCAGCAGGCAGCCAGCAGGAGTTCAAGCTCGCATTGCCGACACTCGAGGGCACTTATTTCTTTTCCCCGCACGAGATCATTCGTCTTGAAGGGGAGAGCAACTATACCTGGTTTCATTTTGCCAAACAAAAGCCACTGCTGATCTCACGGACCCTGAAAGAGTACGAAGAGATACTGTCGGGGCATGGTTTTATACGCGTACACAAATCACATATCGTCAATAAAGAACACGTAATATCTTCTCATGCCCAGGGCGTGTTGGTCATGCTTGATCAATCGAGGGTAGAAGTCAGCCGGCGACGACGGGAAGAAGTAATGGAAGCCCTGAAAGGCGGATAACCGGCGTTGTTATCATGAAAAAGTACACGCATTTATTTTTTGATCTGGATCATACCCTTTGGGATTTCGAAGCAAATGCACGCGCAACGCTGATTGAGTTGTACAGCGAGATGGAGCTGGCAGAGCGTGGCGTACATGATTTTGATCTTTTCTACCGCAATTATCTCGCACACAACGACCGTCTCTGGGAACGTTACCGCAAAGGATATATTCCGCAGGCGGAATTGCGCGTAAAGCGGATGTGGTTGTCGCTGCTGGATTTTAAAATTGCCGACGATAAGCTTTCAACGCGCATGAGCGAGCGGTTTCTCGAGATGCTGCCGACACGCAACCTGCTGTTTCCTTACACCATTGAAATCCTCGGGTATTTACGCGACCGCAATTATCAGTTGCATTTGATCACTAACGGATTTGAAACCGTGCAACATTCGAAGCTGCGCTATTCCGGACTGGATAAGTTTTTCGGAGAAGTGATCACGTCTGAAGGGTCGAACAGTCTCAAGCCCAATAAAGAAATATTTGAGTATGCATTCCGCAAAACCGGCGCGACTGCTGAGAGCGGTATCATGCTGGGCGATACACTGGATGCGGATATCCAGGGCGCGATAAATGTAGGCATGGACCAGGTGTTTGTGAACCATACACGTATCGAGGCCTCTATTAAACCGACCTATACGGTGCATTCGCTAAAGGAGTTGGAGGCTATTTTCTGAGTGAATAGTGAATGGTCAATCGTCAATCGTCAATCGTGAATGAGTGAATAAGGCAATAAGTGAATAGGTGATGCCGTTGTTCGTTTACCACTAACCAACAGCGAAAAGCTTTTTCACGCAAAGCTGCAAAGAAATTAAGGTGCAAAATCAATTCACGATTGACCATTCACCATTGACTTATTGCCTCACTTCCGCTTCTTGAATTCGGCGATGGCCTGATCGAGATGGCGGAGAAATTTATCTACATCCGGATCATAACCATAACCTTCCTGTATCAGCCTTTTTTCACTGCCATCAAGGAAGAAATAATAAGGCTGTGTGTTGGCGCCGAAGCGCGTAACGGCAATATCGGTATTACGGTCACCCAGCGTTTCTACCTGTTTTTTCAAAGCCTCGGAATAATATTGTTGAGCAGGCGGAAGATCAACCCCGTGATGCACATCGACAAATAAGGAAGCGATGATGAATTCGTCTTTCAGTTTTTGCATCACACGTGGATCACTCCATACCTGTCCTTCCATCTTACGGCAATTGATACAATTGATGCCGGTAAAGTCGAGCATAAGCGGCTTGCCGGTTTTTTTCGCTACTTCCAGGGCTTCTTCGTATTCGAAATAGGTAACGAGACCGTTGTTGACGACAACATCCGGCTCATTCTTTTTCATCACCTCATAATATTTTTGCGGATGAGGCAAGGCTCCGTTGCCCGAGGATGATCCTCCCGCGGCGATCGCTTGTGATTTAGCTGAATTGAAATCCTGCGTACCCATCGGAGGAAGAAAGGCACTCAGTCCTTTCAGCGGCGCACCCCACAGTCCGGGCACCATGTATACCATGAACGTAAACGCTCCTATGGCAAAGAATAGTCTTGTAACGGTAAGATACGGATGGCCGAAATCATTTTTAGGAAGATCGTCGTCGTGATGAAAACGAAGTTTGCCTAAAAGATATAATCCGAGTAAAAGGAAAATAACGATCCAGAGTGAAAGGAATACTTCGCGATCAAGTATACGCCAGTTGCGCGCCAGATCCGCGTTGGACAAGAACTTTAGTGCCAGTGCCAGTTCGAGAAAACCGAGTGTCACCTTCACCGAGTTGAGCCATCCGCCGGCTTTACCCAACAAATTGAGTTTGCTGGGGAAGAAAGCGAATAAGACAAAAGGCAAGGCCAATGCAAGCGAGAAGCCAAACATACCCACAAGCGGACCATAATAACTTCCTTTGGAGGCCAATACAAGCAGGTTGCCGATGATCGGGCCGGTACAGGAGAACGAAACGATCACAAGGGTCAGGGCCATGAAAAATATTCCCCAGAAACTTCCGGTGCTTGCGCGCGAGTCCGCGCGGGTAGACCAGGAGGCGGGCAATGTTATTTCAAATGCGCCAAGGAATGAAATACCAAATATTAAGAAGATTGCAAAGAAGACGATGTTAGCGATCCAGTTGGTCGCAAGATTATTCAATGCTGCCGGTCCGAAGATCAATGTAACGAGAAACCCGATCAGCGTGAAGATGACGACGATAGAAACGGAATAATAAAAAGCGTTGCGTATTCCTTCTGCGCGGCTTTTACTTCTTTTGGTAAAGAAGCTCACTGTCACCGGAATCATCGAGTAAACGCAGGGAGTGAGCAGGGCAAGTAAACCACCGCCAAAGGCAGAAAGGAAAATCCAGATCAATGAGCGGGCAGGTTGCTCATTTGTATTTGCCACGCCACCTGCAACAGCAACATCGCTGGTGATATTTATCCTGAATGGAACTTCTAGCGGCTCGAATGATTCGCCTTTTTGGTAAAGCAGCGTGGCGGTTCCTTTTACAAAAGCGCTGTCGCCACCACTGATCTTTAAGTGTTGTTTCCAAACCGCAGAGTCCATAAAGAACTCCACTTCGCCCAATTCGGGATTGGTTTCTTTTTTCAGATTGGATGACTGGAGCGGCTTACCTGAACGAAGTTTTTCAGCCGTTGAGTCGAAAACAAACGAGGAAAAAAGCTGCGCCGCAGAATCTTTGGCCAGGCCAAATACCTTAATACCGGGCTTGATGTCCAGTTTCAGGGCAACGGTCACTTCTTCCGGCCCGGTGCGTTCAAAGGACGGAGTGATTTTTACCGGCAGCGAATCCTGCGCGGCTCCCCACAGCGGCAGCGTGAAGAGCAGTATGATGGCGAAAAGCTTGTTCATAGACGGGTGTAAAAGTAGCCAAAAACTGCCTGACATTAAGCAGTGTCAACGGATAACCGTTTAAATGGTCAAAAGGTTTTCTTAAAACCATTAATCTGTGCGCAGAGCCCCTAATGACTTACGCAAAACCCCAACTAACAGATTTTACCCGAAAAAAGAACTGCCTCCTCCGGGAGGCAGCCTGTGATCGATAAGTTCCTGTCTATTTTTTCAGTTTAATAAACGGTATGACTTCTGCCGTTCCATCCTTTTTCTGCACACGCAGCAGATAACTTCCGTTGCTCAGGCCACTTATATCGCATTGCAATCCCGTTATTACGGGCGCCAGCATCATCTGCCGTCCATGCACATCCAGCAGTTGTATAAACGAAATATCCGCTGCGTTGATATTTTTAAGCGTGATGATATCACTGGCCGGGTTCGGATACAGCAGTGCTTTCTGCGCTTTGTTCATATTTACCACAGCCGTATTGCTGTATTTAAATACGCTGTTTTGATCTACCTGTTTCAGCCTGTAATACAACCTGCCTTCACCGGGCGACAGATGCAGGTAGCGGTATTGATGGAGCCCAGGTGTATTGGCCGCTATTTCGGTAGCAATTTTTATAAAATCCTGTCCGTTCCTGCTCCATTCGATGTCAACGTGAGAGGTATTGATTTCGTTTTCGGTTTGCCAGGTGAGCAATACGTCGTTACCACTGGCAACGGCCGAGAAAGAAATAAAGTCGAGCGGCAGCGGTGACCCTTTCAGAAAGCTTACATAGTTGGTAATGCTCCAATCGTCGAAGCTTCTGATGAAAAGCGTATGCGGCCCGTCTGCGAGCGAACTGGTATTGGCGGCGAAGTTTATGTTATTGAGGTCCACGCCGGGCGTAATGGCGATACCTGTTCCGTTGCCAAATCCCGGATCTGTATCAAAGAAGTATTCGGCATAGGTAATATTGCCCGGTGCCGCAGGTGAAGGGGGATAAGCAAAGTCATCATCAACGAGGAAGTCCTGAATATTGGTGTGGCTCCAGCTGCCATCATTGTTTTTGCTGCGGATGCCGAGCGTGTGCGTACCATTGCCCAGACCGGTGGTGTTCAACGAAGCCGTAATACCGGCCAGGTTCTGACCTGTACCTGTTGTCAACGGTATGCCATTGCCGAAACCGGGATCGGTATCAATGAAATATTCTGCGGTTACGATGCTGGAAGCCGCTGCGGGTGGAGACGGATAAGCCGGGTCAAAATTTACGAGGAACTCCTCTGTTAATGTATGACTCCAGCTGCCATCGCTGTTCCGGCTGCGGAGACCGAGACGGTGAATACCATTGGTCAACCCCGATGTGTTGATCGAAACGCCGATACCGGCAATAACGGGACCTGTACCTGTAACAACCGGCACTCCGTTACCAAAACCGGGATCGGTGTCAATAAAATATTCTGCTGTCACGATATTGGAAGGCGCTGGCGGAGCGGCTGGATAATCGGGGTCCTGCGCTTTGGCCAGTACCGTCATCAATAGCAACAACATTGTCAATATCATTTTCATACAAATTGTATTAGGTTATATGAAAAATCAATTGTTGCTCCGTGTACTAAAGGTTACGTTCATGCTGTTGGTGCCGGAAGGAATAGAAGAAGGCACCGTAAGACTATAGATAGCTGGAACGTCAGGAATACCGGAAAGCCTGTAAGGATCTGTTCCTCCAAATGCACCGCAATTGGGGCTAACCACACTGCCAACCGTAACACCTGCACCGATAGCAGGAGAGCCCGCTTTTAATGCAAGCCGTGAATCCCAGCTTCCTGTACTACCACCCGCATATACATCGGCCATGTTGACGTTGATCTGATTGCCGATGGCCGTACCGGGCAGCGGCTGGTTTTGGGAGAAAAGATTGTTTTTTATGTTGCAGTTGGTAAATCCAATAGGCGTACCGTTATTGTTGGTGAAAATATTATTGGCCACGTAACAGTTTGCCAGCGCAGAAACAGCGGTAGGTGCAGGAGTAGCAAAACTGTTATTGCGGAAAATATTATTGGTGCCGCTCAGGTTGGGCATATTGATGCTGCCCCAGAAGCCAAAGAAAATATTGTTTTCGCAAGTAAAATCGGTCAATGACCCAAGCGTGCAATTGAGGACAGTATTGTCGATAAAACATTTGCGGATCACCAATCCGCTGTTAGCGGCATTCGGAACGGTGAAGTTTTCTGCGATATAACATTTTTCAAAAGTAATGTTTGTCCATACCGCGCCGGAGAGCGTGCCTGACAGGAATGATATACCGTTAAACTTGCTTCCGGCGGCATCGGCAGTGAGGCTGATAAAACGGACGATTGATTGTTGTGTTTTGTATTGCAAGCCGGTGTTGGGCGGAAAAGTAATATTGGCCGGATCGAGGAAATAGCCGGTGCCGATGATCACCAGTCGTTTGTTGATGGTCGCATCTCCATAAGAGAGCGGACTTGCTTCCAGGTGAAGCGTGTCGCCGTTTTGCACCGAGGTGCTGACCAGTGCGGCATCCAATGAGGTAAAGTCGGCGGTAATGCCGGTGTTGTTATTTAGTCTCCAGATTTTAGCCTCCGCACCGGAGGACAAAAAAAGGAGCAGGGCAACCGCCAGGATTGTGTTGAGCTTTTTCATGATAATTTTTTAAATGCAGAATCAGAATAAGCTCAAATGTAATTGCCGGAGTAGCCGGTCTTATCAACCGAAAAGGGGATTTTCCGCCGAAGGCGGAATGTGTAAATGTGTAAATGTGAAAATGAAACAGCCAGTAAGGTAGTAAGTAATAGGTATTAAGTGATAAGCTTTGCGCCTTTGCTCCTTATGCGTCTTTGCGTGAAAAAGCTTCAAACCAGGGCACCCTTCACCTATTGACGATTCACGCCCGCACCGAAGAAGTCCTGATGATCAATTGCGGTGCTAATTTATGGGTATTGAATTCCGTCACCGGTTGCTTGCTGTTGAGCAATTGCAGCAACGAATTCATCGCCACTTCGCCCATTTCCAGGGCCGGTTGTTTGATAATGGACAAAGGCGGATCGATGAGTTCGGTGAGGTCGGAGTTGGAAAAACCGATCAGACCCATGTCCCTGGGTACCTGCAACCCTTTGTTTTTTAAAATGCGGAGACAACCCGTAGTCAGTTTGTCAGATAAGGCAAGAATGGCATCAGGTTTTGTTTCCATGGCCAATAGTCCCTCCACGGCCGTATTTACTTCGGCCAGTACCAACCCGCCATGCGGGCAACTGCGGATATAGCCGGGCTCTTCTGCTATACCTTCTTCTGCCAGTGCTGCGCGGTAACCCGCCATGCGGTCCTGCGTAATAGAAAGCGTTTCGCTGTTTGTGACGGCAGCAATGCGGCGGTAACCACTTTCCAGCAAATGGCGTGTGGCGTCGAATGCCCCCCGGTAATTATCTACAACCACTTTATGTGTGTCAATGTCCGGCACCACGCGATCGAAGAATACGACCGGCATGCCGCGGCTGATGATGTCTTTTATAAAGCTGAAATCACTGGTTTCGGCAGATACCGATATGATCAGTCCGTCTACGGACCTTGAAGTGAGGTAGTTTAAGTTGATTTGTTCCCGCTCCTGCGATTCACGGGTTTGGGAGATGATTACATTGTAACCATTATTATAAGCAATGGATTCGATGCCATCGATGGCCTGCGAAAAAAAACTGTTGGCTATTTCGCTCACGATCACCCCGATCGAGCGGCTTCTGCGTTCTTTAAGGCTTAACGCAATAGGATTCGGATGATAATTGATCTTTTCGGCGTATTCAAGCACGAGCTTTTTCGTCTCGGGACTGATCTCGTAGCTGTCCCGCAGCGCACGCGAAACGGTGGACGTGGACAGTCCGAGCGCCTTGGCAATATCCTTGATGGTAACAGCTTCAAACTTCATGGGCAATCAATTATTTAATATCCGCCTAAAAGTAGTGATTTGCCGTCAGCCTTCCCGGCATAAACACGCAAAACAATAAGAGCCGGTCATTGGCACCGCAAACCTGTTCAGGATAGTGCAGGATAAATAACGTATTGGCTTACAACCTGCAACGCCATCGTTGCCGGGAACGATTGCGTAAATAAAAAAATACAATCGGTTTCGTAATCCTGAAAATCTGCCTAGACTTGTCAGGCGAAACGAAGCGATTGCCTGTCACTACACTCTTCTGAGCCCCTTGCCCGGCCATGAAGGGTTGATCGTCGGGCAAGTCATCTTCCGGCTCCTTTTTACAAGCCCGCATTTTTCAGAAAAAGAGTTGTCTTTTTTCTTCAAACCAAAAAAACGATTGCAGTATGAGGAAATTACTGTTTTTATGCTTGTTGATGTTCGGGGCCAGCTCCCTGCTGTTTGCCCAAAGCCGCCAGATCAGCGGCCGGGTAACAGATGATACGGGTGCGCCGCTTCAGGGCGTTTCCGTTCAGGTCAAGGGCACGACCAACACTACACAGACCAATAAGAATGGTGATTTTACCATCCAGGTGACCGGCGCCAACGCGGAACTCACCATCAGCTACACCGGCTTTACGGCCCAAACTGTAGAAGCTACCGCTAATATGATCGTGAAACTGGAACGGTCCGTTTCTTCGCTCGACGATGTGGTGGTAGTGGGTTATCAGACCATGAAACGTAAAGACCTTACGGCTTCTGTGTCTTCCGTAAGCGCCCGCCAGTTGAAAGACGTACCTATCAACTCCGCTGCCCAGGCATTGGCCGGCCGTCTTGCCGGTGTGCAGGTAACGGGTACCGAAGGTTCTCCCAACGCGGAAGTGCTGATCCGTGTACGCGGCGGCGGTTCCATCACACAGGACAATTCTCCGCTTTACATCATCGATGGTGTGCAGGTGGAAAATGGTTTGTCTGCCCTATCTCCCCAGGACATTGAATCGATCGACGTACTCAAAGACGCTTCTGCTACCGCTATCTACGGTTCACGCGGAGCTAACGGTGTAGTGATCATTACGACCAAAGGCGGCAAGAACACGAAGCCCACGATCAGCTACAACGGTTTTATCGGTGTGGGAAAAATTGCCAACAAACTGAAAGTGCTGAACCCTTACGATTTTGTGGTATACCAATACGAACGCAGCCGCGGTAATGCTACCGACAGCACCAATTTCGTAAGACAATATGGTACAACCTGGGACACGCTCAGCAACTATAAGAATGTTCCATTCGTAGATTGGCAGGATGAAATGTTTGGTCGCAATGCCATCATGCAAACGCATAACGTTGCACTCAGTGGTGGTAATGCCTCCACGCAATACAACCTCAGCCTTACTTCCAACAAGGAAGATGGTCTGATGCTGGGATCGGGCTTCGATCGCAAACTCGTTTCTTTCAAGTTTGACCACAAATTCGATAACAAACTCCGTGTTGGTTTCAATACACGGTACAACAATACCATCACCACCGGTGCAGGTACTTCCACTACCGGTTCCGCCGGTACCAACCGCCTTCGTCAGAGCGTACGTTATCGTCCGATGCTGCTGCAGGGGCAGAACATCGACGACTTTGACCCGGATTATTTCAACGAGACCAATGCCAATGGCATGAACATGGTGAACCCTGTTCTGCTCAACGATGCCGAGTACCGCAAGAATTTCAACAATATCCTCAACCTGAGCGGATATGTTGAATATAAACTCACACCTTACCTTGCCTTCAAATCAACAGGTGGTATCGATTTCAACAATGGCAAACAACAGTTCTTCGACGATACGCTGACCAGCAACTCACGTCAGAACGGTTCCGTACAGCCAATGGCTGGTATTACCAATACACAACGTACGACGATCAACAATTCCAACGTATTTACCTTTGACGCCACGAAAACGAAAATCGGATTCTTCAAGCGTCATAACCTCAATATGCTGGCTGGTCATGAATTGTACCAAAGCAATTACAAGACGCAGGTGCAGTTGATGCGTTATTTCCCTGTGGGCATTTCACCCAAAACAGCGTTAGCCAACTTCAACCTGGGCACGGCTTATACCGATCCTTCGCGTCCTGCCACTTCGGAAGTGGAAGAGCGCATGGTGTCTTTCTTCGGACGTGTTAACTATAGCTTCGACAGCCGTTACCTGGTTACGGCTTCCCTGCGTGCGGATGGCTCATCTAAATTCGGTACGGGCAACAAATGGGGTTACTTCCCTTCGGGTTCGGTGGCCTGGCGTTTGTCTAACGAAAAATTCTTTGAGTCGCTCAAGTCGACCGTTAACGATCTGAAGCTCCGTGTGAGTTATGGAGAGGCCGGCAATAACCGTATTCCCAACTTCGGTTACCTGACACAATATGCCGCTTCTACGCAGTACTGGCTCAACGAGCAACTGGTTACGGCTTATGCTCCCGCCGCGCTTGCTTACCCCAATCTTGTGTGGGAGACAACCGTATCGCGCAACCTAGGTCTTGACCTCAGCATTCTCAACAACCGTATACAGTTCACCGCCGATGTATATCGCAATACGACCAAAGACCTGCTGATCAACGTACCCGTACCTACTTCCTCCGGTTACACTACGCAGATACAGAACGTAGGCTCAACAGAAAACAGAGGTGTGGAATTCCAGGTAAATGCGGCCGTGCTGGAGAAAAAGAATTTCTCCTGGAATGCTAACTTCAATATTTCCTTTAATAAAAATAAAGTGCTGAGCCTCGGCGACCGTCAGTCTTTCTTCCTGACCAACTCAGGCTGGGGCTTTTCCAACACACCTGCCGATTACATTGTACGCGTAGGCGATCCGGTTGGTGCGATGTGGGGATTTGTAACGGATGGTTATTACACCATCGATCAATTTGATTACAACCCGGCTACACAAACCTATACCCTGAAACCCGGCGTTGCCAGCAACGGAAGCATTACTGCTACACCGCAACCTGGTCTCGTACGCTTCCGTGATATAGCAGGTCCGATCGATCCTGCTACCGGCAAACCCGGTCCTCCCGACGGAAAGATCGATGACAACGACAAGCAGATCATCGGTGTGGCACAACCTAAATTCTTCGGCGGTCTTAACCAGCAGTTTACCTACAAAAATTTTGACCTGAATATCTTCCTGAACTTCTCTGTTGGCGGTGAGATTTACAATGCCAACAAACTCGAGTTCACGTCCGGTTATACAGCCAATGCCAACATGCTGGATATCGTTAATAACCGCTGGACAAGGATCAACAGCCAGGGGCAGGTAGTAACCGACCCTGTTGCCTTAGCTGCGCTGAATGCCAATGCAACCATGTGGTCGCCGAGCACCAGCAGTACTTCTTTTGTATTGCATTCATGGGCGATCGAAGACGGATCATTCCTGCGCATCAACAATGTAAGCCTTGGCTATACCTTTGCTTCATCCCTGTTGCGTAAAATGAAAATGCAGCGCGCCCGTGTGTACGTGACCGGAACCAACCTCGCCGTATTCACCAAATACACCGGATACGATCCGGAGGTTAGCACGCGCCGCGGCAACCCGGTAACGCCCGGTGTGGATTATTCAGGCTACCCGCGCAGCCGTACATTCATTTTTGGTCTTAACCTGACTTTCTAAATCTGTAAATGCCTGCTCAAATGAAAAGAAGCGCATCTTATATACTCGGTATTGTAGCAATAGCGGCCGTAACACTCGGCTCCTGCAAAAAATACCTCGAAGTAGAACCTATTTCTTCCTTCGGTCCTGAATTTGTTTTTGATAATGCGATCAATGCCGAAAAGGCGGTGCTCGGGGCGTATGCGCCAATGACCGGTGACCAGGGTTATGGTATCCGTCTGAGTATGTATTATACTTATGATGATGACCTGATGATGGGACAAGGCGGCACGCCTTATCCCGACAACGAACGCCGCGACATCGCGCATTACAATGTAAACGCCAACAATACACAGCTTGCCGGTCCTTTTAACCAATTATGGTTAGGAGTGGAGCGTGCCAACCTCTGTATCTATTATATTCCGCGCATGCCGGAATATACCGGTGGCACTACCGCTCAGCAGGCAAAGCTGAAATGGCTGCACGGGGAAGCGCTGACGCTTCGTGCACAATATTATCTTGAACTGATCCGCAACTGGGGCGATCTCCCTGCTCAATTGGAACCTTCCTTTACACAAACCGATCTTTACAAAGGAAAAACAGATCGCGATTCCATTTATGAAGTGCTGTTGAAAGATCTGCAACTCGCCGCCACACTTGTTCCCTGGCGTACCCAGGCAAGTGCCAGCAGCGAACGCATTACGCAGGGTGCTGTCCGTGCATTGCGTGCGCGCATTGCTTTGTATCGCGCGGGCTATTCACTGCGCAGATCTCCGGTGCAGATGGTGCGTGGTTCCGACCCCAACACCTATTACCAGATAGCGAAAGACGAGTGTAATACGATCATGCAACAAACCGCAGATCACAAGCTGAACACCAACTTCCGCTCCGTATTCAAAGATTATATCTGCGGCCATGCCATTGAACCCAACGGCGAGATCCTGTGGGAAGTGGCAATGGGCGGCGGCACCAGTGCGCTGGGTGACAGCAAACTGGGCTATTACAATGGTCCGCGTGGTAATGGTACGGGCCTGGGTAACTCAGCATTGACCGTATTGCCCAGTTATTTCTACATGTTTGACAGCACCGATCTTCGCCGTGATGTGATGTGTGTGCCTTATAACGTGACGAATGCAGGCGGCACACTCGGATCTTTCCGCACACTGCAGACAATGGTGGATGGTAAATTCCGCCGCGATTGGATTGCGCCGAATGTAAATGCATCCGCTGCACAATATTTTGGACTCAACTGGCCGGTAATTCGTATGTCGGATGTAATGCTGATGTATGCAGAGGCCGACAATGAACTGGGTAACGGACCTTCGCCTGCAGCGTATAACGCCATCAACCAGGTCCGTCGCCGTGGTCGTGGCAAGCCTTTGGCAACGGCAGATCCAACCATTGACCTGGCCGGTTTGAATAAGGCCCAGTTTTTTGATTCATTGGTAAAAGAGCGCGCACTCGAGCTGGGTGGTGAAGGCATCCGTAAGTATGACCTGATCCGCTGGAACCTGCTGGGTACAAAACTGGCAGCCACCAAAGCGCAATTACAGGTGATGGCTGCGCGCAGTGCGGCACCGTGGAATACCTATCCCACTACCATGTACTTCCTGAATAATTCCACCACGCTGACCTACGCGGGTTCCTATTACAAACCCAACGTAACACCGGCCCCGTCCGGATACAGCAGTGTGGCCTGGCTGGGTACAGCGATCAATACAACGATCACTACTTATTATGCCGCAGGTTTTACGGCAAATAAAAGCGAGCTGTTGCCGATCCCGCAGGCAAGCATCGATGCCAACAGGAATTTGAAACAGGATTATGGGTATTAATTCAAAAGTCAAAAGTTAAAATTCAAAACAGCCATCACGGCCCTTCGAGAACCTCAGGGACCATGATGGCTGTTTAACTTAACACTTATAACTTACTACTCAATACTTACCGCCCTATGCCTTACACCTTTCACCTTCTGAAAAAGACCTTGCTGCTTCTTTCATGCGCGGCCATGCTCAACGCTTGTGCGCAACAAAAGCAGGCAGTAGTGGTCAAAGACGACCGTCCTGTTGCTTTTCCCGGTGCAGAAGGTTTTGGAAAATATACCACGGGCGGCCGCGGTGGCAAAGTATACAAGGTGACCAACCTGGATGACAGCGGACCCGGAAGCTTCCGCGAAGCAGTATCTGCCAAAGAACCGCGCATAGTCGTGTTTGCTGTTTCGGGTACCATTCATCTGCAATCCAAACTGATCATTCGCGGTAATATCACGATTGCCGGTCAATCGGCTCCCGGCGATGGTATCTGCCTGGCCGATTATCCTGTGACGATGAATGGTGATAACATCATCATCCGTTATCTGCGTTTCCGCATGGGCGATCGGTACCAGAACAAGGGAATGGTTGATGGTGCGGGCAGCGATGATGCATTTGGCGGCAGCCGCAACAAACAGGTGATCATCGATCATTGCAGCATGAGCTGGAGCACGGATGAAGTATGCAGTATCTATGGCGGCGATAGCACTACGTTGCAATGGAACATCATTTCCGAACCGCTGAACTATTCTTATCATTTTGAAAAAGGGGATACCGATTTCGAGAAACATGGTTATGGTGGCATCTGGGGTGGTGCTCATTTATCGGCGCATCATAATCTTTTCGCACATTGTACCAGCCGCAATCCGCGTTTCAATGGTGTGAGGTTGGGTGCGGATCGTGAACTCGTGGATTTCAGGAACAATGTGATCTATAACTGGGGACACAACAGTGCGTATGGCGGCGAAAGAGGTGAATACAACATTGTCAATAACTATTATAAGCCCGGTCCGGCTACGGGCAAAAATGTGCGGCACCGCATTGTGAATCCAACCATCGAAGCGCCGGGTGCCGGCCAGTTTTTTGTGGAAGGAAATTATGTTTGGGGACGTCCCGACGTAACAACGGATAATCGGTTGGGAGTGCATGCCGGCAAGAATACCGATGCCGATCTCGCTATGGTGACTGCAAAAAATCCGTTTGAAGTAGTGAACCTCCCACGCGTATCAGCGGAGAAAGCTTATAAAGCAGTACTGCTCAATGCAGGTGCCAGCTATAAACGTGATACACTCGATCAGCGTATCATTGGTGAGGTAGAGAAAGGAACGGGTCGCATTATCGACGTGCAGGGCGGTTATCCGCACGGTACGCCTTATGAAGCCACGGTAGCCGCATGGCCGGCATTGAAAACATTGCCTGCGCCTGTTGATAAAGACGGGGATGGCATACCCGATGAATGGGAAATAAGAAATGGACTGAACCCCCATGATGCATCGGACGCTGCTTTATTTTCCCTGAATAAGCAGTATACCAATATTGAGGTTTATCTTAACAGCCTCGTATCCGAATAATCAGAAAGCCTATGCGGTCCCTGTTTGCATCTTTGTTATTGCTGATAAGTTCGCTCGTATTTGCGCAGCAGAATTATCCATCGAAACTCACCGTAGCCACAGATGGCTCCGGCGATTACCGCACCATCCAGGAAGCGATCAATGCTTTCCGCGCTTACTCGCCGGTTGCTTTGCAATTGCATATCCGCAATGGTGTGTATAAGGAAAAACTGATCATCCCTTCCTGGGTTACCAATCTTACAATTACCGGTGAGAATCCTGACAGCACCATCATTACCAATGATGATTATTCGGGAAAATTCAAATCAAAAGATACAGTCGCAGATAAATCGAAGTACAGTACTTTCTCTTCTTACACGATGTGGGTGCAGGGAAATGACATCACGATCAAAGATCTTACCATCCGCAACACAGCCGGCCGCGTGGGTCAGGCTGTTGCCCTGCATGTGGATGGAGACCGCGTAACGGTTAATAATTGCCGGTTATTTGGCAACCAGGACACCTTGCTGACGGCGAACGACAGTTCGAGACAATATTATATCGGCTGCATCATTGAAGGTACTACCGATTTTATTTTCGGTCCGGCTACGGTTGTTTTTGAAAACTGTATTATCCGCAGTCTGAGCAATTCCTATATCACCGCAGCATCGACGCCGGCATGGAAACAGTTTGGTTATGTATTTCTGAATTGCAAGCTTACTGCCAATGATGAAGCCAAACAAGTTTATCTCGGCCGTCCCTGGCGTGCTTATGCGCGCACAGTTTTTATTGGTTGTGAAATGGGCGCGCATATCCGCGCAGAAGGTTGGGAAAACTGGCGCAATCCTGAAAACGAAAAGACCGCTTTTTATGCCGAATACAAGAACTCCGGTCCCGGTGCTGCTACTGCAGGCCGTGTAGCCTGGAGTCATCAGTTGACAAAGAAGCAGGCGGCCGCTTACACTACCGGTCGTATATTCGGTGACTGGAAGCCTTCAAAAAACTGATAGCACATGAAAGTCCGTCTGTTTGTTTTGCTGCTGATTCTTTGTCAGCAGGTCCTTGCGCAGGAATTTATTCCCTTATGGCCCGATGGCCGCAAACCCAACTTCAACGGGAAACCAGTTACGGATTCCATCTTCAACGAACGTATTGTGCGTGTGGGAACGCCGGGTATTTATTGTTTTCCCGTTGCACAGGCAGAGAACACCGGCACCGCCGTGCTGATCTGTCCCGGTGGCGGTTACGCGCGTCTCTCGCATATTTACAACGGATTTAACCTGGCGAAATGGTACAACACCCAGGGCATTGCTGCTTTTGTATTGATCTACCGGCTGCCGCACCAGACCGATCTGGTGAACCGCGAGCTGGCTCCTTTGCAGGATGCACAACGCGCCATGAAACTGCTTCGCTCACAAGCGGATAAATGGAAGCTTATACCCGGGCGTACCGGCGTAATGGGCACTTCTGCGGGCGGACACCTCGCTGCGCAACTGGCCAATGCCACAGAAGATGTTTCGAAGATCAAAGATGCGCTTGATACCGTCAATTATCGTCCCGACTTTGCCGTGTTATTGTCACCTGTTATTTCTTTAGGTGAATACGCACATGTTGGCAGCAGGAATAATCTGTTGGGAAATAATGCATCGCCTGCATTGGTCAAAAAATATTCATTGGAAAATGGTGTAACGTCCCGCAATCCCGCCACCTTCATCGTCCATGCGAGCAATGACAGCACCGTTCGTGTGCAGAACAGTCTTTTCTATTATACTTCATTATTACAACAACATGTACCCGCGAGTTATCATGTGTTTCCGCAGGGTGCGCATTCTATCCGGCTGGTGGAGAATCCCGGGTCCGTTGATCAATGGACGAACCTGTTATCGGTATGGCTGAAGGAGATGAAATTCCTGGTGCCGCTGCCTTTTAAGGGTTGAATGATGACGTGAGAAATTTTAAATCAACTAAGTAATCGTTTTATTTTGCGTTTAGTACTTGCACTGTTTTTGATACAATTAGTTATTCTCTCAAACTCATCATCATTTAATGTTCCTTTTATTTCATAATCTATTCCTTCTATTCGATAAACTTCTTCAAATATTTCGACGTCATAATCTTCAACCTGATTTCCGTATATAAACGTAGGTAAATCGAAGAAAAAACCATTGTCACAAATTACTCTTCCCGGCTCAAAAGTGTAACAGTTAAACACCCTATCATCTTGATTTATGCAACCATGTAATACATTAATTAAAGTGGGCGCATTATTAACACGTGTGGGTAGCGAAGCGACAATAGTTTTGCCATCGATTATTCTCAGAACAATAAAGTACTTCGGTTTAGCAGTGTTGCCATTTTTAAAATAGAAAGTTGGGAAGTAAATGATATGACCTGCTGTGAACACATTTATTTTTTTAGCTGCTTTGAAAATTCTAATGTTTCCTTCATCTCTTCAAAGCGTTCTCTCAAATATTTATCGTGTTCAAAAAGAATTGAAAAATCTATATTGATTTCGGTGCTATTCTTTAATTCATTTTCCAGAAGCTCCAAGACTCCGTTTTTTATAGCAGATTTACGCCAAAGGGAATTTAAACCATGGGTTTGTTTTACCAAGGCAGAGGCACTTTTATCCTTTACAAAATCGGATACATATTCAAGAATTTGAATATCGTTGTCACTGAACTCATCGTCACAAAACTCTTTCAATGCTTTAAAGGAAGCCGGATTATTTTCATCTCTTGTAATAAATTCAGCAAGCAAAGAAGGAGACTGTTCAGATAAGTCTATGAAAATGTCCTTTGCGACAGGACCGTGCTTCCACAGTTGAAAATCTATGCCAAAAAAAGGGAACCCGTATTTCTTTATCGCGGCCTCTTCCAGAAGAAAAAGTGTTTTCAAGATTTTTGTTTTGTTCAAATCTGAAAACTTTTTTGACAGATAAATAATTGTATTGCCGATCTTATTGATCTGATCTTGCGTAAATGCGGTATCGTTTGAGAAGTAAAACATTCGATGCAAATATACTAAATAGTTTAGTAGTAGAACGGTTTTCTAACGATTTTATTGTAGTGGAATTACCGACGAAAGTTAGTGATTCGATCTTATATTAACAAAGACTTATATCTGCTAAGGCTATTCGCGTTCACTTTCTGAATCCCGCCACTTCTCCATATACCGCCTTCCGTTTCAACGTCGTATCAAACAACAACGGATAATCCTTTCTGTTTTTTACCGGAAAATCGTCCAGCCAGCTATGGCGATCGGAAATATTCCAGAACGTAACGCTGGTGAGTTGCTTGCCCATTCCCCTGAATTGACGAAAGGCTTGTGTATATAAGTCTCGTTGTTTTTGTTCACGTTCAGTGCTAAACCGCGTATCATTGTCTTCCTGTTTTCGATCGCGGGCATTGTGTTCTTTCGGATAAACGGATACGTCGAGTTCAGTTATCTGTAGAGGCAAACCGAGACTGCCTAACTCCTGTAATGTTTGCTGCAACTGTGTGTTGTCGGGTTCATTCACGGCCCAATGCGCCTGCAGACCGATGCCGTGGATGGGTATGCCTTTGTCCAGTAAACCTTTTACCAGGCGATGAATCTTTTTGCGCTTAACAGGACTTATCTCGTTGTAATCATTGTAAAAAAGCAATGCTTTCGGATCGGCTGCATGTGCATATTCAAAAGCTTTTTCGATATACTCTTCACCGCAGATCTGGTAAAACAAAGAGGGGCGCAGGTATTCATCGGGTTTATCAGAAATGGCTTCGTTTACCACATCCCAGGCGTAGATAGTGCCTTTGTAGCGATTGACAACGGTGGTGATATGTTCTTTCAATCGCGCCAGCAATACTTCTTTCGAAACAGTTTTTCCTTTTTCATCAATAAAAAACCAATCGGGTGCCTGGTTGTGCCAGCATAATGTGTGTCCGCGGAGTTTCAGGTGGTGTTCACGGGCAAAGGCCGCGATCTTGTCTGCTTCGGTCCAGTAATAGCGGTCGGGTGCAGGATGAATCGGTCCCATCTTCATGGCATTCTCCGGTGTAAGGCTGTTGAACTCACGAAGGATGAGTGCACGCTCATCAGCACGTTCAAGTGCGGCAGAAGAAACGGCCACACCGACGGGAAAATAGGAACGGTAATAATCCTTTAATCCTTTGTCTTCGGTTACAGCCGTTGGTTTTGGCGCGCACGCGGTTAACCATAACAGGGATATGACTACTATTTTTTTCATGGCTTAATTTTTATTTGCCGGATCACCGATACTGGTTGCAGGAGGACCGAGATAACTTTCCTGCAAGGGACTAAATGATACTACCATTTTTTGAAGCACCAACCCCATCTGCGGAGAAATATAAATAACATGAAGTCCGGGCGTGGAAATATGATGCCGGCTTTCCACGACGATCTTGTTTTCCGCTACCCATTTTCCCCATGTCCTTGTATCCTGATCATCAGCGTTCACGGATATTCTTTGTGTCTGCTCCTTATCGAGCGAAACATCATACGTTAAACCTTCTGTTGTATGATAGAGATTAAGCGTTGGTGAAAAGAAAGCCTGTAACGTGATGCGCCCGGTATCGTACACGTAGATTTCATATTCCAGCGCAGGTGCTCTGTCTCCCTCCATTGCAGGCGTTCGCATTACGCCGGCGCCGGTCAGTCCGATACCAGGAATCGTTATCCATATCTTTTCATCAACCTTATTGGTATAACCATCTGCCGGAATGGAAACATAACCGTTTCGTTCATAAGAACCTTTAGTCGTTTTAGCCGGTACGAGATCAAGCGCCGTACGCAACTGGCTGGCAGAATCTTGCGGATAGAAAACTGCTTCGTTGTCGGTTAAATAAGTAAGGGCAGGCATTGTATTACGTTCGGGTTGTTGCCATCCGGTATAGCCGATATGCGTCTGGCTCATCATGTGCGCCCATTTGCCATTCCGCAGTTGATGATAAAGTTGTGTGATCAGCGAGTCCTTTTTATAATGTTCTTCTGCCTTTTTTGCCCAGGCATTCGTAGTGTTGAGTTTTTGCCGGGCGGCAAAACGGTTATTGGCGACGGCGTAGTAGAGATGGTGGAGATTTCCGAAGGCAAGCACCGGATGTAGTACCAATTGGAAATAAGCATCCCTGGCAGAATCGGGCAGTAGGTTTTGCAGTTGCTGCGCATCTTTTGTCAACGCATCCCATTCCACTATCACGCGGTCCCATTCTCCATAATTGGTTAAAGAATAAGTTTCAGGGGATAACAGTTCCGGTTTGCGGCGGCTGCTCAATTGACTGTAGCGCCACAACACATCACCAATGTCAGCAGATAATGTATTGCCAAATTGTGCGGCAGCCCATTGCTCCACGTATTTTTTAACGCCATCTGCTTTTATGTTACCTGGTTGCCAGGCGTAATCAAGGAAAAAGGATACGGGTAATTCCATCGGTTTGATGTCACCGACATTCACGATCCATATTTTATCTACGCCGTGGATTTTCGTTAGATGCAACTGCTCCCATACGCGGGCAAGATTATTGGTGTTGATCCATTTATAATTTCTGGGACCGCCTACATAATCGAAGTGATAATAGAGGCCGTAACCGCCTTTGCGTTTCACCATATCCAAGGTTGGCAGCCTCCGTACATTTCCCCAGTTGTCGTCACAAAGCAAAAGCGTGACGTCGTCGGGCACGCGCATTCCTTTATCATAATAGTCCTGTACTTCTTTGTACAAAGCCCAGAGTTGCGGAGTGGCCTCGGGTTCTTTGCCGGTTACGTCGCTGATGAGTTGACGTTGATCGGTAACGATCTGTTCTAAAAGCGCGGTTGCCGTTTCGCGGCTCATGGGTTTGTCGCCGTCACCGCGCATTCCCAGCGTTACGATCTTTTCATTTTTCGCCCGTTGCATACCCTGCTTCCAGAACTCTTTCAGCGCAGCGGCGTTGGTATTATAATCCCAATCTCCCTTTCCATAACGACGCCATTCGTCGTGTGCACGCATGAGTGGCTCATGATGGGATGTGCCGATTACAATGGCGTAATCATCGGCGGTTTTTGCATTGAGAGAATCATCATCGTAAAAAGCACTGCCCCACATCGCCGGCCACAGATAATTGGCTTTGAGCCGTAACATGAGCTCAAATACTTTTTCATAAAATTTATGGTTGAAGCCGCCGAACTGCATACGGCTCCAGTTGCTCAAGGCGGGCGCTTCGTCATTGATAAAAATGCCTCTGTACTGAACGGCCGGCGCTTCCGTTTGCCGCGCATCCGGTTTTATGGAAAGGCTGGGACGCGATACAACCGGTACATCGGCCCACCAATACCAAGGAGATACGCCCAATTGTTTGCTTAATTCAAAAACACCGAAAGTCACGCCGCGCCGGTCATTGCCGGCGATCAGCAATGTTTGTTTGCCGGCATAAAAAGAAGAAGCGGAAGATTGAAGCGAGAAGGCTTCCCATTTCCCCAGAATAGCAGCGGTGTTGAATTTTCCTTTTTTGATCAATTCACTGTTCTCCGGCGTACCGATCACAATCAAATCGCAGGGCTCTTTGGGCAAACTGTGCACGATTTGAAGTTTTGCACCGGTTACTTTATAAATATCTTCCCGGAGCAATTGTGCAGCCTGCTGTACCACTTTTGCTTCACGAGTGTCGGTATACAAAATTGCTTTCGCCAATGAAAATCCGTTTCGGCCTGTGGTGTCAACGATTTGCGCAGAAATCTCCGTTGCTATTAATAAAATGAAACAGGCAAGCAATCCTTTTTTCATGTCAATAGGTTTTATCGCGGCTTGTGCAGGTAAATTGTTTGAACACGGCGGTGTTTTGGGAAGGCACGCCGCTGGAAGTGGCATACATCGCGTACAGGCAGCCCGTAAATCCTCCGGCAGTTTTGGTACTGAGATATTTCGCGTCGATATTATCGGCCAGCAGTTGCCAGCGTTTGCCGTCCATCGAAAAGTAGAACGCATAGGTATGCTGCCGGGCTTCGATTTTCAGATAACAATTTGTTGCTTTAGGTAAAAGCGTAACGCCCGTGAGCAGCGTATCCGTTTCGCCACCTTTGTAGAGCCCGATAAATGGCTGATTGTTTTGCTTTGTTACTCCCAGAAAGTAATAATGCTTTTCATTCTGAAAAACCAGCAGGCCGGCTTTCTGATTTTCTTTTGTGGTATGGAATTGCAGTTGCACCGAAGCATCACCGTTGAGATGCGGTTGCCGGAACCCGATGAAAGAAGGATTGCTTTTACCACCACAGGTTTCAGGACGCAGTTTCACCGCAAGCGCACCCTTTCCGGAGGAATACCATTTCTCCGAAGGAGTACGCAGAAAAACATAGCGCTTGTTCAAAACGGTATCACGAAAGCGGTCAGTGAATGTAAAGTTGTTGTTGAATTGTGCTTTTGTTTTTTTACCATTAACATTGATTGGGTAACGGTACTTTACCGTTTCCCCTGCAGGTATCATGGCCGGCCAGCCGTTGTTCCATGTTACCGGTGCCATAAAGGTTTCACGACCTGTATTGTAATGATCGCCTTCATAAGGACGGCAGGCCAGGAACACGGCCCACCATTCGCCAGACGGCGTTTCTACAAAATCCGCATGGCCGGTGGTCGTAACCGGATTTGGCCGCGCAGGATCGAGATCGCGTTGTGTCATGATAGGATTGCTTTCAAACGAAGCATAAGGTCCGGCGACACTTTTGCTGCGGAAGATCACCGATGAATGATTGTAACCGGTACCACCCTCGGCACAAAGCAGGTAATAATATCCGTCTTTTTGATAAATGTGTGGCCCTTCGATCCATACGGGGTGACGGCTGGTATCCGTGCCGCCATTGATGAGAATCGTTTCCTTGTCACTCACTTCATAGGTTGCCGCATTCCATTCGCGCATACGGATGGTACGATGGCCATTCCACAATGATTTGTTGTCTGGCGGAATGCTGTTGTAAACAATATAGGATTTTCCATTGTCGTCGAAGAAGATCGAAGGATCTATACCGTCTACTTTGGGTAAGGGAACGGGATTGCTCCATGGTCCGCGCGGATCGGTTGCCGTTACCACAAAATTTCCGAGCTTATCAATCAAGGTGCATACCACATAAAATTTTCCGTTGTGGTAATGGATGGAAGGTGCAAACAAACCCCTTGATACACCGGCACCATCAAGTGGCAGTTGTTCAGGCCTGTCGAGCACATGACCGATCTGTTCCCAGTTTAAAAGATCGCGGCTGTGGAAAATGGGAAGCCCCGGAAAATAAGCAAAGGAGGAGTTGATCAGGTAATAATCATCACCCGCCCTGCAGATCGATGGATCGGGATAAAATCCGGCGAGCACAGGATTGCGCAGTAGACCACGCTGACTATACAAGGTGCCGGACAGGCATAGGAGGGCGAGAAGAAAGAATGTCTTTCCTTTTGGCAAGCGCATAGGAGCTGATTATGGAGTTAAAAAAAGCCGGCGGCCGCTATGAAACAGCCACCGGTTTATCAGAGATACCAGTTCAGTATGTTCTCGAGATATTCCTGTCTGCCGCTGATGGTAGCAGGTTCACCGTTTTTCACCGCGTAGTCTCTCAGATCGGCCAGGCTGAGTTTGCCTTCCTCAAATTCTTTTCCTTTACCGTTGTCAAAACTACTATAACGGGCCTTCCGCAATTTGCTGTAATCTGAATCAGTAAGCACACGATCTGCTATTACCAGCGCACGCGCAAATGCATCCATACCGCCGATATGCGCATGAAAAATATCTTCCGCGTCGGTGGAGTTGCGGCGGATTTTCGCATCGAAGTTGATGCCACCACCGCCAAAACCTCCGGCTTCCAGTATCACCAGCATGGCTTCGGTGAGTTCGGGTACGTTATTGGGAAACTGGTCCGTGTCCCATCCATTCTGATAGTCGCCGCGATTGGCATCGATGCTGCCGAGCACGCCCGCATCTACGGCTGTCTGCAATTCATGCGAGAAGGTATGTCCGGCAAGTGTGGCATGGTTTACTTCAATATTCAATTTGAAATCACCGAGCAGATCAAACTGGCGGAGAAAACCGATGACGGTTTCGCTGTCGTAATCGTATTGATGTTTGGAGGGTTCACAAGGTTTCGGCTCAATGAAGAACGTTCCTTTGAATCCGTTTTGCCGTGCGTAATCGCGCGCCGTCTGTAAAAATCTGGCGAGGTGTTCTTTCTCGCGTTTCATGTTGGTGTTGAGGAGGCTCATGTAACCTTCGCGTCCGCCCCAGAAGACGTAATTCTCTCCATCGAGCGCGATCGTTGCATCGAGCGCGGCTTTTACCTGTGCAGCTCCATGTGTTAATACATGAAAGTCGGGGTTGGTAGCGGCGCCATTCATGTAACGTCTATGCGAAAAGAGATTGGCGGTTCCCCATAATAATTTTACACCCGATGTATTTTGTTTTTCACGGGCGTAAGCCGTGATCGCCGCCATTCTTTTTTCGTTCTCTTCAATATCATCGGTGTGGTCAACGATGTCTACGTCATGAAAGCAATAATAGGGAAGGCTGAGTTTGGTAAAGAATTCAAAGGCGGCATCCATTTTATCTTTGGCGCGTTGCAGCGGATCGCTGGCATTATCCCAGGGGAAAATATGCGTGGCGCCGCCAAAAGGGTCGCCGCCGTTGCCGCAGAAAGAATGCCAGTAGGCGCCTGCAAAACGCAACCAGTCTTTCATCGTTTTTCCGCCAACCACCTGTTCAGGATTGTACCAGCGGAAGGCAAGCGGATTGCGGCTTTCAGGTCCTTCATAGCCAATGACACCAATGGTTTTAAAATAATTTTTTTGTGCTGTCAGGGTCTGCATGTCTTTTTGTTTCAGGGAACAAGTGATTGCTCCGGTGAGAAAATAAGTTGATCGAGTGTGTGTTTCCAGTTTTCGTACAATTCACTGTAAGGCGAATGTTTATCAGGTGTGGTCACCTTTACTGCTGTTGTGCCGGATGTTGCATCGGCGGAGATCAGTCCCGCTCCGATGGCGGCACCTCTCGCGGCACCTGCGCTTCCATCACCGGCGTATTGTTCCACCGGTACACCGGTAACGTTCACGAATATGTCGGTGAATACCGGGCTGAGAAACATATTGCTGTGCGAAACGCGGATCACTCCGGGATGAATATTGTTCTCGCGCATAATGTCGAGTCCATACCGGAAAGCATAAGCAATACCTTCCTGCGCTGCGCGGAACAGGTGTGCCGGTTGATGTACGTTCAGGTCGAGGTGACGGAGCTGTGCGCCAACGATGCGGTTCTCCAGCATGCGTTCGGCTCCGTTGCCAAAAGGAATGATCTGCAGTCCTTCGCTGCCGGGGCGAACGGAAGCGGCGAGGTTGTTTAGTTCGTCGTATGATTTATCGTTCGCGATATTCTGCCGTATCCAGCGGTTCATGCTTCCGCAGCCGTTGATATTTAACAACACACCGATCCTGTTTTGCGAAGCGGTATGGTTCACGTGAGCAAAGCTGTTGATCCGTGAGGCGCGGTCGGCGGCGAGATGATCGGTAACGGCATAGATCACACCGGAGGTGCCGGCCGTAGCCGCCACTTCACCGGGATGAAGCACGTTCAATGCAAGCGCATTGTTGGGCTGGTCACCGGCTTTGTAGCTTACGGGAATACCGGCTTTGAGACCGAACGATTCCGCAATATCTTTTTTCAACACTCCGTGCGTACTGAATACATCACGGACTTCGGGAAGGAAAGAAGCCTCAAAGTCAAAATAAGAGAGCAGTTTCGCAGAGATCTCATTTTGTTTGAAGTCCCAGAAGATCCCTTCGCTTAATGCCGAAGGAGTGGTGGTGAGTTCACCGGTCAGTTGCAGGGCAATGAAATCACCCGGCAGCATGATCTTATGTATGCGGCGATAAATATCCGGTTCATTTTGTTTCACCCAGGCCAGTTTGCTGGCAGTAAAATTTCCGGGCGAGTTCAGCAGGTTTTCGTCGCAGTAGTCGCCAAGCTCCTGTGCTGCCTGTCTGCCGATTTCCACCGCGCGGCTATCGCACCAGATGATGCTGTTGCGAAGTACCTGGTTTTGCTCATCGATCAATACAAGACCGTGCATCTGGTAAGAAAGACCGATGGCGGCAATATCAGCCGGATTGAACAATGATGATTTCGTCAGGAGTTGAATCGCGGCTTGTACATCATTCCACCATTGCAAAGGCGATTGTTCGGCAAAGCCCGGTTGCGGACTAAGGATTGGCGTTTCGGTATCGGGGTATTGCGCCGATGCAACAATACGTCCGGATGCCGCTTCGATCACCGAAGCCTTGATGGAAGAAGTGCCGATATCTATACCCAGAACAAACATATCATTGGTTTAACCCGGATTGCCGGGCATATAATAAAAATTTTGCTGCTGATAGTAATCAAGTGAATGCGCAGGTTGCGGATAATTAGCCGGCAAAGGCTGACGCGAAAAGGTTTGGAAATAAGCAACGCACGCATCTCTCCACAACACGGCATTTTCTTCCTGTATATTCAGCAGCATGCGCACCTGTTCAAAACGTTCTTCGTCGATATAGGGTTTTAGTTTATGCCATTTGGTTTGCATATCCCTGACTTCACTGACGCCGGTATTATAACGGTAACAAATTTCCTCCCAGAGATTACGGCCCGATTGCATACGGTGATTCCAGGGGACATGATGAAACCATAGTAAGAATTTTTCATCGCAGGTCGCCGGGTTTTCCCATTGGCGTTGTGCGCCTGCGGCGTATTGGGATAAAGCATTGCTACCCGTGGCTGTTCTGTCGAATCCGATACCGGTGGAATCTGCGCGGTGATAATAAACCGAAGTCCAATCAGCGCGTGGTTTATTGGCCACCCAGGGGCCGGGACCATAATGATGACCATAGGCCATGATATGATGCAGGCCGAGCGGCGTCATATAGTTGACCGCTGTCTCGCGGCTTTGCAAAAGCATTGGCGTGAGTGTATTGGCGACAGTTGCATTATTTCCAAAAGTCAGCCTGATCCATTCCCGGGCAATCTCTTTCGATGAAATAGCAGGATTCCAGGCAAGGCGACCGAAAGCAAACCAGTTGGACTGGGCAAAAGGATGGCCACACCAGTTGCGTTCATCACCGATATTGGCCACGCCCGCGATGCCGCCATTTTTATTTTTTTGTAAAACGGATGCAACACTGTTGCCGGCAACGGGCTGGTAAGTGTCTGCATCGAGTACTTCCTTAAACAACGGTGCGAGGTAAACAAGATGTGAAGCGGCACCCAGGTATTCCTGCGTCAGTTGTACCTCCATCATCAAGGGTGTTTGCGGCATAGCGCCGAAGAGCGGGTGAAAAGGTTCGCGCGGTTGAAAATCGATGGCGCCGTTTTTTACCTGCAGGATTACATTCGGGAGAAACTTTCCGTCGAGCGGTTTGAATTCGGTATAAGCCTGCTTAGCCCTGTCGTCGGGTGTTTCATGGCTATAAACGAAAGCGCGCCACATTACAATGCCACCGTGCGGCGCCAGTGCTTCGGCCAGCATATTGGCCCCGTCTGCATGCGAACGTTGATAATCCTGCGGACCGGGTTGTCCTTCGCTGTTGGCTTTTACGAGGAAGCCACCAAAATCGGGAATGAGTTGATAAATTTCAGCTGCTTTATTCTTCCACCATCTTTTTACTTCCGGGTCCAGCGGATCGGCCGTGCGCAGGCCACCGATTTCGATCGGTGCACTGAAACGGGCAGTTAAATAAACACGGATATGATAAGGCCGGAAAACATCAGCGAGTGCTGCTGCTTTTTTAAGGTAGGTGTCGGTTAGTACACGTGCATTGGCGTTTACATTGGTCAGTACCGTACCATTGATGCCGACAGAAGCATTAGCCCTGGCATAATCGCGGTAACGCGGATCGATATAGCCGGGAAGCAGGTGCCATTTCCACAAAGACTGACCGGCGTATCCGCGCTCCACGCTTCTGTCGAGGTTATCCCAATGATTGAGAATGCGGTGGTGCAGCGAAGGAGAATTGGTTATAAAAAGATTGTTCAGCGATTCGTTTTGCTGAATGAGTTGGATCAACCTGAAAGTTCCATACAACAAACCTGCATTCGTGTTCGCAGTGATGAACAATTTGTTGTGTTGCCAGCCGATCACATAGCCTTCATCGTTGGCAGCGGTGAGGGCCGATTTTATTTTTTTATCGGAAATGTTTTTTGCGGTGGTAATAATGAGCCCGGCTGAGGCTGCAGGGGTGAACACAGGTTTTTTTTCCAGCAAACCAGACAGCGCAATTGTCAGTTCGTTTTTTGCGGCGGTGTTTTCATCATCGATATAAATGGAAGACAATTGAGAAAGGTACTGTTGCCGTTTTGGCTGATCTTTTATGGCATCATAGCGCAGCCAGAGGCGGTAGCCATCTTCGGCGTGCAGCGGCGTTAAAGCAAAGCCCAGCAGCAATAAAAGCAACCAGCAGCGCATGTTTCAGGAGTTCCGGACAGACGATTCGCGGATGATCAATTCGGATTTGATGATGATTTTATTCGTGTGTGCCAGTGTGGCGCTACCATCGAGATGACTGATGAGGTTGCGGGCTGCTATTTCTCCCATCTGCACACCGGGATAATCGATGGTGGTGAGTCGGGGCGAAATAATTTTTCCCATAACATCATTATTGAAACCGCCGATGGCGATGTCTTCCGGAATGCGGATGCCTTCTTCCTGCAGGTGGTGCATGATCACGGCGGCGCAGAAATCGTTGGTGATAAACATCCCATCAGGCTTCTTTTTCATGCGCAATACGCGTTGTGCAGTTTCGATACCGTCACTTTCTTCCAGGCCATTGACAACAACCAGGTCATCGTCATACTTTATACTGTTATCGGCCAGTGCCTGTTTGTATCCGCGTAAACGATCGGCATAAACGTTACGTTTCAGGCTCGCGGTTACGTGCATGATGCGTTTGCATCCCTGGTTGATCAGGTGTTGCGTCATATCATAGCCCGCCCTGAAGTTGTCGATCACTACTTTGGCGCCTTCGCTGTCTTCGAACACGCGGTCAAAGAAAATAAGCGGGATGCCTTTCTTCACGAAAGGGTCGAAGTGGGCGAGATTCTCCGTGTCAAAAGAAAGCGAGGCGATCAATCCGTCTACGCGTTTATGAAAAAGGTTATTGGCGTTGGCGATTTCTTTTTTGGCCGACTCGGAAGACTGGGCGATCAGTAAATCGTAGTTGGCTTCAGTGGTTACTTTCTCGATGCCCGCCAATACGGAGGAGATGAATCCGCTGTTCAACTCATGCACGAGAACACCAATAGTATTGGTGCGTCCGCGACGGAGATTGCTGGCGAAATTATTAGAGCGATAGCCGAGTTCGGTGGCGAGTTCGTTGATTTTTTTCTTGGTTTTGGAGTTGATAGCAGGATGATCTTTAAGTGCGCGGCTGACGGTGGCTGCCGACAAATTGAGCTGTCGTGCTATATCATATATAGTAATATCTGCCCTGCTGTCTGTTTTCATATTTATTACAATCGTTTGCGGCTTGATAATAAAGCAAAGTAAAGGATATTTTTAAAAAATTTATGCAATCGGTTACATTTTTCATTTTTTTTCCTATTTTAGCAATCGTGACAGGGAAATACAGCTTTTCCCGCAACGATTGCCCTAACGAACAGCCAGACGATTGCCATTATGAAAAAGCGTTTCTTATCTGCTTTGCTTGTACCGCTTTTGCCGCTTGTAATGTATGGTCAAAAGCAACCCGCTTTCCGGAATACTGCTTTGCCGGTATCACAGCGGATACAGCACCTCATTTCCCAACTTACATTGGAAGAAAAAATTGGTCAGCTTATTTATGATGCACCCGCCATCCCGCGGCTCGGCATCCCTGCCTACAATTGGTGGAATGAAGCCTTGCATGGTGTCGGCCGCTCCGGAAGCGCTACTGTGTTTCCGCAGGCGATCGGTATGGCCGCTACGTTTGACGACTCCCTCATCCGTAAAGTAGCCGATGTTATTTCCACCGAAGCACGTGCCATGAACAATGTGGCGATCGCGAAAGGTTATTATATGAAGTATGGCGGTCTTACTTTCTGGACACCCAATATCAATATCTTCCGTGATCCGCGCTGGGGCAGAGGCCAGGAAACTTATGGGGAAGATCCGTTTCTTACTTCGCGCATGGGCGTGGCCTTTGTAAAAGGTTTGCAGGGAAATGATCCGCGTTATCTGAAAGTGGCAGCCTGCGCAAAACATTATGCCGTACACAGCGGTCCCGAACGGTTACGGCATGAGTTCAATGCTTCGGCATCCATGCACGATCTATACGATACTTACCTTCCGGCTTTTCATTCTTTGGTAGATGCCGGCGTGGAAGCCGTGATGTGCGCCTATAATGCCACCAACGGAGAGCCCTGCTGCGCCAATACTTATTTGTTACAGGATGTGCTGCGCAAAAAGTGGAAGTTTAAAGGCCATGTGGTCAGCGATTGCTGGGCACTCGTGGATTTTTACAATGGACATAAGATCGTCAAGGATGCGCGCGAAGCAGCCGCACTCGCTTTGCAGCGCGGCGTTAATCTTAATTGTGGAAGCGTATTCGGCGATGGTTTGGCCGATGCTGTAAAGACCGGCCTTGTTTCCGAAAAACAGGTCGATAGTTCACTTGCTGTGTTAATGAATACGCGGTTCCGCCTGGGTATGTTTGACGATGCTTCAAAAAATCCTTACGCACGTATTCCTGCTTCCGTAATTAATAGTGCCGCCCATCGCAAGATGGCACGTGATGTGGCGGTGAAGTCGATCGTGTTATTAAAGAACAACGGTATTCTTCCGTTGAAGAATGACCTGCGTAAATATTTTATTACCGGTCCCAATGCCGCCAGCATCGATGCTTTGCTGGGAAATTATAATGGCCTCAATAGTAATCTCGTGACCATTCTCGAAGGTGTTTCGGCTCAGTTGAAGCCCGGCAGCCAGTTGCAGTACCGCCCCGGCGTTTTGCTGGATCGTCCGAATGTGAATCCGATCGACTGGACAACCGACGAAGCCAAGAATGCGGATGTAACGATTGCCGTATTGGGTATCACGGGTTTCCTCGAGGGGGAAGAAGGAGAGTCCATTGCCTCACCTCATTTTGGTGATCGTCTTGATTATAATCTTCCCGCTGCGCAGATAGAGTTTTTGAAGAAAATGCGCAACAACAATACTAAACCGATCGTGGCCGTGATCACCGGCGGTTCGCCGATGAATTTGTCTGAAGTGCACGAACTCGCAGACGCCGTTGTACTCGCGTGGTATCCGGGTGAAGAGGGCGGACATGCAGTTGGTGATGTATTGTTTGGCAAAGAATCTCCTTCCGGCAGATTGCCGCTCACTTTTCCCAAATCATTGGAACAGTTGCCGCCTTATGAAGATTATTCCATGAAGGGCCGCACTTATCGTTATATGGACGCCGAACCGATGTATCCTTTCGGTTTTGGTTTAAGCTACAGCAAGTTTGCTTACGGCAACCTTACGGTTAACAAAGGAAACGGGCTGAAGGCTTCCGTAACCGTTACCAATAAAGGAACGCGGGAAGCGGAAGAAGTGGTGGAATTGTTTGTGTCTTATCCCGATCTGAAAGATGCACCGCTTTATGCCTTGAAAGGCTTCCGTCGTGTGAAACTGAAGCCAGGGGCTTCCGCAAAAGTTGATTTTGTATTGAAGTCGCAACAATTGACAGTGATAAATGAAGACGGCGAAGCTGTTGCCGTAAAAGGAACGGTGCGCATTCATGTCGGCGGAAGCCTGCCCGGAAAGAGAAGCCAGGAACTCGGTGCCACACCTGTTGTTACCACCGATGTGCAGATGGGTCGATAAGCTGAATTACGTATTCGATTATTATACTCATTCTTTAAACGATTGCTATATGAACTCTACCTAACTGCCATCAACGCCTGCCTGTACGTTGAACTACATCTCTTTCTTCATTTAAAACTAACTGATCATGAAATTCATGGTTATGCGGAAAGCCAAACCAATTGTCTCCGGCGTCTTCCTTCGCCGATCGCCGGCAGTCATTCTTTTTCTGCTGCTGCTTTGTCCGTCCGTATTATTTGCGCAGGAACGCACTGTCCGCGGTCGTGTAAGCAACGATGCGGGCGAGCCTGTTCAGGGCGCCTCCGTTGCTATTAAAGGAAAAACAACCGGTACCAGTACCGCACAGAACGGAACCTTTATGCTGCAGGCCAGTACAGGTGATATACTCGTTGTCAGCAGCGTAAATTTTGAACCCGTTGAAGTGGCCGTTACGGCCACCGGAGATATCAATGTTCAATTGAAATCAACCTCCGGTAGTTTAAGTGAAGTAGTGGTTGTAGGTTACGGTCAGCAACGCCGCAAAGATGTAACGGGCGCTATCGGTTCTGTGCGCGGTGAAACCTTGCGCGAAGTGCCTTCAGCGAATGCCGTGCAGGCATTAACAGGCCGCGTAGCCGGTGTGGATATTGCCCGTACCGGTTCAAGACCCGGTGCAGGCGGACAAATCCGCATCCGCGGCAACCGCTCACTCAGCGGCAGCAACGATCCTTTCATCGTGGTGGATGGTATTCCTTTTGGTGGAAGTATCAATGACCTGAACCTCGATGATATTGCCAATGTCGATATCCTGAAAGATGCATCTGCAACAGCCATCTACGGTTCACGTGGTTCCAACGGTGTGATATTGGTAACAACGAAACGGGGCCGTTCCGGCAAGCCGCAACTCAGCATCAACTCTTATTACGGCTTCGCGAATGTGATGGGCACTTATGATATGTTTAATGCAAGCGAGTTCAAAGATTTCCGTGATCTGTCGCAGTACAGTGCCGGCTATTCTCCGGCGGAACTCGATGGTATTGCCAAAGGGACCAATACAGACTGGCAGGATTATCTGTACAAACAGGGTTCTGTTACCAACCACGAGCTCAGTGTTTCCGGTGGAAGCGATGCCGCCACTTACGGTATCGGTGGTGGTTATTTCAAAGAAACAGGGGTGATCACGGGTCAGTCGTTCGAACGTTTCTCGCTGCGCGCAACCATCGATGCCAAGGTGGGCAAACGTGTAAAGATTGGCCTGAATTCATTGAATACACTGGGTTATACGAATGGGGAAGGAGTGAATCCATTGTACGGAGCACTGCGCATTCCGCCGTTTGTGTCGGCCTACAACGATGATGGCAGCGTGAACCTTTACCCGATGACCGGTACGGTAGATGCTACAGCCACCATGAACCCGCTGACATTGAAGGACCGCGATATGATTGTTGACCGCCGCCGCCGTCTGCGTACATTCAACAGTCTTTATGGCGAGTTGCAAATTTTAAAAGATCTTAAATACCGCCTGAATGTCGGCCTCGATTTCCGCCAGGAAAACCGCGGCATTTTCAATGGTCCGAATACCATCCAGAACCCTTCTGCAAGTTCTGCTGCGCAGGCCAATGCCTCTTTGCGCAACGCAGAAGGATGGACATATACGATTGAGCATCTGCTTAACTATGATAAAACAATTGCCAATCGTCACCGCGTCGGTTTCACCGGTCTTTACAGCATTCAGCAGGATCGGGGATTTGGCAGCCGGGTAGATGGAAATGATTTTCCCGCTGAAGTGATTCAGTATTACAATTTCAACCTGGCCAAGAATGTAACGGTGCCGGCCGCAGATAATTATTTCAACAAATCCGGCCTGGTCTCTTTCATGGGGCGTGTGAATTATGTTTTTGATGACCGGTTTATGTTCACGGCCACGTTCCGCCGCGACGGCTCTTCTGTTTTCCCCGTTGATAAATACCTGAATTACCCCGCATTTGCTTTGGGATGGAATATCGGCAACGAAAAGTTTATGCAGGGTGTTGACTTTGTTAATTCACTGAAGCTGCGTGGTGGATATGGCGTTACCGGCAACCAGGGCATTCCTGCTAATGCAACCACGGGTTCCTTGTCGAGCAACCGCTACAATTTCGGTTCTACCAATGCGCTCGGTTATTTTGTTAGTTCATTACCCAACCGCAGTTTGCAATGGGAAAAAACGGCCAGCTGGAACGCGGGTGTAGACTTCGGTTTGTTCAACGACCGCATCACAGGTTCGATCGATGTATATCGTCAGACGACAGACAACCTGCTGGTACAAAAAAGTCTTCCTGCCAGCAACGGTGCCGGAAGTTATTGGACGAACGCCGCCAAAACGGAAGGCAAGGGTATCGAGATATCCCTCAGCACTGTTAATGTGCGTCAGAACGATTTCACCTGGACAATGGATGTGAACTTTTCCCTGAACCGCGAAAAGATCGTGGCGCTCGAAGAGCCGGGCAAAATGCAGGACATCGGCAATGGATGGTTTGTTGGTTATCCTGTTAACGTGATCTATGACTTCAACAAGATCGGTATCTGGCAAACCAACGAAGCGAATATTGCTGCCGGTTATGGTTCATCAGATTTTGCCCCCGGGAAAATTAAACTCGAAGACCTCAATGGTGATGGCCGCATCACGGATGCCGACCGCAAGGTGGTCGGTACTTTCCAACCTGACTGGATCGGTGGTATGACACATCGTTTTGCTTATAAAAATATCGATCTGTCATTTGTACTGTTTGCGCGGATGGGCGGCACACTTGTAGCTACCTACCTGCAAAACAACGGCACCGGCACTGGTTATTTTGGATTTGGTAACAGCCGCGCCAATCAATACAAAGTGGATTACTGGACGCCGCAAAACCCGACCAATGCATTCCCTAAACCGGATGGCACCACAGACCGCATCAACTATTCATCCACGCTCGGTTATTATGATGCTTCGTTCATCAAAGTGCGCAGCATCAATCTCGGCTATACATTGCCCGGTAAATGGATGGAGCGTGCGGGATTGAGTTCGGTTCGTGTTTATTTCTCTGCGCAGAATCCCTTCATTCTTTATTCACCATTTGTGAAAGCCGGATTGGGCTTCGATCCGGAAGGTACAGGTACAGGCGGTGCGGTGCAAACGCAAGGCGCCAATGCAAACACCGGAGTGACTACGCGCGCGATTACCGTCGGTTTGAATACGCCTGCCACCCGTCAATTCATTTTTGGTCTTAACATCAAATTATAAGCGGTTCTCAATCAAAAAATACCTGGTATGAAAAAAAATAAATTAATAAAATCAGGATTTGCACTTTGCCTGCTGGCTGTGCTGGCTACGCCGATGAGTTGCCGCAAAGTCCTCGATTCGGAATACCGTTCCGAACTCACACCTGATTATTTCTCCACGCCAACCGGTCTGGAAGCGGGTGTCACCGCGTCTTATGCCGTATCGCGCTACTTCTGGGGAAGTGAAGGTTTTGCTTACACGGCTTGTTCAGGTACGGATGAAGTGAACAAGGGTGGCGATGGCAACGATAATTTTTTCCTGTATAATATTTTGCCAACAGACGGGTCCATTCAATCTATCTGGAACAACAGCTACCTGGCGATCAACAACCTGAATGGTGTCTTGCAATACGGCCCCAATGCCAGCATCGATGCGGCACGCAAGACGGTGTTGTTGGGCGAAGCACATTTTCTCCGTGCATTCTATTATTTCTTATTGGTACAAAACTTTGGTGATGTGCCGCTTAACCTGACGTTCATCCAGGAACCGAGTACATCCGCTACGCGCCAGCCTATCGGGCAGGTGTATGATGCCATTGTGCAGGACCTGATCGATGCGTCGGCCATGCTTCCCGCGATATCCGGTTCACCGGCATCGCCTGTAAAAGGCCGTGCTACCAAAGCCGCAGCGCTGCATTTGCTGGCGAAAGTTTACCTGACGCGCGGTTGGTCCACGGCAGCAAAAGCGGATGACTTTTCAAAAGCCTATACCACGGCCAATGAGCTTATTACCAACAGAGCTACCTATGGGCTGGATCTTGAACAGGATTTTGCCAATGTGTACCGCGATGGCAATGAATATGGCAAAGAATCCATTTTTGTGATGGATCGCAATACAGATCCCTTGTTCTCTGAAAGCGGTTATAACAATACTACTGCTGCGGATGGTAACAAAGAAAACCGTTCCAATCACTACTGGGTTTGTTTTTATACGCTTACGCGAAATGTGAATGCCGGTATTGCGGGTACGACTGCCAGCACACAGCAGGTTGTAACGCGGGACCTGGCCAATGGCCGCCCATTCCGCCGTTTCCGTCCGACGAATTATACGTACAATGTGTTCAGTAATCGTGACAACGATTCGCGTTATGATAAGACATTCCAGAAAATATGGTTGTATAACCGCCCGACCTCCGGTGCGCAGGGGCAGGATGCCAACAACAATCCGATTACCATTACTGTGCAGCGTGGTAATCCGCTCACTAATTACACATGGGTAAAAGGAGTGGACACGGCCCTGTGGATGCCGGGAGTGGAAGTGACAGAAGCGCAACGCCGGGCATCGAAAGCAGTGATCGTTGCGCCATCGGAATACACCACTGAATGGTTTCCTACGATGGTGAAACACCTCGATCCCACGCGTCAGCATTTCAATGATCCGTCTGACCGCCCGATCATTTTATTCCGCCTGGCCGACACCTATCTGCTGGCTGCCGAAGCGGCTTTCAAAGACAACCGTCCCGGTGATGCCGCTACCATGATCAATGCGGTACGTCAGCGCGCGGCTTATCGTTCCACCAATACACCTGCGCAGAATGCAACGGCGGTAACCGCCGTTACCATCACCGGCGCAACCGTAACGCTCGATTATATCCTCGACGAGCGTACACGCGAACTGTACGGTGAATACAACCGCTGGTATGATCTGGTGCGTACAAAATCGCTGCTGGCACGTGTGCAATCATACAACTCCATTTCTGCTGCAGGCATCCGGCCGTTCCATGTATTGCGTCCTATTCCGCAATCCCAGATTGACCTGGTAACCACGGGACCCCGCTTTCCGCAGAATGACGGATATTAACATCAAACACCACCAACTAAAGTGTTATGAGAACAATCAAAAGCTTGCTTATACTGACAACGGGCGTACTGCTGACGCAATTCTATGCCTGTAAAAAAATCGATATGGGTGCCAGCCAGGTCGATACATTCGATCCGGCGGCCAACCAGCAAACATTGAAGGAAGCTGCGGACTTTCCCATTGGCGTGGCCATCGACTACACGCCGATGATGGGCAATGCAAACTATGCCAACCTTGTCAAAACAGAATTCGACAATGTAACATTCGGCTACCAGATGAAACACGGCGCTATTGTCCGCGATAACGGCACGATGGATTTCACCAGGGCCGATGCACTGGTGAATGCGGTCGGCGGGTTAGATATTTATGGCCACACACTCGGCTGGCACCAGAATCAGAATGCCACTTACCTGAAGAGCTATGCCGGCATCACGATTCCTGCCGCTACCAATCTGATCCTGAACGGAGATTTCGAAGCGGGATCAGGCAGTACGTTTACCAACTGGAATGTGTACAATACGAATGGCGCCACTTTCAGTGAAGGCGCAGGGGCATCCGAAGTGCATGGAGGTACACGCTCGCTGAAAGTGGTTAACCCGAATAACAACGCCGGTAACCAATGGCGGGTACAATTTGCGAGTGACTTGATCAATACAACCATCGGTACGCAATATGTGCTTTCATTCTGGGTGCGTTCACTTGCCGGAGGTTATATCATGCGTACCTCCACACAACCTACTGCGCAATACCAGGGTAATCAGACCATCAGTAATTCCTGGACACAGATCACGTGGACATTTACCGCGCAGGATGCGCAAACGCGCATTCTCTTTGACCTTGGTGAAACCGCGGGAACCCTGTTTATCGATGATGTGAAATTCAGTGTGCTGGTAACGCCTCCCACAGGCGCACAGGTAACGCAAAAGGTAGATGAATCGCTCAGTTCTTTTATCACGACAACCGTGAACCGCTACAAAAACAAAGTGCGTGCATGGGATGTGGTGAATGAATTATTTACCGAAGACGGCAATATCCGCAACAATACCAACACGCCTACGCCCAGCAACGTAACGGATCAATTTGTATGGTCCGAATACCTGGGAAGAGACTATGCGCTGAAAGCATTCAACTATGCCAAAGCCGCCGACCCTACGGCCCTGTTCTTTATTAATGATTTTAACCTGGAAAGCAGTCCTGCCAAGCTCGACTCGCTGATCAAATTTGTAACCGAACTGAAAAACCGGGGAGCCAAAGTAGATGGCATCGGCACGCAGATGCACATATCCATCAATACATCGTTTAACGGCATCGCCACGATGTTCCGCAAGCTGGCAGCAACCGGACTGAAGATCAAGATCACGGAGCTGGACATACGCGTGAACCCGAACAACTTTGCGTGGTATGCACCCACGGAAGCGCTGTTGAATACCCAGGCAGCGATGTATAAATATGTGGTGCAGGAATACATCAGAAGTGTGCCTGCCGATCAGCGCTATGGCATCACTATCTGGGGTGTAGATGATCCGGGAAGCTGGATTGTGGTAACCCAGAGCCGCACCGATCATCCGTTGTTGTACGACAAAGACTTCAAACGGAAAGTGGCCTACGATGGCGTTTACCAGGGACTCAAGAAGTAAACAAGCATAGCAGGCGTTTTAGTACGAAGCAAATCCCGCTACTCCGGTAGCGGATTTGTTTTATAGAGTACAATCCTGTACTGTCCGGCCCTTCAAAAAAGCGGGATAGTAAAAAGTATACCGTAATTGCTTTACATTTAAAACCTGATCAACAAGGCCCGGCCTGTTGTTAACTTAACGAATCGCAACAACCATATGAACAATCTCTCAACTCCCGACTACGTAATATTCTTTATCTACTTCGTATTGGTAGCCGGGTATGGTTACTGGATCTACCGGCGTAAGAGAAAGTCGACGATGAATACCAAAGACTTCTTTCTGGCGGAAGGATCACTTACCTGGTGGGCCATTGGTGCCTCGCTGATTGCATCTAACATATCTGCCGAGCAGTTTATCGGTATGAGCGGTGAAGGATTTTTTGTGGGAACGGCGGTAGCTGCCTACGAATGGATCGCCGCTATTGCGCTGATCATTATCGCCATCTGGTTTATTCCCATTTATCTGAAAAATAAAATATATACGATGCCGCAGTTTTTGAAAACGCGGTATAACGAAACGGTGGCGCTGATCATGGCCGTATTCTGGCTGTTTCTGTATGTATTTGTAAATCTTACCTCCATTCTTTATCTCGGTGCCGTAGCGATCAATGGATTACTGGGTGGCGGACACCTGCATATCATCATGATCGTGCTGATGGCCATGGCCCTGCTCATCACGCTGGGTGGTATGAAAGTGATCGGTTATACCGACGTAATACAAGTAGCCGTGTTGATCATTGGCGGATTTGCGACCGTATACATGGCGCTGCAAATTGTAGACGAACGCATCAATAATGTTGCAAACGGAGATGCCATAGCGGGATTGAAAACACTGTTCGGCCAGGCACCGGAACACTTTAAGATGATCCTGCCCAAGCCGGAAGTCACTACTACCACGATCGACATGCCGGAGAACCTTGATGTGCAGAAATATGTGGTACTGCCGGGTATCGCGATGTATTTTGCGGGGCAATGGATCGTAAACCTGAACTATTGGGGATGTAACCAGTATATCACGCAACGTGCACTGGGAGCGGATCTGCAAACGGCCCGTACGGGTATCCTGTTTGCCGGATTCCTGAAACTCTTCATGCCGGTGATTGTAATGTTGCCGGGTATCGCGGCTTATGTACTGCATAAAAACGGGCAATTGCCAGGGTTCGATGGTGTGAAAGACAACGCGTATTCAGCCATTCTTGCCTTCCTTCCTACAGGGTTGAAGGGGCTGGCGGTGGCGGCACTGACAGCGGCGATCGTGGCATCGCTGGCGGGTAAAGCTAACAGCATCTCTACCATCTTTACATTGGATGTGTATAAGAAATACCTGAACAAAAACGCGGAAGAAAAGAAGATGGTATGGATTGGCCGTGCTACCGTAATTGTGGCAATGCTGGTTGCGCTCCTGTTTACCTGGGAGGATCTGCTGGGTATTGGCGGCGAGGGTGGATTTACCTTTATTCAGAAATATACGGGCTTTATCAGTCCGGGTGTATTTGCGATGTTTATCCTCGGTATGTTCTGGAAACGTACAACAGGTACTGCGGCACTCGTTGGTGTGATCCTTGGATTTGTGCTGGCGATCTTCTTCAACAACTATGCGGTATCGCTCTTTGGAAAAGAAACCTGGTTGTATACGGCGTTTGAATACCAGAAAATGGAGAAAGGCGTAGTGCATACGATTGTGGAAATTCCTTTCCTGATCAACATGGGCTGGTCGTTCTTCTTCACGGTGCTCACGATGGTGGGTATCAGTCTCGCCGGACCACGTGTGAATCCGAAGGCTTTTGAGATCGATGCGGAAATGTTCCGGGTGAAACCGAAGACTGTGGTGATGATCGTGATCACACTCATGATCCTCGGTGCGCTTTATGCACGATTCTGGTAAAAACGTTTGGAAAAATAAAATACCTTTATGCGGCATCTTACAAAAAGTAGGGTGCCGCATTTTTTTTAAATAAATGAATTATGAAAAAGGGAATGGTTCTGCTGTTGATGTTGGTGCTGGTGATGGGTGCTGCTGCGCAAGACAAGAAGCTGGAAGCCGTAACAGCGGCTGCGGAAAAATTGCGGATAGCGATGATCGATGCGGACAGTGCCACATTGAGTTCACTGGCGGATGAGCAACTGAGCTATGGTCATTCCGGAGGTGCTGTTGAAAACAAAAAAGAATTCGTGGCAAAAATAACCAGCGGCCGGTCTGACTTTGTCACGATTGCGATTACCAGCCAGACGGTGAGTGTTGCGGGCAATACGGCGATTATCCGTCATCACCTGGAAGCGGCGACAAATGACAGCGGCAAGCCGGGTACTGTTAAACTGCAGGTGATGCAGGTATGGTACAAAGCGAAAGGTAAATGGAAATTACTGGCGCGTCAGGCCGTTAAGGCTTCCTGATCATCCTCCGATCGAGCCTTCTATCTTTTTCTTGGTGAGGAAAACATATTCCTCCATGGTGATTTTTCCCTGAAATAAATAATTGTACAGTATTTCATGATCAGGGCGTACCGGCCTGGCGGGCATGTCCTGTTTAGGTTGGTCAGCCGTTTGCTGTTCCGGTGGTGTTTGTTCGGTTGTAGTGCACATGGTTTATTCGTTTTGGTGATGGGATGACCCGCACGAGGCGAATTTAATGTGTATAATATACACGAAGGTAAAGCGTTTTCGCCGTCCGGCGATGTTAAAAAAATGCACATTGGGGTAAGGGTCTGATTGTGAAGGATGTTCGTTTTGTATTAAGTGTTTTTTCACCGGCTAATGGGTTGCGTCCGGTTATTTTTACACCGCCATCTTCCATTTTTAAAATCAATTAAAATGGAACTCAACCCACAGGTACTTCAACAGGTGCAATCAGTCATTCATCAGGCAAGAGAAAATGCAGTCAGAGCTGTAGATACGCAGCGCGTACGCATGTATTGGGAAATAGGACGCATAATATTCGAAGAAGAGCAAAAAGGACAACAACGGGCTGCATACGGAGAATTTTTAATACGCAGCCTTTCGCGCGAATTAAAACCCGCTTTTGGCAGCGGGTTTTCTACAAGACAATTACATCTATACAGACAATTTTATAAGGTTTATCCAATTGTGAACGCACTGCGTTCACAATTCAATTGGACACATTTTCGCATATTTATCAGGATTGAAAATCAATCTAAAAGAGAATTTTATATGGCTGAAACGATAAAAAACTGCTGGACTGCCAGGCAACTGGAGCGGCAGGTCGGCAGCCAGCTTTATGAACGACTTTTACTCAGCAATAACCCGGAAGAAGTGCTGGCCGTAGCAAAAAATCTGAAGGCGCCGGAAAATGCGACGGAAATTATAAAAGATCCCATGGTACTCGAGTTTCTGGGATTAAAGAGAGAATCTACTTATTATGAAAAGGATCTTGAACACGCCATCATTACCAACCTGCAGGAGTTTATGCTGGAAATGGGAAATGGTTTTTCTTTCGTAGCAAGACAAAGACGTATTCTTTTGGAAAGTGATGAGTTCTTTATCGACCTCGTGTTCTACAATCGCCTTCTTCGTTGTTTTGTTATCATGGAAATAAAGACGCATAAACTCACGCATGAAGACCTGGGCCAGTTGCAGATGTATGTCAACTACTATGATCGTAAAGAAAAACTATCTGAAGAAAATCCAACTATCGGCATATTATTATGTGCGGATAAAAACAATGCGGTGGTTCAGTACTCATTGCCTGAAAATAATAACAGGATTTATGCAAGCCAATACCAACTGTATCTTCCGACAGAACAGCAATTATTGACCGAAATGCGCAAAAACTGGAGCCGGTAGTATGTTGTGAGCCAGCCCTGTTTCCCTCTCAGCCGCTATTTACAAAACTCCGCTCACCCATCCATCCCGCACTGTTATTTCCGGCAACGATTGCGTAAATAAATGGTTCTATTTGCTTCACGGTCAACTATTTTGGGGTAAACTTGTAGCTCCTAACCCCGGCGTGCCGGGTTTCAAAATGGATTGCGTGCTATGAATAGAAACTTTGCTCTCCTTGCATTTTTGCTGTTGTTCTCGTGGACTTTAACGGCTCAGACCGCACCCAAACTGCCGGTCATCACAGCCGCTAAATTGAAGGCTACACCATTCCCCATTGCCCGGTATGGTGCTGTGCCTGACGGCAATACCCTGAACACAAAAGCTATCCAGTCCGCCATCGACGCCTGCAGCAAAGCCGGCGGTGGTAAAGTGATCGTGCCTTCAGGACTGTGGCTCACCGGCCCCATCGTATTGAAGTCGTACGTAAACCTCCACCTCGAAACAGGTGCTACCTTGCTTTTTACCAAAGACATTAATGAATACCCCCTTGTAAAAACCAACTGGGAAGGTCTGGACCAGATGCGCAACCAGGCTCCCATCTCCGCCGACAACGCCGTACATATCGCCATCACCGGTAAAGGTATTGTAGATGGCAATGGCGATATCTGGCGCTCCGTTAAGAAAGACAAACTCACCGAAAGCCAATGGAAAAAACTTATTAATTCCGGCGGTGTGTTGAGCGAAGACAAAAAAACATGGTATCCTTCCGAGAAATCAAAAAAAGGACACCAGATGCAACATCCGGGTGCTATCAGCCCCGAAAAAGATGAAGCCTTCTATAACAGCATCAAAGATTTTCTCCGTCCCAACCTCGTGGTACTCACAAGCTGCAAATACGTCTTGCTCGAAGGGGTTACTTTTCAAAATAGTCCCGCCTGGTGCCTGCACCCGCTCATGACAGATCACCTCACAGTCAGAAACGTTTCTGTTAAAAATCCCTGGTATGCACAGAACGGCGATGGCATCGACGTGGAAAGTTGCAGCAACGTACTCATCGAAAACAGCGTCTTCGATGTGGGCGACGATGGCCTCTGTATCAAGAGCGGCCGCGATGCCGAAGGACGTAAAAGAGGTAAGCCTACACAAAACGTGATCATCCGCGGTTGTACCGTTTATGCTTCCCACGGTGGTTTTGTGATCGGCAGCGAAATGAGCGGCGGCGCACGCAATATTCATGTTAGCAATTGCACATTCGTTGGTTCCGATATCGGTCTGCGTTTCAAAACAACACGCGGCCGCGGCGGTATCGTGGAAGATATTTTCATCAGGGATATCTACATGAAAGATATCCCGGGAGAAGCCATTCTTTTCGACATGTATTACATGGCTAAAGATCCTATTCCCCTGTCAGGAGAAAAACGTGAACTGCCGAAAGTAGAAATGAAACCTGTCGACGAGTCTACGCCGCAGTTCCGCAATTTCCATATCAGCAATGTGTATTGCAACGGTGCCAGCAAAGCTGTGTTCATCCGCGGCCTTCCCGAAATGCATATCAAAAACATCACATTGGAAAACATGGTATTGCAGGCTGATCAGGGCATCGATATCCAGGAAGCGACTGATATCCGTTTCAAAAATGTAAAAGTGATTTCCAAAGACACTAACCCGGTGGTGGATATCATCAACAGTGATAATATTTCCTTCGATAAACTCACTTATGCCGACCAGGCCGAACTGTTGTTCCGCGTGAGCGGAGAACGCAGCAACAAGATCAATACCAGTGGCACAGATGCCGGCAAGGCAAAGAAGAAAGTGAGTTTTGAGTTAGGCGCTAAAGAATAATGATGGCTATGAGCAGACCCCTGAAACAACTACTCGGTTTACTATTATTGTTGACAGGCTCCACCGCATTTGCGCAGGAGCCTTATTCGCAAAGACTGGCCAACACCGCCATTCATATCTGGCCCGATTCTTTTTCCATGCGGCCCGGAACGCCCGCGCGCTGGAGCTACGATCAGGGCGTGATCCTCAAAGGTGTTGAACATATATGGGAAGCTACGGGCGACCCGAAGTGGTTCAACTATATCCAGACAAGCATGGATCATTATGTAAACGACCAGGGCGAGATCAAAGATTATCATCCTGACACCTACAATATCGATCATGTCAATAACGGGAAGTTGTTACTCACGCTTTACCGCGTAACAGGCAAAGACAAATACCGCAAAGCTGTCGATCGCCTGCGTCAGCAGTTAATTACACATCCCCGCACCAAAGAAGGCGGCTTCTGGCACAAGAAGATCTATGATTGGCAAATGTGGCTCGATGGCTTATACATGGGCCAGCCATTCTATGCCGAGTACGCACAGGTGTTTGGCGAAGACACCATATTCAATGATGTGACCCGCCAGTTTGTATTGATGGAAAAGAATGCCCGCGATGCAAAAACAGGGCTGCTTTATCATGGTTACGACGAGAGCCGCACGCAAAAGTGGGCCGACAAAACCACCGGCCGCTCTCCGCATGTTTGGGCGCGTGCCCTCGGTTGGTACGGTATGGCCATGGTCGACGTACTCGATTATTTTCCCGCCAATCATCCCGGTCGCGACAGCATCATCGCTATCCTGAATCGTTTTGCCGCCGCCGTTACCAAAGTGCAGGATGCAAAAACCGGCCTGTGGTATGATATTGTGGACATGCCTAAAGAGAAACGCAATTACTTCGAAGCATCCGCTTCCAGCATGCTCGTGTACACATTGGCCAAAGGCGTTCGCAAAGGTTATCTCCCGGCTTCCTACCAGGCAAAAGCACAACTCGGTTTCAAGGGACTCGTGAATAAATTCATTCAGAAAGACAGTGCCGGTCTTACCAATCTTTCCGGCACGGTGAGCGTTTCAGGTCTCGGTGGTAAACCCTACCGCGACGGCAGCTTTGATTATTATATGAGCGAAAAAGTAATCGTGAACGATCCCAAAGGAATGGGCGCATTCATTCTTGCCGCTACGGAGATTGAAATGATCCCCAAACTTTCCACCGGCAAAGGTAAAACCGTTTTGCTCGATAATTATTTTAACAACGAATGGCGTAAAGATGCTTCAGGACGCACCTGGGGCTGGCATTATACCTGGGACGACCGTTCCAATGGCGGGTATAATTTCCTTGGTCAGTTGTTTGAACAATACGGGGCTTCAACCGCTACATTGAAAACCGCACCCACTGCCGCCAATCTGAAAAATGCTGCTGTTTATATCATCGTGGATCCCGATACGGAAAAGGAAACGGCTAAACCGAATTACGTACAGCCCGCCGATGTTGAGGCAATCGCCACCTGGGTAAAAAATGGCGGCGTGCTGGTATTGCTGGGGAATGATGCCGGCAATGCAGAGTTTAAACAGTTCAATACACTGGCGAAAAAATTCGGGATCATTTTTAACGAAGACAACAAACTGATGGTACAAAACAATCAGTACGATCAGGGAAAAGTGATCATTCCGAAAGGTAATCCCGTTTTCCGCACCGCAGCAAACGTTTACCTGAAAGAGATCAGCACGCTCCAGTTGAGTGCACCCGCTACGCCGCTGCTCAAGGCCGGCAACGATGTGGCGATGGCTACGGCGCGTTACGGCAAAGGTGTTGTTTTCGCCCTTGGCGATCCCTGGATTTACAACGAATACGTGGATGGCAGAAAATTGCCGCTGCAGTACGAAAATTTCAAAGCCGCATCCGATTGGGTTCGCTGGCTGCTGCAGCAAACAAAGAAGAAATGATTTTGTTTTTATAAAGGATACTTATGCAACTTTCGAAGAAAATAGTAAAAGAGATACAACCCGCTGATGGATTGGTGCTGCCAGATGAAAAGTTATTGTCGCTGCCCGAAAAGGTTTTACAATTCGGCACCGGTGTGCTGCTGCGCGGTCTGCCGGATTATTTTATCGATAAAGCCAACCGCCAGGGAATTTTCAACGGCCGCATCGTTGTGGTAAAGTCTACAGCCAGCGGTGGCACCGACGCTTTCGAAAGCCAGGATGGTTTGTTCACACTTTGTGTTCGCGGTATCGAAAATGGGCAGGAAAAACAGGAAACCATCGTCAATTCTTCCGTAAGCCGCGTGCTGAATGCCGCCACCGCCTGGAAAGATATTCTTGCCTGTGCCGCTAACCCCGATATGCAATTGATCATTTCCAATACCACTGAAGTAGGTATTGTGCTGACTGATGATGATATGCATGCAGCGCCACCGGCTTCGTTTCCCGGAAAGTTGCTCGCCTTTCTCTATGAACGCTACCGCGTATTCAAAGGAGCAGCGAACAGCGGGATGGTGATTGTGCCCACCGAACTGATCGTGAACAACGGCGATAAGCTGCGTGAAATCGTATTGGAACAGGCACGCCGTCATGACCTGGAAACTTCCTTCATCGACTGGCTTGAGCAATCCAACTATTTCTGCAATTCATTGGTGGATCGCATTGTGCCCGGTAAACTTTCGCCGGCCGACCAGGAAGCTACTACTAAACAATTGGGCTATACAGACGACCTGATGATCATGGCCGAGACTTTCCGTCTCTGGGCTATCGAAGCTTCAGACGATCGCGTACAAGAAATATTGTCTTTTGCCGCAGCGGATGAAGGCGTGATAATTGCACCCGATATCGAGAAATTCCGCGAACTGAAACTGCGTTTGCTGAACGGCACGCATACATTCAGTTGCGGTCTGGCCTTCCTTGCAGGTTTTACCACCGTGAAAGAAGCGATGGCCGACGAACAGATGAGCGTGTTTGTCCATAACCTGATGATACAGGAAATGGCAAGAGCCGTGAGCAATGAAACGATTTCGTACAGCGAAGCATGTGATTTTTCTGCACGTTTGCTGGATCGTTTCCGCAATCCCTTCCTCGAACATCAATGGATTGCCATCACGCTGAACTATACTTCGAAAATGAAAATGCGCAACATCCCGGTGCTGTTGCGTCATTATGCCAATACGGATAAAGTGCCTGCACACATGGCGCTTGGTTTTGCCGCTTACCTGTTATTCATGAATGGCAAAGCCGTAGCGGATAACCGTTTTGAAGGAACGCTCAATGGTGTGAATTATCCGATACAGGATGATCAGGCTGGTTACTTTGCCGCAAAATGGGAACAAGCCGGCAACGATGCAACGGCACTCGTGGAAAGTGTATTGTCGGACAAAGAACAGTGGGATACCGATCTTACCCAGCTTCCCGGTTTTGCGCAGGCTGTTAAAAATGAATTGGAATCATTGCAGCAGAAAGGAGCCAATGAAACGCTCCGCAATGCTGTGCTACAAAAAATATAACTGATGCAACAAGTGTTAAAGGTCCATGCCAAAGACAATGTGCTGGTGGCATTGCGGGACCTGGCGAAAGGACAGGAGATTGAATTCAACGGTGAAAAATTCACTTTGCAGGATGATATTCCTGCCAAACATAAATTTTTCACACAGGATATGCAGGCGGGTGATGAAATCACCATGTATGGAGTGCTTGTAGGAAAGACCCAGGTGTTTGTGCCTTCGGGAGGTCGCATGACAACGGAGAATACCAAACACGCGGCGGATCCCTTTTTCTTCCGTCCTTATAACTATAGCTGGCAGCCGCCGGATGTTTCGCGTTTTGAAGGCCGCACATTCAATGGTTATCACCGAAGCGACGGGCGTGTGGGTACGGCCAATTACTGGCTTTTCATTCCAACCGTTTTTTGTGAGAACCGCAACCTCGATGTGATCCGCGAAGCGATGCACAACGAACTCGGTTATTCCGTTACTGATAAATACAAACAGAAAACACATCACCTGCTCGAACTGTACCGCGAAGGCGCCGATCTCAGCAGTGCCGATCTCGATCTGCGTGAATCCGTTTATCCGGTGAACCGCGTTTTTCCGAATGTAGACGGTATCAAGTTCCTGAATCACCAGGGAGGATGCGGCGGCATTCGCCAGGATGCGGCTATTCTCAGTAAACTGCTCGCGGCTTATGCCGATCATCCGAATGTGGCGGGTGTAACCGTGCTGAGCCTGGGATGCCAGAATCTGCAGGTGGCAGATTTTCTTAAAGACCTGAAAGAACGTAATCCTAAATTTGATAAGCCACTGCACATTTTCGAGCAGCAGCAATCACAAAGCGAGGAGCAACTCATTACCGAAGCGATCCGCCAGACCTTTTTGGGTTTGATCGAAATAAATAAATTCGAACGCCAACCCGCACCGCTCGATAAAATGGTGGTCGGTGTGAAATGTGGTGGCAGCGATGGTTTCAGTGGCATCTCTGCCAACCCGGCTGTTGGCTATTGCAGCGACCTGCTGGTCGGATTGGGCGCGAAAGTATTGCTCGCAGAATTTCCCGAACTCTGTGGCGCTGAGCAAAACCTGATCGACCGCACCAAAGAAGAAGCTTCTGCAAAAAAGTTCATGCACCTGATGACGGCGTACAACGATGCGGCGCACAAAGTAGGCTCCGGTTTTCATATGAATCCCTCACCCGGTAATATCCGCGACGGGCTGATTACCGATGCGATCAAGAGTACGGGCGCTGCACGTAAAGGCGGCACCTCACCGGTGGAAGATGTGCTTGATTATACAGAACCTGCCGTGAAGCCCGGTCTCAATCTCGTTTGCACACCGGGTAATGATGTGGAAGCAACTACAGGCAAGGCTGCAAGTGGCGCCACACTTATTTTGTTCACTACAGGTTTGGGCACACCAACCGGCAACCCCGTTTGTCCGACGATCAAAGTGGCTACCAATACCGCGCTGGCGCGTCGTATGAGTGACATCATCGATATCAATACCGGTCCTATTATCGATGGCGAAAAGACCATTGAACAAATGGGTGAAGAGATATTGGAATACTGTATCAAAGCTGCGAGCGGTGAAGTGACGCCGAAAGCAGTGCTGTTGAACCAGGATGATTTTATTCCCTGGAAAAGAGGCGTATCATTATAACTAACCGGCAGTCCGCTGCCACTGTAAATATGTAACCGATGAAAAAATTTCTCGACGAAAACTTTCTGCTGCATACCGCTACGGCGCAACGTCTTTATCATGAATATGCGAAAGACATGCCGATCATCGACTATCACTGTCACCTGCCCCCACAGCAGATAGCAGAGGACACGCGTTTTGAAAACATTACACAGGCGTGGCTGTATGGTGATCACTACAAGTGGAGAGCCATGCGCACCAATGGAGTGGATGAAAGTTACTGCACGGGTAACCGCGGAGATTGGGAGAAATTTGAACAGTGGGCGGCAACCGTTCCTTACACGTTGAGAAATCCTTTGTATCATTGGACGCATCTCGAACTGCAACGTTATTTTAATGTACACGATATATTAAGTCCGAAAACCGCACGTGCGATTTATGACACCTGTACATCACTGATACAAACACCCGAGTATTCGGTTCGCAACCTGCTCCGCAAAATGAATGTGAAAGTGGTTTGTACCACTGACGATCCTGTGGATTCGCTGGAGTATCACCAGCAAATGAAAGAAGAGGGATTTGAAATTCCGATCCTTCCCGCTTTCCGTCCCGACAATGCGATGAATGTAAGCGATCCGCAGAAGTTCAATGCCTACCTGAAAAAACTGGAAGGTGCCTCCGGCACGTCCATTTCATCGTTCGATGATTTCCTGTATGCCTTACAAAACCGCCATGATTTCTTTGCGTCGATGGGTTGTTCCGTTTCGGATCATGGCCTGGAGGAAATTTATGCGGAAGACTTTACAGGTTCGGAGATCGATGCCATTTTTAATAAAGTCCATGGCGGAAAAAATCTGAACGACAGCGAGCAACGCAAATTCAAGTCGGCGATGCTGCTGCACTTTGCAGAATGGGATTGGGAAAAAGGCTGGGTGCAACAATTTCACCTGGGTGCGCTGCGCAACAACAACTCGCGCATGATGCAAACGCTCGGACCGGATACAGGATGGGATTCAATCGGAGATTTTTCACAAGCACGTGCCTTGTCAAGATTCCTTGATAAACTCGATACCGACAATCACCTTGCTAAAACGATCCTGTATAATCTTAATCCATCCGACAATGAACTGATGGCAACGATGATCGGCAACTTCAATGACGGATCTGTTGCGGGCAAAGTGCAGTTTGGTTCGGGCTGGTGGTTCCTCGATCAGAAAGATGGCATGACGCGTCAATTGAACGCGTTGAGCAACATGGGGCTGCTGAGTCGTTTCGTAGGCATGCTGACGGATTCACGCAGCTTCCTTTCTTTCCCGCGTCACGAATATTTCCGCCGCCTGTTGTGTGATCTTTTGGGAACAGAAGTAGAAAACGGAGAACTGCCCAACGATATCGAATGGATCGGATCTGTGGTGAAAGATATTTGTTTCAACAACAATAAAAATTATTTCAACTGGCAGTTGGAAACAACGCCGATTGTAGCGGAAAAATAAGCGCTGACTCCGCGGTGCAGGCACATTTCTTTTTGTGTTGTGCGCAGCACATCGTATTTTTCACCTTTCCGGCGAAACCCGCCGTGGTATTGAATTTGAGAAAAAAACACCGGTAACGTTTCCGGTGACCGGGTTAGGCTTATGAATACAACTGTTTTTTGTTTTGGAGAACTGTTGCTGCGCATGTCGCCGTCTTTGGGCGGAGAGTGGATAGCACAAAACTCCATGCCTGTTTATATCGGAGGAGCCGAGCTCAATGTAGCTACCGCACTCGGCTGCTGGAATGTCCCTGTACGATATGGTACAGCGCTTCCTGATCATTATCTCACCGACGAAATACTGACTTACGTTCGCTCACGCGAAATCGATACATCTGTCGTTCATCGTTCCGGTGAGCGCATTGGTACTTATTATCTTCCGCAAGGTGCTGACCTGAAAAATGCCGGTGTTATTTATGACCGTGCCTACTCCTCTTACTGGCAACTGAAGCCGGGCATGATCAACTGGAAAGAAGCATTGGCCGGTTGCGGCTGGTTTCATTTCAGCGCTATCAGCCCCGCATTGAACGAAGATGCAGTAGAAGTATTGGAAGAAGCATTGGAAGTTGCTACAGCAATGGGATTAAAAATATCCATTGACCTGAACTACCGCGCCAAGTTGTGGAAATACGGCAAGACGCCGCAGGAAATCATGCCGCGCCTGGTGAAGTATTGCGATCTGGTTATGGGCAATATCTGGGCCGCAGGAAATTTATTGGGAATACCCATTGATGCCGGTGTGCATTTGCAGGACGATAAGAATGTATTCCTGGCACATGCAACAAAAACAGCGGCAGCGATCCGCGAACAATATCCGCGTTGCGAATGGGTAGCCAATACCTTCCGTTTCGACGAAGGCAATGGCATCCGTTACTATGCATCACTCGACAGTGCAGCGGGACAATCGGTATCGCCTTTATTTGAAACACAACTGGTGGTGGACAAGATCGGCAGTGGTGATTGTTTCATGGGCGGACTGATCTACGGTTTCTGGAATGAACTGGAGCCCGCGCAGACAATCGGTTATGCAGCGGCGGCGGCATTCGGCAAGCTGCAGGAAAAAAGCGACGCCACACGTCAGACAGAGAACGATGTAAAACGCCTGCTCAATGCACAGGCGGTAAATCCATAGAGCGCTTCGCTCAGTTAATGAATGATCATGGAATACCAGGAACAAATTATTGAGGCGGTAAAACAACAAGGAGTATTGCCGCTGTTTTATCACGCCGATCCCGAAGTATGTTTGAGCATAACTGCTACTTTATATGAAGCAGGCATACGGGTGATTGAATTTACCAATCGTGGTCCGCAGGCGCTGGCAAATTTCCAGTTGCTGGTGAAAACGCGTGATGAAAAATGGCCGGGCTTATTGCTGGCAGTGGGTACGATCCGTTCTGCAGAGCAGGCGGTAAAATTCATTGATGCAGGAGCTGATTTTCTGATCAGTCCTGTATTTGATGCAGACGTATGTGATGTAGCCTATTTGCATAAAAAACTTTGGATTCCGGGTTGCATGACACCGACAGAAGTGCATGTGGCAGAAAATGCGGGATGCAAATTTGTAAAACTGTTTCCCGGTAATGCACTCGGACCTGATTTTGTCAGTGCCATCCGCGAACTGTTCCCGGAAATGTTGTTCATGCCCACAGGTGGTGTGGACGTAAGCCGCGAGAATATCGGCAGTTGGCTCGATGCGGGTGTATGTGCAGTAGGATTGGGAAGTAAGCTGATCAGTAAAAAACGAATTGCGGATAAAGACTATGCGGGTATCGGGCAGGCCACTAAAGAAGCCCTTGCCATCATCCAATCACTCAAAAATTAAAAGATTATGCTTGCCAACGGAAACGTGAAAATGACGAATTACCGGTGGGTGGTTTGTTCGATGTTGTTCTTTGCTACGACCATCAACTATCTTGACCGCCAGGTACTCTCACTCACCTGGAAAGATCATATTGTTCCGGAGTTTCACTGGAACAATACCGACTATGGTAACATCACTTCTATTTTCTCGTTGGTCTATGCGGTGTCCATGCTCTTCGCCGGCCGTTTTGTAGACTGGCTGGGAACGAAGAAAGGATTTCTGTGGGCGATCTTCATCTGGTCTATCGGCGCGTGTTTGCATGCGCTTTGCGGCATTGCCACTTCGGGCTGGATAACCGGTGATTGGTTTGTCAGTTTTGCCGGAGCGAAGGAATCATTGAAGCAGGTATCCGATACGGTATTGGTGACAACCACCAGCGTGATGTTTTTCATCTTTGCACGTATTGTGTTGGCGATAGGTGAGGCCGGCAACTTTCCTGCAGCTATCAAGGCGACGGCAGAATACTTTCCCAAAAAAGACCGTGGATTTGCAACCAGTATCTTTAATGCCGGTGCCACGATCGGTGCGATGGCGGCACCCGCCACCATTCCTTATATCGCCAAATACTGGGGCGGTTGGGAGATAACGTTTATTATCATCGGTGCCCTCGGTTTTATATGGATGGGGCTCTGGATCTTCATCTTCAAAAAACCCGAAGAGCATCCAAAAGTCAACAAAGAAGAACTGTCTTATATTCAACAGGACGATATAGGATATACCGAGCATTCCGTACAGACGAAACGTATGCCTTTCCTGCAGGCATTTAAATACAAACAGACTTGGGCATTCGCTGTGGGCAAATTCATGACGGATGGTGTATGGTGGTTTTTCCTCTTCTGGATGCCGGCTTACCTGAGTTCTGTTTATAAGTTGTCAGGGACCGAAAGTGCTATTTATCTCACCGTGTTGTATGCCATTACGCTCTTGTCGATTATCGGCGGATGGTTGCCCACCTTCTTTGTAGAAAAAAGAGGCATGAACCCTTATTCGGGCCGTATGCGCGCCATGTTAATCTTTGCGTTTATTCCATTGCTGGCTTTGCTGGCGCAGCCACTCGGATACTACTCGGTATGGGTGCCTGTTATCATCGTTGGTATCGCAGGTGCTGCGCACCAGGCCTGGTCGGCAAATATCTTTTCCACGGTGGGAGATATGTTCCCTAAATCTGCAGTGGCAACAGTAACCGGTATTGGCGGTATGGCGGGTGGTATCGGTTCCTACCTGATCAATAAAGGTTCCGGTGTATTATTCGACTACGCGGAAAAAACACAATTAAAACTTTTCGGCTTTGAAGGCATCGAGTCGGGCTATTTTATCATCTTTTCCATTTGCTCCGTTGCTTATCTTATTGGCTGGATGATCATGAAGTCGCTGGTGCCGCATTATAAGGTGATTACGGATATTTGAGTTGTAAGTAGTAAGTTTTAAGTTATAAGTAAACAGCCTTCGCTCATCTATGAAATGGTAACTGCTTCATTTTCACATTTGCCAAAGGCGACATATGTTGGCACAGCCGTTTTAAGTTATAAGTAAACAGCCATGATTCCACACATGAACCATGGCTGTTTCATTTTCACATTTGCCAAAGGCGAAATATGTTGGCACAGCCGTTTTAAGTTATAGGTAAACAGCCATGATTCTACACATGCATATGGCTGTTTCATTTTCACATTTTCACATTTGCCGAAGGCAACACATTTTCACATTAAAAAAGCCCCCGCCAAAGGCGAGGGGCTTTTTAATTATATCATTTCAACACTTCGTTTGACAAACGCGGTAAGATCGGAGCCGGTGAGCATGCCTTGTGACAGCAGCGCCAGGTCGATTGCCTGTTTGGCCATGCGTTGTTGTTCGCTTTCATCTGCGGAAGCAATCTTGCTGATCAGCGGATGGTTGCCATTTACCGTTACGGCATAATTGTCGGGCAATGTACCGTAGAAATGCATACCGGCACCACCACCCATCTGTGCCATGTCTTTCATGCGACGCATGAACTCATCCATCGTAATGGTAACAGGCAGTTCCTGCGGCGACAGGCTTTCAACACTTACCTGCATGCCGGGTTTGCTGATCTGTTTTTCAAATGCAGCTTTAACAGCGGTAGATTGTTCCTCTGTGAGGATAAGCGGAATGGTTTCATCTTTCTGGATCAACGTATCCACAGTGCCGGAGTCAACACGTTTGATACGTGTCTTTTCCAGTTTGTGTTCCAGATGGCTGATGAAATGATTGTCCAGCGGAGAATCCATTTTCAACACATCATAACCTCTTGTGGTGGCAGACTGGATATAAGCATCCTGTTTGCCCGGATCGGTTGTATAGAGATAAACCAATTCACCATTCTTGTCTGTCTGCAACGGAGTGGTCTTTTCTTTATATTCATCCAAGGTGAAAAAGGCATTGTCTGTATTTGTCAGGAGCAAAAACTCTTTTGCCTTATCATAAAACTTTTCATCGGTGATCATGCCGTACTTCACAAACATGCCGATGTCTTCCCATTTCTCTTCGTATATTTTTCTGTCTTTGCGATAGAGTTCTGAAAGTTTGTCGGCTACTTTTTTGGTGATATAGGTATTGATCTTTTTCACGTTGCTGTCGGCCTGCAGAAAACTCCTGGAAACGTTCAGCGGAATGTCCGGAGAGTCGATCACGCCGTGGAGCAGCATCAGGAATTCGGGAACGATGTCTTTTACTTCATCGGTAATAAATACCTGGCGGGAAAACAGTTTGATCTTGTTGGGGCGGAGTTCCATTTCCTTTTTCACTTTGGGGAAATACAAAACGCCGGTGAGGTTGAACGGATAATCCACGTTAAGATGGATCCAGAACAAGGGATCTTCTGCCATCGGGTACAGCTCGCGATAGAAAGAAAGATAATCTTCTTCCGTCAGGGAAGACGGCGACTTGGTCCAGATGGGTTGGGTATTGTTGATGATGTTATCAACTTCTTCCTGTTTGTATTGCGGTTTGCCTTCGGCATCTTCTCCGTCGGGTACGGAAGTGGTGCGGGTACCGAATTTGATCGGCACGGGAAGGAATGCGCAGTATTTGCTGAGAATTTCCTGGATGCGGTGTTCTTCCAGGAACTCTTCGGATTCGCTGTTGATGTAAAGAATAATGTCGGTACCGCGTTCGGTGCGGTTGCCTTCTGTCAATTCAAATTCGGTGCTGCCGTCGCAGATCCAGCGGGCGGGCTGCGCGCCATCCTGGAAAGAAAGCGTTTGAATCTCTACTTTTTCTGCCACCATGAAAGCGGAGTAAAAGCCGAGACCGAATTTGCCGATCAGTTCGTTGGCATCTTTGGCCTCTTTGAATTTTTCCACGAACTCGGTAGCGCCGGAAAACGCGATCTGGTTGATGTATTTTTTGATCTCGTCGGCCGTCATGCCAATTCCGCGGTCACTGATGGTCAGGGTTTTCTGCTCTTTGTCGAGCTTTACTTCCACCTGCAGGTCGCCGAGCTGTCCCTGGTATTGACCCAGGGAGGAGAGGCGTTTGATCTTTTGCGTGGCATCTACTGCGTTGGAAACCAGCTCCCGCAGGAATATTTCATGATCCGAATAAAGAAATTTTTTGATGATGGGGAAGATATTCTCCGTGTGTATGGAGATGGTACCTTTTTCTTGCATACGTAACGTTTTTAGGAAAATGAAGGTTTGCCCGAACTAAGCAAGCCTTGTTCCAATCGGGTTATTGTTGCCAAACTGACAGTAGATTCAGGATTTGCTGCGGTCTTCGCGGATCATTTTGCTGATGCTGGCCATCATTTCAGCCTGAAGTTCCTGTATTTCCAGCAGGCGTTTATTCTGGTGTAATAACAGGTGGTCGATTTTTTCGTGGAGCATCCGGATTTCGACCTCGGCCTTGAGGTTCACCTTATAGTCGTGTTCTGCTCTTTCGCGGTCTTTGTCTTCCTGCCGGTTCTGGCTCATCATGATGATGGGGGCCTGTATGGCTGCCAGGCAGGAAAGGATGAGATTGAGCAGTATGAAAGGATAGGGGTCGAAACCGCGGTTGTGGAACCACCACACATTGAGAACCATCCAGCCCGTCAGGATGATAAAAAACAAAATAATGAAGTTCCAGCTTCCACCGAAAGAGGCTACTTTATCGGCCAGGCGTTCGCCCAAAGAAGGTGGTGAATCTTCGCTATTGCCAAGTGCCCGGGCGAGCAGTTTTTTCTTGCCGATGCTGGAGGCGACGGTTTTTTCCACCTCGGTCAGTTCTCCTACTTCTTCCTGTAATAATTTTTCAATGTAGGCTTTCCGCAGGAGGTTCATGTCTGCGGAGGGAATGACGGTGTTTCCGTCGTATCCGGGAACCTGCTCGCGCAAAAAATCGTAGAAGGAGTAAGTGCTTTCCAAAAGCTAATTTGAAGATTTGAAAATTTGATAATGAGCGTCAGTCGTGAATGGTCAATAGTGAATGGTCAATGGTGAATGAGTCAATGGTCAATAGTGAATAATGGTTGTTTCATTTTCACATTTACATATTTGCCGAAGGCGACATATTTTCACATTCCGTTTTCACCTTTACTCACGCGTAAATCCGCTCGATTGCGTCCCTGTGCTTCTCCATGATCACTTTACGTTTCATGGAAAGTTTGGGCGTCATTTCGCCGGTATCAACACTCCACTCATTCGGCAATAGTTCAAATTTTTTGATCTGTTCAACGTGGTTGAAGTTTTCGTTATAGCGATCCACCGTTTCACGGAATACTTTTAATACCTGGTCATTCTGAATAGCTTCCTGCCGTGTAGTGAAGGGAATATTGTGTTCCTGCATCCAATCCTGCACAGCGGTAAACGAAGGAACGATCAGCGCTCCCACAAATTTACGTTCCGAACCAACCACCATGATCTGCTCGATGAAACGGCTTTCCTTCATTTTATTTTCGATCGGCTGAGGCGCCACGTATTTACCGCCGCTCGTTTTGAACAACTCTTTTTTGCGATCGGTGATCTTCAGGTATTTGTTGTCAATCCATACGCCGATGTCTCCTGTATAAAGCCATCCGTCTTTCAACGTCTCTTCCGTGAGGTCGGGACGTTTGTAATATCCCTGCATCACGCTTGGCCCTTTCACCATGATCTCGCCATCTTCCGCCAGTTTTACTTCCTGTCCCTCGATCACAAGACCCACGGTGCCAAACATGCTGACTGCACGGCGGTTCACGCTGATCACAGGGCTGTTTTCCGTAGGGCCGTATCCTTCAAACACGGGAATACCTGCTGCACTGAAAATACGAAGCAGTTTCTCGGAAGCTGCGGCACCACCGGTAACGATGAATGAAATGCGCCCTCCCAATGCTTCGCGCCATTTGCTGAAAACAAGTTTGCGGGCGATGCCCAGTTTTATGCGATAAAAAATGCTGCCTTTGTTGTTGAAGTCATAATGTGTACCGAGTGCTACGCTCCAGAAGAACAGGGCACGTTTGATGCCTGTCAGTTCATTGCCTTTGGCCATGATCTTTTCATACACTTTTTCCAGCAGGCGGGGAACGGTGGTGAACCCGTCAGGTTTTATTTCCTTCAGGTTATCACCGATGGTCTCCAGGCTTTCTGCGTAATAAATACTGATGCCGCTGAAAAGATAAACATAGGTGATCATCTTTTCGAAAATGTGGTTGAGCGGCAGAAAGCTCAATGCTTTTTGCGCAGGGTCGTCGTCGAAGGGAAAACTGGCCTTTGAGAAATACACATTGCTCACGATGTTGCCGTGGCTTAACACCACACCTTTCGGTTTGCCCGAAGTGCCGGATGTGTAAATGATGGTAGCTGTATGCGTTTGTGGAATAGTATTTTTGATGCGTTCTACTTCCAGCAGTGCATGATCGTCTGCCAGATCGATCAGTTCCTGGAAGTGACGGGCGCCTTCTATTTTTTCAAAAGTGAATATTTCCTGCAGCAGGGGAAGTTTGTCGCGGATACTCTGTACTTTTTCAAGTAAAGCCGCATCGCTGACAAACATGTATTTAACACCGGCATCGCTGAGAATAAATTCCAGTTCCGCCATACCGGTTGTGGGATAAATAGGAGTGAGGATAGCGCCGATCTGTTGTGCCGCGAGATCGGTAAAAACCCATTCGGGTCTGTTGTTGCTGATGATGCCGATCTTGTCGCTCGACTCCGCAGTGAGAGCGTGACCGCTGACGCCTGATTTCAATAAGCCTGCCGAGAAACGATTAACTATTTTTTCAACCTCTGCAGTTGAATAGTTTTTCCAGGTACCGTTTACCTTGGCATTGAGCATGTCGGGCTTGGGAAACTTTTCCAACTGATTACGGATGGCATCAAAAAGGCGAAAGGCAGGATATTCCATATGGTTCGTCGTTGTCGTTATGAATATGCGGCCCTGTTTCATGCCCTCTTACAAAGTAAGGAAAAAGCGGGGAAAAATAGTTGCTATTAAAACTTTTTAACCATATTCCAATGCATATAAAAAGAAAGACCATCGGGTGATGGTCTTTATAAAATCAGTTTGATTGATAGTTCTGATTCGGGGGCATTTTGAAAACGCGTGATTTCTGGAAATTGGAAAATTTCTCATACGCTTCGGCATGAGATTTTGTCCAGTTGTCATACGCTGCCAGGTCGTGTACCGTACCAAAAAGCCATTGGTTGTATGCTTCAAACATTCCGTCCTGAATAAGCTGTCGTTGGTAGTCAAAAAGGCGGTAAGGAAATTTTGTAGCGTTGGGGCTTTGAAACCAGTCGAGGATGAAACGTGTGCGGATCATCGTGAGTGTTTCCGGTGTCAATCCTTTCGATGCCAGGGAAGATTGCTTGTTCATGGTTTCGAGGAAGGCGCGGCTGAATTCATTTTTATTTTTTTCCTCGCCTTTCATCAGGTCGCTGCCCGCGAAAAGTTTTTCTTTATAAGATTGCAGGAGTAATTGTTTCATGGCCGCTGCGCGCTCGGAAAGACTTTCCATGTTGATGAAGATTTCGCCATAGATCACACTCCATGTTTTATCATGGGTAAAGAAATAATGACGCGCGGCGTTGTAGTAATTACCTGCATAGGAAGGAGCATTGCGGATACCTTTTTCCCAGAGATCGATGGCTCCGGTTATGTTTTTCGTTGCGTAAAGCAATTCACCGTATTCACTGTAAAGTGGACCGCTTTGGGGAAATTTCTTCAGTCCTTTCTTATACATTTTGTCGCATTCCTTCACTTCTTCCAGTGCTTTCAGCACATTCCCTGCCACCTGGTAGCAGACAACGTCTGCATCATCTCGGTCGATCAGGGCTTTGGCAAGCGGAAGCGCTTTGTTATAATCGCGCTTCAGGTAATAAGACATTACGAGATCCTTCTGCAACTCGAGGTTGTTTTTATCTTTTTCCAATGCCCGGTTCAGCACCATGATGGCATTATTGAAATCGGACGCCCGCATAAAGGCGCGGGCATTGTCCTGCATGGTTTTGATATCGTCGTCCTGGGCAAAGGCTCCTGTAACCAGGCAACCTGTAAGCAATAAAAGGAAAAGTTTCTTCATAATCGGGTATTATTCTATCAAGCCGGGCTAACCGGCCGGCAAAATAGGCATATTAAAGGCCTCCATCAAACAGGAAGCGCATTTTTTAGCGTTCTGTTAAGACAGCTCACAGCAGGTGTGTGAGCAATCCGTCGCGGAGTTTGGGTTCAAACCAGGTACTCTTCGGCGGCATTACCTTCCCGCTGTCGGCAATATCAAAAAGCTGGTGAATGGTAACAGGATACAAACTGAATGCAACCTTCATTTCACCGCTGTTTACACGTTTTTCCAGTTCGGACAGTCCGCGGATGCCTCCTACGAAGTCGATACGCTTATCGGTGCGCTGGTCTTTGATGTCCAGGACTTTGTCCAAAATGTTCTCGGAAAGAACGGTTACATCAAGGACGCCGATGGGATCATTATCGTTGTATGTGCCTTCACGGGCCGTCAAAAGGTACCACTGATTATCCAAATACATGCCGAACTCATGGAGTTTGGAAGGCTTCACCTGTTCGTCGCTGAGGGTAACCAGGAAGTCTTCCTGCAGCGCGCTGATGAAGTCTTCTTTGGAATGGCCGTTGAGGTCTTTTACCACACGGTTATAGTCCATGATGGCGAGTTCGCTGGCGGGGAAAATGGTGGTGAGGAAGTAACGGGCCTCTTCGCTGTCGGGCAGCGCCTGGCTTACTTTAGCTGCTGAAGCTGCGCGGTGGTGACCGTCGGCGATATAGGTTGCCGGCACTTTTTCCGCGAAAAGACGGGTGATCGTATCGATAGCGGCCTGATCGTTTACTGTCCAGATCGTATGTTGTATACCGTCTTCAGCCGTGAAATCATACACCGGATCATGCTGCTCTTTCCAGTTGGCGATCAACTGGTCCAGCTCGGCTACGTTATTATAGGCAAGAAAAACATTACCCGTTTGTGCTTCGATCGTGCGCATGTGATCGATGCGGTCTTTTTCTTTTTCAGGGCGGGTGAATTCGTGTTTCTTGATGACGTCGTTGAAATAGTCTTCCACGGCGGAAACGCATACAAGACCGGTCTGGCTGCGGCCGTTCATCACCAAAGTATAAATATAATAGCAGGGTTTTTCTTCAACGGACAGCACGCCATGTTCCTGGTTCTGATGGAGATTTTCTTTGGCGCGGTCATAAACATCCTGGCTATGAATATCGGTATCGGCGGGCAGGTCAACTTCAGCTTTGGTAATATGTAAAAAAGAAAATGGGTTGTCTTTCACTTCTTCGCGGGCCTCCTCGCTGTTGAGAACATCATAGGGACGGGAAGCCACTTTTGCCGCCAGATCCGGACGGGGGCGCAGCGCTTTAAAAGGTTGAATGATCGCCATACTGATAGTTGTTATTTGCTTATAATGGTATAAATATTATTGTTGAAATCAGCCTTTGCTGGCCGCGAATTGTTGCATGAACTGGGTGAGCGCTTCCACGCTTTCGTAAGATAAGGCATTGTACATGGACGCTCTGAAGCCGCCCACGCTGCGATGTCCTTTGATGCCGTAAAAGCCTTCGCTTTTAGCCTGGTCGAGAAATTCTTTTTCTGTTGCCGCGTCGTCGATCACAAATACGGCATTCATCAGGCTGCGGTCTGCTTTGGCCACAGGTCCCCTGAATAACGGCAATGAATCGAGTGTATCGTAAAAGTGGTTTGCTTTTTTTGCATTGCGCTTTTCCATTTCGCTTACGCCTCCTTCTGCTTTCAGCCAGCGGAGTGTGAGCATCGCCACATAGATCGCGAATACGGGCGGTGTATTGATCATGCTTTTCTCCCTGATGTGGTTGCGGTAATCAAGAATAGAAGGAATGTTGCGGTTGACCTTACCAAGCAATTGCTGGTTAACGACAACGAGATTGACACCGGCGGCACCCATATTTTTCTGTGCACCTGCGTAGATCAGCCCGAAACGGTTAAAGTCCAGCACACGGCTGAAGATATCGCTGCTCATATCTGCCACCAGTGGTACGCCAGCATCATAAGGGATGTTATGCCATTGTGTACCTGCAATGGTTTCATTGGTGGTGATATGCAGGTAGGCCGCTGTTGGTGATACATTCAGTTGATGCGGAATGGTGGTGTAGTTGGTGTCTTTGCTGGAACCGGCAATCTCCACATGTCCGAAAAGCTTGGCTTCCTTGATCGCTTTACTACCCCACGTACCGGTGTCCGTATAGGAAGCGATCTGGTTATCATTGAGCAGGTTCATCGGAATCTGCATGAACTGCGTGGTGGCGCCGCCATGAAGAAACAACACTTCGTGGTCGTCGTCGAGTTGCATGAGTTCTTTAACCAGGCTGCGTGCTTCTTCGAGTACTGCTTCAAATTGCGGTGTACGGTGACCGATCTCGAGGATCGAGAGGCCGGAGTTATTGAAGTTAAGTACGGCTTGACTTGCCTGTTCGAAAACCTGCTTTGGTAAAATAGACGGACCTGAGTTGAAGTTGTGTATCATTCTTTGAAACGGTTGAGCCGGCTGTGCCGGGATTTTACTGAGGCGCAAAGATACGGCTTACGTGGCAAGGGAGAAGCGAACAGCCGTTGTAAGTATTAAGTGATAAGTTGTAAGTTATAAGCGCCGCGCTTGTCGAAGTGTAAACAGCCGTAGCTTTCGGGAGATAAATTTTGAACTCTCAGTCGCCTTGGTTCGTGTATACACCATAGCCGTCAACTTAAGGGAAAGACAAAACCCTGCGGTTATCCGCAGGGACAATTTTTTTCCTCATATCTTTGGTTTTTGTTTTTGAAGCCATCGGCATTGGTCGTTACCTGTGTGCTGATGGCTTTGTTTTTTGTAGTACTGCAAAGATAAAGTGTTCCGGGTTTGGGTATCGGGTATTTGTAATAGTTGTTGCAAAGACACGGTGTTGGTCTTGGTTTCTTTGTCGCCGTATAGCACCACCAGTTTGGTGGTTTCTATCAGCCAGCTTTTGAGCCGTTGCCGGCTGCGGCCGATCACCTGTCGCAGTGGTAAGGCCATCGCTTTTAT
>NZ_AUDS01000021.1 GCF_000425585.1 Terrimonas ferruginea DSM 30193
TTGGCATCATAAGCCGTCGTAGCATCCGTACCATTGCCCATCTGCATGCTGAAGTCGATACCAGCGGTGGTATTGAACGAACTGCCGGTGTATTGGGTAAAGTTGCCTTTCAGTAAACGGTTGGCTGCATCATAGCCAAAATCATATTTTCTTTTTTCCTGGTCCCCGGCGCTTTTCCAGACCATACCCGTGATGTTGCCATTGTATTGCGCATTGGTGTAGGACTGGCTGCCGATCAGGTTGTTGCTGATTTTATCATAACCTAGATCAAAACCAAAATAATGATCGGTAATCGCATCCCTGGCATAAGCCCGGTTCGCTCCCAGCATCCAGCCTCTGATGTTGTAGTCGTAGGTCAATGTCTCCAGCGGGTCGGTGCTGTTTTTTCTTCCCAGCTTTTTTTCTTTTAATTGCCCCAAGGCATCGTAGCTCATCTCGCTGAGCACCTTGAAGTTCGTGGGCAGTGTCACATCGCTGGTGCCGGTTTTCTTTTCGACTTTTACTACACGGCCGAGATCATCGTAGGTCATTTTGGTAACGGTGGTAGTGGCTTGCGAAGCCGTGGCCATCTTCTGCACCGTGATCAAGGGTTGGCCTGACCAACTATACTGCGTCGTGGCTACATCGATACTACCGGTGATGTTTTGGCTTTGCACCTGGATCACCCTGCCCTTTTCATCATAGATGCTAACGGTAGCGAGATAAACCGGCGTACCACCCTTCAATACTTTTACCTCCGACCATGTCGCCATGCCTTTGACATTGCTGGTTCTTTGCGTGGGCGTTACCGGAAAAGGAAAACTGGTTGAAGCAGCTAAAAAATGTGTATTCCAGGTCGTTAGAAACGTAGCCGATAAACCCGAAGGAAGACCAGCATAGTCATCGTAATGTGTTCTCGTTAGCCTATCCCAGCCACTGCCGGGCGTTGAGGTGGCCGCAAACGGATAGTCCGTGGTGGCTGCATTCGCTTGTGTCTGCTGCCAGCTCCGGGTCTGGTTGCTGGTCCACAGCCCGGTTTGTACCGGACGGTTCAAATAATCATACAGCGTCACCAGCCATTGGTTGCTGCTTCTGAGATTACCGTCTTGGGTAAGCACCAGGCGGTCTTTGTTATCATACACCATGTACACCGGTTTGGCGCCGGGCACCTGCTTGGCGATCATTCTGCCGCGCTCATCATACGCGTAGCGGAAGGTCTGCTCTTCTAAAATGAGAGGGGTAAACGTCAAACTATTGGCCACTAAATCAATAAACCCTTGTGGCTGGATCACACCAGCCAGCCTGTTATGCTTGTCATAAATATAATAAGTACATAGCCAACCGCTGTGCTCGCTGCCGGTCCCATTATCCGCCGTAGCCGTTAACTGTACTTTTTTCAAAATAACCAGTCCATCTTTGTCCTTGTACTCGATCACCTGTTTACCGTGTTCATCCGTGGTGATCGTTTTGTAGAGTTCTCCTTCGGGATAGGTGCCCGGTGTAGTATAACCTGCGAAGTCACCGGAAACTGTTCCAAGGTTCCAGATCCTTACTGCATCGGTGGCAGTATTATGCACGTATGACGTTTGCACGCCTCTTGCCGCACCAGTCCAGCTATTGCCGGGTGCCATCGCTTTCAACGGACGGCTCAGTGGCGATGCTTCAAAGTCCGTTTTACCATAGTAATAGGTTTCCCCCTGACCCGCAACCGGGTTCAGCGCGGCATTGCTGCTGCTATAAAAAGCGTTTTGTTGCTCAAACGGGTTACGCTTAAACAAACCATCCGTCACGCTGCTGTTGCCACCCGTTGTATTAGCCGGAGCGGGCAAAAACTTGTATTGTTCCCTACCCAGTTCATCATAAACAATCGTGTTAACGATATCCGTCGCCGTTCCGCCTGTAATTAATGACCCTTGTTTGATCACCGTTTGCACCGGTCTGCCTACGCCATCCATGTATTGCGTGGCCGTCCGCACATCCGTCAGCGGCCGTGCGATCAAATTATCAGGGTTCGTCTCCGGTCCTGTCGCATCCCAGGTGCGCACCCAGTTGATCTTCGAACCCGCCGGATAGACCGAAGGGGCCTGGGCAAAAACAGACGATCCCATGAATAATAGTGTAAGGGAAATGTTTACTGCGCAATACGGCAGTAAACGCAGCAATAGGTGGCGCTTCGGCATACGATGGTGGTTGGTTGGGACGACATGATCAGCGGTGGGTTCGATCACCGCATGTTTCTATTCTTCTCTAATTGCAAACCTCAGGCATTTACATAAAAAGACTACACAAAATTCTCCTTTTTTGTCCACATCAAAAATCAAAACACCCATTTGACTTCACAAAAACCCTCCACCACACTGCGGGAAAGGTTCATATGCGTTCGCGCTCACTTCAGCAACTCAAATACAAAACTCTCTCCCTCCTTCACCCGGATATTTTCAATAGCCACCACTTTTCCTGAGATCACATCGCGGGCTTTGGTAAATCCTTTTGTCCGTTCGGCCCACTCCTTCCAGCGCATTTCGCCGGGCTTGTTGCCTGTGTTGGCCATCACCATCACTGTCTGTTCAGGTGTGTAACGGAAATACACATAGAAGTTGTTACGCGGAATGAATTGCATCATTTTACCGCGGGTCAATGCAGGCGATTGTTTACGGAATTGGGCCAGTTTACTGATATAGGTATAAATGCTGTCTTCCAATGACGTACGTCCGCTGCGCGAAAATTTGTTAACCGAATCTCCTGCCCAGCCTCCGGGGAAGTCCATCCTCACCATCGCATCATTCGGGTTTTTGAAATTTTTCATCAACACTTCCGTCCCGTAGTACAGTTGCGGAATACCGCGAAGCGTGAGCAACCAGTTCAATGCCATTTTCAATCTTTCGGGGTCTTCTCCCGCTACCGAAAACACGCGGTCCATGTCATGATTATCCAGGAAGATGCAATTGTGCATCGGATCTTTGTACACCACATCCTGCGCCAGTGTTGAATAGATTTTATTGACACCATCGGTCCAGCCTTCGGCTTTGTTCATGCCGGCGAGCATGGCAAAGCAGGTTTGAAAATCTATCACCCCGTCTGCATTGTGGCGGAAAGGCGTTTGAATATTGTTCCGGGTAAAATAGGCATTGCCGACCACAGAGTTCACCCAGGCTTCTCCCAGGATAGTGATAGCCGGAAATTCCCTGTATAAGGCTTCATTCACTTTATTCAGAAAGGCTTCATCACAATATTTATACGTGTCCACGCGCCAGCCATCGATCCCAAAGTTCTCCGTTGTCCAGATGGCATGCTGGATCAGGTAAGTAGCCAGGAAAGGATTGCGTTGATTGAGATCGGGCAAATGATCCACGAACCATCCATCGAGCATCACCTTGCGGTCGTAGGCAGATGCATAGGGATCAAACAATACTTCTTCGCGGTGGCTCGGCCCCTGGAAGGAAGGCCAGTTGTTGATCCAGTCGTCTGTCGGCGGATCCAGCACAAACCAATGCTCTTTGCTTACATGGTTGTATACGGCATCCTGTATCACCTTGAGACCGCGGCGATGCGCGGCATCACAGAATTCCTGGTAGCCATCGTTGCCGCCGAATCGTTTGTCGATCTGGTAATGATCCGTAAACCAATAACCATGATAGCCTGCCACATTGTTGCCGAATTCATGCATCATGGTCACATCATTCTCAATCACCGGCGTCATCCAGATCGTCGTGATGCCAAGGTTTTGCAGGTAATCAAAATTGTTTTGTATGCCTTTAAAGTCGCCGCCATGACGATCGTACCGGTTGGCGCGATCTGCCGTATTGGACCGATAACCGGGAATAACATCATTGGCCGGGTCACCGTTGGAGAAACGTTCGGGCAACATCAGGTATACGAAATCTTCCGCGTGTACACCTTTCACCCGTTCTTTCCCATTGCCGCTATGCCGCGCCTTCAATTGATAGGTAAGCCTGCGTTGCGTTTTACCTGCAACACCGTAAGTAAACACCAGCTCCTGCGGACGCGCCGTGGCGGCCAACTCGAGGTCGACAAACAGATAACGCGGATTGGAAACTGTGTTTACTTTCACCACGCGTACATCTTTGCTGGAAGAGCGGAACTGCACGTTTTTACCAATCTCCGTACTATCATGGATCAGCAATTGCAACCGGCGGTCTTTCATGCCGGTGTACCAATGCGAAGGATAAACGCGTTGCGCCTGCGCTACACAAACAAACAATACAAGCGTTGTCAAAAATGCAAACAGTTTCATCGGATTATTTTTTTTCGTTGATCTTAACCGCTGCCGGATCGTATACAAAAAGAGCGCTCACCGCGGCCAGTAACATGAATACACCTGACATGATCAGGGCATAGACCGGCTGGTTGTTATAAACATGTTTCACCATAGGCCCACTTACCACACCGTTGAGTATCTGCGGAATGGTGATAAAGAAATTGAAAATGCCCATGTAGATGCCCATTTTACCGGCAGGAATGGATCCGGAAAGAATCACATAAGGCATAGCCAGGATACTTGCCCAGGCGATACCCACGCAAGCCATGGAAAAAATGAGAAACTCTTTGGAAGGCGCGAAGAAAAAAGAGATCAGACCAATTCCACCTATTACCAGCGACAACGCGTGCGTACGTTTGCGTCCTATTTTTCTGGCGATTGCAGGCAGACAAAGCGCATAAATAGCCGATACCAGGTTATAAACACCGAAAATAATACCGGTCCAGTTTTGGGCACTGCGATAAGCATCCGAACTTCTGTCTTCAATGGGCAATGACATCACATGGGTAGCGATGGCATCCGTGGTAAACACCCACATACCGAATAAGGCAAACCAACTGAAAAACTGTACAAGTCCCAACTGCCGCATGGTCTTTGGCATTTTGGCAAAGTCTTTAAAAATGGTTCCAAGACCAGCATGCGCATTCTCCGGTTTACCATGATATTTTTCATACTCCGCAGGGGTATATTCTTTTGTTTTTAAAACGGTCCAGATAATGCTGATGATAAAAATAGCAGCACCAATATAAAAGGCAAATTTCACGTTGTCGGCCACCACACCATCAGCTGCAGTGGAAGACACATTAAAATAAGCGAGTACTGCAGGCAGCCAGGAGCCGATCACCGCACCGATGCCTATTAAAAATGTTTGTATGGAAAAACCAAGCGTACGTTGCTGATCGGGCAGGTTATCTGCCACCAATGCGCGGAAAGGTTCCATTGCAAGATTAAAGCAGGCATCCATAACCATCAGGAAACCTGCACCGATGATCATCAGCGGAGCAAGGTCGCCGAGAATATTGGCGTTGGGCATTAGCGTTAATGCACTGGCAGAAAGAATGGCTCCGGCGAGGAAATAAGGACGTCTGCGGCCGAGACGCGTCCAGGTACGGTCGCTGTAATGGCCAACAATGGGCTGCACGATCATACCGATCACCGGCGCGGCCAGCCAGAACCAGGAAAGATGCTCAACGTCGGCGCCGTAATTACGAAGAATGCCGCTGGCATTGGAGTTTTGCAGGGCAAAGCCAAACTGGATACCCAGGAAACCAAAACTCATGTTGAAGATCTGCCAGAAACTCAGACGGGGTTTGGGAACAAGGTCATCCTGATCCCGAATAAAGGAAGCTGTGGCCATAGCAATCGTTAGTTTTAATTCAAAATTGGTGAATGGTCAATAGGTGAATAAGTCAATCGATTCATAAGTCAACTTAAAACTTATAACTTATAACTCTGTTTACCTTACGCCTTTTGCCTTCACTGTCTTTCGTTGCAGCAAGATAATGATAATATGTAAAAAGTACACATTCCCCTGAAAAATGCCTTTTAACAGCGATCCCCGCACTGGTGCGGGGATCTGTATGTTTTTCTTATCGTTTTCTTATATCACGAATCCGTTTGGAAGCACCGCTCCTTTTTTGATAACGATCACACCATCTTTTATGGTGTAGAGCGTATGATCGCCATTTTCAAGGTGCGCGCCGCCATTGATCCGTACATCGTCACCAATACGGCAGTTTTTGTCGATGATGGTGTTTTTGATATAACAACGGTTGCCTACTCCCAATGCCGGCAGGCCACTGAATTTGTCGCTTTGTATGTCTTCCAGCGTTTCATAGTAATCGCATCCCATCAGGTAACTGCTTACGATGGTGGAGCCATGTCCGATCCGCGAGCGGATACCTATTACGCTGTTCTCAATACGGGAGGCATTGATAATGGAACCTTCCGCGATCACCGTACGCTCTAATGTGGTGCCGCTGATTTTGGCCGGCGGCAGCATGCGCGCACGTGTATAGATGGTATTCGTATTGTCGAACAGGTTGAAGTCGGGCAGCTCATCGGTCAGGTTCAGGTTCGCTTCAAAGAAGGAATAGATATTCCCGATGTCGGTCCAGTATCCTTCATATTGATAGCTGACCACTCTGCGGCTTTCGATGGAATCGGGAATGATTTCTTTGCCGAAATCGGTAGCGTTGGCAAAATCGTCCTGCAGCAGATCAAACAGCAGTTTGCGGTTGAAGATGTAGATGCCCATCGAAGCGAGATAATTACGGCCTTTTGCTCTCATGGCATCGCCGGTATCACTCACCCAGTCGGGCAGTAATTCTTTAGCGGGTTTTTCGATAAAGGAGGTGATGAATCCTTCCTGATCGCTTTTAAGAATACCGAATTCCGGTGCTTCCCGGTCGCCGACAGGAATGGTGGCAATAGAAATATCGGCACCGCTTCGTTTGTGGTTTTCCAGCATATCATGGAAATCCATCTGGTACAATTGGTCACCCGAAAGGATCAGCACATAATCGCTGGCAAACGGGCTGATGTGCCGCAGACTCTGACGCACAGCATCGGCCGTACCCTGGTACCAGGTGGGGTTATCGGGTGTTTGTTCCGCCGCCAGTATATCCACAAAAGCAGCACTGAACGCGCTGAAGTGGTAAGTATTTTTGATGTGGCGGTTGAGTGAAGCTGAGTTAAACTGCGTCAGCACAAACATCCGGTTGATACCGGAATTGATACAATTGGAAATGGGAATGTCCACTAATCTGTATTTGCCGGCAATGGGCACCGCCGGTTTTGATCTGCTGGCCGTTAGCGGGTATAAACGGGAACCAGCGCCTCCTCCCAGGATCACCGTCAGTATTTCTTTAGAAATAGACATAAGAACTGTTGTATTATAGTTATTTGGTTATTTGCTCAAAAGATAAGTAAGAAAACGGATATCACCATCCGGCGGTTTCTTTTTTGACCGGACCGGTTCTATGCTTCAGTCTTAAGGGACGTGTAAAGATCGATGTACTGTTGTGCCGATGCGTCCCAGGAGTGGTCGATGTTCATCATGTGTCCGCGCATCCACTGGTACAGGTCGGGTTTGTTTGCATAAAGATCTATTGCTCTTCCCACTGAGTAAGTGATATCGCCAACGGTTGCCTGGTCAAATCGGATGCCGAATCCCTGCCAGTCGCCAAAATCGCGGATGGTGTCTTTCAATCCTCCGACGCTGCGCACCATGGGCACCGTACCGTAGCGCAATGCATACATCTGGTTGAGTCCGCACGGCTCCACGCGGCTCGGCATCAACAGGAAATCGGAGCCTGCGTACATCAGGTGACTAAGCGATTCATTATACCCAATATAGGAATTAAAATACCCATTGAACTGGCTCTTCATGTGATCGAGTTGTCCTTCGAGCTGCTGATTGCCCGAACCCAGCACGAGGAAATTAGCTTTACCGTGGTGCTGGTAGATGGATTGACTGATGGCATCGGGTAACAGATCGGCTGCCTTCTCTCCCACCAGCCGGCCGATAAACGTGATCAGCGGTTTGTCGGGATCGAGACCAAATTGTCCGCACAGTTCCGCCTTATTCTTTTGTTTTCCTTTTGCTACCAGTTCCGTGTTATAGTTTTTGGCGATGAAATTATCCGTTTGCGGATCCCATACCTGCGTATCGATGCCATTGAGAATGCCGTAGCTTTTACCTTTTTCGTATTCAAAAAGATTTTGCAGTCCGGCGGCGCTCTCGCGCAGCTCGTGCATATAGCTCGGGCTTACCGTGGTTACTTTCCAGGCGCACTTCACCGCCGATGCCAGCGGGTTGATGGTATTGTCCCAGTCGAGCATGCCCCAGTTCCAGCTATCATACGCCGGTATCAGGTAATATTTATCCCAGCCCATCCATCCCTGGTATTCGCCATTGTGTACGGTGAATACGGTGGGAACGTTGGCCAGTTGATAACGGAAGGCATAAGTATACTTGCACATAAACGGAATCAATCCGGTGTGATGATCATGGCAATGGATAACATCCGGTTTGTGCTGCCAGCGGCTGAGCCAGTCGCACACGGCAATCTGAAAAGCCACGAACCGCTCGTTATCGTCATCATAACCGTAGATCTTTTCGCGATCCAGCAGACCGTTGATATCGACGAGGTAGAGGTCGAAGCCGAGCTTGTTGGTCTTTTCTTTAATCACACTATAATGAAACCAATGCGAACCGAGCGCTTGTCCACCCTCGTGCACAAGCTCCCATTGATTATCGTAAAGAAATTTTGTACGATACATCGGCATCACCACTTTGGCAACGTGACCGAGCTCGTTCTGGTACTTGGGCAGTGCGCCTACCACATCACCTAAACCTCCGGCTTTAGCAACCGGATAACATTCTGCAGCTATATGAATAATCTCCATTCAAACGGTTTATACACTAACAATTGTTGTCAAATTAAGTTGTTTTTTCCAATGATAACGGGATAATTAAAATTTTTGGATAACTGAATTCTGTTTATTTTCAGGACTTAATTAAAATAAACGATTGTAATGGCAGATCAATCTAAGCAGCCCACCAATTATGGAGCGCTGGGCACCCTCGTGACCGTATTTTTCTTCTGGGGGTTCATTGCCGCAGGCAACAGCGTGTTCATTCCTTTCTGTAAACACTACTTCAACCTTGATCAGTTTCAGAGTCAGCTGATCGACTTTGCATTTTATCTCGCTTATTATGTCGGTGCCCTTATTTTGTTTGCGTATGGCGCATACGGAGGAAAGGACCTTGTAGGCAAATGGGGATACAAGAAAAGTATTGTTTATGGTCTGCTCTTCTCTGCGCTTGGTGCGGTAGCCATGATCATTGCCGTTAATGCCAACGTATATGCGGGCATGCTCGTGGGATTGTTTATTGTAGCGCTCGGGTTTTCGCTTCAGCAAACGGCATCGCAACCCTTTGCCATTGCACTCGGCGATCCGTCTACCGGCACCAGCCGTGTAACGCTGGGCGGTGCGGTGAATTCCTTCGGCACCACCATCGGACCATTGGTAGTAGCCATTGCCCTGTTTGGTACCACCGCTCCCATCACCGATGAAAAAATTGCCTCGCTCGGATTGGAAAAAGTGATCCTGCTGTATGTATGTGTGGGCGCTTTGTTCCTCGGTGCGGCCGCGCTGTTCTTTTTCTCCAAAAAAGTACCCGCAGGCATCAACGAAGAAAAAACAGAGAAAGCCAATAAAGCACTCAACTCCTTATTAATCCTTACCGGTTTCCTGATCATGATGTTTGTGCCCGTCTTCACCAGCTACAAAAGCGAAGAAGCCGTGAAGATCGACAAGATGGAAAAGCGGATTGCTGATGACAACAAACTTAACGACAGCCTGCTCAAACAAGCCGGCGTACCGGCAGCCTATGTAAAAGAATTGTCCGCCAAAGAGCCGCTGGTTGCCACGGCGAGTCTCGATTCGCTGCAAACGGCCCTTCCTGCTGCAGCACAAACCATCCAGGATGTAAAAACGGCTAAAACAGCACATGTGGCGCAGAAAGCAGAGATCGCTGCGCTGAAGCATCCGCTGGAGAAAAAACGAATGTACTGGCTGCTCGGCGCCCTTGGCGTAGTGGTGGTAGCTTTGTTGGTTTCCAATAAAATGGCGCGCAGCAAACCGGATGGCTGGGGAGCGATGCAATATCCGCAACTTGTACTCGGTATGCTGGGCATCTTTGTATATGTCGGTGTGGAAGTAGCCATCGGCAGTAACCTTGGTGAACTGGTAAGACAAAAAGAATTTGGCGGATTGTCTTCCTCGGAAGCCACGCCTTATATCGCGATGTACTGGGGAAGTATGATGATCGGACGATGGACAGGTGCCATCTCCGCCTTCGACTTCAGCAAAGGCGTAAGAACCGTATTGATGTTTATCGTGCCGTTATTGGCTTTCGGCATCATCATTGGCGTAAACTCGTTATTTGGTTATGATATGTCGCCCCTGTATTACTATGTGGTATGTGTGGTGATCCAGATCGTGGCCTTTTACCTCAGTAAAGAAAAACCTGCACGCACGCTGCTGCTGTTCAGTGTACTTGGTATTGCGGCCATGCTGATCGGTATCATGACTACCGGTAAAATTGCGATTTATGCATTTCTGGCCGGCGGTCTGGTCTGTTCCATCATGTGGCCCTCGATCTTTGCACTTTCGGTAGCAGGGCTTGGCAAGTATACCACGCAGGGTTCGGCCTTCCTGATCATGATGATCCTGGGTGGTGGTGTTATTCCTCCGATCCAGGGAAAGCTGGCCGACGTGATCGGTATCCACCAGTCATATATCGTTGCGGCACTCTGTTTTGTTTACCTGGCTATTTTTGCATTTGTGGTAAAAGGAATTCTGCGTAAGCAGGGAATTGATTATGATGCGGAAACAAGCGGCGGAGGGCATTGATGGTGAATGGTCAATGGTGAATCGTGAATGGGCCGTTTTAGTTCCTGGAAGTATATCAGTACTTACTACTTATTACTTAATACTTATTACTTAATACTTATTACTTAATACTTACTACGGCTGTTTCACCCTTCTGCATTTTTTTTGAATTTTGACTTTTAAATTTTGACTTTGTATTATGTCTTTAGTAGATCTATCTAACGAGCTGGCGATCGGCATTGATATCGGTGGAACCAATACCAAATTCGGATTGGTGAATCACCGTGGTCAGATACTTACGCAAGGTGACATTCCAACGGATAAAACACCCGATATTGAAGACTATATCGAAGATTTATTCAACGCCCTGCAACCCGAAATTGTGAAAGCCGGCAATAAGCCTGTGCGCGGCATTGGCGTGGGCGCTCCGAACGGCAATTATTATACAGGTACGATCGACTACGCTCCCAACCTTCCGTGGAGAGGTGTTGTGCCACTGGCCAAACTCATCGGCGATCGGTTCAACCTGCCCTGCACATTAACCAATGACGCAAATGCTGCAGCGGTTGGGGAAATGATGTATGGTGCAGCGCGTGGCATGAAAGACTTTATCATGATCACCCTTGGTACAGGCGTTGGCAGTGGTATTGTGGCAAACGGGCAACTGATCTATGGACATGATGGTTTTGCCGGTGAACTCGGACATACGGTTATCCGTCCCGGAGGTCGTCCGCATTGGTCTACAGAGATAAACGGATCGCTGGAAGCTTATTGTTCTGCCACCGGCATTGCGATAACGGCCAGGGAACTGCGTGAACGTTATCCTGATTCGACGCTCAATAATTACAAGTCTGAAGAAATAAATTCAAAGGTGGTATTTGAGTGTGCTGATAAAGGAGATGAAGCGGCGAGGGAAACCTTCCGTTTTACCGGTCAGTTGCTCGGCGAAGCACTCGCGAATTTTATCATGTTCTCTTCTCCCGAGGCGATCATCTTGTTTGGCGGCGTAATCAATGCCGGCGATTACATCATGAAGCCCACACGCGAGCATATGGAAAAAAACCTCTTGCCTATTTTCCAGAACAAAGTGAAATTGGTGTTCAGTGAATTAAAAGAAGCGGATGCCGCGATTCTTGGAGCGAGTGCGTTGGTGTGGGAAGCCAAGTAATAATTCAAAATTAAAAAGTCAAAAGTCAAAAAGGTCACTGGGACATAAATACCTTTTGAATTTTTAATTTTGACTTTTGACTTAATCCTTAGCGTTGAACGGTCATGCCGTGCATCACGGGTTGAGCAGGTGCGGTCTTTTCCCATACCGTTTCATTGGACCGGGGTAATTCTTTATCGGCGGCGAGGTACAATACTTTTGAGATGACGCTGGTAACCAGTACCGATGATACCATTGCAAAAACCATCAATAGGATAAATAATGCAGGCCTTTTCATATGGATTATTTTCCTAAAAAGCCATAAAAAGTGTGCCAGTCCTGCGTTTAAAGGCACCAGGAGGTTATTTACGGGAAATAATAAATACGGCCGGCACCGGGCGCTGCTGTTTATCCGAAGGCTTAATGGTCTCTTTTCCATTGACAAGCATGCAACTGCTGCCGCCGCCGTCGAGGTTAAGCGCTTCGGCACAACCAAGGTCCTTCAACAACCGGGCTTCCTGCTCCAGCGATGCACCCTCCGCAACCCCCGGATTTCGTCCTTCGATCACCATCACGATTAATTTGCCCGAGGCGGTATAACCCATGGCTGTACGCGGGTGTTTGTCGGTCAATCCTTTTCCGGTAAACTTCACCTCTTCTTCATTGGTCACCTTTATTTCGCCGTTCTGAAGCAATACCGGGCCGCCACCTACTGCCGTCTGCATTTTCCATTTATGGAATCCGCTTCCGTTTTTACTTCTGGCGGTAAACGTTTTGAAACCGGGCGTCTCCACCGAATCTCTCCAGGCAGAGAGACTTTCCTGCCGCGCATAAGCGAAACGCTTTGACGAGTCGGTGTACAACCAGGCCACATCCGCTTTCCGTTTCCTGGAAATCCCGATCGCACTGCCCAGGGGATGACGGTAAGTAAGCGTATCTTTTCCTTTCCCCGGGAGCGAATGAATATTATACCCTACCAGTTCGCCATTACGGATCACTGTATTCAGGTTCCGGTTGGTGGCAAATGAAAAGAATGTACAGTTCACAACCAGCAACGGTTGATGGTTACGTTCATAAAATTGTGAAGGGGTTTGCCTCCTGTTCAGCGTAGTATCGGCAGAAAAAATAAGTGAGCGGTCTTTGAGATCGGCTTCCACATACCAGGCGATATTAGGTTTTCCATCGAGCGGATCCTGGGTGCGGTAGACATGTACGGAAGCGGGCAGACCGGCAAACGCAGTGTCCATATTTACCCATTTCACCTGGGCAGACAATTGCTGACCGGCCAGCAAACAAAGGGCGGCAACCATTTTTTTTACCATAAAAGAAGGGATAGTTTTTTACTGAGCAGAACGGCTTTTTTCCCATTCGAGTCTTCCCAATCCGGCAAACACATGGCGTTCGCTGTGATAGGATGAACGCACCAGCGGACCGCTCTCCACATAATCCAATCCCATCTCATATCCGGCTTCGCGGTATTCGGCGAACTCATCGGGGTGAACAAAACGTTGAACGGGCAGGTGTTTTTGTGTCGGTTGCAGGTACTGACCGATCGTTACCACGTCGCAACCATTGTCGCGAAGGTCACGGAGCGTCTGCAATACTTCTTCTTTTGTTTCGCCGAGGCCGAGCATGATACCACTTTTGGTACGCATACCGCCTTCTTTCAGCGTACGGATCACCTCCATGCTTCTCCAGTATTTGGCCTGGATCCGCACTTTGCGGGTGAGGCATTCAACGGTTTCGATGTTGTGGCTCACCACTTCGGGTGCCGCTTCGATTACACGTTGAATATCGGGTTTATTGCCTTTGAAGTCACCAATCAGGGTTTCAAGGGTTGTGTCGGGGTTGAGTGTTTTAACGGCGCGGATGGTATTGTGCCAGATCTCGGCACCACCGTCTTTGAGTTCGTCGCGGTCAACAGAAGTGATTACGGCGTGTTTCACCTTCATGAGGTGGATGGCTTCTGCCACACGTTGTGGCTCATCCCAGTCAACAGGCTCCGGCCGGCCGGTGGCAACAGCGCAAAAACCGCAACTACGCGTGCAAACATTTCCCAGGATCATAAAAGTAGCAGTGCCAGCACCCCAGCATTCGCCCATATTCGGGCAATTGCCACTTTCGCAAATAGTGTGCAGCTTGTGCGTGTCTACCAGACCACGGACATGCTTGTAATTTTCGCCTATAGGCAGCTTAACCCGCAACCAGTCCGGCTTTTTAACACGGGCAGGTGCGGCAGGATTTATAGAGGAGGTAACAGGAAGCTCAATCATCGTACAAATATACAAATCAGACAGTGGATTTGTTCGTTGCCATGGGAAACCACCGCCTATCTGCGACGGCCGAACATCAGTGCAATATGTCCCTGGAAGAAAATTTGTTCTTCTTTATTGTTCGCCATGATGGGCACTTTGGAGCCGTATGCTTCTACGCTCATACCGATCTCGATAGCCGAAACCGTCTGGTTGTATCGTCCATAATCGAAGCGGAGGCCTATTTTGGCAAAACCGCCGGGTTTGAGTTTGATCTCGCCCCAGCCTTTACCCAGGCCAGCGCTCTGTTCGATGGCTCCGTTCAGGAATTTGTCGGAATCATCTTCATATTTAATTGTACGTTCCTGTCCGTTATCATTGATGATCAGATAATAAGGGCGAAGTAATCCAAGCGCCAGACCGGCGTTGTAAATTGCCGAAACCGCTACACCGTTCTTGTTGCCTTTTTGTCCCAGCACATATTGCTGCCCGAATCCGAGTGTGACAGGGTAGAAATAATTGATTTTTCCGTAAATGAAAGCGTTGCCAAAGATGCCCGGGTTCATCAGTTTCTGTTCCTTGACGTGTTTGCTTTCCTGGATATCGATGCGGTAAATATTGGATTTGCGCGGCGATCTCATGCGTGCGTGTTCGTAGAACGCACCATAGCCGTTTGTGCGGAGCTGGATACCGAAAGCGTTCTGGCGTTGAAACACCAGGGTGCCTTCTTCTGCCAGCCGCATGGCTTCTTCTGATTTTTTTCGTCGTTCTTCTTTGCGCTCTTTCTTGGACATGCCTTCCTGAGCTGAAGCGCCCAGGGCTACTAATAATACAATCGTCAGGAGACTTAGTTTCTTCATATTAATTCAAAATTCAAAAGCGTGAATCGTCAATCGTGAATGGTCAATGGTGAATCGTCAATCGTGAATAGATTTATTACCTATCCCCAACTCTTAAACCTTATACCTGTAACTTATCACTTATTGACTTATTACTTAAAACTTATCACTTACTACTTATTACTTAAAACTTATTACTTACCACTTATAACGTAAATTTAGGGCAAAAATTGGAATGACCTCTTCTGTAATTTATAATGGCGATCTCCGTACTACCTGTACGCATCTTCAAAGCAATTCTTCTATCGAAACGGATGCCCCTGTTGACAACAACGGACGCGGCGAACGCTTCTCACCTACCGACCTGCTGGCAACGAGCCTGGCCACCTGCATGCTCACCGTTATGGGCATTAAAGCGCGGACGATGGGCTTCGACCTGAACGACCTGAAAGTCGATGTCCTCAAAATCATGAAAGCAGACCCTCGCCGCGTCGGCGGCATTCACTTGACCGTGCATGTTCCTGATTCGCTCCGGGATATCGACGATAAAACGAAAACAATACTCCGCAATACGGGCGATACCTGCCCGGTAATCAAAAGCCTGCATCCCGATATCGAGATCCTGACCGATTGGGGCGCCTGGGCCTGATGCAACGATCCTACTCATCAAGCTGTCAATATACCCATGTTGCACCTCATGAAGTTAGCGTCCCGAATGACGGCATTAGGCGTTCTCTGCGCTTTTCTGGCCGGTTGTACCAAGGAGGAGGACTCCTTCAAAAACACCGATGCGCTGGCCGGCACCTGGAAATGGGAAAAGACCCTTATTCATAATACCCAGACGGTGTATCCCAATCCTGGCGACAACTACTATCTACGTTTTTCCAAAGAAGGCAGTTTTGCCTTTTTACTCGACAGCGCAGTGTTGCGTTCGGGCACTTACACGGCAAGGGGTGAGCAGACCTATCAGAATGTAGGTCCGGGAAAACTCAACCTCAAACTGAGCGACGACCGGGGTGAATACCTCGTTACCCTCAACGGGATGGAAATGATTCTCGAATATGATTCCCCTTTCGGCAATCCTACGTCGGCTTATTATCAGCGTCAGTAGGTTGTTTTAATAAATAATTCCCAACGGCACAGTCCAGGCAACGAAGCTGATCGCAGTATTGTTCCTTCAATTCTATCATTGCCTGCGAATCGCCTGCATGCAGCGGTTTTCTGCCCAGCCGCGCAAATAACTTGCTGTGCCGGTTATTCTCCGGTGCCGACGCTTCCAGCCAGCGGACCGCCCGCTCCTGGTAAACCGGCTGCCGGTGATATTCGCCGTAGGCAAATAACAGCGGCGCCACCGTGTTGATGACGATATTCTCCTGCATCATCTCTCCAAGATGTTTAACCTGGTAAGCAGCCGGTTCGTCGAGCCGGAAATGATAATGCCAGTAATCATTGGCCGTTACATTAAACCAGCTTCTCACTTCTTTTACGTCTTTCACTTCGAGCAAACGTCCGAATAACCCACTCGACTGATGCAACAGCACCGCCAGTTGAGCAAGCCGCACGGTTGGAAAATGAACAGGTCGCATCCGCAAAAAACTCAACGGTTGTTGAACCGGTTTCAACGCCCATTTATGCTGCAGGTATCGGTATTCCCGGAACAGCATCCGCGGATAATCTTCATGAAAGCGGGTATGCAGTAAACCCGCCTGTCCGAATAACAACGCTTCCAATTGTATCAACTGCTGTTTGTGCCGCGCGATGACCCGCAAAGGAATACTCCTGGCTATCTGTTCGAATGCTTCACTGTTGAGCCGCACCCCAAAATTTCTCGCCAGCAACCACCAGCAGACTTCTTCCCAGTGCCCGCCGGTTTGCTGCAGCCATTCAATAATGTGCTGGCTTCTGCTCATCATTCTTTCCGTCAGCAGGCGGTCCTTCCACGCATGCCAGTGCAGGGAAGGCAGGCGCGTCAGTTGTGTTTCACAAGGTATCTGTGCCGGTTGCCACATCAGTGAACGGTACCGTTCCAATAATATATTCGGCACACGTCCCTTCAATTCCAATACAGGTATCGTCCGCAGATCCGGTGCATGATCATGTTCCCATACCACATGCAGTATCACATTCCCATAATGCGGATCCTGCTCGTGGCGATGACGCAGCCAGTCGGATGTGCGGACATGCAGTTCAATCGTGCCCCGCCATTCCAGTCCACCCAAACGGATCCGGCTTTCCAGGAAATCAGGGCCCTGATCAGTGTTCAGCCGGCCGGGCGATATTATCGTCAACCATTCACCCGTAGTGGTAGACAGACCAATGTTGTTGAAATATTGTTGTTGCCAGATAAATTGCAGCAGCCGTTCGTCCATATCCGGGTTTTGTCAAAACTCCGGTTTGAAATGAACATGACAATGTGATTTACCACATGCAGTAACAGGAAAATTCTTACAGCAAGGATAGCTGTTGTACCACGCGGCTTACGGGCAATCCCATTACATTGTAGAAATCGCCCTGGATTTCTTTGATGCCCACTACACCGATCCATTCCTGGATAGCATAGGCGCCGGCTTTATCATAAGGCTGGTATTTATCTACATAAAATTCCAGTTGCGCGTGTGTAAGGGGATGAAATACCACGCCGGTAACATCGGCAAAGGACCACTCTTTTGTTCCCTGGCGAATGACAACGCCGGTCACCACTTCGTGCCGGTTGCCCTGGAGGTCGGCTAATATTTCCACGGCTTCATCGCGGCTGCGCGGCTTGCCGATAATCCGGTCGCCCAATACCACGATCGTATCCGCGGACAGGATAATGCGTGATGAAAAATCATTTTCCCGTTGAACAGCCAGTCCTTTCTGCCGCGCGATATGGATCGCAATCTCCGTTTTATCCAATCCTTCCGGATAGGTTTCTTCGGTAGGACGCACGATCACTTCAAAGGGAATTTCGGCCCATTCGAGTAACTGACTGCGGCGTGGGGACTGGGAGGCTAAAATGATTTTTTCCTGCATAATAAATTCGTGTCAGAGATAAATATAAAACAAGAGCATTGACAAAATACCTGCCAGCATCAGCCATTTGGTCTGGCTGCTGAGCCGTCCGAAATCTTCGGCAGAAGATGCCCGGAGCAGCCCTCTGAACAACAATAAGCTTTGTATCAATAAGAGGCAGCAATAAGCTGTAGCCAGCCACCAGCGGAATTGAAGAATATAAACCTGTACAATGCCCAGCAAGGCAATCAGGATCACAAGCCATATGGCCACGTACACACGCGTCACATTCACGCCCCATACAATGGGCATGGTGCGGCATCCGTAACGGGCATCGCCGTCCATGTCTTCCACATCTTTAACAGCTTCGCGGATCACCGAACAGATAAAAGCAAATCCTGCATAGAGAAAGGCGAAGCGGAAGAATTTAGCCTGGTTCACATGCACCGCCCCGAATGCGTCGGCCGGTGAAAATTTTGAAAAGAAAAGTACCAGTATCGTCCACGAGGTTAGTGCGGCGATGAGGATATTGCCGATTAGTAATTGCCGTTTGAAAGTGGTGGAATAAAACCACAATACGATCACGCATCCGGCATTCGCCACCACGAGATACCATTTATCCGGAAAGGAAACAGCCGGAATAGTGAGTATAACGCCTGCCAGACTCAGCATGCCGTGCCAAACCAACGCCCAGCGACGGTGAATGACTTTGTCCACCACCATGCGTTTGGGTTTATTGACCTCATCTATATTAATATCGAAATAATCATTGATGATATACCCCGCAGCGGTGATAAAAACTGAGGCGAGTAGCAACCATATAAAACGCCTGTCATCACCCGGCACATGCGCGTCGGCGAACAAAGGTTTATAAATGCAATACTGGAAAAGAATTTGCGTGAGCGCCACGAATACAAGATTAGGCAGTCGCACCATCCGGAAAAAGGCTGCTGTCAATCTCATGAGGATAAGTTGTAATTGATTTACTGTAAAAAATGCTGATCTGTTTATCTTGATGCCACTCCTTCTTCCGGTGCCCAGTCTCCTCTTGCTTTCATTACTTCGCGTATTACTTCACGCACGCAGCCCATGCCACCATCGATTGATGATATATAAGTTGACACGTCTTTCACTTCGGGTGCAGCGTCTGCGGGACAAGCCGCAATACCTACCAATCCCATCACACCAATATCGGGAAGATCGTCTCCCATGAACAACACCGAAGAGGCCGGTATGTTTTCATGCTGAAGATAATTTTTCAGGAAAGCAGCTTTGTCGGTTATACCCATTTGTATATCGTCAATGCCGAGTTTTTGTAACCGGTCTACTACCGGCGAAACGGCGGCGCCCGAAAGTATCAGCACCCGGTATCCTTTTTTTACTGCCAGTTGCAGCGCAAATCCATCTTTGATGCTCATGCGCCGTGCCTGCAATCCATTTTCCAGCACCAGCACGGTACCGTCGGTGAGCACACCGTCCACATCAAAAACAAAACAACTGATGGAAGAAAAAAGAACCGACATGTAAGAGATTTGATGCGAAAATAATTCAAAAATCGTCAATCGTGAATGGTGAATGGTCAATCGTCAATCGTCAATAGATCAATAAGTGAATAGCTTTGCGTCTTGATTACTTTGCAGCTTTGCGTGAAATCGAGGCTTCTTGTCACGCAAAGGCGCCAGGGAGCCAAGATGCAAAGAATACTTAGTACTTACTACTTATCACTTATTACCCTACACCCTACACCCTACACCTTACACCTTACACCCTACACCTTACACCTTACACCTTACACCTTATACCTTACACCTTATACCTTACACCTTAGGCCGAAGCTTCGGCCAGAAGTGGTGGCCTTCTGCCTTCAATACTGTCCGACAAAAACCGGTACACCTTCTGCAACTCCGGATGCTGCTGCAGCAACGCAATATGTTTTTGTATCGTTTGCGTATCATGACGGATGGCGGGACCTGTCTGAACTGCTGCCGCTGGCAATTCCTGCAAACGCTCACCGGTTTCGCGGATTAAGGGAATGAGTTGCTCGAAGCTGATGCCCTCGCGACGGCAGTAATCCTGCGCCAGACGATAGAGATAGTTGGTGAAATTATTAACGACCACCGCAGCCAGATGCAGTTTTACCCGTTCATCAGCCGAAGCCGTTAACACATGATCAAAGGCGATGGAATGTGCCAGCGACTCCAATACACTTTTTGCACGCTCATCATTTCCCTCAAAAAAAACAGGTATGTCCGGCAATACTTTTCTTTCTTTATTCAGGCTCTGCAACGGATAAAACACACCGTAGTGATCGCTTACACGCGACAAAACCTCTGCAGGCACCGATGCGGCCGTATGCGCCACCACTTTGCCCGGAAACTCCAGACCGGCAACCACTTCGTTGATCGCGTTGTCTGATACCGCTATCAAATACACATCCGCCTGGCGGTTGATCAACGTTTGGTAATTGACAGATTCCGTATCCCATTCGTACGCGAGTTCGCTCGCCGCCGACGCATTGCGACTTACTACCTGCACGATTTTATGTCCGGCTCTGATAAACTTGCGTCCCAGCACGGCGGCAGTATTGCCCGAGCCAATTATCACAATATTCATAGATGGTTGTTCAGCTTTAGCATTAGTAAGATAGATTTGCAGCGATGAAATGGATTCAGCAAATGGCACTTGCATTTGTCCGTACAAAATTGCGGATGACGGCGGTTATCTCAAAAAAAGAAGCAGGGAAGCAGGCTTTCCGGCTTTTTTGCACACCTCAGTTTCGCAACCGCGATGCGGTGCCTCCGCTTTTTGCCAACGCCGAACAGATTTCTTTTTCTTTTGCCGGCGAAACGATCCATGGTTTCCGCGTTAATCCCGGCGGAAGGATGAAGGTATTGCTAATTCACGGCTTTGAATCATCGGTGGTCAACTTTGAAGTCTATGCCGCAGGTTTTGCCGCCAAAGGACTCGAAGTACTGGCATTTGACGCTCCGGCACATGGACTCAGTACAGGCAAACGCATCAATGCGCTGCAATACCGCGACTTCCTGCTGGAAGTCATGCACCGCTTCGGACCCGTTGAAGCTGCCATGGCGCATTCTTTTGGCGGACTCGCGCTTTGCCTGGCCATTGCCCAGCAACCGGTCCTTCCCCCTTTGAAAATAGCGCTGATCGCCCCGGCCACCGAAACCACTACTGCCATCGATCAGTTCTTTAAGATCGCCGGGATCAAAGATCCGGAAGTACAGGCCTCTTTTCTGCAGCAAATACATACAATCAGCGGGCGCGACGCCACCTGGTTTTCCATTACCCGGACACTTGGCCCCATTACCGCGCACTCAAAGATTCTGTGGATACACGATACCGACGACCGCATTACGCCTTATGCGGATACCGCCGCCGTACGCGAAATCCACAACCCGCACCTCGAATTTATAACGACTTCCGGCCTGGGCCACCGGCGCATTTACAGAGACGAACAGGTGATAGCAAAAGTGCTGGCCTTCATCCCCTGAACTCCTCAGGGGTAACAATTTGTTTTTACCGGTGATCTAATCTGGCAGGACTCTTGCTTCTATAACCCGGCACGTTAAGCGCTCAACTACTCTGTATGCGAAAAGCAATCATCAGATCTGCCAGCTCATCCTTTTTTGCTGTTGCAGGCATTTCCTTTCTTCTTATTTTCATCGCGGGAATGAAACATCCGCTCATGAATGATCAATCATCTGTTGAAAAGACTTATTCTTACCTGGCCCTTGGCGATTCCTATACTATCGGGGAAAAAGTAACCCGCCCCGAAAACTTTCCCAATCAACTGGCTTCCGGCTTGCGCGAACGCGGCATTAACTGCCGGGTACCGAAGATCATAGCCAAAACCGGCTGGACAACAGATGAGCTGGAAACCGGCATTTCACAGAGCCGGCTTCGCCGGAAATATGACCTGGTAACCCTGCTGATCGGTGTAAACGATCAATATCGTGGACGCCCGGTAGTAGATTATATTCCCCGTTTTGAAGCTTTACTCAAAAAAGCGATTGCTTTTGCCGGCGATAAACCCTCCCATGTGGTGGTGTTCTCTATCCCCGACTGGGGCGTTACGCCTTTTGCACAGGGCCGCGACCGCAACCTTATCGCTTCCGAAATAGATGCATTCAATGCCGCCAATGAATTGGTGTCCCGCAAATACGGTGTACATTATATTTCTATAACGCAAGGCTCGAGAAGAGCGTCCGACGACGTGGAACTGCTCACAACCGACGGCCTCCACCCTTCCGGTAAAATGTATGCGCAATGGACAGCGGATGCGCTGCCCTACATTATGAAGGAACTTCACTAAAACGATTTCTCCGATATACCGCCATCGGGCCGGGTATGGATAAGCGCATGCGCCATGCCAACGAATAATCCCGTTTCCACCACCCCCGGAATAATCTGCAACGCTTTGTCGAGCGCAGCAGGATCGTCGATAACCCCAAATTCCACATCCAGGATAAAATTGCCGCTGTCGGTTACAAAGGGTTCTTCGCCTTTGCGGCGGAGTTGAATGCCGGCTACGCCGAATTGTTCCGTTATTTTCCGTTGCACCTGCCGGTAGCCGAACGGAATGACTTCTACGGGTAAAGGGAATTTCCCCAGTTTCTCCACCAGCTTGGTAGGATCGGCTATAATGACCAGTTTATCCGAGGCCGCCGCTACCAGTTTTTCGCGAAGCAAAGCCCCGCCACCGCCTTTGATCAGGTTGCCCGAAGGATCGGCTTCGTCTGCCCCGTCGATGGTCAGCTCCAGGCGCTCCACTTCATTTAATTCTTTTACCTGCCAGCCGGCCTGGCGGGCCAGCCGTGCAGACTGTTCGGATGTTGGCACCACCGTAAGATTGGCATTTTTGGGAAAACGATCCTGCAATTCTTCTATTAACCATTTGACCGTGCTGCCGGTACCGAGTCCGAAAGTCATTCCAGGGCTGATCAGTTTGGCAGCCTGGCGACCGGCCTTTTCCTTCAATCTTTCTGTTGGAAGCATAGCGCTTTTTGTTTGACCCACTAAATTATGCCATTTGCTAACTAATAATGGCCATTGACCAACCGGATTAGGCAATGTGTTGCCATTAAGTGTATCCTTGTATTGGTTTTTCATAGGATATTGGATTAAAGAACGGGGCTGGATTTTTATCCTGGCCCTTTTTTATTTTTCACCCTTCTTGCCCGCCAAATCTGACCCGGTCGTTGCTTTACAGGAAAAATTAATTATTCTTGCTTTAACTTGCACCCGCCGCCCGGCGGCAGGATCAATTAATTACGGAGCGATTATGGCGAAAAACCTGTTAATAGTAGAAAGCCCTGCAAAGGCGAAAACCATAGAGAAAATTCTTGGAAAAGACTTCCAGGTGAAAAGCTGCTTCGGGCATATCCGCGACCTGGAGAAGGCCGGCATGGGTATCGACCTCGAAAACAACTACGAACCGCGTTATATTATTTCAGACGATAAAGAAAAGGTGGTCAGAGAGTTAAAAACCCTGGCCAATAAATCTGAAGAAGTATGGCTGGCAACGGATGAGGACCGTGAAGGTGAGGCCATCAGCTGGCATTTGTGTGAAGTGCTGGGCCTCGACCCCGCTGTTACCAAACGCATTGTTTTCCACGAAATCACCAAACCCGCGATTCAGAAAGCAGTTGAGCAACCACGGAAACTCAACATGAACCTCGTGAATGCACAGCAGGCCCGCCGCGTGCTGGACCGGATTGTGGGTTTTGAACTCAGCCCCGTGCTCTGGCGCAAAATGAGCATGCGTAACAACCTCAGCGCCGGACGCGTGCAGAGTGTGGCCGTAAGACTGATTGCCGAACGTGAACGGGAGATCAACGCGTTCCTCACGCAAAGCAGCTTTCGCATCGACGCCTTCTTTACCGCACCGGATAAAGACCAAAAGCCGATCACGTTTAAAGCGGAAGGCCGCAAATTTGAACAGGCAAAAGACGCTGAAGCATTCCTGAATGAGTGTGCCGGTGCCGATTATACCGTAAAAGATATACAGGTTAAACCCGGCAAACGTACACCTGCTCCTCCATTTACCACTTCTACCCTGCAGCAGGAAGCTGCACGTAAACTGGGATACGGCGTGGCGCGTACCATGCAGATCGCACAACGCCTGTATGAAAATGGTCATATCACGTACATGCGTACCGACAGCGTAAACCTGAGCGATACGGCCCTTGGGGATATCACCAATACCGTTAAAGGCCTTTACGGAGAACGTTATCACCAGTTCAGAAAATACAAAAACAAAAACCAGAGTGCACAGGAAGCGCACGAAGCCATCCGCCCCACGTACATGAACAATACGACCGTGGAAGAGCCGGAATGGCGCCGTTTGTATGAACTGATCTGGAAACGCACCATGGCCAGCCAGATGGCCGACGCAGAACTCGAAAAGACCGTTGCCAAAATAGACATCTCCACCAACCGCGAAGAGCTCACCGCCTCCGGTGAAGTGCTGAAATTCGACGGCTTCCTGAAAGTATACCGCGAAGACAAAGACGATGACGAGGAAGAAGAAACACAGGAAGGCATGCTGCCGCCATTGGTGAAAGGACAGGATCTTCCGCTCCGCGAAATGAAGGCTACGGAAAAATTCTCCCGTCCACTTCCGCGTTATACCGAAGCTTCATTGGTGAAGAAACTCGAAGAACTTGGCATCGGACGCCCTTCTACTTACGCTCCTACTATTTCTACCATCCTCAAAAGAGGTTATGTAGAAAAAAGAGATAAAGAAGGTGTACTGCGCGAATACCGCGTGCTGGTGCTCAAGAACGACAAGATCAGCAAGGAAATGCACCAGGAAACAACGGGCGCGGAGAAAAGCAAACTCTTTCCTTCCGACCTCGGGCTGGTAGTGACTGACTTTCTCAAGCAATACTTCGAAGACATCATGGACTACGGCTTCACGGCACGTATCGAAGGTGAATTTGACGAAGTAGCCGAAGGCAAGCTGAAATGGAATAAAATGATCGATGACTTCTACAGTCCTTTTAAAGAAGATGTAGACAAGACCATCGAAACCGCCGAGCGGATCAAAGGCGAACGAGAACTGGGCATCGATCCGGAAAGCGGCAAGCCTGTTGTGGCGCGTATGGGCCGTTATGGCCCCATGGTGCAGATTGGTAGTGCCGATGATGAAGAAAAGCCTCGCTTCGCCAAAATACAGACCGGACAAAGCATCGAGACCATCACCTATGAAGAAGCCATGGAGCTCTTCAAAATACAGGGCACGTTCGGAGAATTTGAAGGAAAAGATATTTCCGTTGGCGTGGGACGTTTTGGTCCTTATGTGAAATGGGGTGATGAATTTATTTCCATTCCCCGCGGCACGGACCTGGCTACCGTTGATCTCAACAAAGCGATCCAATTGATCGAAGAGAAAAAAGTAGCCGACGCACCGATTGCGATGTACGACGGTAAACCCGTAACCAAAGGAACCGGGCGTTTCGGTCCGTTTATCAAATGGGATGGCATGTTCATCAACGTGCCGCGCCGTTATGACTTTAATAATCTTTCGCAGGGTGATATCAACGAACTCATCGATGCAAAAGTGAAGAAGGAAGAGAACCGTTATATCCAGCGTTGGGCAGATGATAAAATTGCCATCGAGAATGGCCGTTGGGGTCCGTTCATCCGCTTTGGCAAAAAGATGATCAAGATGGCGCGCAAAGCTGACGACAGTAAGTACACGCCGGAAGAAGCCTCGTTGCTGACGTTGGAGGAAGTGAAGAAAATGATTGAAGCAGAAGTGCCCGGCGCTTTCAACGCTCCTGCTAAAAAAGCTGCAGCGAAAAAGTCCGGCACCAAAAAAGCGGCACCCAAGAAAAAAACCGCAGCCAAAAAAGCAGCACCCAGGAAAAAGAAGTAACACATTTCCTTATAACAAGAAGAACGGTCCCTCCATCAGGGACCGTTCTTCTTCTATTCATTCACAATTGACGATTCACTCCCGAGGCTTCGGGATGACGATTCACTTATTACCTGCTGCCCTTCACAATATTTTCCATTTTCATTGTCATGGGAATCTTTTGTCCCATTGCCTCGGCATTGGCCGTGAGATCCATTGTTTGTCTGCCGTCACGGATATAACCATCTTTTACTCCTACATTCATCGTACCTGATGCGGTTCCTTTCATATCCACTTCCATCTCGATGCCGTTCTGATTCATCTTGCCTTTGCTGTCAATCTTGCCGACAGAACGTATCACGGCTATATCGCCCTTTACTTCCACCAATTCGTATTCTGTCTTCATTTTTACATCCATTGACCCGGTGTTGACTTTAATATCCTTGTTCCATTTGTCGCCTGGTTTAACGGGTTTGTCGGGATAAAACTGGAAGCTCTGGCCAAACATGCTGTTCAGTTGTTGTTCGGAAAGCATCTGCTCCAGTTGTGCGCGGCTCTGCGCATCGGTGGACATGGCATCCATCAATGAATCAGTGCCTGATACGGCCGTTATTTCATTTTTTTCATTCATCGTCAGCACTACTCTTTTATTCTGCATGCGTTCCCCGATGCCGTTGTCGGGTATCGGCGACTCCTGGTCACCCATTTTCATACCGGCATCCATCTTGAAATTTTTGTAGGTGAGCGCTACTTCTTTTGTGGTGCCGTCATTTTTTATCACATCAAATTCGGAAAGGCCGCCAATGTTCATGGTTGTTGTCATTTCCTGGCCCATAATGGCCATATCGATATTCATTTTAGTATCCACATCAAGGGTAAACTTGTCGCCTTCCTTGAGTTGCATAGCCAGCGTGATGCCTTCACCGCTTCCGGCATTGCTTTTTTTGTCCTTACAGGCAGAAAAAGAAAATAAGACGAGCAGCAGTAATACGCTGCCGGTCCACAGGGATTTGTTGGTTGATTTACTTGTCATGACAATTGATTAGGTATTGTTTGTTGGATGATGAAGATAAATAAAAAGCCCCCGCAAAAAGCAAGGGGCGAGTTGTTTTCCACAGGACCAACTTAATTCCGTAACCTGATCGTACCGACGTCGGTATCCCTTCCTGCCTGGAGATTCACCGTGAAACTGGTATCCCGGTACCCGTTACGTGTGGCGTTGATCAGTACCAAAGCACTGCTGCCGCGCAAACCTCTTATTTTGAAACGGCCGTCGTGCCGTTCGGGAATAGCGATCAGCGTATCACCGTTGGCCACCGCCGACACTACGGCGCGTGCGTCGTCGGGCCACACTTTTCCTTTGAGGCCGGCGGTGCGCGCAGGCACAAATAATTTGAGTTTAGGTTTCAGCACAAACCGGTTGTTGCTCACTTTCACGATTGAAGCACCTGCGTCGAAATCGAGCCACAACTGCAATTCGTCGGACGTTACTTCGTCAATGTCTTGTCCGCGCACCTGGATCGTTACCGTATTGTTATTATTCCATAAGGTCAGCGGATACGATACACTATCCACTACAACACTGTTCTGAGTGCCCAGTACCAGTTTGATCTTGTTGATGCGGCCCGCGATGGTAAATCCGTTTGCCAGTAAAGTATCGGTACCGTTCGACAGATCGAGCAGGTTGTAAACACCGGGCCTGATATCCAGCGTATCCCACACGGAGCAACGGTATTCATCATCATCATAACAATCATTGCCGTTGTTGTCGCGGCCACGGCAACTGTCGGGGATCACCTGCACAATTACCTGCCGGATATCCACATTTACCTTATCAAAGTTTACAGGATTATCGGAAAGAAAAATGCGTACCCGTTGCTGTCCTTCAGGTACCTTACTACTGTCTTTTTCCTTCTGACAGGCAAAGGGAATCGACAGCACAAATAGCAAGACGGCCGAGCACAGCGCGCCAAGACGGAGGTGTTTCATACGTTGCATGGTTTTGTGGTAAAAAAATAAATCATTCAGCCAGGAATGGCTGCTCATTACGCGGCAGAAGAAGGATCAGGTGCAGAAAAGGAGAACAGCATTTTTGGTCTAACGTAAAAGCCCGTCTTAAAAGTGTATAATGTGCATTACTTTGTCCGGGCTTCATCAACAAAAACTATTCCTCAACGAATTCCGGTGGATAAGTTTATCCTGCCATTCACTCAACTGAATACGGTATTTTTATAGAGAAAATTGACTTCCATGAAAATGCCATTCCTTATCTGCCTGTCACTCATCATCAATAATGTGCTGGCGCAACTTCCTGACCCGGAATTTCCTCCGGGATTTATTTTACATACGCGACTGCACAATGGTCTTTTGACGAAAATGAATTCCTCACCCGATCGTTATGCCGGAGGTTTGCAGCTGGTGCCGCAGGTAACGGTAATACCACATCGTTTACGTGCGGGTGTTTCGGCGGGTGTGTTTTATGCAGATCATAAAGTGCAGGCGCTGGCGGGTCCGTCGATAGCGTGGAAGATAAAAACATTACATGCGTCTTTCTTTGGCAGTGCCGGTAATATTCACCTGGCTGCCGATCATTGGTGGGGCACGCGTGGACAGGCGTTTGCCGGCGGGAGTTTCAACCTTGACCTTGGCAATTTATTGGTACTTGGGCTGTCAGCGCACCGCGATTACAGCCGCGGTAATTGGTGGCTGCAGCAGACGCTGGCGGTGAGGATCAGTAAGAAGAAAGTGGAGAAGGAACCGTTTAATGAATAAGAGAATGGAACGACGTGAATCGTCAATCGTAAATCGTGAATAAACAGCCGTTGTAGGTTTTAAGTTATAGGTATTAGGTGTAAGGTATAAGGGTTAGGAATAGGTAATAAATCAATTCACGATTCACGATTGACGATTGACGATTCACGATTGACGATTCACGATTGACCCCCTTTTGAATTTTGAATTATGAAAAGAGCACTTGTGATCAGCGGCGGCGGTTCGAAAGGCGCTTTTGCCGTAGGCGTGGTAAAAAAATTACTCGCCACCTGGCCGGGACTTGAATTCGATATCCTGGTCGGCACCAGCACGGGATCGCTGGTCACGCCGTTTGTAGCGCTTGATGAACTTCCATTGGTGGAAGAACTATACACGACACAAACCACCGACAAAATTCTCACCACTTACAATCTTGGCGACCGCCTGACCAGCCATTCTATTTTCGGTAGTAATCCCTTGTGGGAATTGCTCACCAGATACCTGCCGGAAAACAAAGCACAACAACTACTCGATCATCCGGCTTATCTCGCATTCACGACCGTTTGCCTGCAAACCGGGCAACTGGAAGTATTTGCCAACCGCGACATCTCTCCTGCTCCCCGGCATTATGTGCACAGCCGTTTACGCAGTCCCCTGCATTTACAAAAAGCGGTGATGGCGTCGGCCAGCCAGCCGGTGTTCATGCCGCCGGTGATGGTCAACAAAGGCGTGCCTGGTGCCGGAAATGAAATGTATCAATATGTGGATGGCGGCGTGCGTCAGTATGCAGGTATAGAAATGGCCATCGATGCGGGCGCAACGGAGATATTTACCATACTGCTCTCGTCGGGCAAGGACGATCCGGTTACCACTCCGTTCAAAGACCTGTTTTCCATTTTACAACAAACCATTGCCATCTTTACCGATGATGTGGGGAAAAACGACCTGATCATTCCACAACAGTACAATGAAGCGCTTACTTATATCGATGCCGTGCAACGCAAGATGAAACGGCAGGGTGTAAGTGCTGAAGACATCGCCAATTACTTCCATATCCGCGGACGCGAGAGTCCGTACGAAGAAAAAATACCGATCCGTATGTTCACCATCCGTCCTGACAACCCGTTGGGCGGCGGCCCCGGTGGCCTGGTATTTGATCCGGCTGAAATGACCGGCATGGTGGCCGCAGGAGAAAAGGCAGCAGGCAATTTCATCGCTTCGCTGCCGCCCGGAGAGATAAGCTGGGCCTGATTCTGCAACGGAAAGCACATCTGTGGAAAAGTTTAACGATTACATGTCGGGCACTATCAGGAACTTGTGACGTATCTGCATGGAAGATAACAAGGAAATATCAGCCCTTTTCCACCTGATCGACGACCCTGATGAAGAGGTTTTTGATGTGATCTCGCGCCGCATCGTCGATTATGGCAAACCCATTATTCCCCATCTCGAACATTTGTGGGAAAGCACCCCCGACGAGCCTACGCAGGAACGCATCGAGTTGCTGATCCACCGCCTTCATTACACCGATCTTACCGAGGATATCCGTCAATGGAACGACGCCGGTCACCACGACCTGCTGGTGGGTTCATTACTCGTATCCAAATTCATGTACCCCGACCTGGCCACGGCGCCGGTTTTGATGGAGATCGAAAAGATCCGCAGAAATGTGTGGCTGGAACTCAACAACTACCTTACGCCGCTGGAGCAGGTGAATGTGGTCAGGAACATCCTGTATCACTATTACGGCCTGAAAGGTGTGGACATCAATTATGCCGAGCCCAAAGAATTCCTGCTGCACAAAACGATCGAAAGCAAACGCGGCAACCAGCTTGCCAATGGCATCTTATACTTACTCATCTGTGAGTTGCTGGACATACCCGTTCAACATGTCAATATCCCGCAACAATTTGTAGTCGCTTATTTCCGGCAGGGCCGCAGCAACACGTTTCAACCTTCATCACCGGAAGAAGCCTCCAATCCGCGGCAGTTTATCGAGTTTTTCATTGATCCCTCGTCGGGGCAGGTATTTACCCATCACGACGTGGAAACCTATTTCCGGCGGTTATCCATTGATCCGCTGCCCGTTTACTTCGAACCGCGCTCCAACAAAGAAGTGATCAAAACCCTGCTGAAGGAGTTCAGTAAGTGCTTTTCAGGCGAACAGGACCGCTACAAGCAGGAAGAATTGCTCCGGCTGGCATCACTTTTGGATTAAAAAGGTATTAGTAACTTTACTACTCACCAATCCTTTTTATCATGAAAGTGAATATTGGCATCACCGAAAAGAACCGGCAGGCCGTAGCTACCGAGCTCAACAAATTATTGGCAGACGAACATATCCTTTACAACAAAACGCGTAACTATCACTGGAGCATCGAAGGTCCGAGCTTCATGGAGTTTCACAAACTCTACGAGCAGCAGTACACGTTGCTGGCCGAAGTGATCGACGAGATTGCCGAAAGGATCCGTACGATCGGACATTTTGCCGAAGGCCGGCTGAAAGAACTCATCAAACTTGCATCACTCGACGAACCGGAAGCACCCACCAAACAAAGTGAGCAGATCGCCAACCTCGAGTCCGATCACGAAACCATCATCATCCGTCTCCGCAAACTGATCAAAGAATTCGACGAAGATTATAAAGACGTAGGCTCCGCCGATTTCATCACCGGTCTGCTGAAGACTCATGAGAAAATGGCGTGGATGCTTAGGAGTTATTTGCGCTAAAGCGCAAATAACAATGTGGAAATGTGTAAATGTGCCTTGCTTCGCAAGGATACATTCCTAAATAAAAAAAGGGAACGACCTTTCGCTCGTTCCCTTTTTCAATTCAAAAGAATTCTTGTATTCCATTTTCACATTTCCACACTTACACATTTTCACATTTACAGACTCCACCCTTCCCTGTAACTTCTCTTCACAAACTCATTCGCTTCATCGAAGTTGGTCACCTTCATGTTTTTGGCGTCCCACAGGAGTTTCTTGCGGCCCACATATTTATCCTCCCAGCCTTTGCGTTTGGGATTCAGCATCATCCAGCTACGGATGGCGAGGTTGCCCATCAGGATGCTTTCGGTAAAGGGTCCTGCATATTCGAAGGGAGAACTTGTTACACCTTTTCCATATCCCGCGATACAGGCATTCACCCATTGGATATAATGTCCTTCGGGTACGCGCTTGATTTTTTCCGCAGGCATTTTTGTTTCCTTCATCAAACGTGTAGGCAGCAGTCTGGGATTGGCGCCGTAGCAATCGAGCAGCAGTTTACCTTTTTTGCCGACCAGCAACACGCCACCGTCCCAGTTACCAAACGGTTCACCCGGTAATAATTCTTCCGGTAATTGCGGCAATAGTCCGCCATCATACCAGGATACTTTGATCTTGCCTTTACCATCCGTCCGCGGATAGTTGAGGTGAATGATTGAAGACGGAGGTGCGCTGTCAACATAATTACCTTCGGCCCACATGTCTTTCCATACGTTAGATACGCTGCATTCAGCGGAATCCGGATACAGGATCGGCAGGATGCGGTAGATCGGATCCATGATATGACAAGCCATATCGCCTAAGGCGCCGGTACCGAATGCCCACCAGCCGCGCCAGTTGAACGGTACGTAGGCCGGATTGTAATCGATATAAGGTGCGGGGCCGAGCCACAGGTCCCAGTCGAGTTCCTTCGGCACGGCGTGTTTGCCGGTTGGAGTGGGAATCCCCTGTGGCCAAACCGGACGATTGGTCCAGGCATGCGCTTCTATTACTTCGCCGATTAAGCCAGCATCATACATTTCCTTAGCTTTTCGCACGCCATCCCCCGACCCGCCCTGGTTGCCCATTTGCGTCACTACTTTGTACTTGCGTGCCGCTTCTGCGAGCTGGCGTGCTTCATAGATATCGTGCGTGAGTGGTTTCTGCGTATACACGTGTTTGCCCATGGCCATAGCGGCCATCGTGGCTACCGCGTGGGTATGATCCGGTGTGGAAATGGATACCGCATCGATGTTGTTCTTCTCAGCCTGCAACATCTTGCGGAAGTCTTTATAATAATTTGCTTTGGGAAAACGCTCGCGGCTTTTGGCGGCGGCCCTGTCATCCACATCGCACATGGCAACGATATTGACATTTGGACTTTTGGCAAATTCGGCGAGATCACTTTCGCCCTTTCCACCCGCACCAATGCCGGCGATATTGAGTTTATCACTGGGCGCAACATATCCGCGGCCCAATACGTGGCGCGGAACAATTACGAAACCTGCGCCTGCTACTGCGGCCTGACGTATAAAGGTTCTCCTGGAAGATTTTTTCATCGGCAAACTTTTGCTTAAGGTAAATTCAACCGCTGACATCAGCAAATAAAATCGTCCTCAATAAAACAATTATTAGATTCGTAAAAAAAAGAATGATTTCCTGGGAAGATTTTGAAAAGATAGACATGCGTACTGGTACCATACTCGAAGCCACTGTTTTTGCGAAAGCAAGAAAACCGGCTTATCAATTGTCGGTGGATTTCGGAGAATTGGGCATAAAGAAATCTTCGGCGCAGATCACCGTTCATTATACACCGGAAGAATTAGTGGGCAGACAGGTAATAGCCGTAGTAAATTTTCCGCCCAAGCAGATCGCCAACTTCATCAGCGAATGCCTGGTACTTGGTATTTATGATGCAAACAATGATGTGGTGTTATTAAGTCCCGGCAAGCCCGTTCCCAATGGTTTAAAAATTGGCTGAACAACTTTACCATACCACCTATCAGTCGCCGCTTGGCAAGCTTAAAATTGCGGTTACGGATACCTGTGTGCGGATGGTGGAGTTTATGAAAGAAGACGAAGCCATTCCGCCAGCAAACGACAGCCCCCTGCTTACAGATTGCGTGCAGCAGCTCATCGAGTATTTCCAGGGAGAACGCCGTGTATTCGATCTTCCGCTCGACCAGCCCGGCACGGGCTTTCAGCAACAGGTATGGAACCTGCTTTGCGTGATCCCTTATGGCAAAACGATCAGTTATCTCGATCTGGCGCTGCAGTCGGGAGACCGGAACAATACACGCGCCGTAGCCAATGCGAATGGCCGCAATCGTATCGCCATCATTGTTCCCTGTCACCGGGTGATCGGGCACAACGGCAGCCTTACCGGTTATGCCGGCGGACTATGGCGCAAGAAATGGTTGCTCGAACTCGAACTGAAATGGACACACGGCGTGCAGACGCTTTTTTGAAACGCCGTGAATCGTCATCCCGAAGTCTCGGGAGTCAATAAGTCAATAGGTGAATAAGTGAATGAAATGCGCTCCCTGAGGCCGAAGTATCGGGCCGATACTTCGGCCCCCGAAGGGCTCGAAGGATTATTTACCCGTGGAAGTTTCCAGTTCGGTGCGGGTAAACGCGAAAGGCAATAACAAACTTGCCGCCGGAATCACCCAGATACGTCCCTCCTGTCCTGACAGTATCAGCCGGATCGGATGATCGGTTCTTCCTTCGTATTCCAGCAATGCCTGGCGGCACATGCCACAAGGCGATATCGGATGATCATTCTCCCCTTCGCTGTTGTAGGAAATAGCCAGCGCATCGATGCCTTCACCGGGATATTGCATGGCCGCATTGCCCAGCAAAATACGTTCAGCGCAAATGGTCACGGGATAAGAAGCGTTTTCCTGGTTGGTTCCTTTTACAATCGCGCCACTGGTGAGACGGGCGGCAGCACCTACATGAAAATGAGAATAAGGAGCGTAAGCAAGTCTGGTCACTTCACGGGCCGACTGCAGCAATGCCGCATCTGCCGGTTCCAGTTCGCTGACCGAGGTATATTCTTTATAAGAAAAATGAATCGTTTTTTCTGTCATATGGTTCTGTTGACCGATAAAAAATGCCCCTCGTTCGACAGGGGCATTTAAAGGTAAACTATTTTATAATGTTAAACAACCGTTTCCACCGTGGTCCCTTGTCCCAACTCATCCAGATCATCCACGCTTTACCAACGATATGATCTTCGGGTACAAAGCCCCAATAGCGGCTGTCCTGTGATTTGTGACGATTGTCACCCATCATCCAGTAATAATCCATTTTGAATGTATAACTGGTCGCTTCTTTATCGTTGATGAACACTTTACCATTAAACTCCTGCAATTTGTTGTTTTCATACACCTCGATACAACGGCGATAAAATAACATGTTGCGTGGAGTGAGTTCAACGCTTGCACCTTTTTTCGGTACCCAGAGTGCATGGTCATAAGCAAAGCTGTCTACCGACCAACTGATAGAACGGTCATAAGGGAACATAGCTCCCGGAGCGGTTGGTTCAATCTCTTTCTGAATAGACGCCACATCAACACTTGCAATACCTTTTAGTTTTTCCAATTCACCAACGGAAAGATTGGCGCGGAACATATTGCCGCCAATCGAAGAAAAGTCTTTTGCTCCTCCTTCCGAATCGCCCATATTGAGACGGATGCCTGCCTCGCGGAGATCTTCTTCAGAAATGATCTGCCCCTGTTTCACCGTAAAACGATAGAACGTGGACGAGTGCGGCGGCACATAAGCAGGTGCGCCGTTTACATACAAAACACCGGCAATGATTTGCAGTGAATCGCCGGCCACCGCTACGCAACGTTTTATATAGTTATCCGTTTTATCAACCGGATGAATGGCCAGCGGATATTCATCGGGATTGCCCAGGATAGCTTGGCGTCCGAGCGCGCGCACCATCTGGTAATAAGGTACAGCCGACTGGAATTCGGGTCTGTTGATAACAGTATCCCCTTCGGGAAAATTAAATACTACCGCATCATTTCTTTTTACCGGCGAGGCGAACCAGCGGATATAAGGCAGTTCAATCGCTGTTGAATAAGATTTGCGGCCGCTGCTTCCCGGCAGGTAGTTGTGCATGAACGGCACACTCAGCGGTGTATTGGGGATACGTGGTCCATAGCTCAGTTTGCTTACAAACAGGAAATCGTTTATCAGCAATGTTTTTTCCATCGAGCTCGAAGGAATGGTATAGGCTTCGAATACAAATGTGCGGATCAACGTAGCCGCTACGATGGCGAAGATGGCCGCATCCACCCATTCGCGCCATGCGGCCTTTTTATAATGTTTCACTACATCGGGACCAACGTAACGCAGATCTTTTCTGCCGGCCAGCCAGGGAAAATAAAACGGCGCAAACAAAGAGGCCATGATATGTTCACCAAATGAGTAGCGGGCAAATACTTTGGCAAATTCTATGAAGATACCCGGCGTAATGAACCACCCTACCACAGGAATGAATTGCCAGAACACCCAGTGTTTCGGACGTTTCGCAATGTCCTGCATAACCCAAGTATTGTAAAAAGGAACGTAGGCTTTCCAGGATTCACGACCAGCTTTCGCAAAAAGTTTTGCGAGACCGAATGAAGGAAGAAAAACCAATAAAACACTGATCAGGTATACAACCAGGATGTGTTGAAGCGGCATGGGCCTTTATTTTTTGTTGCTCAAAAGTAGTTTATCTCTTTACCGCGTCCTGCGCAGCCATTGAAAGATTTTGTGAAATCATTTGCCGGCTCAACGGGGCAATACATAACTTTTCACATCTTCCGCGGTAATGACTTTACCGGAAAGGATCACGAGGCGCTCTACCACGTTGCGCAGTTCACGGATGTTACCGGTCCAGTCGTAATTCTGCAGCGACTGCATGGCATTGTCGTCGATGCTTTTCTTTGCCACGCCATAATCGGCGCAGATATCGTCGAGGAACTGGTCCACCAGCAGCGGAATATCCTGCCTGCGATCATTCAGAGAGGGTACGTGAATAAGAATCACGCTGAGGCGGTGATATAAGTCGAGACGGAAGTTTTTATCCTCTACTTCTTTGAGCAGGTCTTTGTTGGTAGCCGCGATTACGCGCACATCCACGCTGATATCTTTATCGGCTCCTACGCGGGTGATTTTTCCTTCCTGCAGGGCACGCAGCACTTTTGCCTGTGCACTGAGGCTCATATCGCCGATCTCATCGAGGAAAAGTGTACCGCCGGTAGCCTGTTCAAACTTACCGATGCGTTGTTTGATGGCAGACGTAAACGAACCTTTCTCGTGTCCGAACAATTCGCTTTCGATCAGTTCGGTGGGAATGGCTGCACAGTTCACTTCAACGAGTGGCCCTGTGTTACGGTTGCTTTTTTCGTGTACCCAGCGGGCCACGAGTTCCTTACCTACCCCGTTCTCACCGGTGATGAGGATACGGGCCTCCGTAGGCGCCACCTTTTCGATCGTTTCCTTGATCTTGAGGATGGGATCGGATTCGCCGATCATCTCCTGTACGCGGCTTACTTTGCGTTTGAGCACCTTTGTTTCAGTAACCAGGTTGCTTTTGTCCATCGCGTTGCGGATGGTGATCAGCAGGCGGTTAAGATCCGGTGGTTTGGAAATATAATCGTAGGCACCTTTTTTCACAGCTTCCACGGCGGTTTCAATGTTGCCATGTCCGGAGATCATGATAATGGGAACATCGGGATTTGACTCTCCGGCTTTCTGTAAAAATTCGATACCGTCTATTTTCGGCATTTTGATATCGCAGAGCACCACGTCGTAGGTCTTTTCACGGAACTTCTTCAGTCCTTCTTCCCCGTCGGCGGCTTCGTCGATCGTATAACCTTCGAAAGAAAGAATTTCACTCAGTGTCTTGCGGATGGCCTTTTCGTCGTCAATGATCAATATATGCGGCATAGTAAATCAGGTCAATTGCATTTAAATCGGCAATCAGGGGTCAAACTTATTGATTTTTACGGTAATCCGGGCACCGTTGACGGAGAGAATCAGGTTATTGGCGAAGTAGCGGAAGATCAGGGCAAAAAAAAGGCCGGATAGAAATCCAGCCTCGTTGTAAAATCCAATATCCTATGAAAAACCGTAACAAAGATGCATGTTATGCGGCAAAACGCTGCATCAATCTGAAAATAATTATCCAGAGTATTTTTACGATTTATATGAAAAAACGCCACATAAATGTGGCGTTTCCCAGTCTTATATTAGTAAAATTACTTCTTCGTGTACATTACCTCTTTCACGATTTTTACGGTGCGCTCTACGTTTGGCAGGGCGGCAGCTACCAGGTTAGGTGCATAGTGCAGCGGCGCGTCGGCGGCGGTGATCCGGCGGATCGGCGCATCGAGATAATCGAATCCTTCCTTCTGAATGCGGTAGGCGATCTCGGAAGATACAGAGGCGAAAGGCCATTGTTCTTCTACAATCACGAGACGGTTGGTCTTCTTCACACTCTCCAGGATGGTCTGCCAGTCGAGCGGGCGGATGCTGCGCAGGTCGATCACCTCAGCGCTTACGCCTTCTTTTTCGAGCTCGGCAGCGGCACCCAGGGCCACTTTCATCATTTTATTGAAAGAAACGATCGTAACATCGGTACCGGCTCTCTTCACGTCGGCTTTACCGAGTTCGATATAATATTCTTCTTCGGGAACTTCCATTTTATCGCCGTACATCTGTTCACTTTCCATGAACATAACGGGATCTTCTTCGTAGCGGATGGCTTGTTTCAGCAGACCTTTTGCGTCATACGGGTTGCTGGGAGAAACCACTTTGATCCCGGGAATGTTGGCATAAAGCGCTTCGAAAGCCGTAGAGTGCTGGGCACCCAACTGACCGGCAGAGCCGTTACCACCACGGAATACGATGGGGCAGGAAATCTGTCCGCCGCTCATGGCGAGCATTTTTGAAGCGGTATTGAGGATCTGGTCCAATGCCAGTACGGCAAAGTTCCAGGTCATGAACTCAACAACCGGGCGGAGGCCGTTTTGTGCGGCGCCTACACCCACTGCGGTAAAGCCCAGCTCGGCGATCGGTGTGTCGATCACGCGTTTGGGACCAAATTCGGCCAGCATACCCTGGCTCACTTTATAGGCTCCGTTGTATTCGGCTACTTCTTCACCCATTAAAAAAACACGTTCGTCCCTTCTCATCTCTTCGGACATTGCCTCACGCAGGGCCTCACGGAATGCGATAGTTCTTGCCATGTTAATCCTTTACGTTTAAAGTGCCGCAAATTTAAGCGACAGAGGGGATAAAACCTAAAATGAAATCCATCCCGGGCCAATGGTATCTTTGCTACATGCAAGGAACCGAACAATTTGATCTGGTTATCGTTGGCGGAGGCCCTATCGGACTGGCCTGCGCGCTGGAAGCCCGGAAAGCAGGACTCCGTTATGTGGTGATCGAAAAAGGCGCACTCACCAACTCAATCTTTCATTACCCGGTTAATATGACTTTTTTCTCCACCTCTGAAAGGCTGGAGATCGGCGGCGTGCCCTTCGTCAGCAATAATCCCAAGCCCACCCGGGCCGAAGCACTCGAATATTACCGCAGGGTGACCCAGGGTTTCGACATCCCTGTGAGGCTTTACGAAGAAGTAACAGCTATCAAAGGAGAAAATAACCGGTTTCTGGTAACCACCACCCGTGGAGAATACAAGGCGGCTAAAGTCATCATTGCAACCGGCTTCTACGATATTCCCTATAAACTGAATATTCCCGGAGAAGACCTGCCCAAGGTTACCCATTACTACAAAGAACCCCACCCCTATGCTTTTCAGAAAGTAGTGGTAGTGGGCGCGCAGAACTCAGCGGTGGATGCCGCATTGGAAACCTGGCGCAAGGGCGCGGAAGTAACGATGGTGATCCGCCAACCGGAAATAGGTAAACGGGTAAAATACTGGGTACGGCCAGATATCCTCAACCGCATCGAGGAAGGATCTATCAAGGCATATTACAATGCAAAGCTGCTTGAAGTGCGCGAAAAAGAAGTAGTGATTGAAACAGAAAACGGGGTGGTGACACTCGAGAACGACTGGGTGATTGCGGCAACCGGTTATCAGCCCAACCTGGCCTTTCTGCGCAAGATCATGATCAATTTGTCGGAAGATGAGGTAATGTGTCCTGTAGTGGATGCGGACACGCAGGAGTCCAGCGTGCCCGGCATCTTTCTCGCCGGCGTGATCTGCGGGGGCATGAACACGCATCGTCTTTTTATCGAAAACTCGCGCGAACACGCCGTAAAGATCATGCAGGCGATCACTAAACAGCTTGCTTAGAAGTTGAAATGTGCGCCTGCTCCGAGCACGTTGGTACGCGGTCTGTTCAGTCCTTCGTAGTAGGAGAACCGTATTTCCACATTTTTCTGACGACGGCCCACCGCGAAGCGCATGCCGATGTTGGCAGCCGCACCAAAGCTTGTAACGCTGCGCGTTCGTTTATACAAATACAGGTCGTTCGGATCATAATATTCTTCTACAAAATCACCGTAGTGAAAGCCTGCACCCGCACCGGCAAATAAACCGAATCGTTTTTTGGTGTCGCGGGTAGCACCGGCGCCCCAGTTGAAATCGATCATGAGCGGCGCATTGATCATAAAATTGATATCATCTTCGAAATCGTAATCATCAAAATCATCGGAATAAGCATAACTACCGAAGCCAACGGAGATTGGCAGCCCCACCGACAGGGAACTATTTTCTTTTTCCATAAAATGAAAACGCGGGGTGTAATTGAGCGCAGAGAAAAAAACACCGGCGTCATCATTTTTCGCCAGGAAACCGCCTTGTACGCTCAGACCGATACCGTGCCGGAACGTTTGTGAATAAGCTGCAGAAATAAAAAGACTGAGTGTTAATACGAGTAAAATACGTTTCATAATTTGCGTTGATTTCCCTGTAGACAACCTTAACTAAAAAAACCCTCACCTGTAAGGGCAAGGGTTTTCGCTTTTAATAATATATTAACGTTAGTCGATATTTTCCAATACCAGCGCACTGGCACCGCCACCACCGTTACAGATACCGGCCGCACCGTATTTAAATCCGTTTGCTTTCATTACATTGATCAGGGTAACCAGGATGCGCGCGCCGCTTGCGCCGAGAGGATGACCGATCGATACTGCGCCACCATGCATGTTTACACGTGCGGGGTCGAGTTTGAGGCGACGGCTGTTTTCAATACCCACCACCGCAAATGCTTCGTTGAGTTCCCAGCATTCGATATCGCTCATTTGCAGTCCTGCTTTTTCCACCGCTTTGGGCACCGCCAGCGAAGGCGTGGTGGTAAACCATTCGGGTGCCTGTTCGGCATCGGCATAACCGCGTATACGGGCAATCGGTTTCAAACCGAGTTCTTCCATTTTTTCCTTGCTAACGAGTACCAGCGCAGCAGCGCCGTCGTTCAGGGTTGATGCGTTGGCGGCAGTAACGCTGCCGTCTTTCTGAAAGGCGGGGCTCAGCGCAGGTATTTTATCAAATTTTACGTTCCAGGGTTCTTCGTCTTTTTCTACGACTACGGGATCGCCTTTGCGTTGGGGAATTTCAACGGAGATTACTTCGCTGGCAAATTTGCCGGCTTCCCAGGCGCCCTGGCTGCGCTGGTAGCTGCTGATGGCAAATGCATCCTGCTCCTCGCGTGTGATACCACATTCGCGTGCGCATAGTTCGGCGGCATTGCCCATTGCTTTGCCATCGTATACATCGGTAAGGCCATCTTTCACCAAACCATCTACCAATTGTGTATTACCATATTTATTACCCCAGCGGAGATTTTCCGTATAAAATGGCACGTTGCTCATGCTCTCCATGCCACCGGCTACCACAATGTCGGCATCGCCGAGCGCAATGCTCTGCGCCGCCTGTGACACGGCTTTCATACCGCTGGCGCAAACTTTATTGACCGTCGTGCAATTCACCTGATCGGGCAGTCCGGCAAATTTCGCAGCCTGACGTGCAGGTGCCTGTCCAAGATTGGCCTGGATTACACAGCCCATCAATACGTCCTGCACTTGTTCGGGTTTCAGTCCTGCACGTTCTACCGCACCGCGGATAGCAGCAGCACCCAATTGTGTAGCGGTTAAAGATTTCAGTGCACCACCAAAACTTCCGATGGGTGTGCGTACAGCAGCAACAACATAAATTTCTTTCATATAGCGAAAGGATTTTTAAAATTTGAGGATGCTAAGATAACACTTGTTAGTACAATACGGAAATGTGTCCGAAAGTACGGAGCCTGCAGCTACCGCACTTTCGGAATGTGGAAATATGTAAATGTGGAAATGGGGTTTTTAATTCCTGCATTCATCGCTTTTTCATTTTCACATTTTCACATCTTCACATTTACACATTTTTCCGCAGGAAAATCTTCCATCACATCAGTAAAACTTAACATTGACAACAGCTATGCCCTGTCGTTAGTTTTAACCCAGTTTTACCAAAACCAGTGCTTCCCACCTGCAAGCACTTATTCTAACGATTCAATAAACTTCAACTATTATGAAGCGGATGCTGCTTGCCATTGGGTATGGACTTTTTATGTACGTACCTGCCCAGGCCTCTCCCGGTTTTACCGACGATCACTACACGTATGACCGGTTCTATTTCCAGGAAAAAATTATCAACGGAAAAATTACCAATGATCGCGGCGAGCCGCTCTCCGGTGTAGCTGTGCAGATCAAAGGCACCACAAAAAGTACACTCAGTAAGGAAGATGGAAGTTTCTCCATTGCAGCAGATCAGTTTCCCGCCATACTCACGTTTTCTTATGTGGGAATGGAAGCAAAAGAAGTGAGCGTGACCAGCACAGCCGATGTGCAGGTGCAGCTCAAGACCCTTGAAAATATCATGGACGATGTGGTAGTGGTCGGTTATACCACACAGAAAAAAGTAAACCTCACCGGCTCCGTCAGCAGCGTATCCGGCGCTACGCTCAGCCAGCGCCCCGCTCCTACTACTACCAATCTTTTACAGGGAAGAGTAACGGGTTTGCAGGTAGTGCAACCTTCAGGACAACCGGGCCGTGACGAAGCCTCCTTGTTAATACGTGGCCGCGGTTCTTTCCAAACGGCGAGTTCTCCGCTTGTGCTTATCGACGGTGTGGTGGGTTCGCTCGGCAACCTCTCACCCGATGACGTGGAAAACGTAACCGTATTAAAAGATGCGGCTTCCGCTTCCATCTATGGCGCACGCGCAGCTAATGGGGTGATACTCGTTACCACAAGAAAAGGCCGCAAAGGACAACCCGTTATCAGCTATCGTTTCAACATCGCACGACACAACGCAACGGCGTTGCCCGACTTCATTACCAATTCGGTGGAGTACATGGAAATGTACCGCAAAGCCGCGATCCGCCAGGGCTTGCCTGAGATTTATACACAGGCGCGCATCGATGCGTATAAAAATTCCACTGACCGCAACCTGTATCCCAATTTCGATTATGTAGATTACTATGTCAATCCCGCAACCGTTACCAATCACAACCTTTCCGTTTCCGGCGGCAGCGATAAAAGCACGTATAATTTCTCTCTGAGTTATCTCGATCAGGACGGTTTGTTGCCGGTATACAATTTCAAACGTTACAATGCCTTATTAAACTACAGCAATCAACTCAGCAAGTCGATTACATTCGGCACCTCGGTGAACGTAACTTATAAAAACCGTACGGATCCGCCGTTTCTGAACGACAACATGATGTTGCTGATCTATGCAGCAGGTCCATTATATGGTCCTTACCTTCCTGATGGCAGTGGCCGCATTGCACAGCGCGCCTACCAAAATGAAGGCCGCAACCGCAACCCCGCCACGGTGTTTGCCATGGGTTATCAAAATACCAAAGAGTATAACCTTAACGGGCAGGCTTATCTGGATATCAAATTGTTCAAAGGCCTTACCTGGTCTTCCAAAGTAGCCGTGAACTATATCGATGAATATTATAAAATGTACCAGCGTCCTGTCAATACCTATTTGTTGCAGGAAAGGGAAACGAATGGCGACTATAAATTTTTCGACAATGGTCCGCCCGATATCCTGGGTGTAACAGATCAGTACAGCAAGATCATCCAGCCAACGGTATACAGCACCCTGCGTTATGAAAAACGTATCGGCGATCACCAGATCGGTGCGCTCGCGGGTTATGAACAATTGTATTACCGTTATCAAACGCTGCGTGCCAACCGACCCAACAGCGCATTCCCCAACCTGACGGAACTGAGCGGTTATTCTCCGACCAACCAAACCTTGTTCAATACATCTCCGCGTCTGGCAGGCATCGGTACCAATCCGGCGGAATGGGCGATGCAGTCTTTTTTCGGCCGTGTCAATTATGATTTCAAAGGAAAATATTTGTTGGAAGCCAACCTGCGCTATGACGGCACCTCCAAAGTATCGCCGGATTACCGCTGGGGCGTCTTTCCTTCCTTCTCTGTTGGCTGGAGAGCTTCGCAGGAAGATTTTATCAGAGACCGTTTCAGTTGGATCAGCGACCTGAAACTGCGCGGCTCCTATGGCACGTTAGGAAACCAGGACATCAGCACTTACGCATATCAACGTATTCTGACAACAGACAACATCGGCTATCCTTTCGGCAACACTTCTCTTACACAAGGTGCCGTGCTCAATACACTCGTCGATCAAAGCGTACGCTGGGAATCCACCCGCGTGCTTGATCTTGGCTTTGATCTCGAGATCAAACGCGGGCTGCTGGGTATCACCTTCGACTGGTTCCGCAAAACAACCTCCGACATTCTCGCCAACCAACCGATTCCCTCCAGCCTGGGCCTGAGTGCGCCGATTGCCAACGACGGACGTTTGCGCAACCAGGGTGTGGAGTTGGAGCTTCGTCACCAACACACGATTGGCAAAGTGGGTTACGGCGTAAACGGATTGATTTCAATGGTAAAAAATAAAGTGTTGTACATCCGTACACCAAGTATTGGTTCCAATATCCGCCGTACCGGCGATGAATACGATGCGCATTACCTCTACGTGTGGGACGGTATTTTCCAGGTGGAAGACATCGGCAACCCGAGAGTTCCCGTGCATGCACTCAATCCCAATCCCAAACCCGGTGACCTTAAAATGAAAGATCTCAATGGTGATGGTGTGGTAGATGCCAATGACCGCAAAGTGGTGAAAGGTGCCTATCCCAATATCACTTATTCATTCGGCTTCAATGTTGACTATGCAGGCTTTGGACTGACCGGATTTTTCCAGGGCGTGGAAGGCACGGCAGCGCGCGTGAATAACTGGGGCATCGATCCGTTCATGCAGGGAACGGCGCCCACAACGAAGTGGCGCAATGCATGGACACCGGAGAACCGCAGCAACACGATGCCCGCTATGTATATTTCAGGTTACCAGGGTGTGGCCAACTACTCAGGCAGTACCTATTACCTGATGAATTCCTCTTACCTGCGTTTGAAAAATATCATGTTGTCCTACACATTCGGCAAGCCGGTCATTTCACGAATACGCGCGAGCAACCTGATGGTGTATGTATCGGCCGACAACCTCCTCACTTTTACGAAGTATGAAGGCGGCGATCCGGAGAGATCGGGTCTCACCGGCAACTTCGCACAATATCCGCAGGTAAAAATTTTCAACGCAGGTATCAACATCAAGTTCTAACCATTGCAAAACCATTCTACAATGAAACGATTATTTTTTCCCCTATATATCTTTGCCTCTACAAGTCTGCTACTTGCCGGCTGCAGCAAAGGATTTCTTGACCGTAATCCGGAGAACAGTGTGTCGAGTGAAATTTTCTGGAACTCTGAAACCGATGTCCAAACCGCATTAGCCGGTGTGTACTCGCGTCTTCAGCAAAACTTTCTCGGTTACGAACGTGTATACCTTGACGGTCTTTCGGACAATGCATTCCTGGATAATAATTCCAACCAGGCCAATATGCAAACGATGAGCACCGGCAACTTATCCGCCGCCACCGGCGGTGCATTGAACAACATGTATTCAACGCCGTACAGGGCGATTGCTTCCTGTAATTTCTTTTTGGATAATGTAGACAAAGCACCAATCACCGATGCCCAGAAAGACTTATACAAAGCGGAAGTACGTTTTATCCGTGCCCTCGCCTACTTCGACCTGGTGCAGATTTTTGGAGGTGTGGTGGTTTATACTTCAACGCCGGCTAATGCAGAAGCGGCTAAAATTGCCAAGAGCAGCAAAGAAGACGTGTACCGGCTGATAGAAGACGATCTTGATTTTGCCATCTCAAAATTACCAGAGATCAAATACAACGGGCATGCGGTAAAAGGCAGTGCGCAGGGATTGAAAGCACGCGTATTGATCACGCAACAAAAATTCGACGCGGCCATTCCTTTGCTTGAAGCCGTGATGAGTTCCGGCAATTTTGGATTATCCAATAACTATGCATCGATTTTCAAAACAGCCGGTCAGTCGAATGCAGCGGTGAATACGGAGATACTTTTTTCCACCCAATACCTGGCCCCCAACAATATCCAGCGCGCCAACCAGGGCATGGACATCGAGCTCGGCTGGTTCTCGCTCATTCAACCTTACCGCAACCTGGTAGATGAATACGAAGCAACAGACGGCCTGCCGATCAGCGAATCACCTTTGTACAATCCGGCCACGCCTTACAACAATCGTGATCCACGGCTCAACCTTACACTCAAACTGCCGGGAGAAGTATGGACCAATCCTGCCGGTACGGTATGGAGCGGCAGTTATGTATCGCAGACTGGTTTTATCATGGAAAAATATGTGGATCTATCCCGTGCGCCATTTACGACCAACACGGCCAATGCAACGGACCAGGATTATGTTCACCTGAGATATGCGGATATCCTGCTGATGTATGCGGAAGCGCGTAATGAAGTAACCGGACCGGTGGCTGCAGCTTATGATGCAATAGATGCAGTACGTGCCAGACCTGGTGTGGCTATGCCTGCCGTCAACCGTACGCGTTATAACACCAAAGAATTACTGCGTGAATATATCCGCCACGAACGCCGGGTAGAGCTGGCCTTGGAAGGTCAACGGTACTTTGACCTGAAGCGTTGGAATATTGCACATACTAAACTGCCAACACTGCAGCAACCGGCCGGTACGCCGTTGAAATTTGAAACGAAGAATTATGTACTGCCGTTCCAGCAGGCAGAGCTGGACAACAATCCTAGACTGGTACAAAATCCCGGATACTGATTTAGTTTTTTTTATCTTTCATATGGCATAGTAAGGGGCAACGGTTCTCCGTAGGCCCCTTCATTTTGCTACCAGTTATTTTTCTGATCGTCGTTCAGCCGCTCGGGTTTGGTAGCGGGAGTGGTACGCCAATCGGGATCATAACTCACAAAAAAGAAAATCCACAATGAACGGCCGAGGCGCATCAATAAAGGCTGCATGAGCAGCAATAAAACGGCATTAAACCCAAGCCAGTAAACAAACCGGTTGTCATATAAACCCAGGCCGACGATCAGCCACCAACCGATGAGCGAGGCTACGCTTAAAGCAATGGAAAGCGCATAGCTCACATAACTGGAACCGTAATAAAAGCCCACTTCAAGGTCGAAATACTGACCGCAAACGGGACAGGTCTCGTGCATCTTCAAGGTCTCCCGCAGGCGATAGGGATTTTTGGAAACGAACATATCACCCCGGCGGCAGCGGGGACACTTGCAGCGCAGCGCATTCAAGGCGCTGGGACGGACATCGGGAGCATTTACGCTCAACTCTTTATCAGACATGTGTAAACTGTTTTCTGAATGAATCCGGCGTAACACCGGTGTACTTCCGGAAGAAACGGTTGAAATAGGAATTATCCTGGAAATTCAACTCGTAAGCGATCTCTGTTACGCTCATGTCAGCGTTCACGAGCAGGCGTTTTGCCTCGAGCAATACTCTGTCGCGGATCAATTCACCGGCCGTTTTGCCGAGCATATCCTGGCAAAGCGCATTGAGGTGATTGGGTGTAACGTATAACAGATCGGCGTATTCTTTCGGCAGCCGGATCGTTTTATAATATTGATTAATGAGACTTCTGAAATTGGCGAGTAAGGTTTGTTTATGACGCGGCAATCCATGCGTCGGCTTCTTAGCACAATGTTCGCGTACGAGCAGGAAGAGCTGCAGCAATAAAACCCGCAGCAGGTCGCGGTCAGCGGTGGCGTGTTGTTCCAGCATTTGCTGAAAAAGTCTGACAGCCATTTCCCTGACAGACATAGGCAACTGGCAAACGCTTTCTTCACTGTGTCCCCCGAAAAAGCTGAACTTCTCGAGATAATCGGGATTCAGTAAAAAAGTCCGGAAAAAGTTTTCGGAAAAATTGATGATATAACCATCGGTTTCTCCTTTGAAATGCCAACTGTGGACTTGTCCCGGCGCCATAAAATAGATCTGTCCGGCCTTTACATCGAACCGGTCGAAATCGATGGAATGCTTGCCGCTTCCTTTGGAAAAAAAGACGAGGTGATAGAAAGAATGACCGTGCGCGTGATGGAGGTTGTCGTAATGCCGCCGGATATAATCAGCGAACCGCTCGATGAAGAAGTCGTCCTGGTGATGATCGTGCGCCAGGGTGCAAATGTCGTAAACGGGAATTTTCTTGCGGGGCATAAGAGCTGGTGATTATGGTACAAAATTACATTATTACCGTTCGCCGCAGAGGGGAAGATCGGGGAAAATATGGTACTTTTTACCGAATCAAGGTGTAAGGCCTAAGGAGTAAGGTTTAAGGTTAGATAGCAGGTTATAGGTTTTCGCGGTGTTTGTTTATTTGCTTGAACCTGCGTCTTTTTCACGCAAAGCCGCAAAGAGATGAGGGCGCAAAGATTGACTTATTCACCATTTTGAATTTTGAATTAAACTTAAGCATTTAACATCCGGCTATCGGTTATCTGTCGTCTTATCTTGCCGGTGTAGTAAACGATTGGATTAAATGGAAGGATGATTTCCTGCACCTGATGACGGGCTATATGTGCTACAATTGAGCCGCAGTGATACTGCGGCTTTTCCCTTCGAGAGGCCGAAGTATCGGCCTCAGGGCCCGAAGTTTCGGGCCGCCCTTCGAGAGGCGGAAGTATCGGCCTCAGGTATCCCACCCTTTCGCCGACTCACTTATTGACCATTCACGATTCACGATTCACCATTCACCATTCACGATTCACCATTCACCATTCACCATTCCCCATTCCCCTACTCAAACCCATCCCTCACAAGATCCCAGAAAGCATCTAGCGCAATAATGCGAGGTTTGAAAAAGGAAATGATACGCGGCCAGTCGTCCGTTTTGAAGATATTGACACCCGGCAAAATGGTGCGGATCGTACTCACCAGTTTTCCGTCCTCATCGTATTGATGCAGTTGCCAGTCCCAGCTTTCTTCCGTATGTGATTCGAGAATTTTCTGCAGCGCTTTGAACTGATCAAAATATAGCGCCTGCCATTCCGGATCGGGATGGCGTATTTCTATGCCAATGGATGCCTGCTGACGACCGGCATCCAGCCGGAAAAACAGGTGGCGGATACCGGTTTTGTAATTGAGCCAGTTAATGGTATCACCGGATGCGCCGGGCACGGGACGCATGTATTGGCCAAATCGCGTCCAGAAGTCCCTTTTGATCTGTGCGGCTTCTTCACGTGAGTACATGCTGCAAGTTAGGCTTATGGCATTATTTTGGCCGCCTAAATAGCTGTATCTTAAAAAAATGATTCCCATGGCAAAATCTACGCTACTTTCTCTTGCCCTGTTGCCCGCGATCGTAATCACTTACGCCTGCGGCAATGGTGGAAAAAATCAGTCTACACAACCTTCGCCTGTACCGAACGGCGACACGCTGCCCGCTCCTTTTGCTACCAAGTCGGTACGCAATACCAGCAAAGTAATCGGCTGGCCCGATACCCGCATGCCTGTGGCTCCTGAAGGGTTCAGCGTCTCCCGGTTTGCCGACGGACTGGACCATCCACGCTGGATCTATGTTGGCCCTAACGGCGATGTGTTCGTTTCCGAATCCAACACCCGCAGAAGTGCCAACCGCATTACGCTGCTCCGCGACCAGGACAAAGACGGCCGCTATGAAACGCGCCACGTGTTTGCCGAAAAACTCAACCAGCCTTTCGGCATGCTGATCCTCGGTGACTATTTCTACATAGCCAATACCGACGGCCTGTTGCGTTTTCCTTATAAAGCCGGTATTACCAAACTGGAAGGCAAAGGCGAAAAAATAGTAGAGCTGCCCGCCGGCGGTTATAATAATCACTGGACACGCAACCTCATCACCAATAAAGAACGCAACAAAATCTATATCTCTGTTGGCTCCGGCAGCAATGTGGGTGAAAACGGAATGGAAAATGAAGTACGCCGTGCCGCCATCCTTGAAGTGAATCCGGACGGATCGGGTGAAAAAATTTACGCGAGCGGCCTGCGCAATCCTGTAGGAATGGATTGGGCTCCGGGCAGCAATGTATTATGGACGGCAGTAAATGAACGTGATGGCTTGGGCGACGACCTGGTACCCGATTATATTACCAGTGTGAAACAGGGCGGCTTCTACGGATGGCCTTATTCTTATTTCGGTCAGCATCCCGATCCGCGGATGAAAGATGATCCGCAACCACAACTGGTAAGCCGGGCTATTGTACCCGACGTACCGGTGGGTTCGCATACCGCGTCGCTAGGTCTTACCTTTTATACGAAAGAGGCTTTCCCTGCACGGTACAGAAATGGTGCGTTTATCGGCCAGCACGGTTCATGGAACCGCTCGGAACTCTCCGGTTATAAAGTGGTGTTTGTTCCGTTCAGCAACGGCAAGCCTTCAGGACCGCCTGAAGATTTCTTAACAGGGTTTGTAGCAGATGCTTCAAAAAGTGAGGTATATGGCCGCCCGGTTTGTACAACTGTTTTACCGGACGGCTCGTTGCTCGTCAGCGATGACGATGCGAATATTATCTGGCAGATCAAAGCCAGCAAATAATTTATCGATCAACTTTTCTTCGTAGCGGCAGCATCTTCTTTAGGTGTTGCCGCTCTTTTTTCCTGCGCCGCTTTTATATCTTCCATATGGGGGCTTACTAAACTTTCCAGGTCTCCCGCTTTGATGTCGAGCGCATGTGCATCCTGCGCCAGTGCCAGCCAGGGTTTCGGACCGTCAAAGGGGTATTTTCCAAAAACAATTACGGGTGTTCCTTTCAGCACAACACTATCTGATCCTTTCAGCTTCCACTGATCAGCCCAATCGTATAATTGTTTTGCATCAGACTCGAGCAAACGCAGACAGGAGTGGCTGGCCGGATAACCGGGCAATGCGTATTGATGCCAGCCGATACCCTCTTTGTTTTCGATATTAAAATTCCAGCGTAATACCCACTCATCATCGAACGTGCTGATCGTTTCTTCCGCTTTCCAGTTGGTGAAATACAAACCTTCCGGCGTAGGATGTGCTTTGCTGCCCATGCTCGTTGGACCTGCATATACCAGTTGTCCGTAGTTGTAAGCCGCAAAGGATTGCGTGGCATACGAAAAGAATACGATCTTTTCAATATCCTTTAAGCCTTTCGCCTCGAGCGGAAAAGGCATGTAAGCCTCCCGGTCACCGCTGAGATCATCGGGCACCAACAGGGAATCCAGTTGACGGACGTGATCGAGGTCCACGCGGTTAACAGACAGGATGATGTATTTTCCTGCGGAGTCGGGCGTTTCTTTCAGGCGTTTAACCCAGTCCTTGGACGGCTGAAAATGATATTGAAGATTTTTAGGCTTCTTCCATTCCCTGGTGGGTACTTTGTTTTCCTGTGCATCCTTTCCGGGCTGATTGCTATTCTTGTCGTTGCCGGTGCAGCTTATAAGCATTACTGACGCAGCCACAGCTACCGAAAGGGATAAGATCGAAGTTTTTATCATAAATCCATTTTTCCCTTATCTGAAGCAATATCATGCCAGCCAGCGCAACAGACATGGCACAATTTTGCAGGGTAACAGATAAAAATATTACCATTATGCAGAACTGGCTTAGAACCTTGCTTGCAGGCTACGCAGGCTACAAATGGGGCGGCGGATGCTTAGGCTTCATCGCTATTTTCGCCATTGTTTATTTCCTGCTGGGACATTGTTAAACGGGGAAATTTTACCCTAAAATTTACTGATATAGTCGCGGATTTGTTGACGCAGCTTATCGCTTACGCTGACGACCGGCAAACGGAAATAGTTTTTACAAAGATTCATTTCATCTAAATAGGCCTTGACGCCGGAAGGACTTCCTTCCGCGAACAGGGAGGTGATGATATCGGTAAGCCGGTGATGAATTGTTGCGGCCGTTTTCACGTCGCCCTTAAGTGCATGGCGCGCCATGTCGGAGAACGCTTCGGGATACGCGTTAGCCACCACGGAGATAACGCCGTCTGCCCCGCAGGCGATCATGGGCAGTGTGAGCCCGTCGTCGCCGCTGATCACAAGAAATCCCTCGGGGCGGTATTTAAGCAGGTAATTGATCTGGTCAAAATTGCCACAGGCCTCTTTGGTTGCAAATACTTTATCGCACTCGCGTGCAATACGCAGTTGCGTCTCTGCCGTTACATTCTGCCCCGTACGCGATGGTACGTTGTATAACATCAGCGGCAGCGGTGTTTTTTCATTCAGCGCTTTGTAGTGCTGGAAAATCCCTTCCTGGCTGGGGCGGTTGTAATAAGGCGATACGGAAAGGATCGCATCGTAGCCGGTGAGGTCATAATGCGCAAAGGCATCGAGCACTTCTCTGGTGTCGTTGCCACCGATACCGGCCATCAGCGGCACGCGGCCGTTGACGGTTTGCTGCACAAACGTAAACACTTCCTGTTTTTCTTCACCATGAATTGTCGCGCTTTCACCGGTGGTGCCCAATACGACCAGGTACTCCACCTTACCCTTGATCCAAAACTCGATCAACTGTTTATAGCTGTTCCAGTCAATAGATCCATCGGCAAGAAAAGGAGTTACAATGGCGATACCGGTACCGGTAAATTTTTGTTGGAGCGACATTTTTAAACTAATTATTTTTTTTAGGTGAATGAATGTTTCAAAAATAAGATTTTGACGCTTACGAATTGCAGAAACCCGCAAATCTTCTAAAGCGTAAGCAGAAGGCATTTTACAGATGAATGTATAAAATGTAAGGATGAAATGGAGCAGGCAAAGATGCTGCTGAAGAAAAACCCGCAAAGGTCGGCAGTGATGAAGCGATTTTTTTTTCGTATCCTGCGCAACGAAGAGAAATAATGGGTTGTCAGCCTATTCAGGAACGGAGTTTTTCCGAACCTGATAATATGAAATAATCGATGTTTCTCATACAGTAGTGTGTAGCGGGATGTGTTTCTACACGTCCCTTTTTCTTTTTTACTCCGTTACACTACTATTTCGAAATCAGCCGTGAAGTGGCTTTATCCAGTAAAAGGCTTTTGAGGAAATCGCCTGACTCATCGCCGGTGCAGGCCAGGTCGTGAAGGGTAACATTTTCCAGTAACCGGTCCACCGTGAATTGGATCATTGTCCAGAGCGAGCGTGCAGAACAATCCACGGAATTGGTACAAAGGCGGAAAGAGGAGCCTGTTTGTGTACCTACTTCCTGTTCCAGGATCATTCCTCCCAATGCGCTCAATACATCGCGGATCACGATCTCGCGCGAGGGGCGCGCCAGGACGTAACCGCCTTTGTTACCGGGTGTGCTGTTGATGAATCCTTTCATGCGCAGCACACGCGTAAGCTTGGCCACATAGTGACTGCTGATACCTTCGGCTTCGGTCAGTTGCGGTATGCTGAGGCCTTTCGCGTCTTTGCATCCTGCAATGCGGATCAGTATGCGTAGTCCGTATTCTTCCTGGGCGGTAACTTTCATATCTGTTTAGATCTTTTCAAGTTCATAAGAATCCCAGTTCCAGCTGGGCTGCTTCCGACATCCGGCTCTTATCCCAGGCCGGCGTCCAGGTGAGTACCACGTGTACATCATTTACTCCTTCAATTTCGCGGAGCTTCTGGTCTACTTCCACAGGCAGCGTCTGCGCAGCGGGACATCCCGGTGCCGTCAGTGTCATCACTACCTGGATATTGTTATCTGCGTTGATGTTGATTTCATAGATCAACCCCAGCTCCCAGATACTTACCGGCAGTTCGGGATCAAAGATCGTTTGCAAACGTTCGATCACCGCTTGTTTCAATTCCTCCTCCGTTCTGCTCATCCGTTTACTTCGTTTTTGAGTTTATAAGCCAGCGCGTAATTCTTCATTTGTTTTACCATCGACAACAACCCGTTGGACCTTGTCTGCGCCAGGTGCGAGGTCATCCCGATCTGCTGGATAAATGCCAGCGGCGTTTCGATGATCGCATCCGGTGTTTGCCCGGACAATACCCGGATCAGCATACTCACCAGTCCTTTCACGATGATTGCATCGCTGTCTGCTTCGAAGAACACACGGCCATCACGGTAATTGGCTACCATCCATACGGTCGACTGGCAACCTTTGATCTTGTTCTCATCGAGCTTATGCTCCTGTGCAAGCGGCGCCAGTTTTTTTCCCAGGTCGATAATGTATTCATACTTATCGTCCCAGGAATCGAAGAGCGCAAACTCTTCCACAATCTCTTTTTCTATTTCCGCGATCGGCTTTGTTTCTTCCATGCGTTTTATGCCAGCAATTTGATGGCGCGTTGCAGACCGGCGATGAGCCTGTCCAGTTCTTCCATTGTGTTATATACTGCGAACGAGGCGCGCACTGTTCCGGGAATACCGAAACGGTGCATCAGCGGTTGTGCGCAGTGGTGCCCGGTACGCACGGCAATACCTTGCGTATCGAGCAGGATGCCGATGTCCTGCGGATGAATCCCGTCAATAATAAAAGACACCAGGCTGATCTTTTCAGCAGCCTGCCCGATGATCCGCAGCCCCGGCAGTTGTTGCAGTTTGTCCGTTGCATAAGCCAGCAACTGATCTTCGTGTTGGCGCATACGGTCTTTTCCTGTCTCCGTTACAAAATCCAATGCCGCTTTAAATGCAACAGTGTCTGCTATGTTAGGCGTACCTGCTTCGTATTTATAAGGCAGTTCGTTGAAGGTGGTGCCTTCAAAACTCACCTCTTTGATCATTTCTCCCCCACCCTGGAATACCGGCATGGCGTCCAGCAATTCTTTTTTCCCATACAATACGCCAATACCTGTGGGGCCGTATACTTTATGTGCAGACATGGCAAAGAAATCGCAGTCCAGCACCTGCACATCGATATCGAGATGCACGCTTGATTGCGCACCATCGATCATTACCACGGCTCCCTGCCGGTGCGCCGCATCGATGATTTCTTTTACCGGGTTCACTGTACCCAATGCATTGGATACATGCACAATGGAAACAATCTTTGTCCGCGGACTCAGCAATGCTTTGTACGCATCCATATCCAGTTCGCCATTATCCAGCACGGGGATCACTTTCAGCACCGCTTCTTTTTCCAGGCAAAGCAATTGCCAGGGTACGATATTGGAATGGTGTTCCATACCGGAGATGATGATCTCGTCTCCTTTGTTCACCTGCTGGCGTCCCCAGGTTTGTGCAACCAGGTTGATGCTTTCGGTGGTACCGCGCGTAAAGATGATCTGTTCGCGGCTGGCGGCATTGATAAAACGGGCAACCGTATCACGCGTGGCTTCAAAAGCGGCAGTAGCTTCTTCGGCCAGCGTATGAATACCACGATGAATATTGGCATTGTAACCCGAGTAATAATCTACAAGCGCATCGATCACCACCTTTGGTTTCTGCGATGTAGCCGCATTGTCCAGGTACACCAGCGGATGCCCTTTCACTTCCCGCTGCAATACGGGAAACTGACGGCGGATCGCTGCTATATCAAGTGATGGTATGGTTGTTTCCGTAATCATGATTGAGTGAATTGCAGGCGACCGGCAATCAGGCTGTCAACATAAGCCCGGATGGGCGCCAGTTTGATTTTTTCCAGCACATCCAATGCAAATCCCTGGAGCAACAGTGCCTGGGCAGCTTGTTGTGTGATACCACGGGAACGCAGATAGAACAGCGCTTCTTCGTCCAACTGACCTACCGTACACCCGTGTGAACATTTTACATCGTCGGCAAATATCTCCAGTTGAGGTTTGGTATTAACGCTCGCTGTTTTTGACAGCAATACATTTTTGTTGGTCTGGTACGCATTGGTTTTCTGCGCAGGCTGGCGAACAAATATTTTTCCATTGAAAACACCGGTAGACTGCTCATCGAGAATGCCTTTGTACAATTCATAGCTCAGGCAATTCGGCGCCACATTGTCTACGATAGTGTGATTGTCTACATGGCTGTTGCCCTGCTGAAAGTACAGGCCATAGAGGTGTCCTTCGCAATAAGGAGCTTCGAGTACAAGGTTGAGGTTGTTGCGCACGATACCACCGTTCAGGGAAATGGTCACAGTATTAACGTGGCTGGCTCCGGTCTGACGGATATGGCTTGTGCTTACGAGGTTGGCGGAAGCAACGTCGTTCTGGATTTTGTAATATTCCAGGCGGGCGTCTTTTTCTACAGCTACTTCGAATACCTGGTTGGTAAAACTATCGGCATTGCCGATAGTATGGTATGTTTCAACGATGGTGACACCGGCGTTTTGTCCGAGATACACGAGGCTGCGGGGCTGCGCCAGTACGGCTTCGGCGCGCGCATCCACGATGTGATAAATATAAACGGGATGTTCGATCTCGGTGTTTTTGCCGATATGCAGATAAATGCCGCCATCAGATAATGCTGTATTGAGTGCATTGATTCCGTCACGCAGGTAATCGGCGCTGTGGCCATAATGCTGATCAACGATGGCTGCATATTCACCTTCAGCAGCTTCGTTTAATGGAAGCAACACCAGGTTTTTGCTGCGCAGAGTGGATAAAGCGGCCACGTACCGGCCATTTATAAATACCAGTTCATTCGCTGCCTCATGGGCTGGCAGGCGGAGATCGTTGATATCCGCGGCCTGCAATGTGTCAGCGGATTGCAACCGGTATTGTGTATTGAACAGGCTGTTGATACGCGTGTACTTCCACTCTTCATGTTTCACACCGGGCACACCCAGTTGGCTGAATGCGGCGAAGGCCTGCTGCCGGTGATCATTGAGCACGGAAGTAGTGCCGGTCTGCTGCTGATCAAAATATTCTTTGAAATATAAAGTCGAATCGTTCATGTAAATTCAGAGTTAAGCAGGGCTGTCTGATCCGGAACAGGAATGCCCTGTGATTGACCTGTACCGGAGCGGATTAAGCCTCCTGTCCTACTTTTACTTCGTTGCGGATGAAGTCGTATCCTTTTTCTTCCAGCTCGAGCGCCAGTTCTTTCGGACCTGATTTCACGATGCGGCCATCATATAATACGTGTACAAAGTCGGGAATGATATAATCCAGCAGGCGCTGATAGTGCGTCACCACCAGTACGGCGTTGTCTTTGCTGCGCAATTTATTTACACCATTGGCTACGATACGGATGGCATCGATATCGAGACCGGAATCGGTTTCGTCGAGGATGGCGAGTTTGGGTTCAAGCATGGCCATCTGGAAAACTTCGTTGCGTTTCTTTTCACCACCGGAAAACCCTTCGTTCAGCGAGCGGCTGAGCAGGCTTTGATCGATATTGGTGATCGCCATTTTCTCTTTCATCATTTTCAGAAAGGCCACGGCGTCGAGTGGTTCTTCACCGCGGTATTTGCGGATCTGGTTCACGGCCGTTTTAATGAAATTAGTAGTGGTCAGTCCCGGAATTTCCACGGGGTATTGAAAAGCGAGGAACAAACCTTCGCCGGCACGTTCTTCGGGCGCCAGGTCCAGCAGGTCTTTACCTAAGAAATCTACAGTACCTCCGGTAACATCGAAATGTTCGCGGCCCGCCAGCACCGAGGCCAGCGTGCTTTTACCCGCACCGTTGGGTCCCATGATCGCATGCACTTCACCTGGTTTGATTTCCAGGTTCAATCCTTTTAAGATTTTCTTCCCCTCAATTTCTGCGTGCAGGTTCTGAATGTTGAGCATAGTATGTGTAATTAAAAACGAGTATTTTATTTAAATTAAAATATTAACCAACGCTGCCTTCAAGACTGATAGCCAGCAATTTTTGTGCTTCCACCGCAAACTCCATGGGAAGCTGGTTCATCACCTCTTTGGCAAAGCCGTTGATGATGAGTGCTACCGCCGTTTCGGTGTCGATGCCGCGTTGATTGCAATAGAAAATCTGGTCTTCCCCGATCTTGGAAGTAGTGGCTTCGTGTTCTACCACGGCCGTGTTATTCTTTACTTCGATGTAAGGGAAGGTATGTGCACCGCATTTATCGCCCAGCAGCAGTGAGTCGCATTGGGAGAAGTTGCGCGCGTTTTCGGCGTTGCGGTTTACCTGTACCAGTCCGCGATAGCTGTTGTTGCTGAAGCCGGCGGAAATACCTTTTGATACGATGCGGCTGCGGGTGTTCTTCCCGAGGTGCATAATCTTGGTACCGGTATCAGCTTGCTGGTAATTATTGGTAACGGCAACCGAATAAAATTCTCCAACGGAATTGTCTCCTTTCAGGATCACGCTGGGGTACTTCCAGGTAATGGAAGAACCGGTTTCCACCTGCGTCCAGGATATTTTTGAGTTGTCGCCTTTGCAGATACCGCGTTTGGTGACGAAGTTGTAGATACCTCCCACGCCGTTCTTGTCGCCGGGATACCAGTTCTGAACGGTGGAATATTTCACTTCGGCATTTTCCATGGCAACGATTTCAACCACCGCTGCGTGCAACTGGTTTTCGTCGCGCATCGGAGCTGTACATCCTTCGAGGTAGCTGACGTAGCTGCCTTCTTCGGCCACGATAAGGGTACGTTCGAACTGCCCGGTATTCTCGGCATTGATCCGGAAGTAAGTGGACAATTCCATCGGGCAGCGCACGCCTTTGGGAATATAACAGAAAGAACCGTCGCTGAACACGGCAGCATTCAGAGCGGCAAAGAAATTATCGGTTACGGGTACCACCGAACTCAGGTGTTTGCGCACCAGCTCGGGGTGTTCCTGGATCGCTTCGCTGATGGAGCAGAAAATGATGCCGAGTTCGCCGAGTTGTTCCTTGAACGTGGTACCGATAGAGATACTGTCGATTACCGCGTCCACGGCAACACCGCTCAGGCGTTTCTGTTCGTCGAGCGAAATGCCGAGTTTTTCGAAAGTGCGGCGGAGCTCAGGATCGATCTCGTCGAGGCTTTTGGGCTTTATCTTCTGCTTGGGAGCGGAATAATAAATGATATCCTGGTAGTTGATGGGAGGATAATTGATATTGGCCCAATCGGGTTCTTTCATTTTGAGCCAATGCTGGTAGGCTTTGAGCCGCCATTCCAGCATCCATTCCGGTTCATTTTTCTTGGCGGAAATAAAGCGAACGGTATCTTCATTGAGGCCGGGGGGAGCCTCATCGGCTTCAATATTGGTTACAAAACCATATTTATAGTCTCCAAGGACCGCTTTTTCGATGGCTGCACGCTCGTCATCCACTATGACCTCCTGGGGGAGTTGTTCTATTTCTGTTTTCATCGCTGCAAAGATACAAATGAATTTGTACAAAAAAGTACAAACAATGCCGTTTTATTGGGGGAGATACTGTAAATCAGGCCCGTTTCCGGGGCGTTTTAACATAATGACACAGCAGGGCTCTATTTGTTCGTAAACGCTTAAAAGTTTCCGGGAGTCGAAAATGCGGGATCAGGCGATGCCGGCCTGTTGCTGGCGGCGCCAGGCGGCCGGGCTGAGGCCGGTCCAGCGGTGAAAGGCCCGCAGAAAAGCGCGTTGTTCTTCATAACCAAGCATTGCCGCGATGTCTTTTATGGGATACTGGCCGGCGCGGAGATAATCCTGCGCCAGTTGTTGCCGTACCCGGGTTACGATATCGGAAAACCGCGTGTCTTCTTCCCCCAGATGCCGTTGCAGGCTGCGCGGGCTGAAATTGAAATTGGCGGCTACCGCTTCCAGGCCAGGCATTTGGCGATAAGAATTGCTGAGGAGATAATGGAAAACGCGTTGCTTTAAAAGCGCGGCTTCATCGGGCTCGCGGGCACACATAGCGGTTACGCGCTGCAGGAGGAAATTCTGCAGGCTATAATCGGCGGATAAAATAGCCAGGTCTTCATAACGCCGGTGGAACCCGATCGACAACTCCCCTGCTTTCCCTTTAACCGGGCAACGGAAGATGCGGGTATATTCATGGTGGTCTGGAATGACATAAGGGAAGCGGGCGGACAGCGGTTCGATGCGTTTGGGCAGCAGGCCGTCCAGTTCGTGCAGGGCAAACACGATCAGGTAATCGCCGAAATGCCGGGCGGTGTGCGGGTAACGTTGCGTGCGGCGCGTATTTTCCATAAAATGTAAAGTGGTGGTACGGCTATCGCGGCTGATCCGGAAGCGATAAAGGTCGGTGAGCAGGTGCGCCATGGCACCGGCATGATCGAGCGCTTCCCCAACCGTGTTGCTGGTAAGGATCACCTGCCCAACCACACCCAGCGCGGCGAGTTGCATGGATTCACCAAAATGCAAACCGAATAAAGAATCCTGTGTAAGATGAGCGGCATTTTTCCAAAGCTGTTCGAATTGAACGGGCGTCAACTGCATGGAAGCATCGCGGGCAAGCACGGCGTAGTCGATGCCCGAAAGGCGGCATAAATGCGAAGCGGCCACGCCCCGCTGCGCTGCATAGCTCAATAAAGCCAGGGCTACACGATGCTGCAGATCTTCCATTCCGTTGTTTTATCAAAAATAAACTGAAGCATTTATAAAAAGGCCGGCGTGGCGGAAAATGATACATAGTTGGCGTCAACGGACAGCTGCCTGGCGTAAGATGACCAATAGTTTTGTGGTATTGTCAATCACTAAAACTTTCAATTATGTTATCACTTAAAAACACACTTTTACTGAATGCGCTTAGCTCAGGCATGACCGGCATCATATTAATCTGTTTTGCCCGCCCCGCGGCTGAGCTGTTTGGCCAGGTGCAGGCCGCACCGTTTTCGGGTGTTGGGGTGTTCCTGCTTGTATTTGCCCTGTATGTGTTTCGCGCATCCCGCCGGACGCCGGTGCGCAGTAACGAAGTCCGGTTGATTACGGCGCTCGACCTGTCGTGGGTAGTGGCGAGTGTGGTGTTGCTTTTATGGATAAGCGATCAGCTTTCCATTGTGGGCAATGTACTGGTTGCGGCTGTTGCGGGATGGGTTGGACTGATGGCGGTGTTGCAGTGGCGCGGATTGCGGGTGGCAATTGCGAACCGGCAACCGTGAAATGGTGCTAAACAACTGAACTATTGGCCTTAATGCTTTGGTACCATTGTTGTTTTATCTTATAAAACATCTCATTATGAAAGACGATATCATAGACCTGGAAAAAAAATATTGGGACGCTATGGCCAATAAAGACTTTGAAACAGTAAAAAGCCTTACAAAGTTCCCGTGTATTGTGGCTGGCAGAAATGGCGTGATGAGTGTCGATGCGAGCGCTTACGAAAAGATGTTTAACAGCAATGACAGGTCGATGGAAGTGAAGAGTATCTCCGACGAACAGGTGCAAACCGGCGAGGATCATGCAATGCTGGCCTACCTGATCGAATTAAGTTATGATAGAGTTTCCATGAAATGTGCCTGTACATCTACATGGATAAAAGAAAACAATGACTGGAAGTGTGCCATGCATACGGAAAGTGACTTGGTTAAGCAATAAGTCTTTATTCTGCATTGATCAGTTGTGAACCTTTGACCTAATCCTCGCCTTTGTTGGTCTTCAGACCAACAAAGCAAAAGCGCGGTAGTAACCCGCGCTTTTCTATTTTGTTTCCGTTCGAAAAAATCAATTATGCAGGCACCTCATCCCAGAATCCCATTTTGCTGAACTTCTCGATGCGTTGCGTTATGCGCTCCTGCGCTGGTATTTCGCGCAGTTGACGGATAACCGGCACAAGATGTTCTTTGAGGATGCGGGCAGATTCATCATAATCCCAATGCGCACCGCCGGCTGGTTCGGGAATGATGCCATCGATCAGACCGAAGCCCAGCATTTTATCGCCGGTGAGTTTGAGTTGTTCGGCCGCAATTTCTTTTTGCGCCCAGCTGCGCCAGAGAATAGTGCTGCAGTTTTCGGGAGAGATAACGGTGTACCATGAATTTTCCATCATGAATACACGGTCGCCAACGCCGATACCGAGTGCGCCGCCGCTGGCACCTTCACCGATGATCACGCAGATCACGGGAACGGTGAGCCGCATCATTTCATAAATATTGCGGGCGATAGCTTCGCCTTGTCCGCGTTCTTCGGCTTCGAGGCCGGGGAATGCGCCGGGGGTATCGATGAGGGTGATGATGGGTTTATTGAATTTCTCCGCGAGTTTCATGAGGCGGAGGGCTTTGCGGTAGCCTTCGGGGTTGGCCATACCGAAATTGCGGAGCTGTCGCATTTTGGTATTGATGCCTTTTTGCTGACCAATGATCATCACAGTTTCGCCGTCTAGGTTGGCAAATCCGCCTACCATGGCTTTATCGTCTTTCACATTGCGGTCGCCGAAGAGTTCCACGAATTGCGTGGTCATCTTCTGAATGTATTTCATCGTATAAGGGCGGTCCGGGTGACGGCTTAGTTGCACGCGTTGCCAACTGCTGAGCTGGCTGGTCAGTTCTGTGCGTTTATCGAGGATCTTTTGTTCGAGTATATTGATCTGCTCACCGAGGTCGAGGTGGTGTTTGTCCTGGCGGGCTTTGGTGATCTCGATCTCTTCGATGAGATCTTTGATCGGTTTTTCAAAGTCCAGGAATTGTCTGTTGGCGTTACTGGGCATAACTTAATAGATAGTAAAATGAGCGGCTAAATTAACGGAAAAATCCAGAAAAGGGTTTAAATGCAAAAAGCTGAGGTTGTGAAAGATAAATAATCTAAAAACTTTTGGAGGAAATATTGTGTCGCCTTATCTTTGCCGTCCCTTAATGATTAACACTTGTGTTGATCAAGGTAAGGATCGGTAGTTCAGTTGGTTAGAATGCCGCCCTGTCACGGCGGAGGTCGCGGGTTCGAGTCCCGTCCGGTCCGCAGAAAGCCCTCTTAATCAGAGGGCTTTTTTGTGCGCTGCCTGGTCAATATTTCATTTCTCTGATTTAAAGTCAAAAATTGAAGCGTTTACTGGATGAGTGGGTTTGTCTATATATTAAAAAGCGAAAATTCAGCACTGTATTACAAAGGAATTACAGAAGACTACCAACGACGACTGATCGAACATAATTCTGGGAAATCAACTTTTACAGCAAACCACATTCCATGGAAACTTCTTTACGTGGAAGCACATCCAACTAAACGAGATGCTTTAATCCGCGAAAGAAAACTAAAGGGTTGTAAAAAAGAATATTTTGAATGGTTGGCAAGTCAACCTACCAACATACTATTGATGCTGCCCGGTCACGGTCTCAGCTAAGCCGAGACGGGTTCGAGTCCCGTCCGGTCCGCAGGAAGCTTCGAAGAAATTCGAGGCTTTTTTGTTTTTACATCCTTCGAGAATACCATGCGACATTCATAATCATTTAGTACATACGAATGTTGTTCTTGAAGACACCATAACTATTAGAAACGTTTATCCCAGGAGTCGCTTTTCATTTTTAAACGTAATGGCGGCGTGAGGTATAAATTAGCGCCCTTGTTCTTCTCCCGGCCAACAGGCAAGCGTCAGGTAGCTTTGACAGGTTAAGGTCAACTTCGTACATAACTCAAAGATGAGCAGGCCCGTTGGTCTGGAGACCAACGGTGGCGTGATATCGGATTGAGCGGTTTTATATCTTCCAAACAGTTGTGGTGAAGACACCAACAACGACATGCTTCGCATCTAAAACACCATTCACTATTCACTATTCACTATTCACCATTCACCATTCACCATTCACTTATTGACTTATTGCCCTATCGCCTCCCTCACCACTCCCCACACCTTTCCTCTCTCCACCCCATACTTTGCCGCATACCTTGTTACACGCACCATGATCTCTCCCATGCCTGCCGCCAGTTCAAGCGCCTGCCGCATGGCAAACCAGGGATGTGAGCGGTAATACGCAAATTGTTTTTTTCTCATCTGCCTTACCAGCGCCAGCCCTCTGGGATCCAGCAGATCCGACACATCCGGCGTCAATGCTATTTTTACTTTATCCAATATATTCAGTTTTACAAACCCTGCCTGCTCGTAAGCCGCTGCATGTGTCGCATATATGAGATCATTAAACGCTGTATCGTTCAATTCCGCCACCGGATTGCCGGCCAGCACATCTTCGATCGCTGTCTGCAGATTGACGAGCGTCCGGTCAAGCCATTGCTGCCCGTCCCTGCTCAAGGTTTCCCTGGTTTCTTCCCTGAACCGTTGCAGGTATTTGTGTCCGTAGTTTAAATAGTACGTGGGTGGAGCTATACGCCAGTTACCACTTTCAACACGTCTTTGCTGAAAGTCAAAATACCGCAGCAGGTAATAGTTATCCGAACCCGCCTTATTCCTGAAAGACACTGGCTGCGCCATATCGTATCGTTGTAAGTTATTCGTCGTGTCTACCAACACACCCAGGCTGAATTCATCAAAGTACAGCATCGGGAGATATTTCCCGGAAACGCATGGCGTATCGGGTGTAGCCGCTTTAATAAATTGATTGGAAAAAAGCAGCAGGTTCTCCTTTGGTTTGTCCCGGGATATGATGGTGGCTTCCGCTTTTTGTGCCCGAGCTGTTTTTGCCGCAATTAGCATACTCAGGAAGACAAACACAAAAGCATATCGCATAAATAGTAGCCGCACGGTGGTTCTTATCTTAGCGGCGGTATTGAAGATAGAACAAAAACATTTCAAGTTAATATGGCCCGGCACAATAAAGTTCTCCGCTACAATCGCACGGCAAAGCCTGCATAATATTGATGTTCCGCATTTTTCTGAAAGCCTTGTATGGAGCCGATATCTACCGCCAGGTTTTTCAGCACGCTCAATTGCAACGCCAGGTTGATGTAATTCTCCATCCGGTGTTCCCTTATTCCATACGTGGCGTAAGTTTCGATCATTCCTTTCAACGATTTTGTCAGTTGGTAATCTGCCGCCACAGATTGCAATAGCTGCCAGTCGTATTCCCGATCATCCGCTACATAGTCCACTTCCTCCTGCACGCCCAGCGCCCATTTTTCAGAAAGCTTCCAGCGCATCGGAATGATCATTCCACCCTCGACCAGGTGATGCTCAAAGTGTTTATCCGTTGGCAGCTTGATATACGGAAGCGCGGCAACGGCAAACTTCCCATCATCATTACCACAAAAGTTCTTTTTCAACCGGAGCGTTACGCTGCCACAGGCATCGTGCCCTTGCGGTGCGCTGCCCTCTTCCGTTTTCACCTCATGCCTGAACGTTTCCACGGCCACCTGGAAATCGATCGAATTCGTTAACCCGAGCTTGGCCGTAAGCGGCGCTACCAGCATCTGCCGGTTGCCCGAGCCGGCGTCGCGTGAACGTTTGAATTTGACCAGGTCTGCTTCGAACTGAAAATGCCCTGCATCGACAGTTACCGGAGATTCGGTAATGTCGGGGCGGTCGGTTTCCATTTCTTCTCGCATCAGCGCCCCGGGAACCGGATGAAATACGGAAAAGCGGTTTTTTAAACGATCGGTGGAACTATCGCGTTGCGCCAGCGCAGGAGCAGAGCAGCAGGTTAGTATGAATAAGGCAGATAAAACTTTCATGTGATCGCAATCGTTTTTACTTACACTGCAATTGCAATACCAGTTCGCTTCCACCACGCGCCAGGCGGCAAGCGTTTCCCGGACGCCACATATTTACCGGAAAAATCCCCCCTCGTCCAAATTCCTGCTTCGTGAAAAGATCAGCACTTTTGATCTTTCAAGATTTTACAACCTAAACCACGCCTTATCATGCTCACCGAAGCCAAAAAGCAAAAGCTTATCGAGAACATCAAACTCTACATTAAAAAATTTCTCTCCGACTCTATCACCGACCTCGACGAAAGCGGCACCCGGATCATGATCAATCATTTCCTTACCGATGTGCTCGGCTACACGGCACTCGAGGAGGTACGCACAGAATACATGATCAAAGGCACGTATGCCGACTACATGATACAGATCAACGGTAAGCGGCATTTCCTGGTGGAAGTGAAAGCTTTTTCCCTGAACATCAATGAAAGCCACCTGCGGCAGGCAGTGAATTATGGCGCCAATGAAGGAGTGGATTGGGCATTGCTCACCAACGGCAAACAGTTCGATTTTTATAAAATCATTTTCGAAAAACCGATCCAGCACAAAAAAGTATTCACTGTCGACCTCACCGACTCTTCCAGCCTGAAAGCTGCTTACGACATTATCGAATACCTGGCTAAAGACAGCCTCCAAAAAGGCGGACTGGATGCATTATGGAATAAAGCACAGGCAATGACACCCATTTCCATTTCCAAACAACTGCTGTGCCCGGAAGTGGTGGCCATCGTACGCAAAAACGTCAATAAAGCCTATGAAATGAAATTCAATGACCAGCAGATCCAGGAGACTATTTTGAAGGTCATTGCAGAAAAGATCGACCTGAGCGGATTTAAAGTACCAAAGCTGGTTAAAAAAGAAAATACGCCGAAGAAGAACCCGCCGCCTGAAACCAATGTTATTACGTCTGTGGAGAATCCGGAAGTATAAGTTTTCTTACAATACCCCCCTTGAAGCCGCGACATAATTCAATATCTCAATCTGCGGCTCGCCGGTTAAGTTTTTATCGCGTTCCTGCTGGAATTGCAGAAAGGACGGCACCTTTAACAGTTCTTCCTGCATGGCTTTGTCCTGGTATTGCGAGAGATGCACAAAAGTGCAACCGTCATTTTTTTGAAAAATGGTGTAGAGAAACCGGCTGTTGTCCAGGTTTGTAAAATCCTGCAGGAAGGCTTCAATCAGTTGTTTGTTGACAGAAACATGTCCCTCGTGGATGGTGTAAGTCACTTTTACCGTAATCATAGGATTATTTATAGCCGGTTAAAACTCAGGTATTGTACAAACCTGGGCAGGTCAGAGTGATTACAGCTTGCGGCATGCGGCAATGTCTGCAACCACAGCACAACATCTCCTTTTTTGCCGGCGATGTATTCGGGCTTCAATGTTGTGCGCATCTGTTGATACGATTCAATTTCATCCGGATATTTTTGCTGCCAGTCGTTAAATTGTTTGTGAAATCCGGGAACGACTTTTAACGGACCTCTGTTTTCGGGCACGTCATTCAGGTAGATCAATCCCTGAATATAAGTCGGATCGGGTTTGCGGTAATTCATATCCCAGTGAAGCAGGTGATGTACGAATTTCCAATCATCTGTTTCAGGCGGATTGAAGCTTCCTTTGTCGGTTTGCGGAATAATTGCGTAGGTATTGTAGAGCTCTGCAAAAAGTTGTTTGATATTCGGATGCGAGCGTACCCGGTGCATGCTTTCGTGCTGGTATTGCTGCAACATTAATCCGTGCCAGTCGGTATGTCCTTTGTACCAGGTAGACGGATCCGCCAGATCGACTGCCAGGAAATCACAAATAAAGTCGGTAACGGCATCGCATAGCTGTGCTTCTACGAGACCACTTACCCTGATATAGCCCTGCTCCTGCCAGTGCAATAGTTGTTCATCGTTCAGCAGTTTTCGTTCAACCACCGCCGGGCCACCGGCCATTTCACTTTGCTGCCATTCGCGGAAAGCCGCGGCCGACGCCTTTATTTGCTGCTCCCCTTTTGTGCGGATCATCCATTCCTGCAAATGCGCAATGTCCGTACAGTCGGCATAGATGAACTGATACGTTTCAAATCGTCCCAGACCATACATATCTATCCACACCGCTTCTGTTTTGCTGTAGTCCGCAGACACAGGAGGAGCAAGTCCTTCTTTCAGTAATTTATGGCGCTCGTAAAACACCGGGAGAAATGCACAGTCGATCATGAATCAGTTGTTATTTATCGGGTAATTTACTACTGTTCTTCGTCTTCTTCTTCATCATCTTCATACGACACATAAGACCATTCCACATCTATTTCGTCCAGCAATTCATCAAAAGCGTGCTGATCGCTGGTGCCGATAAAAACAGCGGTGCAATTTCCGCTTTCATCGAAAGATAGACTGATCACTTCACGGAAATCGTCGGTATACACTTTTTGTTTTTCCCAACTGATGTCCGGCACTTCGCTCCAACGTTGCTGTATCGCTTTTACCACTTCCGGATCAACCTCATCCAGGCAATTGGCATTGTATTTTAATCCACCCATTGTACCGTTGTAAACAGCCATGAGCAGGAAAAAATCCTCCACCGTGCTGGTTTCCCGGTGCCAGTCGGGTGTTTCTTCATCGCCATAATTACCCCAAACCGGCGGGCTATCCAATTGCAACTCATCTTTCTTTATACCCCAACTCACCACTCCCTGGTTTTCTTCATAGAAAACCAGATAATCATCTTCTGAATAACCGGCTTCACCATCCGGTTTCAGCAAACGGTTGTGCGAAGCATTGATGCGTTCATTTTTTCCCAGATGCAAATAATAATCGCGGAGCTTGCCCGGCAAGCGGACACCCAGATCGATTTCCAGGTTAATGATTTCCTCCTCGGAATAACCAAACGTTTCATCGGCTGGTAAATCGTACAGGGTGCGTATCTTTTGAATGTACATCATATTCAAATTTCCACATTTTCCGGCTTCTTTTCTGCGTTCGGGATTTAATTTTTAAATTAAAAAATGGAAACAAACATTCTCTGGAGCGGTCGTGAATATTTTTCGCTGGAAAATTGCCTGATAAAATCGGGTAATCAGGGGAACCTGATTACGTCGGTCATTGTGGGTTATTATGAAGAAAAAATATATAAAGTCGATTACCGGATAGAGACGGATGCGCACTGGCATACGCAAGTACTGGAAATTCATTGCTTCCACGATCACCATGTCTTTTCCAACTTATTACAGGCCGACGCACATGGAAGCTGGACCTGCAACGGCATGCCGGTTCCGGAACTGGATGGTTGTATTGACGTGGATATACCTGTGACGCCATTGACCAATACCCTTCCGATCCGTCGTTTACAATTGCCGCATAAAGAAACCAGGGAAATCAACGTGGTATACTGCGATGTACTGGCGCGGAATATCCGCCGTGTGGCGCAGCAATACACCTGCCTTTCAGACACCGCTTATCACTATCAGAATGTACCGAATGATTTTGAAGCCACGATACAGACAGACCGGTCGGGATTTGTGGTGGACTATCCTGAGTTGTTTGTGCGGAAAGCTGTTTCAATTCGTTCACAGCAACTGTAACTTTTTATTGTTGAATGCGTTTAACAGGTATAAAAATGTGCTGATAAAATGACAAGATCACTATTTGTTGCGCTTCTGCTGGGCATTGGGCCTGTCCTTTGCTTTGCCCAAACCGTTCCCTACAATGAAAAGAAAATCTACAAGGACAAATTCGATAACGCAGTTCCGGTGTTGAATGTGGCAACCTTTCATATGGGCTTTACCTCCGACGCCTCCTCCACCAACTTCGATGAGCACGACCGTAAAAACCAGGAAGAAATAAAGAAAGTGGCGAAACTGCTGGCCGCTTTCAAACCTACCATCATCGTCATTGAAGATCTTCCTGCAAATGATTCTGCGCGGTTAGCGGACTTCCTCGATTACTGCAACAATCCGGCAAAAAAATATAAAGACCCCGACGAGCGGGAGTTACTTGCTTACGAAGTGGGCAGATTGAGCCATGCAAAAAAAATATACGGCGTGGATTTTAGAGAAGGTTACGACTATAATATTGGTGGCAAAATTTCCAATCCTGCCGACAAAACCACTGTTAGCCAGTACTGGAGCCTGCTCGACTATAACGAAAAGAAAAATCCTGAAGAAGGCATTCCTTTCTATGACTTGTTCAAATTGAACAATCATCCACAATACCTGGAAAGCCTCATCAACATCAACGCCGATTTGCTGACCTATATTTCCACGAAAGGAAAATCAGAAGGCGCCGATGAAGCAGCAAAATTCTATCATCGCAACCTGGTGATGTTCTCCAATCTTAATCAGATTCAGGTAACATCAACCGATCGTATATTCATCCTGATGGGCGGCACCCATACGGCCTTCTTCCAGGATTTTCTTAAGCGAAGCCCGAAATTCAACCTGGTGAATGTGTTTGATTATTTGAAGTAAATAGTCAATACGTTTCCGTTCCTGGTTCGTGAGGACACCATAATTGTCCGGAAGATTTTAAAACCTGTGAATCCGACATCAGGCCACCATTGGTCTCCCGCCCAACCGGCTTCCCATCCCTGAGTTATGTACGAAGTTGACCTTTTAAGCGCCCTTGTTGGTCTCCAGACCAACAAGGGCGCTACCTTATACTTCTCGCCGCCATTACGTTTAGAAATGAAAGCGACTCCTTGCGATAAACGTTCCGAACAGTTGTGGTGAGCACAGGAATCCGGGCGGCAGCACCAAATTAATTATTCACCATTCACATATTGACGATTAACGCCTTTTGAATTTTGACTTAAAACTCCACATCATCCGCCAGGTTGCCTCCCTGTTCTTCTGCAAATCTCTTTGCATACTCCGCTTGTTTCTTCTGCTGGTAGTCGATAAAATGATGAATATTCCCGGTCTGGCCGCCGGCCATTTCCTGGTTTTGGACTTCCATCCACTTCATGGCTACGGTTTGAAAATCCCCCAATGAAATCCCATAGTTTTCCTGGATCCATTGTGCGCCGTCATATCCATATTCGTAGGCAGCCTGACGCGCGCCATTCAGTTCTTCGTAGAAATAACGGTCGTCGCGCATTTTGTCGAGGTTGGCTTTTTCTTCGTCGCTCACCTGGGCCTGAAGGTCTTTTAACTTCGGATGATTTTCCGCTTGTCCGAAATACTCACCAAAGGCCATCGTCAAGGCAAAGCTGCTGTCCTCCTGCATACGCGCCACCCACAAGGCAGACGCTTCTTCAAATACAGCATGTTCGATGCCTAATTTTTTACAGATCTCTTTTACGTCCACGCCATTGGCCATTTTAGCCGACACCGCTGCGTAGTCATAAAGCGAAACGCCGTGAATCGGCTCTAACAATGGATTACTCATAGTTACTAATGCTTAAAGTTTATATTTTCTATAGTCGCTCAATAACCGGTTGTAGAATTTCTCATGTTCCTCGGTCAATGCAGGATTAATCTTGTTCCATTCGTCAAACATCGCACGCAAATAGGTTTGGTACAACGCAGGACGTTTGCGTTCAAGTTCCTCATGCAGTCTTCCCAATTCTTCGATGCGGCTGGTCTTTTCCCTGATGACCCGGTTGTCTTTTTCATGAATAAGACTCAATTGTATCTTGTGACGCTCGAGGTATAATTCCTGCGTTTTAGCAGGTATCGCATCATGTTCTTTCAAAAGGTGCGCAGTTCTTTGTTCGGCGAGACTGCGGCCAAGCTGCTCCAGCGTTTTTGCTTTGGAACTCGGCTCAAAGGTATTGCGGGTCTGACAGGCGGGACAAGTTATATAAGTGGTAGTGAAATAAATTTTTTCAATAACGAGAGGACTTCCGCATTGGATGCAGGCGAATTTATCCCTGATGGCTTCGTACTCGTCGAGTATCTGCTGGTATTTTGCTTCGTAGTTTTCGGAGTAAGTCGCCTCTACCTGGCCGCGGTAGTAATTCTTCAATTCATCCAGTTGGTTGTAGCGGTCGTAGCAATCGTTTCTGAAATCGTAATAAGCCGTGGATAATGCATGATCATTGGTGGTAAAGCGAAAATTGGTGATCTTCTCTTCTTTTACTTCCAGCGCTTTTTTCTGAATACTGTCCAGTTGTCCGAGTACGGCGGCTTTCATGCGGTGATAGGCGCGCTTGTATTCATCTGTGTCGGTATTGTTCAATTCAGTTAATTCGGGAAGAGAGGCTTCTGCAAACTCCTTCATCTTTTGTTCCAGCTTTCCGATGAATGCAAAAAATCGTTCCCTGGTTTCTTCCATTTCCTTGATAGCGGCAGTGGCTTCGTTGTTTGTTGCCTGGTTGCTGAAAAGTCCAAACATAGTCAGGTGTTTTGAGAATTATCTTCTTTTTTCAGGTTAATGCCATCGGTAAGTTTGATGGAAAGGAATTCGAATCCGCAGTAGGCGCAATGTGTGAGGCCATCTTGTTTTGCACGGCCGGCACCGCAATTGGGGCAGGCGCGCACATTTACTTTTGCCTCTTCTCCGGTAAACTCGCCGCCGTAATTTTTTTGTTCTTTCGCCTTTTGTTTCATCCGCTCCAACAATGAAAGCGGTTTCTTTTCTGCTGACATAGCCTTTATAGTTTATCGATGAGTTCTGCTTTTTTGGCTTTGTATTCCGTTTCATCAATAAGGCCGTTTTCAAAAAGCGATTTCAATTGCTGTAACCGGCCTGCAATATCATCTGGTGGTTTCTGCTGTGGCTGGTTTAGCAGGATACCCATGGCCATCGCATTGGTGGTGGCTTCGTTGATTGCCGTTCCTTTTTCACCGATTGCCTGCGCAGTATTGAAGCGTGTGTATTTCTCCATGTCACTCACCATGTTCATGTTGGTGATCTTGTCGTAATGCGCAGCCACTTCTTCCGGCAGCGTGACGCTGGTGATGGTAAACGTCAGCAGTTCGATCCCAAACTGTGCAAAGTATGGCCGGAGGAATGGTTCGATTTTCCTGCCCAGTTCGGTTACGTTACCGGCCACATCTGTTACGGAAATATTATGCTGCGCCAGTACTTCTCCGAATTTGGGCGCGATAAAATCCCGCAGTTCGTGTTGCAGTTCGAAGATGGTAAAGGTTTTATAAGAGCCGGCGTATTGCCTGAAAAAGGCGGCGATATCGTTGATGCGGATATCGAAGGTGCCGAAAGCGCGCACGCGCACCTGTCCGAATTCCGGATCGCGCATCATCACCGGCGCAGGCGTTCCCCATTTATTGTTGACGAACTGGCGGGTATTGATGAAATAAATATCTGCCTTGAAAGGGCTCTTGAATCCGTGTTTCCAGCCTTTGAGCCGGCTCAGGATGGGGATGTTTGCGGTTTGCAGCGTATGCAGGCCCGGCTGAAAAACGTCGGCAAGTTGTCCTTCATTAAGAAACACTGCCACCTGTGATTCACGGACGGTAAGTTTAGCACCGTTTTTAATTTCCTTGTCTTCATCTGCATATTTCCACATCAGCAGATTGGGATCGGGAGTAGTATCTTCTATGATCTCGATGAAGGGAGCATTCATTAGCTGTACGGTTTACATGGTTGGCTGTTGATGATCAGGAAAGGATCAAAAGGACAACAACGAACGTAATGCACTTTTTCAAATGCCATGGCAGCCGTTCCGGTATTGTCTTTTTGCGACAAGATCGAAGACAATTTTAGTGCCACGCTTCAGATAACGTGTTGATTATTTGGTTAATTATCGCCGCAAAAGTGATTCGGGGCCGGGCGACTAAGGATTTACCATTGGTTTGGGTGAGAAGATTTTTGAGGAGCGCTTTTTTAATTAGCAGAAGGCTGATTACAATATTTTTTAAACCAATGTGTTTGATCTTCTTCAGGAATTTCGTCCCATTCCATAATACCTGACTTTCTTTTTCCGTGAGCTGTGAGTCGAAATGGCATACCGTCATTGGAGTTATCAAAGCAAAATACCTGATAAGACAATCCGACTGCTTTGTTTAAAAGCGCCATCGATCGAAAATACCTGCTCTCAATTTTATCCTCTGGAACACTATGCCCTCCTTCCTTTACACGCAGAGCAACACGATACTTGTTAATATCTGGAGAATCCGTCGACACGAAATAAAGATAAACTTTGTATCCAGCATCTGTCGCCTCACGCATTATATCCAAATTAGATTCATGGGAAAAAACGGTTTCAAAAGAAAAACGCCTTTTTAATCGTAGCATCTGGCTTCGTAAAAATCGGGCTATAATCTGGGCAGTTCTATCAATCAGTTTAATATCCAGAAGGAACAGCTTAAAGCCATCTATCACAAATCCCGATGCAAAATCATTTAAAGATTTCGCGTCAGCCATGAGTCCTGAATCACGCGCAAATGTGACAAGTTGGAACGCGTTTGGTTTTATCGAGTACGACAAAAAAGAAAAACGCCCGTTTCTGAGCGCTTTTGCAATATCATCTGCATTAATATAATATCCGAAATCGATTTGCTTGCCATTTTCCTCCTTTGCTTTAATATCTGTGATAACAGTGCTTTTACCTGACCCGTTTGGCCCTGCAAATACCCGCATCCGTAACTGAGGTTGTTTGAAAAAATTCTCCATTTACTAGCGCTTGGGTTAAACCAATTTTGACAGTTTCTCTACTCTGCCATCCTTAAATTTTTTCACAACCCAACCGCCTTCGGATACCACTACATATCCCATTACCTCCATAGCATTTTTTGCAGCCCGACGCCCAGCAGCTTTTGCTGTAGCCACAACCATTCTTTTGGTCAAATACGCATAGCCGTCAGACGTTGTATACTTATCGATATTTGAAGATTTATTCTTCCGCATAGCCAAATTTACAACTTTTCCTATCGCTGGCATTCATAAAAAAGTTAATCCTCACATCATATAATAACTACCACCCGCTACCATTTTCGGCGGTACCTCCTGCCCTGTCATCTCCAGCATATTTCGTTCGATGGTGGCCGACAACGTAGTCATCGGCGTATCGGTCGGTTTGTTTTCAAACGGATCCTGCATCAGGATGGATGTCTGCTCGATGGCAATGAACAATACCGGTATCAGGGTCACCAAAAACATTTCAACAAAAACGTTATTATCATCCAGGCCAAAAGGCAATATGGTCATCAATACATAGATCAGGAAATGTATTAGCAAACTATACGACCGGGGAAATACGGTGCTCTTGATGCGTTCGCAGCGTCCCATGGCATCGGTCAATCGCTGAATGGTGCTGTCGAGCTGCACCTGCCTGTTGGCATCCATGGCATACTTTGTGGTGATCGCAGACAATTCTTCCGCATGACGTGTAAGCAGCAGGTTGGGGATGTTTTCACCGGCAATACCCTGTTTAGCACAATAGTCTTTCACCCTGTCCGTCATTTCCAATTTGCGGAGCGTATTCGCTAAGGCATAACACCACATCGCCTGCCGCTCTACAAAACTTTGTATGATATATTGCTTTTGTTCGTCCGCCGGAAGGAACTGTTGCAATTGCCGGATCAATGTCCGGCTGTCGTTGACAATCGCGCCCCATACCACGCGTGCTTCCCACCAACGCTCATACGACTGCGAGGTGCGGAAAGCCAGTAACAGGGAAAGTAAAGTGCCGACCAAAGCCGAAAGGGCGAACGGGATGGTAATGTTGGAGAAAAAAGAAATATGGTCCAATATACCGACCACTATGGCGTAACATAAAATGGCGGCGGCGTCCCAAATGATGAGTTTTAGAAAATAAACGATCGAGATCCTTTTTTTGATGAGCATATATACGACAGGTGGTTTGAATGTCTATACTCAATTTACGCAACCCGTATGCCAATTCAAATTCAAAAGTAAAAAGTCAAAATTCAAAAGGCAAAAATCTTAATGGTCAATGGTGAGTCCTTTTATTCCCTGGTTCGTGTATACACGAACCAGGCTGTTGGACTTCACTGGCTTAAAACTTATTACTGAAGGCGACCCGTTCACTTTTCCATACGGAATTAAAGTGGCAGAACGCCTGAGGTCAAAACTAAAAAGGCCAATCAGCAGGGAGTTCGCCGCTGACCTCCCTCCTTACCTGCTATCTGACTGCAGGAAGTCCTTCACTATTTTTGCCGTAAAGGCTATCATTTCCTGGTCGACATCATCGGATTCAAGTGATCCTATGCAGGCACCATGCGTGCCGGGCATGATCACCAATTGCGAACCTGGTATCAGCTCAGCCATTTTCAAAGCATGCCCGTTCTTTATCACGTCCAGGTTGTTGTTGATGATCAATGCCGGTGAGTCGATCTGCGCCAGCAATTCATCGGGGATGTCTTTGAAATGTATCATCCGCTGCCGGTCTTTTTCGAATACATTTTCCAGCGCTTGCTGATCCGGGTTAACCGCCAGGAATGCATTTCTTAAAGATTCGGGCATTACTTCCAGCGTGACGTTGGCCATTCCTTCGAAAAAACCATCCGGTAAACCCGATCGCTTGTAACAACCTGCGGCCAGTACCAGTTTGCCGGCTACCGAGGGATGACGGATGGCTATCTGCATCGCCGTAGTAGCTCCATTGCTAAAACCAAATATGGCAGCGCGTCCGATACCGAGCGATTGCAACAAACCCGCCACATCATCGGCATCTTGCTCAAAACTCTCCGGCTGATCGCGGTCGCTGGTCCTGCCGTGTGCCTGCAATTCCATCGCGATAGTTGTAAAGTTGGGGGAAAGCAGGGGAAGTATCCGTCCCCAGGTACTGTCTATTGTAGAACCACCACCGTGAATCAGTACCAGCGGTTGTCCTTTACCTTGCTTTTCATAATACATGCGGATGCCCGCTATTTCTTTATAGCCTGTTTCCATAAATTAAAAGTCAGCATTAAAAATTCAAACACCGAAGATTAGTACAATACCTCTGTACAATAATATAAAAACCAGACGAAGTCTTAAAGCCCGGATACGGACAGGCCAAAAATCCCGACCGGCAACGCCGGGGAACTTTTATCTTTAGATTTGAGCAACCGGTAATTGTTGGTGTGGGTGTCTTTATTGTGGATGCAGTGAGAAGAACACCAGAGCGGCGAAACATTACAGGTTGTGAACTTTTTGAATTTTTACTTTTGAATTTTGACTTATTATGGCATTCACCTCTATCGACACCTATATCGCTTCATGCGCAGCGGAACATAAAGAAGGACTTGAACAAATGCGCCAGATCATCCGCAAAGCCGCACCCAAGGCGGAAGAGGTGATCAGCTATGCCATGCCCACATTCCGCCTCAACGACAGAAACCTGGTCCATTTCGCGGCCAATAAAAATCATATCGGTCTCTATCCCGGGCCGGGTGTTATCGAGGAGTTTGCTGCCGAAACCACCGCTTACAATGGTTCCAAGGGATCCATCCATTTTCCTTACGACAAAGCGCTTCCCAAAACGCTGATCACCCGCATGGTGAAGGCGGGGATCCGGCGCAATGAAGAGCTGGCCGCCAAACGTGCGAAAAAATAACGTCTTATAGCATGCTCGTAGGGCAGGCATAGGCCGACAGCCTGAACCGGCCACTTGCTTTTATCGCGTTCAATCCGCCTTGCACATCGACCAGGTTGTTGTATCCGCGTGCTTTCATCAGCGAAATAAAAATCATCGAACGATAACCTCCGGCGCAATAAACATAGCAGGTTTTGTGGCGATCAATAACATTTACCGCATCGTTGATATAGTCAAGCGGGCTGTTTTGGGCACCGATCACATGTTCACTTTCGTATTCACTTTTTTTCCGCACATCAAGCAGTCCTGCATCTGCAGGCAATTCAGTGGCTGGCACCGAAGCGATATGTTCAATCGGTTTACCTGCCCTTTTCCAGGAATCAAATCCTCCCTGTAAAAAGCCTGTTACGTGATCCAGCCCTACCCGGCTTAACCTTATCACCACTTCTTCTTCCGTGCCGGGTTCCGCCACAATTAATAGTGGCTGATTTATATCCGGGATCACTGTGCCGGCCCAGGGAGCAAATGATCCATCCAACCCGATGCTGATGGACCCTGCGATGAATCCACACGCAAATGTCTGCGCCGCACGCGTGTCAATTATCCATGCTTTCGTATCACGGGCTGCTGCTTCAAATGCGTCGGGTGATAAAGCCCGCAATGCTCTTTGCCTGACTGCCTCGCTATTTTCATAACCGCGGATATTCATCAACACATTGGAAGGAAAATAAGCCGGCGGTTCGGTCAATCCGCTGGTTACTTCTTTGATGAACGCTTCTTTGGTCATATCGGGACGTAAGGCATAGTTCGTTTGTTTCTGATGTCCCAGGGTATCGCTGGTTTCACGGCTCATATTTTTTCCGCAGGCACTGCCGGCGCCATGCGCCGGATAAACGATCACGTCGTCCGGCAGGGTCATGATCTTGTTGCGCAGTGAATCATACAACAATCCCGCAAGCCTATCCTGCGTCAGTTCGGCTTTTAGTTTTTGTGCAAGATCGGGACGGCCAACATCTCCTATGAACAAGGTGTCGCCGCTGAACAAGGCCACTTCTTTACCCTTCTCATCGATAAGGAGATAGCAGGTACTTTCCATGGTATGTCCGGGTGTATGCAATACACGGATCCTGCTTTTTCCCAATGATAACTCCTCGTTGTCTTTTGCGGCATAAAAAGGAAAGGCAGGTGCCGCTCCCGGACCGTACACGATCGTGGCGCCTGTCTGGGCTGCAAGGTCAAGATGACCGGAAACAAAATCTGCATGAAAATGCGTTTCCAATACATAGCGGATGCGGGCATTGTTCCGCGCAGCCATCTCCACATAAGTGGCTGTTTCGCGTAATGGATCGATAATGGCGGCTTCTCCGTCGCTTTCGATGTAATAAGCGCCCTGGGCCAGGCAGCCCGTGTAGATCTGCTCTATCTTCATCGCATTCATTTTAATCAGCAAAAATGCGGGAGATATACGGGGCTGCCCATGACGTTGATCACGCTGCGGGCTAAATTTTCTCAGTTGGAAAAAACGAGTTCGCGGAGAAGGATGTAAATTCCCATGGCCAGTACGAACCAGCCGAATGCCTGGCGCAATCTGCGTGCGGGGACATGTTGCGCAATGGCATTTCCGGTAAATACGCCAACGATGGCAATACCGGTAATGGTTAATAAAAGGGTCCAGTCGACGTGGTGCCGTGCGGGATCGACAAAAAAACCGATCAGTGATTTAACGGCAATGATGAGCAGGGAAGTGCCGATGGCCGTACGCACGGATAATTTTCCCAGCAACACCAATACGGGAATGATCAGGAAGCCGCCTCCTGCGCCTACCATGCCGGTCAATGTACCCTCGGCCACTCCGGCCAGCATCAACAGGAAATCAGGTGCGGGTAAATCGGTAGGCAAAGCTTCTGCGGGGCGTGTATTGCGGATCATCGATATCGACGCGATCACCATCAATATGGCGAAAACGATCAGCAACAATAATGGTTTGGTAACAATGAAATCACCTATCGATGTGATCTGGTAGGGAACAGCCGGCAATAACCACACGCGGGCGGCAAAAACCGCCGCCAATGAAGGCAGGCCAAAGAAAAATGCAGTGCGGAGATTGACCTGTGCAGCACGATACTTCGGATAAACACCGGCCAGACTTGTAGCGCCAACAATAAACAGGGAATAAGCCGTTGCGGTGACCGGCTCCACATTAAAAAGATAAACCAGTACGGGAACGGTCAGAATAGAGCCTCCGCCGCCGATAAGTCCCAGCGAAATGCCAATGAAAAGCGCGCCTGCATAGCCAATCCATTCCATATCCCGCGCAATGTAGTTTATTACCGGGAAAAAATTAACGAGTGTTCGGTTTGAATCAGCTTTTCGTTTCCTGTGTCAGCAGTTTTTCTTCTATTACCTGCTTGAAAATATGTTTGGGAAATGCGCCGGGTTGCATCATCGGATCGGCCCCTACGGGAATGAATAAAAATGTGGGAATACTGCGGATACCGAATACTGCTGACAGTTCCTGTTCTGCCTCCGTATCAACTTTGTAAATAACCAGGCGGCCTTCGTATTCTTTCGCCAGTTCTTCGAGTACCGGTGCTATCTGTTTGCAGGGGCCGCACCAATCGGCATAAAAATCGACGATGGCGGGCAGCGGCCCGTCGTATTGCCAATCTTTATCGGTCGTGTAATCGAATATCTTTTCTTTGAATGCCGCTGTATCCAGTTTAATCGTATTCATAAGGAAATGATTGATGAATAAAAAATGTTCAGGCAATGCAGGGCTACCACAAATTCAGTATTGTCATCGCTCATTTACCACCTTAATTTTATCCGGAACGATACGGTAGTCTTCTTTTCATTTTCTTTGCTCACACTGCCGCTAAAAATTACGGGTGGCATTTTTATGCCGCCCATTATTCTTTGACACTGATGGTAAAAGGCGATGCGGGTAATCCCTGATCATTAACCAGGTTGGCACCTGCCGGATTGTCGGCCCACGCATAACGTACCGTAACCGGAAGTGAAATAGCCGGATGCCACACTTCCAATTGCTTTCCCCTGATGCTTGTTTCGGCCACGACAAAACGGCCATCTGCGCCTGCTACGGTAACATAACCAACAATCTTGCCATCCGTGGTGCGTAGTCCTTTTCCGGCACGGTCAAAATTCACCCATAAATGATTTCCTTTCCGGGTAACGGATAGCGGCAATGGTCCGCTGCTGAGCAGTTTCTTTTCTCCATAGGCTACCCTGCGTGCTTCGAGTGCCAGCCGCTCTCCCACTTCGCGTTTGCGTAGCGGGTGAATATCATTCCATTCACCCAGATCGATGGCCACGGCCATGCCGGTATTCGGTATTTCAAGTGTTTCCAACTGTGACTGTCTTGTTGCGGCCCAATTGCTTTCAGAGGGCGCGGGTTTTGCCTCCATGTAATTCGCAAGTTGCACAAACAGGAACGGCATGGCGGGTTCGTTTCTGCGCCGGCGCCATTCAGCGATCAGGGTCTTCATCAATTCGCGGTACTCCGCGGGTTTGCCCGTATTGGCTTCACCCTGGTACCAGATCACTCCTTTTGCGGCGTATCGCTCGAGTGGTGCGATCATGCCATTATACAGTCCACCCGGCTTCCAGCGGACAAAAACCTGCGGCGCTATGGGTTGCATCTCTGCGCCTCTGCGGTATTGCCAATAACCACGCAACTGCAGACTATCGCCATCGAGTACCAATGCATACGGTTTATCGGGAATCCAGCCACCTTTGGCACCTGAATTAATGATGCGTACCGTAATGGTATTCCATCCTTCCTTCAATAAACCCTGCGGCAGTTCATAGCGGCGAGGCGGATACTGGTAACCGGTGGTGCCAGCGAAACGGCCATTGACAAAAACAGAATCCGCATCGACGATGCGTCCCAAGATCAAACGGGCCGGTTTGTTCGCCTGAGCGGCGGATAAATAAAGTTGTTTCCTGAACCAGGTAGATCCGTTTCCCTTCCAGGGAAAATACCCCGGTACCTCTATGGAATCGGCCCAGGGCGTTGTGCTCCATTCATTTTGCCACTGCCCTTTTATACCGGGGTCAGCAGCATACAACAAAGCGCTCCATTCACGTTGGTTAGCAGTATTGGCTGTTTCAACGGCATCGATGAGGCTATCGTTTTTGAAACGTTGTAATTCTTCGTACGGCTTGGGAAAAGCTTTGAGTTCGGTTTCGCTGATCCATGCCTCTGCCGGAGAGCCGCCGAGTGCGGTATTGATCAATCCTATGGGAACACGATAACGTTTATACAAATCGGCGGCAAAGAAAAAACCAACGGCGGTGAATGCATTCAATGAGGGACCCTGTGCTTTTTGCCAACTGCCACCGGCCAGATCCTCTTCCGGTTTTTTAAAATTATAGCGGTCGGGCACTTCGAACTGTCTGATAGCGGGATTCGCCAACTGCGCAGGCAAGGAACCATAAAAATCCTGCACACGATACAGCGGCAACTCCATGTTGGACTGGCCGGCGCAAATCCATACATCGCCGAACAAAACGTCTTTCACCACTATGTTATTGGTACCGGAAAAAGACAACTCAAAAGGTCCACCGGCGGGTTGGGCAGGAAGGGTTAACATCCATTTACCATCCTTACCGGTGATGGCGGTATAAGTAGTCTTTTTGAAAACGAGTGATACCTTTTCGCCGGGGGAAGCATAGCCCCAAAGCCGGGCTGGTTTATCTCGCTGGAGGATCATGCCGTCGCTGATCAGGCAGGGTAGCCGGATCTGGGCGGAAGTCTGCAGGAAGGCTGTCAGCAGGGTAAGAAAAAGGGCAAGCCGGTTAAACATAACTGATTCAGGTTTAATTATGCAATCGGTTTAAATCTACGGCTTTTTTCTGGTTTGAAAAGAGTGGGACTTCAAGAAACAGGCAGCCAGTTCCTGCCAGGAGCCGGCCTCGAAGCCGGGATGGATCCTTTTGGCAATAAGGTCGTAAACGGCCGCAGCAGAATATCCGTGCGTGCGTAAATACTGTATAGAAATGGAACCTGCGGATTTTGACAACTTCTCTCCTTCGCTGTTGAGCAAAAGCGGATGATGAAAAAAGGAAACATGCTGCAACGGATGATCGGGCATCAGGGACGATAAAAAAGACTGCGCCAGCGTGGAATCGAGCAGGTCTTGTCCGCGAACGATGAGATCGGTTTGGTAGAAAGTATCGTCGGCGAGGCTGCTGAGTTGATAAGCGGCTTTGCCGTCGCGGCGGCGGACAATGAAATCGGTCATGGCTACCGGTAAGGTGGCGGTGGTCAATGAGCCATCGATATTGTGGAAACTGACAACGGGTTGATCACCCGTAACAATACGCCAGGCTACATTGGGCGCATCGGGATCGAGATTTTTATGGCGGCAGGTACCGGGATAGGCTTCATAACCGGCCAGTTGCTTGCGTGAGCAATTGCAGGCGAAGAGCAGGTGTCGATCGCGGAGAGATTGCAGGCGTTGGTGGTAAAGCGGTTCGCGAAGCAACTGCGAAAAATGGTTCTGAAAATCGCCGGCATCGCGCGGGCCTTCGTCGTAAGGAATACTGAGGAATGCCAGCGTATCGAAAACATCCTGCAGGTAACTTGTTTGAACGCGTTCGTGATCGAGATCATCGATACGGAGAAAAATGGAGGCGTTGGTATGTCGCGCCAATGCGGCGGTGAGGGCGAAAGAAAAAATGTTGCCCAGGTGCAGGAAGCCGCTGGGTGTGGGCGCGATGCGGGTGCGGGCGAAGTTGTTTTGTATGGTGGATGGAAATGCCAGGATGCAAAAATCGGGAAGGAAGAAATGGGAAAATAAAAAACGCAGATTTTTTTTGTGGGGAAAGCTTTGTCCCTATATTTGCCGCCTGAAAACGCAAACAATCATTGAGTTGTACGTTTTGGATCGGTAGTTCAGTTGGTTAGAATGCCGCCCTGTCACGGCGGAGGTCGCGGGTTCGAGTCCCGTCCGGTCCGCAGGAAGCTTCGAAGAAATTCGGGGCTTTTTTGTTTTTGGCACAACAACAATGGCGAACCCATTCCATTTCTGACGGCCCACTTCAACAAACCGAAGATCTGTAACTTTAAAATCGAAGCAGGATTATATCCTTTTTTAAACCGCTGGGGTTGCGCCTGCTTTTGAGCAGGTGGAAAGTACTACACACGAAAGCAAGAATATATATATCAACCATGCCAGACATGCCATTTGATTTTATTAAAATACATTTCTCTGACAGATGATAACAAGAACGAAATACTGGATTCAAGCAAGTCCTCTCCGTCATCACGCAATTACCAGGCGGTTCTTTATTGTACTAAAAGTTCCGCAAGGAAATCATAAACGCTCCACAACATTCCGATACCCTCTTCCAATAGGAATAGATACCCCCTGCACTTCAACCGATTCCGCTGTGTAGGATTCCAGTTTATTAACTGAAATGATAAATGAACGATGAATCCGTTTGAAAATAGCCCCTGGCAAAAGATCCTCTATTTCATGCGTACTCATCCTTGATATAAGTTCCTTTTTTTCAGTAACTACTTTTATATACTCGCGCTGACTTTCAACATACAAAATCTCAGAGAACAAAACCCTGACTTTTTTCTTTTGCACAGTGAGAAATAAGTAATCCCTGGCGTTACTCTTTTCAGGGGCAAGCCGGCTATTGTCATAAGCCAATTTAACCTTGTTGATGGCCATTAAGAAGCGCTCAAATTCTATAGGCTTCAGGAGATAGTCCGTTACATTCAGGTCAAATGCTTCTACGGCATACTGGTGATAAGCAGTCGTAATAATAACGGCTGGTTTGGGGGAGAGGGTATTCAGAAAAGCCATCCCTTTTAGTTTAGGCAGGTGAATATCCAAAAAAATCAATTGTACGTCATTGGTGCGCAACCAGTCCGTCGCCAGTATGGCATCTTTAAAACGGCCTTCCAATTGCAAAAAAGGCACTTGCGCAACATAATCCGCCAGTACTTTAACGGCCAGCGGTTCATCTTCTATTATTATGCATTTTATTTCAGGCATTGCTTGTCAGGTTGATTCTTAGTGTTGATATAAATACCGCGTTCTCCCGCCCCACGGACAAATCATAATCTTTATAAAGCAGTGCTAACTGCCTGCGTAAATTAGAAAGTCCGATATTTTCCTTCATTGGCTGTGCGATTGCCGTTTCTTCTATTGAGTTTTTTACGGTAAACATTAATTGCCCTTGTTTTACAGTAAGATAAACTGCTACGAATGGCTTATTTCTCGTTTCTGAAACCCCGTGCTTAAAGGCATTTTCCACCAATGGAATGAGCAGCAAAGGCGGCAAAACTTGTTTTAAATTCTCCACATCGGCCTCGACCATAATAAGCAGCGACTCGTCGTAACGGAGCTTTTCCAGCGCTATATAATCATCAATTATCCGCAATTCTTCCTCTATGGATATCAAACCTCCGCCGGTTTCATACAGCATAAAACGAAGAATTTTAGATAGCCGCAAAATCGATTCAGGAGCCAGGTCGTTTTTATCTCTTGCTAATGAATAAATATTATTAAGTGTATTAAAAAGAAAATGAGGATTGGTCTGGGCTTTCAGATAGTTTAGTTCAGCTTCTTTTTTTTCAATTCTCAATTGATTGTTTTTTTCTCTAAGCCGAATGTTGTTGTATATATTCCGCACTATTGCAAAAAAAACAACGCAGGCAACGCTGAATTGGGAATGGACCGCCACCCCCTTCAAAAAAGACAGCCCGGGTGTATAATCCGCGTAAATGCCTGATTGTATCCATAACCAGCGCCAACCATACAATCCGAAGGAATAAAAAAAGATAACGGCAAACAGGAAGAAAAACGCCCGTTGATTATTTTTACACGGCCACTTGAATAACCGTAGAATTTTCTCAAACAGCATGCAGTTAAGTACGGTAAGATAGCTCACCAATATTATACTGTTGATCGCTCTGCGAATAAAAGTCTCCCGGTATCCCAAAAATTCACCAACGGAATACAACATCAAAAACCCCAAACCCGTAAGTAGGTAAAAATTCAGCCGCCTGCTATCTAAGTTCCTTTTCATTGTCCGATTTACGTTTAAAAATACCCAAAACGGTTCATTTGATTAAAACCGCCTACGAACGTCACTTTATCGTCAACAGACTGCACAATTATGTAAAGCAACCGCGTTGTAAAACAGCATACCCGCCTTTACTGCCCTGCTTCATTGACGAAATCCCGCTTTTTATTTATGAAGAATCGCCTTTCATTGACAAAGCAATTTCGGGGGATAATTATTTGTTCAAATTTGTATCGGACCCGTTTTTCTGTCATGCATTCTTTTACAATCAATACAGGCAACCACCAGGCTATCAGCTGCAGTCTATATGAGGCGCCGGCTGCAGACAAAATCATGATTATTGTGTCTGCCGCCGGGGTGGTGCAATCCTTTTATAAAAAGATTGCTGAATTCTTTCGGCATAACAACATCTCATCCATTACGTTTGATTATACAGGTATTGGCCAATCCCTGCATGTAAATATCGAGGCGGAAAGCTGTTCCCTCACAAGTTGGGGAAGCAGGGATTTGGAAGCGGTGATTAACCATACCATTACAACTTTCCCAAATCATAAGATCATTCTCCTGGGGCATAGTATCGGCGGCCAATTAATCGGTTTGGCGCCCTCTTCTTACATGGCAGATAAGATCATTCTTGTTGCAGTACAGTCCGGCTATTGGCGATTCTGGAAAGGATTTGCGAAAATAAAGATGTGGGTAAATTGGCATTTGCTGGTTCCCGCTCTGACAAAGGGATTCGGTTATCTGCCATCTAAGAAAATCAGCCGGTTAGAAAACCTGCCGGGAAATGTTGCGCAGGAATGGGCTAAGTGGTGCAGGAACCGAAACTATTTATTCTCCTGCTTCGCGCACAACAATCTCTATTTTGACAAACTAAAATGTAACATCACTTCTATAAGTATGGATGATGATTTTTTTGCGCCCCCAAAATCAGTGGAGTGGCTTACTGCCCAATTTACCAATGCCGGTATCAAAAGACTCCGTTTCTCCCCCGGAAATTTTAATGCCTTGAAAATCGGGCATTTTTCATTGTTTACCGAAAAGTTCAGGAACACTATCTGGAATATTCTGTTGAACGAAGCAGAGGATTAAAAGAAAAGCCGACCGCCTGATTCCTGGAAAACAACCAGCGCCCTAAATAATACAACAACCGATTGCCGCTATGGCTTTCAATAAAAAAAGATGAACACAGCTAAAAATACAGCAGGAGCAGCAGGTCTCATTTACCTGGTTGTAGTCATTACGGGCATGTTCAGCCTGGCTTATATACCTAAACAACTTATTGACTGGAACAACAGCACGGTAACATTCAACAACATTACCACATCGCCTTCGTTATTCCGGATTGGCATTTATTGCAGCATCGTGTGTTATGTGGCTTTTACCTTTTTGCTGCTTTTGCTGTATAAACTTTTAAGACCTGTTAATGAGTCACATGCAAGGGCAATGCTGATATTGGCTTTATTAAGTGTGCCCATATCGTTTAACAATTTGCAACATCAGTATGCAGTGCTGACGATTACCGGGAAAGAATCCATCTTGCAAACTATTCCTGTGGAAGATTTACAGGCAAAACTAATGTTGTCGCTACAGCAGTATAATGACGGGATATTGCTGGCAACAGTGTTTTGGGGACTTTGGCTTTTCCCTTTTGGATTGCTGGTTTACCGGTCAGGTTTTATGCCGAAATTTTCAGGCATTTTATTAATGCTGGGTTGTCTGGGTTATTTGGTAAATTTTTCGGGCAACACCTTGTTTGCCAACTACCCGCAAACCGGAATAGGAAAATATATGAGAATACTGCCCGCAGTGGCGGAAATCACCACCTGCGGCTGGCTATTGTTTTTGGGATTAAAATCAAAGAAAAATGAAAAGCAGAAAATATAATTACGAAGACAGTAAGATCAACATCAAATTGAAACTCGCTGCCCTTTGGACGACCGTCATGTTTCTTTACATTTACGGCGATTATTTTGAATTGTACGTACCGGGAAAAGTTGCGGGCCTCCTGCATGGACAAAATTTATTGAATACCCCCTACACCCTGCTGCTTGCATCAATTATCCTTACGATTCCATCCCTGATGATTTTTCTTTCCCTCATAATAAAGCCAACATGGAACAGGGTCTCGAACATTGTTGTGGCTGCTTTCTTTACCTTATTCACATTATTTGTAGGCGCTTCCTCTTTTTCTGAGTGGAGAATATTTTATGTCATGTTATCCTTTTTGGAAAGCACCATTACAGCAACTATTGTGTGGCTGGCCTTGCGCTGGCCGAAAATTTAAGTACAGATGATAGTAACAAATGACTAACGACTGTGAAACGTCAATTGATTGGTATGTTACTCCCTTTTTATATAAAAAATTAAACGCTAAAAATGAAACCGCCTTATAACTCTCTTTTTATGGCCTTGCTTATTTCACTGGTGAGTGCCTGCAATAAACCGGGATCAACTAATGACAATAACTACCCCAAACAGGTAAGTATCACCTATAAGGTTAGCAGTACATCAGCCAATAGCCTGGCGTCAGTGACCTACGATAACGAAACCGGAGGACAGACTACGGTTAACAATCCTGCATTACCGTTTATGAAAACCATCACAAAAACCGTAAACAAAAACAATATTATAACATTGGGATATTTTGTCAATCCTGCTCAAACAGTGAAACTGGAGATATTAATCGATAACCAGTTGGTTAAATCGCAGGTGTATACATCGCCCAACTCTGCCATGTCATATACGTTTCCTTAACCCCTCCCTTTCAAACATTCAGGCTTTGCTTACAATGCGGCCATCCTCCATTTCTATAATGCGATGCGTCCGGTGGGCGAATTCATTATCGTGTGTTACGATCAATAGCGATTGATGATAGACCTCGGCCAGTTCCCTGAATATATCGAAAACCATTTCGCTGTTTTTCTTATCGAGGTTGCCGGTTGGCTCATCTCCCATGATAATTAATGGATCGTTGATCAGCGCCCGGGCAATTGCCACCCGTTGCTTCTGCCCTCCCGACAACTGATTTGGTCTTTTAAGCGCTTCCTTTTCTATGCCCAGTATTTTGAGTTTTTCGTAAGCAATACTTTCTATCTCCTTTGTTGTGCGTTTGCTTAATTTTTCGCCGGGTAACATAACATTCCTGAGTACAGAAAATTCATTGAGCAGGTAATGGAATTGAAAGACGAACCCAATCTTTTCATTTCTTACCCTGGCAAGTTCCGACTCTTTCTTGTGCCGCATACTAATCCCATCAATTTTCAAATCACCCTCATAGTCCGTATCCATCGTGGAAAGAATATAAAGCAACGTGGACTTGCCACAGCCCGACTTTCCAATGATGGACGTAAATTCTCCCCTGGACAAAGAAAATTCAACATCGGTCAAAACCTTCACTTTCACAGGATCATGAAAGTATTTATTGATGTGAACAGCTTCCAGTACGGTATCAGTCATATTATTTTCCGCGTATAATGATGACAGGATCTATTTTGCTGGCTTTGCGAGCCGGGAAATATCCCGCTAAATAAGTAGTGACGATTGAAAAAACTCCTCCGATAACATAGAAGGTTGGACTATAGTTGATGGGATATGTTTTGACGGTCGGCAAGGATGCTGTTTCGAACGGCACTTGTCCGATAATGGCAGAAAGTACAAATCCGAATAACAAGCCAAGCAAGCCACCGAAAAAGCCAATGGTAAGTGCAATAGTTACAAAGACCCACTTTACGTCTCCGCCTGAAAAGCCGGTGGCTTTCAGAATCGCAATACCATCCATCTTTTCATAGATCATCATGTTGAGTATGTTGTAAATACCAAAACCCGCCACAATAAGCAAGGTAATGCCTACTGCATACGAAATAAGGGTCCGGATGAAGCTGCCGGTTTCAAACTGTGAATTCGCAGTCTGGATGTCGGTCGCTTCGACCGAAAAGAGTTGGTTATATTCTTTCGCCATAGCCGGAGCCAGCAACAGGTCATGCAGTTTCACCTGGATATCCGTTATGTAGCTATTGGATTCCCCCAGTATTTTTTGCGCAGTAGCGAGGGAGGTATAGCTTTGTACTTTATCGATATCCAGGATTCCTGATTGAAAGAAACCCACCACTTTAAGTTGCACATGATCTCCCTTCGCAGTAGTTATCTGAATAATGTCACCAAGGTCAACCAGCATCGTTTCAGCAGCACCAATCCCCAAGATAATGCTGTTGGGAATGTTTTGAAGATCCATATAGTTACCAGCCACGACATAGTTTTGAAAAGAGAATAACCGGTTTTCCGCTCCAACGTCTATACCATTGATGATCCCGTTCAGATTAATCGTGCCAATATTGTAAAATACCTGTACCACTACTTTAGGAGCTACCCCCGACACACGGCTATCCTTCTTTATCGCATCAATGATGGCGCCGCTATTGCGTATCTGTGGTTTTTCATTAGCGGGCTTAACCGAGCTAATGAAGTTGTACTGCCGGATGCCCTTTGAATAGAGTGCGATCGGCTGATGCTCCGACTGCTTTATTTCGTTATAAAGCCGGATATGCGGTGTACGGTTAAGGATAAGCCCATCCAGCAGATCATTCAGGCCAGACATGAAACTGAGCAGTGCAATAAACATAGTGATGCTGAATGTTACACCAATAGCAGCCACTAATGTTTGTTTCAAACGGGCTGCTAATAATGACATGGCGACATCGCCGATCAGTTTCAGATTCATTTCGCTGGTATGATTAGATCATCGTTTGCCGTAACGCCGGAAAGTATTTCTACCATCTTATAATCCTTTAATCCTGTTTTCACCACTATTTTTTCACCATTGCTTTTTACCAGCGTGGAATCGTTAAGAAATGCATTTCTCGGTACAAGTAACGCTCGCTCTTTTTTGTCAATGACAATGTTGGCTTCAAAGCTGATGAACGGATAGAGTTGAGCCGGCGGAGTTTCAAAGGTCGCTTCCACTAAAAAAGTCTTGCTGCTTTCATTCATCATCGGTAAAATAGCAGACACCCTCGCCTTGAAGACCTGGTCTTTGTAACTATCCATCGTTACCAATACCAGTAAGTTCTTCCTGATTTTAAAAATATCGTACTCATCGACCTGCATTTCCAGGATGAACTGATCATTTTTGCCGATTAAAGCCAGCGGCGTTTGCAGGCTCACAGCCTCGCCTTTTTTCTTGTAGATTTTGTACAACACTCCCTTAATCTTACTCCGCAGGGTAAAATCACTGGCCTGCTGTTGAGCCACCTGCAGGTTCTTCCCGGACTGTGACGCGGTGAATTTTATTTGCCGCTCTAAATCATGGTACTTACTCACCGCAGAGAGATAAGCCGTTCTGGAACTTTCGTAGGCCAGTGTTCTTTGCTCCAACTCATTCCTGGTGCCTATATTCTGATCCCACAAATTTTTTTGCCGGTTTAAAAGAAGTAAATCATTTTTCATCTTGTTTTCCTGCAGGTCAATAGTCTGCCGCGCATCAGACAACTTATCCTGATTGGAAGCCACATCGGCATACCGGGCGGTAAGTACCGCATTTTCTTTGTTCAATTGCTGCACTTCATTAGCGACAGAAAGAATGGGAGTACCAACGTTCAACGTATCCCCTTCCTTCAGATAGATTTCCTGTATAACGCCATTTACCGTAGTGAATGCCTCGTACTGCTGATTGCTCTTTACTACACCGGATGCATATACCGACTCTGAAATCGCAGAAAAAAAAGGTTTCACTTTCTCCTGTTTCCCTTTGCAGCCGGCCAGGAATATAAGTAGTAGTATGAGTGTGTATCTGCTCATAGTTAATTTGTAGTAGGTGATTCCGACAGGTAAAAAGTCACCTGCACTTGAGAGGTTCACGTTCAATAGAGGCTTTGCTTCGATTTGACGGTTAAAATGTACCGATTAACCGGCGCGACAGGCCATTAACAAAGTTACTGCAGGGGGAGTGTTTCGAAATGACTACCATCACTATGGCTCATGACACCTGTCAATTAAACCTGTAATTTTGCTTACATGGAAACGCTCAACGATATAGCCGAGTTCAAATCATCCCCTGATCTGGTTGAAAAGTTATACAAGTATGGTATACACAAGACCTATCCGGCCGGGAGCATTATCCTTAACGAAAATGCACCTATCCGCTCTATCCCCATAGTAATGAAAGGAACGCTGAAAGTTATCAGGATGGAAGACGATGGCCGCGAGATTCTACTGTATTATATTAAAGCTGGCGAAAGTTGCATCATGTCTTTTCTCGGCGGTCTGCACAACGAAACGAGCAAAGTGAAAGCTGAAGTGGATGAAGATGCAGAAATCCTTTTTCTTCCCGTAGAGAAGGTTCCCGAATTCATCAAGGAATATCCCGGGTGGCTGGATTACATCTTTCGTTTATACCACAAACGTTTCGAAGAATTACTTGAGATCGTGAATGCCATCGCCTTTAAAAAAGTTGACGAACGTCTCCTGAACCTGCTTAAAAAGAAGTCGGAAATCCTCGCTTCAAACACACTGCCGGTGACACATGAGCAATTGGCCAATGAACTGGGTACCGCACGGGTCGTAGTCTCCCGGCTTCTGAAACAATTGGAAGAAAACGGTATTGTCCGGCTCGGACGAAATAAAATCACCCTTGTGTAACTATAGTTACTGTACTGCCCTTTGAATTAAATGACCTTTACGGCGTTAATTCAAAGATCAATGATTATCTCCGGCTACCTGGCGTCTATTCTTATCGGCATTTCTTTGGGGCTTATCGGCGGCGGCGGCAGTATCCTTACTGTGCCGGTACTTGTTTATTTATTTAGTCTGGACGCCGTTCTCGCTACTACTTATTCTCTTTTTATCGTCGGCAGTACGAGCGTTGCCGGCTCCGTCTCCTATTTCCTAAAAGGTCTGGTAAATCTTAAAATGGCCGTTTTTTTCGGCCTGCCTTCCATTGTGGCGGTTTTGCTTACCCGCAGGTTTATCCTTCCGGCCATTCCATCACATATACTGACGCTTGGAGGCTTTACGTTAACCAGGAGCATATTGCTGATGTTACTTTTTGCCGTACTCATGATCCTTGCCTCCTGGAGTATGATAAAAAAAGATGGCAGGAAGGCTTCTGTATCCGCAAACAGGTCGCCGGTTGCTTTAGCAGGATTGCAGGGAACCATAACGGGACTAATAACAGGGCTTATCGGCGCCGGCGGTGGCTTTCTGATCATTCCAGCCCTGGTCAATATCCTGAAACTACCTATGAAAACAGCCGTCGGCACCTCGCTGTTCATCATTGCCCTTAATTCTCTTACAGGTTTTTTCTTTTCACTGGGGCATCAGCGGGTACAGTGGCCATTTCTACTGACAATTACGGCTATCGCTACAGGAGGTATACTGATTGGCAGCCTTCTCGCGGCAAAAATCGATGGCCGGAAACTGAAGCCCGCATTCGGCTGGTTCGTTTTGGTGATGGGCCTGTATATTATTGCGAAAGAAACTCTATTAAAATAATCCTCCTATTATCATGGAAGCAGGTTCTTCATTATATAAATCTTCGGCTTGTGTAACAAAAGTAGCTGTACGGGGAGTTTATCCATCGATCTTCGCACTAACCGGCTGTCCAAATAAACAATTGCAATACGGAATAAAAATCATCATCACTGATAAAAAAATAAGAATGTTTTTTCAACACATCTACGACAAGAGTTTAGCACAGGGCAGCTATTTCATAGGCTGCCAGAAAACAGGAGAAGCTATTGTTATCGACGCGCAAAGAGACATTGACATTTATCTTGATATCGCGCGGCAAAATAACCTCCGCATTACGCACATAACAGAAACCCATATCCACGCCGACTTTCTTTGCGGCTCCAGAGAGCTGGCTGCCGTAACCGGAGCAACGATGTACCTGTCAGACGAAGGTGGCAAAGACTGGCAATACCAATTTGCGCACAAAGGTCTAACAGACGGAAGCATCATCCGCGTTGGCAACCTTACCCTTAAAGTGATGCATACACCTGGTCACACACCGGAAAGCATCAGCTTCCTGCTGACCGACCACTCCGCTACCGATCAACCCGTAATGGTCTTTACAGGCGACTTCGTTTTTGTTGGTGACATCGGCCGTCCCGACTTGTTGGAAAAAGCAGCGGGCATCATGGGTACCAAGGAAGCTGGCGCCAAACAAATGTTTCAGTCGCTGAAGAAATTTGCGGCCCTCCCCGGGTATGTTCAGGTCTGGCCGGCACACGGCGCAGGCTCCGCCTGTGGCAAAGCGCTTGGTGCTGTGGCCAGTTCAACCGTTGGCTATGAAAAAATAAGAAACTGGGCATTCCGGTACGGCGAAGACGAGCAGTCTTTTGCCGATTACCTGCTGGCCGATCAACCGGAACCACCGAAGTATTTTGCCATGATGAAACATCTCAACAAAGTAGAAAGACCCCTGCTGACAGCCGTGCCGAAGCATCCTAAACTAAGCAAAGAACAATTCCTTTCTGCATACGAAAAAGGCATCAAAGTAATTGATACGCGTGATAAAAAAGCATTTGCCAACGGCTTTATTCCCGGCAGCCTGAATATTCAGGGCAACAACTCCTTTTCCACCTGGTGCGGCTGGCTGCTGAACTACCAGGAACAGTTCATGCTCGTTGCCGATGATACGCAAATGGAAGACCTCACGAGAAAACTGATGCGCATCGGTTTAGATAATATTTACGGCTACGTTTCAGATGTACAGGAATTGGGACTGGATTTGCAAAGAGCCAACCTGATCGACATAACTGAATTCGCTTCCTGTATAGGAAAGAAAGATGTACAGATTGTGGACGTGCGTGGAGCAACAGAATACGAAGCGGAGCATATTGAAGGAGCAGACAACGTATTCGCCGGCACGCTAACTGACAATCTGTATAAAATAGACCGCGACAAACAAGTAGTCATCCATTGCCAGGCTGGCGACCGATCCGCTATAGCCTATTCCATCCTTTCCAGAAATGGTTTTAAGAACGTACAAAACTTTTCCGGTGGAATGAAGGAATGGAAAGAGGCAGGTGGCGCGACCCTATCATGTACAGAAGAAACCTGCATTAACGCTTAAAATTAAACTAATCATTATGGGACTTTTCTCAGCATTATTCGGAAATAAAGATCAGGCGCAGTTATCAGCTACCGTCAGTAAAGACGCCTTTCTGGTAGACGTACGCACGCCAGGTGAATTTGCCTCGGGTACTGTACCGGGCGCAGTAAACATCCCGTTAGATACACTGCCAACGCAGCTCGCAAAATTCAATGGCAAGAAGACAATTGTTGTTTTCTGCAGAAGTGGCAACCGGAGTGCACAGGCAAAAAACATCCTGGTGCAAAACGGTTTCAAAAATGTAATCAACGGTGGCACCTGGAAGGATGTCAATGCCATTGTAAACGGATAATCCTGCAGGGGAAGTATTCATCAACTGACAAAGAATAGTATTATGAAAAAAAACATGGGCACGACAGACAAGAGCATCCGCATTTTAGCGGCTGTGGTGATGGTGGTCTTGTACTATACCAACATCCTCTCCGGGATGGCAGCCATCGTACCGGGCATACTGGCCATTGTTTTTTTGCTAACGTCGCTGATCAGCTTCTGCCCTTTATACCTGCCGTTTGGGATTAATACCCGCAAAAGAAAAAACAAATGAGAAACAGGATTTTGAGCGGATGGCATTTTATGCGCGTTTTACGGCTGGTAGCGGGAGTGTTGGTTGCAGTACAGGGCCTTCATACACATGAATGGATTATTGTTATCGCAGGTGGCCTGTTTGCCTTGATGTCTATATTCAACACAGGATGCTGTGGCCCAGCCGGATGCAGGGTACCTCCCTTCGCGAACCGTAAAACAGAAACGACTAACGATCCGTCCCTAAAGAAAGACGGCTAACCTTACCAGCCTGACTTTTCGCAATTAGCAAAAAAATAAAGATGATTGAATTCCTGAAACAACCCTGGCCCTGGTATGTTGCCGGACCTCTAATCGGGCTGACCGTTCCCGCGCTTTTACTATTGGGCAATAAGTCATTTGGCATTAGCTCGTCGCTCCGGCATATCTGTGCCGCTTGTATGCCCGCCAACATTCCTTTCTTCCAATACAACTGGAAAAAAGAAATATGGAACCTCGTTTTTGTTTCGGGTATACTGCTGGGAGGAATCATTGCGGTCAACCTGCTGCCAAACACCGGCCCCATACAGGTGAACCCTCACTTAACGGCGGACCTGGCCCGGTATGGAATTACCAACTTCAGTAATCTTGTTCCGCAGGATGTAATAAGTTGGCCCGCGTTATTTTCCGCGAGAGGATTTATTATGATGGTTGGCGGTGGCTTCCTCGTAGGCTTCGGCACACGCTATGCCGGTGGTTGTACCAGCGGCCATGCCATTATGGGTTTGTCGAATCTGCAATGGCCTTCACTGGTTGCAACTATCTGCTTTATGGCCGGCGGTTTTGTGATGGCCAACCTGATACTGCCTTTTATACTTTCTCTATGACCTGTTAAAACAAACAACAAATGCGAACGGATGTAAATAAGGCTACCGATTTTGACGTGCGGTTGCAGGATGCGATCTGTGTAAATGAAAGCCACCTGCAACATAAATGGTATCACAACCTGAAATACCTGATCACCGGTATTTTATTCGGTATTGTATTCGTAAAAGCAGAGATCATCAGCTGGTTCAGAATCCAGGAAATGTTCCGCCTGCAATCATTCCATATGTATGGTGTAATTGGCAGCGCCGTCGTCACCGGTATGCTCTCCGTGTGGCTGATCAAAAAATTTAACCTCAAAACGATCTATGGTGAGGTTATAGAATTTCATCCTAAAAAATTCAACAAGGGACAAATCTATGGCGGATTGATATTCGGCCTGGGCTGGGCACTTACAGGTGCTTGCCCCGGCCCCTTGTTTGCGCAGATAGGCACGGGTGCAACTGTTGTTATCATTACCCTGTTAAGTGCCATTGCCGGAACCTGGGTATATGGCTTATTAAGAGAAAGATTACCCCACTAGCAATATACCTGGCAATTATCGAGATGAATTATCCCTTTGCGGAAAATACAACTCCTCCTTCCCCATATGCCTGCCTCCTGGAAAGAAACCTGAGCTTGGTTGTTTTCGATCAACTTTATTGCCTGGTTCGATAAGAATCAGTGGCGGCAATGACACCCCTCATTTCTGCCACGTTTTTTATCCAGTATCATTGGTGTTTAATAAGCGCTCATGAAAAGGGAGGAACTTTTGCTGCCGGTCAAGCAAGTGAAAGAAGGGTTTACCAGCTTACCTGCCATCCTGCGCCAATTACCGAAAGAAGCTGTACAAAAGCAATCACGCACAAAAAAGATAAAGGATATCCAGGGGGCGCAAAAAGTTGACCTGGCAAACATTCGGCAACCCATTCCTTTATTTTATACGGACCCGATATTTTTTGCCAAAGAAAACGATCCATTATAGTGCCAGTGCTAAAGAAGTGTAGAGGCAAGGCAATGTATTATGCTATCGGTATGCCGTTCTCTCCTTCCACGCCTCGTACAGGCCTTTTACATCCGTCTTCCATCGTGGCAACACCAACACCATAAGGATTTCCTCCGCCAGATCAACAGCCGTTATCATCACCGCTGCGTAAAACATACCATAGGGCCGGTAATCAAGAAAAAATAGCAGCAGAAAGAAAATGCCCTGGGCAATCGCTGCCAGTTTAGCCATGCGCGTATGAAAACTCGTCATTTTCCTGTACCTGATCAGTGCGAGAATCGCCTGTAGTAAAAACATACCACCCAAGACGGCAATCCAGATCATTTGTTCGCTCATAAACACCGGATAAAACTGCACCGCGCCTGTTACTGCGGCGGCTATCGTGAGGTCGTCTGCCAGCGAATCAAGCCTGGCGCCAGCACTGCTGTCCACATGGTATTTGCGGGAGAAGAATCCATCTACCGCATCTGTAAGAAAGCTCAGTACCAACAGCCAGCGAAACAGGTTGAAATAATTATTCACCACCAGCATTACGAGCACTGGTGCCATTATCAGCCGGTAAACCGTTACTGCATTGACGATATAATAACTGCGCTTATGCATACAAATGTCCCACACCGCCTTGCTCCTGGTCGCCGGCAGAGGTGGTGACATATAGTTACTTGTTATTATCGTCCCGGTCTATGAGGCTTATCAGCTTCCGGCATGATTTCCGACACAAGAATACATATTGATAGGAACCTCCCACCCTTCCATGAGGCAAATCAGTTATTGCCGTGACCACTCTCAAAAAAAGACGGCAGGATCCGATCTATCTTACAACTCCTTTCACACAACAACAATGCTAAGTAAATGACCGACAGGGAAACCATAATAAATGTGTTGGCATTCGTTATCACCATTTTCGGGTTCGTAGCGGTGGTAGTAAAAGCGGGCAGCAACGTAATCCGTTACCTGCTGATCAAACTCTATAAGCTCATGTTTCCGAACAAAAACTAAAGCTTCAGGTACCAGCTTGAACATCCTCAGTCTTTTAATAAGTTATTCAAAACTAAAACCAAACAAAGCCCATTGGATTTCCGGCAGGCCTTCAATTAATGTCTTCCATACAGCACCGCTTGTTACCAGCCTTTTCAAAAGATTAACGATAAGCTTCATCCTCTGTAATCATTCATTGTTCTAATTTTACAGGGTATGCAGCAAACAGCCTCCTTTCTTTACCAACTCCGGCAAAACGATAAACTGCCGATCAGGATCGTATCGCCGGAGTATGGCCACTTAACACCCACCGAGGCTGCCAACTATGTTATTCCTCAACACGCCCAACACTACCTCTTCTTATTTATGCTGGATGGCCGTAGCCGGCACATTGTAGATTTGCAACAGTACGAGGCCGCTACCGATGAACTGATCTTCACCATGCCCCACCAGGTCCATGAGCAACCTGTTTTTGGAACAAGCGCTGATTTTATCAAACTGGGGTTCGATGAAAGCTGTTTGTCCCTGCTGCCGAAACAATATCCCTTTCTGATCAACCCGCTGAATTATCAGAAAGTCAGCTTTGAACCCGCTGCCGCCCTGCGGTTAAAAGCTGTCTTCGCCATACTGCTCGATCTCTTAAAGCACTGGCAGACCGAACCCGAACTTATTCTGGCGCATCTAAACAGCCTGCTTACCGAAATCAATACCGCTTATTTTAAAGCACAGCACAGCCTGCCCGATGGCAAACTCTCAAGGCTTATCGCCTTTAAGAACCTTGTAGAACACAACCTGACCAATCTCCCAACGATCAACACCATCGCTCAACAGCTGGGCATCAATACCAATGGGCTCTACCAACTCGTTAAAAACCATTCCGGGCTTTCTCCCAAAGAATTCATCAACGGCCGGCTGATACTCGAAGCAAAACGGCGTATCTGCTACGAAGAACGCTGCTCTGTCAAGGATCTGGCTTATGGGCTGGGCTTTAACGATCCGGAATATTTTTCCCGCCTCTTTAAAAAGCTCACCGGGCAAACGATCGCCCAGTTCTCCAAAGATTTGTCAGGCAATTAATTCGATTTGTCCGGCTTGTTCCCGTATGCCTTTCTGAGCTTTGGTAAACATTAAAAGTTTAGCATTATGCAGGAAAAATCACGAACAATATTGGTGACCGGGGGAAACGGTTTGGTTGGCACACGATTGTTGCCCCGGTTGATGAAGGCAGGTTGGCAATGTCGCGTTCTTGTACGCGGTAACAGGGAAATGCCCGAAGGGGTGATCCCCGTCGCGGGAGACCTGTTCGACCCGTCATCGCTAACCGACGCAGTGGAGGGGGTTTCAGCCATCATTCATTTGGCGGCAGTATTCCGCTCACCTGATAAGGACCTGATCTGGAAGAGTAATCTGGATGGCACTTGTAATCTGATTGCAGCAGCGAAAGTACATGCCCCTGATGCGCGCTTTATTTTTTCGAGTACCAGCCATGTCTATAATATAAACAATCCGCACCCGGGGCGAGAGGACGATGAAGTGACTCCACAACATGCTTATCCGGCCAGCAAAGTGGCCGCCGAACATGAATTGAGGAAAAGCGGGTTGACCTGGTCGATATTGCGGTTCCCTTTTGTTTACGGTGATGGCGACGGGCACCTTGAAGCACTGCCACAGCATGTTGTTGCGGCCAACTTTCATCCCGCCATGAGAATGAGCACCATTCATCACCGCGATATCTATACTGCCATCGGTCTTGCCCTTGACGGGGTCATGGATAAACGCACAGTCAACATAGCCGACGAAGCTCCGACGTCTTTGTACGAGTTGTTGAAACTCGTGGGCCATACGATGGCATCTTCATCTGAACCGCTTGTCAATCCCTGGTATCTTCATGCTGATAGTTCACTTGCCCGAAGTCTTGGGTTTCAACCACAGATAAGAACCGTTCACCAGGCCGCACAAGAGGAGTTGTTGTGAAAAAGCAGCAGTATTCTTTCTCTTTGCCTCTCATTCACCTTTTTTCCGGCTTCCCCCGCTGCAATAAAGCCCTGATCCTGCTCGTATATGGGAGATCTTTTTGTTTTCATACATTTAAGTCCTGTCATGCAACTCATCATCTCCAACCAACATAACGAAATCATTTCTTCCGGGCACACCGATAGCCCGCTGACGGCATCTGTTTACAAGGAATTCGCTTACCAGAGTTCCGAACCCTTCTGGCAGAGCACCGCCAGGGAAATACACTATCCGGGTACGCATATCGCCATGCATGAGGTCGACGTCCTTCAGTCCGTCAACGTTCAAACACTGGATGCGCCGCAAATGGTGAGTTTATTTTTTGTAGAAAATGGTTCGCTGGTTTCAAAGGCCGGTAACCAAACCAGCTACTGGCAGATTTCTTCGCTTCAGCACAACCTGCTTTACAGCGCCTACTCTACCGATGCCACATTTTTTGAGCAACAAAAAAATCTGCGTCTTAACATCATCAGCTTCACACCGAAAAGATTTGCAGAACTCACCGAAGGTGCGGGCAAAATAACGGATCATGTGAACAACCAGATCGCCAAAGGAAACAGTTCAAGCCTGAGCGAACAACGCAATCTCCGGATCAATCTGTCCATGATGCGGCTGTTCCGCGACCTCAAAGACAACTCCTTCCACCCTTCTGCCAGGAAATTACATGTGGAGTCCAAAGTGTTGGAATTACTTGCCCTGCAGTGCAATCAACTCGCACAAGAAACCGACCAAACGAACAGTTACAAGCTTACCCCCCGCGACATACAAAAACTGAATGAGGTACGTGATTATCTCCTTCATGATATCGCCTGTTCACCAGGTCTTTCCGAATTATCCCGGCATTCCGGTTTGAATATGTTCAAACTGAAATCAGGGTTCAAACAATTGTTTAACCAGACCATTTTTGGTTTTCTGCGCGAACGCCGTCTGGAACATGCAATGGATCAGTTAAAAAACCGGGATAAAGCCTTAACAGATATTGCCTACGAATCAGGATTTGCCAGCCTCGCCCATTTCAGTGATGCCTTTCGTAAGAAATACGGTTCACCGCCCGGAAAATGGCGAAACCATTGATTTTCATCTTTTGAAAATCTTACTGCTTTATCTGAAAATCCGCCTTCACGGCTTCAGGGAGATTTGCTCTAAAAAAAATGGCAATACCCAAAAAAGGCCGCATGGTGCTTCTGCTCTCCGCTCTTTACGGCGTGATTCCCGCAGCAGCTCAGCAACCCGAGATCAAACTGGACATCTATCATAGCCCGGCTTCAAAATACCAGGCACCGCCCGATAGCAGTAAAAAAAAAGGAAAAAGCAGTCAGCAGGAAATAAATCTCTCCGGTAAGCTGCCCCTCTTTCTACGCATAGATACATCCTCCGGTAAAATCCGCAACCTGGGCGCTTCAGGGCATTTGCGATACACTCACTTTAATAACACGGATTATACCCGTCAAATCCTGCCGGTCAATCTTTTCGCATCCGCATTGGGAATAAATTATTATTCCACATTGAAACGCAACTGGGCGTATACTTTGTTTATCAACGCGGGAGTCAACACCGATTTCCGCGAAGTTGATTTCAACGATGTATTTCTCACCGGCGGGGTGGTCTTTCTGAAACAATTCTCCAAAAGTTTCCGGCTCGGCGTTGGTGTTATTGTGCATAACCAGTTTGGCACACCAATGGTCTGGCCGGCGTTAACAGCCGATTGGAAATTCGGCCGCAAATTCAAGCTTGACATCCGCGTGCCGGACGAAGCGCAAGGCATTGCGTATAAAATAGGCATCGCTTATCAACTGAAAAAACAACTGACCGCAGAATTTGCCTTTCGTCCGCAGGCCGTTTCGTACGACGTTACCACTACGCGCGCCATCCCTAACCGGTTGATGAATTACTGGCAACTTCCTTTTGAACTCAACCTGCAACAACAACACGGGCGCATCGGCTGGACAGGTGGAGCCGGCTTTACTGCGCTGCGAAGTTTTGCTTACAGCGAAAAGAAATTAGAGAAAATGTTTACCAGTTACCCTTATCATGGACTCGGCAGCAATTGGTTTGTTCATGCGGGTATAAACTGGCAGTTGAAGTAAATTATTTACCGGGGAATGGTTTTGGACTATTCCCCGGTAAATAAGTGTTGGCTTTTTAGCGGTTGGTTCGCTCCTTCGAGCACCTCAGGCATCTCCTTCGGGAACCTCGGCGAGCACCCCCATTCACTTATTGACTTATTGGCTTATTGACTTATTGACTTTCCCCCCTTTCGTCACGTGATTTTCCCATCGCCACACGGCTAACTCTTCTTAACTTGCACCGCTTAAGATTGTTTCAAATGACGCAGGAGAGAAAGTTAACAGACGAACAAAAGGCTATTATCCAATCCACCGGAGACATCCGGATCAACGCCGTGGCCGGCTCCGGCAAAACCACCACGCTGATCGAATACGCCGCGTCCAGACCCGCCGGATCCAAAATCCTTTACCTGGCTTTCAACAAATCCGTCAAACTGGAAGCGCAACGGAAATTTGCGGCAAAAAATCTTACCAACGTAAAGGTCGAGACCGCCCATTCGCTGGCCTACAAACATATTTTCCGAAGCAATCATTATTCCCTGAAAGCCAGCGGCTATAAAATGCACGAAATCGTGGAGCTGCTCGGCCTGCGTGGCAACGGAGAAAAACATACCGAATACATCATTGCTAATCATATCAGCAAGTTCATCAGCTATTTCTGCAACAGCGACAAAGCCAAAGTGCAGGAACTGAATTATCTCGACACCGTTAACGATCCAAACGCCCAATCTTTTGTCCATTCGTTTTATAAATATATCGAAGACGGCACCCGCCTGTTCTTAAGCAAAATGGACAAGGGAGAAATCGAAATCACCCATGATTTTTACCTGAAAAAATTCCAATTGTCCAGGCCGGTATTGCCTTATGACTATATACTTTTTGATGAAGGACAGGATGCATCGGGCGCCATGCTGAGCGTTTTTTTAAACCAAAAAGCTGTTAAGGTGATCGTCGGCGACACCCACCAGCAAATCTATGGCTGGCGGTATGCGGTCAATTCGCTGGAGAAAACGGATTTTCAAACATTGCACCTTTCCGCCAGCTTCCGCTTTCAGCAACCCATCGCCAACCTCGCCAACGAATTACTCAAATGGAAAAAACATTTGAAAAAATATACGCCTGTTCTTATCAGGGGTAAAGGTTCTTCCACCGCAGAAAAATCAAAAGCAACCATCGCCCGGACCAATCTCGGACTCTTGCTGAGCGCCATTGATTTCATCACGGATAATCCAAAGACCAAACATTTATACTTCGAAGGCAATATCAACTCCTACACTTATGCGGATGATGGCGCCTCTCTTTACGATGTGCTGAGCCTTTACAACAACAATCACGACCGCGTACGCGACAAGCTGATCAAGTCGATGCATGACCTCGATGACCTGGAAGACTACGTGGAAAAAACGGAAGACGTGCAGTTGGGCATGATGGCCGGCATCGTAAAAGAATACGGCAACGAAATCCCGGCCATTTTAAAACGGCTTAAGGACCTGCATACCGGCGACGACAGCCGTGACAACGCGGAGATGATTTTCTCCACCGTACACCGGGCAAAAGGAATGGAATACGATGTAGTGTACCTCGCCGGTGATTTTATCAAAGAAGCCGACCTCGAAAGAGCGAAGAACGGTCAAAAAGAAAATACTGATACGTCGAAACTAAACGAAGAAATAAACCTGCTGTATGTAGCCGTCACCCGTACGAAAAACATCCTTCATATTCCCGAGGCATTATTACCGGAGAACTTCCCGTCTTCTGCATTGATAAAAGTTATCAAGACAGAGGACAAACGGCAGGAAAATGCTTTTACAGACCACAAAACAAAACGGTCAGGCGCGGGAAATATTAAACAGATTAAGGAGAAAGCATACACCGTTGCCAAACAAAGAGAGATATCCAGGGATGCCTACAAACCCTGGACTTCCGACCAGGACGAAGAGCTCCGGTATCTATACGAAAGTGATAATCCGATCAGCGCCATAGCGGATCATTTCGGCAGAACCAAAGGCGCCATTATTTCACGCCTGAAGAAACTGAATTATTTTACAGAATAATGCGAAGCGTTCATTAAAACAATGAATAACCGCAATGTTTGCAGAAAAGCGCATCACTGTCGTGGCCTTCGAGGCTGCAATTGGGGCAGGATTCGGGTAATTCTTTCTTTTTCCTGGCGGCCATCGCGATATCGTGCGTGATAATGCCCGTAGGCACGGCGATAATCGCATAACCCGTCAGCATCACGATGGACGCCACAAATTTTCCGAGCGGCGTTATCGGGGATATATCGCCATAGCCAACCGTGGTAATTGTAACGATAGCCCAGTAAATACTTTCCGGAATGCTGCTGAATCCATTCTCCCTTTTCTCCACCAGGTACATGATGGAACCCAGGATCACCGTTATCGTCAATACGGTGAGCAAAAAGATCGAAATCTTTCTCAAGCTGCCTTTCAATGCCTGTTTCAGAAACTGGATTTCCGTCAGGAAGTGCCCAAGCTTGAATATGCGGAACACCCTGAGCAAACGCAGGGCACGAAACACCAGCAGTGATTGTGCGCCGGCAAAGAAAATCCCGAGATAAGAAGGAATCAGCGCTATGAGATCAATGATGCCGAGGAAACTGAAGACATACCGCCAGGGCTTGCGGATGCTGATCAGCCGTAAAATATATTCAACGGTAAATAAAATGGAAAACACCCACTCGGCGATCAGGAATTCTCTTCCATAACGCTGGTGCAAGCTTTCGACGCTATCAAGCATGACCACGATAATGCTTGTAAAAATGGCTACAAGAAGTGAGAGGTCAAAAGCTTTGCCGGCGGGCGTGTTGGATTCGTAAATAACTTCATGCAAGCGGAACCGCCAGTCTTTTTGCGTTGTTGTCTCCATAGTTATGCAGATGGCTTATTCATCCAAATGTAAGCCTTCTTATTTCTTGTTTTTGCCCAGTGCGTCAATCGTCAATGCTGCCACTACTCCTCCCAGCAGATACCAGCCTACGGTCATAGCCTGCGTTTTACTGGTTTTATTCACCGGTTCATCGTCGAGGCCCAGCGGTTTGGTCAGCGTCAGCGCGCCGATACCTGCAGCGGCTCCCATCATCACACCGCGACGTAACAAGTGCTTGCGGCTACCGCAACCGATCAGGCTGTAGTAAATGGTATTGGCTGCGATATCCGAAGCCAGCGTGGCATTGAACAATGCTTTTCCTTCCGGCGGTGTTTGGCCTGCCGCCAGCATTGTTTCCGAAAGTGCTTCCTCCCCGATCTTGTCGATCTGCGGGGCATCAGGATCCACTTTTTTTACCAACTGATGAATGAGATTAAGCGCTATTGCACCCGCAAGACCGCCTATTAAACTTTTGAGCATGCTATTTATTTAATATTGATTGTATTTTTCTGCTGCCTTGTCTGAGATGGTACCGATCATACCATGCGTAAGCCTCGTTTCAGCTTCCCATCCTTTTTTAACAGCGGTATTTTCACTTCGTGGCAACAACGCATTCATGAGCTTTGCAATCGTTCCCATTGCTCCGGGAAAAATCCCCTGTACGGCGCTCACAAATTTTGCCGTGAAGGTGAGTACGATCTCGCTGCGGCCAGCCTCGATCCCTTTTACAATTTGCCGGGCAGCCTGATCCGCATTTTGTGAAACCAAGGGAAATGAACCCGCCAATTTAAACCAACCGTATTCGACCTCATGATTTCCTTTGACGGTAATATTGCGTGGACTTCCGGTGCGCATTAAGTTCGGTATCACAGTAGTGACTTTTATCCTGTCCTTTGCAAGCTCCGCTGCCAGTCCTTGCGACAAACCGACCATGGCAAATTTGCTTACGCTGTAAGGCAACATATGCGGCACCGCAAATTTTCCGCCGATAGAGCAGATATTCACGATATGTCCCTGTCGCTGATTTTTGAAAATGGGCAGGGCCGCTTTAATCGTATGAAGTGAAGACCAGACGTTGGCCTCCATTGCATCTTTGAAATCATCTACGTCCATCACATTCTGCGGGCCAACCATCATTACGCCTGCATTGTTGATCAGCATATCAATTCGTCCTAAGCGAAGTATGCTTTGTTGAAATAATGCCGCCACTTGGTTTTCATCCCGCACATCGGCGACCATGGTAAATACGGGACAACCCCTGGCCTCCAATTCCTGGCGGGCCTGCTCCAACTGGTCTGCGGTACGCGAGCACAAAACGAGCGACGCACCTTTTGATGCAAGTTCGCGTGCCAAGGCGAGTCCTAATCCGCGGGCACCGCCGGTTATCAGCACTACTTTGTTACGCAAACTGATCTTCATCAGTTGCCGGTAAATTTTATGGGAAATAAATGCCAATGCCAGCACCAGACCGATTGACCTGCCGGCATTCGACGGCCCGGAGGGATTGCTATTACGCATAAGGAGTATATTGACGGTTATACATTCAATTCTCCTTCCCTGCCGATATCCAGTTTCTTACCTGTTACGGCACTGGCGGCCACTTTCAGCAGGGTAACCAGTTTGCTGGTTTTATTATCCCAATAGTGCGCATCATCTACCTGCACCTTCATCACACGGATACGCGGATCTTCTTTGCCTTTTTCAAACCAGGCTTCTACAAATTTGTTCCAGTACTTTTCGATACGGGCTTTATCCTGTGAAACGGTTGCCACACCGTTGAGGCTTAAAAAGCTGTAATCACTTACCTGGGAAAATAAAATGCTGACCTTGTTATCTTGCTTTAAGTGTTTGAAAGTGTCACTTTCCGAAGAAAAAAGGTACCAGATATTCCCCTCTTCGTCCACTTCCTGGCGGCTCATGGGCACGGCATGTACGTACGGCTGATCAGTAGGATAAGTACATAAAATGCCGACATCGATCTTGTTGACCAGGTCTTTAAGTTTTTCACGGGCTTCGTCGTTGTGCAGGTTTTCAGTGCTCATAGTTTTATTTTTATGGTTAGCAACAGTAGAAATACAACCAAACCCAATGCCAATAAAAAATGCCGCAAATGCCCCACATTTTTTCGCATTGCCCCACCTTGTTTGGCAGGTTTATGGCTGATCTTTGAGTCTGATTAAAACTCCAGATCATGCATTCAAAAAAAATATGGGCCAACTTCCCGGTAAGTGACCTGCAACGCACCACCAGGTTTTACAAACAACTCGGTTTTAAATCAAATGGCTCGTCCGATCAACTGACCAGTTTCTTCTTTGGTGATGATGATTTCATTATCCATTTTTTCCTGAAAGACATACTCGAGCCGGCGATGAAAGGACCAGTAGTTGATGCAAAAGCCGGCAATGAAATTATTTTTACGCTTTCAGCAGGTACCAGGGCCGAAGTGGATGCCTGGGAAAAAGAAATACGGGAAGCCGGAGGCACCATCATTTCCCAACCGGAAGTATTCGGCGACAACTATTATGGTTTTGTATTTGCCGATCCCGACGGTCACCGGTACAATGTTTTCCAGATGTGATAAATTTATTTTTCCCAATAAAAAAATCCCACCATCACTGGTGGGATTTAGTTTTTCATATATGTTATGCCTTTATTGTTTTACAAAACGCGTAACGGCAGACCCGTGTTCGCTTGTTAATTTGAACATATAATACCCCGCAGGCAGGTTGCTGATATTTACAGGGAGGCTGTTGCTTCCGGTTCCGATAGCAATTGTCTGCTGCCCCATGGTTTGTCCATTCATGTTAATAATACTTACAGTAACGGTGCTTCTTACGGGAGAAGTAATAGAAAGTGTGATTTCGTTTCTGGCAGGATTTGGATACACACTGCTGATAGTGAGTCTGGCAGCTTGCTTACCTTTTATCTGGATCACATTGCTGAATTTACTTCTGCCATCACGATCTACCTGGCGCAGCCGGTAGTACTGCACCGTACCGGCAGGATTTCCATCGGTATAGCTGTAATCCAGGTTGATGCCACTGTTGCCATTGGAAGCACGTGAATTCACAAAACCAAGCACGGTATAATCTGTTCCGTTTTGAGAACGCTGTACTTCAAATCCCTGGTTGTTTTGTTCGCTTGCAGTAGTCCAGTAAAGTTGATTGACATCGCCGGTTTGTTCACCGGAGAAAGACAACAGGTTAACCGGAAGCAAGACTGCAAATGTGCCGCCGATACCGAATTCGGAGAATCCGGACATGCCGGTTCTGGAGAGAATCGGTGCCGCATTGCTACCGCTGCCGGTTACATGCGTACCATCGAATACCCATGGAGCAGAAGTATTTGTTCTTTTCGTCAGTACCAGTTGTGTGACATCCGTTACGTCGGCAATGCCTGTTGCGGTGAAGGTTCCGGTATAAGTACCGCCGGTTAATCCGTCGTCGGCCAATACACGCCAGTAGCCGTCATTAGAAGTATTGGTGATGGTGATGGCTCCTTCTGTCAATGGAAGGCCGTTGCTGCCACCGGGGCTGGATACCCATTGTGTGGTGAGCGAACCACCGGCGGAGGGGGCGGCCGTAAAGTTGATGGAAGCATTACGCTTTGCCGTGGCAATACCTACCGGAAAATCAAAGTTGCCGGTAGCGGTGCCGATCCAACGTTTGAAGCGGCCGACGATCGTACCACTCGTGTAAGTATAAGTACCAAGTGCTGCAGCGGAAGTTCCTAAAGTAAGCAGGTTGCTCCCGGTGGTAATATTTCCCCCTCCCATTACCAGTGTATTGGTGGTGATGTCGCCACCATTTATGATAACACCGTTTGGATTGCCGACATTGAATACATTCAATGTGCGTGAGGGCGGTACTTCCGGACCGGTTGTTCTGGTGGTCAGTTCGGGCGCGTAGATTAAATTCACACCACCGGTTCCCGGATTGAAGACAGGGGGCACATCAAAACCGGTAACGGTTGAAGTCACACCTGCTACACCCAATTGAACAGTTCCGGTAGTAGTACCACCGTTGCCGATGGTGAGTTTGTTGGCATTGGTAACACCGCCGCTGAAATTATTAAAACGTAATGTCACGATCTGGTTTACGGCAGGGTCAATTACAACGCCTGCGGTATTATCTACTTCAAATGCAGTAAGAGGTGCGGTAACAACGCCTGAACCCGAGTACGTTACAGGACCTGAACCCGTGAGAAAATAGAAACGCGTGCTGGCAGCAGTACCTGTTAAGGTGCCATTATTAGTAAAAGGCGAACCTATTACCAGGCAAACCTGTCCGTTAATCACCAGTGTAGCGCCAGGGGTAATGGTAGTCGATCCCTGCAGGTTGATCTGGGCACCTGCTGTGGCTGTTTTGGAGTTTGTTGTATTGTCCACTACGAGGCTGGGTATATTACCGCGTATGCGGAAATTGAAATTGGTAGCGGTCGCGGCCGTTCCCGCGGTTAACGTGCCGCCCGTATAATTGAATGCGGCAGTACTGACGATCCAATCGACAGGGGTAGCGCCGGTGCAAGCCTGTACCATGTTGATATTACCGCCACTCATGGTAAAAGTAGCGGATGCGGGTATGGTAAAAGAACCATTCGTTGTGCCGCTTCCGGAGTTGCCGACTGTAGCCACATTCACCACGCCACCGCTTTGGGTATAGCTGATGGCGGTAGAAGGATTCAACCTGCCGGCAATATTAAGCGTTCCTCCTGCAATGTTAAAGGCTGCCCCTGCTGCGCCGGTGACCGTGTGCGCGTTGGTGGTACCGATATTCCAGGTTCCGCTGCTTACCCGCATAAGGCCGTTGTTGACAGCATTACCTGCCTGGGCGGCGATAGTAAAGTTGGGATTATTCAACCATACACCACTTGTGGCGGGAATGGTATAAGCGGCCGCACTGAAGACACGGCCGGTGTAAGTAAAGGTGCCGGAAATTTTAAACGTACCATTGGTAAGCACAAGGAAACCGCCTGTCACATCATCGATCACACTTCCTCTCACGGAGAAACTGGAAGGATTCAGTTCAAGAACAGGTACGTTGGTGGTGCCTTTATTGATAGTGATCTGACGGATATCGGTGACACTACCTGTACCGCCAAACGTATTGTCATTGGTACCGGTAAAAGTGATGGTCGCAGCGGCAGCATCGGTAGCCGTGCTGAAATCCAGCGTACCGTTATTGGTAAGGTTGCCTCCAACAGACAGGTTATGGGTTGTAACAGTACCAGTGGTTGCCGATTGCAACAGACCGCCTGCGGCTACTGTAACGTTGTTGTAAACAGTAAGTGCCCTTGCTGTGGCAGCCTCAAACTGAAGCGTACCGGAAGCGCCTCCGCCCACGGTAAGGTCATAGGCATTGCCGGCAATATCTATCGTTACTACATCGCCATTTACGATGATCACTTTATCGTTGGATGTGGGAATCGCGCCACCGGTCCAGGTGCTTGCGGCGCTCCAGAGACCTCCGCCTGTTCCGTTGGACGTAATCGTAGGTGCGGCAGGCGTCGCCTGGGTACCGCTCAACACAGTACTCAGTGCGCCCTCCGTTACGGCGTAAACCCTCCATTGATAAGAGGTATTCTCAAACAGGCCGGCTTGTACTGAAGACACGGAATTAGCGGCCACTTGGTTTACAAAACTGTAATTGATTCCATCGGTTGACCGGTAAATAACGTAACCAACTTCATTGGAGGCGTTGTCAGTCCAGTTCAGTGTCATACCCGTAGGCGCGACAGCCGTGAAGGACAATGCCGATGCACCGGTTGGAACAGGTGGTGTAAAGCTGAATGTTCTTCTTGAGCCATCAGCAGCGGAGGTTAATGCAGGAACGGCACCGGCAGTATACAGGTTATTAACGGGACTGGCGCTGCCGCTGTTATAGGTTGGTGCGGGTGTGCCACTTTGTGCAGCGGTAACCGAACCTACCGTACCAATCGCATTACCCGAAGAAAAGCCTATTTGTGGTGATGATGAATTGGCATCCGCCGCACCCGCAGCACTCATATTCACGCTGCCGTAAATAAACTCAATCACGCCCGATGTTTCATACAGGTTTACCTGGTAAGTGACGTTGGCTGTACCGCCCGCATTAAAGTCGGCCTGCATATTGAGCCATTCGACGATCAGTTTCCTGTTAGGAGATGTGCCGGTTACCCGGTAGTGCACCTTGCCGGAACTGTGGGTACGTTGATCGGTACCGTAAGCTGTAATCAATGCCTGCGCGTTCTGTGCCAGCGGGTCATACAGCGTACTACCGACAGCCGTGGCACCTAACCGCAAGGTTCCGTTGCTGTTAACACTGAATTGCGTGTAACGTATACCCTGGAAAAAAAATTCGAACCCGATGTTGGTAATGGCCGAAGCAGCATCATCCTGATCGGCGGCGATCAGTTGCGTAGTTCCGGTTGCCATGTTGGTGAGAGAGCCTGTGGTAGTCGTTGCGTAGCTGTAATTAGCTACATTCTGACCAATAACGGTGGTGGCTGCCAGGCATAGCACAGCCAGGAAGAGGTAGACTTTTCTCATAATAGTGCAGTAGTGGTGGTTGTTAAAGTGAACCTAAGTTATGCAAGAATTGAGAGAAAACCATTAGTCCGAAAAAAAAATATTTGATCATGCCTCCTCACCTGGCCAATCCTCTGTCAAAAGACTTTGGTAACTCCTGGAGTTTAATCGCGGGGACATACATCTTCGCGATAGTCTGCGCCATGTAGGGATACATATCGGCGTAATTGCTCAGCACAATGATGGTCAACTTGTCTTCAGGGAAACGGATAACGTCCGCCAAACCTGGACCGCCGCTGTGACCGGTCATTACATGGCCTTCGTTATCCTGTATTGTCCAGCCGAGTTGTGTAAAGCCCCCCTTGACAGTTGTGCTGCGCGTGATCTGCTCCTGGATAGTTTTATTAATAAAGACTTCCCGGTCCAATGCAATTGCCCATTTCACTGCATCGCTGACAGATAAAAACATTCCCCCGGCACAATATGAGGCAGGCGAATAAAATCCTTTAAAGATGAGCGGACCGTTCTTTCCTTTGGTAAAGTTCTGCGACTTATTTGCTACCGGCAACATCGTTTGATAGGGATGACTCCTCACCTCCACATCAAAACCACTGCTGGCCATGCCCAGCGGGGTAAACAACTCTTCTTTAAAAACCTGTTCGATGGGTTTACCTCCTATTTTCTCCAGTATATATTGCAGTACAAAATAATCGCCGTTCTGGTACATTTGTTTTGTGCCGGGCTCAAATACCAGGGTCGAGTCTTTCAATTGCTGAACCAGCGTGTCCAGTGGCAGTACGCGCACACCGGTTGCGGCCACGGTGCCGAGGTAACCGCCCAGCGTCGATGGCCAGCGAATGCCCCCCTCATGGGCCAGCAGGTGTTTGATTTTTATGGGCTCCCATATAGCCGGTACAACTGAAATATATCGATTGATCCCGTCTTCAAGATCCAGTTTTTTCTCCTGTATCCATTTCATCACGAGTGTTGAGGTAAAAAGCTTGCTGACGGACGCGATCTGAAAAGTTGTGCTGGTGGTTACCGGAAGATTGTATTCGATATTGGCTATTCCGTAAGTATTGCTGTGCAGTACTTTGCCGTTTTTTACCACTGCCACGGCCACCCCGGGTATACCGAGTTCCTGCATTTCTTTTTTTATATAGCGGTCAATTTCAGGATTTGTTTTTTGCGCAAGGCAAAAGAAGGGAAACAGTAGCGTAAGCAACAATAATTTAAAATTCATTGTAAAAAAAATTTGCTGTTAAAAATTCATTTACAATGTTTTAATACCCGATGCCCCAAAAATAGTATCATACGCCTGAATAGCATTACCGCTCATGGATTTTTTTATTTGCTGATATTTTCGTCAACTGAACAATAGCCAGCTGTACCATCCATAAAAAAACTGTCCCGGAACCGGGACAGTCATTATTAAAACTAAGGAAAGATTATCTGTTGCAATCCGCCGTCCAGGTAGCTCCATCTTTTGCGTAACCGATGGTTAATTTGCTGGCGGTGATACGGATGATTTTGGTCACGTCTTCGTCAATGGAAACAACCGTGTTGTCGCCATCCTTTCTAAAGCGTACGCCTGTCAGATCAGGTATACCATCCGAAAAAACAAAATTATAATCGCTTCCGACCTTCACGACAGTCACCTTGCCATTGTCGTTGGATTTGGATTCGGATCCATTCTGGTAGGTCACACGGCCGTTGTAAGTACCAACAAATACGTCGTTGTCGGCGGGGTCGTCATTTTTGCTGCACGACACGAATACCATACCGGCCATTAATACTACAGCCACGATAGAGAAATACTTAAGGAAATTTTTCATAAGTTAACTTTTAAAAAAATGTTTAATTGAGATTAAAGTTTGTCGATCCATTCTTTTACCTGTTCTTTGGTCTTACCAGTCTTCTGCTGCAAACGGCCGAGCAGTTCATCTTCTTTGCCTTCTTCGTTCAGCAGATCATCATCTGTCAGATCAGCATACTGTTGCTTGATCTTGCCTTTTAATTCGTTCCAGGTTCCTTTTAATTTTAATTTCCAGCTTTCCATTTGGGTTGTTTTTAGGTTATTAATTGTTTTCGCTCATTTTTTTCCGGTTGAGGATATAACGGATACTTACTGCTCCATTCAGTGGAGAAAAATTCTTTTCTCCACTGAAATAATAAGTTGGCATCCAGTCCGCCTGCAGATTGATGGGCGCTCTCAGGATTCTCCAGTCGACACCTATGACACCGGAGGCACCCAGGCTCTTGCGTTTAAAATGATAGCCGGGTCCAAGACCGATCAACGCAGAGAATTTATCGCCCAGCAAGGGTGCATGTTTTTCAAACAGCGCATTGACAAAAACGCCTGGCTTTTCTTCTGAAAGAAAATCATTTCCCAATACGCTTTCAAAGGCGAAATTCTTTCCGAAAAACTTTTTGTACGTGATACCGAAGGATCCGCCGCCGCGCAAACCGAGCATGGACTCACGCGGAGTATACTGCGCGTTTACTTGTGTAGTCAGTAATAAAAAGATGGCTGCAATAAGTGCTTTGTTCATAGATGCTATTATATCAGGTGAATAAAAAAAGGTGACAGGAAAAGTGGGTCAGGCAGAAACAGGGTTATTTATTACGGCCTAATTTGAGAAAGATACCGACATCGAATGTCCAGAACTTGTCGGTTGGTTTGGCATCAATACCGGTTGTTACACCCGGCACACTGATTTCGTCCTGGTTGCCGGAGCCGAACAGGATGTTATAGCCGGCCTGACCAAATAAACCGATCGCGCCCAATTCAACATTTAATCCGGCCCGCGGTGCCGCACCGAAATATGTTTTTTTATTGGAAGTGTTGTGATAGGAACTACTGCCGTTATCCTCTACAACAGAATAAACGTGTTGGGTAAAATATGCCCCAACGTCCGCTCCTAAATAAGGACGCAAAGCGGTTTCACCGAAGTAATAATCAACCGATCCCGTAACAGGTACGATCGTATTGCCTCTCGACACACGGTAGTCCGTACCGTTAATGGTCGATTTCTCAGTCTTCATGTCCTTTGGATAAACCCTGGCACCCACGCCCAGCGCCAGTTTATCTCCCAACAAAAACTTAAGATGGCCACCACCGCCCCATTGCGAGCTACCTGTTCCCTCGAGGCGGGAACCGTGTAAGCCTATTTGTATTTGAGCGTGTGATACACTGGTGAGAACTGAAAAAAAGAGAGTGAGTCCCAAAAAATGAAGTCGTTTCATACGAATGTTTTTTTAATAGATTAACGATACATTTTTGGTCACGGAGGGTATCGCTATCCATAAAAAAACTGTGCCAATTATCAAGCGCCTTTGTGTAATGATCAATGCAGAATGCGGCATTCTTTTAAGCAAACGTTTGCGAAAGAGTTTTAAGTATTAAGTAGTAAGTTATAGGTATTAGGCTTACACCGAATATCGTCAATACTTTACTTGAAGATAAGTAGCTATGATTTATCACATTGCTGACTTATAACTTACTACTTATTACTTACTACTACTTCTTACAACCTCTCAATCTTAACATTTCCTAAATAATAGAAATTATTATTCCCTCCGCCATTCTCCCCTCCCTCAAACTTTATCCCTTTGATTTTATAAGAACCGGGTATAGCTTTCCTGCATTCATAGATTTCGCTTCCATTCGCCAGCAATTGAAGACTTTCTCCTCTTTTGACTATTTGAATATTTACCTTATTCGCCGGTTTATCATTTGAAAAACCCGGTATTTTGTAATATGGATAATCAATTTTATTTGCCTGGTTACACGCGCCACTGTTATATCCTTCGCCCAGCCAGTAATCCGCACTGAAAAACCCTTCGTTGCCATTAGAACCGGGTTGCAATACGGCTATCGATGACTCTTCTTTTTCTCCGACCAATTTTATCCATAACGGTTTGGCATAATAGGGAAACCCCTTCTCCACCGCCAGTTCGAAACTGAGGCTGAAATTATCGGGTAAGAAACTTGACTTAAGTTTTGGAGATACACTGTTTGACGCCAGTTCCAGCCACTTGCCATTTCCCGCGATTTCCTTCACTTTTGCTTTGCTCCCGCTGCTAAAGTAAACGTCACTGTTCCAATCGGGCGAATAACTATTGACCGCAGCGGTGGAAAAATCGTCGAAGAATAAAACATTGGCATTCTTCAATGCCGCCTCTTTTTGTCTGGATGCAGGCAGGGATTGGGTTTCTGACGGTGAGGCTGCCATAGGCGAACGAAGCGGCTTATAAGGAACGATCACTTTTTCGTTACCGAAAAAATAATCATGCACATATTTGAAGTTGAAATTGTTCAAAATACTCTCCATCATGTGTACATAGGCATCTTTGTTGGACATATTTAATGACCAGTAAATGGCTATCCATTGCGGGTTGTCTGTTTTACAAGCTTCCATCGCACTTTTTTTCACACGCAGGACCGGAAAACTCGACCAGCCTTTTTTGGTCTCCAGCGGACTCCAGATTCCTTTGTCCGCCGCATGAATGCTGTAAAATCCGATATCGGTCATGGGGTTGACATAAGCATCTTCATTCATGCGGTTCTTATACTGCTGCCGTATCAGGGCAAGATTTTTTTGTGCCCGTTCCAACGCACCGGCCGGTGTCTTGTTGTTATAATAATCGTTGTGTTCGTAGTAGGTTTTGCAAAGCCATGGAAGATTTTTTTCCAACCGGTCAAAAAACTCACTGAACTTGATACCTTCAAATGGCAGGGGCTGGTTGTTTTTGGTGATGATGACCACATAGGTTCCTTTACCACCGATCAGGTCCAATTCCTGCGGAATCACAAAATGCAGGTACGGCCGGAGATTGGGATGTTTATCAAAATTGAGGTAAGACGACTTGTCTGCCGAAAGCGGATACTCTTCGGCACTTAGCTCGCCGGGAATATACCGCGGCATGATAAAGAAATTTTCATCCGGCGTTGAAATGCAGTTGATGGCTGTGGTAAGATATTCCAGTTGATTGGCCGAGATAAGCCAGTTTTCCCGGTCGGCATGATTGGCATTCTCCACGAATGTATTGTCGGGTTTCTTTACGACGGGCCAGTACATATAGGAAAAAGCGCCGTACAACTGTGGAATCGCCTGATCATAATAAAAAGTAGTGGAACCGGGATGCCGGTTTGGGTCAGGATTTCTGTTTTGAAAATACTTAGCAATGCCCAAACATCCTCTTGGTGTATAACTGGCCTGCGTCCACTGAATGAATTTGCGGGAATTATCGATCTGCCGTGCGGTGTAATTCCTGCCGTTGAGCGTTTTGCCGGTGACCTTAACATTCGGATCAGACAAACCACCTTTCCATCCGAGGTACAATCCTTCGGTCTCCGCAAAACCAAGTGTTTTACCAACCGGCAGGCTCTGAATAGTACGCTGTGCATATCCTGCGATGGATACCAGGATCAACAGTAACAGGAATATTTTTTTCATGCCCTAAATTTCCCTGCTACAGCGCGAATAGCGCCCCCCTGAAACAGTGATTTTTAAAAGGTGGAAGGAATAAGGTTGAAGGTGGAAGGAATAAGGTTGAAGGTGTAAGGCCCGAAACTTCGGGCCGAAACTTCGGGCCGAAGCTTCGGCCTAAGGCGTAGGATGCAAGGCGTAAGGTTAATAACTGTAAGCCTATTCACGATTGACGATTCACGATTGACGATTCACGATTGACGATTCACGATTCCCTCCCCTAACTTTGCAGCATGCGCTTCGACACCCAACCCATATTAGAAAATCAGCGATTTGTGCTCTTTCCTTTACAGCAAAATGATTTCGCTGCCTTGTATGCCGTTGCCTCCGACCCCAAAGTATGGGAACAGCATCCGAACCATGACCGCTGGCAGGAAGATGTATTCCGTGTGTTTTTCGACGGCGCCATGGAAAGTAACGGCGCTTTCAAAGTAGTGGACAAGGATTCAAACGAAGTGATCGGCGGAACACGCTTTTATGATTACGATCCGGAGACCGACAGCATATTCGTTGGTTATACTTTTTACGCTACCAAATGCTGGGGCAAGGGCATCAACAGCTCTGTCAAGGAATTGATGTTTGACTACGCTTTCCGATTCATCACTACTATCCGCCTGCACGTTGGCGCTAACAATATCCGTTCTCAGATAGCAGTTGCCCGCCTGGGTGCAACAAAAACGGGAGAGCAGAATATGGCCGCTCCCGGAGAAACGCCGAGGATAAATTTTCTATACGAGATTGATAAGGAGACCTGAAAAAATGGCCGTATTAAGTATTGAGTATTAAGTAGTAAGTATTAAGTAGTAAGTAAAACAGCCTGAGTAAGAGGCAGGTCGCCGCAAGTGCATATCCATTCACCTATTCACCATTGACCCTCACCTTGTCTTCTTCAGCTTCACCGTTGCTTTATCGCCGTTCTTTTTAATCGTCACCACTTCCTGCACCGTGGCTTTGGCAGATACAGCTATATCATGGGAAACCGTATTCGCCGATGTGCCCTGAAACATGCCGTTGATATAAGTGTCTGTATAACCCACCACTTCGGTTTGCGTGGCCTGATGGACGTATTCAAATTCCGTATAAAGCAGGTATTCTCCCGGCTGCAGGTTCACAAATTCGAAATGGCCCTCGTCATCGTAAACACCCGTCACTTTCATACAATCCGCCACATCTTTGGGCAGGGGAATGGCCCGGCCTGTTTTCCTGGATTTCTTGTTCAGCTTCAGCCATTCTTTAAAGTAAGCAGTATAAGGAATCAGCACAACTGAAGTGCCTTTAGACGCATACTGCCGCTTGTTTATATTCAATACGGCTATGCCTTTTATAGGGGCCTGGTTATCGCGTGCAAATACCTGGCCGGTAACAACGCTGTTACCGGTCGTGATCATCTTCATGGTGGCGTTCTTGTCAAATGTGGCTGTAAAAGGGTTGTAGTCCGTTTCTTTATCGATGAGCTGAAATTGTTTTCCGCCGGCGACCAAATCTATTTTCCAGATACGGCGGTTGTCCTTGTCGATATAGTAGTCATAGGTATCACCTGTTGCCTCTTCCAGCACACTCACCTGCCATACTTTGTGACTTCCTGTGACGGGGCTTTCGTAAGTATTGCTTCTTACTTCCACCACTTTCACCTTTTTTACATTGTTGTTATTGCCATGTTTGTAGTCATATACAGCAAAATCGGTTTTGTAACCTGACGCCAGCGGCAGCATTCCCAGCAAATAGGGATAGGTATAACTATCGACAAAACTATTCACCACCGGCTCGGTCACCTGATGACGTTGCCTCGTTTTTTTATCGAGGTAATAACCCCTCACTTCTGTTCCATAATGCAATGCATATTCGCGTTCTTTATTGTGCGATGCACGATAAATAGGCATCAGTGTTTTCCAATCTGATATAGACGTATCGACCCATTTATCATTAGTCCCGATAAAAGCAAGCATCGTGTGCACCACCAATTGATTATTATGCTGGCTGACATCTATGCGGAAAGAGCAGATTTCTATTTTGCCCCCATTCTGCAAATAATAATAAGCCATTTCAGACCGGCCAGAGCGATGCCATTTTTTATCGAAGAGACTTCCCGGAGCCTGTGCAAGCAGAGATTGGGAAAAGAGGACAGTCAATAGTAGAAGAAGATACCGCATATCGTTCCGGATTTTTAGCCAAGAAATAAACGCAACAAATTTAGCGGCAATACGGGCTTACCCAGCGCCATCATCTATCAACGACAGGAATCAGTCTACCGAAAACCGGCAATTACTAACTGAAAGAGCTTTTGCTTTATAAAAAAATAATAAGTCTGCCGCCGGGGCCCCTCAATTGTTATTGCTTTGCAAAAAAGAGCCAGGTCATTGGGCAGTTCAATTCTTTGATCTATATTGACCACAGCAAATGAAAACACTGGCCGCCACCTTTTTGCTGACCGTTTATCTTCTCGCTTCTACAGAGGCGGGGCAACTATTGAAATTTCCGGCCATTTACCATCATTTTACAGAACACCGTAAAACAGAACCGGCTACGGGCTTTTTTTCTTTCCTGGCAATGCATTACTGGAATAATCACGCCCACCATGGCAAGCATTCTTCCAAACACCAGCATCTTCCGTTTAAGAATAGTAGACATTTACCTGTAATGGCCACGGCCGCACCGGCCTTTCTTCCTTCGAGAATTGCCGACACACCGGAACCGGTGATTGTAGTTAATCCCCCCACCTGCCACACGGATCTTCACGCAGGTACAATAAGGGATATTTTCCAGCCTCCGCGTCTTTCCTGAACTATGCTACTTCCGACTGCTTAGGCAGTAATAACTGATCAGTGATTTTATTCACCGGTCATTACCCTTATTTAATACCTCAACATGAGAACGATCATTTGTGCCTGCCTCCTCTGGGCTTTGCCGGCGTGGAGTCAGTCTGTCGCTTTCAGCGACATTATGAATAATGCCTTAAAGGAAAATAAACCAGTAGTCATCAGTTTCTCCGGATCGGACTGGTGCCTGCCGTGTATGCGTATGCACAAGGAAATTTTCGATACGGACCGGTTCAGGCAGGCCACCACCAGCTTTGGATTTTACAATGCCGATTTCCCGCGCCGTAAGAAGAATATGGTGCCAGATGCTGTACGTGCCGTCAATGACTCGCTGGCCGCACGTTTTAATCCTGAAGGAAAATTTCCGTTTACGGTGGTAATCAGCCCCGGCGGAAAACTCATCCATTCCTGGGAAGGATTTCCTGATTCAGGCATTGAGTCATTTTATACAACACTTCAAACCATCCGGAATGATTACGGAAAATGACCTGCATGTAAGCGCCGAATATAAAAAGACGGCAAGATTGATGGGCAATCAATTTGAGATTACGGTTGTGTCCGGAGAAAAGGAATATGCCATGCAGCAAATAGCAACGGCGATTGCGGAAATACAAAGAATAGAAAGCCTTTTGTCCACGTTCCGCGAAGACAGCCAGACCAATGCGATCAACAGGATGGCCGGCGTTGCACCCGTTAAAGTTGACCGTGAAGTGTTTGAACTGATCAGTCGCGCGCAACGGATCTCAGGTCTTACGCAGGGAGCTTTTGACCTGAGTTACGGGTCGGTAGACAAACGGCTCTGGAATTTCGACACGCACATGACCAGTCTTCCGGATAAGGAAACAGCCCTGGCCAGGGTAAAGCTGATTAACTACCGCAACATTGAACTCGATGAGGCATCCTGCTCCGTATTCCTGCGGGAGAAAGGCATGCGGATAGGATTTGGTGGCATTGGGAAAGGCTATGCAGCCGATAAAGCGCGGCAGTTATTGATTGCGCAGGGCGTTGCTTCCGGCATCGTCAATGCCTCCGGCGACCTCACTGCCTGGGGCACGCAGGCAAACGGAGAGTCCTGGACGGTAGGCATCGCCCATCCCGACCATGCCGCCACCCCATTTTCCTACCTGAAAGTTTCCGGCATGGCCATGGCCACATCAGGCAACTATGAAAAGTTCGTCCTCATCAATGGCCGGAAATATTCCCACACCATCAATCCGCGCACCGGCCTGCCCGTCACCGGCATCAAGAGCGTAACGGTATTCAGCCCTTATGCAGAGTTGTCCGACGCAATGGCCACCCCTTTGTCGATCATGGGCGTAAGGGCCTCCATCGAATTGGTGAACCAGGTGCCCGAACTAGCTTGTATTCTTATCGACGACGATAACCATCTCTATTCATCCAACAACATTCACCTGACATGAAAACACACCTTAACAAGTACGTCCTGTTTGTCGCAGGCTCGCTCCTGCTCACGCTGGCCGCCTGTACAACCGTAAAAGAGTACCAAAAAAACAAACTCAACGACGCCGAAATGTCACTCGGCAACCGGAAAGCAGAAAAGACCGAACTCAATTTCCAGTCGTACCGCGAAGGTTCTTCGGGAGCCAACGGCGGTAAGAACGGCGGAGGCTGTGGCTGTAATTAAGACGATCATTTTAAAACTACTCTAGATGAAACGTATTTTCTTAAGTGCTATAGCCCTGATGAGCCTGCTGAACCTGCGGGCGCAATCGACCGGCGACAGCACCGGATTCAAATCACGTAAACTTAAAATAGACGAGATCAACCTGGTGTCCAGTTATTATAGCCAGAGTGGTGAACATGCGGCCGTAACTGGTGGCATCGGCTCACAAAAACTCAGCGACATTGCCAACACACTGGACATAAAACTCATCAGTTATGACAAGAAGCTCCGCAAGCATACATTTGATGCGGAAGTTGGCATCGACCATTATACCTCCGCCTCTTCGGACCGCATCGATCTGAAAGCAAATTCCTCCGCCTCGCATTCGGATACGCGAATTTATCCTTCGCTCAACTGGACCATGGAAAACAACCGGAAAGGAAACGGAATCGGTGCAGGCCTTTCCTACTCGAGTGAATTCGATTATCAATCCCTGGGCGTTTCGGGCAGCTTTTCCAAAAAGACCCACGACCGCAATGGTGAATTTAATATACGCTTGCAGGCATTGTTTGACCAGGTATCCGACATCAAACCTGTAGAATTGCGTACCGGAGGCAACAGCGGGGAGGACGAAAGTTATCCCAAACAAAACCGTCGTACACTGGCCGCTGCGCTCAGTTGGTCGCAGATCGTAAATGAGCGGCTGCAGGTGGCATTGATGGCGGATGTGGTGCAGCAATCCGGTTTTCTCAGCCTGCCTTTTTACCGTGTATATTTTAACGACGCCTCCGTACACCAGGAGTATTTACCGGACACCCGGTTTAAATTGCCGGTGGGAATAAGAGCCAGTTATTTTATGGGCGACAAGGTGATCCTGCGTGGTTATTATCGTTACTACGCCGACAGTTGGGGCGTGCGTTCGCATACCGCCAACCTGGAAGTACCGGTGAAGCTGAATCCTTTCGTATCAGTTGCGCCCTTCTATCGCTTCTATTCGCAGACAGGAACACGTTATTTCGCTCCCTACGGCGTTCATACTGCTGCTAATGACTATTACACGAGCAACTACGATCTGTCAACCTTTCAAAGTCATTTTGTGGGTGCTGGTATCCGCTGGACGCCGCTTAAAGGCATTGCAGGCATTCAGAAATTGTCGATGGCCGAAATTCGTTACGGGCATTACACAAAAAATATTGCCATGAATGCAAACATCGTGACGCTGAATCTCCGTTTTCGCTGATACATAGTTCAGCTAACAAAAATCCCCGGCTGCAAAAGCCGGGGATTTTATTAATAAGGTTATTCAGGCGTTGGTTATTTTCCGCCCAGGGCGAAGAATATGCCTACCTGGATCACGCTGTTTTTGAAATCGGGATCGAAATCGGCATTGGAGTCGAAGTCGCCTACTTTAGACAGACCCGCCATATAACGGGCACCAATACCAAAACCACCGGCAGACTGGAAACCAAGACCGGCACCAACAGAGAGGTCAAGATTTTTAGCGAAACTGCGGAAGGTCTGGTCAGGGATGTCTTCAGAAATTTTGAAGCCCACCTGCGGGCCTGCTTCTACATAAAATCCACCGGGTGAACGGAATTTCACCATCACCGGTACCGTAACATAGGTAAGGCGGAAGCTGGTATCAGCATCTTTGAGTTTCGCACCGGCTGTAGAAACCAGGGCTTCCGGTTGCAGAGAAATCGCACCCAGCCGGAAATTCATAAAACCGCCGGCATGAAAGCCAACCAGCGCCTGCTTATCCAGATTATCAAAACGGCCGCCGCTGAAATTGGTAATGTTCAAACCAGCTTTAAGGCCGCCCGTGATCTGCGCAGAAGCTGCTTGAGAAAGGGCAACAATCAACGCAACAAATAAGGTTTTTTTCATAAAAAACAATTTAGTTTGCAAAAATAGATGATTCCTGATTAATCGCTTTTTGTCTAATTACCTGATGATGAAAAATATACTGTTGTTTGGCGCGGGCAAATCCGCAACCGTTCTGATCGATTATTTACTCAACAATGCTGCCAAAGAGCAACGGCATTTGTACGTGGTTGACGCCAATTACGAACTGGCCGCTTCCAAGATCGGCAACTCCCCACACGGTACACCGCTGTCATTTGACATAGCCGACGCGGATGCGAGAGCAGGTTATGTAGCCAAATCATCGCTCGTCATTTCCATGTTGCCTGCCGCGCTTCACAGCCTGGTGGCGACGGAATGCCTTGCGCAGGGTAAACATCTCCTCACCGCTTCCTATGTGGATCCCGGCATCCGGGCGCACGCAGAGGACATCGCCGCCAAAGACCTCATTTTCCTTTGCGAAATGGGACTGGACCCCGGTATCGACCACATGAGCGCCATGCAGCTCATTTCGGACATCCGCAACCAGGGAGGTACCATCCATTCGTTCCTGTCACATTGCGGCGGCCTGGTGGCGCCCGAAAGCGACGACAATCCCTGGCATTATAAGATCAGCTGGAACCCGCGCAACATCGTACTCGCGGGCAAAGCAGGCGCCGTATACCGCGAAAACGGCCAGGAAGCGCATACGGGCTACCACGATCTTTTTGCCAACCGCAGGCAAGTGCCCGTTGCCGGCCAGGGCAATTGGGGCTGGTACGCCAACCGCGATTCACTCAGCTATGCGCCGCTTTACGGCCTCGAAGACGCGTCCACTTTTATCCGCACCACTTTGCGCCATCCCGATTTCATGGAAGGCTGGGAGCAGATTATCGGGCTGGGCCTCACAGCCGAAACACCCGTTTATACCACCGATGGCCGTTCGTTGCAGGAGCTGTTTCAGCATCACCTGAACGAGCATGGACTGTCAGATACGTATCAACAACTGACAGCGGACGCGCAGTCCGTTGTGGCAAGGCAATTGGCTTTTTTGGCTTTCGATACGCCGTTGCCGCTTTCCCGTCCGCAATACAGCCCGGCAGATTTGCTGCAGGAAGTGCTGGAAACCAAACTCGCACTGCAACCGGCCGACAAAGACATGATCATCATGTTGCACGAAATCGGTTACGAACTGTCGGGTGAGAAAAAGGAAGTACGCAGTTGCCTCGTGGTAAAAGGTGAAGATCATTTGCGGACTGCCATGGCCAAAACCGTTGGCCTGCCATTGGGCATCGCCGCCAAACTGATCCTTAACGGAACGCTGACTGTACGCGGGCTGCACATTCCGGTGATAAAAGAGATTTATGAACCCGTACTCAAAGAACTGGCCACACTCGGTGTGGCGTTTACGGAAGAGCACGTTTAAGGTTTCACTTCAATTATTTTCTCCGCTAATTTTTTGTACGCGATATCGCGGTACACGATTGTGTATTTACCCGGACGTAAATACAAAGCATAATAGCCGTTGTCGGCTGCTGCAAATGTCTGATCCGCGGGCACCAACTGATCGACAATAGCTGGTTGATATTCGTCTTCATAGTAGGCCTGCACCATAAACATGTAGCGTTCGCCCGGTGCGATGAGCGTTTTTTTGCGAACATCGCCCATCTTCAGCCAGGTTGGTCTTCCGTCTTCGTAAACACTTGCCGGATGTACAACCTGTATATCGTAGCCGGTTTCATCCATCAGTTTAAAGGGTTGCTGTTTCTGCAACAGCAGCACCGGCTCCTGTATGGCTAATCGTTTGGTTAATTGCGCATGAAAATAGGCACCTTCGGCAAATGTGCTGCCCTCTGTCATGAGCGTCTGATCGATGGTCAGTGGATCGATATTGCTCAGTTTTTTAAAAGCCAGAGCCATTGGCACATAATCTTCACCCACTGGATCTTCAGCTATATGACCATATCCTGCCAGCACGATCATGCGGGCACTGCTGTCTTTTTTGATGACCTGGTATAAATGCGATGCCTGTGCCGAATCTCTTTGTGAGGGAGTATGACCGGCAGCAGTAGTATCCTCATAGGGCACGAGCGTGTATCCTTTCTCCAATGCATGACGCACGAGTTCTCCGCCTATCGGTTCGTTGGTATAGTGACCTGTAAAAACATTCAATTCCGTTGGTTGGAAACCCGCCGCATGACGCAATGTTTCCATGGCGAGGTAGCGATAGCCTTCCTCATATAATTTATCAAGCAATGAATAAACGAATGCGCGGTGTTGCGGTTTGTCAAATGCTTCGTTGATCATCAGCACGCGCTCCCGCATGGCCCGACCGGTAACATAGGCCGTTGCCTCCATCGATTGCACCCGTTTGAGCTGATCGATGTAACGATCGATCTGTCTCTTCTTTGCTTCACTTACGGGACGATAGGATTTTTGTCCATAGCTGAGTGCAGCGCTGTAATCACCTGCCATGGAAAGAAACTGGGCAAGGAATTGTTCGAAGTTGCGGTCGCCCATTTGTGTACGCCAGCGTTGTTCGAATGCAAAAGCCTGGTAAAGCGGATACAGGTAATGACTGGCCGAACCAAGCACCAGGGTGAGATGCCTGCGGGCCGAATCAGCCGCTACAGGTGGATAAGTACTTACATAACGCCGCAGGTTCTGCAAACGTGCCGGCTCCTGCGCAACCGCTTGCTGACAGGTGATCGTAACGATCAGTAAAACGCTGAATATTCGTTTCATCAGGTTGCAATGATACGGGGTCCGGTGTTACCAAAAGCCTAAAATTGCCTGTCAGACAATGTTCAGCGGCTGGAAGTCTTTATACAATACCAGCCGGGTTTCCGCCGGTTCTTTCTGGAACCAGTTTCGCAGAATGCCCGCATACAAAGCACGGAAGTCATGTTGCATGCCCACATTGTCTTTTACGTTGGCCTGCTCCGGTATATCGGGGCTGGTGCCCATCACGCCCGGTTTTACTTTGTTGCCAAACAGGATCACGGGTGCGCCGGCGCCATGGTCGGTACCGCCGCTGGCGTTGGATTTAATCCTTCTTCCGAACTCAGAAAAGGTCATGCCCAGTACGCGATCGCCCACGCCGAGTCCGTTGATGTCTTCCATGAAAGCGCCGATTGCTTCGGACAGGCGGCCCAGCAAACGGGCATGATTACCGCTGGTGGTATCACCCTGTTCGGTTTGTCTTGAATGCGTATCGAAACCGCCCATGCTCACCATGTACACTTTTGTTTTCAATCCGCCTGCGATCAATCGTGCAACGATCTTCAACTGATCGGCCAATGGGTTTTTACCGGCGGCAGGATATTTATCGGATTGTTGTTTCACTTTCAATGCAGCCTGTTTGATCACGCCTGCATACTGATCCGTTTTCATAGACATCTGCCGGATATAAGCGAGCTGATCGCCTGCACGGGATGGTGACTGGGCAAAGGGCTCACTTTTTAGCAACGCATAAAAACTGGTAGGATTACTGATGGCCATGCCCATGGTAGTAAGCGGCCCCTGCAATGCGGGCGATACAATGCCGCCGATCTGAATCGCGAGCGGGTCGGTCATTTTGCTGCTGGGATAATCGGCCGGAAATCCCGGATAAGACTCGTCGAGATAGCGGCCGGCCCATCCACTTTCCAGTACCTGGTCGCTGTCGGCGCCGGTGAGCCAGATATCGGTGGCGCGGAAATGTGAGAAATTGGGTTTGGGATAACTCACCGCCTGCACGATAGAAATTTTTCCTTCACTATATAATTGCTGCATATGCGTCATCGCGGGATTCAAACCGGTATGATCCACGCCCTGCAACGTCAATATTTTTTCTTTGGGAATAGCGATATTGGTTCTCGCCGCATAATAGCGGTCATATACATCGATTGGGATAATTGTATTGAGGCCGTCATTACCACCATTCAATTGTACCAACACAAGCACACGGTCGTTCTCCTCTCCTGCTTCAATCAGGCCGGCCAGTGGTGATTCGGCAAACGCCTGCATGGAAAATCCATTCACCAGCATCGGCAAAGTGACCGATGGCAACGTAATGCGGAAAAAGTCTCTTCTTTTCATAACAACCTTTTTACATCAGCATAATTGATATTCCGGCCTGTTCATCATATAGCGATAGAGCGCTTTCAATTTCTTTACCACCACATCTTTGTTCTTCTTATCGTCCGGATTTTGCAGAAAGGCTTTCCATGCATCCGTCCAGTAATGATCCGATTGCATATTGGTGAGGCCCGACAACAACGTATTCACTTTAATGAACTGCTGCTCTTCGGGTGAAAGACTGACGGAGTAAAACAATTTACTCAATTCAGCGATTAACGCATTTGGATCTTCGGCTCTTGGAATGTCTTTCGTGAATTGCAGCACATCCACCACCAGTTTCGCTTTGCTACGCGTGAGCCCATTGTTGATCATGCGGTCGGTAAACTGGTTACGCTTGGGTAATGTATCTGAACTGATCCACAATTTGTCGTATTGCGGCTCCTGGTAATAAGCCTGCCAGCCGGCAACATTCGGCGGGTCGCCGATATTCTGCTGCATGGAGGATGCCTGTTGCTGCAATTGCAACCATAAACCATATTGATCGGGTACGGCGTTGGCATTATCGAACTTCACTTCAAACTCGCGGCAAAAACCAACGACCAGGTCAACCGGACTCTTGATCATCCCACCATAATTGGCAGCTTCAAAAAAATGATCACTGCTGAACAAGGCTTCAAGCACAGGTTTGATCTCGTATTTATTTTTCCGGAAAACGTCGGCCAGCGGCGTAATCACATTGGCCTCCGCCTTATCATCTATCTGGTGATAAACAAAAAAGCGATAGAGTTTGCGGCAAATGAATTTTGCTACTTCCGGTTGCGCAAAGATCATATCGATCAGTTCGTCAAGTTCTTCTTTCCCTTCTTCCTTCTTGCGGCCTTTGATTACAGTGTTATGGTAAAATTCCGAGAATTGTTTATCCGTGTCGTCGTGGCGGCCCGGTTCAAATACGGAGGTAAAAGTTTTATTGTCGATGCGGTAACCTGTCAATACGCGTGCTGCTGCCTTTACATCGTTTTCCGTGTAACGGGAATCGGGGCCTTTGCCGACCGTAAATAATTCCTGCAACTCACGACCGTAATTCTCGTCGGGTGCTTTTTTGGTATTGGCATTGCCGTTGAGGTATTTGAGCATGGCCGGATCGAGTGTGATGGCTTTCACCATGTCCTTGAAATTGCCCAGTGCATGTTTACGCAACAACTCGTTGTGCCGGTAAATATAAATGGCATTATCGATCACGGCCGTTTCGGTGGCAAAATGGTTGTGCCAGAACAGCACCATTTTTTCGCGGATGTTTGGCGATTGATTAAGCATCTGGCTAACCCACCAGGCTTTAAAAGAATTTTTCCGTCGTCCATTATTCTTGCCATTGGTAATGGTGGCGGTTATCCAGGTTTGTCCTTCCGGTATTTCCTCGTCTACATAATAATTAACATCATCTTTCTTCTCGGGAGGATCATTGTAGTTATTGACAGGAGGTGCGGGCATGTCTGTATCCGCCAGCAGCTCCTGCATGATCTTTTTAATTTTTTTGCCGGAGAAATGGTGCAGGTCGTTTTCGGATGCGCCAAACATGGCGCGCCGCAGCAGGTGACGGAGCTGTGTATCGTTGAGTTTGCCTTTAACGGGTGCGATACCTGCTTCAACAGCCTCTTTAACTGCATTAAAATCCCAATCACCCGCAGCCGGCGTTTCGCGGCGGCGCAAAGTGCTGAAAAATGATTTTCTGTCCATACCGGAGGATTAACACCGAATGTCAGAAAAAACAGTGCCAGATGGGTTGTTATCTTTTCACAGACTGTTAATACCGAGGCGTTCAAGGAGTTCGGCAACGCCCTCGGTTGCTTTTTTCTCAATCACGTGGAGATTGGGCTTGCGGGTTACTGACGGTATCGTTTTATCTATAATATATTTCGGAACCTCGTCCGGGACAAAATCCAGCAGGCCGGCAGCCGGATAAACGGCCAGGGAAGTGCCGATTACTACGAAAATATCGGCTTGCCGGACTAAGTTCGCCGCTTCTGCGATAAGCGGCACGGGTTCTTCGAACCACACGATATGCGGCCGGAGTTGTGCGCCGTCGTCTGCTTTGTCCCCCGGATTTATATCGCCGTGAATCGGATACACCAGGGTTTCATCTTCTTCGCTGCGCATTTTAAAAATTTCACCATGCAGGTGGAGGATATCGGTACTGCCGCCCCGTTCGTGCAGATCGTCGATGTTTTGGGTTATGATCTTAACGTCAAAGTTTTTTTCCAGTTGGGCCAGTCCGCGGTGCGCGGCATTGGGTTGTGCATCGGCCACGTTGCGTCTTCTTTCATTGTAAAAGTCGAGCACCATTTGTGGATTTCGGCGCCACGCACCGGGCGTTGCCACATCGTAAACATTGTAGCCCTCCCACAGACCATCCGTATCGCGAAAAGTTTTTAATCCGCTTTCAGCACTAATACCTGCCCCGGAGAGCACGACGAGTTTTTGTTTCATGATAATTCAAAAGTAAAAAATCAAAATTCAAAAAAGCGCATTCAGGGGCTGGTGTTTTTGCGGTAATATTTGCGTGAATAAGTCAATAGTGAATGGTCAATGGTGAATGGTGAATCAATGTCGTTTCCTTAAGGCTGAAGTTCTTTGACAGGTGTTAAGTAGAGAAAAAGTTTGTTATTTTTAGGATAGGATTACAGGGGGGTATTGAATAGCGAACCTGTTTTTAGAGTAACCTATCTCAATGAATTAACTCAAAAATTACATAATGAACAATTTGTTAGCGACTGCCGTACAGAATCCGGCCGGAATGGATTTGTCCGTGATCGCAAGCTGACCTTTGTTCATTTGATTGTTCTGTTAGTGCAGGGCCTTTCCCGTTCCATACAGCGTGAGCTCAACAGCTTTTACCAAAAGATCCTGGACAGCGA
>NZ_AUDS01000022.1 GCF_000425585.1 Terrimonas ferruginea DSM 30193
CATACACATGAACTGATGCCAACAAGTAAAATGTCTGACACCTTTGTTGCCATTAAACATCTTGACACAACGATCAAAAACACGACTGGGTAAAAGCAACACTGCCTGCGCAAAGACATATTGTCCAGAATTCATAAGCCTCTGATTTTCATAAAACTAGAAAATCAGTAGTTTCAAATCGTCACCGACCTAAAAATGCTTGAAACACACGACTACCAAGACTTTCAAAGAACTTCAATTAAATTATACCGGACATTAGTGATTACTTATAACGGCTGTTTTACCTTATACCCTATACCTCAAGCCTTCTACCTTCTCCCCAAAAACCTATGACCTAATACTTACAACTTATTACTTATAACGGCTGTTTTACCTTATACCCTATACCTCAAGCCTTCTACCTTCTCCCAAAAAACCTATAACTTAGAACCTAATACTTACAACTTAATACTTCTTCATGCGTCGCTTTCTTTTCGCTTTCGCAGCTCTGTTGATCTGCAACCTCACATTCGCTCAATCCGACTCGGCTTTTATCCGGCAACTGGCCGATGAAATTTTATTACGGGGAAAAGCTTATGAGCAGCTACGTCATTTAACCAAAAAGATCGGGCCGCGGCTCGCAGGCTCGCCGGGAATGGTAAAAGCGGAACAATGGGGCGCTGCGGAAATGAAAGGCGCCGGCGCCGACCAGACCATCTTGCAGGAATGCAAAGTCCCGCATTGGGTACGTGGTGGAAAAGATGAAGCAGTGGTAACCGGTAAAGGTATTCCCGCACGCAAACTCGACGTGATCGCTTTGGGCAATTCAATTGGATCGCCTAAAGGAGGTGTGCAGGCACAAGTGATCGAAGTGAGCTCATTTGATGAACTCGATAAGCGGGCTGCCGAAGTCAAAGGCAAAATCGTTTTTTACAATTATCATTTCAAGCCGGCTTTTGTCCGCACATTCCAGGCCTATAGCGATGCTGTTGCTTACCGCGGACAGGGACCTTCGAGGGCAGCGAAGCTTGGTGCTATCGGCGTTATCATCCGCAGCATGAGCCACAGCACCGATAATATTCCGCATACAGGTTCTACCCGTTACGACAGTGCCTATGCCAAAATTCCCGCAATTGCTGTTGGCCTGCGGGATGCCGACTGGCTGAGCCAGACCCTGCAATCGGGAAAGACCCTGAATATGCGCATCACTACACACGGTTATTTTTTGCCCGACACAACCGGACACAACGTGATCGGTGAGTTGAAAGGTTCTTTATATCCCGACGAGATCATTACCGTCGGCGGCCACCTGGATAGCTGGGACAATTGTGAAGGCGCACATGACGATGGTGCAGGCTGCGTGCAGACATTGGAAGTACTGCGGGCATTCAAAGCGCTCAACTATCGTCCGCAACGCACGATCCGGTTTGTACTTTTTGCCAATGAAGAAAATGGTTTGCGCGGCGGGTCGAAGTATGCTGAAGAAGCGGTGGCCAAAAAAGAGAAACACATTTTTGCGCTCGAATCGGATGCCGGTGGCTTTACACCACGCGGTTTTGGATTTACGGCCAGTGATGAACAGTATAAAAAAATAATGCAATGGTTACCACTCGTGGCGCCTTATGGTTGTTCTGAATGGGTGAGAGGTGGTGGCGGCGCAGACATCGGTCCGCTCAACCGTTCGTTGGGTACACCAATGGCCAGCCTGAATCCAGACAGCCAACGCTACTTCGATTTTCACCACGCACGCAATGATGTATTCGAAGCCGTAAATAAACGTGAACTGGAGCTCGGTGCCGTTAATATGGCGGCGCTGATCTACCTGGTAGATCGCTATGGGCTTTGATCAGGAAAGTAGTTTATCGATAGCAGCCTGAACGTGGGCAAAAGGAAATGCCGCTACAGCGCTATCCATTTGTTTACGTATCTCGGCCGTACAAAGCTGACCGATACTTCCTTCGTGTGTGTGATTTAATTGCAGGTCATAAGTAAACTTACCGGCTTCTATATCAAGTCCCACTTCTTTGTAAGCATCGCGGAAAGGCATACCCGCAAGTACGCGCTTGTTCACTTCTTCCACACTAAAGAGGTACTTGTATTTTTCATCCGTCAGAATATTGTCTTTTACTTCGATGTTCGACAACATCAATCCCGCCATTTCCAGGCAATCACGCAGGTTGCGGAACGCGGGAAACAGATGTTCTTTCAACAATTGCAGATCGCGGTGATAACCCGAAGGCAGGTTGGTGGTCATCAGCATGATTTCATTCGGTAAAGCTTTGATGCGGTTGCAATGCGAACGGATCAGCTCAAATACATCCGGATTTTTTTTATGCGGCATGATGCTGCTGCCGGTTGTCAACTCCGGGGGAAAACTGATAAAAGAAAAATTCTGGTTAAGGTAAAGACAGGCATCCATGCTGAGCCGCGCCAGTGTGTCGGCTACATTGGCCAGCGATTGTGCTACTACACGTTCTGCTTTACCACGGCCCATCTGTGCATATACAACGTTGTAATTGAGATCGGCAAATCCCAGCAATTGTGTAGTAAGTGTACGATTGATGGGAAACGAGGAACCGTAACCGGCGGCCGATCCCAACGGATTTTTGTTGACCACATCATAAGCTGCTTTCAACGTGATCACGTCGTCGGCGAGGCTTTCCGCATAAGCGCCAAACCACAAACCAAAAGAAGACGGCATGGCCAGTTGCAGATGCGTATAGCCAGGCAGCAACTGCGCTTTGTATTTTTCGCTTTGTTGTTGCAACAGTTGGAAGAAGGGCTCGATGGCTTTTACCGTCAATTCGAGTTCATTCCGCAGGAATAGTTTTATATCAACCAAAACCTGGTCGTTGCGGCTGCGCGCAGAGTGGATTTTTTTGCCGGTGTCGCCGAGCGCTTCGGTCAGTAACAATTCTACCTGCGAATGAATATCTTCCACATTGTCCTGCAGGGAAAATTTTCCTTCCTGTATGCGTGCATAGATTTTTTTCAGTTCAACATGCAGTGCGGTAGTTTCTTCCGCCGTCAGCAGGCCGATACTTTCCAGCATACGGGTATGTGCCAGCGATCCCAGCACGTCGAATGCAGCGAGGTAAAGATCCATTTCGCGGTCATGACCAACGGTAAAGGTTTCTACTTCTTTCAGTGACGCCGTATTTTTTTGCCAGAGTTTCATGTTGTATCGGTTGAAATGTTATCCGTTCTGCACTTCGTTGATGAGTTGAATATAGAGCGCTATACCGTCCTCGATTTCTTTTACATATATGTATTCATCCGCCGTATGGCTGCGTGCCGAATCTCCGGGACCCATTTTCAACGAAGGGAAAGGCATCAATGCTTTGTCGGATGTGGTGGGTGAACCGTAATAGGTACGCCCGAGTTTACTGCCCGCTTTTACCAGCGGATGATCCAGCGCGATGGATGTGGAGCGCAGGCGTGTACTGCGTGGCAGCACTTCGCTGTCTACATGTGCGCGGATGATTTCCAGTACTTCTTCGAAAGTGTAACACTCGTTAATGCGCGTGTCCACTACAAACTTACAGACGGCAGGCACAACGTTGTGCGCCTTGTTCTCCGTTTCAATAACGGTTACGTTCATGCGGGAAGGACCGAGCAGATCGGACACGCGATCGAATTGATAGGAGCGGAACCATTCGATGTCTTTGAGTGCTTTGTACAAAGCATTCTCTCCTTCGTTGCGCGCAGCATGACCTGCTTTGCCGTGACTGACGCAATCGATCACCATCAGTCCGCGTTCCGCCACGGCCATCTGCATTTGCGTAGGTTCGCCTACGATTGCCGCCGCAATGGGCGGAAGATCGTTGATGATGAGTTCGATGCCACCTGTTCCGGAAATCTCTTCTTCAGCGGTAGCGGCAAAGATCACGTTATACGGTCCTTTGTGTTCATAGAAATAAAGAAAGCTTGCCGCCAGCGATACCAGGCAACCGCCCGCGTCGTTGCTGCCGAGGCCAAACAGTTTTCCTTCTTCCACATCGGGAGCAAACGGATCTCTCGTGTATTGCGGATTGGGCTTGACGGTATCGTGATGGGAATTAAGCAGCAGCGTTGGCTTGCCCGGGTCATAGTGTTTGTTCCGTACAATAACGTTGTTGCCAATGCGTTGCACGGGAATCTGCCGTCCGGTAAAAAATGTTTCCAGCAGGAGAGCGGTTTTGTCTTCTTCCTTGCTGAAAGAGGGAGTAGCGATCAGTTGTTTGAGTAAAGCCACTGCCGCTGTCTGCAGTATGGTTAGTTGATCATTCATTCACGATTGTTGTACCCGCACTTCCCCGGATCAGTTGATGCAGTTGTTCTGCCTTGCCAATGATCACACGGCTTACACCGCTGTTGAGTGCTGTAAAGGCATTGTCCAGTTTGGGGAGCATGCCTGCAAATATTTTCTTCTGTGCTTTGAGTTGCTGGTAGTAGTCCGGGTTGATGGATGGAATAACGGTGCTGTCATCATCGGCATCCAGCAGCACGCCACTTTTTTCAAAGGAATAAATAAGGTTCACTTCATATAATGCGCTCAGGCCTTTGGCAAGTTCCTGTGCAATGGTGTCCGCATTCGTATTGAGGAGTTGTCCCTGCTGGTCGTGTGTAATGGGCGCAAATACGAGTGCGATATTGCGGCTGAGCAACATGTCGGCCAGATCGGTATTGATGGCATCTACATCGCCTACAAAGCCGTAATCCACTACGGGATGTTTGCGTTTGTGTGCGAGGATGGCATCACCATCGGCGCCGCAAAGTCCCATGGCATTGCAATTGAAAGACTGCAGTTTGGCTACAATATTTTTATTGATATAACCCGCGTAAACCATCGTCACGATGCGGAGCGTTTCTGCGTCGGTGATCCGCCGGCCATCGATCATCTGTTGCTGGATGCCGAGTGTATCCGCCATGCGTGTGGCGAGTTTGCCGCCGCCGTGCACGAGAATTTTACGTCCGTCGATATTGGAAAAATCTTCGAGGAATGCGGCCAGTTTTTGTTCATCATCGATGATGTTGCCGCCGATCTTTATGATATAAAGCTTATCCATTGTTTCTTAGAATCTCAGAGAGTACGGCTTGTGCAGCCCATACGCGGTTGCCGGCTTCCTGTGTTACGAGGCTGTTGGGTCCGTCGAGTATTTCGTCGCTCAGTTCCACGTTGCGGCGTACGGGCAGGCAATGCATCACGCGCGCATTGTTGGTCTGTTCCAGTTTTTTATTGGTCAGCATCCATTGCGGATCGCTTTCATAAATCTTGCCGTAGTCATTGTATGTACTCCAGTTTTTTACATACACATAGTCGGCATCTTTGAGCGCTTCGTCCTGGTTGTGGGTGATATGTGCACCGCGAGTGAAGTCTTCATTCAGTTCATAATCTTCCGGATGAGTAATCACAAAATCGGCCTGTCCCCAGCGGTTGATCCATTGTGCAAAGCTGTTGGCCACGCATTGCGGCAGCGGTTTTACGTGTGGCGCCCAACTGAGAACGATCTTTGGCTTCCTGCCCGGCGTTGCAGGCTTGAAGGTTTCGTTGATCGTAATCAGATCGGTGAGCGACTGCAAAGGATGTAAGGTGGCGCTTTCAAGACTCACCACCGGAATACCGGCGTACTTGATGAATTGTTTGATATAAAGTTCGCTGTAATCATCGTCGCGGTTCTTCAGAGAGGGGAACGTGCGGATGGCGAGTATGTCAAAATATTTTCCGAAGATGGGTGCGGCATCTTTTACATGTTCGACGGTGTTGCCGCTCATGATGGCTTCTTCTTCAAACTCGAGTGCCCAACCTTCATTACCTACGTTGAATACAACGGCTTCCATGCCCAGGTTCTGCGCGGCTATCTGTGTGCTGAGACGTGTGCGCATGCTGGGATTGAGGAAAAGACATCCGATACGTTTACGGGCGCCGAGCGTCTGGTCGCGGAAAGGATCTGCTTTGTATTGCAGGCCTGTATTGATCAGGTGGTCAATATCAGGAACGTCATCAACGGAAATGAATTGTTTCAATTTACGGTTGGGTGTTTTATTGTTGTGATGAATGAACGGCTGGTTGATATGAAGCAATTTCTTCTTTAACGGCTTTGATGAAGCTGCCGGCGTTTTCCAGGCCGAGTGCCAGTGAAGGCAGCAGTCTGATCACATTCGGTTTGGCTTCACCGGTGAATATTTTTTGTTTCCACAGCAGATTCTTACGCAGCTCACCCAATTCGGCGGGTACGTCGAAGCCGATCATGAGTCCGCGTCCGCGGACATTTTTTAAACCGGCGATGGCTTTCAGTTCATTGATCAGGTAATCACCGGTGGATTTGGCCTGCTGCAATAATTTTTCTTCTTCGATTATTTCCAATACCGCCAATGCTGCGGCGCAGGCGAGGTGGTTGCCACCGAAAGTAGTTCCCAACTGGAAATGTTTTGCGGTGAATTTGGGAGAAACGATGATGCCTGCCACGGGGAAGCCGTTGCCCATGCCTTTTGCCATGGAATAGATGTCGGCGTCAACGCCGGCCCAGTCGTGGCTAAAGAACTGACCCGTACGGCCGTAACCGCATTGTACGCTGTCGGCGATATAAACGGCGTTGTATTTATCGCACAATTCGCGGATGAGGCGGAGGAAAGCAACTGAGGCTTCCCTGATGCCGCCAACTCCCTGTATACCTTCGATGATCACGGAAGAGATCTCGTTGCCCTGGCGTTCGAAGCAATCAGCCAAAGCCTGTTCGTCGTTAAAAGGCAGGAAGATTACGTTGTCTGTTTCGTTGACGGGCGCAACGTAGTTTTTATTATCGGTAACGGCAACGGCCAGGGAAGTGCGTCCGTGAAAAGCTTTGTTGAAAGCGATCACTTTGCGGCGTCCGTTGTAGAAAGAAGCGAGTTTGAGTGCATTCTCGTTGGCTTCGGCGCCGCTGTTGCACAGGAAGAGTTGATAATCTTCTTTGTTGGCTACTTGTCCTAGCCTGGTGGCGAGTTCCTGTTGCTGGGGAATGCGGATGGAGTTGGAATAGAAAGCAATCTTCTCCAGTTGTTCTTCAATGCGTTTTACCCAATGTGGATGCGTATGGCCGATGCTGATCACGGCATGACCGCCGTAGAGGTCGAGGTATTGCTGACCATTTTCGTCCCACACATGTGAGCCCTGAGCTTTCACGATGTTGATGTCGTTGATGGGGTAAACGTCGAAGAGATTCATGGTAAGTAGTAGTAAGTATTAAGTAATAAGTTTTAAGTTTTTTGATTCCGAACCTTGGTAATAAGTCCGATAAGCATAGCTTTTACTTCATTTATTTGTGCAATAAGTCTTTCATATTGAAACTTCTCAATGAAAGATAAATCGCAGGCAAGCAATATGAAATATTCAGCTTCGTTGGCTGATCCCAACGCAATATTTAAAAAATGCGCCAGCTCGGCGTTTGATTTCTTACCGCAGCCCTCCGCAATATTGGCGGGTATGGATATCGCCGCTCTTTTCAATTGTGATGTAAGACCATAAACTTCCTCTCTGGGAAATGTCTGGCAGGCTTTATATAAGTCCAACACAAACCTATGCGCGCTGTTCCATACTTTCAGGTCTTTGTAATTTTGCATACCGTATTAGTTTTAACACGGTTTCAATTCATTCGCGTCACAATCTACTCCTTAAGTATTACTTAAAACTTAATACTTATTACTTAATACCTTCCCTCAAAACGCCACCGCCTTCAACCCCAGGCCCAACTGCTCTGAAAAACCAAACAACAAATTCATATTCTGCACGGCCTGTCCACTGGCTCCTTTCAATAAATTATCAATAGCGGAATGCACCACCAATTTGCTGCCGGCTTTTTCCAGGCCAATAACAGCTTTATTCGTATTCACCACCTGTTTCAGAAATACCGGATCGGTACTTACATGCGTAAACGGATGATCTTTGTAAAATTCTTTATAGAGCACGATCAGCTCTTCGATACTCAGATCGCAATGCAACGTGGAACTGATAAAAATGCCTCTTGTAAAATCACCGCGCCAGGGTACGAAGCTCAGATCGATATTGTTGGCGGGCTGCAGTTGCAGCAGCGACTCGCCGATCTCTCCGAGATGCTGATGGTTAAGCGTTTTGTATGCCTGTATATTGTTGGCGCGCCAACTGAAATGCGAGGTGGCAGACAAGGATTGGCCGGCACCTGTAGAACCCGTAATGCCGGTTGTATAGATGTCGGTCAGCAATCCCGCTTTAGCGAGGGGTAATAATCCTACTTGTATAGCGGTGGCAAAACATCCGGGGTTGGCAATGTTTTGCGCCGTGCGGATGGCTTCGCGATTGAGTTCGGGCAATCCGTATACAAACTGCCTGCTGCCGATAGACGAAGTTGCCGCAAGACGGAAATCATTCGCCAGATCGATGATGCGTGTAGCAGAAGCTATTGTATTTTCTGCCAAAAATTTTTTCGACTCACCATGTCCTAAGCAAAGAAACAATACATCCGTGTCCTGCATTTCACCCGAAAAGGTAAGATCGGTATCGCCGATCAGATCCTGGTGTACGCTGCTGACGGGTTTGCCGGCATTGCTGCGGCTGTGAACAAATGCAACATGCACTTCGGGATGATGGATGAGTAAACGGATCAGTTCTCCTCCCGTGTATCCTGCTCCTCCGATAATGCCTGCTGTAATTGCCATGTCGTTTCAGTTATTCAGTGATCAGAAAATTTACTTGTCGTTGTCGGTTTTCACCAGGTGATAGATCAGCGTCTGGTTGCCGAAGATGCGTGTGAATCCTTTTACATCGTCGCCGGTGAAGCCGGTGTTCATTTCACCGTACTTGCCGAATTTGCTGTTCATCAGATCGAAGCGGCTTTCGATGCCTGTTACCTGGAAACGGTAGGGTTGTAACTGTACATACACATCACCGGTTACATTGCGCTGGCTTGTTTCGAGATAACCTTCGATATCTCTCATCACCGGATCGAGGATCTGGCCTTCATGCAGCCAGTTGCCGTAGAACTGTGCCAGTTGATCTTTCCAGTTGAGCTGCCATTTGGTCAACACATGTTTTTCCAATGCGTGATGCGCTTTCAGGATCACCATTGGTGCGGCAGCTTCAAATCCTACGCGGCCTTTGATACCGATGATGGTATCGCCTACGTGTATATCGCGACCGATGCCATAAGGACCGGCAATGCTTTGCAGGTATTGAATGGCTTCGGAGGGATGTTTGAATGTCTCGTCGTTGACGGCTTTGAGTTCGCCTTTCTCAAACGAAAGTTTTACTTCCTGGCTGCCGGTTTGGGTAACCTGTGTGGGCCATGCTTCTTCGGGAAGCATGCCGCGTGAAGAAAGTGTTTCGCGTCCGCCTACGCTGGTACCCCAGAGGCCTTTGTTGATGGAGTAGGCGGCTTTTTCAAAATTCATTTCCACGCCCTTTTCTTTCAGGTAGCTGATCTCGGCTTCGCGGCTGAGTTGCAGATCGCGGATGGGTGTGATGATCTCGATGCCGGGGATCATGATGTGGAAGATCATATCGAAGCGTACCTGGTCGTTGCCGGCGCCGGTGCTGCCATGTGCCACGGCATCTGCACAGAGTTCTTCGGCATAGGAGGCGATGTGCAAAGCCTGGCTCAGGCGTTCGGCCGATACGCTCAGTGGGTATGTATTATTCTTGAGCACATTTCCGTAGATCAGAAAACGGATGATGCTGTCGTAATAGCTCTTGACGGCGTTAACGGTTTTGTGCGATTTCACGCCCAGCCGGTAAGCATGCTCTTCGATATTCTTCAGTTCTTCTTCGGAAAAACCGCCGGTGTTCACGATGATGCTGTGAACCTCATAGCCCTGGTCTTCTGTGAGGTATTTTACACAGAAAGAGGTATCGAGTCCGCCGCTGAAGCCTAAAACGACTTTTTTGCCCATGGTAGTAATCAGAAATTAAATAAAAAGTGAATAAATGATTTTAATCTGTTACGATCGTTCTTTTTGTCTTTATCTTTTTGTTCTTTTTTGAGAAATGGCTTGAGCAGTTTCCATTGTTTGAAACGCTGCAGGCGTTCCAGTCCTTTTTTATTTTCTTCGAAATAGGCTTTTGTTTCCGCAGGCTCATAATGATCCTTGGGATCGTAGAGCATGGCTGTACACATGCAGTTTTTGCGGTCTTTGCTCATGAGGATGTCGAAGTTCACACAGCTCCGGCAGCCTGCCCAGAACGCTTCATCCTGCGTAAGCTCGGAGTAGGTTACGGGTTCGTAGCCGAGTTCGCTGTTGATCTTCATCACGGCCAGGCCGGTAGTGAGGCCGAATACTTTTGCATCAGGATAAAGCTGACGCGAAAGGTTGAATATTTTTTGTTTGATGCCTTTGGCAACACCTGTCTTACGATAATTGGGAGAAACGATGAGGCCGGAGTTGGCAACATACTCGCCGTGGCTCCAGGTTTCGATGTAACAAAAGCCAACCCAGTCGCCTTCTTTGGTGAGTGCGATAACGGCTTTGCCTTCTTCCATTTTCTGCGCAACGTAATCGGGGCTGCGTTTGGCTATACCGGTACCACGGGCTTTAGCTGACGCTTCCATTTCCTCAGTGATGAGGTCTGCATATGATTTATCATCCCGGGTAGCGACCCTAATGATGATCTGTTGATTGTCCACTTGTAAAGAGTTGATAGTGTCGGATGACCAGTCCCAAAGTAAATGTCCGGAGAGGGTTCACTGACAGGGACCGTGGTAAGGGGTTCGTCCTGTCAGCACTCAGGGCGGCGTCGCGGGCGGCAGAAAGTAAACACATCATAACCAACGGCATACACGCCGCTCGTAATTGGAGCGTGAAACGCGAATTGCTTGGTATGTGTCAGAATGTTGCTCATGTTTACAAAGCAAATTGTAAATTGGGATACAAATGTATAATAATAATTGCGTTCACTGAACAAATTTTTTGTTATAAAAAAATAACCATGAACACCACTGTTGCCGGGTCTCCCCGGCGTTTTTCAGGCCTCCGGAAATTCTTTCTAACGTTCGTTATTTTACTGGTTCTTGCGCTCGCCGGTTACATCTACTGGAAGTTCTATTATCCTTACACAAGTGATGGTGTGAAGTCTGGTTATCTCAACTATGCGGTGAAGAAAGGACAGCTGTTTAAAACGTATGAAGGCAAGCTGATCCAGGAGGGTATCCGTAGCAAAACGGCCGGCGCCATTCAGTCCAATGAATTTGAGTTTTCCATCCGCGACAAGGAAGTATTCGAAGTATTGAAATTGAACAGCGGAAAAATTTTCGACCTGCATTACAAGGAATATAACGGCGTGCTGCCCTGGCGTGGCAATACGCGTTATATCGTAGACAGTATCATTGCCATGAGAGAGCCGGAGCGTTGAGGCAGGTTCCATCGGGCAGTCGTGAATCGTCAAACGTCAATCGTGAATGATATTGTGAATTGGCAATTGTGAGTGAGCGGCGGTTTTTTGCTACAACCTAAGCCCGAAGTTTCGGCCCGAAGTGTCGGCCCGAAGTGTCGGCCCGAAGTGTCGGCCCGAAGTGTCGGGCCTTACGCCTTACGCCTTCTGCCTCCCTCAGGCCTGCAGCAGAAATATCGCGGGACGTTTATGCAGGTCGGGCACATCATTTTGCCATTGCTTCACCGTGCGGGTACGCACCCATTCGTTGGGACCGGTAAGGTCGACGGCCACACAGATCCGGGTATCGGGTTTGCATTGTTTGAGCAATGTATCGAGCATGGCATTGTTGCGGTAGGGCGTTTCAATAAACAATTGTGTACACTGCCGGCGCGCCGAATTCGATTCGAGCTCGCGAACAGCCTTGATGCGCTGGCCATTGTCGATAGGCAGGTAACCATGAAAATGAAATTCCTGGCCGTTCATGCCACTGGCCATCAGCGCAAGCAAGATCGAACTCGGACCTACCAGCGGACGTACCGTTGCCTGCAATTCCTGTGCGGCTTGTACCAGCCGTTGGCCGGGATCAGCCACGCCGGGACAACCCGCTTCGCTGATGATGCCGATGCGTTTTCCTTCTTTTACTTTCTGGCGGAACCCGTTCACCACGGCTTCTTCGGCTTTGTGAATGCCATGCCATTCGTAATCGTCGATCACCATTTCGCGCCACAGTTGTTTGAGATAACGGCGTGCCGTGCGTTCATTTTCCACGAAAAAAACTTCGCAATCTTTTATGGCGTCGAGCAGGTAAGCGGGGAGCACATGAAATCCCTGATCGTCGAGTTGGGAAGGTATCAGATAAATAGTAGCCGCCATGTTACTGGTTTTTGACTTTGTGCACGGTGAGGGTGGCGGCAATTACGGCGTAGGCCGGAGCAAAGATCACCACGAGGTGCATCAGGTAAAAAAGAATGCCGTTGCCGATTGCCAGTCCCTTGTGGCGGCCGGTAAAGCGGGCACTTTCGGTGAGCGAGAAGCCGCTGCGCGCCAGGCTGTAGTCAAGCATGGAACAACCGAAGTAATAACATTCGATCAGCAGCGCGAGCACCGGCGTTATCCATCCCACCACCGGCACCAGCGAAAGAATGACGATGCCCAGCAGGTAAAAGGATTGCAGCCCTGCATTGCGGAGGATCAGCCGCATGCTGCGGCCACATTCTTTGCGGAGTGCACGCCATTGCCACACATGTGGTTGCTGCGCGAGAATGGATTCGGTCTTTTCGCTCAACAAGGCGAGCACCGGCGAGCCGATGAGCAGAATGAGGTATTTAAAAAAAGAAAAGTAAAAGAGGACCAGTATCAGCCGGAACATCATGCCCGTCATCACAAATACAAAACTGAGCAGGGGGCTTCGTTCCTTTTGCAGAAAATTTTCGATGCCGAGTTCGGAATTGATCCAGGAGATGGCATCATCTGTGCTGCTCCAGAAGAAGTACATACCGGTGAAGAACAACAACGTGTAGAAAATGCCGGGCAAAAGGATCCAGACCCAGAGCCGGTGTTTCCGCAGAAAGTAGTGAGCTTCGCGGTACGACTGAAACGCTATGACTATTTCTTTGAGCAAATTTTTTCAGGTGGGTAAATATAGGAATTGGTGATAAGTTTTAGGTAATAAGTTGTAGGTTTTAGGTAAAAGGTGTAAGGCGTAGGGTTAAACAGTCGTCACTGGGCTTAGGTAATAAGTTGTAAGTATGGTGGAAGGCTTTAGCCCTGATTATCGGACCGGAGTTTGTAGATAATAGGTTTAGATAATAAGTCAGTCAGTGAATATGGCTGTTTTACTTATAACTTATTACCTAAAACTTATAACGGCTGTTTTATTCGCAATAATCATGAACAAACTAACTATCGATTTTTATCAACGTGAAGATGTATGGCAGGTAGCGGAAGAGCTGCTGGGCAAACTGTTTGTCACCCGTTTTCGTGGAGTGGAAACAGCAGGACGCATTGTGGAATGCGAAGTATATGCCGGCGTGGGGGATAAAGCTTCACATGCATATGGCGGACGACGCACCGCCCGCAACGAGGCAATGTACGCCGCCGGTGGCATTACGTATGTATATCTCTGTTATGGCATTCATTACCTGGTGAACGTGGTTACGGGCAAACAGGATGTGCCGCATGCTATTCTGCTGCGTGGTCTCGAACCCGTGCGCGGCATACCGGCGATGCTGCGTCGTACCGGCAAACCAAAACCCGATCACTCCCTTACCCGCGGCCCCGGCAACCTCACCAAAGCGCTGGGCATCGATACCAGCCACAACGCACAAAACCTATTGGGAAAAACTATATGGCTCGAAGACGACGGCACGCGCTATTCATCAGATGAAATAGCAAAAACGCCCCGCATCGGCGTTGATTATGCGGCGGAAGACGCGTTGCTGCCATACAGGTACATTGTGAAAGGCAATCCTTATGTGAGTGGGAAGAAAACAGCCAATGTGTAAATATGAAAATGTGTAAATGTGTCCCGAAGGCTCGGGAATGAAACAGCCATTGCTTAGCACAGCAGGCTCACTTCACATTTACACATCCCACGCCAGTATATCATGAATATGGAAATGAAACAGCCATTGCTTATTACAGCAGGCTCACCCCACATTTACACATTCGCGAGGCTTTAGCCTCGTGACACATTTACACATTACTCCCCAGGTTATCATGCAAAATATCTTCGGATTTATCTGTATTAGCAAAAGCCCTCTCCATCTTCACCGGATCAAATTCTTTTTCATTGTGGGCTATCCAGATCGTGGCCACGCCATTGCCTATGAAGTTGGTAATAGCTCTTGCCTCCGACATAAAACGATCCACACCCAGCAGCAACGCGAGGCCTTCCATGGGAATCACCTTAATCGCCGTCAGCGTAGAGGCCAGTACGGCAAATCCGCTGCCCGTTACACCCGCCGCACCTTTGGACGTTAACATCAGGATGCCCACTATACTCGCAATCTGTGCCCAACTCAGATCCACATTGTATACCTGCGCCAAAAAGATCATGCACATCGAGAGATAGATCGTAGTGCCATCGAGGTTGAAGGAATAGCCTGTTGGCACTACCAGCCCCACCACGGATTTGGAGCAACCCATGCGTTCCAGTTTTTCCATCAGCGAAGGCAATGCTGCTTCAGAAGAGGAAGTGCCTAATACCACCAGTAATTCTTCACGGATGTATTTTAAGTACCGCCCGATCGATACGCGGCAGTAACGCAGGATCAGCCATAGTATAACAAAAATAAAGACGGCCATGGTCATGTATACCGTGCCCATCAGCTTGGCCAGTGGCAGTAATGCGCTGATGCCATACCGTCCGATAGTGTAAGCCATCCCACCGAAAGCGCCGATGGGAGCAAGGATCATCACGAGGTGCAATCCTTTGAAAATATATTTTGATACACGCTGAAGTGGCCTGATGACGCGATCCCTTTTTTCATAAAAACTGAGCAGTATACCCGTTAAAAGGGCAAGCAGCAAGACCTGCAGCGTAATGTTGTCCTGGAAAAATTTCCACCAACTGAAGTCGTCACCGGCTTTGGTATAGCGGGAGATGTCTCCGCCTTTTACCGCATGTGTGTCCACGCCCTTGCCTGGCTTCACCAGTAAGGCCACGCCTGCACCGATGAGGAGGGCAAAAGTGGTCACGATTTCAAAATACAGCAAGGCCTTTGCACCTACACGACCCACCTTTTTCAGGTTGCTCATGCTTACAATACCTAAGGTGATGGTCAGGAAAATGATGGGATTGATGAAAAGTTTCACCAGGCTGATGAACGCTCCGCCGAGAAATTCGCTGAGTGTGGCGCCGATCTCGATGTGCTGGCCCATTGCGGAGCCCTTGAAGGGCTTGTCCATCACTTTCTGAAGCGCCCATCCCGGGGCATAGTGGCCCACGAGGATGCCGGCCGTAATGGCCACCAATACCCAGAAGGTGAGATTGGTCAATACTTTTTTCATACAGCGCTTCGGTTACTTAAAAATCAAACCCCGGATGAACCGGGGTTTGGATATATAGCGAATTGGTTGCGTCAGAATTTAGGACAGTTCAGCTTTCTCATGTTCGGGTCTACATATTTTTTGATGTAGATGAGTGAAATCTCGATACCACCGCGTGCATTGGAGGCCGTTTTCAGTTGTGAGGTATTCACATCATAGGAGGCACCGAAATGCCATTCGCCGAATTCAAGACCCATGTAAGGAATTACCGCATCGCCAAAACGGTACCAGCTTCCGAGGTATACATTCGTTGGATTTTCTTCATCGTTGTTTACGTTAAGAGAAAACGAACCACCGACGATTGTATTGTGTGCCTTAGCCTGCATGCTGTGATTGGCAGCGAGGTGAATGAAGTTGTAACTGCCGATCGGAATTTTGCCACCGGCCTGGATGGTTGTTCTGGTGGCCAGGGTGAAGTTGCCGCCCTGCTGGAATGTTTCTTTCGGACGGTTGATGTGATACATGGAAGCGCCGAGGTAAAAGTTGTTGTAACCATTGGTGCTACCGTTGTAAAATACACCGGCGTTCAGATCGAAATAGTTCAGGTTCAGTTGCTGTCCGGCAAAAGTTTCAGCCGATACGCCTGTAAATCCAAAAGGCGTGAGCTGATCCTGGAATACGATCTTGCTGCTGTTAAGACGTTTGTTCATGTACGTTCCCTGGAAACCTGCACCCAATTGATGGAAGCTGTTTTCGTCGAGACTTTTATGATAGGCCACAGAAAGGGCGCCGTAGTTGCTGGTGAGTGCACCGTTGCCTGCGCGGTCGGTGAAGCCCATGATGCCGATACCGAATTGATCTCCTTCGGGAATACGGTTTTTGAGAATGCCCATGTCAACGGATGCCGTACCGGTAATGTAAGCATTGTTGATGGATGGCCATTGGTTGCGGTAGTTGCCTGCCACGCGGAACACTCCGTCGAACTTGCCGGTGAGTGCCGGGTTCATGGTAAGCGGGGAGGCAAAGAATTGGGAAAAGTTGGGGTCCTGCGCGCGGCTCACAAGGGTCAGTGCTACACAGGCTATCACAGTAGTCAATAACTTTTTCATCAAAGCGTTAGGTTTTACGATCGGTTCTCAGACGGGGAGAGGACCCTAAATAGCAGTTTATGTTGGTTATAACGTCCGGTCTTTCTAAAAATTGCTCATCAGTTTCTGTCCCCGGCTTTACGGATACGAAATGGAAAAATACGGAAAAACAGGTTAAACCGGAAAATAAAGATTCTCTCTTTTTTGGCAGGATTACATCTGCACTTTTACGCCGAAAGCCAGATCCCCGGCATCTCCCAGCCCGGGAACGATATATCCTTTCGCAGTGAGTTCATCGTCAATATCTCCGCACCAGATGGTCACGCCCGGCTCTTCGCGTTTCACGTATTCGATACCCACGGTGCAGGCAATAGCCGCCACGATATGAATTTCGCGGGGATGTCCTTCTTCGCGGAGGAAATGAATGGTTTTGACCAGTGATGAACCGGTTGCCAGCATGGGATCGGATACGATCACCACCCGGTTTTCCAGTTCGGGACAGGAAATATAGTCGAGGCTGATCTCGAAACTGCCGTCTTTGTTGTGCTTGCGGTAAGCGGAAATGAAGGCGTTATCGGCTTTGTCGAAATAATTAAGCAGTCCCTGGTGCATCGGCAGGCCGGCACGCAGGATGGTGGCCAGCACAGGTTGTTGCTGCAGCACTTTGCTCACCGATGTGCCCATCGGTGTCTGGATTTCTTTTTCTTCAAATGCCAGCACTTTGCTGATTTCATAGGCTGCTATCTCACCGATACGCTCCAGATTACGGCGAAAACGCATCCGGTCGCCCTGGATGTCGACATTCCGCAATTCGCTAACCCAATTACTGACAAGACTGTGTTGATCGCTTAAGTTGATTACCATGATTCTGTATTCGGCGGGCCTACTCCCTGTTTATAACGCTTTCGTCTTACTTTTGGGCAAAACTAAAATCCTGGTCCCATGGGAGGAAATTTATTTTTTTCAGGACCTGCAATACTTGTTTGACTCATGATTTACAGAGCTATAGGATTGATGAGCGGAAGCTCACTGGACGGACTTGATATCGTTTTTGCGGAAATCCACGAAAACGGCGGACGCTGGAGCTACTCGATCGTTGCGGCCGATTGTTATCCCTATTCAGCCGAATGGGCAGGTCGTTTGCAATCCGCCACCTCCCTCAATGCACTGGATTACCAGTTGCTGCACGCCGAATACGGTGCTTATCTCGGAGCGGAAGTCAACAGGTTTATCGGGGAAAAGGGATTGGATTACAAAGTAGCGCTCATCTCATCGCACGGACACACTACTTTTCACGTACCTGTCAAACGCATGACGGCCCAGCTCGGCGACGGCGCCGCCATCGCCGCGGCAACCAAACTGCCCGTTGTGAGTGATCTGCGGGCTATGGACGTGGCGCTTGGCGGACAAGGCGCGCCCATCGTGCCGATAGGTGAACAATTACTCCTCAGCGGGTATAATTATTTTCTCAACCTTGGCGGCATTGCCAATATTTCCCGTCATACCGAAGGACATTATGCCGCTTTTGATGTGTGTGCGGCCAACCGCGTATTGAATATGCTGGCGCAGACAGCGGGTCATACTTATGATGCCGGTGGCCAACTTGCCGCATCCGGAGCGATAAATAAAAAATTGCTGGAAGAACTGGACGAACTTTCTTACTACCGGGAGTCCGCTCCCAAATCCCTGGCGAATGATTTTGGTACGGATACCGTATACCCGATCATACAGGCAGCCGGACTTTCCGTTAATGATGCATTGCGTACTTACACCGAACATATAGCACGCCAGATAGCGGCGGCGCTGCTTACAACAGGACCCGTAAATGAAAATGCGAAACTGCTGGTAACCGGCGGCGGTGCTCTCAATACATTCCTGATCGAACGTCTTCGTGTTAGTCTGGATGCCATCGGCATAGCAGTAGAAGTGCCTGCTGACGAGCTCGTCAATTACAAAGAAGCATTGATCATGGCGCTTATCGGGGTATTGCGCTGGCGCGAAGAGAACAACGTGCTGTCATCCGTAACCGGCGCCTCGCGGAACAGTGTAGGCGGTGCGATGTGGATGGGACAGGAGGATTGAAAATTAAAAATGTGGAGATGTGCCCTTCCTTCGGAAGGGACCATGTGGAAATGAGCAAGTCAGAAATTAAAGAATGCTGATAATTCATTTTCACATTTCCACACCCACGAGGCCGCAGGCCTCGTGCACATTTTCACATTCCGCAGGAGCTTACAACCCCAATACACTCTTCAACTTCCCGTAGCCGCCACGGCTCACCGGCACGCGTGCACCTGAGCGGAGAAGGGCTACGTGATTGTCTTTTTCGTACGGATCGATGCGGGTAATCTGCTGCACATTCACGATATAAGAACGGTGACACCTTGCAAACTGCTGCTTGTCCAGCACCTGTTCAAAATACCCCATCGTTTTATTCTTGAGGAAATAACCCTCCGGCGTGTGCACTTTCACATAATCATCCGCCGCTTCGAGGTACCAGATATCGTGCACGGGAATGATCTTAATCTTGTTGCCATTCTTTACTACTATACGTTGATTTTGGGAAGGAGAGAGGGCGGCCGTTTCCAGCAAACCCTGATCCACAACCGCGGGCGCTGATTTTTTCTGCTCGGCCCATTTGCCCACTGCTTTATCAAAACGGTCTTTGTTGAACGGCTTCAACAGGTAATCTACCGCATGCGCTTCAAATGCGCGGATAGCATATTCATCAAATGCCGTGGTGAAAATAACAGCAGGTGGTTCTTCGATCAGTTCCAGCATTTCAAAACCATTGATCTTCGGCATCTGTATATCGAGAAAAATCAGATCGGGCTGGTACTGCTGTATAGCTTTTACTCCTTCAAAACCATCGCCGCACTCGGCTACCAGCTCGAGGTCGGCATGACCCGCGAGGTATTCTTTCACCACACTGCGTGCGAGATATTCGTCGTCGATGATGATTACTTTATACATAGTTTATTTGATGGGAGAGGTGCGGTAATTTTTTTATCAGTCGGGTCTCCCGGTTGCGGGATGCGGATAATGGTGGTGAAAATATTTTCTTCACCGCTTGTTTGTAAAAGATCATTGCGGCCAAACAACAGGTACAATCGCCGTTGGACGGAGGAAAGACCAAATCCTGTCCCCTGTTTGGGTGAGGAAGTTTCCGGATCGTAGGGATTCTGTACCTGTATGATCAAATGTTCGTCTTCGCGTGCGGCATGCAACGTGATTACGGTGTCGCCGATGGTATCATATAAGCCAAACTTGATCGCATTTTCCATAACGGGCTGCAGCAACAATGCCGGCAATACAAGCGTACCTGTTCCTTCTTCGCAGGTAACTTCGGTACTCAGGCGGTTGCCGAAACGCACTTTTTCAATATCCAGGTAAAGCTCCAGGTATTGCAGTTCTTCCTGCAGGCTCACCCACTGTGTTTCATCTTTCTTCAGTGTGCCTCTGAGAAAATCGGAAAGTTGCTGTACCATTTTCCTTGCTTCATCCGGCCGCAGGCCGATCAGGGCATTGATCGAATTGAGGCTATTGAATAAAAAATGCGGTTGTAGTTGCTGGCGCAGTTTAAATAGTTCTGCGTCTTTGGCCAGTTTCTCGGCATCGGCTTTACGTTCTTCATTGAGCTGCAGGTCCTGGAAGTTGTGCCAGACGATACAGGTCAATGAAATAAACCCAAGGATCAGCATGCCGAAAGCCGCACGTATCACCAGGGAGCGCTGCAGGAAGGAAAAATATTCTTCTTCCGATCCCAGTGTCCACCAGAGTATGGAACGGTCCAGCAGCAGCCAGAATATTCCTAATACCAGGCACAGCACTACCACGTTCATGTATTGTCCCGACGAAGGGGAATAAAAACGAAGAGTGTTGATCACCATCAGGCATACCCCCAGCAGCAGCAGGTTGCTGATGAGGCTGTCGGCAACGGCCACCTGCAGCGACAGGCCAAACCAATTCAGCAGCAGTGCATGACCGGTGATTAATACCAGCCAGGCCACACTGAAGATGATCAGGAATCGTCGTGCAGATAGTGGGTTCATTGCCATATTGATCAGTGCCAGCTTGGTAAGGGTGATGGAGAAATGTTGGAAGCTTTTCCGTTGATGATGGAAATGTAAGCATCTGCATTTTCTTTTTCTTCGATCCGGGAATAGATCTCCATACCGTCTGACAGTTGCTGTAATTCGTGTAGCTCACTTACGTTGATGAATTGCCATTGTACCAGTTGCAGCCGTTGATTGTAGAAAGCATCTTCGTCTTTTTTGCCCATTGCCAATGCTTTGCTCAAAGCCTGTTCTTTGTTTTCGGCAGCCACCAGGCGCAGTTGCTCATCAAATTGAGGCGTGTGTTCTCCGTTGCCACAGATGATCCGGAATACCATTTTAGCCATGTACCAGTTCATGGGATGATTTGTTAGGTTGAATAATGTGCATGCCTTGCTAAAGGTGGCGCAGGCAATGGTCCGTTATCAGTAGCTTTTGATTTCTATGCCGCCAAAGATCACCGTACCGGTAAGCACCAGGGTCTTGCCGTCGTTTTCGGTGAAGTTGGTGAACTTCCGTTTGTCGCTGATGCCGCCGAAAATGGTGACGGCCTCCGAGCGGATTATCCAGTGCGAGGGCACTACCAGTGTGGCGCCGCCAAAAAGGGCGGTTACTTCCAGTTTTACTTTACCATTGATATCGGCCTGTGTCAGGTCGAGTTCGGAACCTCCGAATATATTCACGATATCACCCCCGCGGAAGTTTTTGGAGAGGATCACTTTTTTATCGCTGCCGAAAATGGAAGTGCTGTCGACAAAGTCGTCCCCGTCCGTGCTGGTGCTACCTGGACCAGGCCCGGGCGCATCGGGACTCTCCGGCGTTAGTGCTGTTTTTTTTTCATCGAAAAAATGTGACCGGCGGCGGCGGGGCCGGAACACAAAAAAGATACCCGCGATGATCAGGATGAGTGGCCACATGTGACGGCGGAGATCGCCATTCATGAAAAATTCATTGAGCAGGAAAATACTGCCGATGATGATCAGCACCAGCCAACCCCCACCCTGGAAATTCTTCCGGAAGCCAACAAACAGCCCCAGCGCGATCAGAAACATCTGCCAGCTGAATATCCAGCCGGGAATGGGTACACCAAAACTTTTGATCAGGGCCACACAGCCGACAGCCAGCAGGAACATACCGGTCCATATATGACCGTTCGGGTTACGCTCCTCATGTTCGCGGCGCCATTCTCTTCTTTCTTCCCTGAAATCTCTGAAAACACTCATTGTTGTAAATTTTAATCAAAAATAGTAGCTGTCGTAGCGCGAAGCAAGCCCGGGCAGGTAATGAAACGTCCATTACCGGTAAACGGCGGAAAAAAGACGGTGAACAGCTAATTTGAAAATTTGAGGATTTGAAAATTAGGCAATGGTTTGGCCGAACACATAATTCTTTCCCGAATCATTCTCAAATCTTCAAATTTTCAAATCATCAAATTACACTGTCCATTCATCATGCACCACCGCCACCAGCCTCAGCCGGCCGTTGTAAGGTTCCATCACAATCCTGAGGCAGGACCAGTCCATGCCTTCGTATTTCTTATCGAAACCCGGGTAAAAGTATTCCACGTTCATAGCCGACGGGTATACTTCTTTGAGATTGTTGAGCGAACTGCCATGCGTTAAGAAGTTATTATAGCTCCGCTTCGGGGCGCGGAGGTAATTGGCATTAATAACAAACCGCCTGAAATAACGCTCGATGGTGAATTTTATCGGATCGCCGGAACCATCAAAATCGCCCCAATTGTGGACATCGGTCATTTTGGCTTTTTGCAAATCCTGTGTGGTAAAGTGAGCGGTAGCGCTTGTATCGACAAAGCCGTAAGGAGAAAAGCGGACGCCTTTTTCCGGGTGAACGAAAGATGCCAGTGTTACAAGATCCCGGTTATTAAGCGCCTTCACTACACTGTCTGCAAAAATGTAAGCCAGCATAGAGTCGGATGCTTCCTTTGCTGGTTGAGCCACTGGCCCGGGTGCGACTTCAGTAACGGGCTGGTTTTTGTCTTCTTTCTTCTCGTTATTACAGGCAAGGACGAATAAAACGGTTATTAAAAAGAGGTATTTCATACGCTGATTGATAAGTGGTAATTTGGCGAGGCAAATCGAAGTTGACGAAAATTCTATTCTCAAATTTTCAAATTTTCAAATCAGTATGTCCTACTGCTCCTATATTCCTGCCATGACCGGTGAAAAGAAAGCACTGCATGGCAACTACCACGACAACTACTACGGGTTTCCCATACATGACGACAATGAACTATTTGGGCGGCTGATTATGGAGATCAACCAGGCCGGGCTCAGTTGGGAAACGATACTGAAAAAGGAAGCGACGTTCCGGAAGGCCTATCATCAATTCAATATTAAAAAAGTGGCCGCGTATACGGAAAAAGACCGCGAACGTTTGATGGCCGATGCCGGAATCATCCGGAACCGGCTTAAAATAAATGCAGCCATCGAAAATGCAAAGTCCATTCTGCAATTACAAAAGGAATACGGGTCTTTTGAAAAATGGCTCGACCACCATCATCCCAAAACAAAAGAAGAATGGGTGAAGCTTTTTAAAAAGACGTTTCGCTTCACCGGCGGCGAAATCGTGAATGAATTTCTGATGAGCACCGGTTATCTTCCGGGAGCACACGTGGAGAGTTGCCCGGTGTATAAGAAGGTGCTGAAGGCCCGGCCTGCGTGGAATTCAAAAGTCAAAAGTCAAAATTCAAAAGCGGGCAATAAGTGAATGCACTCCGGAACGGCATGAATACCTATTACCTGTAAGGTTGTTCACCGTACACCTTAAATCTTAAGCCTTCAGCTTTACTTACTACTTAAACCTGCTCCCTTACGCCTTGTCCACAAACGCAAACCCGTCTCCATCAAACAAGCCAAGATCACTGAGCTTGAGATGCGGGATCACCAGCAGCGCCATAAAAGATAAGGTCATAAAGGGCGAACCGAGGGTGCTGCCCAGGTCTTTCGAGGCTTTGTCGATCAGCGAATAGGCCTCGGCAACGCGGTAACCATCTTCCGCGCTCATCAATCCGCCTACGGGCAGGGCAACGATCTGGCTTTCGCCGGTTGACGGATCGTGCAGGCTCACACCACCTTTGCGTTCGATGACGAGATTGACCGCTTTGCAAATGCTTTCGTCGTCAACGCCTACTGCTACGATATTGTGGCTGTCATGTGCTACTGAGGAGGCAATGGCGCCGCGCTTCAAACCGATATTACGGATAAATGCTGTGGCAACAGGCGCCTGTTTGTAGCGGTTGACCACCACGATTTTCAGGATGTCATTATCAGGCTGACTCACCAGTTCGCCATTCTGCACACGTCCTTCCAAGAGTAATTTATTGGTGATGAGTTGTCCGTCGAGCGCTTCGATCACATGAATGTCTTTCGTGTCTGCCGGAGCCGCTGTGCGGAAATCTTCGGGTTTCCTGGGAGCGCAGTCAAATTGATTAACGAGTTCTTCGGGTTGCGCAGGAAGCGCGATATGCGTTTTGCCTTCACTGGCTACGAGTTGCCCATCGATATAAGTAGCGGTGATGTTAAAGTTTACAAGATCTTCCGCGATGATGAAGTCGGCAGGATCGCCTTCTTTCAGCAGACCGACGTTCATTTTATAATGCAGCACGGGATTGATACAGGCGGCCTGCAATACGTTGAACACATCGATGCCACGTGCAACGGCACGCGCGCACAATTGGTTGATATGCCCGAGTACAAGGCTGTCGGGATGTTTGTCGTCGCTGCAGAACATGATATGATCAGCGTGATCGTTGAGCAGTCCGGCCAGCGCGTCGAAGTTGCGGGCGGCGCTTCCTTCGCGGATCAGGATCTTCATGCCGTGTTGCAACTTGTCCAGGGCTTCTTCTTCGGTAAAACATTCGTGATCGGTGCTGATACCAGCTGCGATATAACGGCGCGCATCTTCTCCGCGCAAACCAGGTGCATGTCCGTCAACAGGTTTGCCGAGGCGTTGAGCGGCTGCGATCTTTTCCATTACTTCCGGATTCTGGTGCAAGACACCGGGGAAGTTCATCATTTCACTGAGATAGCGGATTTCAGAACGTTCCAGCAAACGCGTGACGTCTGCTGCGTCGAGTGTAGCTCCTGCCGTTTCAAAAACCGTAGCAGGCACACAACTCGGTGCGCCGAAATTGAATTTGAAGGGAACAGTGTTGCCATTGTCGATCATGAATTCCACGCCGGCCATTCCGCATACATTGGCAATCTCATGCGGATCACTAATGGTGGCAACGGTACCATGCACTACGGCCAGCCGCGCAAACTGCGACGGGATCAACATGGAACTTTCAATATGTACGTGGCTGTCGATAAATCCGGGTAACAGATAACCTTTTACGGCTGTATTATCAGGCAACGGTTGAATGCTGCTGATCTGTGTACCGGTCACCGTTACTTCGGCCGGATAAATGCGGCGGTTGGGAATATCGACGAGATTCGCTTTGACAGAGAAAGATGACATAAGCATGGAAATTGAACGGCAAATGTACTAGAGTTGAACGAGACCGCGCCTCACGGCTTCAAGCGCCATGCCCGTGCGGCTTTGTACACTCAATTTGCCGAAAAGCGATTCGCGGTAGCCATCGATGGTGCGTTCGGCCAGCGACATCTGCGCCGCAATTTGTTTATAGGTAAGGTCGGAGCAGGCAAGTTGCAAAAATTCTTTTTCCCGTGGTGTAAAACCGGGCTGTTCATTTTCCAGCAAACCATGTAATAAACGCCGGTAATTGACATTGGCCACATCGGCGTTGTAATAACCGGTCTGATGGATTTCTGTCAAAGCTCTTTCGAGTTCATCGGGATGAAGGTCTTTGAGCAGATAGGCGCAGGCACCGGCCCGCAGCATAGTGATTACAGAGGCGTCATCGCTTTTCATGGAAAGGGCAACAATGCGGGCAAGCGGGTACCGCTGGCTGATAAATACCGCGGTGGCAGCACCATCCAGATTAGGCATATCCACATCGAGTAAAACAATCGCCGGAGGTTCTGCGGCTGATTCGAGACGCTGCAATAGCTGTGCGCCATCTACAGCTTCCGCTACTACATAGAACTGTGGCAGGTGATCGATCAGCATGGAAACTGATTTAAGAAAAAGCTGATGATCGTCAGCGATGGCGATGGGAATTTTCATTGTCGGTTTTTTGAAGGGAAATGCTTGTATGAAAAGGAATATGAACAGTAACAGTAGTGCCGGTGCGGGGTGCGGACGTCCAGGTGATAGTGCCCTCCAGCAGCCGCGTGCGTTGCCTCAGGTGTAACAGGCCCACTCCGTTGCCTGAAGTGGCTTCCGGCTTGAAGCCGCTGCCATCGTCGGTTATTTCAATGGTAAGATGGTCGCCGGTGGAAAAAGTATTTATGGTGAGGTTGGATGCTTTGCCATGTTTCAGGCTGTTCTGGATAGCTTCCTGGATAATGCGGAATAAAAGTAATTGCCGTTCGTGGTGGAGCTGATCCAGGTCGGGAATGAGGTGGAGTTGAACGGCGGAGATTTTTCCTGATTCAAGGCGAGAGGCTTCTGACTGCAAATTTTCCCGCAGGCTGAAATTCGCCAGCCATGCGGAATTGAGCGAGCGGGAAAGCGCACGCAGATCGCTGAGTGCCTGTTGCAAACGGTCGTCGGCCTGGTGAAGAGAATCGGGTATGGTACCGAGCTGACGGTTGGCAACGCCGATCAGCATGCGGACGCTGCCTAATTTTTGTCCCACATTGTCGTGTAATTCCTGCGCGAGAAAAGTGCGCGTATGCTCCTGCACTTCCAATTGTGACTGCAGGAGTTGTTGACGAAAATCTGCTTCCAGGGCAGCCGTTTCCTGCTGAAATTTTTTCTTTCGCTGGTTAAATAAATTGATGAGAAGGAATAGGAAAAGACCTGCAATAAAAAGAGTGCAGGTTAAGATAATCACGCCGAGGATGATATCGTCTTTCGGAACTTGCATAGGAACGCATAAGTCCAGGCTGCGTATAAAATAAGGCTTGCTGCATTAAATATAATAAATCTGAGGAAGATGCCATAATTCCTGTTGATGAAGGTCAGCTGTTTGAAAAAAATGCTTGCCGTAGTAGTACAGAGATAAAAAAACAGTAGCCCGGTGAATATCCAGAACGGTGCGAGCCCTTTGATGACTACATATTCTTTTTGTTTCATTAATGAAAAGAAATAGATGCAACACCAGATGATGATCCAGGTGCCGCAGAACACATTTGTATAGAAAGCGTAAGCAGAAAATTTATAGTTGGTCAGTTCTATTGCAAAAAGAGCATGAAAGATGACAAGGCCGGTCCATTTCCAATATGTCGTATAAGCGGGTATCAGCTTTGTGAAAACAAAAATGGTAAAGATGAATTTGATGTAGAGGTAGATATTGTAGAGATCGTGGTTCGCCATTTTATTTTTACCCATCCAAAAGCCCGTGATCTCGGTAAGCAATGTATAAAGAATAAACACGCAGAACAATTGCCACCAGCCGGTGCGGGCGCGTAAAAGCCACCACACACCGGCCAGCAGGCAAACAAATTCAAAAACGATACTCGGAGGAAAAGGCATGGTTAAGCTTTTACGGCCAGAGGGCTCCTTCGTCGAATACGAAAGATGAGTCGGGGCTACTGGTATTCATTGTACCGGTAGCTCCGTCAGTCTTATAAAGCGACAACAGTGCGGTGTCTTTTTTTTCTTTTTTTAATTGAAAATAGTCAAGGGCAATTACACCCGTCCCTTTTTTGATAGGAACCAGCACGGGCATGAGGTAAACATTAAGGCATGGTTTTGTGCCAACCCGGCCAATGCCGAACACAAATCCAGCCTGCCATTGATAGCCTTTTGTTTCTGCTGCTCTATGCGTGGAAATGAAGGCCGGCAGTTTGTGAAGTATATACTCGTTCAATGTGCTGTCATGCACTACACCAAATTTTTTGTCGCGAAATACAAGTTTGAAAAGAGCGCCTCCTTTTCGATAAGCTTCAATTCCAATTTCAGCCTGGTCTAAAGGAATTACCCGGGAGAATATGGATTTATTTCTTTTAATTGTATCCACAGAAGGTAGCATCATTATCTCTGCTTCTGAGATGGTTTCTTCGTCTACTGGTGTTTTACCGGTATTGTTGTTACACGACTGCGTTATAATTATGGTAGTGAACAGCAATGACACAATAGTGAATATTCTTTTCATAAAACAGCGTTTTGGTGGTAAAGGGGGTTTCTTACACAAAATGTAAAAAAGATGCGACCTGCGCAACGGGAAATTTCCCGGTGCGGGAGAGAATGAGATAATAAAGTGAATGCCCTGGTTCGTGTATACACGAACCAGGGGGTTGGAGTTTGAGCGCTATGTCTTTAATCGGAAGGAGTGAAGGTCCTGTCATAAAATGCCCTGGTCCGTGTATACACGATCCAGGGGGCTGTTTACTTAAAACTTATTACTTACCACTTATTACTTCAACAGGTCCGGCCTTCTTCCCTCCGTGCGTTTCACCGCCTGCTCATAGCGCCAGTCATCGATCTTGCGGTGATCTCCACTCATGAGCACATCCGGTACTTTCCAGCCGCGGAAATCTTCGGGGCGCGTATACACGGGAGGAGCAAGGAGGTCATCCTGGAAAGAATCGAATAGGGCGGAAGTTTCGTCGTTGAGCACACCGGGCAATAAGCGTCCGATGGCATCTACCAACACGGCGGCGGCCAGCTCGCCGCCACTCAATACATAATCACCGATGGAAATTTCTTTGGTCACGAAATGTTCGCGAACGCGTTCGTCAATGCCTTTGTAATGTCCGCAGATCATCAGCAGGTTACCTTTCAGTGAAAGTGCATTCGCGGTTCGCTGGTCAAGTTTGTGCCCGTCGGGAGTGAGGTAAATAATCTCGTCGTATTGGACGGTGGCCGATAGTTCTTCGATCGCGCGGACAAGCGGTTCGCACATCATCACCATACCGGCGCCTCCGCCATATTGGTAGTCATCGACCATACCGTATTCGTTAACGGCCCATTTGCGCAGTTGGTGAACGTGTACTTCGAGATGCCCTTTCTCACGCGCTCTCTTCATGATGCTGTGGTCAAAGGGGCTTTGTAATAATTCCGGTAATACGGTGAGGATGTCGATGCGCATGCGGCAAAGATAACATTAAGCGGCATTTAGGGAGCGCTTACCACTACGGAAGAAGCGGCTTCATTGGCTCCGCGGTCCCGGGCCTGCACTTGTATGCGGTAACTGCGGCCGGCCTCGGGTACAAAGGATTCTGCCAGTTGATAAGATGTTCCGGCCGGATACCGGTGTATGTCGATCAGCAATGCGCCGGTATTGTTATCGGAAATATGAATATGCACCATGTAGATCTCGCGTTCATCTGTAATGGTGCCTGTAATGGCAGTGGTTTGTCCTGCAAGCAGTGTGGCGCCGTTCAGCGGAGCTGTCAGCGTGATAACAGGATCCGTGCGGTCGTCGTTATCGGTTCCGCCTTTATTGCAGCCGGCCAGCGGTGCAAACAGCATCAGGTATAGCGCAATTTTTTTAACCTTTGTCATAAAATTCATCAAGATCGCGGCGTTCTTTTTTAGTGGGCCGCCCGATTTTACTGGGACGCTTGCCGGTATGAAAGCTCGCCGCCTGGTAAGCAATGCGTTCGAGTTCGTCGGGTGGTGTGATGTCGGCGTAGTATTTTATTGCTTCTTCATGTTTCAGCCGGGTGTGCAACAGCGCTGTAACGCGTATACGCCAGCGTTTTACCTCTGTTTTTACTTCGTATTCATCTCCCACATTTACGGTACGTGCCGCTTTTACGGCGGTGTCGTTCAGTTTCACTTTTCCTGAATCACACGCGGTGGCCGCCGCCGACCGCGTTTTGAACAGCCGGATACTCCACAGGTATTTATCCAGCCGCAGTTTTTCAGTTTTACTATTATTGACCATGCGTTATCTTTAGTCTGATATGAGACGCAAATTAATCATTTCCCTGTTTTGCTGCTGCGTGTTTAACATAGCTGTAAATGCACAGGCACCCCCGGGTATCCGGCAGGTAGTCCGTGCTTTTTACGGTCATTACAATCTTTCGGCCTTCACGGTTCAGCAGGTACAGTTTCAGAAGAAAAAAGACGACTGGTATATCGTGACTATTGAATACAACGGCGATAAACTGAATTATAATACTCCTGTACTTTTTTATAGCGGAAAGCAAAAGAAATTCCTCGACCTGGAGATTGACCGGAATGGTGGCGAGCGCGCAGTCGACGTTTCGCAATATGTAGACGCTTATTCGCTGGCCAATTTTGATCTGCAGCCTTATTTCGGTTATCCCGGCTGGTACCTCGATGTGATCAGGGAACTGGGTTCAAAACCGTGGCTGGCAGATAACGATCTTTATGCACTCGGGCGGGCTTACAGCACCGCCTATACCGCACCCCTCACCAATACCGGCCGCGATGCCGCTCCCGGTGCTTATCGTGAACTTCCTTTGACCGACGCGCCACTGCAGGGTGAAAATCTTCGTGAGTTTAACCGCGACGCAGATAGCGCCATTGCCTGCTTCGGCCGCCTTGCCGCCCGCAATCCAACTTACCCAACCAGTGTCGGCGATATCCGGCTTAAATATGCCAATGAGTTGCTTTGCCGCTATCATTTGCTATTGACGTTTGCGCCTGCCGAGGCAGAACAAACTGTTTTGCCGGACGGGATATATGCAAACTCCCTGCTTGACAGCGCAAGACAATTACTAAACGAATGCCCGAAGAGTGCCGTTTTTCTTTCATTCGGCGATAATGATTTCTATCCGCTTTTATACCTTCAGAAAAAGGAAGGATTTCGCAGGGATGTGTATGTGGCTAATTACAACCTCATGGCGGTCGATCATTTTATTTACCGGTTAATGAAACCACAGTTCAATGCGGCGCCACTACCTGTCTCGCTCGACACAACGTTGTACCGTAGGGACGCGAATGAATATGTTTACCGGGCAACGGGTAATGATACCGTAACCATCGGTAGCGCCATTAATTTATTGAAACAGCCATTGCCGGATGGAGAGTCCGCACATACATTAAGTGCTGCTGCATTGAAGCTGCCGCTTAAACGCCCCCGGACTATTTCATTGTCAGGGATCAGTTACCTGCTGCGTAATCATATCGTTTTGCTGGACATCATTTCCAACCTGAGCAACCGCCCGCTTTGCATGAGCGGATATTTTACCGATGAACTGCAGCCTCTCAACAGTTGGTTTGACCGGAAAACCAACATCGGTATTTTTTATCCCTAAAAAATAAACCCCGCCTTACAGCGGGGTTCTTTATAAGCTCCAACAACTATTTTATTCCGCAAAGAATTTGTGGAAGTAAGGGATCGTTTCGATGCCCTTATAATAGTTTTCGATATTGTATTTTTCATTGGGCGAATGCAGGTTGTCGTTATCGAGACCAAAGCCCATGAAAATGATTTTAATGCCCAGCTCTTTTTCCAGGATGGAACAAATAGGAATGCTGCCGCCGCCACGAACCGGGATCGGCGCTTTACCGAATGTTGCTTCCACAGCTTTTGCCGCAGCCTGGTATCCTTTGCTGTCGATGGGTGTCATGTAAGGTTCTCCACCGTGATGCAGTTCCGCTTTTACTTCAACAGACGGCGGTGCAATGGATTTAAAATAATTCAACAGCTTTTCGGTGATTTTGTCAGACGATTGATTCGGCACGAGGCGCGCAGAAATCTTTGCGTATGCTTTTGAAGGCAGTACGGTTTTGGCTCCTTCGCCGGTATAACCACCCCAGATGCCGTTTACCTCCAGTGTCGGACGGATGCCGGTGCGTTCGTAAGTGGTATAACCGTTTTCACCCCACAGTTCTTTCACGCCGAGTTCATCTTTGTATTCCTGCTCATCATAGGGTGCTTTATTCAGCAGGTCGCGTTCTTCGGGTGTTGCCACTACCACATCGTCGTAAAAACCAGGAATGGTGATGTGATTGTTTTCGTCGTGGCAACTGGCGATCATTTTTGCAAGAATGGTGATCGGGTTGGCTACCGCTCCTCCGTAAGTGCCGCTGTGCAGGTCGCGGTTGGCACCGGTTACCTCAACCTGGATATAGCTCAGGCCGCGTACACCGGTATCGAGCGAAGGGTTTTCCATGCTCAGCATGGAACTGTCGCTGATAAGGATCACATCGGCTTTCAGCAGGTCTTTGTGATCGGCAACGAACTTCCCGAGGTTGGGAGAACCAACTTCTTCTTCGCCTTCGATCAGGAATTTGATATTCGTGGTGAGTGAATTGGTCTGGCTCATTACTTCCAGCGCTTTCACGTGCATGTAGAATTGTCCTTTGTCGTCGGCACTGCCGCGGGCAAATACTTTTCCGTCTTTGATCACCGGATCGAAAGGTCCGCTGTGCCACAGTTCCAGCGGCTCTGCGGGTTGCACATCATAGTGGCCATACACTAAAACGGTTGGTTTGGACGGGTCGATGATTTTCTCACCATACACAACAGGATGTCCGGCGGTGGCCATCACTTCTGCCTTATCGCAGCCGGCGTCGCGCAGGCTTTTGGCAACGGCATCGGCACAACGCTGCATGTCTTCTTTGTGTTCGCTTTTGGCACTGACAGAAGGGATGCGCAGCAGATCGATCATCTCGTTCAGAAAGCGCTCTTTATTTTTTTCCTGATACTCTTTCCAGGTTTGCATAACAAACAATTTGAAAGTGAAAAATTGAGTGACGAAGATAGTATTTTCAAAACCGGGTGCTGCGGATTATTCTGTAACCGCCACCTGTTTTTTTTCGACGGGTTCCGCTACGGGTACTTTCTTTTCGCGTGAAAGGTTCACCAGGATCACACCGGAAAGGATAATGGCTAAGGCAATCACCTGCTGCCAGGTGATCGTTTCGCCGATCAGCAACCAGCCGAGGAACACGGCCACAACCGGGTTTACATAGGCATAGGTGCCTACCAGCGATGGCGGTTTGATATTGAGCAGCCATACATAAGACATATAGCCGATCAGTGAACCGAAGGTGATCAGATAGCCCAGGGCCAGCCAGGCATTGGTAGAAACGTTGTGAACCGAAAAATGGTTGTGTTCGCCGATGATCAGGCTGGCAATAAGCGAGCAGGTGCCTGCGGCGGCCATCTGTATGGCGGCTTTCATGCCGGCCGTTGCGGCTACGGGTTTGTATTTGGAATAAAGCGATCCGACAGACCAGGCAATCGATCCGCCGGTCAATACGATCATGCTGATCACTTTCATCGAATTGCCCGAAAAGTCCAGCAGTTTGCGGTCGGCTACCAGCACGATCACACCGGCAAACCCGACGAGCAGGCCGGTCATGATCCAGCGATTGGAAAAATAAAAACTCCACTGACTTCTGTCCAGCAATACAAACCACAAAGGCACCGTAGCGACAATGATCGAGGCGATGCCGCTGGAAATGTATTGCTCCACCCAGGCCACCGAGCCGGTGCCCATGAACAGCATAAGAATGCCTGCTGCAGAGATTTTGCCGACAGATTGAAGATCGGGCGCTTTTTCACCGCGCAGGCGCGCATAGATAAATAATAATAACCCTGCGGTAATGAAACGGCCGCCTGCCATCAGGAAGGGCGGAATGTCTTTGATGGCAAAAAGAATGGCGATATAAGTTGAGCCCCAGATAAGATAAATAGCGGCAAAAGCAGCTACTATCGCGAGGGATGAAGGTTGTGTTGACTGACCGGGAGCAGACATGACTAAAGCGTTTTAGGAACGGGCAATAAATTGGTTTCTTTCATGGTTTCGAGCACGATGGTGGTTTTGGTTGACAAGAGACCGTTGATCTTGCTGAACTTATCGCGCATCAGTTGCGCCAGCGATTGCGGATCACGCGCGCGCACTTTCACGAGATAACAATCTTCCCCGGCGATATGATGCAGCTCGAGTACTTCCGGTATTTTGCTCAGTTGTTTTGATACGGAAATATTACCCGGCCCTTCACTGCTTTTTACAAAAATGAATGCCAGCAGGCGCAGGTCGAGCGAGGCGGCATTGATGCGGGTGGTGTAAGCCTGGATCACTCCTTTTTGCTCCAGTTTCTTGACACGTTCGAGCATGGCAGAGGGTGCCATTTTGAGCAAACGGGCAAGATCGGCGTTGGAAACGCGCGCATCAGACTGCATTTCAGCCAAAATGCGCAGATCTATTTCATCGAGAGATGACGACATAATCAGAATATTGTTCGGCTAATTTAAGAAAAAACAGAATATTATTCTGTTTGAATTTTATAAATACCGTGCAGCACGGATAGACGGGCATGCAGGCGGCTGTTATCTTGCAACCATGGCAATGAATTACCGCCGGTTGGCCCTGCCCACACACCCGATGTTTTTTCTGGTGCTCCAGGCCATCGTATTCCTGGTTGGCATCTTATTTCTGGGATGGCATGCAGATGCCATCGCGGTCGCTTATTTTTTTGAAACAGTGATCATCGGGCTGTTTCATATTGTAAAGATGTTGATCGTTTATTTTTCCGGCAATGCTCAGCGCGAGGCGCTTCGCAATGCCACTGCGGAACAGCAGAAACAGAACGGGTTTTTCATGATCCCTTTTTTCTGTATCCATTATTTCTTCTTTCTCTTTGTGCAGTCGGTATTCATGTTTATGTTCATTTCAAACGATACCGGCAATTCGTTCAATGTGATCGCCAATTATGCGGCAATGCTGCGGCGTGAAGATGTTCAGCAGGCGGTGTTGGTCAGTTGCTTTACACACGCCGCCATGACCATGCGTGATTTTATTTTACCAAAGCTGTATCACGAATACAGCCTGGCTGGCATGTTTTTTCAACCTTATGGCAGGGTGTTGTTGCAACAGATAGTGGTGATTCTTTCGGGATTCTTTTTTATGTTATTCAACGGAGCGCTGGTGCTGGCAATCCTGCTCATACTTTTCCGCACGGCGCTGGATGCATGGATGATAAAATGGGGAAGGGGAAATTTTGCCATGCTCTCGAAGGAAAGAAAGCCTTCGGACGGCGGATTTATTTAGTGTCCTTTGGCTTTTGTTTTACCGTGATGGCTTTTTTTACCAGCTTGCTGCCAAACCGGTCCTTGATATCATCCACGGCTTTGTAAAGGTTCAGCTTTTCCTGGCTGTTGTTGAACAGGTCCATTTGCATGGTAAAAGGAATAAGCTGGCTGAATCGTACACCGAGCAATCGCACCGGACGTCCTTTCTGGTAATGCTTCGCAAAAATATCTTTGGCCTTGGCGATCAGCCGGTCGTCGAGCGAAGAATAGTCGATCGCTTCCTGCCTGCTGGTGGTTTCAAAATCGGAATAGCGGATCTTAATGGTAATGCAGCCGGTAAGCTTTTCGTCCTGCCGGAGGTCATAGGCCGTTTTTTCCGTCAGGCGGACTATTTCACTGAAAAGAAAATCGGCGTTGGTCTGGTTGTCGTGAAAAGTGTTTTCATGCGACATGCTTTTTTGTTCCCAATCCGTTTCAATGGTGGTGCTGCCGATACCTTGTGATTTGCGCCACAGGCTTTCGCCCCATTTTCCAAAATATTTTTCCATCACTTCCTGCGAAGTGCGCGCCACATCGCCGAGTGTGTAGAGGCCGAAATTTTTCAGTTGTTGTTCGCCCTGCTTCCCCACGCCGTTTACTTTTTCGATTCCCATTGGCCAGAGAAAATCTTTTTCCCGTCCGTTGGGTACTTCGAGAAAGCCGTTGGGCTTGGCTTCGTTGGTCGCCATTTTGGCGATGAATTTGGCTGAAGCGAGCCCGCAGGAAATGGGCAACCCGGTTTCACGGATAATGGATTCGCGCAACTCGCGCGTATATTGGCTTACGCCGAAAAATTTGTCCATGCCGGTGAGATCGCAATAAAATTCGTCGATGGAAGCTTTTTCGAACAGTGGTACTTTGGAAGCGATGATTTCGGTAACGATGCGCGAGTATTTACTGTATTCGCTTCCCGATCCGCGGATAACGATGGCTTGCGGGCACAGGCGCATGGCGGTTTTCATCGGCATGGCGGAATGCACGCCGAATTTCCGGGCCTCATAACTGCAGGTAGACACCACGCCCCGTTCCGCAGATCCGCCGACAATCACAGGTTTTCCTTTCAGCGAAGGATCGAGCAGGATCTCCACCGACACGAAAAACGAGTCGAGGTCGAAATGAACGATATGGTGGGGGGAGATCATTTTACAAAGGTAAAATGATCTGATTTGACAATTTGAAAATTTGGTAATTTGATGAAGATCAAAGCTTTCAAATCTCAATCCGAAGCATCGGGAATCAAATTTTCAAATCATCAAATTTTCAAATTATCTTCCCTCATGAACTTCGAATGGCTCAAAAGCGGTATAGGTCCGCTGAAAGACCTGCTGTCTTATCTCGGACAGGAAAGCAAGACGAACGATGTGGTCAAACGTCAGTTGCTGCGTGAACTGCGCAACAACCTCAACATCTTTCAGAACGCTTTCCTGAACGCCGTATCCCCGGATGTGGTGATCGATATGTTGAGCAATCAGGCAATCACCGATGCCATCAAAGCTAATTTTAAATTCCGCAAACTCAGGGCCGGCACCATCGAGCCCTATCATATTTTCGACGACCGCAACAAACGCTACATCGGCTGGGATGCCGCCAGGCTGACGGACAAGATCGATGAGAAGATCGAAGAGCTGAAAAATATCAAGAAGATGAACAATAACAGCACGGTCAATATCCGGAATAATACACAACTGAAGCTCAGTAATCTTTTTTATCGCATGAAACTGCTCGCAGACTTTATCCGTTCCGATGTCAAATAATATTTCACCCGATCATCTCGAGCCGGTGAGGCAACTCGCGCGTCCTGTATTACCGGATAATAGTCCGGAAATGGCAGCCTTGCTTGCCATCTGGCAGCCCTGCGACTGTAAGCGGAAAACGGTATTAACCGCTGCGGGAGAAACGGAACGGCATATTTATGTGGTGCTTGAAGGTATTCAACGCGCGTTTTACCTGAGCGAAACTGGCAGGGAAGCGACGATCGTATTTACCTATCCTTATTCTTTCTCCGGGGTAGCCGATTCTTTTCTTACCCAAACGCCATCGACGGTTTTTTTTGAAACACTTACGGCGAGTAAATTCCTGCGTGCCGGTTATGCGCAGTTGGAAGAACTGCAGCAACGGTTTCCCCTGATACGTCAATGGGTATTGACGCTTACTGCTCACGCATTGAAAGGCGCTTTGCAGCGGCAGGCTGAATTGTTGTGTTACAGTGCCGAAGAAAAATTCCGCATCCTGCTCAACAGGAGTCCGCACTTGCTGCAATTGATCCCGCACAAATACATTGCGTCCTATCTCGGACTCGATCCTGCCACTTTCAGCAAACTGCTGGGAAGTATCCGCCTTTGATAAAATCTTTGCCTGGCCCAAGATTTCCGGAAAAAGGTTGCCGGAGTTTTGTGTAAAAAATGAAAGCAATGGAATCCGCTGTGCTGATTGATGAACTGCAGGCGCAGGTACGACGCATAATCGCCACAGCCACGACGTTAAAACAATTGTTGCCCGTTGACCTGGATAAAGCTCCGGCGCCGGGAGCCTGGTCGGTGGCGCAGATACTGGCTCATTTGAATTTTTATGGTGACTATTATCTCCCGGCTTTGGAAAAAGCACTGGCGCAGGCACCACCGGCTAAGAAGTATTTTAAACCGGGATGGCTGGGCAACTATTTTACCAAACTGATCAGTCCCAACGCAGCGGGAGAGGTGCGCGGAAAAATGAAATCACCCGCGCAGGCGCGACCATCTTCTTTTGTAAAAGCGGTTGATACCTTACCCGTATTTATCGGTCAGCAACAATGGCTGCTGGAGTTGTTGGAAGAAGCAAGAACAAAAGACCTGGGCAGTGTGCGCGTGCCCATATCGATTGCGAAAATGATACGCCTGAAAGCCGGCGATACCTTCCGTTTCCTGATCGGTCATCAGCAACGGCATCTGTTACAGCTGACGCGAACCCTGCACCAGTTACAGTTGAATTAAAAAACGGTTGTATATTCCGGTATGCAACCAAACCTTACCGCCGGCAAACGTATTGTGGCCATCGACATACTACGCGGTGCCGTTATGATCATCATGGCGCTCGACCATGTACGTGACTTTTTTCATATAGGCGCATTCCAGGGCGATCCGCTCAATCTGTCTGCTACCACAACGGGTTTGTTTTTCACCCGATGGATCACGCATTTCTGCGCCCCGGTATTTGTGTTTTTGTCGGGCATGTCGGCCTTCATTAGCGGGCAAAGAAAATCCAAAGCAGAGCTGAGTTTGTTTCTTATCAAACGGGGAGCATGGCTGGTCGTTGTGGAGTTGGTGATTATTTCGTTTGCACTGAGTTTTGATCCCTTGTATCATTTCTTCCTGCTCCAGGTAATCTGGGCCATCGGGTGGAGTATGATTGTACTCGGGCTGTTGCTGCGGTTGGGCTATAAAACTGTTTTGATAACGGGTATCGTATTGGTGGCGGCACACAATCTGACAGATCGGTATCCGTTGCCGTCTGAAGGAGTTCCCGGTATTCTTTCGCAACTGTTTTTAACAACGGGTGGTATAGTATATCCGGTAGGGGAAAGGATCATTGTGGCGGCCTATGCCATCCTTCCCTGGACGGGAGTGCTATTGCTGGGCTACGCGGCTGGTGCGTTGTATAAGCAAAATGTGGAAGAGGCTAAGCGTCGCCGCTGGCTGCTTGGTGCAGGTACAGGCTTAATCATATTCTTTATCATTCTCCGCTGGAGCAATTGGTATGGAGATCCCCGGCCGTGGTCGGAGCAAGAGCGTGAGGGGTTTACTCTTCTGTCTTTCATCAATACGGCCAAATATCCGCCATCGCTGTTGTATGTGTGCATGACGATAGGCCCGGCGCTGATATTATTGACCCTGATGGAAAATGCGAAAGGTGCAATAGCCAGGATCATGATGGTGTATGGTAAAGTGCCTTTCTTCTATTACGTGCTTCACTTTTTCCTGATCCATTTGTTGTGTGTGGTGGTATTTTTCGCGCAGGGGTATGGGGTAGATCAGATCCGTGATCCAGGTTCACCGTTTTTGTTTGTACCGGTTGGTTTCGGGTTTGAGTTGCCGGTAGTCTACCTGGTGTGGGCGCTGGTTGTGTCGGCCTTGTATGTTCCCTGCCGTTGGTTCGGAAAGTATAAGGCGAAGCATAAGCAGTGGTGGTTGAGCTATGTTTAGGGAAGGTATAGGGTATAAGGCGTAAGGTGTAAGGTAGAAGGTGTAGGGTTGTAAGTTGTAGGCAACACAGGCATGGTTCGTGTATACACGAACCAGAGTGTGCTTAAAAAAGTGTGTCAATTTAAAAACCAGTAAATTGATACATGATGGAAGAGAAAAAACTTGATTTAGATGACTTTATCCGTCAGGCGGGTGAGCAACTGAGGTCGGGTAAGGCCTTGACAGGAGCCGATGGTATCTTCACGCCGTTGCTCAAAAAGATTCTGGAAGCCTCTTTAGAAGGAGAACTGGATGAGCATTTAAAGCAAACACGCTCTACGGCTAAGAACCGTCGTAACGGTCACGCACAGAAAAATGTACAAAGTTCTTTGGGAGGGTTTGACATTTTTTCGCCCCGCGACCGCAATGCGACCTTTGATCCGCAGACCATTGCCAAGCGTAAGCGGGTGATCAGTGAGGATATCGATAAGAAGATATTGGGTTTGTATGGCCTTGGATTGTCTTACGCTGATATCCAGCAACACCTCAGGGATATTTATGATTTTGAGATTTCTGATGGAACGATCACGGCGATAACCGACCGGATCATCCCGGAGATTAAAGAATGGCAGAACCGGCCTTTAGAGAGCGTTTATCCGGTGATCTGGCTGGATGCTATTCATTTTAAAGTTCGCCAGGATGGTGTGGTTAAAAGCAAAGCCATTTATTCTATACTGGCCGTGACAGTGGAAGGTCAAAAAGAGGTAATAGGGCTTTATTTTGGCGATAACGAAGCCAGTTCTTTCTGGAGAGGTGTTCTCAATGACCTGAAGATGCGTGGCGTAAAAGATGTCTGCATTGCCTGTATAGACAACCTTAAAGGCTTTGCACCGGCCATAGAAGATGCCTATCCTGCTGCTGAAGTTCAGCTATGTCTTGTTCACCAGATGCGCAACTCCATGAAGTATATCACTTACAAAGATCTCAGGGCTTGCGTAAAGGATCTGAAGCAAGTGTACCAGGCCAACAATGAAGAAATGGGACTTCTCCATCTGCAGCAAGCTGAGCAAACCTGGGGCAAAAAATATCCGGCTGTTTTCAAAAGCTGGCGGGAGAACTGGGATCGGTTGGCCGGTTTTTTTAATTATCCAAGTGCTGTCAGGCGGATCATTTACACGACCAACCCCATCGAAAGTTATCACCGGATGGTACGGAAGGTCACCAAAACAAAAGGCGCCTTCAGCTCGGAAGACGCCATTGTTAAGCAGATTTATTTAGCTACCATCAATGCCAATACTAAATGGCAGGGGCAAATGTTCGGATGGAAGGCTGTAAGGCAAGAACTTGATACTTACTTTAAAGACCGATTTAATGTCAAATGACACACTTAACTAAGCAGACCCACGAACCATGGTATTGGGACGAACCGGTGCTGAGCGCACCACGGCTCTTTCATTCACGACGATTGACCATTCACGATTGACTCATCCGAGATAAATCTCCAGTAGGCCGTCCGGTAATTCAACCAGCACTTCTTTCTTGCGGTGGTTGATGGACTGAAGAGTTTCTTCATGCAGGGGAATGAGTACTTCTTTGCCTTTGACCTCTATGCGGCAAAGCAGTTGATGCGGTTGTTCAATTACTTCCAGTATTTCTCCGAGCGGGCCGTTATGCTGTGTGATGGTATAGCCGAGCAGGTTGGCGGGTGCTGACTTGGCGGCGAATTTTTTAAAGTTCTCTTCGGGCAGCCAGCATTCTTTTTGCGTGAGTTTGATAGCCGCTTCGCGGGAATCGATGGATTCCAGTTTAATATAGATTTCCGTGTCGCTTTTGATACGTGTTTCTTCGATGAACCACGGAATGAAGGCTTTGTTTTTGTCTTCTGTAAACAAGGCCTCCAGTCCTTTGAGAGAAGTTTTTTGACCGAGTTCATGTTTGCATACGAGTTCGCCTTTAAGGCCGTGGGCGGCAACGAGCTTTCCGATTTTTACATAAGCCATAGCTGCAAAAATACAAGGTTGGGGGGCAAACAAAAAGGCGACAGTAAACTGTCGCCTTAAGTACTTTCAGGATCCGGAGATATTATCCTTCGCTCCCTGAAGTGTTTTCACCTTCAGTTCTGCGCTCAGGTCTGCGACCTGGCATGGGGCGACGGCTTCTCTTGTTGCGATAAGCTTCTTCCTGGCGTTTTTTCATCTGAGCGTCGTGCTCGGCGCTCCATTTGGTAAACTTCTCCATTGCGGTAGCGTCGTCGAACAATCCCAGACCAACTCCACGGAGCAGGTGCTTGAGATAGAGTACACCCTTAAAGCTGAGGATACGGCGAACAGTATCGGTGGGTTGAGCACCTTTCTGGAGCCATTCCAGGGCTTTCTGACGATCGAGCTGAATAGTAGCAGGAACAGTCAGTGGGTTGTACGTACCTAATTTCTGGATGAATTTACCATCACGCGGAGCGCGTGAATCAGCCACTACGATGAAGTAGAAAGGTCTTTTTTTAGACCCATGGCGTTGCAGTCGGATTTTTGCTGACATTAAATAGACATTTAACAGCGTTAAACAATAATTGTTAATTCCGGTCGATACCGGGAGGGCGAAGATAAAGCCAATTCGTTAATTTGACAATTTGAAAATTTGAAAATGAATGTTAAGTTGATTATCTCCCTTAATCGTCAAATCTTTAAATTTTCAAATCTTCAAATTTTCTATCTCTTCATCCCCATCATCCGGCCGAACATGCCCATTTTGTTCATATTCTTCATCATGTCGCGCATTTGCTCGAACTGCTTCATGAAGTTGTTTACTTCTGTGATGCTTTTGCCTGAACCGGAGGCGATCCTTTTGCGGCGGCTGCCGTCGATGAGATCGGGATCGGCTCTTTCTGCGGGGGTCATGGAGTTGATCATCGCTTCGATGCCTTTGAAGGCATCTTCATTGATATCCAGGTCTTTGATCTTGCCACCTACGCCGGGAATCATGCCCAACAGGTCCTTCATGTTACCCATTTTCTTGATCTGCTCCAACTGCATTTTAAAGTCGGCAAAGTCAAATTTATTCTTGCGGATCTTGCCCTCGAGCTTTTTCGCCTGTTCTTCGTCGAATTGCTCCTGGGCTTTCTCTACCAGCGAGGTAATGTCACCCATACCAAGGATCCGCTGCGCCATCCTGTCGGGATAAAACACATCGAGGGTATCCATTTTTTCACCACTGCTGATGAATTTGATGGGTTTGTTAACCGTGTATTTGATGGAAAGGGCGGCACCACCACGGGTATCACCGTCCAGCTTGGTCAGTACCACACCGGTAAAGTCGAGGCGGTCGTTGAACGATTTGGCCGTGTTGACCGCATCCTGACCGGTCATGCTGTCCACCACGAAAAGGATTTCCTGGGGATTGACCGCGTTGCGGATATTGGCTACTTCGGTCATCATGGCCTCGTCGATGGCCAGACGGCCCGCCGTATCGATGATCACTACGTTCTTGTTCTTGCTGCGGGCTTCTTTAACGGCATTTTGCGCAATGGCTACAGCGTCTTTGTTCTCGGGTTCGAGGTGTACGTCCACGCCGATCTGCTCGCCCAGTACGCGCAATTGTTCCATCGCCGCAGGGCGGTAAATGTCCGCCGCTACCAGCATCGGAGAAAAGCCTTTGCGGGATTTCAGGTAATTGGCCAGTTTGCCACTGAAAGTGGTTTTACCACTACCCTGGAGACCGGCGATCAGGATCACGGCCGGGTTGCCTTTGGCATTGAAAACGGCTTCCTGCCCGCCCATGAGGTCGGCCAGTTCGTCCTTCACGATCTTCACCATCAATTGCCCGGGGCTGATGGCATTGATCACCTTTTCCCCCATCGCTTTGTCTTTGATGCGATCGGTAAATTCTTTGGCGATTTTATAGTTCACGTCCGCATCTACCAGTGCACGACGGATGTCCTTTACGGTAGCGGCGATATTGAGTTCGGTAATGCGGCTTTGTCCTTTCAGCCCTTTGAAGGCGGACTCTAACTTTTCCGAGAGATTCTGAAACATAATCGGTTAACGCTTTCAATCAGTTAATCCGCAGGCAAAGACCGGCGGTTCCCTGCGATCGGTAAAGATCGCAGCGGCTGGCAAAGATAAAGATTCGGCCGCGATTAGGCTTACAAATACGTACGTAAAAGGTTGCAGCGGTTTGTGGTGCGGAGCTTGGTGATGGCTTTGTCCTTGATCTGGCGCACCCGTTCGCGGGTGAGATTGAACCGTTCGCCAATGTCTTCCAGGCTCATGGGATGGTCTACACCAATGCCGAAAAAGTAACAGATCACCTCTTTCTGCCGGTCGGTCAGTGTTTTGAGGCTGCGATCGATTTCTGTTTTCAGGGATTGGCGGTGATCCAGTTCACCATCGGTTTTGTCGGCATTGGGATTTTCGAGCAGATCCAGCAGGGTGCCGTCTTCTCCTTCGGAAATAGGGGTGTCCATGCTTACGTGACGGGCATTGATGCCCAGTGTGGCGGCCACTTCTTCCGTGTCCATGTCCAGCAGTTCGGCGAGTTCTTCGGCTGAAGGCTCGCGCTCGTATTGCTGCTCCAGTGTGGAGAAAGCTTTCTGGATACGGTTAGTGAGGCCCACTTTATTGAGCGGGAGGCGTACAATACGTGCCTGTTCGGCCAAAGCCTGTAAAATGCTCTGGCGAATCCACCATACGGCGTAGGAGATGAATTTGAAACCACGCGTTTCGTCGAAACGTTGAGCGGCTTTGATCAGTCCTACATTTCCTTCGTTGATAAGATCAGGGAGGGAGAGGCCCTGATTCTGGTACTGTTTGGCAACAGATACCACAAAACGGAGATTTGCCTTGGTCAGGCGTTCCAAAGCTTTCTGGTCACCTTGTTTGATCAGGAGGGCCAGGCGCACTTCCTCTTCCGGGGAAATGAGTTCGACCTTGCCAATTTCCTGAAGGTACTTTTCCAGGCTTTGAGATTCACGGTTCGTAATCGACTTCGTGATCTTCAATTGTCTCATACTCATAGCGATAGGTTATTGGTTTTACAAACGGTATTTATTGGATCCAGGATGGTGTTAGTCCGGTGGTTAGATCTGATAAATAGCCGAAAAGTTTGGCTCAGGCTAGAGTAAACTCTTAGGATTTGTAGCAATTTATCGAATTTGTTAATATATTCCAAAAAAAGTTTAATGGAAACGAATCAACAAGACAGTAAAATTATTTAATATATATAACTGCCTTTCCGTCCGAAAAAAATATTTTGACACAAGTATTAATTTTCTATTATTGCAAGCCTTCTGAATACTTTGATATCAAGAGAAATGAGTAAACAACTATATACGTTAGAATTCCCTGTAAGATGCTCTCCCACTATATTGTACGAGTTTCTGTCAACCCCCGCAGGATTAGGTGAATGGTTTGCCGAGAAAGTTGACGAGCGCGATAATATTTTCTATTTCGGCTGGAACGGATCTTTCGATCAGGCTGAGGTAGTAGAAAGTGAACCCGAGAAATTCATCCGTTTCCGCTGGCTGAAAGGTCCGAACGATGAGTACTTTGAATTCCGCATCGACAAGTCAGAGATCACTAACCAGACGATCCTGGTGATCAAGGATTTTGCAGAGAAAAAGGAGATCAAAGATCAAAGCCTTCTCTGGGACCACCAGGTTAAAGACCTGTTTCACCGGCTCGGTAACTGATACCTGTGAGAGCGGACAATAACCGTCCGAAATCACCTGTCAGTTGTCCGGTAAGCTGATCCCATTCTTTCAACGAATGCAGTTTAACCAGTTTTAAAAATGGTTGCCCGCAGCAGACGGCAAACTGCCGGCTGTCAAGGCTGGTGAGTGCAGTATAGTTCTGTTCTTCCACATGATGTTCCCAGGCCGATTCGCCGGTAGCGATCAGCCAGCCCTCTTGTTGCAATAAAGGAAAAGCTGCCTGCAATGCAGGACTGTATTGCAATTGATAGCTGCCCGAGAGCTGCAGCGTTACGCTCATATAATTTCCCCACCAGAAAAAACTACGGATCGCAAACGTGGCTTCGCGGCCGAAGCAGCGCGGATGGTCCAGCACCAGCCACGGCAAGCCGCGGTACTGATCGCCACGGGATATTTTCGGAGAGGTGGTAACCACTTCTGCCGGAAGATGGCCGGCGAATAACGGCAGCAACGCCTGCTGCGCTTCCAGCACCTGCACCAACAGGTCATTCACCTTTCGCAACACGGTGTTCTTTGTTAAAATCCACTGGCCATTGAGAACCAATTCCATCTCCTCTGATGAAAGCCTTATTTTTGCGTCGGCCATGCCGTGATGCTTAAGTTTGTGTAAGAGAGATCGTGCAGACGGGCTAAATTAACGGGAATTATTCAACCGACCATTGTGTTCAAGAAATTAGATAAACTCATCATTAAATCTTTCATCGGCCCGTTCATGGCCGTGTTCTTTATCACCCTGCTGGTATTGGTGATGCAGTTTTTCTGGCTTTATATCGACGATTTTGTAGGGAAAGGGTTGAGCGCAGGGATCATTTTTAAATTTATCTGGTATCAAAGCGCCGTACTCATCCCCCTGGCACTTCCATTGGCCGTATTGTTATCATCATTGATGACCTTTGGTAACCTGGGTGAAACCTTTGAACTCGTGGCGATCAAATCAGCCGGTATATCGCTGTTGCGTTTCATGCGGCCGCTGTTCCTGTTGTCAATTGTCATCAGCGTATTGGCTTTTCTTTTTTCCAACTACGTCATTCCCGTCGCCAACCTGAAATCGTATACCATTCTTTCGGATATCGTTAAAGCCAAGCCCGCCTTCGATTTGCGGGAAGGTGTGTTCTACGACAAGATCCCCAACTTTGCCATCAAAATCGGCAAGAAAGAAGAAAATGATTCCATTATCCGCGATGTGATCGTATTTGAAAATGATAACGGGCTGCAGGATAATTTTATCGTAGCCAAAAGCGGAGTGATGCGCACGTCGGAAGACAAACGGTACCTTGAATTTTTTCTCCGCGATGGCTGGCGTTACCAGGAGCGCGCCGACCGTTACGGCAGTAACCAGACCGAATACGTACGACTGGGATTCAAAGAATACAAAAAGATTCTCGACCTCAGTACATTCCAGATATCGTGGACATCCGATTCATCGGGCAGCAGTAATCAGCGTATGCTCACGATGCGGCAACTCACGCATTCAATCGATTCATTGGGCATTGAATACAAACGAATCCAGCAGCAGATGGGCAACGATATTTATCTCTACCTGCCTTTCATGCAAACACGGGACAGTATCGCTACCTGGCAGAAGCGTCGCGATTCACTCGGCAAAAAAGATACGGTCCTTTATGCATCGTTCGATGAATATATTCCCGATTCCGCGGCCAAGCCGGTTTACGACCGTGCAATCAGCCAGGTCAATTCACTTCGCTCGGGGCTGGAAGCAACGGCCATCAACCTGAAAGAAAGAGGCAAAGAGTGGAGAAAACACAAAATAGAATGGCATCGCAAGATCGTGTTGTCGCTCGCGTGCCTGGTGTTGTTTATGATTGGGGCGCCATTGGGTGCCATCATCCGTAAAGGTGGTCTTGGCTCTCCCTTGATCTTCTCTATCGTGTTTTTCATGGTGTTTTATTTCACCACTACCACGGGAGAGAAGTTTGCGAAAGAAGGGGCATTGTCGCCGTTTGCGGGCATGTGGCTGGCCACGTTCGTGCTCACACCGATCGGTATTTTCCTTACCTATAAAGCAATGCGTGATTCGCAGTTGTTCAATAAAGAGTTTTATAGCAGGATTGTGAGGAAGTTGAGGAAGAAGGAGTAAAGGAATGTGTAAATGTGCCCGCCGAAGCGGGACCATGTGGAAATGTGAAAATGAAACGGCCTTTTAGCAATCACATTCGTGTTTTGAGTTGTCATTTTGAAGTATTCACGATTGACGACTCACGATTCACCCCTTTTGAATTTTGACTTTTGACTTTTTAATTAAATAAGCTATGAGCACATCTCGTCGTCAGTTTCTGCAAACTTCGTTTTTCGGATCTGTGGCACTCGCTGCAGGTGCTGCTTCGGTTACATCCCTGCTGCAATCATGTGGCTCCGGCCGTAAAGTAGTTGCGGGTCCCGGCAGAACAGGTTTTTCGCAGCAGCCTTTGCCCTATGCCTACAACGCACTCGAGCGTGCCATCGATGCGCAGACAATGGAAATTCATTACACCAGGCATGCGGCATCTTACGCCACTGCTTTGCAGGAAGCGGCCCGCAATGAAGGGGTGGACATGAACAAACCACTCGAAGAAGTACTCGGCCGCATTTCAAAATATTCGACCAAAATGCGCAACAATGGCGGCGGTCATTATAACCACGAACTTTTCTGGAAGTCGATGTCGCCGAAGGGTGGCGACAAACCAACCGGTCCGCTGCTGACCGCTATCGAAGAAAGTTTTAACTCTTTCGACAGCTTCAAAACACAATTTGCCGATGCCGGCAAAAGCCGCTTCGGCAGTGGCTGGGCATGGCTCTATTTTGACGGCGATAAAAAATTACGCATCGGCTCCACACCCAACCAGGACAATCCGCTGATGGATGTAAGCGAGATCAAAGGCGTGCCGCTGCTGGGCCTCGATGTATGGGAGCATGCCTATTATCTGCGTTATCAGAACAAACGTCCCGACTATATCACTGCCTGGTGGAGTGTGGTCAACTGGGGTTTTGTAGCCGAACGTTTTACAGCTTTCCGTTAAAACACATTTGATGCGTACTTATTATTATTTACTAATCGTCTCATTACTGGCATCCGCTTTTGTTGCCTGTAATGACGTGGACAAAACATCTGCGTCGGCTGCCGATTCGCTGACTGTTGCGGAGATCAGTCCGAAACAATTGACAGCAGCGGATATTCCTGCCGATGTGCGTTACCGCGGTACATTGTACAAAGCATTGGAGTGGCAGGACAAAAAAGGTGATAACCTGCTGATCACTTCACTCGTGGCACCGCATGCTTCGGGTGCTTCCGGACAGGGAGGGGAAGAAGAGCAGTCTGCCGAACTTTACGCCTTTCATTTTGTAAAAGACAACAACGGACAATACAAATTGCTCTGGCAAATGGCCGATGCGGAACGTGAATGTCCGGTTGATATCAGTTGTGCATTTTTGGAGCAGGGAATCGGTATCACCGATCTCGATAATAACGGCATTGCTGAAACGACCGTTGCCTATAAGCTCGCCTGCCGTGGCGACATATCGCCTGCCTCCATGAAAGTGGTGATGCACCAGGATACGGTTAAATATGCTTTGCGCGGTCAAATGTGGAACCGTTTCCTGACAGAAGATACAACGGCTACCTTGCCGGTAACGGAAAAGGATGTGAACCTCGCTGCCTTGCCCGGTTATCGCGGCCGGGAAGATGAATACATGAAAACGTACGGACGATACGAAAACGAAAAGGATTTTGAAAAAGCTCCGCCGGCTTTCCTTGTCCATGCGCGTCAGCAATGGTTGAAACTGGCACCCGAAACTTTTGAATAAAATGAAGGCGCAGAATCTTGCCAATCAGAACCTGCATATACAAAAATGGGTGGCCGGCGTTTCCGTTGCGCTGCTCCTGGTAAAGTTCTGTGCTTACTATTTCACCCAATCGGTAGCCGTACTCACCGATGCGATGGAAAGCATCGTGAATGTGATAGCCGGTTTTATTGGTTTGTACAGCCTTTATGTGGCGGCCAAACCCCGCGACAAGGACCATCCTTATGGTCACGGAAAAGCTGAATTCTTATCCGCCGCAGCCGAAGGCACCATGATCATCGCGGCAGGTGTTTTCATTTTATACAAAGGCGTCCGCCAATTGATCGTGCCGGTGCCGGTTGAAAAAGTGGATCTGGGTATCTGGCTGGTGAGCATTACCGCATTGGTCAACCTGGTGATGGGGCGTATCTGCATCCGCATCGGTACCCGCAATAACTCACTGGCCCTGGTTGCAAGCGGGCGTCACCTGCAAAGTGATACAATTTCCACGATCGGTATTGTTGCCGGTCTGATCTTGTTATATTTTACAGGCGAAACATGGATCGATGGGGCCGTGGCGATTGTATTTGGCCTGTTCATCGTCATTACCGGTTACCGGATTGTCCGCCATTCTATTGCCGGCATCATGGATGAGGTGGATGAGCAACTGCTGAGCGACATGGTGGAAATGCTGAATGCCAACCGGCGTATCAACTGGATAGACCTGCATAATCTCCGGGTGATCAAGTACGGTAGCGTGCTGCATGTCGATTGTCATTTAACCGTTCCCTGGTACCTCAATGTGCATGAAGCGCACGAAGAAATAGATGCCTTATCGGAGCAGGTGCGTAATAAGTTTGGCGAGTCAGTGGAGCTTTTTGTTCATTCCGATGGATGCCTGCCGTTTCAATGCCCGATATGTGACAAAGAAGATTGTCCGGTAAGACAACACCCGTTTGAAAGAACAATAACCTGGACGCTGGAAAATATTTCACAGAATCAAAAACATCAATTGCCTGATACATGAAAGCAACAATAGCCTGGAAGCATGGTCATGCTTTTACCAGTACATACGAAGGACAAACGATCAACATCGACGGTGATAAACAGGAGGGGCCTGGTCCGAAATCCCTGCTGCTGTCGGGGCTTGCCGGATGTTCGGGCATCGATGTGGTCGATATCCTGGAAAAAATGCGTGTTCCTTTCGGTCGCTTTTTTATAGAAGTGGAAACGGAACAAACCGAAGAGCATCCGAAAGTGTTTAAAGACATAACGGTGATCTATCACATAGACGTAGAGCCGGTCAATGCCGATAAAGTAAAAAAAGCGATTGAATTATCCCTGGATAAATATTGCGGGGTGGCGGCGATGCTGAAGAAAAATTCAGGGATTAGTTATAAATTAGAGATATTACAATAACACATGCTTTCCAAGAAATCACAATATGCGTTCAAGGCACTGACTTATCTCAGCGAGAAATACAATGAGGGGCCCGTGCTGATATCGGAGATATCCAAAAAGAAAAAAATCCCGCTGAAGTTTTTAGAAAACATTCTTCTCGAACTCAAAAAGGCAGGCATTCTCGATAGTAAAAAAGGCAAGGGCGGAGGTTATTTCCTCAGCCAGAGCCCTGATAAAATCAAAGTGGCCACCGTTATCCGGCTTGTGAACGGGCCCATTTCCATGCTGCCCTGCGTCAGCCTTTATTTCTACGAACGATGTAAAAACTGCAATCAGAAGCATTGTGCGCTGCATGACATGATGGTGGAAGTAAGAGACGCTACCCTCAACATCGTGGAGAACCGCACATTGCGTGACCTGATGGGGTGAGGAGCTGAACGAAACACGTATTACTTTTTTCCTGACCGTTTTTTCGCAGTCGCTATTTTCTCTTCTACCACTACTATTATCTCGTCTGTTTTGGGATGTGCCTGCACATGGAAGGTAATATTTAGCGCAGATTGAATCTTAGCGAGTGTTTCGAAGTTTAAAGGTTTATCTCCTCTGAAAACCTGTGTAATATAACTGGCAGAGGTTTTTATTTTTTCACTCAACTCTTTCCGCGTCATTCCCTGCAGTTCCTGGTACTTTTCAATTTCACTGGTAAAATTGAACATGAGCATTTGCGCCTCATGTTTAATTTTTTCTTCGTTGGTCGAAAAATTCAAAATGTCATCCCATTTCCGGACTGCTTTACCGTCTTTCGACAATTTCGTATTCATAGCTGCCTACTTTATGGATTAATGTTCTGTTTTTTTCCTTGATTTTCTGGTCTTTCTTTTTTCGTAACAGCTCAGCAACGATTACATAGAAGGTACCAGTGATGGATCGCTGTTCTTTACAATAAATGCGGATATTCTGGCCTCCTTTGAAGAGCTTCATAGCCGTTACGTTCTTCGATTTTGAATCAATTTCCTCTTTATCATAAAGTTCCGTAACGCGCAACCCTCGTAAAATAATATCCCGGATTTGACGGAATTTCTTAATCCGGGCCTTATCCTCATTTAAAAAACCGAAGATTTCGTTTTCATTAGCGATGTCGATACAAAGATGCCGCCTTCCGTCTTCAGACGATTGCAGTATATATGCCTGTCTTTTTGCCACAAAATTAAGCTATAGGTTAATTTATTCAAATTTTTTTGGTGTGGCTGTAATCTACTTTCAGATCGCTCAAGTAAGTAGGTAGAGGCAATGATAGCAGCATTTATAGGCGCTTTACAGGAATATAAGGTTTAAGTGTTTGATAAACGGTTATTCATCTATCTGGCCAACTCAAGAAACCGTTGTCCTATCTCGCTGAACGAATGACTGTTAGGTTGTTAAAGTTTTTTATCAATTTAGTCTACTCGTTTGGTGGGGTGTTTGATTGGTCCTATCTTTATCTTCCAAAATTTTTTAACTATGGCATTACGTCTTGGAGATACCGCTCCCAATTTCAAAGCGCAAACCTCTGCAGGTGATATCGATTTTTATGAATATCTCGGCGATAGCTGGGGCGTTTTGTTTTCGCATCCTGCCGATTACACACCCGTGTGTACCACTGAGCTCGGCCGCACCGCGCTGCTGGGAGACGAGTTTGCCAAACGTAATGTAAAAGTGCTGGCCGTAAGCGTTGACCCGATCGACAAACATCACGGTTGGATTAACGATATCAACGAAACACAAAATACCACCGTAAATTTTCCCATCATCGCAGACCCGGACCGCAATGTGGCCACTTTGTATGATATGATTCATCCGAACGCATCCGCTACGGCTACCGTGCGTTCCCTGTTCATCATCGCCCCGGATAAAACAGTTAAACTGATCATTACCTACCCGGCTTCTACCGGACGTAATTTCGTGGAAGTACTGCGTGTGATCGATTCATTGCAACTGACCGCCGAACATAGCGTGGCTACACCCGCCGATTGGAAACACGGCGAAGATGTGATCGTGGTACCCGCCGTATCAACAGAAGACGCCATCAAGAAATTTCCCAAAGGCGTTAAAGTAGTAAAACCTTACCTACGGTATACACCACAACCCAACCTGTAATAATGCAATTGACCGGAGAACAGATGACACGCATAAGCAATCTCCCTGCCGCTGAAGCGATAGCAGAGGTTTGCGCGCTGTTTCCCGGGAAAGTTGTATTTTCTTCCTCGTTAGGACAGGAAGACCAGGTATTAACCGATATTATTTTCAGGAACAGCCTGTCCGTAAAGGTCTTTACGATCGATACCGGCAGGCTTTTTCCTGAAGTATACGATCTGATCGATCGCACCGAAGCACGGTACAAGAACCGCATCGACGTGTTCTTTCCCAACGCTCCGGCAGTCGAACAGTTTGTAGCCACCAGGGGTATCAACAGCTTTTACGAATCTGTCGACAACCGCAAGGCTTGTTGCCATGTACGTAAAGTAGAACCATTGGGCCGCGCGCTGGCAGGTGCGTCGGTATGGATCACCGGTCTCCGTGCCGGACAATCCGATAACCGGAAAAACATGCCCGTCCAGGAATGGGATGAAGCTAAACAACTGTATAAATTTAACCCGCTGATCAACTGGAGCCTCGACGAGGTACTGGATTATATCAACCGGTTCAACGTTCCCTACAATCCGCTGCATAATAAAGGATTTATCAGCATCGGATGTGCACCGTGTACAAGGGCGATCGAACCGGGAGAAGATGCCCGGGCCGGTCGCTGGTGGTGGGAAACCTCTCACAAAGAGTGCGGGCTCCATGCAGCAACAGTGAAGTAAAAACTCACTGCCATTTTTTTTGTCATGAAAGTCTACCAATACGGTAGACAAAAAGTATTCGTATGGATCAATACCAATTGGATTATCTCGCGCAACTGGAAGCAGAGAGCATTTACATTTTGCGCGAGGTAGCCGCCCAGTTTGAAAAGCCGGCCCTGTTGTTCAGCGGCGGCAAAGATTCTATCACCCTCGTACATCTTGCCCGCAAGGCTTTTGCTCCCGGCAAAATTCCTTTTCCACTTGTACATATCGATACCGGGCATAATTTTCCGGAGGCATTGGCCTACAGGGACCAACTCGCCAAAGACGTACAGGCAACACTCGTGGTAAGAAAAGTGGAAGACACTATCCGCGAGAAGAAACTGACCGAGCCTAAAGGAAAGTTCGCCAGCCGCAACTGGCTGCAGACACATACCCTCCTCGACACCATCGAAGAGTTTGGGTTCGATGCCTGTATCGGTGGCGCCCGCCGCGATGAAGAGAAGGCACGCGCGAAAGAACGCATCTTCTCCGTACGCGATGAGTTTGGACAATGGAACCCCAAATTGCAGCGCCCCGAATTGTGGAGCATTTACAACGGACGCATTCATAAAGGAGAGAACGTGAGGGTATTTCCCATCAGCAACTGGACTGAACTGGATGTCTGGAATTATATCCGTAAGGAAAAAATCGAACTGCCCTCCATCTATTTTGCACACGAGCGCGAAGTGATCAGTTTTGAAGGACAACTTGTAGCCGTATCGGATTTCATCCGCATCGATGAAGGAGATGTGGTGGAACGCAAACAAGTTCGCTACCGCACCGTTGGTGACATGACCTGTACGGCCGCCGTTGAATCCGCCGCTGCCACACTCGACGAAGTAATCGATGAGATCACCGCTACGCGCATCAGCGAGCGCGGCGAAACCCGCATCGATGACCGCGTAACTGAGGCAGCTATGGAAGACCGTAAAAAGAACGGCTATTTCTGATCACACCCTTCATCCAAACAAAAAAGATTCAAACATGGATTTACTCCGTTTCATAACAGCAGGCAGCGTGGACGATGGCAAGAGCACATTGATCGGACGTTTACTGTACGATAGCAAAAGCATTCTCGCCGACCAGCTCGAAGCATTGGAAAAACAAACAAAGAATAAAGACGCGGGAGAGATCGATCTCGCCTTGCTCACCGATGGCCTGCGTGCCGAACGAGAACAAGGCATCACCATCGATGTAGCCTATCGCTATTTCTCCACGCCAAAAAGGAAGTTTATCATTGCCGATGCACCCGGACATGTGCAGTATACCCGCAACATGATCACAGGGGCTTCCAACGCCAGCCTGATTATCATCCTGGTAGATGCCCGCAATGGTGTGGCCGAACAAACACGTCGCCACTCGATCATCGCTTCCTTGTTGAAAATTCCACACGTAGTAGTGGCCATTAATAAAATGGATCTCGTGGAATATTCGCAGGATGTTTATAATAATATCGTGATCGACTATGCGGAAGTGGCACGCCAACTCGGGTTAGAGCAGGTTACTTATATACCACTGAGTGCATTGAAAGGTGACAACATCGTGGAAAAGTCTGAAGCCATCGATTGGTATGACGGTCCTTCTTTATTGGAATTACTGGAAAATGTAGAAACAAAACAGGATACCAATTTCTCCGACGCGCGCTTCCAGGTGCAACTGGTGATCCGTCCGCAAACGGATGAATTGCATGATTATCGGGGGTATGCAGGGCGTGTTACGAGCGGCGTTTATCGCAAAGGCGATGCCGTAACTATTTTGCCTGCAGGGATTACCTCCACCATTTCCAAACTCGAAGCAGGCGGGGAAGAGCGGGATGAGGTTTTTGCACCGCAAAGCGTAACCATTCACCTGGCCGATGATATCGATATCAGCCGAGGCGATACGATCGTGCATAGTTCCAATCAACCTGCGGTGCAGAACGAACTGGATGTTTTGCTTTGCTGGATGGATGAGAAGCCCTTGCAGCCGGGTAATAAATATTACCTGCAACACAACAACCGCCTGGTAAAAGCAGTAGTACGCCAGGTTGATTACCGGCTGGATGTGAATACGCTTCAGCAATTACCCGTTGAAGGCGGCGTAAAGTTGAATGAAGTGGTAAAGGCAACGATTAAAACAGCCTCGCCGTTGGCGTTTGATGCATATGCAAAACTGCCTTCGAATGGCAGCGGCATTCTCATCGATGAGACCAGTAACAGCACGGTGGCGGCGGTGCTTTATCAGTGAATAGTGAATAGTGAATGGTCAATAGTGAATGGTCAGTAGTGAATGGAATATACAGACACTGCGATTACAATTTGACCAACTGCGCAAGCACCAGAAACTTAATACTTATAACTTAATACTTATTACCCTACGCCTTATGCCTTTCGCTTTAAGCCTTACTGATAAAGGCCGCGTGATCCTCGCCGGCGCCGGTCCGGGCGATGCCGATCTGATCACCGTCAGGTTGCAACGCTGCCTGGCACAGGCTGATGTGATCATAACCGACCGGCTGGTGAATACAGAGATCATCGACCTGTATGCAAGAAAAGAGGCGTTGGTGTTGATGACTGGCAAACAAGGTTTTCATGATGGCTCCGTCGCTCAAAGCGACATCAACAAGATCATTGTGCATCATGCGGCATCCGGTAAAACTGTTTTGCGGTTGAAAGGCGGCGATGTGGCTTTTTTCAGCAATGTACTGGATGAACTCATCAGCCTCGAAGAAGCGGGTATTCCTTTTGAAATCATACCGGGTATTACGGCTGGTTCAGGTGCAGCAGCTTATGCCGGCATCCCGCTGACGGCACGTGGGTACGCAAAGAACGTCCAGTTCATCACCTTCAACCCCTGCAGCCAATACGAAGAAGGTAAATGGAAAAGTTTTGTTCAGCCCGATGAAACGCTGGTGTTTTATATGGCTGCAAAAAGTCTCGATAAATTGGTGCGTTCACTGATGGCGAATGGTGCGGCACCGGATATGCCGATGGCCGTGATCGAACAGGCAACCACCGTACATCAGCAGGTGTACCTGAGCACTCTTGAAGATTGTTGCAGAGATTTTTCCGGAAAAAAGTTTGTCTCCCCCTCGTTGGTGATCGTTGGCCGGGTGGTTTCACTGCATCAGCGCTTTGCGTGGTACAAAGGAGGAAAGCCGGGTACGGTATTCAAAGAATTGATAACGCCTACAATTGCTCAGCATGCTTGAAGCCGCAAAATTGAAACAATGGGATGAATTGATCGGTACGGCTTCTCCGGAAGAGCTTATCTGGATCAACGGATATCTTTCCGGTATTGTCGCGCGCGCCGCGCGCGCTCCGGAGCCAACTACTGAAGCTGCGCCCGCTGTTGCCGTAAAAAAAGCACACCTGGTTTTCGGTACCGAAACCGGCAATGCCCGTAAACTCGCCGGGCGGCTGGCCGCAGCTGCAAAAAAGAAAGGCATCTCACTCAAACTGTCCGGGCTCGATCAGTACCGGCTCACCGATCTTTCCAAAGAAGATTATTTTTTTATCGTCATCAGCACACAAGGTGAGGGCGAACCGCCACTGACCGCAAAGAAATTTTACGAACATATTCATGCCACACAACCGGATCTTTCAACGATGAAATTCAGCGTGCTGGCATTGGGTGATACGGCTTACCCGCTGTATTGCAAAACGGGTGAAGACGTACAGCAGCGCTTCAAAGCATTGGGCGCAACAGAAATAATCCCTATGCAGAAATGTGACGTGGATTATGATGCGGATGCTGATGCCTGGTTTGAACAGGTGGCGAAGTTGTTATCTACTCCTGCAACGGTATCTGCCGCTGCCCCTGCCCCCATTGCAAAAAAAGCCTCCGGTAAAAAATATTATGAAGGAACGATTGTTGCCAATATCAATCTGAATGACCGCGGGTCCAACCGTGAGACCTATCATATTGAATTAACAACAGAAGAGCCCGTTGTGTATGAACCAGGTGATACCATCGGTATCGTGCCACGCAACCGCGCCGTCGTTGTTGACCGTATTCTTGCACTGACCGGTGCTGATGGCGAACAACTCGTTACCACACCAAAAGCATCAGCTTCTATCAGGGAGTTGCTGACGATTCACCTGAATATCTGCTACCTGATGACGAACACCGTCAAAAAATATGCAGCACTCACCGCTCAGGATATTCCCGATACAAGAATGGACCTGGTAGACCTCCTGCGTATTTATCCGGTGAAAGACGCAACGGTTTTTACAGAAGTACTTTCCTTGTTATTACCGGTTGCTCCGCGCCTGTATTCCATTGCCTCATCGCCCGCGGCGCATGGTGAAAATGAAATACATATTACCGTTGCCAAAGACCGTTTCCTCGCAGAAGACGAGCAGCGTTTTGGTTTGTGCAGCGAATTTCTCGGTGACCTGCCAACCGGATCGACCTTGAATTTTTACATACATAAAAGCCGCAATTTCAAATTACCTGCACCGGATAAAAAGATCATTATGATCGGTCCGGGAACAGGTGTGGCGCCATTCCGTTCTTTTCTTGCAGAGCGGGATGCAACGGGTGCTGGTGGCGAAAACTGGTTTTTCTTCGGCGGGCAATATTTTGAAAAAGATTTTCTTTATCAAACGGAAATGCAGGCTTTTCATCAAACCGGCGTACTCAGTCGCCTCGATCTCGCTTTCTCGCGTGATCAGGCAGAAAGAGAATATGTGCAGCATCGCATGTTGCAGCAGGCGGCCGATCTCTACAACTGGATCGAACAGGGTGCCCATATATACGTAAGCGGTGTAAAAGATCCGATGAGCAAAGAAGTAGAACAAACCTTGTTGCAGATCATCCGTGAGCAAGGTGGCAAGACAACTGAAGAAGCAACGGCGTTTCTCGAACAGCTACGCAAAGAAAACCGATACGAAAAGGACGTTTATTAATATGGCATGAAAGAAAAGAATAACCTGTCGCCTGTTGAACGAATCAAAACATCCAGTGATGGTTTGCGTGGCACATTGAAAGAAAGCCTGCACGACCAGATCACCGGTGCCATCCGGGAAGACGATCAGTCACTGATCAAATTCCACGGTATGTATCAGCAGGATGACCGCGATCGCCGGGAAGAACGCAGCGCCAAAAAGCTGGAATGGCTTTATTCTTTTATGATCCGGCTTCGTTTGCCCGGAGGTTTGATCTCGCCGGAACAATGGCTGGGTATTCATCATGTGGCCGGGGAACATTCAACCGGTGTTATCAAGATCACCACGCGCCAGACCGTACAGTTGCATGGCATCCTGAAGTCGCACATCAAACCAACCATACAGGCATTCAATACGCTCAACCTCGATTCCATTGCCGCCTGTGGTGATGTGAACCGCAATGTGATGTGCAGTGCGCATCCGGGCCAGTCGGCTATCCACGAACAGGTCTTTGCTTTTGCCGATAAGATCAGTACGCTGGCACTGCCCAAAACACGCGCTTATTACGAAATATGGCTGGATGAAGAACAGATTGCCGACCGCAAAGAAGAAGATCCGCTCTACCAGGACCGCTACCTGCCACGTAAATTCAAAATAGCGATTGCCATTCCACCCAATAACGATGTAGATGTTTTTACCAACGATATTGGGCTCATAGCCATAGTGGAAAATAATGAGCTGAAAGGATTCAACATTGCTGCAGGTGGGGGATTGAGCGCCACACATGGCAATGCTGCCACCTACCCGCGGCTGGCATCGATGCTCGGATTTGTGGATGCAGAAGAAAAAGTATTGAAAGCCGTTTACGAGATCATGACCATTCAGCGCGATAATGGCAACCGCGCCGACCGTAAACTGGCGCGATTGAAATATACCATTGACAGAATGGGAGTGGACGGCCTGAAAGAAGAATTGGAAAAACGTTGCGGGTTCAAACTGGAACCGGCCAGGCCCTATACTTTCGCTACACGGAAAGATCAATATGGCTGGCAACAGAATCATGCCGGCAACTGGTATTACACGGTATTTGTGGAAAATGGCCGCGTGTTGGATGAGGAGCAGTTGCCTTTGAAAACAGCCTTGTATGAAATTGCGCAGACAGGCAAGGCAAATTTCCGTTTCACCGGCAACCAGAATGTGATACTCAGTGATGTGCAGGATGAGGACAAGCCACTCGTGGATGAATTGCTGGAGAAATTTGGCATTGCCGGACATACACGGCGGGCTGGCGCGTTGCGCAAAAATGCGATGGCCTGCGTGGCGTTCAATACCTGTCCGCTTGCATTAGCGGAAGCACAGCGTTATCTTCCATCCCTGATATCGAAGATCGAACCGCTGCTGGAAAAATATAATTTACAGGAAGAAGAGATTACGCTGCGGATGACCGGTTGTCCCAATGGATGTGGTCGCTCACCTGCAGCCGAGATCGGGCTGATCGGAACCGCTTATGGTGAATACAACCTGCATATCGGCGGTGACCGCATCGGAGAAAGATTGAATACAAAATACAAAGACAGTCAGAACGAAGAACAACTGTTGCTGACATTGGATGAACTGTTTCATACCTACGTGAATGAAAGAAAGGACGGTGACAACTTCGGAGACTTTGCTTATCAGAAATGGATTCAAGGAAAATAATAAAATGGACAATCCGGCAAACGATATAATAACAGAAGTAGCTGCGGAGCAGAACGAACTGTTTCCCGTGTTTCTGAAACTGGCCGATCTGCGTGTGCTGGTGGTGGGCGGTGGTGCGGTGGCATTGGAAAAATTGCAGGCGCTGGCAACCAATTCGCCGTCCGCGCGGATAAGGATTGTGGCAACAGCGCTCAAAGACGAGGTGAGGGCATTGCTGGACAAACACAGTAATCTGTTTGCAGAAGAAAGGCCCTTTATTACAGACGACCTGGATAACACGGATATTATTATTGTAGCGGTAAACGACCGGGCGGTGAGTGAACGCATTGCAGCGGTGGCGAGGCTGCGCGGCATACTGGTAAATGTTGCCGATACGCCGGACCTTTGCGACTTTTATCTCGGATCGGTTGTGCGCAAAGGAAATCTCAAACTGGCCATTTCCACCAATGGCAAATCACCAACGATGGCCAAGCGGGTGCGTGAAGTGTTAGAAGAAGCGATCCCGGATGAACTGGATGAATCGATCCGCAACCTGCACCAGATCCGCAACAGGTTGAATGGAAATTTTCCTGAAAAAGTAAAAAAGCTGAATGCGCTGACCCGAACGCTCATCGAGAAAGACAACGGCAACGGCGAAAAACGCTGGCGCAAAGTGGCTACCTACTCCCTGCTCGCATTCGGTCTGATGTTGGTCGGTCATTTCATCTTCTCTTATATTCCCCTTTCCTCCATCGGCGATCAGGCCGTTACTTTCTATCAGTCGCTTGACCGGTCTTTCCCCATTATGTTACTGGCCGGGTTCCTGGCGCAATTGGTGGACGGTGCATTGGGCATGGGTTATGGTGTAACCAGTACCAGTGTGTTGTTGTCCGCCGGTATCAGTCCCGCTGCTATCAGCGGCAGCGTACATACCGCTGAAATGTTTGCCAGTGGTGCATCGGGTTATAGTCACTATAAGTTCGGCAACGTCAATAAAAAATTATTCAAAAAACTCGTGATCCCGGGTGTGATCGGTGCTATTATAGGAGCCATTTTACTACGCAAGCTCGGAGATCAATACGCAGATTATATACGTCCGGTATTGGCTATTTATACACTTATATTGGGTGTCAAGATACTGACCAGTGCTTTCCGTAAGCAGCAGCGAAAGAAAAAATTCAAACAATACGGATTGCTTGCCGGCACGGGTGGATTTCTCGATTCATTCGGCGGCGGGGGCTGGGGACCAATCGTCACCACCACGCTTATTACCAAAGGCCGTACGCCGCGTTATGTAATCGGCTCGGTGAGTCTCACTGAATTCTTTGTCACGCTCGCAAGTGCATTCACTTTTTTTGTCATGCTCGGTGTTACGCATTGGCAAACGATCGTTGGTTTGATCGTGGGTGGTTTGGTGGCCGCACCTATTGCCGCCAAACTTACGGGCAAACTACCCCGTAAGACTTCCTTTATTTTATTAGGGTTGCTGGTTATTTTCTGGAGTGTGCGGATACTCGTGAAAGTGCTTTGAGAGGTGTAAGGCGTAAGGTGTAAGGCGTAAGGTGTAAGGTGTAAGGTATAAGGCGTAGGGTTATAGGGTTTAAAGAAGTCTTTGCTCCTTAGGCGTCTCTGCGTGAAAAGCACAACCCTGTTATTCACTATTGACCATTCACTATTCACCCAACTCGAAGGTAATAACTTTCCTGAAAATATTTAGTCCACAAAATTGGTAGAGTAATAGTTTGACTATACTTTTGGTCTATATTATTAAATGCGATGAATATACTTTCTTATAGTGAGAAGATGATGCCGCAAATGCCGGCACGATGTTGTTAGCTCCCACCCCTTTCTTATTATTCCCAATAATTCCCGCGGCCGGTCCGCACAACTGTTTCAAAAAAAAACCAACCATGCAACGCATCTTTTTCTTTTTACTGCTATTACTCGGTACAACTGTCAGCGCACAGGAAACCACCGTGCTGCAGATCTCCGGTCAGGTCACTGATCAGGAAAGACAGCAACCTTTATCCGATGTCAACGTTCAGGTAAAAGGAACTGTAGGAGGCACCGTTACCAACTCGGCCGGTCAGTTCAGTCTGCGCACCAAAACAAAACTTCCGCTGACACTTGTTTTCTCTTCGATTGGTTTTGCCACACGTGAGATCGTAGTGAGCAGCCTGGGTTCCGATCTGCGGATTGAACTTGTTACGCAAACCGTACTGGGAAATGAAGTAGTAGTAACGGCATCACGTGTGCCGGAGAATATTTTGCGTTCGCCCGTGGCAATCGAGAAACTGGATATCCGCGCTATCCGGGATGCGGCAGCTCCGAGTTTTTATGATGCGTTGGAAAATGTGAAAGGCGTACAAATGACCACCTCCAGTCTTACTTTCAAAGTACCGAATACCCGCGGTTTCAATATCCCCAACAACTTCCGCTTTATGCAATTGGTAGATGGGGTGGATATGCAGGCCGCAACACTGGGTGTGCCGCTTGGTAATGCTATTGGCCCCACGGAACTCGATATTCAAAGCGTAGAGATTACGCCCGGCGCGGCTTCCGCTTTGTATGGCATGAACGCGATCAATGGAATGGCCAACCTGTTGACCAAAAGTCCGTTTACACACCAGGGGTTGAGCGTTTATCAAAAAACAGGTGTGAACCACGTAGATGGCAAAGACCGTGACCCCGGTATTCTCTCCGAAACAGCGATCCGTTATGCCAAAGCTTTCAACAACAAATTTGCTTTTAAAGTAAACTTCAGCTATCTCACCGGTGTGGACTGGCTGGCCAACACAGCAACGGATCAGAACCCGAATAATCTCAATACCGCCAACCCGGCTTATCCGCAACTGAACGGGGCAGAAAACAATCCTGCTTATGATGCCTGGAACCGGTATGGCGATGAGAACAACAACGCCGTAACCATCAGTGGTGTAAACTACCAGGGAGGTAACAAAACTTTTATCGTGCGCCGTACAGGCTATTGGGAAAAAGATCTGGCAAAGCCGCGTGTCGATAACCTGAAAGCGGATCTGGCGCTTCACTACCGGATACATGACAACGCGGAATTATCCTATGCGTACCGGGTAGGCAAAATGGACGGCGTTTTCCAGCGGGGAAATAAAATTCAACTGGACAATGTGGTGGTACAAAACCATAAACTGGAATTAAAAGGACATAACTATTTCGTTCGTACTTACGTGTCGTTGGAAAATACCGGCGACTCCTACAACATCAAGCCGCTGGCGGATAACCTGCAACTGACACATTTATCCAATGGTGCATGGGGTACGCGTTTCAAAACGGCATTGCAAAATGACATCAACAATGGCGTAGACCTGGCTACCGCGATGCGTAACGCAAGAGCCGCGGCAGATGCCGGCCGTGCAGAACCGGGAACGCAGGCGTTCAATGACCTGAAAAATACCATTATCCGTATCAATAATTGGGACCACGTGAACGCAGGTATTGCCGGTGCACCGGCAACGGGTGGAGCCTGGCTTTCGCAAAAGAGCCGTATGTACCATGCCGATGCGCAATATGATTTTGAAAACAAAATCAACTGGTTCAACCTGCTGGTAGGTGTGGATGCGCGTATCTACGAAGTGGTGCCCGATGGCAACAACTTTGTGGACTTTTCGCGGCCGGTTGCGGATCGCAACAAACCCGTGGAAATAGATGGCAAAGTGCCGGACTCTACTGATTTTGGTAAAAATGTTTACTATAAAAAATTCGGCGCTTTTGCGCAACTGACCCGCACCTTCTTCGATGAAAAACTGAAAATATTTACCTCAATAAGGGTTGATTACAATCCTGAATTTGATCCGAAAATAAATCCACGTTTCGCCGTTGTATACACTGCCGCTAAAAAACACAACTTCCGGGCATCCTTCCAGAATGGTTTCCGTTTTCCGGCACTGTTCGAAGCATTGTCCTTCGTGAATAACGGAAACGTGCGCCGGGTAGGGGGGCTTTCCTATATCAACGAAGGCCTTGGTTACCTGGATAATTCTTACACGCTCGCTTCGGTCAATGCCTTCAATGCAGCGGTAAACCGCGATGTATCGAATGGTGCTACGGCCAATGCTGCTGCGTTGAACAACCGTCAGTTGCTGGAGGTGACCAACCTTTCTCCTACCAGACCGGAGCGGATCAATTCATTCGAGATCGGCTACAAAGCGATATTGCTGAACAACAAACTCGTGGTGGATTGGGATGCCTACACCAATGTGTATGACGGGTTTCTCGGACAGGTGGAAGTGGCCGTGCCGGTCACCGATAAAGTAGGAACAGATGCTTCCGTTATCGACATGCTGGCCGCCAACCGAAACCGCCAGGTACGTTACCGTGTATATACCAATGCGCGCAACAAGTACAACAACTTCGGATCATCGATCGGCGTAACCTGGAATTTTTTCAAAGCCTTTACCGTGTCGGGCAACCTGAACTATAACGACATCAAGGCCAATAAAACAAGTGATGTATTCGTAACAGGATTCAATACGCCGAACTGGGTAGCGAATCTGTCGATTGGTAACCGTCAGTTGTTCACCAATTTCGGCTTCAATGTGGTGTGGCGCTGGCAGGATGCATTTGTATGGGAAAGCCCGCTGGCTAATGGTTCCGTACCATCTTACAGCACCATCGATGCACAGGTGAACTATCGTTTTCCGAAACTTAAAAGCACGATCAAGATCGGCGCCTCCAATATTTTCAACAACAGGTATATACAATATGCAGCAGGTCCGACAATTGGCGGCTTGTATTATGCGGCCATTACTGTGGACGGACTGCTGAACAACTGATCGCGAGAAGCGGAAAAACAACTAAAAAAAAGACCATGGAAAAGATTTATTTAAGTGATGCGGGGCCGAAAGTATCGCCTGCCGTGTACGGTTTCTGGAGATGGGATGACACCAGTGAAGCGGGAAGCCGTGAAGTGGAGCGTATTGTAAATTTTTGCCTGGAAAAAGGCATTAATACCTTCGACCATGCAGACAGATACGGGAAATATGCTTGTGAAAAATTATTCGGTGAAGTGATCAAACGAAAGAGTTTCCGTCGTGAAGAGGTGGTGCTTTTCTCCAAGTGCGGGGTGGTGGTGCCGCACGCGGCCGATCCTTCCATTCGTCTTAAATATTATGATACGTCCTCGGAGCATATCGTTAAAAGTGTAGAAAACTCGCTGCGTAACCTGCATACTGACTACCTCGATATCTTTTTACTCGATCACCTCGATCCGTTATCCAACCTGGAAGAAACGGCGCTGGCGCTCGAGCGGTTGAGAACAGCGGGCAAGATCCGGAATGTCGGCGTATCGGGCTTTACCGTATTCCAGCACCAACTGCTGACATCCTACCTGAAATTACCCATCGTTACACACCATATCGAACTGAACCTGTTGCAAACGGAGGCGCTGGACAACGGACAACTTGATTATATCAAGCAGCGTTATATGCGCCCGCTTGCGGCTGCGCCGCTCGCGGATGGCCGTATCGAAAATGGCACCGATGAGCTCGCGGTGCGTGTGCACAACAAACTGGAGGAGATCGGTAAGAAATATGATGCGAACATAGAATCTATTGCCGTGGCATGGATCATCAAACTGGGTGCATTACCGTTGATCGGTACGCGCAGCGAACAGCGCATACAACATATCATCGATGCCTTTGATATTAAACTGGATCAGCAGGATTGGTATGATTTGTATAATACATCCAAAGGGGAGAGTTTACAATTTGATGATTTGAAAATTTGAAAATCGGGGAGTGGGAGTGAATGGTCAATAGTGAATAGTGAATAGTGAATGGTGAATGGTGTGTAGAGGAGTGGTGAATCGTCAATCGTGAATAGAGAGTGGTCAGCTCCCTGATGTCGGTGCTTCGGCCTCTCGAAGGGGCACAAGTGAATCCGCATTCCCATGGTTCGTGTATACACGAACCATGACGTGAACGCACTGACTTAATACCTATCACTTAATACTTAAAAACTCCCTCATAAAATAATAGTCTATAAAAACGATAGACTAATAAAAAATGCCTAGTTTTGTTCCGATGTTAGTTTATCAACTATCCATAGTACTCGTAAGCTGGCTCTCTTCTTTTCATGGCAATGCCGTTCCTGCTGCCGTGGTGGTGCAGGGAAAAGTAGTGGATGCGCGTAATGACAAACCCATCGCCAAAGTGCATGTGTATGTTGTACGGGGAGAAGAGGAAGCGCTCACCGATAACAATGGTCGTTTCCGTGTACAGAGCTGGCAGTCGCTGCCCTTGAAGGTGTCGGCCACTGCGCAGGGATTTCAGACGGTTTCCCTCCTGGTGAAAGAACCGGGAAAGGAACTCGTGATCCGGCTCAACCGGGAATGACAGACGGATATCGTTACGTGGCCGAGTGGTTAGGCAAAGGTCCGCAAAGCCTTCTACGGAGGTTCGAATCCTCCCGTAACAACTTTCATGGCAAACAGTTGTTTACAGGGTAGTGTTTCTACACTCGCCCTTTTTTCTTTTACCCCTATTCCCGCACTGCGTATCTTTGCTCCTCATTAAATACCTGTTATGTCGCAGCACCCGGAAACAAGAGCTATCCGCATACAAACTCCCCGGACAGCCCAGAAAGAACACGCTACTCCGCTTTTTCTTACCAGCAGTTTTGTATACGACAAAGCCGAGGACATGGCCGCTGCCTTTGAAGATGACAACCTCGATGTAAATATTTATTCACGTTTTTCCAATCCAACCGTGGATGAGTTCATCGCCAAAATCGCATCATTGGAAGGTGCGGAAGATGGTGTGGCCACCGGCACAGGCATGGCCGCTGTTTTTTCTACCTTCATGACATTCCTGAGTGCAGGTGATCATATTCTTTCCGCCTCTGCCGTTTTCGGCAGTACACATTCCATCCTTACTAAATATTTACCTAAATGGGGCATCACGTCGGATTATTTCGACATGAACAAACCGGAAAGCATCGAGGCATTGATCAAGCCCCATACAAAAATGCTTTACCTGGAAACGCCATCTAATCCGGGTTTGGATATCATCGATATCGAATATGTGGCAGGTATTTGCAAACAGAAAGGAATCCTGCTGGTAGTAGACAATTGTTTTGCTACACCGGCGGTGCAGCAGCCGCTTGCACTGGGTGCTGATCTTGTTATTCATTCGGCTACCAAATTCATCGACGGACAGGGACGTGTGTTGGGCGGTGTGGTCGTGGGACGCAAGGAGCTTATTTATCCCTTATATCTTTTTATCCGCAATACCGGACCGTCCATGAGTCCGTTCAATGCCTGGGTGCTGACCAAGAGCCTGGAGACATTACATCTTCGTATGGAAAAACATGCGTCGAATGCATTGGCACTGGCGAAACATTTTCAAAACCATCCGCAATTGAGCTGGGTAAAATATCCCTATCTCGATACGCATCCGCAACATGCGGTTGCCGTTAAGCAAATGAGCAACGGTGGGGGTATTGTTACATTCGAGATTAAAGGCGGAGTGGAGAAAGGAAGAACGTTCCTCAATTCATTGAAGATGCTCAGCATGACCAACAATCTTGGTGACAGCCGCAGCATTGCTTCTCATCCGGCATCGACCACACATTCTAAATTATCCGAAGCAGAAAGAGCCGCGGTGGGCATTACTCCCGGTCTTATTCGTATTTCCGTAGGCCTGGAACATGTGAGCGATATTATTGCGGATATTGAGCAGGCGTTGGAGGTTTGCAAGTGAACGGAGAAGCTAGTCTAGGCGAGATGTTTTTGAATATTTTCCAATCCTAGTTTGATAAATTTTCGGTTGGAAAATAAGGTTTTCTTTCTGTCACTCCATGCTTCAAGACGTAAGGAAAGTTCGTTTTCGCTTAAATTCCTATCATCTTTCATAAGAAAGTCTATAGTAGATAATAGTTCCAACCCAAAAGGCGTGTAGAAGCCGTTAAGAAATTTTTTGGTTCTATCAACAATCTGCCTATAGGCTGTGTTTTCCGGAAGGTTTAGATAATCCAGTATTTCTTGTTCCGCATCTGGAACAAGACCAAGTTCCTCAAAGGGTTTTTTATCCTTGGAACTATAACCTGTTATATAACTCCCGTTCAGATAATATAAAACATGTTTTACCTTTCCCGAATAGGGGCCATAAAAGTTCGGCTGATAGTCTAGTTTAAAAGCCTCCTTCGCTCCAAATCTCTGGAGGAAATAGGCGACTTTTTCAGCAGAAAACTCTGAAACAAATTCTCCATTTCTCACCAAATCATATAAGATGGCTAATAACATTGCCCTGGCGGGAGTAAGTTTCACACGTTCTTTTTTTAATGCTTCTTTTATTTTTGAATTAGGCTCATAGATGTAAACATCAATATCCAGATCACTCAGATATTGCTCTAATAAATTTTTCACTCTCGACCAATCTAGTCCGCCATTACCGGCTCCCAAGGGGGGGACTGCGATAGATTGTATTTTATATTCTGAAACTATTCTTATGAGATCTTTTAATCCGGCTTCTATATAACTGTATTCGGAAGGTTTTCTCCAGGAAGTTTTTGTAGGAAAATTGATGATTAATCTCTCTCCACCTAGTAAGGATGACTCATTAGTGACCAGAAGTTTTCCTACAGCTATTTCCTTCTCTTTGCAAGCTTTTATATAGGCCTTTAGATTATTAGGGAACAATTTACTAAACTGCAAAGCAATGCCTTTTCCCATAACGCCATCGGTGTTGACGGTGTTTACGAGGGCTTGTGCTTCACTCTCGAAGATGTCTCCTATTTTGTATTGAATCATAAACTAAAAATAAGCTGTCGCCTTCACTTGAATTTTTGTCTCATCTACTCCGTATTCTTTCAACTTCGATTTAGCGGCTTCGTTGTAAACCAAAAAACCTGCTATGGCGGAATAGGGTATATCACCTAAAACCAAAAACTCGGCTTCTTTCCGGCGTTTTAAGTCAAGATCTGCCTCATCTTTCCAGTATTTCGCATCAATGGCATTTTTGTCAAGAATGGTCTCTATTTCCTTAATATTAGTTTGATCATATTGATCAGATAAAGAGCTTACGGCGTGTCCATCTGTAAATATAAATGGCAATCCTACTTTAAGAATACGTTGAAGCGAAGTAACGCAGTAAACAATCTCCGGTGCTGAAACTGAGTTGACCATATTATATCCCCTTTGAACAACATATAGCATCGGCATGCGTACTCCGAAATAAAACGGTATATAATCTCCCAGTAGTTTTCCGTTTTTTAGCATAAACTGATTTCTGGAAGAAATAAGACTACCATCTCCAATTGAAATAAACGAAGGGTTCGCGTTCACTGAACTATTATGGGTAATCCCAAACCGAATAATATGCGGCAAATTACCGATATGCGTAATTCTATACAGATATATTTTGTCGTATTGCGGCACAGTAAAGCTAAGTATATTAGCAAATTTACTATTTAAATCTACGATATACAACTCATTTTCACATTCCGGCAAGCGTTGAAATACCAAATTGTCGAGACGTTTTTACACGCCTGCGGCGAAAATTAAAAATGTGCAAATATGTAAATGTGAAAATTCAATACAGGACATCTTACTGAATCATTTACACACTTGCACATCTACGCATTTCCACATTATTTCTTCATTCGCTTCTCCAATTGCTGCAACGTCGCACGAAAATCCTTGGGTAATTCGGCAATGAATAATTTTTCCTCCCCCGACGGCAGGGTAATGGTCAGTCTGCTTGCGTGTAATGCCAGGCGACCCATCAGCGGCCGCTCTTCTTCCGCATCGCGGGAAAGTTTGAATTTTGATTTGAAAGAAGACAGGAAAATGGGTTTGCCATCGCCATACAATGTATCACATACAATGGGATGACCAAGTTCTTTACAATGTACGCGGATCTGGTGCGTGCGACCGGTATGAATGCGGAACTGCACAAGACTGTACATGCTGAAATTTTCCTGCACTTCATAATCGGTCAAAGCATCCTTGCCTTTGCGGTTGATCACCATCAGCGGCGGCTTCACCGGATGCGGCGCGATCTTGCCGTCCATTTGACCGGAAGGCGGATCGGGTACGCCTAACACCAAACCGGTATAAATTTTCACCGTAGATCGTCCTTCAAATTGCTGGGAAAGAAATTTATGTGCATCGGCATTCCGGGCAAAAATGATCAGACCACTCGTGTCTTTATCTAGGCGGTGAACGGTAAAGATGTCGCCGTATTTTTCCTGCAATTGTCTCTTCAGGGAAATTTCCTTGCCTTCGCGGTCCGGGATGGACAATAACCCGGATGGTTTATTGATGGCAATGAGGTCTTCGTTCTCAAAAATGATCATGATCAGCGGCCTTTCTTAAAGTGTTTGAGATCGCGTACTTCTTTTTCTGTCAGAAAACGCCATTTGCCTCTTTCAATATTTTTCTTGGTGAGTCCGGCAAACATCACGCGGTCCAGTTTTTTTACATCATAACCTACCGCTTCAAAGATGCGGCGGACGATGCGGTTACGGCCATTGTGTATTTCTACACCGACCTGTGTTTTATCACTTGCATCTGAATAAGCCAGTACATCCACATTGGCGGGGCCATCCTCCAATGTCAGACCTTTCAGTATTTGATCGAAATGATTTTTTTCGAGTGGCTTGTCCAGGGTTACCGCGTAGATCTTTTTGATCTCGTGTTTGGGATGCGTCAGTTGTTGCGCCAGTTCGCCGTCATTGGTAAGCAGCAGCACACCTGAGGTATTGCGGTCCAGCCGGCCAACGGGGAATACGCGTTCGGTCGTGGCGCGTTTGATGAGGTCCAGCACCGTTTTCCTGTTTTGCGGGTCGTCGGTGGTAGTGAGGTAATCTTTGGGTTTGTTGAGCAGCACATACACCAGGTTGCGGCTCGGGAAGATCTTTTTGCCGTTCACCTTTACCTCGTCGCTTTCTTTTACTTTGAAGCCCGGTTCGGTAATCACTTCTTTGTTCACCTGCACCTTTCCTTCTTTCACCAGCTCGGCTGCTTCACGGCGGCCACAGATGCCGGCATGGGCAACGTATTTGTTGAGGGGCATTTCGCCGGTAAGGGCGGGGCGGGGAATAGCGGCTTTGGTAACGATTCCTTTTTGTTTGCTTTCGAGACCGCGCTCTTCTGCTTTTTTCTTTTCAAAAAATTCGGCGCGTTCCTTTTTGTACTTTCTCTTTTCCTGCTTGAATTCTTCTTTAATAGCGGCGTTGCTCTTTTTTACGGCAAACTTGGAAAAGTTGTCTGTTCTTTTTTTCATGCGAAGTAGATTACTGTTTTACAACAGGGATGAGCGGCGAAGATACAACGCATTTCCCCCATTTCTAAGCTCTATATAAAAAATCCCACACCGGGGAGTGTGGGATTGATAGCTAATCGCTTGTTTATAATCGGATTACTGGGGCTGAGCGGGCGCCTCGGTTCTTTTCTTTTTGCGGTCGCCATGTTTTTTGCGCGACTCTTTCATCTTTTGTTGCTGCTCGGGCGTAAGGATGGATTTCATCGATTCTTGCTGCGCTTTCATGATCTTCTTGCGTTCTGCTTTCTTAGCGTCTTCGCTGAGCGATTGATTGTCTTTAAGCGCTTTGAGCTGATCGCCCGTGGCTTTACGGCTGGCCGCGAGTTTCTCTGATTGCTCGGGAGTAAGATTCAGGTCCTGTCCCCATTTGCCATCTTTTTTTCTTTCCTTGCCTTTGAACTCACCTCTTTTGGTCATGCCTTCCTTACGATCCTTGCGGAAGCTTTCCATCTGTGTTTTTTGTTCGGGGGTCAGGAGCGCCTGCGACTTTGCATGATAGTCCTTGCGCAGGGCTTCCATTTTTTCTTTGTTTTGTTCGGGGCTGAGATTCTGTGTTTTCAGCGCCTCCATGTCTTTGCGGCGTTGTTCCTGCAGGCTTTTGAATTGTTTTTTCTGGTCTTCGGTGAGGTTGAGTTTTGCCATTTCATCGCCACCACGTTTTCTCATGCCTTCAGCCTTACTATGGCCGTCATGTTGACGTTCGGGAATATCCTGGGCTTGGGCCGCCGATACGGTCAATGCCGCCGCCAGCAGTAAAAAGAATGTTTTTTTCATATTGCGATTTCATTTTAATGCCCGGTACGCGTCTGCGGGCGGTTAACAATGCATTTACGGAAAATAAGACCCCGGAACATGTCCGGGGTTTAAAAGCAAGTATGAATATTTTCGTAGAAAGCGGATGCTTAACAGTTTCTTCACTCTTTGTTGGCCAACTGACCACAAGCCGCATCGATGTCTTTGCCGCGGCTGCGACGCAGGTGCGCATTTACCCGGTTCTTTTCCAGGTAGTTCATAAACGCTTCCACTTTTTCTTCTGTGGGTTTGGAGAAACGGGCGAAGTCGATCGGGTTGTATTCGATTATATTAACCAGGTCGGCAGGCACCTGGCGGTAGACTTTGATCAATTCATCCGCATCCTTCTGGCTGTCGTTGAATTCATTGAACAGGATGTATTCAAAAGTGATCTCGTTCTTTGTCTGTTTGTAAAAATAATTCAATGCATCCACCAGTGATTTGATATCGTTGGTGTCGTTGATCGGCATGATCTGGTGGCGTTTGTTGTCATTCGCCGCATGCAGGGATAAAGCAAGTTTGAATTTTACTTTGTCGTCGCCCAGTTGACGGATCATTTTGGCAACACCCGCAGTAGAAACCGTTATACGGCGCGGACTCATGCCCATGCCTTCCGGTGAGGTGATGCGTTCGATCGATTTGAGTACGTTCTTATAGTTGAGCAGGGGTTCACCCATACCCATGAATACGATGTTGGTCAGTTTTTTCCCATACACCCGTTCACTTTGCTGGTTGATCAGCGCTACTTCATCGTAGATTTCATCATAAGTAAGGTTGCGTTTGCGGTCGATATAACCCGTGGCGCAGAATTTACAGCTCAGGGAACAACCGATCTGCGAGGATACGCAGGCAGTTACCCGGTGTTCAGTGGGAATCAGTACGCCTTCCACAAAATGCCCGTCGTGGGTGCGGAAACGGGTCTTGATGGTGCCGTCCTCCGAGTATTGGGTGGCGTCAACCGCCAGGGCAGGAAACGAAAAATCCTGGCTCAGGTAATGCCGGAGCTCCTTGCTCAGGTTGGTCATGGCTTCCAGCGAAGGTGCCTGTTTCAGCCATATCCAGTCGTATACCTGCTTGGCTCTGAACTTCTTTTCTCCTTTTTCCGCAAAATACTCTTCCAGTTCGGCCAGCGTAAGGTGACGGATATTTCTTTTCACGTGCGTGCTCATTTTGCAAAGGTAGATAAAACCTTTGGGCTTCCCGATAGAGAGATACAGCTTACATTTGCGGCCTAAACGTTTTGCATGAATCCTGTCTATGTGATCGATGCCGTCCGCACACCGGTGGGGAAGTTCGGCGGATCCCTCAGTTCGGTTCGCCCCGACGATATGCTTGCCCATGTGATCAAAGCCCTGCTGAGCCGCCAGCCATCAGCTGATCCCGCTGCTATTGAGGATGTTATAGCCGGCGCCGCCAACCAGGCCGGGGAAGATAACCGCGATGTGGCCCGCATGTCGGCCCTGCTTGCCGGATTGCCAGTAACCGTAGCCGGTAATACCGTTAACCGCCTCTGCGGTTCGGGTTTGCAGGCCATCATGGACGGTGCCCGCCAGATCGCAACCGGCGATGCGCAACTCGTGATAGCCGGTGGCGTCGAAAGCATGACACGCGCCCCCTTTGTAATGGGGAAATCTTCCGAGCCTTTTCAACGCAATGCCGAATTGTACGATACCACGCTCGGCTGGCGGTTTATCAATAAAAAATTGTCCGCACTCTACCATCCGTACAGTATGGGCGAGACCGCAGAGAATGTGGCTAAACAATGGAACGTGTCCCGCCAGGAACAAGACACCTTTGCTTTTGCTTCACAACAAAAATTCATAGAAGCGTGGAAAGCCGGTAAATGGCAACAGGAGATTGTGCCCATCGAAGTAACGGAAGGGAAAAAAGAAACACGTGTTTTTGATACCGACGAACATCCGCGCCAGACCAGCATGGACAAACTCGGCTCACTCAAACCGGCTTTTGTAGCGGATGGCTCGGTGACCGCGGGTAATTCAGCCGGCATCAATGATGGCGCCGCTGCTTTATTACTGGCAAGCGAAGAAGCAGTAACGCAATATGGCCTGCAGCCGATGGCCCGCATCGTATCGATGGCGGTGGCCGGTGTGGATCCTTCGATCATGGGCATCGGGCCAGTACCCGCCACCCGTAAGGCATTGCAGCGCGCCGGACTGACCGTTGACCAGTTGGATCTTATTGAACTCAATGAAGCGTTTGCTGCGCAATCCATCGCCTGTATCCGCGAGCTTGAACTGGATATCGATAAAGTGAATGTGAACGGCGGTTCCATTGCCATCGGGCATCCGCTCGGGTGCAGCGGCGCACGCATTTCCACTACCTTATTACACGAACTGAAACGCCGCGGCGGACGCTATGGCCTGGCCACCATGTGCATTGGTGTAGGACAGGGAATAGCGGTTGTGTATGAAAACCTGCAGCGTTAATACAAACGGTAAAGCAGTTTGCGTACAAGCCGGTAATTGGTGACGATCGAAAGAATGATCAATACCACGCCCACCAGCCATACACCCCAATGTATAAAAGAGGACAGTTCGGGGCGGTCAAACATCACAAAATGATGAAAGGCCCATTGTGCCAATTGTGTTACAAGCAAAGCTGTTAACACGATTGTGATATATACGGGAATAAATCTTTTGGAAAAATTACGGCTCAGCCATGCGGGTGAATACCCGATCGTCAGCAGCAATTGCAGGCTGTCGCGGCTTCTCGCGATCACGAGTTGCAGGTAAAAGGAGAACAACATCAAGGCAAGAATCACCACGAGCAGGCCGAAGATGCCGAGTCCGCTGAAGATGCCATCAATCACCATTTTGTTGCGTCCGAGGATCGTTTTGTCTTTGTTGAGTTTATAATCTTTCCCGTCAAGAAACCGCAGGAAATCGGGGTTGTTGGCATCTTTTGTTTTGATGAACAAACGCGTGGCACTCACTTCACGTCCTTTGCCAAATTCCTGGTTGGCCCAGTCGAGAAATGATTTGGGTACGAGCACGGAGTTGATGCGGTCGCTGAAGGCGGCAATTCTTCCTACAAATATTTCTTCTTTTTCCCTGCCTTCGCAATGGATGTTTACGGCCAGGCTTGTGGCGGTCTCTCTTGAGATCTGCGGCAGTCCCTGTCCCGGTGCAAACACGTTATATATTTCGAGGAAATCGGAAGAAAGAATAATCGGCACGCTTCGTTGCCCGGGTTGCCAGGCAAAGGAAGGCGGCACCGTATCGATGTAGCTGTTGTCGAGTGCTTCGAGAAACATATCGGTGCGGAAAGGGATCATGGCGCCGGCGCTCAGCTTTACGTGAAAGTCATTGGCCAGCAGCGGCTCCACGCCATCGATGAAAGGCTGTTTTTTCAGCTCATCGATATCGGTCTGGCGGAATAGATTTTTTTCTTCCTGTCCCTGCGTTTCGGCGGTCACATTTTTTGTGATGGAAATATAATCGAACCCGTTTTTACGGATGCTTCCCTCGCGCAGCAATGATTGAATGTTGATGTACATCTGTATGGCACAAAGCAGCAGCAGTACGCCAATACCCAGGCCTGCGTAAGAAAAGAGGCGTGAGCTTTTGTTGGTGCCGGTCTGCAGTAAGGGGCGTATAGGTTTAAAAGAAAGTGCCATAGGTTAGAGGTAGAATAAACGGGTAAAAGGAAAAAAGTCGATGCGTTCAAGATCGGCGAAGATGATCGAAGCGCCACGGACGGCCGCTTCTTCCAGCATCAGCTCCATGGCTTTCTCCGCATTGCGGTTATCGAGGTGACTGAAAGGCTCGTCGAGCAGGAGGAAGTCGAATGGCTGCATCAGCGAGCGGATGATGGCTATGCGTTGTTGCTCTCCGTAGGAGCAGGTGCGGCCCAATGATGCGAGTTTACTGCCCACACCGAGGCGTTCTGCCATCTGGCGCACTTTGTCTTCGTTGTGATAGGGATTCAACTGCCGTTTGATTTCCAGGTTTTCCATCACGGTTTGTTCAGGTAACAGGCGCATGTCCTGGAATACAATGCTCACTTGCGAACTTCTGAAACCGCTCAGGGTTTCGGGGTCGATCGTTTGCAAAGATTGCTGATCATACAGAATATCTCCGGTATACTCCCTGCGTATGCCGTAAAGGAAATGCATCAGCGATGTTTTTCCGCTGCCGGATGGCGCAATGATTTTGGTGAGTTCTCCTTTTTGAAAAACAATTTCCTTTCCCCATATCTCGGAACGTTTTTTCCGTTCCTCTTCAAAATAGACGGGCAATAGATCCCGGATTGTCAACTGCATAATTAAAAGTATAAAAAAAGCCGCAGCACTTTTCAGTGGTTGCGGCTTTTTTGTATGATAAGTTTTTATTACTTCTTTTTCGCAGGCTCTTCCGTCAATGGTTTCATGGGTGCCGGCGGTGGAGGCGGAGGAATGGTATCGAGACCATCATATTGGATGTCTTCGTCCACTACTGATTTTTCCGGTACCATTTGTACTGCGTAGTCATGCAGTTGCTTCAGGCTGTTCACCTGCTTGTTGACCAGGTTTACTTCAAAATCTGTACTGTAACGGCCATCTTTCAGATCGGAAAGGATCCATAAATTTTCCCAGGTATTCATGCTCAGGTCATAGATCTTTTGTCTCTCAGGATTGTCATTGATATCCTGCTTCATCGTAAAGGTCATCATCTGGCGGATATCAGCGTACAAAGCAAACTGGTGGCCATTGAAGCGGTCGCCATAAGCGGGTTTGGATGAGCTGGCACGGAAAGTAGCCACGTCCGCATCGCTGTTGCTGATAAGCAGCCAGTCTTTGTCGTTGATCACTTTAATGGAAGGCGGTATTTCTTTGAGGAATTTATCTTCCAGTGTGGTATACACTTGTGTATAAGCCTTCTGATCACCGATGGCAATGCCAAACAGGTAGCTCGGGTCATTTTTTTCATACACATACATATCGTTGGAGCCGGTGCCGGGACCAAAACGCAGGGTGTCTTTTTTGCTTTCGAAACCAGACAAAGCAAACACCATTTCGCCTTTGAAAGCTTTGGTAATGGTTTCAACGCTCAGATTATACTGGGTAAGGAAAAGATTAGCCGTGCCATCGAGTCCGAGTAATTTAAACATATCGTTGATTGCCGGCAGCGGAGCTACCATAGCACCCACAACAGGCGCATTGGCAGGCAGGCGGTTAGTGAGGGACGCGTTGATCGCTCCGTTCTCGTATTTCTTCAGGATATTTTGCAGCTCTTTGCTGTTGTATTGATCCATGTGCGCCGTGATCTTGCCATTTTCAAACTTCACGGTACCCGTGGTAACGTTGTCTTTCATCAGACGGTCCAGTTTGAGAGAGCTCATCATGGCATCGTCGGAATAGGAGTTGGTGTATTCAGAGGCAATCCAGAAATGAATGTCTCCTTCGGACTTGATCAGTTTGGTAAAACGTGAATCGGAGTCCAGCAATTTGCTGCCGCTGAGGTTGTAGGTGTTCTTGATAAACAGAAGCAGGCTGTCTGAACCGAAACTTTCTGAACGCGAGTAGCCGCTGCCGCTGAAAGTGCCGGCAGGTGCATTACCCAGCAACACAAATCTTTTGTCGGTCCAGGAAAGAATCGCATCGTCTTCAAGAATGGTATAGCTGAAGCCGTCGCCTTTGGCGATGGTCAGTTTTTTCTCTTTTACCTCACCGAGTGTTTTTTCCAATGCTTTGGTGTCGGCCAGTTTTCCCTGGATCACGATATAACCACCCTGTCCCTGCTTTTTGGCAAACATTACGAACGGGGATTTTGTATCAACACCGGAAGAAGAAGGATCATTAAGCAAACGTTTGCCCAGTGAATCGGAGGTCTGGCTGGTCATTCTTTCGAAAAGTGCACTTTTCTTGATTTCTTCCCAGCTCAGTTTGGAAGAAATGGAGGGCGTATTGAAGTATACTACGTAGCCGGCATCTTTCGGAACCAGCAGGTCCGTTTTGCCGGACTTGCTGCAGGATGCCGCAACAAACACGATTGCCAGTAAGGCGAACAGGAGTTTATGTCTCATTTTTGATTAGGTTTCAGAGGTCAAATAAACGAAAACTTGGCAAGATCGCCGAATGGAACAGGGCTTTGCTGGCCGCTTCTCAGATCTTTTACCTGAGCGGTAGCGCTGTCTAGCTCCTTATCGCCGATGATGATGATGTACGGTATCTGTTTTTTCTCGGCGTATTTGAATTGTTTATCAAATTTCGTGGTTTCGTGGTAGAGTTCACTTTTCACACCGTTGGCGCGTAGCTCCTGCATGAGCGTCCAGGCCTGGCGGCTTTCATTTTCCCCTAAATTAAAAAACAGCACCTGGGTGCCGGTATGTACATCGTCCGGGAACAGTTTCAATTCTTCCATCACATCATAAATACGGTCTACCCCGAAGGAGATGCCCACGCCCGGAATATTCGGTACGCCAAACAGGCCGGTGAGGTCATCATAGCGGCCGCCACCGCCGATGCTGCCCATTTGGGCATCGCGGGCTTTTACTTCAAGAATACAACCGGTATAATAGTTCAGTCCGCGCGCCAGCGTAGGATCGATCACGAGGCGGCAGGGAGCTGCGGGGTTGGCCTGAGACACCACTCTTTCGAGTTCGCCGATACCTTCTGCACCGCCGGGGATATCGCCAAGCAGGTTGCGGAGCTGTGCGAGTTGTTCGGGGTTATCACCACCGATGCGCAGATAGCCCGCGATAATAGTTATTTGTTCATCGTTGATGCCGCGTTGTTTCAATTCTTCTTTCACCTGGTCGAGTCCGATCTTGTCGAGTTTGTCGATAGCCGTAGTGATAGCGGTCAGCAATTCAGGTGCGCCGCAACGTTCGGCCAGTGCGGCCAGCACTTTGCGGTTGTTGATCTTGATATCGACGCCGAGTTTGAGACGGGTGAATACATCGGCGTATAACTGTACGAGTTCTATTTCGTTGAGCAGGGATTTACTTCCGACCACGTCGGCATCGCACTGGTAGAATTCGCGGTAGCGCCCTTTGGCCGGGCGGTCGGCTCTCCATACGGGTTGTATCTGGTAACGTTTAAAAGGGAAACTCAGTTGCCCGTGGTTCATGGCCACATAACGTGCAAAGGGAATAGTGAGATCATATTTGAGGGCGCGCTGCGTAAGGTCTTTGTCGTTTTTTCCGTTCAATACATTTTCAAAGGCGACGCGTGCTTTGGCAGCATGATTGGGATCGGTAAGCCCGTTGTTGAGTACGCGGAAGATCAGCTTGTCGCCTTCTTCACCGTATTTACCCATGAGGGTTTCAAGGTTTTCCATCGCCGGTGTTTCGAGTGGCTGGAAACCGTATAATTCAAAAACTTCGCGGATGGTCCGGAAGATATAATTGCGTTTGCGTACAACGTCGGGGCCGAAATCGCGGGTACCCTGCGGTATGGAGGCGGCTACTTTTGCCATGTGATATGCAGTGGGTTAAGTCGTTTAAAAAATCAGGAACCGGCAGGCATTTTAACACCGTATTTTGCAATGATGGCATCGCATGCCTCGCTGATCTGTTGAAATACATCGTGATACCCGGGTTCTTCTCCGTACCAGGGATCAGGTACGTCGAGGTTTTTACCCGGAAACGCTTCGTTCATCAGCAGTGTTACTTTCGAAGGATCATATTTATTACCTGCGATACGACGGATCTCGTGGAGTACATCTTCTGCCAGTGCATAAATTTTGTCGTAACGGTCAAAATCGGCTGCGGTGAAATTGCGTGCCCGCTGATCGCAAATATTGATGCCGTTGATTTTGGCAACTTTTTGTGAAAGCCGGTGGGGGGCTTCGCCGGTATGATAACCGTTGGTACCGGCGCTTTCCACGGTCCATTCGAGACCGGCAGCTCTGGCTTTATGTTGTAAAATGCCTTCTGCCAGCGGGCTACGGCAGATATTTCCCAGGCATACCATTAAAAATTTCATCCGGCAAAGGTAGCGAATATCCGCCTGAAAGCCAGTTGCGCGCGGGTTTCTGCGGGTTATGGAATTAGCTGCTCACTGCATCTTATGAATGGCTGCGAAAGAACCTGCAAAAAATGATACTGAGCAAAAAAAAGCATGCAGATGTGTATAATCTGACATATTTGCAGGGATATAGTAAAAAAAAATTAATAATTTTCCACCTTCGGGTGTTACCTGATATGATAGAAGAATTTGAGCATAAAGTACGTCGCCGGGAATCATCATTCCGTTCTTTACGAGACTACGGGATGGGGATAATCTGGATAATACTGGGCCTGGCGTTTGTATTCCGCAAACAGCTTGGTGTGGGAGTAGACAGATATCCGCCTGATTACACGGATATCATACTCGGTGTGTTATTTATGTTATACGGATCGTGGAGAGTGTATCGCGGATATAAAAAAAAATATTTCAGGTGAACCAAGGGTTAAGGAGTTTATACGCCGCCATCCTGCTGAGCATTTGGGTTTTCACAGGATGTGGGTCTGATGGTAAAAAACAGGGCGAACCAGCCGATACACCAGTCAGTGGTACTATTCACATTAATGTGGATGAATCGTTCAAGCCGATTGTGAGCGAACTGATTAAGGTGTACGAATCCAACCAGCCGGACACACACATCATTCCCCATTATATGCCCGAATCGGACTGTATTGCCGGCTTATGGCCAGACAGTATCAGGATGATCATTACAACAAAGGCATTAAGCGAAGGCGAGCGCAATTTTATCTCCGATTCCATTAAGGTAGGCACCAGGCAAACGGCTGTGGCGAGAGATGCGGTAGCAGTGATTGTCAACCCTGCATCGCCGGATTCCGTATTTACCATGCAGGACATCCGCGAGATATTGGAAGGACGTTTTAAGAAAAATTTAATACCCGTATTTGACGGGGTGAAGGCAACCGGAACGGTACGATTTATCGTCGATTCAGTACTACGTGGAGGAAAGCTGACACCCCAGGCTGTAGCCGCAAGGTCGAGCGATTCGGTACTCAACTACGTAGCCGCAGTACCGGGAGCAGTAGGATTTATCGGCGTAAGCTGGATCGGCAACCCGGACGATGAGGAACAAAAAAGTTTTTTGAAAAAAGTTAAAATTGCCTGGATAGAAAGCAGCTATACGCAAGGCAAATATATTTTACCGGTACAGGCAAATATTTATACCAAACAGTACCCTATGGTACGTGATTTGGTATACCTGCTGAAAGAAAAACATTCGGGACTGGGAAGAGGCTTTGCCAATTTTATGGAAGGAGAGATCGGACAGTTGATTTTCAGAAGAGCTTACCTGGCACCGTTGTTAAGAGATTTCAGTATGAGAGCGATCCGGTTGAATGAATCGCCTCAATAAGACAGCGCTATATTTACAAATCATAAAAGAGAACCGTAATGAACAAGATGAAGATCACGCTTAGTTTTTTAACCGCCGGCCTCCTGGCTGTTATGAGCGTAAACGCTCAGTCGCTCCAGGACGGGGTTAAAGATCTGTATGCGGAAAGGACGCAAAGTGCGAAAGCGATTTTTGAAAAATTATTGGCCTCCAATCCCAACAATAATGAAGCTACCTATTGGCTGGGACAAACCTATCTGGCCAATGATGATGTAGAAGGCGCCAAAGCCGTATATGACAAAGGCCTTACAGCCAGCAATAATGCTCCGCTTATTGTTGTCGGTCGTGGTCAGGTAGACCTCGAAGAAAATAAAATTGCCGAAGCGCGTCAGCGTTTTGAAGCAGCCATCACCGCCAGTCGTGGTAAAAAGGGAGATGATCCCCAAGTACTCAATGCCGTAGGCCGCGCTATCACCAACGTATACGACGAGAAAGAAAAGAAAGGTGATATCAACTTCGCTATTGAAAAACTGGAAGCCGCTGCCCAGGAAAAAACAAAAGACAAATGGCTGCAGGCCGATATCTACACCAACCTTGGTAATGCACTGCGTAAGGCAAAACCAGGTGAAAACGGTGGTAAAGCTTTCGAAAACTACCAGAAAGCCAACCAGGCCGATCCCAGCTATGCTTATGCATATCTCCGTACAGCCCAACTGTTCGAGTCGCAAAAAAACTGGGATCTGTTCGAACAGAACCTGAACAAAGCCATTGAAGCCGATGCTAAATATGCACCCGCTTACTACCAGCTTTCTTATTATAAAATGGGCCGTCTTGACCTCGCTGCTGCAAAAGCTTTTGCGCAGAAATACAAAGAGAACTCTGACAACGATCCCCAGAACTCCTACCTGGAGTACAGTATCGACTGGGCTGCCAAAAACTTCGACCAGGCCATCGCCGGTGCTAAAAGCATCATTGCGCAAACTGGCGGTAAGGCTAAACCACGTGTATACAAACTGATCGCCGATGCCTACGTGCAGAAAAAAGACACAGCTGCGGCCCGGGAGTATGTAGACGAATACTTCAAACGCGCAAGACCCGACGAGATCACTGCACTCGACTACAAGCTGAAAGCAGATGTTTATTCAGCCATTCCCGGCCAGGAGCAGGCATTATATGCCATCTACATGGAGGGTGTAAACGCCGATACGTCAATCGATAATAAAGTACGCCTGCTGGACCAGGGTGCCGAGTTCTTCAAGAACAAAGGTCTCCGCGAACTGGAAGGTGATATCACCGCAGAATTGCTGAAAGTAAAACCCAAGCCTACCATCAACGATTGGTTTGATGCAGGACGTGCTTATTACTTCGGTAAGGCTTATACTAAATCTTACGACATTTTCAGCCAGTTTGTAAAAATCTACCCGGACTCTATCTACGGATATGAATGGAAGCTGAACAACGCCAAACTGATCGATACGGTGAAAAAAGACAGCATTGCCGTTCCCGACGCGGTGGCCCTGCTGGAATTCAGCAAGCGCGACAGTGTGCGCTATGCACCACAGATCAGCAGCGCGGCTTACTACCTGGTAACTTACTATGCCGCTAAAAACGAGCGTGACAAAGTGATCGAATACCTGGAAGTAATGAAGTCAGCAACAACTAACCCTGATCAGATCAAGCAGATCCAGTCAAATATCGATGCACTGACCAAACAGCCCGCCCAACAACCGGCCACAAGACCGAGGGGAGGCACGTCGGCAGCAGGTTCTAAATGACAATAAACTGCGCTTAAAAGAATACAAGGCCCGCGATTATATCGCGGGCCTATTTGTTTGTCAGAAAAATGTCGGTTAATTGATGTTGCTACCTTATTTTTGCGCCTAGAGTAAAATTTACTAATGATCCATTTACTCCAGGCCAATATATCCACTTCAGCGCCCAGCTCCTATCTGCCTATCGGATTACAGATAGCATTTGCTGCGGGCTTGGTCGCACTGCTAATGGTGCTGACCCACCTTCTCGGGCCCAGAAGGAAAACTTCAGACAAACTTCAAAACTTTACGAGTGGTATCGAGTCCCATGGCGACGCACGTCAGCCCATGGCGATCAAATACTTCCTCACAGCGATCCTGTTTGTCCTCTTTGATGTGGAAGTGATCTTTTTCTACCCCTACGCCGTCAATTTCAAGGAGTTGGGCTGGGCAGGTTTCGGAGCAGTGCTGATGTTTGTCGGCTTCTTCCTGTGCGGCTTCATATATATCATCAAGAAAGGAGCCCTTAAATGGGAAGATTGAGCCAGAACCCTTGATTTTACTGGGTTTTGGAGGAACTTTACCGGCCGGGATTTTGTTATAGTAACAACAACACTTCCCCCGGGAAGTACAAAATATATTTTTTATGAGTCGTCCCGTATCATTCAATATCAAACAGAAACCGCTGGTAGACGATATCAGCATGGCGGAAATGCCTGCCGGTCATCAGGGTGAAGGTTTTTTTGCCACCACACTTGACAGTGTAATCGGTCTGGCAAGAAAAAATTCCATCTGGCCTTTGCCATTTGCCACTTCCTGCTGCGGTATCGAATTCATGGCTACCATGGGAGCACACTACGACCTCGCGCGTTTCGGCAGCGAGCGGGTGGGCTTTTCTCCGCGCCAGTGCGATCTGCTGATGGTAATGGGTACCATTGCCAAAAAAATGGGACCTGTGGTTAAACAGGTATACCTGCAGATGGCAGAACCCCGCTGGGTAATGGCAGTTGGCGCCTGCGCCAGCAGCGGGGGCGTATTTGATACATACAGTGTACTGCAGGGAATCGACCAGGTTGTACCTGTAGACGTGTACGTGCCCGGATGTCCTCCGCGCCCCGAAGCCATCCTGGATGGTGTGATCCGTCTTCAGGACCTTATCGGCCGCGAAAAACTCCGCCGCCGCAACAGTGATCAGTATAAAGCCCTGCTGGAAAGCTACGGCATTCAATAAACGAATTTGAACTCCGGGACAGTGGGCACCTCACATTTCCCGGACAATCCCTTTTCCCAAATCTGACATGGCACTGACCAACGAACAAATACAGGAAAAATTAACCGCAAAATTCGGCGACCAGGTTGCAGGCTTTGATGAGTCCTGGGGCATGCTGAGTTTTGAAGCACCCAAAGAACTCAACCTGAAGGTGCTTAATTTTTTATACGACGAACCAGAATTGAAGTTCCGTTTCCTCACCGACCTCTGCGGCGTACATGATCCGGAAAAAAAGGGAAAGGAACTGGCCGTCGTTTATCATCTGCACAACCTCGAAGACAATGTCCGTCTTCGTTTCCGTGTATTTACCAGCATCCATCAACCCGATATATATACCGCTACCGGCCTGTTTTCCTCCGCCAACTGGATGGAAAGGGAAACCTATGATTTCTACGGGGTAAACTTTGTAGGACATCCTAACCTGAAGCGTATCCTTAACGTGGACGAAATGGAGTACTTCCCGATGCGCAAAGAGTTTCCGCTGGAAGATCAGAGCCGTATCGATAAAGACGATGAGATGTTTGGCCGCGGCGGCACACTTGGTTTCGGTACCGAAAAGTCCGAATCAGGCACTGTTACCGAAGCAGAGAAGCATGACACGGGGGAGGAGATAATTTAATTTGAAAATTTGAGTATTTGAAGATTTGGTAATGTGGCCCGGGCCGCAGCCTCTTCAAAGTCTCAGATCTTCAAATGCAAAGAAAATCTGACGATAGGGAAATGCGGTTGACTTCAAAGCATTTTCAAATCCTCAAATTTTCAAATCATCAAATTAGCACTATGTCTGAACAGCATATAAAACTTCCGGAAGGAAGTATTGAAAAAACAACCACCACGCTCAATCTCGGGCCTACGCACCCTGCCACACACGGGGTGATGCAGAATATCCTTGAATTGGATGGAGAGCGGATTGTTTCTACTGAACAAACCATCGGTTATATCCACCGGGCTTTTGAAAAAATTGCCGAACGCCGGCCGCTGTACCAGATCACGCCGCTCACCGACCGTCTCAACTATTGCTCGGCTCCGCTGAACAATATGGGCTGGCATCTTACCTGCGAGAAACTGCTCGGCGTGTCCACTCCCAAACGTGTCGATTACCTCCGCGTGATCGTAATGGAACTGGCACGTATCTCCGATCACCTGATCTGTAATTCCATTGTGGGCGTAGATAGCGGCGCTTATACCGGGTTCCTTTACGTCATGCAGTACCGCGAACTGATCTATGAAATCTATGAAGAGATCTGCGGTTCACGTTTGACCACCAACATCGGCCGTATCGGTGGCTTCGAACGCAATTTCAACGATATCGCATTCCAAAAGATTGAAAAATTCCTCGACGAATATCCACGCGTATTGAAAGAGTTTGAAAACCTCTTTACACGCAACCGTATTTTCATGGACCGCCTCATCGGTGCAGGTCCTATCAGCGCTGAAAGAGCACTGAACTATGGGTTCACCGGGCCTAACCTGCGCGCCGCAGGTGTGGATTACGATGTACGCATCAGCAATCCCTATTCCAGCTACCAGGATTTTGATTTTTCCGTACCCGTTGGTACTACCGGCGACTGTTACGACCGTTTCCTGGTGCGCAATGAAGAAATGTGGCAAAGCCTGAGCATCATCCGCCAGGCCATGCAAAAATTGACGGAGTTCAAAGGAGCAGAGGCGGATGTATACCACGCCGATGTACCGGAATATTATCTTCCGAAAAAAGAAGACGTATACACCAAGATGGAAGCGCTCATCTGGCACTTCAAAATCATCATGGGAGAGATCGATATGCCGAAAGGCGAGGTTTACCATTCAATCGAAGCAGCCAACGGCGAGCTGGGTTATTACATGATCAGCGATGGAGGACGTGCCCCGGCGCGTCTGCATTTCCGCCGGCCCTGTTTCATTTACTACCAGGCTTACGAAGAACTGACCAAAGGCTCTATGTTGAGTGATGCCATCATCGTGATGTCTTCCCTCAACCTGATCGCCGGTGAGATGGATGCCTAAAAATAAAAAGTCAAAAGTGAAAATTAAAAAATTCACGACAGTTGAATAATTGCAGCCTCCGGGATTTTTTAAATTTTGACTTTTAAATTTTGAATTTGACATGATAAAGTTTTCAGAAGAAAAACTACAAGAAGTCTCCAACATCATTGCCCGCTATCCGCAGGGCAGGCAGAAGAGTGCGCTGTTGCCGGTATTACACCTGGCACAACAGGAGTTCGGAGGCTGGTTGGATGTACCTGTTATGGATTACGTGGCTTCCTTGCTGCAACTCGAGCCTATCGAGGTGTATGAAGTGGCTACCTTCTACAGCATGTACAACCTCAAGCACGTTGGGCGATACATGTTTGAAGTATGCCAGACCGGTCCTTGTATGCTGCGTGGCAGCGATGACATAGTGAAATATATTTACGATAAACTCGGGATCAAACCCGGCGAAACCACATCCGACGGGATGTTCACCCTGAAAACGGTTGAATGCCTCGGCGCCTGTGGTTATGCGCCCATGATGCAACTCGGAAAACATTTCCGTGAGCACCTGACACCCGAAAAAGTTGACAGCATTATCGAAGAGTGCCGCCAGCATGCAGCTTCAGCCAACTGAGGATGCAACGCCCGTTCTTTATCATATTGATTGCGCTGTTGCCTTTGTACGCTTTTGCACAAAAGGATACAACGGTTATTAAAAATGCCATGCTCCGGCTGGATCAGGCATTGCTCAACCGCGACAGTGTTGCCTTGGCACAACTGCTGCATCCGCAACTGACCTATGGACATTCGAATGGTTGGGTGCAAAGCAGGGAAGAAGTCTGGACAGATGGAGTTACCGGAAAACTGCGGTATAAGACTATCCGCCCCGAAGCCGCTGCAACATTTGCAGCAACGGAAACGACGATCATTACGCGGCAACTGATTTATGTGGAAGGAATGGTAAGTGATAAACAGTTTGCGATGCAGTTGCAGGTATTGCAGACCTGGATAAAAACAAAAAACGGCTGGCAGTTGCTGGCCAGGCAGAGTGTAAAAACTGCCAATAACGAACCAATAAAATAGCCCGGTTTAATAAACCGGTACGATATAAGTACTATGGGACGAAAATTATTACTGGAAAAAGATAAAGTAGAAGGCATCCGCTACTTTGACGTGTATCGCCGCGAAGGTGGTTACCGCAGCGTGGAGAAGGCTTTGAAGAGCATGAGCCCCGACGGTATTACCGAAGAGGTGAAGAAGAGCGGCCTTCGTGGACGTGGCGGTGCAGGTTTCCCTACCGGTATGAAATGGAGCTTTCTCGCCAAACCCGAAGGAGTGCCCCGTTATCTCGTGGTCAATGCCGACGAGTCCGAACCCGGTACTTTCAAGGACCGCTACCTGATGGAATTCATTCCGCACCTGCTGATCGAAGGAATGATCGTTTCCTCCTATGCGCTAGGTTCCAATACTTCTTTTATTTATATCCGTGGCGAATACGCCTGGATCGTGGATATTCTCGAGCAGGCAATCGCCGAAGCCCGCAACAATGGATTTTTGGGTAAAAATATTCTCGGTTCCGGTTTCGACTGCGAAATCTATGTGCAGCGCGGTGCCGGTGCTTATATCTGTGGTGAAGAAACAGCCCTGATCGAATCATTGGAAGGTAAGCGTGGTAATCCGCGTATCAAACCTCCTTTCCCCGCCGTAAAAGGTTTGTGGGGTTGTCCTACGGTGGTAAACAACGTGGAAACGATCGCTGCCGTAGTGCCGATCATCAATGAAGGCGGTGAAGAATATGCAAAGATCGGTGTCGGTAAATCTACCGGTACCAAACTGATCTCTGCCTGTGGTAATCTCAACAAGCCCGGGGTGTATGAGATCGACATGACCATCTCTGTGGAAGAATTTATTTTCAGCGATGAATATTGCGGTGGTATTCCCAACGGAAAAAGGCTGAAAGCCTGTATTCCCGGAGGATCTTCCGTTCCCATTCTGCCGGCCAACCTGTTGTTGAAAACAGCGAAAGGTGAGTCGCGCATCATGAACTACGAGAGTTTATCTGACGGTGGTTTTGCTACCGGTTCGATGATGGGGTCAGGTGGTTTTATTGTATTTGACGAAGATCAGTGCGTAGTGAAACATACTTATACGCTTGCCCGCTTCTATCGTCATGAAAGCTGTGGTCAATGTTCGCCCTGCCGTGAAGGCACCGGCTGGATGGAAAAGTTGTTGCTGCGCCTGGAAAATGGTCAGGGTAAAATGAGTGATATCGATCTGCTCTGGGATATCCAGCGCAAGATCGAAGGTAATACGATTTGTCCGCTGGGTGATGCGGCTGCATGGCCGGTTGCGGCAGCGATCCGTCACTTCCGTGATGAATTTGAATGGCATGTCCTGAATCCGGAAGAAGCGACAAAACGCAACTTTGGATTGGCGCATTATGCGGACGAACTCGCCGTACCGGCGAGTTAAGTCAAAATTCAAAAGTCAAAATTCAAAAGGCTTTTGAAAGGAGGAAAAAGGCATAGTTCGGGAGTGAAAAGATCAAGGTTAAGAGCGTCGTGTTGAGTAGTATTGCACTTTTAACTTTGAATTTTGACTTTTGAATTCAGCAAAGCCTTACAATATTTCAGAACGGTGTTATTGTTTTTCGAAAGAAGTAGTTCTTTTTATACAAGGAGTTTCGCAGGAAAAGATGTTCCGGTCTTTGTTTGAGCAGTTATTACGCAGTGCTACTTCGGTAGCGGCTAATGTTGCAGAAGGAAGGGCTGGTGTATCAAGGAAGGATTGGCTGAATTATTTGGCTATTGCATTAAAGTCAGCCAATGAAACAAGGTATTGGTTGAGATTAATCAATGATACAATTAGCTTAAATAAAGACGCGCTCGCAAGCTTATCCAACGAGGCAGATGAGTTGTCAAAAATTTTAGCAGCTATTTTGGTGAAAGCGAAACGAAATAACGAGTAGATATTTAAGCGTCTTAAAAGAAGTGTATTCTTTTTGACTTTTGACTTTTGAATTTTGAATTAATATGTCTGAAGTAAAAATATTCAAAGTAACCATCGACAACATTACCGTCGAGGTGCCGGCAGGAACAACCATCCTGCAGGCGGCCCGCCAGGTTGGTGGTGAAGTGGCTCCCCCGGCTATGTGTTATTACACTCCCCTCGAAGGCAGTGGTGGCAAATGCCGTACCTGTCTCGTGGAAGTAGCCGCCGGCTCTACTGCGGATCCGCGCCCAATGCCCAAACTGGTTGCCAGCTGCCGTACCACCGTGATGGACGGTATGGTAGTGAAAAATATCACCAGTGACCGCGTCCGCGACGCCCGCGCCGGCGTAGTGGAATTCCTGCTGCTCAACCATCCGCTGGATTGCCCCGTGTGCGATCAGGCGGGCGAATGTCACCTGCAGGATCTCAGCTACGAACACGGTGGCGAAGGCACACGCTACGAATTCAAACGTCGCACGTTTGAAAAACATAACCTGGGTCCTTACATCCAGTTGCACATGACACGTTGCATTCTCTGCTACCGCTGCGTTTTCACTGCGGATCAGTTGACACAAAAACGTGTACATGGTGTACTCGACCGCGGCGACCACGCCGAGATCGCCACTTATATCGAGAAATCACTCGACAACGATTTTATCGGCAACGTAATCGACGTATGCCCGGTAGGCGCACTCACCGATAAAACTTTCCGTTTCAAAAACCGTGTATGGTTTACCAAACCCGTAGATGCACACCGCGATTGCGACAAGTGCTGCGGTAAAGTAACACTCTGGCAGCGCGGCGACGAAGTACTCCGCGTAACGGCACGCAAAGACCAGTGGGGTGAGATCATGAACACTGAAGAAGGCAAAACCGGCTGGATTTGCAATGAATGCCGCTTCGAGAAAAAACAAACCAGCGACTGGACCATTGAAGGCGCTACACGTATAGCACGCCATTCGGTCATCTCCGCCAACCACTATGTGGATGCGGAAAAGCCGAAAGAATTTATCAACGATGTAATGGGAGGCCGCTCACCCAAACTGCTCATGGATATCCATGATGTGAGTGATGTGAACGATCCGTCTGTTGATCTCAGCAAAATCGATGGACCCGCTACCGGTGAAACCTTTAACAAAACGAACCCGAAATAACGACAACACATGTATTTACTGGCAATAGATCCGATCTGGTGGCTGATTATTGAAAAGCTCGTGCTCATCGCTTTTGTGATCACCGTTTCCATGGTGGTGGCCATGTATGCCACTTACGGAGAGCGGAAAGTAGCGGCCTTCATGCAGGACCGTATCGGTCCCAACCGCGCGGGTATCTTCGGTATTTTTCAGCCTTTTGCCGATGCCGGAAAACTGTTTTTCAAAGAAGAGATTATTCCGGTATCATCATCGCGTTTTCTTTTCATTCTCGGGCCGGCGCTTGCAATGATTACCGCTTTGCTGACCAGCGCCGTTATTCCCTGGTCGGTACCGCTCGACATCAACGGTCGCAGTGTGCCCCTGCAGATCGCGGACGTGGACGTAGGAATTCTTTTTGTATTCGGCGTGGTAAGTATTGGCGTATACGGTATCATGATTGGTGGATGGGCGAGTAACAACAAGTTCTCCCTGATCGCGGCCGTGCGCGGTGCTTCGCAAATGGTTTCTTACGAACTGCCGATGGGACTTGCTTTGCTCGGGGTATTGCTGTTTGCCGGTGACCTGCGCATGAGCAGCATCGTACAAACACAGGTGGAACACGGATGGAATGTGATCTATCAGCCACTCGGCTTTATCATTTTCTTCATCTGCGCACTCGCAGAATGTAACCGTACACCGTTTGACCTTCCGGAAGCAGAGAACGAATTGAACTTCGGTTACCACCAGGAGTACTCTTCCATGAAATTGGGATTCTATCTGTTTGCCGAATACATCAACATGTTCATCAGTGGTGCGGTAATGGCCGTGCTGTTCTTCGGCGGCTATGATATTCCGTTTGTCAACGAAGCGGCATGGGGATTAGGGCAGAACACGATGGCCATCATCGGCTTTGCCGTGATGATGTCGAAAGCCCTGTTCTTTGTATTCGTATTTATGTGGATCCGCTGGACCATCCCGCGCTTCCGTTATGATCAGTTGATGACATTGGGTTGGAAAAAACTGGTGCCGCTGGCTTTGGTGAACCTGATCATCTCTGCGGCAGTAGTATTGTGGCTGAAGAAATAAGAAGGAGATTAAACGATAGTACCGGACGTTCAGCGTTCTGCTTCGTCTCCTGATAAAATATATATTTGCGAAAATTAAAATAACCGCATTACGCGGAGAAAGATATGCAACTAACAAACAGAGCTAAACCAGTTGACCGCAGGCCGATGAATGCCATCGAACGCCTGTATCTCTGGAATATTCTGAAAGGGATGATGATCACGATCCGTCACTTCTTCAAGAAGAAGGCGACTATTCAGTATCCCGAGCAGAAACGTCCGTTTTCACAGGTATTCCGTGGACTGCATATCCTGAACCGTGACGAGGAAGGACGTGAACGTTGTACCGCCTGTGGCCTTTGCGCAGTAGCTTGTCCGGCTGAAGCCATTACCATGGAAGCAGCAGAACGGGAGCCGGGAGAAGAGAACCTGTATCGCGAAGAAAAGTACGCCGCGCGTTACGAAATCAACATGCTGCGTTGCATCTTCTGCGGTTATTGCGAAGAAGCTTGTCCGAAAGATGCCATTTATTTGTCCCAGACATTTGCACCGGCCAACTACGGACGCAGCGGCTTTATTTACAAGAAACAGGATCTGCTGATCCCGAATCCGGTAGAAGATCCGGAAGGATTTAAAAAAGCGCAGGGAGAAATTGCCCGCAAATAACAACCAGCTACGAATAATCACGCATTGCGAATATTAGCGTAAAACGATGAACATTACACAAATACTCTTTTGGTTTCTCTCTGTGATCGCCATATTCAGCGCGCTGATGGTGATCACCAGTAAAAACCCGGTACACAGCGTGCTGTGGCTGATCGTCACCTTCTTTGCCATTTCCGGTCACTATATCGTGATGAATGCCCAGTTCCTGGCCATCGTCAACATCATCGTGTATGCCGGTGCCATCATGGTATTGTTCCTGCACGTGTTCATGCTGATCGATCTGCGGGCCAATACGGAGCCGCAGCAAAACCGCTGGATCAAGATCGCCGGTGGCATTGCCGGAGGCTCGCTGATGCTGGTAATGATCGCTGCGCTGCGCAATGTCGACATCAAAGCACAGGACGCTGGTATCAACACCAATAATATCGGATTGATCAAAAACCTGGGTCGTGAATTGTTCACCACCTACGTCATACCTTTTGAATTGAGCAGCGTACTGTTCCTGAGCGCAATGGTAGGTGCCGTAGTATTAGGTAAAAAGGACTAACGCTTAAAAAAGAGACTATGCCTATTAATTATTACATATTTCTGGCTATTGCCCTTTTTTCCATCGGTGTGGTAGGCGTGCTTACCCGTCGCAATGCCATTATCATTTTCATGTGCATTGAACTGATGCTTAATTCGGTGAACCTGCTGCTGGTGGCATTTTCCAAAATGCATCACCTGGCGGCCGGCGCCACGCCCACTACGGGTATCGACGGGCAACTGTTCGTATTCTTCATCATGGTGGTGGCTGCGGCTGAAGTGAGCGTGGGACTGGCCATTATTGTGATGATGTACCGCAATATTCATTCAGTGGATGTTAATTTCTTAAACCGGTTGAAACACTAGTACCCGCATTGCCCGGGCCTAATTCATAAAGATGAAGAACGCATTACAACTCGCTTATCTGATCCCGCTTTTCCCGCTGTTAGGTTTTCTGCTTAATGGCCTGGGAAGAAAATATTTTTCCAAAAGCCTGATCGGCACCATCGGCAGTGGCGCCATCCTCGCGTCGTTTGCGGTAAGCCTCTGGGTATTTTTCCAGGTGAAAAGCGGCAACACACACGTTGCACATTATTTCAACTTCATCTCCGTAGGAGACCTGAAGATTCCTTTTGCTTTTCAGATCGATCAGTTGTCCTCCCTGTTCCTGCTGATCATTACAGGTATTGGTTTCCTGATTCACCTGTATTCCACAGCTTATATGCATGATGAAAAGCCGGAACACTTCGGCCGTTATTTTGCTTACCTCAACCTGTTCGTATTCTCGATGCTGCTGCTCGTAATGGGGGCCAACTTCGTGATCATGTTCATCGGTTGGGAAGGCGTTGGTCTTTGTTCTTATTTATTGATCGGTTTCTGGTTCAGGAAAGAAGAATACAACAAAGCGGCAAGCAAAGCTTTCATTATGAACCGCATCGGTGACCTTGCTTTCCTGATTGCGCTGTTCTGGCTGATCAACAAAACGGGTACCGTTACCTTCCTCGAAGTATTCAGTGCGGAATCGCTTTCCAAACTTTCCGATAGGGATATCACCGTAATTACCGCTTTACTCTTTGTGGGTGCAACCGGTAAGAGTGCGCAGATTCCGCTGTACACCTGGCTTCCGGATGCGATGGCAGGTCCCACACCGGTATCGGCGTTGATCCACGCCGCAACGATGGTAACCGCAGGTATCTATATGATTGCACGCAGCAACGTATTGTACTCGATGGCGCCTGCGGTAATGACCGTGATCGCGATTGTTGGCCTGGCAACAGCGCTGCTGGCCGCAACCATTGCGTTGAAACAAAACGACATCAAAAAAGTATTGGCCTATTCTACCGTTAGCCAGTTGGGTTATATGTTCCTGGCACTGGGTACCGGTTCTTATGTGGCGGCTGTTTTTCACGTAATGACACACGCTTTCTTCAAAGCCCTGATGTTCCTCGGCAGCGGCAGTGTGATCCACGCCATGGGTGGCGAACAGGATATCCGCAAAATGGGCGGGCTGTCAAAATACATGAAGATCACGAATATCACCTTCCTGGTCGGCTGTCTGGCGATCGCGGGTATTCCCGGTCTTTCAGGTTTCTTCTCCAAAGATGAAATCCTGGCCGGCGCTTTTGCCACTTCGCCGGTGTTTTATGCGATCGGTCTGTTCACGGCTTTGCTGACGGCATTCTATATGTTCCGTTTGTATGCCACTACATTCCGCGGTAGTTTCCGGGGTACGCATGAGCAGGAGCATCATCTGCATGAAAGTCCTGCAGCCATGACCATTCCGCTGATCGTGCTGGCGGTTCTTTCGATTGTGGGCGGCTATGTAGGTGTACCTGAATTCATCGCAGCAGGTGCGCATTCACTGAAAGATTTCTTATATCCGGTCTTCGAACCTTCTTATAAAATATTGCAGGAGCATCATGTAAGCCATGAAACAGAATGGGGGCTTACAATCGGCTCAACCATCGCCATCCTGGCCGTAGTAATTTATGCCTGGACACGTTTCAGTAAAAAACCTGACCTCGCCGAGCCGCAGGGATTGGGTAAAGTGCTGGCGAATAAATGGTATGTGGATGAGATCTATGATGCGGTAATTGTAAAACCATTGAACAAACTCGGCGCGCTGCTGAACAATATAGTTGAAACAAAAGTGATCGACGGCATTGTGAATGGTGTAGGCCGGTTGGTGAACTATGGTGGCCGTCAGTTGCGTTGGGTGCAGAGCGGTCAGGTTGGATTATATGTGTTGCTGATGGTGTTGAGTATGATCGTGATTTTCGTGTTGCAGTTTTTCTTCAGGAAATAAAAAAGATTATTGAACAATATTTCCCGGAAAGGATGAAGGCACAACGCCGGCTTCTGTATCCGGGGCATTAAAGCACCGCAGTGGCGGTATAGGCTATATGATCGCACTTTTATTGATACTGGTTCCTTTGCTGAGCGGCATAGCGACTTTTTTTATAAAAAAGGAGCAGGCTGCCCGTAGCTGGGCCATGTTGGCTGCCGTAGTAACCCTTGCTGTTTCCCTGCTGGGACTTACCGTGCTGAATAAAGCAAATTACCTTTCCTTCCACGCTACGTGGTTACCCGAGCTGGGCAGCAGTTTTTCTGTTGGTCTCGATGGCATGGGGCAACTGCTTTGCCTGCTTACATCCCTGGCTTTTCCGCTGGTGTTCCTCGCTACCTGGCGCAGAAGCTATCCGAATGGTCATTCCTTCTTTGGATGGATGTTGCTGGCGCAGGCCGGTCTGATGGGCGTATTCCTGGCCACGGATGCCTTGCTGTTCTATTTCTTCTGGGAACTGGCACTTGTGCCGATGTACTTCATCTGTTCACGCTGGGGTGGTGAACGCAGGATTCCGGTTACTTTCAAATTCTTCGTATATACGTTTGCCGGTTCAGTAATCATGCTGGTCGGCCTGTTGTATGTTTACTTCAGTGCAGGTAATTCATTTGCCATGCATGATTTCTATGCGGTACGTCTTACCAGCAAAGAACAAACTTTCCTTTTCTGGATGTTCTTTGTTGCTTTTGCGATAAAGATGCCCATATTTCCCTTTCATACATGGCAGCCTGATACGTACGAGCAATCGCCGACTGCTGCCACCATGATCCTGAGTGGTGTGATGGTGAAAATGGGGCTGCTCGGTCTGCTGCGTTGGTTGCTGCCGGTGTTGCCGATCTCTTCCTATGCATGGGGTGATGTAGCAAGTGGCATGGCCGTAACGGGCATCATCTATGCATCGCTGATTGCCATGCGCCAGGATGATATGAAACGCCTGATTGCTTATTCGTCCATTGCGCACATCGGTCTGATGTGTATCACCATCTTCTCTGAACACAAAACAGGTCTGCAGGGAGTGATGATCCAGATGTTCAACCATGGTATTAACATTATCGGATTGTGGATCATCGTAGAGATCATCGAGCGTCAGTTTGGTACACGTAAAATGAGCCAGCTCGGAGGTATTGCACAAAAAGCGCCGGTGATGGCCATCTTCTTTGTGATCATTGCCTTTGCCAATATAGCGCTGCCGCTTACCAACGGATTCATCGGCGAATTCCTGATGTTCAATGGCATCCTGAATTCTACCGTTACCAAATACGGTGTATTGCTGACCGTGCTTGCCGGTACGGGTATTATTCTCGGAGCAGTATACACATTGGGAATGATCCGCAAAACATTTTATGGTGAAGTAAACGAACTCACCGCCAACGCACGTGATCTGAAATGGAATGAAAGCCTCGCGCTGACGATCATCGTGGCCATCATCATTGTATTGGGCATTTATCCGCAGCCGGTGCTGAACCTGACCAATGAGATCACCGACACCATCTTGAAAAACGCCGACGTCTTGTCTATAAAGAAGTAAGAGGAAAGAACTATGAACGCACTTGTATTATCCGCCATTCTGGGAGTAGTCATGATGTTTAGCGGTATTCTGCTGAAGCGCCCCGCTGCCATCCGCAGCGTAGCCATAATTGGTTTGCTGCTGCTGCTCGCAAGCAATATGCTCGACATGTCCGGTACACGGTTTTTTTCCATTAATCTGGGAGACTTCCTGCACTTCGACCGGTTTGCATTCCTGTTCAATTCCGTTGCTATCTTCTGCGTGCTGGTATATGTACTGCTCACCGGCAAAGCGATTGAAAGAGTAGGCGTGAAGAATTATGCGGATTATTTTGCCCTGTTCTTCTTCGTCCTCTGCGGCATCTTCCTGGTTACTTCATTCCAGTCTTTGCTGATTCTTTTCCTCGGTATAGAAATCATTACCATTCCGCTTTATATTCTTACCGGCAGCGACAAACGCAACCTGAAAAGCAATGAAGCGTCGTTGAAATATTTTCTCATGGGTGCCTTCTCAACAGGGCTCATGCTCATGGGTATCGCGCTGATCTATGGTGCGCAGGGAACATTCGCTATCGAAAAATTCAACCTGCTGAAAATACCGGGGTCTCCGCTGATGATTGCGGGTATGTTGCTGATGCTTTTCTCGATGGCTTTTAAAGTATCTGCGGCGCCGCTGCATTTCTGGACGCCAGACGTGTACGATGGCGCACCAACAGTGTTTACTTCATTCATGGCCACGGTGGTGAAAGCCGCGGTGTTTATTGGTTTTATCCGTTTGTTTGAAAATGCCTTTGGTTTGCTGCAGCCCACCTGGCAGTTATGGGTGGCGTTGATGGCGGCTGCCACACTTTTTGTGGGCAACATCACGGCGGTGTTCCAGCAAAGTGTAAAGCGAATGCTGGCTTATTCCAGTATTGCACAGGCGGGCTTTATGATGCTGGCGATCTTTGCGCTGAATGGCGATGCAAAGGAAGGGCTGTTGCTGTACGGAGCGGCCTATAGCCTGGCTACTATCGGTATCTTCAGCGTGTTGTCGCGCATGGATGATTACAGCTACGAAAGTTTCAATGGTCTTGCCGCACGCCAGCCACTGGTTGCTGCAACACTTACCATATTCCTTCTTTCACTGGCGGGTATTCCGCTTACGGCGGGCTTCCTCGCGAAGTTCTACATGATCAAGGCAGTAGTGGCTACGGGTTCCAACCTGTGGCTGGTTGTATTTGCCCTGCTGATGGCGGCCGTGAGCGTGTATTACTACTTCCGCGTAATCCAGGCCATGTATTTCCGCGAAGCGGGCGAACACAGTGCTTCATTCCAGGAACCCGGCAAAGGATTCAAATGGGTGCTTGTATTGGTCGCTGCGTTGATAATCGCACTCGGGTTATTCCCCAGCCTGCTCCTTAACTGGCTTTACTTTTAATTCAAAAGTCAAAAGTAAAAATTCAAAAGTGCTGAGGCGCATGAAGAAAGCCCGGTTACAATTGACGATTCACTTATTTTCTTCGTGCTGATTTGTGTAACTTCGGGAGGCATTCCTTTTTCTGCTATGAGCGGAAAGAATACGAAGCATAAAATTTCATGACCTGGCGTGATGTATTTTCTTTAGCCTATCGCACAATCGGCAGTAATAAACTGCGGACAGGTCTTACTGTCTCTATCATTGCATTTGGCATCATGGCGCTGATCGGGATCATTACGGCGATCAAGGCAATGAACCAGAAATTTTCCGAAAGTTTTTCAACAATGGGAGCGAATGCATTTACTATTCGTTTCCGTGAGCGGAACATCCGTTTTGGTGGTGGCGGGGGTAATGATGTGACTGTATCCAAAAAAGGCCAGCGGGAAAAAAAATCAAACATGGGTAAACGCATCACGCGCGATGAGGCGGTGATGTTTGCACAAACCTATAAATATCCTGCGCAGGTAAGCATATCGATATTTGGCAGTCGCAACAGCATAGCCTCGTATGGCAGCAAGAAAACCACTCCGAATGTAATGGTGTATGGCGGGGATGAAAACTATGTTCAGCTGAACGGTTTCCGGTTGTCATCGGGAAGAAACATGAGTCGCCAGGATGTAAGCAGTGGGCAGAATATTTGTATACTCGGCTTTGATGTAGCAAAGAGGTTATTCGGTGGAGATGCGCCGGAAACGGCGGCGACAGGCAAAATGATCCGGATCAACAATCTTCCCTATCGGGTACTGGGTGTATTGGAGAGCCGCGGCACTTCATTCGGATTCAGCAGGGACAATATGATCATCACCAGTTACCAGAATATCGAAAGAAACTTTCCGGCGGGAAACTCGTATGTGATAGCGGTGATGACCGGACAGATCACGCAGGTGCCTACGGCGATGGGGGAGGCAGAGGGTACGTTCAGGGCGATCAGGAAAATGAATCCGTCGGAGGCGAATAATTTTGCCCTGGACCGCAGCGACAGTATAGCGGAGAAAGCCATGAACAGCCTGGGTTTCCTGACGATATCGGCTACGGTAATCGGGTTGATCACGCTGATCGGAGCGGCCATCGGGTTGATGAATATTATGCTGGTATCGGTATCGGAGCGGACCAAAGAGGTGGGACTGATCAAGGCGATAGGAGGAAAGAGCAGTGTGGTACGCCGGCAATTTTTAATGGAAGCAATCGTAATCAGTCTCTTAGGAGCTGTGTTCGGCATATTTCTTGGGATAGTGATCGGCAACCTGTTTTCGATTGTTTTGCAGACGGGCTTTGTCGTTCCCTGGAACTGGGTTTTCTACGGCATTATTCTCTGTAGTATAGTCGGATTACTGGCCGGTCTTTACCCGGCACTGAAAGCGGGAAAGCTCAACCCGATAGATGCATTGCGCTATGAGTGAGGCACGTACAGAGGATCAAATGAGATGAAATTCTTATCAAATTGTTTTCAAAGAATTGTTGCTTTTCAAAAAATCCTTAACTTGAAGCCCTTACGCAAAAAAGTATAGCGTGGAAGTTTCTGGTTTGAACTTTTTCGTTAGCATTGCAGCGTTAAAAACAAGACACTTTTATCTCACAAAAAAATCTAAAAAATTTAAGATCATGGCGGAGACTAAACCCACTGCAACAGTAAAAGCTACATCTGTTCAGGCCAAGAAAAGCAGTAATGCCATTTCCTGGATTGCTCCTATCGTTTGTATTGTTGCAGGTTACTGTATCTGGCGTTTTATTTTTGGTAATCCCGACGGTTTTAAAACACCCGATCCTGCCGGTGGATTCTGGCCACACCACAAAGATCCCAAAGGTGCATTGAATGGTATCTATGAAGGTGGTATCATCGTTCCGATCCTGGTCGGTATGCTCCTGATGGTAATCGTATTCTCTATTGAAAGATTCTTGACCATTATCAAAGCATTAGGAAAAGGTTCTATTTCCGATTTCGTAAGAAAAGTACAGTATCACCTGGCTAACCGTAACGTAGATGCTGCTATTGCTGAGTGCGACAAACAAAGAGGTTCTGTTGCCAACGTAATGAAAGCTGGTCTGCGCCGTTACAAAGAGATGATCACTGAAACAGGGCTGGACACTGACCAGAAAGTACTGGCTATCCAGAAAGAAGTGGAAGAAGCTACAGCGCTCGAACTGCCTATGCTGCAAAAGAACCTGGTGTTCCTTTCTACTATCGTATCCTGTGGTACCCTGATTGCCCTCCTCGGTACGGTACTGGGTATGATCCGTTCATTCTCTGCGCTTGGTGACGACGGTGGTGGTAACGCCGGTGAACTGGCAAAAGGTATCTCTGAGGCCCTGTATAATACAGCACTCGGTATCGGTACTTCTGCTGTGGCACTGATCATGTACAACATCTTCACTACCAAGATCGACTCTATCACGTACGGTATCGATGAATCAGGTTTCACCCTGACCCAAAGCTTCGGTTCTCTCTACAAATAATTCTCCGGAACTATTTGTGTGGAAACTGACTCATTTTTCATCTAAATACTAAACGTTTTACAAATGCCAAGTGTCAAAATACCGAAGAAAAGCACGGACACCGATATGACGCCCTTTGTGGATATCGGGTTCCTGATCCTTTCCTTCTTTATCATGGCGACCAAGTTCAAGCCACCTGAGCCGGTGCCGATCGTAACGCCTAATTCGGTAAACTCCACTGAGTTGCCCGATAACAACGCGGTTATGATCAGTATCGACAAGGATAACAAAGTTTACTTTTCCGTATTCGCTAAAAAAGACCCTGCGATTGCCGATGAGATCGTGCGTAATGTGGCATTATCCCGCAACATTACCCTCTCTGACGCTGAGGTGAAAAACTTCCGCAACAGCATCACCGGTATGCCGGTGAACAAGCTCAAGGGTTACCTGGCTTATCCTGCTGCCGAGCAAAGCAAGATCAAACAGGATGGTATTCCCGTGCTGGACTCTGCAACAAACGAGCTGGTATGGTGGATTGCGGCATCTGAGCGTGCATTTGCAGGCCAGGAGCTGAAATACCTGATCAAAGGTGACGGTGAATCCAAGTATCCCACGTTCAAAGCAGTGGTAGATGCGCTGAAGCGCAACGACAAACTGAAATACAACCTGGTGACCATGCCGGAAGGCGTTCCCGGTAACAGCGACCTGGATGCTTATAACCGCGAGGTACAGCGCCTGGGAACGAAGAAGTAACTAAAAATTTTAATTTTTAAAATCATTTAAAATGGCAAGTTTAGATACAGGCGACGGCGGTGGCGGCCACAAGAAAGGCCCGGGCGTGAAGAAAGCCAAAAAGCTGAACACACGCGTGGACATGACACCGATGGTTGACCTTGCCTTTTTGCTGATCACCTTCTTCATCTTCACTGCGACGATGAACAATCCGACGACCATGGACCTTAATATGCCCAAGGACACGGATAAAAAGGATGAACTGACAAAAACAAAGCAATCAGGTGCCCTTACGCTCATGCTGGGTAAAGACAATCACATCTTCTATTATGAAGGTGAATTGCTGCCGGATGGTTCCAACTTCAAAACAGCCTCTTATTCTCAGGTGCGTGATATCATCATCAAGAAGAAGAGGGAAGTAGAAGCCTCCTATGTGCGCGACCCTGCATGTGAGGCGGAAAAGCAGAATGCCGGAAAACCCATTAGTCTCTGCAAGCAAAAAGACTTCTTTGTGATGATCAAACCCACAGATGAGTCTTCCTATAAGAATGCGGTAGACATCCTGGACGAAATGACCATTAATAAAGTTGAACGCTATGCTCTTGTGAAAGTAGCTGATACTGAGATGGATCTGATCAAAGCAACCGAAGGCAGCGCGCCAAAACAATAAGCGGCTTGTGGAAACTATCCGCTTTAGCATCTAATTAAAACAAATTAAAGAAATGGAAGCCAACAAAATACTATCGTCGGATTTGCTGGACCTGGTTTTTGAAGGTCGCAATAAAGACTATGGTGCCTATGAGTTGCGCCGGACGTACAACAAGCGTATCGGTATTGCGTTGCTCATTACTGCTGCCGTGGCAATCCTGGCGCTCGTAGCCTCTTTCGTGGCCAATGCCCTGAAGAGCAAGGAGCCTGAGAAAGTAGCCCTGACAGAGGTCACCATCCAGGAAATCAAGCCGCCGGAGGAGGAGAAGCCGGTAGAACCGCCACCTCCACCGCCGCCAAAAGCACCAGATCCTCCCAAGATCGAAATGAAACAGTTTACCCCTCCCGTGGTGGTAAAGGATGAGGAAGTGAAAGAACCACCTCCCACCAACGAAGAGTTGAAAACTGTTAAGATCGACGTAATCAACCAGGAAGGTATCAAGGACATGGGTATCGCCACACCGGTACAGATCGATGAAGGTAAAGGTGTGATCGAAACCAAGAAAGTAGTAGAGCCTGAGATCTTCGAAAAAGTGGAAGTGGAAGCTTCTTATCCTGGTGGTCCTAAAGCGTGGGAAAACTTCCTCCGCCGTAACCTCGACCCCAACGTTCCCCCGGATAACGGAGCGCCTCCCGGCAACTACACTGTTTATATCCAGTTTGTAGTGTCTGTGGACGGTACGGTGAGTGATATTAAACCGCTGACCAGCCATGGTTACGGTATGGAACAGGAAGCTGTTCGTGTACTGAAGAAAGCTACCAAATGGGTACCTGCTATTCAGAACGGCCGCTCTGTAAAAGCTTATCGCAAGCAGCCGATCACCTTCCAGGTAGAAGAACAATAATTCAAACTTCTTACTGATAAAAAAACCTCCGCAATCCGCGGAGGTTTTTTTGTGAATAGTGAATAAGTCAATAGTGAATGATCATTATTGAGCGTGATTCTAATTGCTTGTCATTATCTGCTGAAACCATTTACACATTTTCACACTTGCACATTTACACATTGAATTTCCACGTGTGGAAATTCACCCTGCCGGTATCTCATTGAAAAGTATAAACCATGGATACCAACAAAATTCTAACCGCAGATGTACTCGATATCGTATTCGAGGGACGCAACAAAAGTTATGGGGCTTATGAGCTTCGCAAAACTTATTCTTCACGTTTAAAAAAAGCATTACTCATCACGGGGCTTGCTGTTGCAGGGATAGTAGCCAGCGCCGCTGTAATCAACAACAACAAAAAAAATCTGTCACAGCAAATCGACAACGAGGGCGTGAAAATTACGGAGGTTGAAATGCCGGAAGAAGAGAAAAAGCCTGAACCGATTCCTGAAGAACAAAAACCACAGGAGCAACCGCAGCAACAATTGGTAGAACAGTTGCAGTTGCAGACGATCAAATCTACCAATGTTGTAATAGCAGATGACGACCAGGTTATAGATCCTCCTCCCACGCAAGATGATCTGAAAAATTTAAAGATCGATCTACAAACAAATCTTGATGGGGCTGTTGACAAAGGCATAGCCAATCCCGCCAAAATTCTGGACAATGGAACCGGCATCATTCCTGAAAAGAAAAATCCGGAACCGGATATCTGGGAGAAAGTGGAGATCGAAGCTTCATTCGAAGGAGGCCCCAAAGCCTGGGAAAGTTTTTTACGCAGAAACCTTGATGCCGATGTGCCTCCCAACAATGGCGCACCCGAAGGCAAGTACACCGTGATCGTTCAGTTTGTAGTAGATGAAAACGGTGTGGTAAGTGACCTCAAACCGCTCACGCATCATGGCTTTGGTATGGAGCAGGAAGCCTTGCGTGTTTTAAGAAAAGCAAGCAAGTGGAAACCCGCCCAGCAGAACGGCCGCCTGGTGAAAGCGTATCGCCGTCAACCGATCACGTTTGAAGTAGCGCAGAATTGAGGTGTAAGAGGAGAGGCGTAAGATGTAGGGTGAAAACAGCCGTAATAAGTATTAAGTAATAAGTTGAACAGCCGCGGAAGCGCCAGGAGCTTAGCCAGTGACGACTGACGTTAAGCACCTCGGTTAGCCCCTGTTAATACATTTTCAAATTATCAAATTTTCAAATTAACAATAAAGCCCCGCGAGCGGGGCTTTATTGTTATACGTTCTCGGCGAGTAGTTGCCGTATGAGTATTTCAAGTTCCTTGATTCTTTTTTCCAGCATCGGAAGATTGCGGCTGAGCGCCTGGCTTCTTAATGCAGCCGTATAATCATGCGCAGGAGAACCGGTGACAGCTTTGCCGGCTTCGATGGATTTGCTTACGCCGCTTTGCGCATTTACTTTGGCTCCGTCGCCGAGTTGAATGTGACCGACAATACCAGCCTGCCCGCCGATCATTACGCCGTTACCGATTTTGGTGCTGCCACTTACACCGGCCTGTGCTGCAATGACGGTGCTGTTGCCTACTTCCACATTGTGCGCGATCTGGATCAGGTTGTCCAGCTTGGCGCCCGATTTAATAACGGTGGAACCGATGGTGGCACGGTCGATCGTGGCGTTGGCTCCGATCTCTACATAGTCATGGATCACTACATTGCCGATCTGCGGTACTTTCTTAAAACTACCATCTGCTTGCGGGGCGAATCCGAATCCATCACTGCCCACTACCGTACCGGCATGGATCGATACATGATTGCCGATCTGGCAATCGTGGTAAATCTTTACACCGGGATGAATAACACAGTTGTCGCCGATGGTGACGTTATTGCCGATATAAGCGTTGGGATAAATTTTAGTATTGTTGCCGATGCGTACATTTTCGCCGAGATAGGCAAATGCACCGATGAATACCTGTTCGCCATACGTAGCCGATTTGGCGATATAAGCCGGTTCCTGAACGCCCTGAAGCTGTTGCTGCATGATCTCCTGGTACTTGGTCAGTAGCGTGGCAAAAGCGCTGTATGCATCCGGCACGCGGATCAATGTTGCGCTCACGGGTTGTTTCAGTTCATAGTTTTCATTCAGGATGATCACGCTGGCACCGGTGCTGTAGAGGTAGTCCTCATATTTAAGATTGGCCAGGAAACTGAGTTGCCCTTCCCTGGCTTCTTCAATTTTTCCAAAAGAGTTCACGGCAACATTCGGGTCGCCCTCAACTTTACCGTTAATAAGAAAAGCAATCTGGGAGGCAGGGAAGGTCATATAGTTTAATGTTAAAACGAGTTTGAAAATGCCCGGTTCTTCCTAAGCATATCTCATACAACAAATGTAATGTTTTTTGACCTTGCTGCTTAAATTGTGCTGGATCAGGGCATTGTCCACTTCCGAGATATCTTTGATGGTCCCGTCTTTGAAAAGTATGCTGATCCGCTCGTCAGTAAGGTTGTAAGTGGTGTTGCTGGCTACTCCCGTGAATACCAGGTAGTGAGCTTCCTCCGGGCCTACCCCGAATTTTTCCATAATGGCTGCTCTCGCCTGCTCCAGGGTTTGTCCGGGTATGGGTTCGGCCTGCAATTTTACCTTATACAATCTGCGGTCAATCAAAGAACGGCAAAGCAGGCTTAATATTTTATCCGGGTGATGGATCCAGTTTTTGATCGTGGCCATGATATCGTGATCGTCCAACTGGCAGAACGCCGGTAATACTGCTTTTATATTGCGGTATTCATCAGGCTTTTTCAGCATTTTGTCAAAGGTCAATGAAGCGGCATTCACTTCTTCGCCAAGGGCGATGAGTTCTTTTGCACGATGGATGATCTTGACCACCATCATTTCGGCAGCGATCACCGTTTTGTGCAGGTATACCTGCCAGTACATCAGCCTGCGTGCGAGCAGGAATTTTTCAATGGAATAAACGGCTTTCTCTTCTACCAGTAAATTACCATCTTTTACCGCCAGCATTTTGATGATACGGTCATAACCGATCACACCCTCCGCCACGCCGGTGAAAAAGCTGTCGCGGTTCAGGTAATCCATGCGGTCTACATCCAGTTGTCCGGATACCAGTTGATGCAGGAAAGGTTTGGAGTGTTTGTTGGTGAAGATGGCGATGGCGGTAGAAAGCTGACCGTTAAACTCTTCATTGAGCGCTTCCATGATACAAAGCGATATTTTTTCATGGTGCGCACCGGGAATCAGTTCGTTTTCGAGCGCATGGGAAAACGGACCATGGCCGATATCGTGCAGCAGGATCGCGATCTTTGCGCCCAGCTCTTCGTCTTCGGTAATAGGGATCTGCTTGCTTTTTAATTCACTTAAGGCTGTACACATCAGGTGATAAGCACCAAGCGAATGATGCAATCTTGTATGCACGGCTCCGGGATAGACAATATGCGCAAATGCCATCTGGTGAATATTTCTCAACCGCTGATAATACGGATGAGAAATGATTTGCAGGATCAAAGGATGATCGATGGTAATAAATCCATAGACAGGGTCGTTGATGATCTTGCGGACAGCGTTCATTTTTTGATTTTTGGTAAAGCCCGGACCGGGAAAGAGAACAAAAGTACGCTACCGGCCATGAAAAAGCTAACTTACACTGTGCCGGGTCTGCACGGCGGTCAAGTCTTAACAAGAAAAAAGGGAAACGCTTCCCGGCAAGTGGAACCTTGGCTGTAAATTTGGAAGAATTCAAAAAATCAAAATTCAAAGCCACTCCGTTTTTTTTGACTTTTTACTTTTTAATTTTTACTTGAATATGGCATTAGCGCATATAATCTGGGTCGACGACGAAATAGAGAGCCTGCAATCGCAGAAACTTTTCCTGGAAAACAAAGGATACGATGTACAGACGTTTACGAATGGATTTGATGCCATTGATTACGTGAAAGATAATCTCGTGGACGTAGTATTGATCGATGAATCGATGCCGGGCATTACGGGGCTGGAAACACTGGCCAAAATAAAAGAGCTGAACCAGTCGCTGCCCGTGGTGCTGATTACCAAAAACGAAACCGAAAACCTGATGGATGAAGCCATCGGTTCGCAGATAAGCGATTACCTGATCAAACCGGTTAATCCCAACCAGGTTTGGCTGAGCCTGAAAAAGATCATCGACAACAAAAGGCTGGTATCGGAAAAAACCACGACAGCTTACCAGCAGCAATTCCGCAACCTGTTCATGGCCCTGAACAGCAATCCCGACTTCAACGAATGGATGGATATCTATAAAAAACTGGTGTATTGGGAACTGGAGATGCAAAAAACCGACAGTCCTGAAATGGTGGAAGTCTTGCAGACACAGAAGAATGAAGCCAATACGGAGTTTTTCAAATTCATCTCCCGCAATTACTCGAAATGGACAGGACCTAAAAGTGTGGAAGGCCCGGTGATGAGTCATTCGCTGATGCAGTTTAAAGTATTGCCTCACCTGGAAAAAGGAACACCGCTGTTTTTTATACTGATCGACAATCTCCGGTTTGATCAATGGAAAGCCATTCAACCCATCTTTGCCGAAAGCTTCCGGATACTGGAAGAAGATAGTTTTTACAGTATTCTTCCCACCGCCACGCAATATGCGCGGAATGCCATTTTTGCCGGCATGTTGCCCATCGACATAGAAAAGAAATTTCCCAATCAATGGAAAAACGACGATGAAGAAGGCGGGAAAAATCTGCACGAAGAAGAATTGTTGCGCGCGCAGTTGAAGCGGTTGGGCAAGGAAGATATAAAAGTGTCTTATACAAAAGTGGTCAACAACCAGGCGGGCCTTGATTTGGTCAACAATATGCACAACCTGCTGACCAATGACCTCAACGTGATTGTTTACAATTTTGTAGACATGCTCAGCCATGCGCGCACGGAAATGGAAGTGCTGAAAGAACTGGCGGGAGATGAAATGAGTTACCGCAGCATCACGGCCAGTTGGTTTGAGCACTCACCGCTGCACCAGGCGCTGCGGAAGATTTCGGAGAAAAACATCCGGGTGATCCTGGCTACCGATCATGGCAGTGTGCGGGTAAAAAATCCCTGCAAAGTGGTAGGAGACAAGCAAACGACGACCAATCTGCGTTATAAACATGGCCGGAACCTGAACTATGAACCAAAGGATGTACTGGCCTTCCGCGACCCGAAAGAGGCCGGATTGCCGACGCCTACGGTCAATTCTTCCTATATATTCGCAAAAGAGGACGGGTTCCTGTGTTACCCCAACAACTACAACTATTACGTCAACTATTACCGGAATACGTTCCAGCACGGAGGTGTCAGCCTGGAAGAAATGATCGTTCCCGTGATCAAAATGCAGAGCAAGTAGGAAAAACCGTGCATCTGTTGTGGAAAAAACGCTGACAACAGGCCGGTTCTCCCGGCCAGGCTTGCGTAAATTTGTGGTTATTCATTTATATCATTAACGTTCCGGATGAAATACACTCAAACCACGCTAGACAAGTTAGAGACGATACCTGAGCAGTCGGGTTATGTGCTGCGGTATGAACGCGGAACCTTTCAGAGCGGTTATTGCATACTGGAGGAGAAGAAGGTTATTGTGTTGAATAAATTCCTGCAGATCGAAGGGCGGATCAATACGCTGATGGACCTGATCACCCAACTGGACATCAATCCCGATATGCTGACAGACGATGCCCGTAAATTATATCTTGAGATCAATGCCCGTGCGCAGCAGTCTCAGGAAGACTGACCACATCCGCGCCGGCGGAATAAAACAAACCTGTGTCCTGTCCTCCGCTTAAAATAACATTCCTGGGAACCGGTACAAGCAGTGGTGTGCCGATGATTGGCTGCGACTGTGAAGTATGCCGGTCTGCCGATCCGCGTGACAATCGCCTGCGGTCGAGTATACTGGTGCAATCGTCTGCCACAACGCTGATCGTGGATACGGGCCCCGACTTCCGCTACCAGATGTTGCGCGAGGATGTGCGTCACCTCGATGCCGTATTGTTTACGCACCCTCATAAAGATCATATTGCCGGTCTCGATGATATCCGGGCCTATAATTTTTTCTCCCGGAAGCCGATGGATATTTATGCGAACTCGTTGACGGAAGAGGCGCTGCGTCGTGATTTCTATTATGCATTTGCCGATACAAAATATCCGGGTCTTCCCGAATTGAATCTCCACACATTTGACGAGGAGCCGTTCATGGTGGGCGACATACCGGTACAGCCTGTTACGGTATGGCATTATAAAATGCCGGTAAGCGCTTTTCGTTTCGGCACATTTACCTATATCACAGATGCGAACCGGCTGGATCCGGAAGCGTGCTCGCTTGTGCGCGGGTCATCAGTATTGGTGGTAAATGCGCTGCGTAAGGAACAGCATCTTTCGCATTTTACGCTGCAAGAAGCGGTGACATTGGTGAATGACCTTGAAGTTCCGCAGGCTTATTTTACGCATATCTCGCATCAGTTAGGATTGCATGCGGAGGTGAGTGAAGAGTTGCCGGAAGGGATGGCGTTGGCTTATGACCGGCTGGTGGTGGAGGTGTAGGGAGTGGTAAGTTTTAGGTAATAAGAGATGATGTAAGTTCTGGAGCAGTAAGTGTAATAACCGGCATCGGTATCTTATACTTTGATTTAAAATAAGCAATTATTTTGTCTAGATGGCGAACCGCCCTTGCAAAATGTTTATCGTGAGTCAGGTGTTGCTTAACGGATTTATTTTCACGATTATCATGGCAAAGATAGCGGGCACGTCTGGCCAGGCCTTCTAATTTGACATAGCTTAAATAAATGTCCTCATCAATTTTGGCAGGCGATAATCCAAATGGATTTAATGCATTTTTGACCTCTTCTTGCGCTCTGTAGTGCAAATCTGCAATCCTGGCCAGGTGGGCATTGACTGCATGAACGGCAGAATAAAAGCATACCGTTACCTGCCAATCCCAGAATTTCGAGTTTTGCTTGTTTGTGCTCTCTAAGAAGAAAAGATTCTTTTGAGTCTGTGAAATATGTTCGTCAAATGAAGCCAACTTAATGTAATAGGTTTATGTATTGTGGTGGAGTTGATAAATTATCAGACTCTTCGACAATAGTGGATGATAGGTAGAAGCCTTTATCGAAATATCGTGCATTGATCTTTGCTTCAGTAAGCAACAAAGCATTTTCCATGGCTTCATCGTCGTCTTTTATCTCTGCCCAAACCAAAAGCTTGGAGTCTGTCAATGCCATGGCAAGTTTTAGCGGTTTATTGTTAGTTGAACCAAGTTCTGAGACATATTCCCTCAAAATACTGGTGATGAAGAATCTTGAACTGGTCTCCCGTGAGTTTCTGAATACTGCTGCAGTGTTCCCTGAGATAAGCTGATCATAAAACTTTTTTGTTTCAGCGGTGGCAACTCCTGAAGAATACAAAAGATAATCCGTTCTGATATGATCAATCATCTTTTCGAACCATGCTGACGTTGTGGTGTCTTTTCTGATTGCCTGATTGTTGATTATATCATTCTTTTTCTGCGGCATGTGTGATGAGGATGTTTACAGGACAAGCTTTTCTGGGGTGTTCTGATCTTTCAACTCCGCCTCCAGTTTCCGGAATGCCGACCACATATCGTGACCGACTGCCTGCCAGTCGCCAGTGAGTGCTTCTTCGTTGGTTCGCTGGGATAATCTCGTTCTGAATTCAGCTATCCTACTGCCGCCGGAAAAGACAGACAAGAATCCATTCCAAAAGGAAAATTGTTTTTTTATCCGAAAGTATACTGCTCATGATTTGTGGTTGAATAAATCAAAAGTACATTGCCGTAGTACCCATAGCCGTACGATAAACACTTAAATTTTAATGAAAATTTTATACTTTTTTCAAACCTAACACTTGTTAGTTTCGGTCAATAACCTTTATTTTTGTACAGACCTTTAACGATGCCGTTTGCTTGCCGTAAAAACCTATAAGGCTCAAAAGGCCTTATAGGTTTAATTTTTTAATTTACTTATGAACTTCCTACAGAACGAACTCACCGAACAGGTAGCACAGACCGCCCGCGACTTCGCCCGTCAACACATCCGCCCATACATTATGGAGTGGGACGAGTCCCAGGAATTTCCCGTTGAAACATTTAAAGAAATGGGCAAGTTGGGACTGATGGGCGTACTCGTACCCGAACAATACGGCGGTGCCGGACTTTCTTATTTCGAATACAAAACCGTTATCGAAGAAGTAGCCCGCGTCTGCGGCTCTGTAGGACTCAGTCTCGCCGCACACAATTCACTCTGTACCGGACATATCCTGCAATTCGGCAACGAAGAACAAAAACAGACTTACCTGCCCAAACTCGCCACCGCCGAATGGATCGGTGCCTGGGGTTTGACAGAAGCCAACACCGGCAGTGATGCCGGCAATATGCGCTGCACAGCCGTCCGCGATGGCGATGGATGGATTATCAACGGCACCAAAAACTGGATCACGCACGGCAAGTCCGGCGACGTGGCCGTAGTTGTCTGCCGCACCGGCGAACCCCGCACACGCAACAACGCCACCGCCTTTATCGTGGAAAGAGGAACACCGGGTTTCAGCGCCGGAAAAAAAGAAAATAAACTCGGTATGCGCGCCAGCGAAACGGCTGAAATGGTTTTCGATCAGTGCCGTATTTCCGATAGCCAGCGCCTCGGAGAAGTAGGGGACGGTTTTTACCAGGCCATGAAAGTGCTCGATGGCGGCCGCATTTCGATTGCCGCCTTGTCACTGGGCATTGCCCGCGGCGCTTACGACGCGGCGCGACAGTATGCACAGGAGCGCCATCAGTTCGATAAACCCATCGCAAGCTTCCAGGGTATTTCCTTCAAATTGGCCGATATGGCCACCGAAATAGAAGCGGCCAATCTCCTTATCCTGCAGGCCTGCGATCTCAAGAACCGCCATTTACCCATGACCCGCGAAGCCGCCATGGCCAAATACTACGCAAGCGAAGTAGCCGTGAGGGTAGCCAACGATGCTGTGCAGGTATTCGGCGGTTATGGCTATACCAAAGATTTTCCCGTTGAAAAATTCTACCGCGATGCCAAACTCTGCACCATCGGAGAAGGCACCAGCGAAATTCAGAAACTCGTGATTTCGAGAGAAGAGTTGAAGAAGTAATGTGATAATTTGATGATTTGAAAATTTGAAAATGGCGATTATAACAGGAAGTATCCGGCTGTTTCATTGTCAAATTTTCAAATCATCAAATTCTCAAATTAACTACTTCACTTCCTGCATATCCACCAACCGCTTATAAAAACCGTTTTGCGTGATCAGTTCGGCGTGGGTGCCGCGCTCAACAATTTTTCCCTTTTGTAATACGATGATTTCGTCGGCATGACGGATCGTGCTGAGACGGTGAGCGATCACGATACTCGTGCGGTTCTGCATCATGTTGTTGATGGCATCCTGCACCAGCCGTTCGCTTTCGGTATCGAGAGAAGACGTGGCTTCGTCGAGAATCAGGATCGGCGGATTTTTTAACACGGCGCGGGCAATAGTCAGGCGCTGACGTTCGCCACCGCTGAGTTTGCTGCCACGGTCACCGATGTTGCTTTGATAGCCCAGTTCCTTTTGTGTGATAAAATTATGCGCATTCGCTACTTCGGCAGCCTTGTGTATTTCTTCATCACTGGCATCGGTGGCACCCAATGCAATGTTGTTGGCAATGGTATCGTTGAACAGGATGGGCTCCTGCGTTACAATGCTCATCTGGCTGCGTACACTGTGCAGCGAATAATCGCGGATGTTGACGCCATCGATCAATACCTCACCGGATGTCACGTCATGGAAACGCGGCACAAGATCGGCGAGCGTGGATTTTCCTGCGCCTGAAGAGCCTACAAGCGCGACCGTTTTTCCTTTTTCAACAACGAGATTAATATTGTCCAGGATCACCGCATCGTCATAAGCAAAACGCACATTGCGGAACTCGATGCTGCTGTTGAACGATTCCAGTTTTTTCCCATTGGGGTTATCATCTACGGTTTGAGGTGTAGTCAATACTTCTTCAATCCGTTTGATCGCAGCCGACCCTTTCTGCATATTGCTGAAAGATGTGGACAACGTTTTTACCGGGTTGATGATGTTGTAGAAAAGCGCCAGGTAGGTAAGGAAAAGAGAGGCATCCAGTCCATCGAGCTTTTGCTCCAGCACCAATTGGCCGCCAAACCAAAGTATGCCAACAAAGACCATTACCCCCAGTAATTCAGACATGGGAGAAGCCATATCGCGGCGGCGGCTGATACGATTTTTGGCATCCAGCAATTCATCGTTGATGCGTCCGAACCGGCCCTTCAATAATGATTCTACGTTGAAAGCTTTGATTACCCGCAGACCGTTGAGGGTTTCGTCGATCACCGACAAGGATTCACCATGCTTTTCGGCAGCTTCGTTGGAGTGACGCTTCAGCGCGCGTGATATGCGACCCAGCACAAACCCGATAACCGGGATACAAATTAAGATGGCGAAGGTCAGTTTGGGGCTGATATAAAACAGTACGCCAAAGTTGACGACGATGGTGAGGGGATCGCGGATCCATCCTTCCAATGCTCCAACCAGTGAAGACTCCACCTCGGACACATCGTTCGTAATGCGGCTGATCAGATCTCCCTTGCGCTGTTCGGTGAAATAACCGATCGGTAAATGCAGGATCTTTTCGTACAGCTCCGACCGCAGGTTGTTGACGATGCGGTTCTTGAGCGGATTGAGCACATAGAAAGAAAGATAGAGGAAAAGATTTTTGAGAAAAATGGACACGATAATGATCACACAGATGACCGCCAGCCCGTGCAAAGGATTGAAAGGCTGCCCGGGTTCAATCAGGAACCTGCTGATATAAGTGGTAACCGGGTTCTCACCCAGCTCACCCATATTGCCCTTAAAAATAAGTTGAAAGAAAGGAGCCAGCATGCCCAATGACACAATGGAAAAGACTATCGACAGCACAATAAAGACAAAGTAGAGGACTACTTTGCCCTTGAATTGCCCGAGATAGTTAAAAATCCTCGAATATTTCTTCATTACAGTATTAATAGCTTAAACGGCACAAAGTAAGTAATTTTACCGCCGTAGCCCAAACCGCCCGGAACAGCGGCCTGCCGTCTGTAAAATTCACCGGTCCGGTACGGGAAAAATCAATGAATTATGGAAGAAGGAAAAAGACAGAAACAGATCGCCGGCCTGCTCAACGAAGAAATGAATACCATTTTTCAACGGCTGGGACTCAACATGATCGGTGGAGGAATGGTTTCCATTTCATCTGTTAAAGTAACACCGGACCTGCTCGAAGCCCGCTTCTATGTGAGCTTTTTCCAGGTGGCCGACAAAGAAGCTGCGCTCAAACACATAGAAGATAAGCATCATGAAATCAAAAAAGAACTGACGGCACGCGTGCGTCATCAATTGCGGAGCATGCCCGTGCTGAAATTCTTCTACGACGATACCCTGGATCATGTATTCCGTATGGAAGAACTGTTCAAAAAAATCAACGAAGAAAAGAATAAAGGCGAGTAACCAGCATCTCACCAAATAACCGGACATCTCTTGTACTTCCTATTTGCCTGGCGGTATTTCAAAGCCAAAAAATCAGCGAATGCCATCAATATCATTGCATGGATCAGCATTGTGGCGATCGTTATCGGCACTACTGCATTGATCCTGGTGTTGAGCGTGTTCAATGGCTTTGAAGGATTGGTGAAATCATTGTATTCCTCTTTTTATACCGACCTGCGCATATCTCCCAAAGACGGCAAAACACTCAGCCTGTCAGCAGCGCAGCTTGCAGATTTGAAAAAGACCGGTGGCGTTGCCAACGTTTCCCTGGTGGTTGAAGAAAAGGCGATCGTCCAGCAGGGCGACTACCAATCCGTTGTTTATCTCAAGGGAGTGGATGAAACCTATCGGTTTATCAGCGGCGTGCCTTCTCACCTGATCAACGGAACTTACAATCTTGGTTCCGAAGCTGCTCCCAAACTTATCCTGGGTGCAGGTATCGAAGGAGCATTAGGTATCCAGGCCGACCGCAACCTGCTGCCTTTGCGTATTTACCTGCCGCGTAAAAGCACTACTGAGCAGATAGATGAAATGAATGATATCAGCAGTGATACCATTCAAACCTCCGGTGCCTTCATTATCCAGCAGGATTTCGACAACAAATACGCACTCACCAATATTGATTTCGTGAAACGGGCACTGCGTTTACCCGCCGATGCTTACACGGCTGTGGAGATTTCGCTGCGCGATCCTGATCAGAGTAAAACGATCCGCGATCAGTTGCAGAAAATGATGGGCAGCGCCTATAAAGTGCAAGACCGTTATCAGCAGAACCAAAGTCTTTATGCCGTTATGAACCTCGAACGATGGGCCATCTACGGTGTGCTTTGTCTCATCCTGATCGTAGCAGCCTTCAACATGATCGGTGCCTTGACGATGCTGGTGTTGGAAAAACAAAAAGACATCAGTATCCTGCATGCATTGGGTGCCAACCGCGGATTCATACAACGCATTTTCCTGAGTGAAGGCTTTCTGCTGGCCATCATCGGTGGAGTAGCGGGCATGTTGCTTGCCGTGCTGATCGTTGTCCTGCAAATAAAATTCCATCTCATCCCGCTTACGGGCGGCTCATTCCTGATTGATTATTTCCCGGTTGAATTACGCTGGCCGGATTTCCTGCTGGTGGGCGCTACCGTTTTTGTGATCGCGCTGGTAGCGTCGTGGCTGCCCTCGAGGAAAGCGGCGGACAGGGATTTTTCGTTGAGAAGCGAATAGGGAAGGTATAAGGCGTGAGGTATAAGGTATAGGGTATAGGGTGAAACAGCCGTTATAAGTTTTGTAGTTCGTGTATACGAGCCACGGCTGTTTTATTCACGATTGACCATTGACCATTGACCATTCACTATTCACGATTGACCATTCACCATTCACCAATGACGATTCACGTTCCTTCACAACTATCAACCCATAAAAAAGTCCCGGTTTGCAGCCAGGACTTTTTTGAATTTTTATTTTTGACTTTTGAATTTAATAATCTCCAAGTGTCTCGGGCAACTGATCCAGCGCTTTGGCCAGTTGTTCGTCGTTGGGCGCGATGCCGTGCCATTCGTGCGTGCCTTCCATGAAGTCAACGCCCTTACCCATAGCCGTATGCATCATGATAGCGATTGGCTTACCCTTGCCGGTCATTGATTTGGCTTTGTTCAGCGTTGCCACTACATCATCCATATCGTTGCCGTTCATTTCAAGTGTAGCCCAACCGAAAGCTTCGAATTTTTCCTGGATATTGCCGAGGCTCATCACTTTGTCGGTGGGACCGTCGATTTGCTGACCGTTCCAGTCGATGGTGGAGATCAGGTTGTCCACTTTATGGTGGGCGGCAAACATGGTCGCTTCCCAGATCTGGCCTTCATCCAGTTCGCCGTCGCCATGGAGGGAGAATACCAGGTGGTTGTCACCATTTAATTTTTTGGCCAATGCAGCGCCGAGCGCCACACTCATGCCTTGTCCGAGCGAACCGCTGGCTACACGGATACCGGGAAGGTGTTCGTGCGTGGCAGGGTGGCCCTGCAGCCGGGAATTGATTTTGCGGAAAGTGGACAGCTCTTTTATATCGAAATAGCCTGAACGGGCCAGGGTAGAGTAAAAAACAGGGGAAATATGGCCGTTTGACAGGAAAAACACGTCTTCGTCGCGTGCATCCATGTCAAAGTCCGGATTATGTTTCATTACATTGAAATACAATGCAGTAAAGAAGTCGGCGCAGCCCAGTGAACCACCCGGGTGACCGCTGCTCGCACCATGAACCATCCGGACGATATCCCGGCGTATCTGCGACGCAATTGCCTTGAGTTCTGCCATAAAATAGGAATGTTTTAAAGTTTTTGTATCTTGCCGCCCCTGTCCTCTTGGTTGTGGTGCAAATGTGCAACCTTTTTCGATACAAACGTCCATCCTCCTAAGCCAAATTAGCCCGATAACCCGAAAAGCCTTGCGCAGAGCGGAATTAAATTATTGTGCTGTGACAAAAAAAGGTCGGTATTCCAGTGATCTTTCAGGGGAATACTTATTTTTGTGAACTGTTAAAATTTACTTAATGCCCGATGTGTTGCTGACAGCTGCCGTAGCCTTTATTATCTCATTTCTGGCAATACCGGTAGTGCTGCAGATAGCTGACCTGAAAAAACTTTATGATGTACCTGACGAAAGAAAGCTTCACACTCACCCTGTGGCTTCGTTGGGCGGGGTAGGTATTTTTGGTGGCTTTCTCTTTGCATCGCTCTTGTCAATCCAGGGGCAATTCAATCCCGAATTTCAATACTTTTTTGCCGCTGCTCTCGTAATCTTTTTCCTTGGCCTGAAAGATGACCTCGTGATTCTTTCCGCCAGTAAAAAATTTGTAGGGCAGATCATTGCGGCAGCGATCCTGATACACCTCGGTGATATCCGCCTAAACAGCATGTACGGCCTGTTCGGCATCAACGAACTGCCCGAAGCGTTCAGCTATGCGTTGTCTTACCTTACCGTTATCGTGATCATCAACTCTTTCAACCTGGTCGACGGTGTAGACGGTCTCGCCGCGAGCCTTGGGCTGTTGACGATGCTGGTATTTGGCACCTATTTCTTTATGATACGCGAGCAGGCTTATGCTTTGCTGGCCTTCTCCATGGCGGGAAGCCTCATCGCATTCCTCATCTTCAACCATCACCCCGCGCGCATTTTCATGGGCGACTGCGGTTCGCTGATGATCGGATTGCTGAATGCCATCCTTGCTATCAAGTTCATCAATATCACCAATGATTCGTCGGTGCCCATTCCCGTACCGGCTTCCGTACCTATCGCATTCGCTATTCTTATAGTGCCCCTGCTCGATACGCTTCGTGTTTTCTCCATAGCCGTCAACTTAGTGTTAGAGGAAGAAACGGTTTGTTTCAAGGGAACTGAGTCTGAAAGCGATCAATGAGATAGCCGGTAAGTTAAGCGCCATTTTTTCACCGCAGCAGTTAAATGCGTTGGCACTTCAAACAGGATTGATCCAACGTAAACGCAAATTGGGCGTGGAGAGTTTTGTGCGGATGTTGTTGTTTGATCAGTATGAGTATGGAGCGGCAAGCCTGCAGCAACACAGCCTGAAGCTATGGCAGCAGGAGGCTGTTTGTATGAGCCGGCAGGCGCTGGATAAGCGGTTCACGCCGGGTTCAG
>NZ_AUDS01000023.1 GCF_000425585.1 Terrimonas ferruginea DSM 30193
GCACCCGGCGGATTTTCTTCAGCGGTGCGTGGTATCAACAACGGTACCGGTGGTCTGGGTATCGGTGTATATGGCAGTCAGGCCGGCAGTGGCTGGGGTGTATACGGCGTAACACCAAATGGCCTGGGCGTGTATGGTAACTCCTCGGCCAGTGGATATGGCGTATATGGCAACAGCAATACGGGTATCGGCGTTGCTGGTACCAGTAACAACGGTATTGCCGGTGAATTTACGATCAACAACAATACGAATAATAGTGCTGCATTACATGTTTCCACACTCAGCGACGGCGTGGGCGTAGATGCAGAAAGTTCTTCCGGTACTTCCAGCATTGCGGTAATACGTGGTACTGTAAACAATACGGCACCCGGTGGCTTTTCATCAGCCGTACGTGGTATTAACAACGGCACCGGTGGTTTAGGTATCGGTGTATGGGGCAGTCAGAACGGCAGCGGCTGGGGTGTGTATGGTGTTACGCCGAATGGTCTCGGCGTCTATGGTAATTCAAGTGGTAGCGGTACAGGTGTATATGCGAATAGTAACACCGGAACGGGCTTGAATGCAACGTCCACGGCCGGTGTTGCTGCGCAGGTTTCGATTTCTAATAGTTCCAATAACAACACTGTATTACTTGCAAATACGTCCGGTAATGGTAATGGCATCGATGTTGCACTTCCTGCCGGCAGCAGTGCCAGAGGTGTAAATGTACAGGGTGGGGCAGGCCCGGGTGTATTCTCTGTGGCTACAGGCAATGCTGTGTGGGGCGTAACTACAAACATCAGCTCGGCCGGTGTAATAGGCGATAACACTACCGGCGAAGCCGTTGTAGGCCGCAACCAGGGTGGCAATGGCGTAGGGGCTGTGGTAGGCAGGAACGATGGCGCCGGTTATGGCGTACGCGGTTTCAATACACAAACAGGTATTGGCGTAATGGGGCAGGCGTCCAATACATCTACCGGACGCGCGGCACGCTTTGAAAGCCTTAACGCGTCCAATAACAGCGCAGCCGTAGAAGTAGCCCATTCAGGTATTGGCACAGGCATCTCCGTGCAGCTCACGAACTCCGGTAGCGGAGCCAGGGGCATTGAAGTTAGCAATAGTGGTGTTGGTCCGGGTGTTTTTGCGAGCGGTGCAGGCAACGCTATCTGGGGGGTAACCACCAGCATCAGCTCTGCCGGTGTAATCGGCGACAACGCTACCGGTGAAGCCGTAGTGGGTCGTAGCCAGGGAGGTAACGGCGTTGGTGCCGTAGTGGGTCGTAACGACAACGCCGGTTACGGTGTACGTGGTTTCAATACTAGTTCTGGTATCGGGGTACTCGGCCAGGCAGGTATCAGCGGCGGTACAGGTGTTGGCGGACGTTTTGAAAACGTCAATGCTGCTAACACGTCTAACGCTCTTGAGGCGATTACAAATGGCGGTGGCCTTGCTCTTCGCGCCAGCGCCGGTAATTCTGCCGCAAACATTGCCGTATTCCAGGTGAACAATGGCAACCGTGTAAGAATTGACAACACCGGACAGGTATTCGCCAATGGCGGTTTCACTACAGGTGGTGCCGACGTAGCTGAATATTTCGATATCACCGGCGACCGCAATGCCTACGAACCCGGCGATGTATTGGTGATCTCTCAATCGGCAGACAGAACAGTTGAAAAATCATCAGGCGCTTATTCGTCACTGGTTTCCGGCGTTTACGCAACGAAACCCGGTATGCTCCTTACCGAAAAAAATGCGGTGGATGATGATCTCAGCCACATGGTGCCTATGGGTGTGATCGGTGTCATTCCCACGAAAGTTTGTCTCGAAGGTGGTGCTATCCGCCGAGGCGACCTGATTGTTACTTCTTCCATTCCGGGTGTGGCCATGAAAGGTGATCCCGAAAAAGTGAAGATCGGCCAGGTAATGGGTAAAGCCCTGCAGGATTATAATGCCAATGAAGTTGGTAAGATCAATGTACTCGTGAGTGTTAAATAATTTTTTATTTTAATTAAATGAAAACAGATATGAGAAATATTATCAGAAATACAGCCATGCTGGTTTGCCTGGGATTTACCTTGCCCGCGACAGCCCAGCTTGCCAGTGACCGTCCCACACCCACACCGGCACAGGTAGCCGAGCTGCGCAAGACTTCCACCGGCATCGAAGCGCCAGCCGCTGAAACGGCTTCTTCCCAACCGGCCGGGACCGCAACCGAGAAGAAAGCGCCTGCTCCCGCAGCCCAGCCCGCGAAACAAACTTTCCAGGAAGGGGCGAAAGAGCCTGCAGCACCCGCAGCCAAAAAGATCGAGGTAAAGCCTGCTCCAACACAGGAAGAAAAACCTGCAACGGAACCGGCAGAGAAAACAAAAGCAAAAAAATGAGCATACAAGCGGCCGGATACCCCGGCCGCTTTTTTTATCTCCTCATTCACGGGCATGTCTTTACTTTTGTGACATGCGACTCCTCGTACCTTTTGTTTTTTACCTGATAATGCTCCCATGCACGGCTTTGTGCCAGGAAGATTCGCTGGACAATAAGCGGCTCGCAAGCATGATCACCCTCACCGATGTGGTGATCGGAAAAGATTTTAACGTCGCGCGTTTCATTACCTTGGTAAAAAATGATACGACCTTCTACAAGGCGTTCAAGAACCTGCGTATACTCGGTTTTACTTCGCTCAATGATATCCGCATGAACGATAAACGCGGCAAACAAAAAGCAAGCCTCACCAGCCGCACCCGGCAGGAAGTGGCGAATGGCTGCCGCACCATGGTTACCGAATCGGAAACCCTCACCGGCGATATGAAAGACCGCCGCGGCGATTTCAACTATTATACGGCAGAACTCTACGCCAGTCTTTTTTTTACGCAGGGACAGATCTGTGGAGAAAACAACATCGTTCACGATTCCAGCATCGACCCCAGAGGCAAAACGGGCATAGATAAACGCAAGGAACAATTGAAAATGTTGTTCTTCAATCCGGGCAAACGCATTCCCGGTATTCCGTTCATGGGCGGTAAGAGCAATATTTTCGATCCGGATATTGCGAAGTACTACGATATGCAGGTAGATGCCGGTACTTACCAGGGAAGAGATTGTTTTATTTTTTCCGTCAAGGCCCGTGAGAACCTGAACAGCAACGAACGTGACAAGATTGTGTACGATAACATGACCACCTGGTTCGATGCCAAATCACTCGAGATACTCGCGCGCAACTACGATCTCAGTTATAATGCCGGGGCTTATAAATTTGATGTAAGCATGGAGGTGCAACTGACCCGCTTCGGCAGCCTGCAGGTGCCTTCTGTATTGCGCTATAAAGGAGATTGGGATGTAATTTTCAAGAAACGCGAACGTGGCGTGTTTACGGCTACGTTGTTTGATTTTCGACGCCCCTGGTAGAAACGTATTTCCTCCATTTATCAATCACCGAAGTGATGTCCTCCGGTATCGGCGCTTCGAAAAACATTTCTTCGCCGGTAGCAGGATGCACAAATCCAAGTGTGCGCGCATGCAATGCCTGACGCGGACAAAGTGCAAAACAGTTGTCGACGAATTGTTTGTAGCGCGCATACACGGTGCCTTTCACAATTCTGTCGCCTCCGTAGAAATCATCGTTGAACAACGGATGGCCGAGGTATTTCATGTGCACACGTATCTGGTGTGTGCGGCCGGTTTCGAGTACGCATTGTACTGTTGTTACGTAACCAAACCGCTCCAATACTTTGTAATGTGTAATGGCTTCCTTGCCGTGATCGCCTTCGGGATAGGCTTCAAAGAGTTTGCGGAAGCGTTGATGTCTGCCCACATGCGCAATGATGGTGCCTTCGTCGTTCTCCGGATCGCCCCATATCAGCGCGATGTATTGGCGTTTGACGGTATGGTCGAAGAATTGTTTGGCCAGGTGGCGCATGGCCGTATCGGTCTTGGCCAGCACCAGCAGTCCGCTGGTGTTTTTATCGATCCGGTGTACCAGGCCGAAACGCGGAAGGGTATCTTCCGTAACGTTGGGATTGATCTGTTGCAGGTAATATGAAACACCATTCAGCAAGGTGCCGGTGTAGTTACCGCTGCCCGGGTGAACAACCATACCCGCGGGTTTGTTAATGATCATCAGGTGATCGTCTTCGTACAGGATGTTGAGGTCCATCTTCTCCGGCACTACATCGGTTTCCTCGGGGCTCATGTCTGAGTAGACCACGATTTCTTCGAGGGCTTTCACTTTGTAGTTAGGACGTACGGGTTTACCGTTGACCAGGACCATGCCGTTATTGATGCCTTTCTGCAATTTATTGCGGGTGGCGCCTTCAATACGGTTCATCAGGAATTTATCGATGCGCAGGGGTTCCTGTCCCTTGTCGGTTTTGAAAGTAAACCGTTCATAGAGTTCATCGCTTGTTTCCTGGGTCTCGGGTCCTTGCGGGTATTGTGTGGGTTCCATGGTCGAAAAAGGGTTAACGGGCGGCTGGCCCGGCTGCAAAGGTAATGGATGCAGATTTGTTGGTAACTTTGTATGCTATGGAAAAACAAATAGTGTGGTTCCGTGATCTGGGACAAATGCGTTATAAGGAGGCCTGGGATTACCAGGAAAGCCTTTTGCAGGCCAATGTTGCCAAAAAAGCGGCGGTGTGGCAGGCAGAGGGTGAGGATGCCGGCGAACCCGACACGGAGCATCATTTGCTGTTTGTAGAGCATCCCCCGGTTTATACGCTGGGCAAAAGCGGGCACATGGAAAATGTGCTCCTGAGTGAAGAGAACCTCGCTGCCCGCGGCATCGACTTTTTCCGTTCCAACAGAGGGGGCGATATTACCTTTCACGGACCCCAGCAAATTGTGGGATATCCCATTTTTGACCTGGAAAAATTTTACCGCGATATCGGTCTTTACCTGCGCAACATCGAAGAGGTGATCATCGGCACACTGGCAGATTACGGACTGGAAGGAAAACGTTCGAAAGGTGAAACCGGCGTATGGCTGGATCCCGATGTGCCCGGCCGCGAGCGGAAGATTTGTGCCATTGGTGTACGCAGCAGCCGCTGGATCACCATGCATGGTTTTGCACTCAACGTCAATACCGACCTCAATTATTTCAATTTTATCATTCCCTGTGGTATACAGAACAAACAGGTGACTTCATTGGAAAAAGAATTGGGAAGGAATATCGACTTTGAAGAAGCAAAAGCTTCGGTGCGCAAACATTTCGAGCGGGTATTCAACATCGAACTGCGGGAAGACAGTTTTAAGTAATAAGTAGTAAGTAATAAGTAGTAAGTGATCGTATAGAGGTTTCCTCCGCGCCTTTTGCTCCTTATGCAGCTTTGCGTGAAAAAAACGGACTCGGGGGAAGTATTCTTTAAAAATCTTTGGTGAGCAGGAATTTGTGTTTCTCCAGCAGCTCTCCGTTTTCATACAATTCAAAGAAATACCATCCCGCTTTGTAGAAGTTGGATTTTTCCAGCTTGAAGCTGCGGTCGGTGAAGTCTTTTAATTCAAACAGCAGGTTATTGTCGGCGTCGAAGAATTTGATGAGGTATTTTTTTGCCGGATCATCGGGCAGTGAGATGCGCACATAGCCGTCTTTATACGTGTAGATATATTTCGAAGGCACAAATGAGGGCACTACCGGTTTTTTAGTCACTTTCGAAATCGTGTCGATTACGCGTCCCAAACTATCTACCAGCACAACGGGCGTATCCACCGCGGGTTTGAACGGCTCCCCTTCTTCCACTTTTGCCGTATCCAGAACAGGTTTTTTAGCATCACTGAAAAGGTATACGCCTTTATCCAAAAGAATGTACAGTCTGTAAAACATGTGATCGTTGGTGGCCTTGGTATCCACGAAACCGTTTTGCGGAGTGGTGGGATCGGCAACAGTGAGAATGGTCTTGTAATTTTTCAGGCTGTCGAAGGAACGTTGAATGCTGATCTGGCGGATGTTTTCAAACTGATTGTTCCACCCGATAACGATGCGGTTGTTGCCGGCATTTTTTACCGAAAAATTGGGCAGGGTGTCCTGGGCGTACAGGCTGGTGGTTACAAACAGAAGGACCAGGGAATAGAGCGCTTTTATTTTCATCTTACGGTCAGACAGATTTGGATTATACAAGGTTAACAAAGATAGGGTTGCCGGGTCAATAGTCCCCGAAGATTAACGTTCCTTTTGTCAGCGATGCATTGCCCTGCAGGCCACCGCTGTGGATCAGCAGTATTTTGCTGCCGGTCGGAAAAAATCCCTGCCGCAACAGTTCATTCACCGCAAAAAACAATTTGCCGGTATACACGAAGTCGCCGGGAATACCGGTTTGTTCATACCATTCGTTCATAAAGGCCAGCAGTTCCGGCGTATGCCGTCCATATCCTTTCCCTGCGTATTGATGTAACAGCGTTACCGGCTGATGGGGGCGATGCAGCAACTGCCGCACTTCATTTTCCAGGTCGTGGTTATTTTTCAGCACGCTGATGCCAATGATTTCCTGACCGGGTGCCGCCGCGTTCTGCAGTCCCGCCATCATCGTGCCGGTTCCGGTGGCGCAGCAGATATGTGAATAAATACGCGTGTTGCCGGAGAGCATAGTGCCGGCACCGGCCGCACCTTTGGCTCCGTATCCGCCTTCAGGGATCACGTACATATCCTCGCTGCGCAATGCGGCAGGCACTTCTTTTTCTTTGTACACTTCGCGCGAAAGAAAATGCAGTTGCATCCCCAATTGCTGCGCATGAATGAGCGTAGGAGAGAGGACGGGCGGGCGTTCACCCCGGATAAGGCCGGTACATCGCAGGCCGAGTGCATGGGCCGCAGCGGCCGTTGCAATGATGTGATTGGAATAAGCGCCACCGAAAGTAATGATGTGACGCCGCCGCTGCTCTTGCAGCTCTTCCAGGTAATAACGCAATTTGAACCATTTGTTGCCCGAGATTACCGGATGCACAAGGTCGGCACGCAGCACATCGAGGCCGGCGCCGTCTTTCGTTCGCACATTATCAATGCGTAAAGGTTCAGGAATGAAAGGAAGCATAAGGACAGAGTGGCAAATTTACTTTAAATTCGCTGTTCAGTTTAACAACGTATGACACAACCTACTTTAGTGATCCTTGCAGCCGGTATGGCTTCCCGATATGGCAGTATGAAACAGATCCAGGGCTTTGGCCCTGCGGGCGAAACGATCATGGACTATTCCATTTTCGATGCAATCCGTTCCGGATTTGGCAAAATAGTGTTCATCATCCGCCGCGAATTTGCGGAAGATTTCAAAGCGATCTTCGAACCCAAGCTCAACGGACGTGTAGAAACAGCCTATGTGTTCCAGGACATGGACGCCTTCACCGAAGGTTATGCATTTCCTGAAAGCCGCACCAAACCCTGGGGTACCGCGCATGCCGTACTCTGCGCCATGGATGTGGTGAAAGAGCCATTTGCGGTGATCAATGCCGACGATTTTTATGGCGATGATGCCTTCAAACAGGCGGCGGATTTTCTGCTGAACGATTGCAACGAAAAAACATACGGACTCGTTGGCTACGACCTGCTGAAAACACTTTCCGATTACGGAACGGTGAACCGTGGCGTATGCAAACTCGACGAATTGGGTAATCTTGCCTCGATCACCGAACGCATCAATATTGCGAAGAAAGACGGTAAGATCGTTGTTGATGATGGCGCCGAACCGGCAGAATTATCCATGGACACACGTGTGTCGATGAACTTCTGGTGTTTCGATCCGTCTTTTTTTAATTATACGCAACGTTTGTTCCGCGAGTTCCTGACGCAATTCGGGCAGGAAGCAAAATCAGAATTTTTCATTCCGATTGTTGCGGATCATTTTATCCGTGAAGGCGGCAAAGTGGAAATTATCCCGACCAGTTCTTCCTGGTTCGGCGTTACTTATAAAGAGGATGCACCGTTTGTGGCAAAAAGCCTGAATGAGTTGATTGAAGGGGAAGTGTATCCGGCTGATTTGTGGAAAAGGGAGGCGTAAGGTTTAAGGTGTAAGGCTTAAGGTATAATGTATAAGGTTTGCCATGGTTCGTGTATACACGAACCATGGCTGTTTATGGAAGCCATGTCCCTGAGGGCGATGCTTCGGCCTCCCGAAGGGCCGGGCAGGTTTCGGGAAGGCACGAACCATAAAAGGAGAAGCCTGATTACCCTTCGCCCTATGCCTTACACCTTCTACCTTTTCGTTTTCGCCTTTGGCGAAAAACGAAATCCCCGCAAGACTGCGGGGATTTTCTATATGTAACTAAACTTAAAACGCCGTGGTTAGTCGCCTTTCACCATAAACACATAATCCTGTACTTTCTTCACCTGCTGCACTTTGTCCATGCCACTGATGGAAGAACGGGTTGACAGTTGTACGTGTTTGTAAAGCGGGTTGCCTTTGAGCTCTTCCAATGCCTGGAAAATGTATTTCGATTGTACGGCAAATACTGCTCCTTCTGTTTTTGTTTCTTTTGTGCTGAGGATACCGATTACTTCACCGTTGCGGTTGAAGATCGGGCCACCGCTGTTGCCGGGGTTAGCCGCAACAGATATCTGGCAACTGAGTGTATCGCCGTTGAAACCGGTCTTCGCACTCAGGTAACCTTCTCCATATACAATCTCTTCGCGGGGGAAGCCCAATGTGAAGATCGGCTCGGCCAGCTCAGAAGTTGTTTTGCGGATGCCATAGGGCAAAGCGCTGAATGGCTTGAAACGGTCATCATCGATCTTGATGATGGCCATATCGCGGGACACGTCGAGTTTCAGTACGATGGCACGGAAACGTTCGCCGCGGTTATTTTCCACATAAATATTACGCGAGTTCTTCACCACGTGGGCGTTGGTGATCATCATGCCCTTGGGGTCGATCAGGAAGCCGGTGCCATACACATTCACCGCCATATTGATATCGGTGTTATGCGTGGTGTTCGTTTTATTATCTACGTGCTGGATCTTCTTGTCGAGGTTATCGGTTTTGATCTCAATCTCGTTTACTTTATTCGCCAGCTCGATCACTTTCGGGTCTTTGGTTGCGGGTGCCACTGTATTTACCAGCATGGAAAGTCCGATAGCAGTAACACCTGCGATGGTAGCGGCGATGGCTATCACTTTCTTGTATTTCTGCCACAGTTGTACTACGCGGCCGCGCTGCGCAGGCTCGATATCGATGGTGCCTTGTTCGGACAGGCCATTGTGTACGTCTTGCAAGGTATGACGGAAATCCTGCCGCTCGGCGTAGCGGTTCATTTGCTGGAGAAAAAGGGTGTGTTCCACAACAAGCTGATCCACTTCGCTGTTGGACTTGCGAAGGTTTTCGAAGTGAAGTCGTTCGTCAGGCAGCATTTCGCCCCTGATGTAGCGCTCCACGGCGTCAAGGATCATCAGGTCATTTTGCTCATTCATCACGGTGGTCATTTTTTATAATGCGAAAAGAATAGTTTCTTCAGTCGTACCAGGCACTTGTATTTCTGTGTCTTGGCGTTTTCGGAATTGGTGTAACCGAAGTCGGTTGCTATTTCCTGCATGTTTTTCTTTTTCAGATAAAATGCTTCCAGCAGGCTTTTGCAAGGTTCTCCGAGGTTTCCCATTGCCTTATTCATCATGTCAAATTCGGCGTCGCGGCGGTTGTGTTCTTCGAGATCGTCTTCCACCGCTACTACATTATCTGTAGATACGAGATCGGACGAATACCGGTTCAATTGCTGCAAACGCTTGAGCCACAGTCTTCTGGATACGGAGTATAAATAAGTTCTGATCTGGCAGTTGAGTTCGAAATCACCGGAGCGGGCTTTTTCATATAAGACGATCATCGCTTCCTGAAAAATATCCCGGGCGTCGTCGGCCAGCCCGTTGTTATTGATTATCAGCGTCTGAATGATCTTATAATGCTCGCGGTAGATAGTCTCAACAGCGTTCTTATCATTTCGGGCCAGCCCTTTCAATAATTCCTTTTCGTTGATCGCTTCTTTCACGCTTCCTATATTAATACGTTTTTCTAAAAATAGTAACCCGCCGGGGGGCAGAAAAAAAAATATCAAAAAAAAAGAAAAAACCGGGGTTACCTTTTTCTCCTCCCGGTATTAATCTTTAGAAATATTTCACAAACAAACTCAAAAATCGCACAAATGAAAAAGCTTTTCATCGTTCTGGCAGTAGCTAGCCTTGGATTTGTAGCTTGTAACAACGAAGCTGAAAACAAACCCGCAACTGATTCTCTGACTAACAAAGTAGACTCAGCTGCTGACGCAACTAAAGATTCTCTGAATGCTGTTAACCAGGCCAACGACTCTCTGAAGAATGTTGTTGACTCTGCTGCTAAAGCAACTAAAGATTCTCTGAAGAAATAATTCTCAGCAAGCAATCGTTATAGGCCATCCGCCCTCAGGCAGGTGGCTTTTTTTTGCCCAAAACTATCTTTTTCGGCCGTCCTGCCCGAATAAGGTTAACTTTGCGGCCGATTATTAAGAAAAAAACACAAAGTGACCAATTTTGAATCATTAGGCATCGAGGAAGGGCTCCTGGCTGCCATCAGCGCGCTCGGCTTTACCGAGCCAACGCCCATCCAGGAAAAAGCTATCCCGGTGCTCCTCCAGGGAACCAAGGATTTTATCGGCCTGGCCCAGACCGGAACCGGTAAGACCGCGGCTTTCGGACTCCCTGTTCTTCAGCTCATTAACAAAGACGACCGCTTCCCGCAGGCGCTTATTGTCTGCCCCACCCGCGAACTCTGCCTCCAGATCACCAAAGACCTGGGCACCTTCCGCGGTAAGAAAAGCGCCATACATGTTACGGCCGTTTATGGTGGTACCTCTATCGGCGACCAGATCCGCGACCTGAAAAAAGGCACGCATATCGTAGTGGCAACCCCCGGCCGCCTGATCGACCTCATCGAACGCAAAGCAATCAACCTGGAAAAAATCCATTACGTTATCCTCGACGAGGCCGACGAAATGCTCAACATGGGCTTTAAGGATGATATCGAGTTCATTCTTCAAAACACCCCCAACCGTCAAAGTACCTGGCTGTTCAGCGCTACCATGCCGCCGGAAATCCGTCATGTGAGCAAGAAGTACATGGACAAGCCTTTCGAGATTACCATTGGTAAGGTCAATGCCGGCAATGCCAACATCGATCACCAATATTACCAGACCCAACACGTCAACCGCTACGAAACACTCAAGCGTATCGTGGATTTCAATCCGGGCATCTACGGTATCATCTTTACCCGTACAAAAGCCGATGCACAGACCGTAACCGAATCGCTGATCCGCGAAGGGTACGATATCGAAGCGCTGCACGGTGACCTCACACAGGCGCAACGCGATAAAGTAATGAGCCGCTTCCGTGAGAAATCCATTCAATTGCTGATCGCTACCGACGTAGCAGCAAGAGGTATCGACGTACAAGGGATCACACACGTCATCAACTACGAACTGCCCGACGATACGGAAGTATACACACACCGTAGCGGAAGAACAGGCCGCGCAGGAAAGAGTGGTGTATCCGTATCCATCGTTACACCCCGCGAAACCTATCGTCTCCGCCAGATCGAAAAACTGATCAACTCCCGTTTCCATAAAATGGATATCCCGAGTGGTAAAGATGTTTGCCGCAAACAGTTCTTCCATTTCATCGATAAATTATTACAGACCGACATCAGCAACGGTGAGTATGAAGCTTACCTGCCTGTACTGCGCGAGAAGTTTGCAGAAGTGGACAAAGAAGAAATCCTGCAACGTGTGGCTGCACTCGAGTTCGACCGCTTCCTCAAGTATTATGAGAATGCAGCCGATCTCAATATGCGTGAAGACAGCCGCAAAGACCGCAAAGGCACCGATCGCAACGAACGTTCAGCCGGTCGCGAACGGCCACGTGCTGCAGGTGATGGCAATTACCAACGCTTGTTTGTAAACCTCGGTACACGTGATGGTTTCTATAAAGCAAGTTTCCTTCAGTTCATACTGGATATGAGTGATCTGCGTAAAGATGTACTCGGCCGTATCGATATGAAAGAGATGAATAGCTGGGTGGAAATTGAATCAGGCGTGGCGAATAAAATGATCCGCGCACTCGATGGAAAGAACTTCCGCGGGCGCAAGATCAGAATGAACGATGCCGAAAGCGGTGGTACAAGAGGAAAAAACCGCGAATAATTTTTTTGTTTCACCAACGCTACGTTATATTTGTTCAGCAATGATCAAGACAAACACATTCTTCGGTTTTTATTTTAGCTTTTTTTACTTTAGAAAGAGAGCCGGGAATGCTTTGTTGAAATAAATAGGATAACTAAAATCAACATAAAGAATCCCGGCTCGAAGCCGGGATTCTTGTTTTTATACGTATGCAAAAAAGGATCTCGATACAAGGATACGAAGGCAGTTTTCACCAGGTAGCTGCCCGTCTTTACTTCGGCAAAGAAGTGGAAGTGATTCCCTGCGATACATTCCGCGAAGCAGTACGCATTGCAGAGAGTAAAAAAGAAAGCGAAGGCGGCATCATGGCTATTGAGAATTCTATTGCCGGCAGCATTCTTCCCAATTACAACCTCCTGCAGAAATCACAGTTGCGCATTACAGGAGAAATCTATTTGCAGATCCGCCAAAACCTGCTCGTCAATCCCGGAGTAAAACTCGAAGACATCCGCGAAGTGCATTCCCACACCATGGCCCTGCAACAATGTTATGACTTTCTCGACAAGCATAAATGGAAACTGGTGGAAACGGAAGATACCGCACTGAGCGCACGGCATATTCACCAGCACAAAAGCAAATACATTGCCGCTATTGCCAGCAAGCTGGCCGCTGAGTTGTATGACCTGGAGATGATTGCGCCGAACATTCATACATTGAAAAATAACTATACACGCTTCCTGGTATTGCAATGTGAAGAAGATGTGCAGGCAGAGGAGGAAGCCAACAAAGCATCAATCAATTTCCATACGGATCATTCGCGCGGAAGCCTGGCAAAAGTATTAGGGAAAATAGCAGACGGTGGCATTAACCTCAGCAAGCTGCAAAGCTTTCCGATACCCGGATCAGAATTCCGTTACAGCTTTCATGCAGACATGGAGTTCGACAACCGCAAAGAACTGGACAAAGTGATAAAATCCATTACACCACTAACCGATCATCTCCGTATATACGGTGTATACAAAAGAGGAGTGTGGAAATAAATAAGTATATGAAAACAAGCAAGAGACTGGAAGGCATCGGCGAATATTATTTCTCCCAAAAGCTGAGGGAGATAGAAGCGCTCAACGCACAGGGCCGCAATGTGATCAACCTCGGTATCGGCAGCCCCGATCTTCCGCCACATCCTGAAGTGATAAAAGTATTGCAGGAAGCGAGTGCGCGCCCGGATACACACGCGTATCAATCCTACAAAGGTTCGCCTGTTTTGCGCAAGGCCATGAGCGATTGGTATCGCCGCCATTACAATGTAGAACTGAATCCCGATACCGAAATTTTACCACTGATCGGCAGCAAAGAAGGTATCATGCATATTTGCATGACCTACCTCGAACCCGGTGACGAAGTGTTGGTGCCCAATCCGGGATACCCTACTTACCGCAGTGCCGTGCAACTCGCGGGAGGACGTTGTGTTGATTACCTGTTGCTGGAGGAGAATGATTATTATCCCGATCTCCATGAACTCGCTTCACGTGATCTGAGCAAAGTGAAGCTGCTATTTGTGAATTATCCGCATATGCCGACCGGGCAACCCGCCAGTCGCGCATCATTTGAACAACTCATCGCTTTTGCGGCAGCACATGATATACTGATCGTGCATGACAACCCTTACAGTTTTATACTGAATGACGAGCCGCAAAGCCTGTTGGGTTTACCCGGCGCCAAAGAACAGGTGATCGAGCTGAACTCCCTGAGCAAGTCGCACAATATGGCGGGCTGGCGCATCGGTATGCTTTGCGGCGGCGCCGACCGCATCAACGAAGTGCTGCGGTTCAAAAGCAACATGGACAGCGGTATGTTTCTGCCGCTGCAACTCGCCGCTGCCCGCGCATTGGAGTTGGGTGATGAATGGCAACAGGAACTGAATGCTGTTTATCGTGAACGCCGCGAAAAAGTATTTGATCTGTTAAGGCAACTGGATTGCACCTTTTCGCAAAGCCAGACAGGCATGTTTGTGTGGGCGTCCATTCCGCCGCAATACCAGACCGGCTTTCAGCTGAGCGATGAAATACTGCAACGCGCTGCAGTGTTCATTACGCCCGGGGGAATATTTGGTTCGGCCGGAGATGCGTATATCAGGGTTAGCCTGTGCGCGCCGGTACAACGATTTGAAGAAGCCTTAAACAGAATAAGCCATGCTCAATGAGCGTATAAACATAGAAAGAAAAAAAGTGGCGATCGTGGGCACCGGCCTGATCGGTGGTTCGCTCGCCTTGCGGCTGCATGAACGGAAAATCTCGTCGCGGCTGATAGGTGTGGATGCAAGCGAAGAACATTTGCGTCAGGCATTGGAAATGGAACTGGTAGACGAAGTGATGCCGCTGACGGATGCCATTGCTGCAGCAGAAGTGATCGTACTCGCCATCCCGGTGGATCGCCTGGTTGGGTTGCTGCCCTCCATACTCGACCAGGTAGACCAGCAAATTGTATTGGACCTGGGTTCCACCAAATCACAATTGACCGATATCATTAAAGACCATCCCAAAAGGGGGAGATACGTAGCCACGCATCCTATGTGGGGAACCGAGTACAGCGGTCCACGTGCAGCGGTGCGTGGTGCCTATGAAGACAAGGCCGTTATTATCTGCAATGCCTGGGAAAGCGATGGCGATGCATTGGAATGGGTGAGGAGTATGTATAAAAAGATCGGCATGCATTTGCTGGAAATGGAAGCGCGTGCGCATGATCTGCATGCCGCCTACGTGAGCCATATTTCGCATATCACTTCCTTCGCGCTGGCCAATACCGTTTTGCAAAAAGAAAAAGAACAAAACGCCATCTTCGAAATGGCGAGTGCCGGTTTTGAAAGCACCGTGCGACTGGCGAAGAGCAGCCCGGCCATGTGGGTGCCCATTTTCCTGCAAAACAAAGAGAACGTGCTTGATGTATTGACCGAACATATCGCGCAACTGACACGGTTCAAGCAAAGTATTGAAAACGGTGATGGCAAAGCGTTGGAAGACCTGATCGGTGAAGCGAATAAAATCAAACGGATCATTAAATGAAAAACAGGGGAATTGCTTTACTGGTTGTTGCCATCCTTGCTACCCTGGTTGCGATGGCCAATATGCTGGAATACTTTTTCGCTTCGAAAGAAAGTTTGCGTAGAGTAGACGGTGTAGTGGAGCAGGTAATCAATGAAGCTTTTCGTCAGGGGCGCAGTACCTATACAAAAACAACGATTGTTTTTGAGGGCAGCAACGATAAATACTGGTTAAGCGATAGGGTAGATGTGGGAGGATATATTCCGGCAGTAAAAGGAGACAGGTTGAGCTTGTATGTAAAGAGCTGGTATCAATGGCTCTATAACTATAACTGGCGAAGCAATATTTTTTATGTAGAAAAAGAGGGAGAGATGATTTATAATAATCTCAGTGAGTGGAGGGGAAGTGGCCGGGCGTTTATGATGGTATCCGCCATACTGGCGCTGCTGCTCTGGCTGATCTATTTTGATGTGGTAAAAAATAAATCCATCTCCAACTTGATTCAACGAAAACAACAACGATAAAACAATCCGCCGGAGACGAGCGGTATAATCAATAACTTTACAAACAACAAGTATATGGACACAGTGCAACAAGCAACAACCTCTCCCGTGCAGGAAGCATGGAATAAAAGACCGCTCATCATCAGCGGCCCCTGCAGTGCAGAAACCGAAGAACAGGTGCTCGCCACCGCGCAACGCCTCGCCGCTACCGGCAAGGTAAACATGCTGCGCGCCGGCATCTGGAAACCCCGTACCAAACCCGGCCTCTTTGAAGGTATCGGCGCCAAAGGTCTTCCCTGGCTGCAACAAGCAAAAAAACTGACCGGCCTGCCGGTAGCAGTAGAAGTGGCGACCGCCAAACAGGTACAGGACGCGCTCACATTTGACGTGGACGTGCTCTGGATCGGCGCCCGCACCACCGTCAACCCATTCAGCGTACAGGAAGTAGCCGACGCGCTGCGTGGTGTAGATGTGCCTGTATTGATCAAAAACCCGATCAACCCCGATCTGGAACTGTGGGCCGGTGCTGTTGAACGCGTTGCCCGTGCAGGTATCAAAAACATTGGACTCATCCACCGCGGATTTTCTTCCTATGGTAATACCGAATACCGCAATGCGCCGATGTGGCACCTGGCCATTGAAATGAAACTGCGTCACCCCGATATGCCGGTGATCAACGATCCTTCGCATATCTGCGGCCGCCGCGATATCCTGCTCGAGGTTATGCAGAAAGCTGTGGATCTCGACTACGATGGTCTGATGATCGAAAGCCATATCGATCCCGATAACGCATGGAGCGATGCCAAACAACAGGTAACACCGGAAGTGCTGGCTGAAATGCTCGACACCATTATCTGGAGAAAAGAAGACATCGAATCCGAAGCATTGCACGCGGCATTGGAAAAACTGCGCCAGAAGATCAATCACCTCGATGATGAACTGCTGCAGATCCTTGCCCAACGCATGAAAATCGCCGAACAGATCGGTGAATACAAAAAAGATAACAATATCACCATCCTGCAAACCAACCGCTGGAATGAGATATTGGAGAAAGCTTTCCAGAAAGGCGAGAAGAACGGATTGAGCCATGAGTTCCTTACCCGCTACTTCGACGCCGTACACATGGAAAGTATCAATCACCAGAAAAAGATCATGGACGCCTGATCCGTTCGTGCCGACGTATAATGAAAAAACTTACTTACCGTTTTTCCGGCGTGCCGGTCGATTATTATCTCGACCACAAAGTATCGGCGCTGAAAAAGATCACGGATAGCAAACATTCCGTCCTCATCACCGATCAGCATATCTATGACGCACATCCCGCGATCTTCAAAGGATGGAACACCATCGTGCTGCGCGCCGGCGAAGCTTATAAAGTACAGGCCACCGTTGATGAGGTAGTGGAACAACTCATTGCCATGGGCGCCGATCGCAAGACCACATTGGTGGGTATCGGCGGCGGTGTGGTAACGGATCTTACCGGTTATATCGCTTCGGTATATATGCGCGGTATCCGTTTTGGGTTTGTGCCCACCTCAGTGCTCGCACTCGTAGATGCATCGATCGGCGGTAAGAACGGCATCGACGTAGGCGTGTACAAAAATATGGTCGGCATTATCCGCCAGCCATCGTTCCTGCTGCACGATCTGCAATTGCTGCGTACACTACCGCTTGCCGAGTGGCAGAACGGTTTTGCAGAAATCATCAAACACGCCTGTATCAAAGATGCCGGACTGTTCCGTCAGTTGCAGGCCGGTTCACTCGAAGAACTGGTCGCCAATCCGAAAAAAGCGGCAGCGCTGATTGAAAGAAATGTGCGCATCAAATCGGAGGTGGTACGCCGCGATGAAACGGAACAGGGCGAACGCAAGCTGCTCAACTTCGGACATACACTCGGGCACGCACTCGAAAATCAATATGAACTGTCGCATGGTCAGGCTGTGTCCATTGGTATGACCTATGCGTGTCATTTGTCTGCAAAACTCAAGGGGTTTAAAGACACGGAAAAGGTAGTGCGCCTGCTTGAACAGTATGGTCTTCCAACCTACGCTGCTTTCGATGCAGACAAAGCCCTGGAGGTACTGACGATGGATAAAAAGCGCGAACGGAAACAGATGAATTATATTTTATTGGAAAAGATCGGCCGCGGTGTGATTGAACCCATACCTGTTACGCGGCTCGGTAAAATGATAAGAAGTTTGCAGGAACTCTGATCCTGTGATAAAGACATGAAGAAAACGATTCATCCTTCACAACTGAAAGGTGTTATTCAATCGCCGGCCTCAAAGAGTTCGATGCAGCGTGCATGCGCGGCGGCTTTATTGCATAAAGGCATTTCCTTTATCCATAATCCCGGACATAGCAACGATGATAAAGCGGCACTGGATATTATCGGCCGTCTGGGTGCTATCATTGAAAAGATCGATGAGGATACATTACGCGTAACCAGCAAAGGTGTTGAGCCTGTGAGTGGTGCTATTGATTGTGGTGAAAGCGGATTGAGCATTCGTATGTTCACGCCGCTGGCAGCGTTGAGTAAAGAAATTGTTACTATTAGTGGCAGTGGCAGCCTGGTTACGCGCCCCATGCATTTCTTTGATGAAATATTACCGGCACTCAGCGTGGAAGTATCCAGTGAAGGTGGCTATCTGCCACTTAAGGTAAAAGGTCCGTTGAAGCCGGTGGATATTGAGGTGGATGGTTCATTGAGTTCACAATTTCTTACCGGTTTGCTGATGGCTTATTCGGCGGCGGGCGCATCGGGTGTGGAAATACGTGTCCGCGATCTGAAGAGCAAGCCTTATATCGATCTTACGCTGGATGTGATGAAGCAATTTGGCATGGCCGTGCCCGAGAATAACGGATACGCGGTATTCCATTTCCCCGAAAAAAAACACAGTACCGAAGATCGTGATATACAGTATACCGTAGAAGGCGACTGGAGCGGTGCTTCCTTTTTATTGGTAGCCGGTGCCATTGCCGGACCTTTGCTTGTGCGTGGTCTCGACCTGCAATCGACACAGGCCGACAGAAAGATCATGGAAGCGCTCGAAGCCTGTGGTGCGGGAATGGCGGTGGAAGCCAAAGGCATTCGCCTGGTGCCTGCTTCGCTGAAAGCATTTACCTTTGATGCCACGGATTGTCCCGATTTGTTTCCGCCATTGGTAGCATTAGCAGCTTATTGCGAAGGCACCACGGAGATCAGTGGTGTATCGCGGTTGGCACACAAGGAGAGTAACAGAGGTCTTACCTTGCAGGAAGAGTTTGCCAAAATGGGAGTTACGATCCGCCTCGAAGGAGATTTGATGTTTATTGAAGGCGGCAATGGCGTGAAAGGAGCGAAGGTTCATTCGCGTCACGATCATCGTATTGCCATGGCTTGTGCCGTTGCGGCCCTGCGCGCTGAAGCACCCGTTTCAGTTGAAGAAGCCCAGGCCGTTAATAAATCTTATCCCGATTTTTACCGCGATCTGGAGCGGATGGGAGCCAGGCTGGAAGGGATTAATTTGATAATTTGAAGATTAGGTAATAGGTAATAGGTCGTAAGTAGTAAGTAGTAAGTAGTAAGTAGTAAGTAGTAAGTAGTAAGTAGTAAGTGATAAGTAAACACCTATTCACCATTGACGATTGACGATTCACGATTCACCATAGACGATTCACCATTGACGATTCACCATTCACCATTGACGATTCACCATTCACAATTGACTATTCACTATGAATTCTTTCGGTCGTTTATTGCGGGTACAAATATTTGGCGAATCGCACGGCGAATCGGTAGGCATTGTTGTCGACGGGTGTCCTGCCGGCCTGCCATTGACTGCAGAAGATCTGCTCGCTGATCTTGAGCGCCGCAAAGGCGGTCAGCAGAAAGGCACTACGCCAAGACAGGAAGCCGATTTTCCTTTTTTCAAAAGCGGTTTATTCAACGGCCATACTACCGGCGCACCTATCAGTATTTTTTTTGAAAACAACAACACCCGCAGTGCGGACTACGAAAAGCAAAGAAGCTTTCCCCGGCCGGGCCATGCCGATATGGTGGCGCGGCAAAAGTTCGGCGGATTTGAAGATTACCGTGGCGGCGGACATTTCAGCGCACGGCTCACAACCGGATTGGTAGCTGCGGGCGCTATCGCCAAAAAACTAATAAGCACCATTACCGGTGGTGAAAATATTTCTATCACCGCTACTATTGCCGAAATCGGCGGTGAGGCAGACCAGGAAAAAGGTTTGCAAAAAGCCATCGATGCAAAAGATTCGATCGGTGGTATCGTCGAATGCCGCGTGACCGGTTTGCCTGCCGGATTGGGAGAACCTTTTTTCGATTCGGTTGAATCCCTGTGGTCGCATATCCTGTTTGCTATTCCTGCCGTAAAAGGCGTTGAGTTCGGGAGCGGATTTGCGGCGGCAAAAATGTTCGGCTCGCAGCACAATGATGCCATTGAGGATATGTCGGGCAAAACAACAACAAATCATGCCGGCGGTATCGTGGGCGGTATTACCAACGGCAACGAACTGGTGTGCCGGCTGGCGATCAAACCAACGGCCTCCACACCCAAACAACAGGAAAGTCTTAATTGGGATACCCAACAAATTGAACATTTTTCTGTTAAAGGACGACACGATCTTTGTGTTGCATTGCGCGCGCCGGTAATTGTGGAGGCAGCTACGGCCATTGTACTGGCAGACCTTTTGCTGCTCGAACAACATATTCATCGCGTGGTGCGCTAAACATTAAACTACTAACGATCTACTATGCCTGTTATTTATCATATCACCAGTGCCGCCATATGGCAGGAAGCACAGCAACAAGGACAATACGAAGCTACTTCGCTCAAAGAAGAAGGATTTATTCATTGCAGCGAAGAACGGCAGCTTGCCGGTGTGCTCGACCGGTATTTCATCGGTAAAACAGACCTGGTGAAACTGATCATCGATACCGACAAACTCACCAGCCGTTATGTGCAGGAGTGGTCGCCCTCTGTGCAGGATACCTTTCCTCATATTTACGGTCCCATCAACCTCGATGCGGTGATCGGTACGGAAACCATTACTCCTTAATACTTTTTCATGCATCAGTATATCGTCAATGCCTCAATCCAGATATTGCCTATCGTGCAGGACAAACATGCTTACGAGTGGGTGGACGAGGCCATTGACGTGATCCGCGGCTCAGGTGTGCGGTATGAAGTGGGCCCATTCGCTACAGTACTGGAAGGAACGTACGAAGAAGTGACAGCGGTGATCGGCAAGGTGAATGAGTTTCTTTACGAGCGCGGATGTGCTGAATGGATCAGCAGCATTCAATTGCAGATCCGGAGCGGCGGCGATATCACCGGCGAATCCAAAACGGCCAAATTCAAACAATAAGTAATCATCCACTTATTCGCTTATTTCCCTTTTTTACTTTTGACTTTAACTGGTGCCAATTGTGTAAAAGGGATGTCGAGTAATTCATAGCGCGTGGCATCCGGCAATGAATAATGCCACCATTCCGTCTCCAAGGCTTTAAATCCATATTTCTCCATCGTAGTGCGCAGTAACAGGCGGTCCTGCAAAATTTCTTCCGGCAGTCCCTGGAATGCATGGTGGGCCGTGTCGCTGAAATGATCGAAGCCGGTACCCATGTCTGCTTCTTTTTTATTTTTCAGGTAAATAAGTGTGAGATCGACAGCCGTGCCACGGTTATGTCCGCTTCCGCGGGCCGGATTGGCAACATACCGATCGTCTTTAATGAGTTCCCAGAATTTCACCGTCACCGCATAAGGACGATAAGCGTCCCATATTTTCAGCCCGTAACCTTTTTCTGCCAGTTCTTTTTGCACGTTTTGTAAGGCAAGCGCCGCTTTTTTACGTAGAAAAGCCTGTCGCGTACCAACGGGATAAAGCGGACGTTTTACGAAATTGTTATGCGTTGCATACCGCAGATCATAGAGAATGGAAGGAATAATACTTTTAAGCTCAACCATTTCTTTTTCCGGATCGTCCTGTATCTGCTGACGGTAGGCGCTTAACTTTCGCGTAACATCCGGTGGCGGGATGCTGTCCTGCGCAGCCAGCGAAAGGGTAAAAAATGTTGATAAAACAATCGCGATAAAACCGCAACCAACAATTCTATTTGGTAGTTTGATATACATAGACTGTAAGTTACCAAATCCCTGCCAGGCTTACCGTTTTGTGCCATCATATAACCTGTCCTGAATTATGACACGTATCCTGATTATTGCTTCGCTTTTGTTGCTGGCCTCCTGTGGCAGCGACACACCGCCTCCGTCTACCGAAATCACGAGTTCGCCCGAAGAAATGAAGGAGAAGACCACGGCCTATATCCGTGAGTCGCTCGATTATGCCGGTAACCACGATGGTGTATTGAATGATAGTTTCCGTTTATGGCAGTCGGCGATGCTGCCGGCTTTGTATGAAACATCGGGTTATGGGATGTTGTGGTCTGATCCTGAAAAACGCAAGCCGATTGCGGATTCCATGTTGCAGTTTATACGCCATGCAAAATATCACGCTTTATTACCGGAAGATTATCATTTGAATGAATTACAGTTGATCGACAGCTTATACCGTGCCGATTCGCTGGGCAAAGGGGCGCGCAGAGACGCCGCCTTGCTCGGACGCGCGGATATATTATTGAGTGACGCCTTTGTACGGATGGTCAATCACCTGCGTTGGGGTCGATTGCCGGACGACAGTGTTTCGCAGCGGGCGGCGGCACCCACTGCAGCCTTTTATGCGGAACAATGGCAAAAGTTTCAGCGCGAAGGCAGCCTGTCGCGCCTGGCCACGGAACTCGAACCGGCCGATACCGTTTACCATGCATTTAAAAAAGCCTTGCAACGTTTCCTCGACGAATCGGACCAGCGGGTATTCACGGAAGTGCCGCTTCCGGGAAAAAACACGGACTCGGCCACGTTGAGGCGGCAATTGGTGTTGCGCCTGCAGGAAGAAGACTGGCTGGCCGGTGAAAATCCTGATCCTGATTCGGCAACGCTGGCCGCAGCAGTTAAACGCTTCCAAGAAAGTAAAGGGTTGACAGCCGATGGTGTGGCGGGCAGTGGCACAATTCGCATGCTCAACCTGACAGACGGCGAGAAATTCATCCGTGCCGCCATGGCAGCGGACCGTTATAAATTATTACCGTCCAAAATGCCGGAGCGTTATCTCTGGGTGAACCTGCCTTCTTATTATATGCGGCTGATCGAAAACGACAGCGTGAAGCTGGTGTCGAAGATCATCTGTGGCCGCCAGAAAACGCGGACGCCTTTGCTCAACAGTGCCATCTCCGAAATGATCACTTATCCGCAATGGACCGTACCCACCAGCATTATTGTGAAAGAAATGCTGCCCGCCGCCAAGAAGGACCCCGGATATTTCGCCAAGAAGGGTTTCAGCCTGCTCGACGGCGAGGGCAACGAGGTGGATCCGTATTCGGTGGAATGGTCGAAATACAGCAAAGGCATTCCTTATCGCGTGGTGCAGGGGAGTGGCGATGCCAATGCGCTGGGAATTATGAAATTCAATTTTGGGAATAAATATGCGGTTTACCTGCACGACACCAACCAGCGCTCGTTGTTCGGGCTCACTTCAAGATCGCTGAGCCACGGCTGTGTACGGGTGCAAAGCTGGGAAGGGCTGATGTGGGATATCCTGAAGCACGACAGCATGCAGGCGAGTTCGGGGCGCTACGTGCCGGCAGACAGTGTCCGCAGCTGGCTTGGCCGCAAGGAGAAGAAAGTAATCACGGTCCGCAACCGGCTGCCGCTGTATATCCGCTACTTTACCTGCGAGGCCAAAGACGGAAAACTGATGTTTTATGATGATATCTACGGCGAAGACGCGCGGATACGGCCTTTGTACGCCAGAAAATGAGATTCGGGAGGGCGGATAACGGCACATTAAAAATCAGTTCATAAATAATTAAAATTATTTTAGGATATTGAACTTACCGATTACTTTTGTTTTGATTATAACTAAACTATGACGCTTATGAAGAAGTTCTCCCTGTTCATATTATCCCTGGCTGTCTGTTCGATGGGTATCGCCCAGAATGGACCAGACCGCCCGACTTTCCTGGGATTCAGCTTTGCTCTTAACGATTTCAGCACCGCCCAGAAGATCCGGTCCACTTCTCTGAGCACTGTTCAACGTAATAAACAATGGAATAAAATCAAGGATATGGACCATGGCCTCGCGCTGACCTATTACAAGGCGCTGCACAGCCATGTTGACTTTGCCGGCACTTTATCCGGTACTTTCACCCGCGACGGTATGCAATCCCGCAAATTGACCACGGATGGTTTCCTGCTGGGGCTGGACGCTGCTGTGCACCTTAAAATGTTTGAAGACAAGTACTGGATTAATCCTTACCTGATCGCCGGTATTGGTGGCCAGATTTTCGACGGTAAATATTTTGGTGCCACGGCTAACCCCGGTGTTGGTCTGAAAATTAATTTCTTCGAAGAATTCAGCATTTTCGGTTCCAGCCAGTACCGTGTACCGGTAACTAAAGAAACTGCTAACTATTATTTCTTCCATCAGATCGGCATTGCTGCCCGCGTTACGCCTAAAAAAGTACCGGTAGTGATCGTGCCTCCGGCTCCTCCTGTTGACACCGACAAAGATGGTATCGTTGACAGCCTGGATAAATGCCCTACTGTTCCCGGTATAGCCAAATACCAGGGATGTCCGATCCCCGACACGGATAAAGACGGCATCAACGACGAAGAAGATAAATGTCCCACAGTAGCCGGCCTTGCCCGCTATGGTGGTTGCCCCATCCCCGATACAGACGGTGACGGTATCAACGACGAGGAAGATAAATGTATCACAGAACGCGGTCCTGCCAGCAACCAGGGATGTCCTTATAAAGACACCGATGGTGATGGTGTGAATGACAATGAAGACCGTTGCCCCACTATTCCCGGCGTAAAAGAAAACCAGGGTTGCCCTGCTATCCAGGAAGAAGTGGTGAAAAAAGTAAACTTCGCTGCGAATAATATTTATTTCGCAACCGGTAAATACACGCTTCTGGCCAAGTCAAACAAAGGCCTCAACGAAGTAGCTCAGATCATCAAAGACAACCCCGGTATCAACCTCACTATCGATGGTCACACCGATGACGTAGGTAAAGACGAGTCTAACCAGACCTTGAGTGAAAACCGCGCAAATGCAGTGAAAAAATACCTGGTGAGCAAAGGTGTTGAAGAAAGCCGCCTGACCGCTACCGGTTATGGTGAAACCAAGCCTATCGCTGACAACAAAACAGCCGCAGGCCGTCAGAAAAACCGCCGCGTAGAACTGAAGCTCAGCTACTATTAATTCAGTGTTAGTAAGTACTATACTAAAGCCCCGCAATGCGGGGCTTTTTTAATGTGTAAATGTGGAAGTGTGTAAATGTGAAAATGAGATAATACAGGTATCAGATAAAGCCCATTTCCACATTTTCGTATTTTCACATTTACAAATTTGAAATGATGTCGATATCAACACAAGCGGAACTGGATGGAATGAAGAAAGTAAGTGAAGCGGTGGCCAATACATTGCGGAAGATGCGCGAGTACGCGCAACCCGGAATGAGCACGCTGGAGCTGGATCATTATGGAGGAGAATTGCTGAAAGGATATGGTGCAAAGTCGGCGCCGCGGCTGACCTACGGGTTTCCCGGATGGACCTGTATCAGTGTCAATGAGCAAATCGCGCATGGAATTCCTTCTGCCGCCAATATTCTCCGCGAAGGAGACCTGGTCAATATCGATGTATCGGCTGAACTGGGTGGCTTCTGGTCGGATAATGGCGGATCCTTTGTACTCGGGCAGGATATACATGGGCATGAAAAGCTGGTAGCCACATCGCGACAGATCCTTTGGGAAGCGATAGCGCAGATACGCGGCGGGCAACGGATTTCCGACACTGGTAAACTGATTGAAACCAAAGCCCGCAAAGCCGGCTTCCGCGTGATACGCAATCTTACAGGTCATGGTGTAGGCCGCAGCCTGCACGAAGCCCCCTTCGAAATAGCTAATTTCCCCGATCACCGCAACCGCGAACGGTTCCGCCGTCATTCGGTAGTGGCGATTGAAACATTCATTTCTACCACTTCCACCATGGCCATGGATACCTCAGACGGCTGGACTTTCGTTGGCAATAAAGGAGGTTTTGTTGCCCAGCATGAGCATACGATTGTGATAACGGATGGAGAGCCGGTGGTGTTAACGGAGAGTAACGGAATTTAAAATGTGCAAATGTGCCCGCCACAGGCGGGACCATGTGAAAATGTATTTTATGTATTCCATTTTCCCATTGTATAAAAAGAGATGCCGGTGCAGTTGCACCGGCATCTCTTTTTATACGTGTCTTATCAGGCTACAGCTTTCTTCACCAGGTCGGCGGCTTCGCTGAGCAGGATCGCGGATTGTACTTTCAGTCCGCTTTCGTCGATCAGTTTTTTCGCTTCTTCGGCATTGGTGCCTTGCAGGCGCACGATGATCGGGATATTAATATTGCCCAGGTTCTTGTAAGCATCAATTACACCGGCCGCAACACGGTCGCAGCGAACGATACCGCCAAAGATGTTGATGAGGATTGCTTTTACAGCCGGATCTTTCATGATGATTTTGAATCCTGCTTCTACCGTCTGCGCGTTGGCCGTACCGCCTACGTCCAGGAAGTTGGCCGGCTCACCACCGCTGAGTTTGATCATGTCCATGGTAGCCATTGCCAGACCGGCGCCGTTTACCATACAACCTACGTTGCCGTCCAGTTTTACGAAGTTGAGGTTGTATTTACCTGCTTCTACTTCCGTAGGATCTTCTTCTGTGATGTCGCGCAATGCCGCCACATCGGGGTGACGCATCAGGGAGTTATCGTCCAGGCTCATCTTACAGTCAACGGCAATGATCTTGTCGTCGGAAGCTTTGAAGAGCGGGTTGATCTCCAGCATGGCGCAATCCAGCCCAACATATGCGTTGTACAGGTTGGTTACGAATTTCACGCAATTCTTGAAGGCTTCACCGCTGAGACCAAGGTTGAAGGCGATTTTGCGCGCCTGGAAACCCTGCAGTCCGCCACCGGGGTGTACCCATTCTTTGAAGATTTTTTCGGGTGTATCGTGCGCAACGTCCTCGATGTTCATACCGCCTTCGGTACTGTACATGATCACGTTCTGTCCTTTGCTGCGGTCGAGGAGGATAGAGAGATAAAATTCTTTTCTTTCGGAAGCACCATCATAGTACATGTCCTGGGCAACCAGGATCTTGTTGACTACTTTACCGGCAGGTCCTGTCTGAACAGTTACCAATGTGCCGCCAAGGATTTTCTGGGCAAACTCCTGGATGTCCTCCAGTGATTTGCCTACTTTAACACCATTGATGCCATTTTCCTTGATAGCGCCCTTTCCACGGCCACCGGCATGGATCTGTGCCTTGACAACGGCAAACTTACTTCCGCTCTGGGTTTTGATCTGACGGTATGCTTCTTCCGCCTCCTGTACCGTACTGCAGGCAAATCCTTCCTGCACCGGCACGTTATATTTTTTCAATAACTCTTTCGCCTGGTATTCGTGTAAGTTCATTGGTAAAAATTTGTCGCGAAGATAAGTCTTTCAGCTAAACGGGCGAAGCAAAAAACGGAAGCCGTTTCGGCCACAAAAACCTATTTTTATTTCATGCTCAGGAGATCGTTTTATACTTTTTCAGGCTGCTTTTTTATACTGCTTACAGCATGCCATACCCCGAAGCCTTCGCTTCAGCAACTCAACTATCCGTCGCGGGTGACAGGCTCCGGTTTTTTCAGAAATATTACCGGGATGGACACACATCAGCGCGATTCGCTGGCCATGCTTTGCCTGCTTGGTGGCAATTTCCCCGGTTTTCTCCGCCATCTTGAACCCGTGACCGTAGAAGGCGCGCATCCGCAAACGGGCAAGCGAAACAGCATCACCTTCTGGGTGACACCCGATTATTTGTCTATCGGCACCGACAACGATTGGGTGCGTATGCCGCTTTCGCCCAAAGCCGCACAGGTAGTGGCCGACAGCCTCGATTGCTTTTTACCTACCGCTACCATGTGCGACGAAATCTATCGCGCTGCGGCTGTTAAACTGGAACCCGTGCCCCTGTATGCTTTCCGCGACAGCACGCCTGTGCTATTGCATCATCACCTCATCATCGAAGGGCAACGGCAGGGCAGGAAGGGACTGATCGCCGGTATCAAAAAAGATGTGGTGCTGACCGAAAAACTATCCGAACGTCCCAACCGCGTGGCTATCTATGGATGGCACAAACCGGAAGGCCGCCCGATACAGCCGCTTTACACCGGTCACGTAGACTGGTACGTCGATTACAGCCACGGCATACGGCTGGTGAGCCGGCAACTCCTGGTCAACGGGCGATGGATGGATTATACGAAAGTATGGGCCGATGAAGCACTGCGATACCTGCTCTGCGGAACCGAAAAGGCCACCGTAACCCGGTACAACTGAATCTTGCCATCCTATGCCGGAGCTTCCCTATATTTGCCCCCTTATACGATTGAATTATGGCTAAAACTATTTTCGACCAACTGAACGAAACTGTCAGCTTCCTGAAGCAACAATTTGCAGAAACGCCCTCCGTAGGTATCGTACTCGGAAGCGGTCTTGGCAATTTTGCCGAACAGATTGAAGTGGAAAAAGAAGTGCCTTACGGCGACATCCCCAATTTCCCCGTATCAACCGTGCAGGGACACAAAGGAAAGCTCGTGTTTGGCAAACTGGCAGGAAAAACAGTGGTAGCCATGGCCGGTCGTTTTCATTACTACGAAGGGTACAGTGCCCAGGATGTGGTGTTCCCCGTAAGAGTGATGAAACTGCTCGGTGTGCAGACCTTGTTGTTGTCCAATGCGGCCGGCGGTGTCAACACCAGCTTCAAAGTAGGCGACATCATGATCATCACCGATCACATCAGTCAGTTCACACCTAATCCGCTGATCGGCAAGAATGTGGAAGAATGGGGACCCCGTTTCCCGGATATGAGTGAACCTTACAAAAAGAGTCTTATTAATAAGGCCAAAGAAATTGCCGCCACTAACAATATCAATGTAAAAGAAGGCGTGTACCTGGCCGTTACAGGTCCCACATTTGAAACGCGCGCCGAATACCGCATGATCCATGCACTGGGCGGCGACGCCGTAGGAATGAGTACCGTACAGGAATGTATCGTGGCCAATCACATGGGAATTGCCGTATTTGCCATGAGCATCATCACCGATATCGGCATCCGTGATGAAGAAAACGTGATCACGCACGAGGAAGTGCTGGAAGCAGCCAAAGAAGCGGAACCGAAGTTCTCGCTGATCTTCCGCGAACTTGTGGCATCCCTTTAACAAAATGGCAGCGTCCGGAATGCCGGACCTCCACTAATTTTGCAGCGGTCCTGCACATGGACCTTCCGAATGATCAAGTACCTACTTTCAATACAGGTGTTGCTGGTGCTGTTGTGTTGTGCCGTTACGGTCAACGCGCAACGCCGTAATCCTGTTGGCACTTTTACCGACCGCGCAGGTTCTATCGGCCGCGGTACCCAGGTAGGAGGCGACAGCAATGACAGCCTGCAACGCCGCGACAAAAATGCAGACTCCATCACCATCACCTACAAGTTCCTCGACTCTACGCGTACTTATCGTCTGGATTCATCGGTAAACGATTTCAGTAAACGTTTCCCGATACCTGCAGACTATGTTTACCTGGGCAATCCGGGCACGGCTGCGCGGTCTATTCTATTTTCACCTGTATTCACGCCCGGATGGGATCCCGGTTTCCATTCATTTGATATCTATAGATGGACCATCGAAAAGGCACGCTTTTTTTCAACCACGCGTCCCTATTCAGAACTGAACTACATGCTGGCGAGCAAAGGCGAACAACAGATCGAACTGTTGCATACGCAGAATATCAAACCTAACTGGAACATGCTCGGACAATACCGCCTGATTGCGGCGCCGGGTTTTTTCAACGGGCAAAAAACAAGTCACAGCAGTTACCTGTTCACTTCCTGGTATCAGTCGGTGAACAAACGCTACAACAACTATTTCATTATTGCGTCCAACAAAATCAGTGCTTCGGAGAACGGTGGATTGATCGATACAATGGATTACCTGCGTTCTCCAGAATATACCGACCGTTTTACCATCCCGACCAAAATAGGAGGGGACAACGAATACAGCAGTAACTTTTTTACAACGAATATCCGCACCGGTAATCAATACACGGATTTCAATGTGATGATGCGGCAGCAATACGATTTCGGAAGAAAAGATTCACTGGTAACCGATTCAACCGTGATACCCTTGTTCTTTCCGAAAGTCCGTTTCGAACACACGATCCGTTACACAACGAATAAATATCTCTACCAGGATCTGATTGGCGACTCGGCTTACTACAAAGACTTTTACAACATCACGCTGCCACAGGCGAACGATACGTTTGAAATCCGCGAATACTGGAAAGTACTCAGCAACGATTTCTCCATTTATCAATTTCCGGAGGAAAAAAACCTGCATCAGTACATAAAGGTCGGCGCCTCTCATCAGCAGATCACCGGACGATTTACCTCGGGTAAAAACAGCTTCTTCAATATCATCGGGCACGGCGAATACCGCAACCGTACCCGCAACCAGAAATGGGATATTGCCGCGTCGGGTGAAATATATTTTGCAGGTCTGAATGCCGGCGACTTCAGGGTGTCTGCTGCATTGGAAAGATTGCTGGGGCAAAAACTGGGTTACCTGAAGATCGGGTTCGAAAATGCGAACCGCACGCCGTCATTTATATTCGATACACGCAGTAGCTTTTACCTGGCGCAGGCGGCCACTTTCAAGAAGGAAAACAATACGCAGATTTATGCCACCTACAGCCTGCCGAAACTCCGCCTTCAGCTCAGCGGTCATTATTACCTGGCCACGAACTATACTTATTATACCAGCTTCTATCAGCCAAACCAGGCAACGGCATTGTTCAATGTGTTGCAGGTAGCGGCAAGGAAGACGTTTAAATTTGGCCGTAAGAAACAATTCAATCTTCATTCCGACGTATATGTACAACAGGTAATAGGCAACGGACCGGTGAATGTACCGCTGGTATTTACCCGCAACCGCCTGGCCTATGAGGGAAATCTCGGGTTTAAGAACCTGGACATCGCGTTGGGATTGGAATCGCGTTACCACACGCCTTATAAAGCGGATAATTACTCTCCGGTGTTGGGCCATTTTCAATACCAGGATACTGCCACGATCCGCAACAATGTACCGGATATCGCGGCTTATGTGCATTTCAGGATCCGCTCATTCAAAGCCTTTGTACGGGCGGAAAACCTGAATACGATGAGTTTCAGCAACGGGTTCGGCTTTACCAACAATAACCTGGCTGCTACCGGTTATCCTTACCCGGGCTTCCTGTTTCGCCTCGGAATTTATTGGGGATTTGTTAATTAGCGCTGAAAACGAGGTTTTTCTGACCAAAATCAGGTGTAATCATCTTTGACGTTCCAAAAGCCAACGTATCTTTGTGCGACTGTGAAACGTTTTGCACTTTCCATATTAGCCGTTTTATACCTGGCAGTTGGCAGCGGGATCGTTGTTAACAAGCACTTCTGTATGAACCGGCTGGACTCCTGGGAGTTCTATGGCAAGCTCGATGACAAATGCAATCGCTGCGGTATGGAAAGTAGCGAGAAGCATGGATGCTGTCATGATGAAGTGCATGTGATAAAACTCACTCCTGACCAGAAGCTGGCGCTGTTATCTTTCGACCTGTCTGTGCCGCAGGAAATACAGTTGCCGGTATGGGTTAATTATTTTCTTGCACCGTTAGAAAACGGCGCTCCTTCCGTTTATTATCTCAATCATTCCCCGCCTTTACTGACAGATAGCGATACGTATCTGCAGAATAATGTATTCAGGATTTAGTCGTCTGTGCCTCCGCCTCACCCGGATGGCGGCAGGGTAAGTATGTCCGTGCTATTACGCTTATCATTACTTAAACACAAACACAACAAATCATGAAATCTGTTAAGATATTTTTCCTGTTCGCCTGCCTGGCTGTTGCCGGTATTGCCTCTGCACAATCAAAAACTGAAACCATTGCCGTTGCCGGTAACTGTGGTATGTGCAAAAAGACGATTGAAAAATCAGCCAAAGCTGGTGGTGCAACGTCTGCCGATTGGAATGAAGAAAAGAAAGTACTCACTGTAAAATACAATTCAAAGACCACTGATCTCGCAAAGATCCAGCAGCAGGTAGCGGCCGCAGGGTATGATACCCGCGACGTAAAAGCTTCCGACGCGGCATACGACAAGCTGCATGGCTGCTGCAAATATGATCGTGGCTCACTTCCCCAATCTGTAAGTGCTGCCGACAAGAAAACCGAAGCGGCCTGTTGCAGCAAAGGCGAGAAAACTGCCAAAGGCGATAAAGGCGAGAAAGGTTCCTGCTGCAGCGAAGGCGAGGGTCATTAATGCGCAGACAGCCACTGGCTGTCTCTTATTGCTTCACAATTAAACATATTAAGTATGAAAAAGCTATTGTTCATAGCAATGGTCTTGTTCATGGGTATGTCTGTGCAGGCGCAGTTTTCCCGGGCCGAATTACAGGCTACAGGTTTAACCTGTGCAATGTGCAGCAATGCCATCAACAAAGCTTTGCAGCAACTGCCTTACGTAGAGAACGTAAAGGTGGATATCAAAAGTTCCGTTTACCAGATCAGTTTCCGCGAAGGTGCGGCCGTAAGTATCGATGGGTTAAAAAATGCGGTGGAAGATGCCGGTTTTTCCGTTGGTAATCTGAAACTGTCGGGTCGTTTCAACAATGTATCCGTGGCCAATGACACACATGTGCAGATCGGCAACGAAACATTTCATTTCCTGGATATCAAAGACCAGGTATTGAATGGCGAGCAAACGATTACTGTGGTAGACAAGAATTTTGTTTCTCCGAAAAAATTCAAAAAATTCAGCAATGCTACCCGTATGGCATGCGTGCACACCGGCAAAGCCGGCAGTTGCTGCAGCCGCGACGGGATCAAAGCTGATACACGGATTTATCACGTAACGATCTAATTCAAAAGTAAAAAGTCAAAATTCAAAAATGGAAATCAGTCCATCTTTTGAATTTTGACTTTTGAATTAATAATTTTTATGAAACGCATACTGTCTGTTTTCCTGACGGCTTGCTGCCTCTGGATGGCGGCTCCCGCAACTGCTCAGCAGAATACTGATATCTATATCACTGATCCCAGATTGCAGATCCGGTTGCCCGATGTAAAAGGCGATACCACCAGCCTGGTATCACAGAAAGGGAAAGTTATTCTCCTCGATTTCTGGGCCAGCTGGTGCATGCCCTGCCGTGTGTCTAACCGGAAGCTGGTAAAGCTATACGACAAATACAAAAGCAAAGGCTTTGAAATATTTGGAGTGTCGCTCGACGAAGACCGGCGCGACTGGATCAAAGCGATCAAATTCGACAAGATTACCTGGATGCAGGTGATCGACGACCGCGGATGGAAAGCGCAGACCGGCATCGACTGGAATATCAGTTCCATACCAACCTCTTTTCTTATCGACAAACAAGGAAGGATCGTTGCTATGAATCTGGAGGGAAAAGAGCTGGAAAACGCCGTAAAGAAACTGCTGGATGCACCGTAACCATCTATTTATGCGAATTTTTTTAATTGTCATTTTATCGCTGACAGCCGGTGTACTGCATGCACAGGAATTGTATGTATACTCGGACCCGGCGTCCAACATACCTGCGCATTCGGTATCCACCAAATTGTCGGCAGGGTATATGCCTCCGCAACCCTGGAATAACCGCGGCATGCAACGGTATACACCGGAAGTGATGCTTGGCCTCAGTAAGAAGTTCATGCTTCGTACCGGCGCCACATTCGCTGACGTGCATACCTCCGGCTTTGGCTGGGAATCCGTTTACCTGTATGGAAAATACCGGTTTCTTTCCCATGATGAGCTGCACTCGCATTTCCGCATGGCGGCCTATCTCGAGGGGGCTTACAGCCGCGCACCATTTCACAACGAAGAAATCAACCTGACCGGTGATAAAAGCGGTATACAGGCCGGCGTGATTGCTACGCAGTTGTGGCACAAGTTTGCGCTAAGCGGAACGGTAAGTCATACGCAGGTATTACATTCCTCACGCAATAACAAGGTCACTTATATCCCATCGCGTATTTACCAAGCAATGAACTATTCCGTGTCTGCGGGTTATTTATTGTTGCCGCGTGAGTACAAAGACTATCGCCAGACGAATCTCAATCTTTATACAGAAATACTGGCGCAGCAATCGCTGGATCGGAACCGGTACTATGTGGATGTGGCGCCTGCTGTACAATTGATCTTTAACAGCACCACCAAACTAAACCTAGGATATCGTTTCCAGGTGGGAGGCAATATGCAAAGGATGTCGGAAAATAGTTGGATGATCGGGATTGATCATACATTTCTCAATGCATTAAAACCACGTAAATGAGTACAGAGATCCGCATACGGAATATGGTCTGCCCACGATGTATACGTGCGGTGACCGATATATTCCGCAAAGCGGAAATGGAACCGCTTGCGGTGACCCTTGGCGTGGTAACATTGAAAGCTGAACCGGCCGCCACACAATTAGCGGCGCTGGAAAAAGCACTTGAAGCCGAAGGTTTTGCCATACTCGATGATGCCCGTGCAAAATTGGTAGAGGAAATCAAACAACTGATCATTAAATTGGTGCACTATGGTGAGCTGGATGAGATGAACGAAAATCTTTCCGGCTATTTATCTTCTTCACTTCACCGCGATTACTCTTATCTCAGCCATGTTTTTTCTGCTGCGGAAAACAATACGATCGAGCAGTATTTCATTTTGCAGAAAATCGAAAAAGTAAAAGAGTGGCTGGTTTATGGGGAAATGACACTCAGCCAGATGGCGTATCGCCTGGGTTATAGCAGCACGGCGCATTTGTCGTCGCAGTTCAGAAAGATCACGGGATTTTCGCCAAGCGAATTCAGGCAGTTAAAGGATCATCAGCGTAAGCCGATCGACGGGTTGTGAGGGAGCGTGAATCGTCAATGGTGAATCGTGAATCGTCAATGGTGAATCGTCAATGGTGAATGGTGAATAGGTGAATGATCTTTTCTTCTTTGCCTTGGTTCGTGTATACACGAACCACCAGCCGGATGCGGCCAGGAAGATTGAAACGCTCAAAGCTGAACGCTACATTTTCACATTCTTAGTGAGTGAAAAGCCGGGTCGATGCACGCAGAGGCGAAAAAGAAACCTTAAGCCTTACGCCCTACGCCTTTCATCTTCCAAAGACAAAGTTTTATAACGAATTCCGGGAATTGTGTAACACCCCGCGTGGCGCTTTCCCGGAATTTTGTATAATAAAACAGGATCATGACACACACATACGACATCAAGGGAATGACATGCCAAAGCTGCGTAGGCAGAGTGCGCAGTCAATTGCTGCAAACCGCCGGTATCTTATCGGCCGATATAAAATTGGATGCTCCTCAGGCAACCATTTCCATGGAAAAACATATTCCGCTCGTTAAACTTCAGGAAGCAGTAAGCAAGGCGGGACATTATACGATCAGCGAAACGGCCGGTGCCTCCATGCATGACATGAACGCCACGGACGATGAGGCATCGTCAACATCGTATTATCCCATTTTCCTGATATTCGGTTATATCACGGGTATTACGCTTTTGCTGCAATGGCAAAGCGGTCACTTCGACTGGATGCATTGGATGCAACATTTCATGGCCGGATTTTTCCTGGTTTTCTCTTTTTTCAAACTGATGAACCTGAAAGGTTTTGCCGAAGGATATGCTACTTATGATGTAGTGGCAAAAGCGGTCCCGGCATGGGGTTTTATTTATCCTTTTGTTGAATTAGGCCTTGGTCTTGCCTATCTGACGGGCTTTTATCCGCTGGGCACCAATCTTGCTGCATTTGTGGTAATGGGCATCAGTACCATCGGTGTGGTGCAGAGTCTGCTGCAGCATCGTCCGTTTCAATGCGCCTGTCTCGGCACCGTATTTAAGTTGCCCCTCAGTAAAGTAACCCTTGTTGAGGACCTGTTGATGGTAGCCATGAGCGGAGCGATGGTGTATGCTCTTTTATAATGAATGGTCAATCGTGAATGGTGAATAGTCAATGGTCAATAAGTGAATTAGTATGCGATGAAATATTGATTTATTCAAAGAGTGCGGGTATTCAAATCACAAATATGAATCTGATAAAATGGATCGGGCGGTTTTTCCGCTCCCTGTTCCAAAAAAAATGTTGTAAATGAAAATAGTATTGTCAGCAGTACTGCTGCTGAGTGCGGGTAATCTTTTTGCCCAGCACCAGCATCATACGCCTGCAAAAGATACCGTTCCGTCCCCGCATCAGCATCATCAGATGCCGGCAAAAGATACCATGCCTGCCATGTCGCATGAAGGACACGACATGCAAATGCCTTCTTTCGCACCGCATGCTTTTTCGCTTCATCTGCCGATGAGCCGCAATGCGTCGGGTACGGCCTGGTTACCCGATCAAACGCCGATGTACATGTATATGCGCGGTAATGACCGTACAGCTTTCATGCTGCACGGGTCTGTTTTTCTCCGGTATACGCACACCGGTGTCGGTAAAAGCAGCCCGCGTGGTGCAGGCAAATGGGATGCGCCCAACTGGCTGATGGGAATGGTGAACAGGAAAGTGGGACAAAAGGGATTGTTTACGGCTAAACTGATGATCAGTCTTGATCCGCTGACCGAAGGTGGCAACGGTTATCCGCTGCTGTTCCAGTCCGGGGAAACGTACAAAGGACAACGACTCGTTGATCGCCAGCATCCGCATGATCTGTTTTCAGAAGTCAGTGTTGGTTATAGTCATGCCTTCACGAAAAATCTCGATGTGTTTGGTTATGCCGGATATCCCGGCGAGCCGGCTTTGGGTGCGCCCGCTTTTATGCACCGTGTTTCTGCCATGAATAATCCCAATGCGCCGCTTAGCCATCACTGGCAGGATGCCACCCATATCACATTTGGTACGGGCACTTTGGGGGTACGTTATCGTCAGTTCAAAGTAGAAGGTTCCGTTTTCACAGGCCGCGAACCCGATGAAAACAGGTACAATTTTGACAAAGCCCGTTTTGACAGTTATAGTTACCGCTTGTCTTACAACCCTTCGAAAAACTGGGCCATGCAGTTTTCGCAGGGCTTTATTCACTCACCAGAGCCATTGGAGCCGGAGGCAAATGTGACGCGCACAACTGCTTCGGTTGCTTACAGTACTATTTATGGAAAAGACAATCATTACAATATTATCCTTGCCTGGGGATTGAATGATCAGGGTAGCGGGCATCGTGAACATGCCATCCTGCTGGAAGACAATCACCAGTTTGGTCGCAATGCGGTCTTCAGCCGGTATGAATTTGTACAGAAATCATCTGAAGAGCTGGCGCTCGAGGATGTGGCCGGGCATGCCACTTTCAACCTGCATAGTTTTTCCGTAGGCTATAACCGCCACCTGCTCACTACCGGTGCGGTAGAGTGGACGGCCGGCACCGTGGCTACCCTTAATCTTCCTCCTGATCGCCTGAAAAGCTACTACGGCAACCTTCCGGTTGGCCTGCAGGCTTACTTGCAATTACGTCCCGCCAGACATCGCCATTAGAAAATAAATCAGGCTAAACGAAAAAGTTTTGTAAATTCACTTAAATAAAAATTTAGACAAGTCTAAAAATATATTTAAGTGAGCAAAATAATTACACTCTGGGTTGTTATCCTTTTTGTTTTCATTACCGATGTAAAAGCACAGGATGATCGCCGGGTACGGGTCACAGACAGCCTGACTGGCGATGTAATTCCGGGGGCCACATTTACGCGCGACAGTGTTAAACTGGTCGCCACGCGTTCCGGCGAGTTGTTGCTGAAAGCCGATAGCAGCCATTGGCATATTTCTGCAACAGGTTATGAATCGCGGCGGATTGTGGTTGATCCCGGCGGGCACACGTTGAACATCGCCTTGCAACCGGTGCAGGCCGAAATGGAGAATGTAGTGGTGTCGGGCACATTACGCGCGGTGAACCGTCTCGAAAGCCCGGTAGTGGTGGACGTATATACACCGGCTTTTTTCAAAAAGAACCCGGTGCCAAGTGTATTTGAATCTTTGCAATTGGTGAACGGTGTGCGCCCGCAGCTCAACTGCAGCGTTTGCAATACCGGCGATATTCATATTAACGGACTGGAAGGGCCTTATACGATGGTGACGATCGACGGCATGCCAATCGTGAGTAGTCTTGGTTCCGTTTATGGCTTGTTTGGTATTCCCACACAATTGATCGAACGGATGGAAGTGGTCAAAGGGCCGGCTTCAGGATTGTATGGATCGGAAGCGATAGGAGGGTTGATCAATATTATTACCCGTTCGCCCGAAAAAGCGCCATTGTTCAGCGGTTCACTGATGACCACCAGCTGGCTCGAACACAACCTCGATCTGGGACTGGGTTACAGAGCCGCAAAGAATATCCACGGCCTGCTGGGTATTCATTATTTTAATTATGGCAATAAAGAAGACCGCAACAATGACGGCTTTACCGATGTGGCTTTGCAGCACCGCATTTCTCTTTTCAATAAACTAAGTATACGCAGACCCTCCGGCAGAAAGGCTTCACTGGCTACCAGGTATTTTTATGAAGACCGCTGGGGTGGCGATATGCGGTGGAATAAATCATTCCGCGGTACCGACAGCATTTACGGTGAAAGCATTTATACCAGTCGCTGGGAAGTGATCGGACAATACCAGTTACCCATGAATGAACCGGTAATGCTGTCGGTTTCGGCAACAGGCCACCGGCAGGATTCACGTTATGGCCACGTACCCTATGTCGCCGATCAGAAAATACTGTTCACGCAGCTTACCTGGGATAAAAACATGGGAGCGCATCGGTTGCTGACAGGACTGGCCTACCGGTACAATTATTACGATGATAATTCTACAGCCACCCGCGATATTTTAACCGGTGAGAATCAGCCGGAGCGTTATGGATTACCCGGTATTTTTTTACAGGATGAATGGACGCTTGATGAAAAACATTTGCTATTGCTGGGGGCACGTTACGACCGGCATCCGGTGCATAAAAATATATTTACGCCACGCATGGCGTGGAAATGGTCCCTTTCATCCCACCAGGTATTGCGTCTGAATGCGGGCACAGGATTTCGTGTTGTGAGTCTTTTCACCGAAGATCATGCGGCATTAACCGGCGCACGTGAAGTGGTGATCGCGGAAAAACTGAAACCGGAACAGAGCTACAATGCCAATCTTAATTACACGCATATTTTTCAATGGCAAAAAAATAAACTGCAGGCGGATCTGTCTGCCTGGTATACACATTTCACGAATCAATTATTACCCGACTACGATACTGATCCCAACCAGATCATTTACCGCAACTTAACCGGTTATGCCGTATCGCGTGGTGGCAGTATCAATTTTGAACTGTCGCTTGGTCATCGTTTTAAAGCCATGGTGGGTGGTAACTGGCAGGATGTGTCGCGCGTAGAAAGAAATGAAACGGGGAAAAAAACATCGATCCGGCCGGTATTGACCGAACGCTGGAGCGGGACATGGACCATCTCCTATACATTTCCCGGACCCGGTATCGGCATTGATTACACGGGAAACATTTATGGACCCATGCGGTTGCCGCTGTTGTCGCCAACTGATCCCCGCCCGGATATGTCACCCGTATGGAGTATTCAGAATATTCAACTGACTAAAAAATTAGGCGGTAAGGCCGATGTATTTGCCGGTATAAAAAATTTACTCAATTGGACACCCGCCAAAAATGTACCCTTCCTCATTGCACGTACCAACGATCCGTTTGATAAACAAGTACAGTATGATGCGGGTGGACAGATCATGGCCACGCCTGATAACCCTTATGCCCTGAGCTTTGATCCGTCTTATGTATATGCGCCGAACCAGGGCATCCGTTTTTTCGCAGGAATAAGGTGGAGTTTAGCTGCGAGACCCTGAACAGAATAGGGTAATTTGCAGGAGATGAGAAGGATTGTATGCTGGCTGATCATTTTTTCCTTTGTTGACGTTCTGCATGCGCAGCAGGCGGACACGGATTCCGTGCAGGCATTGGAGCGGGTGCAGGTAAAGGCTTATACGGGCCGGCAGGTATTGTTCCGCACACCGGGAGCTGCCGCTGTTATTACGCAGCAGCAATTGATCGCAAACGGACCGGCGGGTTTGCTTCCATCGCTGAACCAGGTGGCGGGTGTAAGAATGGAAGAACGTTCGCCCGGAAGTTATCGCCTGGCCATCCGCGGCAGTCAGTTGCGTTCGCCTTTTGGTGTGCGCAATATTAAAGTATATCTCGATGAATATCCGCTCACAGATGCGGGTGGAAATACTTACTTCAATATTTTTAATCCGGGTGATCTTGCGCGCATCGAATTATTGAAAGGGCCGGATGGTAGTTTGTTCGGTGCCAACTCCGGTGGTGTATTGCGTTTGCAGGCAATCGATCCGGATACGGCTTTTCAACTGAAAGCCGGCATTGGTGGCGGTTCGTATGGATTGTTTATGCAGGAAGCGGAAGCCGGATCACGCAATGGTGCACATACATGGAATGTACGCGAATCCTGGCAGCAATCGGATGGTTATCGCGAGAATAGTCGTTTACGAAGAGGAATGATCCGCATCGGCGATCACTGGCAATACCATAACAAAGGAAGCATTGAGTTGCTGGCACTGATCGCAAACACCGGCTATCGCACGCCGGGCGGATTAACGGCGGCGCAATTTGCGGCGGATCCGCGACAGGCCCGGCCTGCAGCAGCACAACTGCCCGGTGCCGTTACACAAAAAGCCGGTATTTACAGCGACTACTGGCTGACGGGTATTACTCATACATGGAAAACTGAACGCGGTCCTGAATACGTGACAGCTTTTTCTTATGCAGGCATGAATCTGCGCAATCCGTTTATCACCAACTATGAAACGCGTAAAGAACGAACGTTTAGTCTCCGTACTTTTTTACGTTGGAGCATTGATAAGGCAGTCCGTTTGCAATCATCCTTTACACTGGGAGCGGAAGGACAGCAGACGTTTTCGTTTATCCGTAATTACACCAACGAGAGCGGGGACCGCGGGGAGCGGATGCTGGCAGACGATATACGCAGCCAGCAATATTTTTTATTTGGCCGGGGACAACTGCAAACAGGCCGGTGGCAGGCCGAAGCGGCTTTGAGTCTGAATCAGCAGCGCCATCGTTTTACCGGCGATCAGCCATTGTTGCGCCTGTTCCGGCCCCAATGGATGCCGCGTGTTGCGGCGAGTTTTTTGTTGTATAAAAATGTGCTTGTGCGTGGAAGCGTCGGTCGTGGTTATTCACCGCCTTCGTTGGGAGAATTGCGCCCTTCGGGCAATGTAGTGGATGCGGGTCTGCAGCCGGAGAGCGGATGGAATAAAGAAATAGGATTGCGGTGGCAGGATGGTCAACGTCATTGGTGGATGGATGTTTCCGCATTTCATTACGGATTAAATGAAACCATCGTGCGGCGACTGACGGATGCAGCAGAAGAATATTTCATCAATGCGGGTAATACCCGTCAGCAGGGATTGGAATGGCAGGGCAGTTGGGATGTATTGCGTTCATATAATCACCGGGGATGGCGGTTGCAGTTGAATGGCAGTGCTGCCTTCTATCATTTCCGTTTCCGCGATTACAAAACGGATGCAACGGATTATACGGGGAAAAAAATTGCGGGTATCCCCGGTCAGCAGTTTACATTGGCCACGACCATAGGCCTGCGGCAAACTTCCTTAAACGTTTCATGGTTTTATACCGGAACGATGCCCTTAAATGATGCGAATACGGTGTTGGCAAAAACCAGTCATTTAGTACGCGTGCAGTTTTCCCAACTTATTTGCAATGGTAAAAATGGCCGGCTGGAATGTTATGCGGGCGGTGATAATTTGTTAAACCAGCGTTATAGTTTGGGATATGATCTCAATGCGCCCGGTGGGCGGTTTTATAATGCAGCGGCGCCGCGGAACTGGTTCGCCGGAATCCGGTGGGGGTTAATTCAAAATTCAAAAACGTGAATCGTCAATGGTGAATGGTGAATAGTGAATAGTGAATAGTCAATAGTGAATCGGGCAATGGCTGTTTTACCTAATACCTAATACTTAATACTTAATACTTAATACTTAGTACTTAGTACTTAACACCTATAACGGCTGTTTCAACCCTACGCTTTTTTACCGTAAATGATGGGGATAAACAATTTTTTTCTTTTGTCCTTCAAGTCTAGATTTGCTGCCCTAATTTCTCAACAATGGATACAAAATATCTTCAGCATATAGCCGGTTCGCTCAACCTGGGCATTAAACCGGTAACCAATATCCTGCAATTGCACCAGGAAGGCTCTACTATTCCGTTTATCGCGCGATACCGCAAAGAAGCTACGTTCAATATGGACGAAGTGGCTATTGCATCCGTGATCGAGCAGGTTAAGTATTTCGAAGAGCTGGAAAAAAGAAAGGAAACGGTTGTTAAGACCATCGACGAAGCCGGCAAACTTACACCCGAATTGCGCAAGCGCATCGAAGATTGTGTAAACGCAACGGAACTGGAAGATATTTACCTGCCTTATAAACCCAAACGTAAGACACGCGCAACCATGGCCATTGAAAAAGGCCTGGAACCGCTGGCACGCCTGCTGTTTGATGAACAAACCGCGCAACCCGATGCCGAGGGACAAAAATACCTCAACGAACAGGTGGCTTCCGTTGAAGAGGCCTTGCAGGGTGCAAGGGATATCATGGCCGAATGGATCGCAGAAAATGAGCTGGCGCGCAATGTGGTGAGGAAACAATTCACCGAAGAAGCCAAACTGTCTGCACGCGTGCTCACCTCAAAAAAAGACGAAGAGGAAGCACAGAAATACCGCGATTACTTTGAATTCAGCGGTTCGCTTGCCGACAGCCCTTCGCACCGCATTCTCGCCATCCGCCGCGGAGAAAAAGAAGGTTACCTGATCATGGATATCAGCATCGACAAAGAACAGGCCTGTCAATCGCTGCGGGAAAAGTTTGTAAAAGGGAATACGGCCGCTGCACAACAGGTAAACCTGGCTGTGGAAGACAGTTACAGCCGGTTACTCAAACCTTCCATCGAAACCGAATTCCGCATGAGCAGCAAGTTGAGCGCAGACGAGGAAGCGATCGGTGTGTTTGCAGAAAATCTTCGTCAGTTATTGCTGGCATCTCCCTTGGGTCGCAAGCGCGTACTCGCGGTGGACCCCGGGTTCAGAACGGGATGTAAAGTGGTATGCCTGGATGAGAATGGCAATTTTCTTCAGTACACCACCATCTTTCCGCATGCACCACAAAACGACTGGCAGGGTGCTGCGGCCACATTGACAAAACTCGTAAAGGATCATGGCATACAGGCCATCGGGTATGGAAACGGCACGGCAAGCAAGGAAACGGAGCAACTGGTACGCAGTCTGCAATTTCCGGAGCCTGTGTCGGTATTTATGGTCAATGAAAGTGGTGCGTCCATTTACTCTGCCAGCGAAGTAGCGCGGGAGGAATTTCCTGATCAGGATGTAACGGTCCGTGGTGCCATCAGCATTGGCCGCCGCCTGCTGGACCCCTTGAGCGAACTCGTAAAGATCGACGCAAAAAGTATCGGCGTTGGACAATACCAGCACGATGTGAATCAAAATAAACTGAAAGAATCCCTCGACCAGGTAGTGGAAAGCTGTGTAAACTTTGTGGGCGTAGATGTGAATACGGCGAGCAAACATTTGCTGACCTATGTATCAGGGTTGAGTGGAACCGTAGCCAAAAATATTGTGGAGTACCGCAGCAAGAACGGCGCATTCAAAAGCCGGGATGAGTTGAAGAAAGTTTCGATGCTCGGGCCGAAAGCATTTGAGCAAAGCGCAGGCTTCCTTCGTATTCCCGGTGCGGAAAATCCTTTGGACAATTCTGCTGTGCATCCGGAAAGCTATGGTGTAGTGGAAGCAATGTCGGCTAAATTGAATTGCAGTGTAAAGGAACTGATCTCCAAACCGGAACTGCGCAAATCCATCAATGTGAAAGATTATGTTTCTGAAACAATAGGAGAATTCACTATTTCAGACATCCTGAAAGAATTGGAAAAACCGGGTCGTGACCCTCGTTCACCGATCGAAGAGTTTCGTTTTGCCGAAGGCATCAGCACCATGGCCGATCTGAAGCCCGGCATGAAAGTGCCGGGTATTGTGACCAATGTTACCAATTTCGGTGCATTCGTGGATGTGGGGGTAAAACAGGATGGGCTTGTACACATTTCTCATCTGGCCAACCGTTATGTAAGCGATCCTAACGAGGTGGTGAAACTGAATCAGAAAGTGATGGTGACGGTAGTAGAGGTAGATGCTTCGCGCAAACGTATTGCCTTGAGCATGAAAGATGCGGAAAGCAAACCCGAGCCTCGCCGCGACAACAACAATAACCGCAATCGCAATACCGGCAAAACGGATAATCGCCCATCGTCATTGAATCCGTTTCAGGCGAAGCTGGAGGAGTTGAAGAAGAAATTCAAGTAAGTAGTAAGTGAACAGCCATTTCCTATTGACTTATTGACGATTCACCATTCACCATTCACGATTGACCATTCACCATTCACCATTCACGATTCAAACAAACACAAAGTTCCGCCCACCCATTCCTTGTCTTTGTTGTAACGCACACCGATCATCTTGCCTTTGCTCAACCTTGCGAGGTTGTTGGCCGCAACAGGCCGATCTGCTCCTTTTTTCCAAAAATAAAACAAGCGGATCTCGGCTTTGGCAGGCTCGTCGGGTGTGATGACAACATCGGCATACTTAACCTTTTTCTGAAGGATCCAGTTAGCAGGGTCCTTTACGGCTTCGAGATCGGCAGGTGTAACATCGATTACCACACCCTGGCCGGCAAAGGAGAACAAAGGTTTCAATACATAATTTTCCAGATCGGACGGCCATTCGGTCAATTGATCGAGAAAATAAGTCGGCGGTACATAAGCGTGTTTGATAAACGGCAGCGTGTATTTGCTGATGCGGTAAAACCAGGAAGGATGCGGAGCCCATTCCACATCCAGTGGCTCGAACAGAAGTTTGCCTTTTTCCTGTACCTCTTCGGATTGTTGTGCAAGATCGTCAAAAATGATGCGGTTATAAATGCGATGTACCTGTGTTTTAACGCCGTCGCGCAGGTAAAATAACTCCTTTCCTTCCTTAATCAATTCGGTAAGACATACGGGTTCGATGCCAAGATAATCTTTGGTGCAATAGAAATCTATCCGTGTTTTTTGCTGATGCGGGAAAAGCTCCAGCAGGATCACATGCTCCGGTGAATGATTACCCAGGATGGTATCCTTCAACAATTGTATATAAGAAGATTTGTCGTAGGGAGGCAGGTAAGAACTATAACCTTCGGGCATATCAAAATGACGGTGAACGACATCGTCCAGTAATATTTCATAGGCAAAAAGCGAAGGGAATCCCTGCATCTCGATCAATTGCGGTTCATATCCGCCGTTCCCGTCCTCGCATATACCGAAGTCGAATGCAATAAAATCGGTATGCTCATCTTCGTTGGGAACGCGCAAATGATCGGGGATGGCTTTTTCGGTCATCTCTTTGAAGCCGGGGCTTACGATCGTATCCACGATGCTTTCGCAGGCCGCCAGTAATTTATCCCTGAAATCGCGCGGAACAAAGACCGGTGTTTCCGCCACCCGGAATTCGATGGCGCCCGGATGAATATTTTGCAGATCATGAAGAAAAGCCTCGTAACGTTCAGGGGTAAAAGCCTGGTTGTATTGCTCGCGGATAGATGGGGTCATACGTTCAACTTGAAGTATCAAGATACGAAGGGAAAATTGCTTCCCCAAACAACGCCGGACGCAGCGTGAATTACCCAAGGCTGCAATAAAAAAAAAACCACATCTTTGTAGCCCAAACGTTGTCAATATGAACAGAAAATATGTCGTGTTTATTGTTATGACCTTATTGCTGAGTCAGTTTGTGATGGCGCAAGGTGACTTCATTGCCAAAAGCAGCAGTGAAGGGTTGTATGTGAACCATAAGGTAGCTCCGAAAGAAGGTCTGTATGCGATAGCGCGTATCTATCATCTGCATCCCCGGACGATCGCTTCGTTTAATAAAATAGATATCAACCAGGGGCTCAATCTTGGCCAGGTGATTAAGATTCCGCTGACCAACGAAAACTTTAACCAGCAATCATCACAGGGTACGCCTGTATATTATATCGTAGGTGAAAAAGAGGGGCTCATGAAAGTGAGCAACCTTGCCAATAAAGTAACGCTTGCCCGCCTGCGCGACTGGAATAAACTCAGTTCGGATGTAGTGCCGGCAGGTAAAAAACTCATTATCGGCTATGTGGCCAATATGGCGGATGCTGCGCCGGCGCCTGCTCCTGTTGCAACAAGCGAACCCAAACAACCGGTTACGCCTGTTCAGGAAACAAAACCTGCCCCTGCCGAAAAGCCATTTGTGGTAGAGGAGAAGCCGCTGCCGAAAGAAGAACCGAAGAAAGAAGAACCCAAAGAAACACCGGTAGTAGTGAAGGAAGAACCTAAAAAAGAGGAGCCACGCCGCGAACAGCCGAAGACAGCACCTGCTCCTGCGGCAACACCGGCATCGGAGGATGGCTATTTCAAAACAGCTTTTGCCCAGCAGACGCGTTCAACACCCATCTCTAAAAATGAAACGGTAACAGCCGGTATATTCAAAACATCCAGCGGCTGGCAGGATGCCAAATATTATCTTCTTGTTGACGGCGTGCCAACGGGTACGATCATCCGTATCACGAACCCGGACAACAACAAAGCTGTATATGCAAAAGTACTGGGTGAAATGAGTTCGATCCGTCAGAACCAGGGGATGAATATCCGTATCAGTAATGCGGCGGCATCTGCTCTTGGTGTTGGGGAGAGTGATAAGTTTATTGTCAACATTGCGTACTAGGTAAAACAGCCGTAATAAGTAATTAGTTTTAAGTAACAGCGATGGTTCGTGTATACACGAGCCATCGCTGTTTAGGATGAGACTTGCGTCTTAAATTCGGAGGTAAATTATTAAGCTGCGGCATTCCGTCGCGAGCCGGAGCGACGCCGTGCTTCCCTGGTTCGTGTACACACGAACCAGGGTTATTGGGTGTTGTTGGTGTGAACACCAACAACGGCGGCAGGTTACCAAGCGTGGATTGTGGGAGGTGTTGCCTTATGAAGTTGACACCTTGGTTCGTGTACACACGAACCAAGGCTATTGAGTGTTGTTCGTGTGAACACCAACAACGGCGGCAGGTTACTAAGCGTGGAGTGTGGGAGGTGTTGTCTTATGAAGTTGACTCCCTGGTTCGTGTATACACGAGCCAGGATTATTGGGTGTTGTTGGTTTGAACACCAACAACGGCGGCAGGTTACCAAGCGCGGGGTGTGGGAGGTGTTGTCTTATGAAGTTGACTCCTTGGTTCGTGTATACACGAACCAAGGCTATTGAGTGTTGTTCGTGTGAACACCAACAACGGCGGGAGGTTACTAAGCGTGGAGTGTGGGAGGTGTTGTCTTATGAAGTTGACCCCTTGGTTCGTGTGAACACCAACAACGGCGGCAGGTTACCAAGCGCGGGGTGTGGGAGGTGTTGTCTTATGAAGTTGACTCCTTGGTTCGTGTATACACGAACCAAGGGCTGTTCAGGACGATGCTAACTTTACTGAGGCGTTTAAATTCGTGACTGCCAGAACCTCAGGATACGATTGACAATTCACGATTCACGATTGACGATTAACGATTCACAAAACGATAGCCCCGCAGGAACTCATCTATCCCTATTCTCTTTTTCCCTTCAAGTTGTAATTCTTTCACCAGCACATAACCATCATTACAGGCAAAACGTAAATATGTTTTACTATCCGTATCGTAAGCGCCCGGTGCGTGGGAAGGTGTTTGCAATTGCTTTTCACTGCGGAAAATTTTCAGCGTTTTATCATCGAGCGAAGTGAAAGCTCCGGGAAAGGGAGAGAGACCGCGGATAAGATTATGTACTATTGCAGTGGGTTGATTAAAATCGATCCGGGCCGTATCTGTAAAGAGTTTTGGTGCATGATGTAAGGTGCTTCCTTCGTCCGCCTGTTGCGGTTGTTCGGTGAGAGTTCCATCTGCTAATCCTTTTACGGTTTTTACCAGCAATTGTGCACCGTTCTCTTTCATGCGATCATGCACTTCGCCGGCCGTTTCATTTTCCCCGATTGGAAAGCTGTCCTGCAATAAAATATCTCCGGTGTCGATCTCGTGTTGCAAACGGAAAGTGGTGACACCTGTAACGGTTTCACCGTTGATTACGGCCCAGTTGATCGGAGCCGCTCCACGATATTGAGGCAGCAGTGAACCGTGCAGATTGACGGTGCCCAGCGGCGGCATGTTCCATACCAATTCAGGCAACATGCGGAAAGCAACCACGATCTGTAAATCGGCATCGAGTTTACGCAATTCTTCGAGGAACACCGGATTCTTCAGCCGTTCCGGTTGGAGAACAGGAATCTCTTTTTCTACGGCATATTGTTTTACCGCACTGCCCTGCATTTTCATCCCACGGCCCGCGGGTTTGTCCGGAGCGGTGATGACGGCTACAATATGACATCCCGCCTGCACCAATGCATCCAGCGAAGCAACGGCAAATTCAGGTGTACCCATGAAAACAATACGGAGAGAACGGAAATCCTTCATATAATTCAAAAGTAAAAAGTAAAAAGTCAATCCCGAAGTCTCGGGAGTGAATGGTGAATAGTCAATAGTGAATAGTGAATAGGCAATGGCTACTTACTACTTACCCGTTGGCGGAATTAATTCATTCAAATATAGCGGCTTTTAAGCCGCTTTTTTATTGGGCCGGTAAAAGAAAATAAAATTGCCAGCGAATGCTAATGTTGCTACATTTGTAAAAAATAAGCAACTATAACATGAGTGGCAATATCTCCATCTCTCCTGAAATGCAGAAACAAGTTAGCGATCATCTGAAAAATGACCCTGTGGCGAAAGAGATCGCGGATAAAGAACTACTCCTACATCAGAAGAAGAATGAACTCATTGAGTTGGAAGGGGAATTATCCATTCTTAAAAAGAAGAGGCCTGAAATTGATTTACGATATCGTGAGTCGATTAACTGGTGTTTGACAATTGATTCAGAGAACCCCTACTATTTTCTCAAAAGTAAGGAGGGCCTCGTTAGGTGCGTGGAGTATAAGCACAAATACAAACTCACCCAAGGGCAAAACAGCGCTTTCGGTGCAGTATTAAGCACCCTTTTCAAAGAAAATAAAGTCGGAAGAATCACACCCGAGCACATGGATGTGTTTTTTTACGGATTGCCAGAGATGTTTGATGAGGATAAAAACGGACAATTAACGATTCTAAAGAAGAAGTATCAGAAAAATGTTCATAAACTAAGACATGTGAACGTAAAGTTCTAAAAACTAAAAGCCTCCCAAGTTTTGACCGACCGGAAGGCTTTTAAGATAGTTACAATGGGCTCCGATAACGATGGCGGGATTCCGCCCTTATCAAGCTATAATCCCCCGGTTCGATTCCGGCGTAGTCCACTGTTTTCTTACCATAAAGGTAAGAAAATTTTGTCATGCCCTGACGAGATTTTCAATGCACTGCATCAAAACCAATTTTGATAAAATACTGGCCATCCTGAAAGATGTGTTGGGCTGCGAGTTGCCAGCTTGTGGAAGTCTGCGGCGCCCTGGCCCGGTACCTAAATTTTCAGATATGGAGGTAGTAGCATTGAGTTTGACCGCTGAGTGCATGGGGATCGATAGTGAATCCTACCTGTTCTCAAAGATTGAGACAACTTACCAGGATGACTTCCCCAACATGATCAGTCGCCGGCAGTTTAATGACAGGCGGAAAAGCCTCTTTCACTGGCAAGAGAAGATCAGAAAGTGCCTATCAAGCATTCTGAACGCGGCCACGGAGGTATTTGCCATTGATTCTATGCCGGTGGAGATCTGTAAAATGTCCCGGAAAGATCGCAATAAAATGGGCAAAGAACATGAGTACACCTCACCCGATAAAGGATATTGTGCTTCGCAGAATAAATGGTTCTATGGCTACAAACTGCATTGTACCTGCTCTCCCAATGGAGTGATTGAAACACTTGATATCGGTAAAGCATCAGTTCACGATATTCATTATCTGAAGGACGTTCGCAACCACTTCAAAAATTGCCTGATCATCGGGGATAAGGGTTATTTGAACAAGACCGTAAAGGGGCAACTATTTGTTGAGAAGGGTATCTGCCTGGAAACAGCCAATAGAAATAACCAGGTGGAAAAGAAGCCGATGCTTTATGTTCTAAAGAAGATCCGGAAACGAATCGAGACTGTATTCTCTCAATTATGTGACCAGTTTATGATCCAGCGGAACTACGCAAAATCGTTTTCGGGATTCCGAACAAGGGTTTTGTCGAAAGTATCGGCAATGACCTGCTTGCAATACCTCAATAAATTCATTAAAAATCAGCCAGTTGGTAGGATAAAATATGCTTTGAAATAGCGGGCTGTTTAGCTACTTTTGATCCCTAAATATTATTGGCGTTAGCTATTTCTTGTTCTGAAAACTGGCAAATTTTTCATTACACCAAGAAAGAAGCAGTACGCTCACGCACAGCGTGGGCTTATTGTCTATTGGTGTAAGGGTATGCCAGTACCTCAGAACAATAGCTTTAAGTCCCACGCTATTTTTTTACTCTTGCCGGAGGGACTTAGGCATTAAACTTCCACTTATGAAGTCTCTGTTCTTATCTTTCTTGACATTCCTATTTTTCTTGCTGCCCGAAAGGGCATTATCTCAGGATTGGACACCCATCAAACTAAAGTCAAACATTTACCGGGTCCTAAGTAAAGCATCAGAATCAAGTGAATTGCAGAAAAGCGATTCATTTATCGACCACATCATTGTAATTGACGCTCCCAATAAAATCATTAAAATATATCGCAATGGCATCGTTTCAGCGTACGATGTATTGTCGATGCCAGAAACGATTGAAAAGGAAAAAATAGTCACGTACAAATTCAAATGCCTGGATGCGGAATCCGCAGAATGCGATGCCAGCTTGGTGTTTTATGAAAAAGAACCATTTTATCTGACGATATCTTGGAAGTTGAAAACAGAAATGTTTTTTATAAAAGAGGAATGAGAAGGCTACTTTTGATTAATTAATTCCGCCAACGGGTTACTACTTATAACTTATTACGGCTGTTGTATCCTCAAAAATCAGCATACAGCAAATACTTCTTCCTGATACTCTTAAACTCCTTCAACTTCGGTTCCCAGCTCTTACGGATTTCGCTTTCGGGAACATTGTCGCGGATCTGTTGCCAGAGTTCGTTGTTGCCGGCGAGTTTGTTGAAAAATGATTCTTCCATTTTGCCGGATTTGGGCAGAATGAAAAACTTGTCTTTATCAGGAAATAATTTATAAGCTTCGATGATCCATTTGACCTGTAACTGGTCATTCACTTTTTTGGCAACTGCATCGATCGAACCGCTGAGATCCCAGCCATAACAGACTTTCCCGTAGTGCTTCGATTTCTTTGCCCCCTCATTAGGGTTCGGTGTGAACGCATACAGGTTTTTAGGCAATGAAGGATCGCCGAATACCTGGAACGGTTTGGAAGTGCCGCGGCCTTCGCTCAACGTAGTGCCTTCAAAAAAACAAGTGGACGGATACAAATAGACGGACTGCAGGTTGGGAAGATTGGGAGAGGGTTTTACCGGCAGTTCATAACGGCTTTTATGTGTATAGTTAGCGCATTTGATGATCTGGAAATGAAAAGGCGTGTCAACGCTGTTCTTTGCGGTTTGATAATAGGCATAACGAGCATTTGCTTTTTCACTCAGCCATTTTTCTCCGGCAATCATCAGGGCATATTCCGCGATGGTCATACCATACACAACCGGTACAGGCTGCATGCCTACGAATGATTTGTATTTGCGGTCGAGCACGGGTCCGTCGACATAGTGCCCGTTTGGATTGGGGCGGTCGAGCAGCAACAATGGCTTGCCTGCTTCAAATGCGGCGTTCATGAATTCTTCCAGCGAAGAGATGTAGGTATAAAAGCGTACGCCCACATCCTGGATATCGAAAATAAGTATATCGACATCTTTCATGTCGTCGGCAGAGGGGCTGCGTTTGCTGCCATACAGCGATACCACGCGGATGCCGGTTTCTTCATCCGTGTAATTGCCCACTTTTTCCCCCGCATCGGCGGTGCCGCGGAAACCATGCTCCGGCCCGAAGATCACGCGGATATCGAGACCTAATTTGCGCAGCGTATCCACCAGGTGCACATTGCCCACCGTAGTAGTCTGGTTGGCGAAAATGCCCAGGCGTTTTCCCCTGATCAACGGCAGATAAGCCTCGATACGTTCTGCGCCCGGTTTGATGGCCGCCGAAAGGGTCGAATCAGGCGGTGTAACAGATTTTCCAGAAACGTTTAACAGGCTGATACAACACGCCAAAATGCTGAGTACTAATTTCATGTGTTCTGTATTTACTTACAGTCAAAATTGCGAAAAAACTTATTAACGGCTTCATAAATATTTTGTCGCCCCGCCCGCGATTTTGCCCTACCTTTCAGCCCTAAAACAAATCATTTATTTATGGTAAAGAAGGGTGATAAAGTAAAGGTTCACTATCATGGCCGCCTGGAAAACGGTGAAACCTTTGATAAGTCGGAAGGTCGTGAACCGCTGGAATTCGAAGTGGGAAGTGGGATGGTGATAAAAGGCTTCGATGAAGGCGTCACCGGTATGCAGGTTGGCGAAAAAAAGACGATCCACATTCCGTTTGCGGAAGCTTACGGCCCGCAGAATCCCGATATGGTAGTAGAAATGCCGAAAGACCGTTTTCCTCCTGAAGTACAGATCGAAGTAGGTATGCCCCTTGTTATGAGCGACCAGACAGGTCAGCAATTCCAGGTGGTAGTGCAGGAGATCCGTGAAGAATCCGTGATCCTCGATGCCAACCATCCACTCGCAGGTAAAGATCTCATCTTTGACCTCGAACTGGTGGAGATCGCCGGCGGAAGCCCACTGATCATTATGCCCTGATCTCTTTTTAATCTTTATAAAAAGAAAAATAGCATGGCCGGGCATACCAAAAAGTTGCCTGGCCATTTTGTTTTTTATGACAACGCTTTCAGTATATCAGTTCACACAATATAAACAGCGTTATGTTCTCGCTGTTGGCGTAGTCCTGCTGCTGCTCATCAACGTCTGTTTAGATTTTTTATTTACCTGGTTTCGCCAAAGCGCTTTCTACCTTTCCGAATCAGTGTTGTTCAGTTCCTACTGGTTATTGCTGCTGCCCGCATTGCTCTCGCTCTGTGTTTTGGTGAAAAAAACAAAAACGACTGGTGCAAAAATTCTTTTAACCGTTTCGGTATTGCTGCTGCATTTCATCGCTTATCCGGCTGTGATAGGGATGTTGTCCGGGTTGTTTTATGAACACACTTATGCTTATTGGCAAACGTTTAGTTTCGCTTTGTCCGCTTATTTTATCCAATCAGTAATTATCTACGGTGGCTGGCTGGCCGCCTTTCTTTTCCGTCATAAAAAAAATAGTCCGGCACCATCTTTCCTTCGTTCACTTATTGTTACCGACAGCGGCAACCGCAAACAAGTCATTTCCCTGGAAGAAGTGCTTTGCTTCTCGGCCAACCCGCCTTATGTCAATATTCACCACCGCACTAAAAAATATCTTCACACCGGCACCCTGAAATCGCTCGAAGACCAGTTGGATGCCCGGCAGTTTGTCCGCATTCATAAGTCTTCTATCGTCAACATCTGTCAGGTCGTTTCCGTGCAGTCGCGCCAGAATGGAGACTACGATGCCACCCTTTCCGACGGCACCCTTGTAAGAGTGAGCCGCAATTACGCCAAAGACTTCCAGGCGTTATTCTCCAAAGGCCCTCAGCTTACCGCAGAATAAACTCAGCTTGCCGTATACCATTTGCTGTCAACCGTTTGCAACGCCAGTTTTGCAGAAAAGATTTTATGATGAAGAGAATCGATTGCTGCAGCCTGCTTGCGCTGTGTTTTTTATTTTTCAGTTGCCATACCGGGTCTTCCCAAAAACAACCGCAACAGATAGTTGGTGGCGGCTGCGATGGCTGTGAATTGATGTATGCTGGAATGCCCGCTGACATTTCTTCCACCGACACCAGCGCGGGCTGGTATGAAGCCGGACAAAAACTGATTGTGTCGGGAACCGTTTTTCAGCCGGATGGCAAAACGCCTGCGCCAGGCATTATCATTTATTATTGGCAAACAGACAACAACGGTTACTATTCACCCAAACCAGGCATGGAAGAGAAAACAAAGCGGCACGGCCATATCCGCGGCTGGGTAAAAACAGATGGAAGCGGCAATTACACGATTAATACCATTCGCCCGGCGCCTTATCCCAACCAGGACGAGCCCGCCCATATCCATTTATCTGTTAAAGAGCCGGATATTGCCAATGAATATTATACTGATGAAATTGTTTTTGATGACGATAAACTGCTGATCCCGACGCTCAAAAAAAGGCCACAGGAAAATCGCGGTGGCAGTGGGATCGTAAGGGTGTTGTTGAAAGACAGTATCCAGGTCGCCGAACACGACATTGTGCTGGGATTGAATATTCCCGGTTATCCGGGCAAACCAGTCACAGGCATTGTATCAGGACTTAATATCGGGGAAGACCAGCCCTCTTTTATACCTTTCCATGCCTTCGGACCCGATAAAGGGACGCAAACCTGTCCTGTTTGCAAATACGGACGTTACCACGGCATTATTTATTTTACCGGAAATAATACAGACTGGACTGAAGTAAAAACCTGGTTGCAATTCCTGGAAAAAGAAAGCGAAAAACGGAACCGCTACCTGAAAGTGTATTTCGTATATGGCGATGATAAGAATTACAACCAGTCGAACAGGCAGCAGTTGCTGGAAAAGTTGGGAAAAGAATTAACGATCCGCTATACAGCATTGACATTTGTGCCGTCATTTTCCGACCGGCCAACAGAGGCGTATAAGAACAGGATCAATCCCGAAGCGCGCAACACCTTTATCATTTACAAACACAGGAGTATTGTTGACAAATACATCAACCTGCAACCAACCGCGGGAAATTTCAGGCTGATTTCCGGCGCGCTGGATAAAACACAGGGGCGGTATTTCGATCTTCCCGAGCCTGCGCATCATTGATATCCACCCGGTTGCGCCCTGCCATTCCCGATGCCGATGTGATTATCCACACCCGTGGTTTGTACTTTAACTGTTGCAAACCATTTTCATTTCTGTACATTTGACGCCCCTAATCACTCTAATTTATGGCAGACACTTATCAATATTCCGTAGCGGAACGTTTTATACGCTACGTTCAGATCGATACACAAAGTGACCCTCTTTCCGATTCGCAGCCTTCTACCGAAAAACAAAAAGACCTCAGCCGTGTGCTGGTGGAAGAATTGAAGGCCATCGGTATCGCCGATGCGGAACTGGATGAGTTCGGATACGTATACGCAACCATTCCTTCCAACAGCGACCGCAACGTTCCCGTCTTGTGCTTCTGCAGTCACGTGGATACCGCTCCCGACTGCACCGGAAAAGATGTAAAACCGATTGTGCACAAGGCATTCGATGGCCGTGATATTGTACTGCCAGATGATCCCACGCAGATCATTTCCGTCAAAGAACATCCCTATCTCCGCGATAAGGTCGGTGAAGATATCATTACCGCTTCGGGCAAAACATTGCTCGGTGCGGATAACAAAGCCGGCGTGGCCATCATCATGGACCTGGCGAATTACCTTACCACACATCCGGAGGTCAAACACGGGACAATCCGCATTCTCTTCACGCCTGATGAAGAGATCGGCCGCGGTGTCAATAAAGTGGATATGAAAAAACTGGGCGCCGATTTCGGTTATACACTTGACGGTGGCCCCAGAGGTGCTTATACCGATGAAACATTCAGCGCCGATGGTGTAACGGTAACGTTTCATGGCGTAAGTGCGCATCCGGGTTATGCAAAAGATAAACTTGTAAATGCGTTGAAAGTAGCAGGCACCTTTCTCGATCTGTTACCCCGCGATCATTTTTCCCCTGAAACCACGGAAGCCCGTGAAGGTTTCGTGCATCCCGTGCATTTCGATGGCATTGCGGAGAAAGCTTCGGTGCAATTCATCATCCGCGATTTTGAAACAGACCGGTTGAAAAAACACGAGGCCCGTCTCGAAGAATTTGCCAAACAAGCTGTAGGCCGTTATCCCGGTTCAAGCTATGAATTCATCGTTACGGAACAATACCGCAACATGAAAGAAGTAGTGGATCAGCATCCGTTGATCGGACAGAATGTGGAAGAAGCGATGAAACGCGCGAACGTGAGCTTTCACAAGGAAAGCGCACGCGGTGGCACCGATGGCAGCCGTCTTTCATTCATGGGCCTGCCTTGTCCGGATATCTTTACGGGGGAAATGGCTTTCCACGGCAAGCACGAATACGTCAGCATCCAGGACATGCAGAAAGCCGTGGATGTGCTGTCGCAATTAGTGCAGGTGTGGGAAGAACAGGGTTCAGAAAAATAACGAAGCAAGAATTCTGTAAGACTCCAGCCGGTCTTCCGTGCTCTCCGCAAAAGTGGCAGCGATGATCTCTTCTACATCGAGGTTCTGCGCGAGTTGCGTTAACTGCGTTTTTACTTCATCCGGTATACCGATGATATAACGCGCTGCGTGGTAGATCAGCCGTTGTTCTTCACCCGGTGTATATTGATAATCGCGGATGTCATCGTAATCATACAACTGGTTAAAGTTTCCTTTTTCAAAACTCAGCAAACGGTAGTTGAACAAAGCGCGTGCCCGTGCAACTTTCTCTTCAGATTCGGATGTAAAAACAAAAATGCCTGCGTTGGCTGCAGGAGCTGTCAGTGTTTCGGATGGCAGGAAACGTTCGCGGTAATTGCGGATGGCTTCAGCACCGCCATAAGGATTGATGAATTGTGCATAGGAGAGGCCAATGCCAAAATGTGCGGCGATATAAGCGCTTTCACCACTTGAGGTGAGTGCCCAGATGGCCGGTGAATGTGGAATAGACGGAATAGCCATGATTTTGCCCTGCAGGTTGGAAGGAGAGGGCGTTTCGGTGAAATAGTCCTGCACCTCATTGATCTGGGTAAGATATTCCTGCGGGTCGAAGCTGTTGGAGGGATTAAGGCGTTGAGAGGAGGCGCGGTCGCCACCCGGCGCGCGGCCAATCCCCAGATCGATGCGCCCGGGATAAAGCGCCTCCAGCAACCGGAAATTTTCTGCCACCTTGAGCGAACTGTGATTGGGTAGCATGATGCCGCCCGAACCCAGGCGGATACGTTTCGTTTCGGCACCCAGCCGCGCCAGCAGCACTTCCGGGGCGGCTCCGGCCAACGTAGTGGTATTGTGATGTTCCGACACCCAATAACGGGTAAAACCCAATTCATCGGTCAATCTGGCCAGGGCAATGCTTTCCGCCAGGGCTTCCGTAGCGCCGGATCCTTTGCGGATCGGGGTCTGGTCCAATACACTCAACTGTAGGTTCATGCCAATAAAAACAAGACAATCCGCAAAAAGTTGGCAGACGCGGAAAGGATATACTATCTTCCTTTCTTCATCGTTTGAAGTTTATGCGTTTCCTTATCCAACTGGCTGTTTTTTTATTTTGTTCCGTTTGGGCCCGTGCGCAGAGCCTGTTGCTGAACGGCGGCTTTGAAGACATCAATGTATGTCCTGAATTCCGGGCGCCCTGTGCGCCGGAGGCATGGATCAGCAGCGGTAATACCATGGCTAATTATTTTAAGGAAGCAAAAATTGCCAGGACCGGCGTTAATTGTATGGCAATTCAGGCCGGGAAGTTTGGCAAACAAGGTGAACGTACTTTTCTCCGCACCCGTTTGCTCTGCGGGCTTCGAGCCGGCAGCAAGTACCGGCTGAGTTTCTGGGCGGGTTCTCCACATCCCATCCTGGACAATGTAGGGTTTCGCTTTTCTGCTACTGATCCGCTTTTTGACAAGAAACCACAGCAAACTTTTCAGCCCTCGGGGCTGCTGGCTGCCGTTGTGGCTGAGAAGAATTATTACAGCGAGCAATGGTATCCCTTCCAACTGGATTATACGGCCAATGGGACCGAGGTCTATTTTTCCTTTGCTTATTATGCGCAGGAAGATTATAACGGCGACAGAACGCATCCCCTGGAAGATCGCTACCTGATTTATTTCGATGACATTTCCTTAGTGCCATTGGACCCGGCCGAGCAGTTATGTCGCGGCTGGCAGCAGGCAAGGGAAGAAATTTATGATGAAGATGAGCGTCATCACCTGCTTGAAAAAAAGATCAAAGAAGGCAAACGCCGTCCGCCACCGCCACCCACGTTGGTGAGCACGGCCTTTGTGCGCGTTGACACACTGTTATTACCCGATATTCTTTTCGCTACGGGCAAGGCTGATTTACAATCGCAGAGTTTTCCCCTGCTTGATCAGCTGGCGGCTTCGGCAGAGGGAAAAGAGGTCGATTCAGTAGTGGTGTATGGCCATACCGATAACACGGGTACTGCCGAAGTGAACCGGCGCTTGTCGCTGGATCGCGCCAATGCTGCAGCAAACTACCTGAAAAGCAGGATGAAAAATGCAGGTCCTTTTTTCACCTATGGATTTGCCGATACACAACCTGTTGCCGATAATGCCACACCGGAAGGCCGTCAGAAGAACAGGAGAGTAGAAATTTATCTCTATTTGCGCGAATAACTTCCCCGCTTACATATACAGATAGGCCGGCAACTTTGCAATGCGTATCTTTAGCGCACTTAAACCAATGCTATATGGATATTGTTAATTTTCTGACCTCTTACTGGTTCGTTATTGTCCTTGTCCTGATCGTTTTCAGCGGTCTTTTTACGGTGAACCAGGGATACATCGGTGTCATCACGATGTTCGGCCGTTATCGTCGCATCGTTCGTCCCGGACTTAACTTCAAAATTCCCATTCTGGAAATAGTAGCGAAACGTGTATCGATCCAGAACCGTTCCGTGGAACTCGAATTCCAGGGCGTGACGCAGGATCAGGCAAATGTTTATTTCAAAGCGATGTTGTTGTATTCCGTGCAGAATGCGGATGAAGACACGATCAAGAAAGTGGCTTTTAAATTCGTGTCCGACCGCGATCTGATGCAGGCGCTGATCAAAACCATTGAAGGTAACGTGCGTTCTTTCGTGGCTACCAAGAAGCAGGCGGAAGTGCTGGGGCTTCGCCGCGAGATCGTTCAGTATGTAAAAATAGAAGTGGACCAGACACTCGAAGACTGGGGGTACCACCTGCAGGATCTGCAAATCAATGATATTACTTTTGACAAACTGATCCTGGATTCGATGAGTAAAGTGGTAGCCAGTAACAACCTGAAAGCCGCCGCTGAAAACGAAGGCCAGGCCTTACTGATCACCAAAACCAAACAGGCTGAAGCCGACGGTAATTCAATCAAAATATCTGCGGAAGCGGAAAAAGAAGCGGCCCGTCTGCGTGGTCAGGGTGTGGCCCTGTTCCGCAAGGAAGTAGCAGCCGGTATGAGCGAAGCAGCCGAACAAATGAAACAGGCCAATCTCGATACCAACGTGATCCTTTTCAGTATGTGGACGGAAGCGATCAAAAACTTCGCCGAGTATGGCAAAGGCAACGTGATCTTCCTCGATGGCAGTGCCGATGGCATGGAAAATACCATGAAACAGATCCAGGCGCTGATGGTGAAGCATGCCGGTACGAGTGACGTGAAATAGAAGGTATAAGATGGAAGGCGGAAGGTAAAAGGTGAAAGCCATTGACCATTCACCATTCACCATTGACGTCACAACCACAAAAAACTTGTTAAAAAAGGCCGCGCCGTACAACGGAACGGCCTTTTTTCCGTTCCTACCCAGGACTTTATTGACAGTTGTTGATAACAATTGAAAAAATGAATCCCGGCCGTTCGTTACATTTACGCACTTAAAGAAAAATCGCATGTTTGACCTCTTACAGATCATAGACTCCGTTCAGCAGTTAGCCAATAACGCGGTGGACGCGGACAAAAACAAAGATGGAGCGATCAGTATTTTTGAACTGGTATTCATGGGCGGCTGGATCATGGTGCCGCTGGGGCTGATGCTCCTTTTCGCTATTTACGTTTTTATCGAACGTTATATTGCCATCAAACATGCTTCCCGCATCGATCAGAACTTCATGAACATCATCCGGGATCATATCGTAAATGGCAATATTGCAGCGGCCCGCAGCTTTGCACGCAACACCAACAACCCGGTTGCCCGCATCATCGATAAAGGTATCCAGCGCATCGGCAAACCCATTGATGCTATCGAACGCAGCATGGATAACGTAGGACAACTGGAAATGTACAAACTCGAGAAAAACCTCGGTGTATTGTCAGTAGTTTCCAAAGCCGCACCCATCTTCGGTTTCGTAGGTACTCTGATTGGTCTGATGCAGCTTTTCTCCAATATTCACGATGCCAAAGAAGTACAGATCGAAGTAATCTCCCAGGGTATCTATACCAAGCTGATCACGTCTATCACTGGTCTGGTGATCGGTCTGCTTGCCTACCTCGCTTACAACTTCCTCAATACACAGATCGATAAAACAGCTAATAAAATGGAACTGGCCAGTTCCGATTTTCTTGACGTGCTCCAGGAACCCACCCGATAAACTATATTTCTTATGAAGTTTAGAAAAAAACATAGGGAAGAATCGGAGGTGTTCACGGACTCGCTCAATGACATCCTGTTTATCCTGCTGATGTTCTTCCTCATCACCACCACCATGGCCAACCCCAATGTGGTAAAGGTGAATGTGCCCAAAGGTTCGAAAGACACCAAAGCGAAACAGAACATCGTTGTTTCCATCAACAAGGATCAGCAATTCTTCATTGGTCAGAAGCAGGTAGATCCGAGCCTGATCGACTCATTCCTCCTCGAAGAAATCCGCCGGCAGAAACTGACGATCGACACACCTACTGTGGTGATCAATGCCGATACCGCCGCCTATTACGGGGAAGTGTACCGCATTATGCGTATCGCCAAGCGCGACACGGCCAATGTGGTAGCGATCGTAAAATAAACAGGATTATTTCCAGGCTTTCAGCATTCGCTCTTTTCCCTGCATATCCGGGCGGATAAGGGTTTTGTATCCCGCTTCGCGGAAAAGTTTTGTTGTCCCGGCTGCACCGTCGTGATGCAATTCGAGATAGATTTCTCCCTGCGGCTTTAAAAGGCGTAGACCCAACTGTGCTATTTTCCGGTAAAACAATAAAGGATCAGTATCCGGCACAAACAAGGCCAGGTGCGGTTCAAACCCCGTCACTTCTGCATTCATATTCTTTATTTCTGCAGCTGGTATATAAGGCGGATTGCTGACAACAATATCAACCGGCAGTAATAAAGACCACTGGCTTTCGTCCAATATATCGATCTGCTGAAAGTTTACTTCCACACCCAATTGCTGCGCATTTTGCCGGGCGAGATCCAATGCGTCTTTACTTACATCGATACCTGTGACGGTAAAAGGTTGCAGTCTCCGCTTCAATGTAATAGGAATACATCCTGTACCTGTGCCGATGTCCAGCACGCTGCGGTTGCTGAGTGGGAATTTTTGTTCACTGATGATCCATTCCACCAATTCTTCCGTTTCCGGCCGGGGAATGAGCGCGCGTTTGTCGGCGGTAAAGCGCAGACCGCAGAACCAGGCTTCGCCCAGTACATATTGCAACGGTTCGTGCTGTTCCAGCCGCGCCAGGTAACCGGGCAGAAGGGCCTCTGCTTCTTGCGGCAGATCGCGGTTGCGGTACAGCGATGCCGGCATTTTCCGGTCGGAAGAAAAATATTCAAGCAGCCACCGGCTGATCGCCCGCGCCTCGTCTTCGCCAAAAACAGGGGTCAAACGTTGTATAATCCATGCACCTGCGTCCTGTAACGTCATGGGACAAACTTAATTCATTTACTTTTGCTGCTCGTGAACAAGTTCCCCGAACATACCGATGAGCATTGGATGTACCGCTGCCTGCAACTGGCGGCGTTGGGTGCCGGAAAAGTGGCGCCCAACCCGATGGTAGGAGCCGTGCTCGTACACAACAACCGGATTATCGGGGAGGGATATCATCAACGCTATGGGCAGGGCCATGCCGAAGTCAATTGCATTGCTTCGGTAAAACCCGGGGATGAATCGCTGATCTCCGCATCCGTAATGTATGTAAGCCTGGAACCCTGCGCGCATTTTGGTAAAACACCTCCCTGCGCAGACCTGATCATCCGTTACAATATCCCGAAGGTGGTTATCGGCTGCCGTGATTCATTTGAGGAAGTAAATGGTAAAGGCATTGACAAATTGAAAGCGGCCGGCATTGAGGTTACGCTGGGTATATTGGAAAAAGAATGCCGGGAATTGAACCGCCGTTTCTTTACTTACCACAGTCGACAACGGCCTTACGTGATCCTCAAATGGGCGCAGACGGCCAATAAAAAAATAGGTGCAACAGCAGGACGATTACTGATAAGCGGCGAAATGAGTAACCGTCTCGTGCACAAATGGCGATCCGAAGAAGCATCCATTCTTGTTGGCACGCAAACCGCCGCAGTGGATAACCCCGCTCTGACTACGAGGCTTTGGCCCGGACCATCACCCATCAGGGTAGTGCTGGACCGGCAATTGAGACTCGATGCCGGTTTGCAGTTATTTGATGGTTCGGTGCGCACGATCGTGCTGAATGATATCCGCTCGTCCGAAGGAGAACCAGGTTATTTGCAATTGGCAGCCGGGGAAAATTTCGCGGAGCGCGTATTGAATACCTTGCACCAGGCGCTGGTGCAAAGCATATTGATCGAAGGCGGATTGCAAACGCTCACTACTTTTATCGAAGCCGGCTGCTGGGATGAAATAAGGATAATAGAAAATAAGCGGCTGATTGCCGGAGATATATCCGCACCGGAACTGCCTGCGTGCAGCCTTGCGGAAGAAATAACCATGGATGATGATGTGATACGCATCTATCGTCCGCAGACCACCACCAACACAGCATGACGCCTGATTATTATTTTACGATCGAAAAACCTTCTGTTGCCGAATTCAAAGACCGTGGAAGCCGCTTCGTTGCTTATGCTTTTCCGATCAACAGTATCGAGGAGTTCAAAGCGCGTCTTGCGGAAGTAAAAAAGGAACACGGCAAAGCGTCGCATCATTGCTTTGCTTACCGCATTGGTCTGGATGGCAATACCCATCGCGTAAGTGATGATGGTGAACCTTCCGGAAGTGCAGGCCGCCCGATACTCGGGCAGCTCGACAGCAAGCAGGTGACGAATGTATTGATCGTGGTGGTGCGTTATTTCGGCGGCACACTGTTGGGTGTACCCGGATTGATCAATGCGTATAAAACCGCAGCTACATTGGCTTTGCAGGTAACACCTTTGGTACAAAAACCCGTACTGGAAATTTACCGCCTGCAATTTGATTATACCCAGATGAATGAAGTGATGATGGTGGTGAAACAGTTCGATTGCACAGTCCTTCGCCAGGAAATGCAATTATTCTGTTCGATGGATATCGGCATTCCCCGTAATCGTTTACAGGAAACCTTGTTTCGTTTCAAGGATTTGAGGGATGTGGTGCCGGAGAAGGTGGTGAATAAGTGAATCGTCAATCGTCAATCGTCAATCGTGAATAGTGAATAGTGAATGGTGAATAAGGCAAGCAGTGAATAGGTGAGTGGCGAATATTTGCGCAGCCTGAGGTTCTCGAAGGCGCGTAAATCGTCAATCGTCAATCGTCAATAGTGAATGGTGAATGGTGAGTGGCGAATATTTGCGCTGCCTGAGGTTCTCGAAGGCGCGTCAATCGTCAATCGTCAATCGTCAATAGTGAATAGGTGAGTGGCGAATATTTGCGCATCCACACCGTGGTTCGTATACAGGAGCCAACTGCCGTAAATATATTCACCTATTCACTTATTGACTTATTGCATAAAAAAAAGCGTACGATTCGTACGCTTTTTTTTATGGATTCCTTTTGAATTAAGGGAAGATGCCGAGCTCTGCATAGCTGGTCGCTACCTTGTTTACGGCAACTACATAGGCTGCTGTGCGCATGTCCGGAATAGCGGGATTGGCTTTCCATTCATTCATGATCTCATGTGTAGCAGTGATCATGGTTTCTTCCAGACCGCTGTATACAAGGTCAACTTCATCTGCACCGTGCTGAATATAGCCCTTCTCTTTATCAGATACTTTTTTACCGGTGAGACTTTCGATCTGGTTCAGGATATGCGTGTTCATGTTTTCATTGAAACGCTTTTCCATACGGCCATAACGAACGTGGCTCAGGTTTTTCAGCCATTCAAAATAAGATACGGTTACACCGCCTGCATTGAGGTACATGTCGGGTACAACCAGTATTCCTTTTTTCGCGAAGATTTCATCCGCTTCAGGAGTCAGCGGGCCGTTAGCAGCTTCGCCGATGATCTTGGCTTTAACGCGTGGAGCATTTTCGCCATTGATCACGTTCTCCAGTGCGGCAGGGATCAGGATGTCGCAATCCAGTTCCAGTGCAGCGGTATTGGTCTCGAGGTTTTTGGCACCGGGGAAATTCAGGATAGAACCGGTGGTCTTGCGGTGTGTGAACACAGCATCGATATCAAGTCCTTCTTCGTTGTAAATAGATCCTTCGAATTCAGCCAGGCCGATCACTTTCGCGCCGGCATTCTGGAAGAATTTGGCGCTATGATAACCTACGTTACCCAGGCCCTGTACTACTACGCGCTTGCCTTCCACGCCAACGGGCAGTGCGAGTTTTTCCATCACATCGGGGATGTTACAAACTTCACGCAGGCCGAAGAACACACCAAGGCCGGTAGCTTCGCGGCGGCCGCGCACACCACCTTGCGATACGGGCTTACCGGTTACGCAACCGGCAGCATCGATCTCTCCGGGGTTCATGGCAGTATAGGTATCGAGGATCCAGCCCATTTCGCGTTCGCCTGTTCCGTAGTCGGGAGCGGGGACGTCGGTGCCGGGTCCGATGAATTTTTTCTTGATCAGTTCAGATGTATAACGACGGGTGATCTTTTCGAGTTCGTAGGCAGAGTACTTGCGGGGATCGATCTTGATACCGCCTTTGCCACCACCAAAAGGTACGTTTACGATCGCACATTTGTAGGTCATGAGGGCAGCCAGGGCCATTACTTCGTCCTGGTTAACCTCGGCAGCGAAACGGATACCACCTTTACAGGGCGTTTTATGATGCGAGTGTTGAACGCGGTAAGCTTCAATTACCTCGATGCTACCGTTGTCTTTTTTGATCGGGAAACGCATACGGTATACTGCGTTACAGGCTTTGATTTGTTCAAGAATACCCGGATCCCATTTGGTGAATTTTGCGGCCTTATCGAAACTTTTTTCTACGGCCCCAAAAAAACTGTAGTGCTCTGACATGGTTTTAAATTTATTTTTCTAATGCAAGCAATGAGCAAAATTAATGGAAGTAATTACAACCGGTCGTTATAATTTGTTTAAGCTTTTTCCGTTGCGTTCTCTTTTTCGAGACGCGACAAACGTCTGTCGATTCCTATGATATATAGGATCAGTCCGGCGAGTATGGTCAGGAGTACGGCAATGACAACGTAGATCCGGCCACTGCTGCGCATCAGGCTTTCATTCGGGCCATTCTGGGCCTGCACTGCCATAGTAATAATCATTGATACGAACAGCAGGAGATAACGAAGACTTTTCATGACAGCATGTTTTTTTCTTTCAGCAAATTGTAGCGGATCTTCAGCGTAGTGATCCATACGCCGAGCAGCGTCCAGCCGATATAAGCGGGCAATTGCACTTTTCTCATATCCGAACTTACATCTTTGAAATTCATCGCCGGGTTTCCGTCTTGTCCGGGGTGGAGGCTGGGAAGCAGCCGCGGCACGATCCAGATAGTGGGAAACAGCATGGCGAAGGCAAAGATGTTGTATACGGCGGCGGTACGTGCTCTTTTATCCATATCCGTGATCGAGTCACGCAATACGAGATAAGCAGCATAGATGAGCAGGGCAGTGGCGGCACCGATCAGTTTGGGTTCACGCGCTACTGATTCAAATGAATCGAAAGTAGGGTTGTTGGGATCGGCCCAGGTATAGCTCATCCAGATAGCTCCGGTGCCATAACCCAGCAGGCCGAAAAGGATACCCACGTTGGCATATTGCTTGGCGTAGATATCATATTTAAGGTTGAACGTACGCAGATAGCGGATGGAGTTCACCACCGAAACGGTGAAGAGCGTCATCATGGCCATCCACATGGCTACGTGATAAAAAAGATTGCGGCTTGTTTCTTCCAGTGCCGGCAGGTCGGGGATCTTCACCAGCAATCCACCTGCAACGGCATACACCAGCAGCACCACACAAAGTACTTTCCACCAGTACCGGTTCTTTTTATTTTTTGCAGTTGCCATATTCTGAATTAGGTGGTAATTATGAAAGTGGTGCAAAATTAAGGTGGGGACCGCTAATACACCGCAAATTTTCCGTTTTAAGAAAGAAAAGTTCCGGCTTTAACAGACGGTTCAGTCTTTCCAGAGAAACGGAAAGAGGATAACGGCCAGTAATATGATCATGGCATCCAGCGCCAGCAGCAGCAGCACGTGGGAGGTATGCATGGTTAAGATAGGATTGAAAGCGGCGTTGGACAACTTCATGAGCACCAGCAATTGGGGCACGATGAGGGGGAAACCGAGGATAGCCATGATTGCGGCATTTTGCTGGGCCTTGGCCGCTATGGCTGCCAGGAAAGTGAATACCAGGCTCAGGCTCAGCCCGCCCAGCAATACCAGTCCGGTAAATGCCCATACCCGTTCGATCGGGTTGCCGAGAAAAAGCCGGAACAGCAGCAGGGCCGTGAGGCTCATGGCCAGCATCAGCAGGGCATTGAACAACAGTTTGGCCAATACAAAGTCAGCCGGTGAGGCAATGGAATAGAAATAAAGCATCCGCTGCCGGCTTTCCTGCAAAAAGCTTTTGGCCACCGCATTGATACAAACAAATAACTGGATGGTCCAGAATAACCCGTTCCACACTTTGCCTTCCGGCTCCTGGATAGCCAGGAACAGCACGAAAATGGTAGCGCCGATATACAATAGTATACCATAGAAGCTATATTGCTGCCGCACTTCGAGCAGGAGGTCCTTGCGGAAAAGGGTCCATATATGGCGGAGGGAAGTTATGAGTTGTAAGTATTAAGTTATAAGTTTTAAGTAGAACAGAGCCTGTAAGACAGAAAATGTACGGTCGTCCAACAACCTTGGTTCGTGTAAACACGAACCAAGGCATTCACGATTCACGATTCACGATTGACGATTCACGATTGACGATTCACGATTGACGATTCACGATTCACCATTGACTATTCACCATTCACGATTCACTCTCATTATAGCAGTTCCTGCATCTCGGCTCATACACATCCGTCGCACCCAGCATCACCTGGTCTTCATTGGGAATTTTGCGGTACGAATAGTTGGCAATATGCCCGCACTTCACGCAGATCGCATGCAACTTGGTCACATAATCAGCTTTTGCCATAATGAACGGCATTTGCCCGAAGGGCTTACCCAGATAATCCATATCCAGACCTGCCACGATCACACGGATGCCGCGATAAGCCAGCTCGTCGCAAACATTCGGCAATTCTTCATCAAAAAATTGTGCTTCATCTATGCCTATTACATCCACATCCTGCGCCATCAACAATATCTTCTGCGAATTATCGATCGGCGTGGACATTATCGCATTCGTGTCGTGAGAAACAATGTTCGTTTCGTCGTAACGCGTGTCAATAGCGGGTTTGAAGATCTCTACTTTAAGGTTGGCAATATGCACACGTTTGAGACGACGGATCAGCTCTTCGGTTTTACCACTGAACATAGATCCGCAAATTACCTCGATCCACCCTCTTCGCTCACCCCTGATATTGGGCTCAATAAACATTGTTAAGATTTTTAATTTCCATCTGCTTCGCCTTTATATTGGCAAAGTGTTTGTAATTTTAAGCAACTTTTAAAACTTGCCAAAAGTAGCATAATGGAGCGAATAGAGAACCTGGTTAATAAATTAAAAGAACAAGCAGATCGTCAGGCAGACCCACGGCAGTTATTGGTGACTGTTCAACTTCTTCAACAGGAGTTGATACAACTCATCGGCAACAATAAAAATCTGGGTACTTCGAAAGTATCCGTAGTCGTACCTAACTCAACTGTTTTTCCTTCGAATTATGATAAATATGCTCCGCGTCCGCAGGAGCAACCGGCAGTACAACAACAGCCGGTGATACAGGAACAGCCCGCAGCACCGCCCAAGCCGGCGGCCGTTCCGGTAGAAGCCGCCCCTGAGCCCAAACCTCAACCAACCCCTGCTCCTCAACCGGTACATCAGCTCAAACCTCCGCCTCAGCCCGAATGGCAACCTGAGCCGGAACCTGTGCCACAGCCCGAACCTGAAGAAAAAATCTATTTCACCTTAGAAGAAGATAATACTGCTGAAGAAGAACCCGAGCCGGAACAACCTCCTGTGGCACCTGCGCCCAAAAGCACTACCGCCCCTAAACCGCCCGGCTTCGATCCGCTGACCGAAATTCCTACACTTTCCCAACAGGTACAAACACCGGCACAACCCGAGCGTCCGGCTGCAACAGCCGCCAACGACGGATCCCTCAACGACCGCCTGAGACAAAGCGGCGATGAACTGCAACAACGTTTGCAAGGTTCACCCATCAAAGACCTGCGCAAAGCCATCGGCATCAACGACCGCTTCCGGTTCATTAATGAATTGTTCCGCGGCGATGAAGTGATGTACGAACGCAGCATCAAAACCATCAATAACTTCAATATTTATCCCGAAGCCGAGTACTGGATCTCGCGGGAACTGAAAGTAAAACTGGGATGGGATATCGACAGCGAGGTAGTAGCTGTATTCGATCAGTTGGTTAAAAGACGTTTTGCCTGAATGAAAGACAGGATCATGCCTGTTGCTCCTTTATTTTCCCTTACATAGGTGCCTGCTTTGTGACAGAGTTGTGCATACAGCGCAGTATTGCTCTCCAGTATATCGAGTTGCTCACTCAAGGCTGTTCCGTTGGCTAAAGGAATGCCCGCGCCCGTATCCCGCAATTCGCGTGCTTCACGGAACTTTTCAAAGGCGGGCCCGTAGAAAACAGGGATGCCGTATACAGCCGCTTCCAGGATATTATGGATGCCTTTACCAAATCCACCGCCGATATAAGCATAACGACCATATTGATAAAGACGCGACAACATACCTATATTATCGATGATCATTACGCGCGCATTGGCAGGAACACCTTCTTTTTCCGCAACGGAATAACGCACGGCCCCGGGAAAGAGCTGCAGTACCTGTTCGATATGTGCCGCGCCGATCTCGTGCGGCGCGATTACGTATTTTAGCTGTGGATGTTGCTGCAGCGCTGTTTGCAGATGTTGCTCGTCTTCAGGCCAGGTACTGCCAGCCACCAGTACAGGACTTTCGCCACAGAAAGCCGCGACGACCGGTACCGGAGCGGCATCTGCCGCAATGGCCGCCACCCGGTCGAACCGTGTATCTCCCGCCACACTGATCCGGTCTGCGGGAACAATATTTTTCAGCAGCTCTGCAGACGCGGCATCTTGTACAAACAGGTGCGTAAAACATTGCAGCATACGCCGGTGCAGGCCGCCCCACCAGTTGAAAAATGGTTGACCCGGCCGGAAAATGGCCGAGATCAGCAGTAGCGGAATCCTGCGCTTCGCGATCTGGCCCAGGTAATAATACCAGAACTCATATTTTACAAAAATGACCAGCGAAGGATTGATGCTATCCAGCAGCGCACGGGCATGAGCCGGACTGTCGGCCGGGAGATAAAAAACATGGTCGGCACCTGTGTAATTCTTCCGGACTTCATACCCGGAGGGAGAGAAAAAGGTGAGCACCAGCCGGTAGCCCGGATGTGCGATGCGTAATTGCTCCAGCACGGGACGGCCCTGTTCAAATTCGCCCAGCGAGGCGCAGTGCATCCAGATGGTCCCGGGGCCGGAATAGCCGGCGCAGGATTCGCGGATTTTTTGCAGGAGGTCTTTCCGTCCGCGGACCCAAAGACGGGCCTTTGTATTGAAAAGAGAGGCCACTCTCACCCCCGCAGCGAACAGCCAGAGGAACAACTGATAAAAAATAATACCCAAGCCGGTTGATTTATAGCGTTTGACAAAAGTAATGGTCCGGCGGCTTTTGTTGTCAAATTTCCTGAATAAGAAGCCTTAATGAACGGTACCGGCCCGCCTTTACCTGTATTTATTTTACTATTTTTGCGCCACTTTATGCGCCGGGAGGAGAGTGTATTGCAGCGCGGACCGGCTAAAACATGGAGCAACCTATTATGCGCCCCATTCAGATGGTTGATACAAAATCCCAGTATCATAAAATCAAACAGGAAGTAGACGAGGCAGTATTGCGGGTGATGGACAGCAGCGCCTTTATCAACGGTAAAGACGTACAGGAGTTTGCGGATAACCTTTCTTCATTTCTTGGTGTTAAACATACCATTCCCTGTGCCAACGGCACCGATGCCCTCCAGATTGCCATGATGGCACTCGGGCTTCAACCCGGTGACGAAGTAATCACTCCCTCTTTTACGTTCATCGCTACTACGGAGGTTATTGCGCTTTTGCAACTTAAGCCGGTTTTTGTAGAGGTAGACAAGCAGACCTATTGCATGGATCCTTTGCAGTTGGAAAAAGCTATTACGCCACGCACCAAAGCTATTGTACCGGTTCACCTGTATGGTCAGGTGGCGCCGATGGAACAGATCATGGCGATTGCGCGCAGGCACAACCTGTTTGTGATTGAAGACAATGCGCAGGCAATTGGTGCGGAATATACATTCAGTGATGGCACTGTAAAGAAAGCCGGCAGCATCGGTCATGTGGCGGCTACTTCATTTTATCCTTCCAAAAATCTCGGTGCTTTCGGCGACGGCGGTGCCATTTTTACCAACGACGATGACCTGGCCGTTAAACTGCGTTCTGTAGCCAATCACGGTCAAAGCCGCCGGTATTATCACGATATCGTCGGTTGTAACAGCCGGCTGGATTCGATCCAGGCAGCAATCCTGAACATCAAACTGCGCAACCTGACCGATTATAACCAGGCCCGCAAGGCGGTGGCTGACCGTTACGATAACTCATTCGCCGGCATACCCGGTGTGATCACCCCGTACAGGGCACCGTGGTCCACGCATGTATTTCATCAATACACCATGGTACTTGACGGCCCAAGCCGCGATGCGCTGCAGCAACACCTGGCCGCCGCCAATATTCCTTCGATGATCTATTACCCTGTGCCCGGACACCGCCAGAAAATGTTCGAACATTTTGATGTGGCGGCAACGGAATTGCCGGTGACGGACTGGCTCACCGAGCGCGTGATCTCTTTGCCCGTTCATACGGAAATGGATGGCGAGCAACTGGACTATATCACTTCACATGTCCTTAAATTTTTAAATAACTAATTCATGAAAATTGCTGTAGTCGGTACCGGCTATGTAGGGCTTGTGTCAGGTACCTGCTTTTCAGAAGCAGGCAATGACGTAACCTGTATCGATATCGATCAGGAAAAAGTACAAAAGCTGTCTGCCGGACAGATCACGATATACGAACCCGGTCTCGAAAAATTATTCCTCCGCAACGTGCGCGAAGGCAGACTTCGTTTTACCACAGCACTGGAAGAAGGTATTCAGGGTGCTGAAATCATCTTCCTGGCTTTACCAACACCTCCGGATGAAGACGGGTCAGCCGATCTGCGTTATATAATAGGCGTGGCCAGGCAACTTGGCCAGTTGCTGACCGAATACAAAGTGATCGTTGATAAAAGTACCGTACCAGTAGGTACGGCCGATCTCGTGCGTGAAGAAATTGCGAAGCACTATAAAGGAGAATTCGATGTGGTAAGCAACCCCGAATTCCTGCGGGAAGGTGTGGCCGTCGATGACTTCATGAAGCCCGATCGCGTGGTAATAGGCACTACATCCGAAAGAGCCCGCAAGGTAATGGGAGAAATATATGCGCCGTTCGTTCGCCAGGGCAACCCGGTTATTTTTATGGATGAACGTTCGGCCGAGTTGACAAAATATGCCGCTAATTCCTTTCTCGCCACCAAGATCTCTTTCATGAATGAGATCGCGCGGTTGTGCGAAAAGATGGATGCCGACGTGGACATGGTACGTATTGGTATGGGAGCCGATGATCGCATTGGTAAGCGCTTCCTGTTTCCAGGTATCGGATACGGCGGAAGCTGTTTCCCGAAAGATGTACAGGCGCTGGTAAAATCCTCCCGTGATCTGTCGTATGATTTCCGCATCCTGAATGCGGTAATGGATGTAAACAAAGCGCAGAAGCTGCACCTCATGCCGGCAATCAGGGAATATTATAAAGGTGATCTGAAAGGAAAAACCTTTGCACTGTGGGGACTTGCTTTTAAACCCAATACCGACGATATCCGCGAAGCACCGGCACTGAGCATGATCGAAGCGTTGCAGGCGGAAGGTGCATCGGTAACAGTATACGATCCCGAAGCCATGATCAATGTAAAACGTCTGCTGGGAGATAAGGTGCAGTATGCGGCCAGCCCGTATGAAGCGTTGGAACAAGCCGATGGTTTGTTGATCGCAACGGAATGGAATGAATTCCGCACGCCGGACTTCGACCGCATCAAGGCGGCGCTCAAACAACCAGTGATTTTTGACGGACGAAATCTTTTTGATGTAAAAAAACTCGCCGAGAAAGGATTCTCTTATTTCAGTATCGGACGGCCCGCTGTAAAATAAAGCTATGGCACAAAAGAAAAGGGTGCTTATTACAGGAGCTGCCGGATTTCTCGGATCACATCTTTGTGACCGTTTCATCCGTGAAGGGTGTCATGTTATTGGCATCGACAACCTCATCACCGGCAACCTGCAGAATATTGAGCATCTTTTTCAATTGGAGCATTTCGAGTTTCATCACCACGACGTATCCAAGTTTATTCATATCTCCGGCGAACTGGATTATATCCTGCATTTCGCTTCGCCGGCAAGCCCTATCGATTATGTAAAAATTCCGATCCAGACCCTCAAGGTTGGAGCGATGGGGACCATGAACTGCCTGGGATTGGCCAAAGCTAAAAAAGCACGTATGCTGGTGGCGTCAAGCAGTGAAGTATATGGCGATCCGCTTGTGCATCCGCAAACCGAAGAATACTGGGGAAATGTAAATCCCGTAGGCCCAAGAGGTGTGTATGACGAAGCCAAAAGATACATGGAGTCGATCACTATGGCGTATCATAATTTTCATGGTGTGGCAACGCGCATCGCGCGAATCTTCAATACCTATGGTCCGCGGATGCGGCTGAATGACGGACGTGTAATGCCTGCGTTTGTCGGTCAGGTGCTGCGTGGCGAAAACATCACCGTATTCGGCGATGGCTCGCAAACACGTAGTTTCTGTTTTGTAGATGACCTGGTGGAAGGGATTTACCGGTTGCTGCATTCCGATTATGCCATGCCCGTGAATATCGGCAACCCCGATGAAATATCGCTGCTCGATTTTGCCAAAGAGATACGACAACTATCCGGTGAGAGATCCGAAATCGTATTCAAACCGCTGCCTGTCGACGATCCGAAGCAACGCCAGCCGGATATCAACAAAGCAAAACAACTGCTCGGGTGGGAACCAAAGATTGACAGAAAAGAAGGCGTCCGGATCACCTATAATTATTTTAAAAGTCTACCCGCTGAAGCACTGTATCTTCAGCCTAAAGTTTTCAACTAAACAAGATGAGTTATATCGACCTGATCAATAAACAAAACAAACTGGCTGTGATCGGCCTTGGGTATGTTGGACTGCCCATTGCGCTGGAATTTGCACGCAAACTGTCTGTGATAGGCTTTGATATCAATCCCAAACGTGTAGAGATGATGAAGCAGGGGATTGATCCGAGTAATGAATTACCCAAAGAAGCATTTGAAGGTTGCGATATTACCTTCACCGATTCGCTGGAGGTGCTGAAAGAAGCAACATTCTATATCGTAGCTGTTCCAACACCTGTAGACGAACACAACGTGCCCGATCTGGTGCCGGTACAACGTGCATCTGAAACCATCGGCAAGGTGATCAAAAAAGGAGACTATGTCGTATTTGAATCAACCGTATATCCTGGTTGCACTGAGGAAGACTGCCTTCCGATCATTGAAAAATTATCCGGCCTTAAGCATAAGGAAGACTTTAAAATAGGGTATTCACCCGAGCGTATCAACCCGGGCGATAAACATCACACCCTTGCATCGATCGTAAAAGTCGTTTCCGGTTGTGATGCCGAATCGCTGGATACGATCGCGAAAGTATATGAACTGGTGGTAACGGCGGGGGTTCACAGAGCATCGACGATCAAGGTAGCTGAAGCTGCCAAGATTATTGAAAACACGCAACGCGATCTCAATATCGCGCTGATGAACGAACTGTCTATCATTTTTGATAAAATGAACATCAACACGTATGAAGTGCTGGAAGCTGCTGGCACCAAATGGAACTTTCTGAAGTTTCAGCCGGGGCTTGTAGGTGGCCACTGCATTGGTGTGGATCCGTATTATCTCACACACAAAGCCAACGAGATCGGTTATAAGTCGCAGGTGATTCTTGCAGGACGTACCATCAATGATAACATGGCTAAATACGTGGCCGAGAAAGTGGTGCAACATATTATAAAGCATACCGGCGATGTACGTTCGGCACGTGTACTCGTAAAAGGAGCTACGTTTAAGGAAAATGTAAGCGATGTACGCAATTCAAAAGTAGCCGATGTGGTACGCGGATTGCAGGCATTCTCCATTAATGTGGATGTGGAAGACCCGTATGCGGATTCGGAAGAATTGCAGCATGAATATGGCTTCAGTCTTTCGACTGAAACGGGCGATGACTATGATGCGGTGATCGTAACAGTGCCGCATGACGATTATCGTTTACTGGATGACGCCTATTTCACCGGCATCACGCGTGCACATGCACTGATCGCAGACTTGAAAGGAATTTATCGCGGCAAAATCAACAGCCGCAAATATTGGAGTTTATAAATATACTATGTCGTTTCAGATCACTGATTTTCCGGGACTGTTAGTTTTTACACCCAAGGTGTTTCATGATGACCGTGGCTACTTTTTCGAAGCATTCAATGAAAAGGTGTTTGCGGAAGAAATGGCCGATTGCCGGTTTGTACAGGACAATCAATCGCAATCATCCTATGGTGTTGTCCGCGGGTTGCATTACCAGCTAAATCCTTATGCACAGGCGAAACTGGTGCGTGTGTTGCACGGCCGCATACTGGATGTAGTGGTGGATGTGCGGAAAAAATCCAGGACATTCGGCCGTCATTTTTCCATAGAACTATCAGCCGACAATAAAAAGCAATTGTACGTGCCCGCCGGGTTTGCGCATGGATTTTCCGTGCTCAGCGAAACGGCGGAAATATTGTACAAATGCAATCAATTCTACAATAAAGAAAGCGAAGCGGGTATTTTATATAATGATCCCGCACTGGGAATCGATTGGGGCGTACCGGAAGAAATACAGAAAGTGTCGGGTCGCGATGCGTCCCTTCCGTTGTTTGCAGACGCAGTTACTAACTTCGTTTTTGAAAACTAAGTTGAATCATGCAAAGAGTGCTGGTAACAGGAGCAGGAGGTCAGTTGGGGAAGTGTATACTGGCGCTTGCTGCCAGATATCCGCAACTATCGCTGCACGGAAGTGATCGCGAAGAAATGCCGCTTGATCAGCCGGAAAAAATGCAATCTTTCCTTCAGGCATTTAAACCTGACGCCATCATCAACTGTGCGGCGTATACGGCCGTAGACAAAGCTGAAGAAGCGGGTGAGCGGGAAAAGCTTTACCAGGTAAATGTGGCAGCGGTAAGAGCACTGGGCGTTTACGCACGTGATAATAATTGTAAACTGATACATATTTCCACGGATTATGTATTTGATGGAAACGGCACCACTCCCTATCGCGAAGGCGATCGCGTATCCCCGGTCAATGCTTATGGAGTATCCAAACTGAAAGGAGAGCAATACCTCCTGTCGGAAAACCCGGATGCTGTTATCATCCGCACATCCTGGGTTTACGCGCGCGAGGGACGCAATTTTCTGAATACCATGCTGCGGTTGATGAAGGAGAAGGATAAGATCTCCGTGGTGGACGATCAGCGCGGTACGCCCACCTCTGCCATGGACCTCGCGCAGGTTATGCTTGGCATCCTTACCGCCGGTAAATGGCATCCCGGCATTTATCACTACAGCAATGCAGGCGAAACAACCTGGTTTGGTTTTGCCAGAGAAATACAACGTATATCAGGTCTCAACTGCCGCATTGAGCCTATTACCACCCAACAATTTCCCACACCGGCAAAGCGTCCTGCGTATTCGGTCCTGGATAAAACAAAGATCAGCCGGGTATTTGGATTGATGATCCCTGATTGGAAGGAGAGCCTGGAGAAGGTGTTAGGCAATGGGCATTAGGTGATAGTAATTTTTTGCGCCTTTGCTTCTTACGCGTCTCTGCGTGAATCCGGCCTTGCTTTTCACGCAAAGCTGCAAAGAAATTAAGGCGCAAAGGCGATTGACAATTCAACATTCAATTACTTCCTGATCGCTGTAATCAACGACGATCCCACGGTTTTCGCACCTTTTGATGATTCTGATTTGATCACGCCCACGCCGGATGCAAACCATTCGGTAACACGGAAAGTAACAGGAATGCCGATACCCGCCACTTCAGAACGGATTTTACAGTCGTAACCGATTTTCCAGCATTCCCAGGCGCCGGCGGCAGTGGTGATGGTTTCCTGGCCTTTGACCTTTCGGTTGGTCATGTCGTAAGTGACGGTGGAGAAAAGATCACCTTTTTTATCAAAAATGCTCATTTTGAAATTGGCGTCTTTTAGCAGCAGCCCTTCGCTGAACTGTGCGGGGTATTCAATGAAAGCTTCCGTCATTTTAACGTCCATGTCTTTGTAAGCCTCATTCTGATCGCTCATGGCAATGCGTGCGTCAACGAATAAAGTGCTGCCGTTGCATTTATAAACGCCTTTTCCCTGCGAATGCTGGCGCCCGCGTTTATCCGTAACGATGGTTTCGAAACTGGCACTGGTGGTGCCGCCGCTGGTTTTTACGTCGCTGATCTTGTACACGACCTTGCCGCTTTCTTTTCCGCGCCCATCATAGTTGGTCATTTCCACTTCGCCGGCGTTGAGATAATAATAACCGGAACATTTTTGCGCGTGGAGGGCAGAACAGGCCACAGCCGTCAGCAGCGCGAGTAAGATGTGTTTCATGTGAGGTTTCAGGTTTATGGTTGGAACAAAAGTAGGTGAGTGGACGGGTTTGGGCAATACCACATCTGGGGGATGGAAAGTGATAAGCAGTAAGTAATAAGTGTTAAGGTAGACGGCCGCCGTGGTTCGTGTACACACGAACCACGGCGGAACGACTAAAGACCTCAGGTCCTACGCTTTATGTCCTCTGCCTTTTATCGCCTTGTTTACAAAGTGACAGAGATTTTTTTTTGAAAAAACTTTGGTCGAAAAAAGCACAATCCCTATTTTTGCATCCCCGATTGCAAAACCGGGTACCGGATTGACCCATGGTGTAATGGTAACACTACTGATTTTGGTTCAGTCATTTAAGGTTCGAATCCTTATGGGTCAACAGGAAGTTAAAAGCCGCTTAATAGCGGCTTTTTTCGTCGGTAAAAATCGCAAAGTTAAAGACTTTGCGTCTTTCAGTAGTTTCCTTAAAAAGCCGTGGTTCGGCCTATGAGGTTCCCGAAGGGACCGAACCACGGCGGCTGTTTAACTTATTACTTATTACTTACTACTCAACTCCCGCGCCGGCTCATTTTCCTCCCGTTCCTTCAGTTCACGGATTTTATCCAATGCACCTGCCACCACATCGCACATAATGGTGTACAAGGCGCCGGGATGAGGGTTGGCATAAATATATTCCAGTGCTTCATTCTCATTTGCTATTACACGCGTCGGCAATTCAGGGTTTACTTTGTCGACTCCTTCTTTCAATAAACCAATGATCTCATCCGCTGTGCGGCCCCGTAAGTTTTTATCGCAACGGATAATGATCTCATCAAAATACTGCGCTGATATTTCTCCTAATTCGCGGATGTCCTCATCGCGACGGTCGCCGGTGCCGCTGATCACGCCCACGCGATAGGGATATTCGAGCTTGGCTACAAAGTCGCAAAGCAAACGAAGCCCGTGCGGATTGTGGGCAAAATCGGCCAGCATGGTAAACTGGCGGAACTGGAAGAAGTTCAGCCGCCCCGGAGTCTGCAGCGATGAAGGAATGAATGAACTCAACGCAGACCGGATGTCTTCGATCGTAATATCGCGGAACAGGTAAGTGGCCAGTACCGCAGGAAGACAGTTGGCAATATTATGTGTTGCTTTTCCTTCGTAGGTCAGCGGTACGTCTTTCACGGGCATCACGCGGATCTTCCAGGTGCCCTTCATGATACTGATGTATCCATTTTCAAACACTGCAGCCAGTCCGCCTTTCTGGCAATGACGTTTGATACGCGGATTGTTTTCGTCCATACTGAACAGCGCAATGTTGCATTTCAGCCCTTCGCGCATCGCATAGACCAGATCGTCGTCGGCATTCAATACGGCATAGCCATGCGGAAACACGGTTTCGGGTACCACCGCTTTTACTTTCGCCATTTGATCGAGCGTATTGATACCGCCAAGGCCCATATGATCTGCCGCCACATTCGTTACGATTGCCACATCGCAGTGCTGAAATGCAAGACCGGCTTTTAATAAACCCCCTCTTGCACATTCCAGCACGGCAAAATCAACCGTCGGATCTTTTAATACAAACGCAGAAGAGATGGGACCGGTGCAATCACCTTTCATCATCAGTTGGTTCTGGATGTATACACCGTCGGATGTTGTATACCCTGTTTTCTTATTGGCGCTTTTGGCAATATGCGCAGTTAACCGTGTGGTGGTTGTTTTGCCATTCGTACCCGTTACGGCAATGATCGGAATACGACCGGCGCTGCCGCGGGGGAATAACATATCTACCACCGGTTCTGCCACGTTGCGTGCCAGCCCTTCTGCCGGCTCGATGTGCATACGGAAACCGGGAGCAGCATTTACTTCCAGGATCGCGCCGCCATTTTCCGATACCGGTGTGCGCAGATCGCATGCCATGATGTCGATACCGCAGATGTCTAATCCGATTATACGTGCGATGCGTTCGCACATAAAAATATTTGCAGGATGCACTTCATCGGTTACATCTGTCGATGTCCCGCCGGTTGAGAGGTTGGCCGTTGGTTTGAGCAATACCTGTTCGCCTTTGGCGGGTATTGTTTCCAACGTATAACCTTTGTCGTCGAGCATTTTCTGCGTGAACTGGTCGGTGGTTATCTGGGTGAGTACTTTCTCGTGTCCGTATCCGCGGCGCGGGTCTTTGTTGGTTTCATCGATCAGCCACTGGATATTGTGTTCGCCATCGCCGGTTACGGCCGCAGGAGTGCGGAGTGCAGCGCAGACAAATTTGTAATTGATTACCAGGCAACGGAAGTCTACACCGGTGATGAAGCGCTCAACGATCACGCTGCGGCTGTATTGTTTGGCCGCCTCCAATGCGGTGAGTGCCTGTTCCCAGGTAGTGATATTGGTAGTGTTGCCTTTTCCGTGATTGCCGTCTATCGGTTTGATCACAAGCGGATAACCGTATTTGTCTATGGCTTCTTTCAATCCTTCTTCAGTACGGATAACAGTGCCGCGTGGTACGGGAATTTCCGCCGCTTCGAGTAATGATTTTGTTTCTTCCTTGTCGCAGGCGATGTCCACGGCAATGTTGCTGGTAGTGGAGGCAATGGTTGCGCGGATGCGTTTCTGGTGTACGCCGTATCCGAGTTGTACCAGGCTTTGTTTATTCAAGCGGATATAGGGAATACCGCGCTTGGCTGCTTCTTCCACGATGCAACCTGTGGAAGGGCCGAGGCGTGTGTCTTCGCGGATCTCGCGCATGCGCTGTATGTCTTCTTCGAGATCGTAAGGTTGATCGTTGATCAGTGCTTCAGCTATGCGGAAGGCGGCTTTTGCCGCATATACGCCCGCATCTTCTTCCATATAATCAAACACTACATAGTATACGCCTTCCCGTTCGCCGGTGCCGCGTGTGCGGCCAAAACCACAGTCCATGCCGGCCAGTGTCTGAATTTCCAAAGCAATGTGTTCGATCACGTGGCCCATCCAGGTGCCTTCGTCAACGCGGGAAAAAAAACCGCCCGGAACGCCTTCACTGCAGCGATGTTCGTAAAGACTGGGAAGCAGTTGTTCCAGCCGCTCGCGAAATCCCTGTATCTGGTTGGTGGGACGCGTTTCCATTTCTTCCAGATCCAGCTTCATCTGGATCAGTTTGGGGCGGCGCACGCTCCAGTAATTGGGGCCTCTCATTACTTTGATCTCCAATATTCTCATATGCGGTTCATTTTAGCGGAAGTTAATGGTTTTTTTGAGCAAAACCTCAGTCGCCGTCTCCGGTTGGCGAAAGAACGGTTCAACTTTTTTCCACCCAAACAGTTATATTACATAATCAACCCTGTCAATTGGCGCTTCAAACTAACCGCAAGATCAATCTGCTTCAGGCCACCGCGATCAATATGATCGATATGGTAGGCATTGGCCCTTTTATCGTGATGCCTTTTGTGGTAGCACAGTTCGGCGACGGGTTGTTTATCTGGGCCTGGATTTTCGGCGCACTTACTTCTTTTGTGGATGCCATGACCTGGAGCGAGCTCGGCGCACGTTACCCGTTGGCCGGCGGCACCTATAATTTTCATCGCATAGCTTTCGGGGAAAAAGGAGGCCGCCTGATGAGCTTCCTCTTCGTCTGGCAAACCATGATCCAGGCTCCGCTTGTAATGGCCTCCGCCTCGATCGGTTTTGCACAATACCTGACCTATCTCGTACCGCTGGAACCCTGGCAGCAGAAAATGGTGTCGGGCGGACTGGTATTATTTGTATTGTTGCTTACCTACCGCAGGATCGAAACGATCGGTGTTATTTCGGTGGTGTTGGGTTGTGTGGTGATCGCGACGATGGGCTGGATCATTTACAGCGGACTGTCTCACGGCAAACACAGCGTACCGTTGTGGCCGCAGGAAGGCAATCCTTTTTTCCGCTTTGCCTTCTGGTACGCCGTGGCACAAGGTTCGTTGAAAACGGTGTACAGTTATCTCGGTTATTATAATGTCTGTCATCTCGGGGGAGAAATAGCACGTCCTGAAAAGAATATACCGCGAAGTATTTTCATTTCCATTTTTGGCATTGCCATTCTTTACCTGCTGATGAACATCAGTGTGATGTCGGTCATTCCCTGGTCGGCAGTACCGGCGGACAATAAATACCTGGTCAGTTCTTTTATGGAGCAGGTGTATGGTACGGGTGCGGCGAAACTGGTAACGGTACTCATTCTTTGCGTGGCCATGTCGTCGTTATTTGCGCTGGTATTGGGTTATTCGCGCGTACCTTATGCGGCGGCGGTGGATGGCAACTTTTTTCCGGTATTTGCCAAACTGCATCCGCGTAAACAATTTCCCTACATATCGTTGCTGGTACTTACCGGGCTGGGATTTCTGTTTAGTCTTTACATGAAACTGTCCGATGTGATCACGGCGATCCTCGCCATGCGGATTGTGATACAATTTATGGCGCAGGCAGTAGGCGTGGTGCTGTTGCGCCGGCGCGAAGGCAGCAGAAAATTGCCTTTCCGCATGTGGTTATATCCCTTGCCGGTGATCATCTCGCTGCTTATCTGGGCCTTTCTTTTTTATCATACCGGCCGTTTTGCCCTCTGGGGCTCGCTGATTGCATTAGCCGGAGTGGTGGTGTATTTGATCGCAAAGCGAAAGGATACTAATGTGAAAATTTGATGATTTGAAAGTATGAAAATTAAACAGCCGGAGAAATCTTCAGCGCTCATTGTCAAATTATCAAATTTTCAAATCTTCAAATTTGTATTTTTGTTTGCATGAATCATCCCAAAGGCAAACTGATTGCGGTTGGCGGTGCGGAAGACAAAGGCACGGACCTCGAATCAGGGCATATACAACGGAACAATCTCAATTTTTTTGAACTTGGTATTCTGCGCCGTGTAGTAGAAGAAGCGGGAGGCGTCAATGCCCGGATCGAAGTGATCACCACGGCCTCCACTATTCCTTATGAAGTAGGCGAGAATTATATGGATGCTTTTGGCCGGATTGGCTGCACCAATATCGGTGTGATGCACATTCGCAACAGGCAGGACACCTCCAATCCCGATTTTCTGAGACGCATACAGGAATGCAATGCGGTTATGTTCAGCGGTGGCAACCAGCTTCGCCTGAGTGCTACCGATGGGGGCACAGAATTCCTGCATATCATGAAGCGCCGGTACCTGGAAGAAAATTTCCTGATCGCGGGTACGAGCGCCGGTGCCATGGCCATGAGCAATACCATGATCTATGAAGGCAATGCCGCCCGTGCACATCTCAAAGGCGAAGTAAAGATCACTACAGGCCTTGGATTCGTGTCCACCCTCATCATCGACTCCCATTTTGAAAAACGCGGCCGTTTTGTGCGGTTGACGCAGGCCGTGGCCGCCAATCCCGGTTGCATCGGCGTGGGGTTGGGTGAAGACACCGGCATGCTTATTACGGAAGGCAATAAAATGGAAGCGATCGGCAGCGGTCTCGTTATCATCATCGACGGCCACGAAATATTGCATTCCAATATAGCCGATATTCCCGATGGCAACCCGATCAGTGTGGAGAACCTGAAGGTTCATTTTTGTGAAAAAGGAAATGGCTACCTCATTCGCGAACGCCGCTTCCTGCCCGAAGCACGGGAAGGAGCGTTGGTGAAAAAGCAGGTGGATGTGGAGTGAAGCAACCGTTGACGTACACTTGAAGTCGGCTGAGGATTTAGAAAACTTTTCTGTTGGTTCGTGAAAACACGAACCAAGGATCCCATTCACGATTCACGATTCACCATTGACGATTCACCATTCACGCTAAATCACACATATGAAAAAATATCTCTTTCTTCTCCTCATCCCCATGCTCGCTTTCATGGTGCCTGCTAAAAAGAAAAAAGTAATCTTCTTTGGTGATTCCATTACGCAGGCCGGCATACGCCCCGGTGGTTATATTCCGCGTATCGATACGCTGGCGCAAAAGGCTGGTCGCGGTCAGGATTTTGACTGGATAGGCGTCGGTGTGAGTGGCAATAAGGTGTATGATTTATACCTGCGGCTCGAAGAAGATGTACTCGACAAAAAACCAGACATCGTGCTGATCTATATCGGTGTAAACGATGTATGGCATAAAGACAAACGCGGCACCGGCACCGACTTCGATAAGTTCGGAAAGTTTTATGAAGCGTTGGTCCGCAAGATCAGGGGCGTAGGAGCAAAAGTGATCGTATGCACACCTGCAGTGATCGGTGAAAAGAAAGACAATGCTAACCCGCAGGATAAAGATCTCAATGAATACAGCCAGTGGATCAGGGATTTTGCCGCGCGCGAAAAATTACAACTCGTAGACCTGCGTTCCATTTTTACCCAATACGATCAATCTAACAATCCGCAGAACCTTGAGAAAGGCATTCTCACCAATGACGGTGTTCATTTGAATGATATCGGTAATCAGAAGGTGGCCGAAGCGATGTGGAAGGCGATAGCGTTATAAGTAGTAAGTAGTAAGTAGTAAGTAATAAGTAGTCTCTGAGATGGCAACGGGCCTTAGGTTGCCAATTTTTCACATTTCCACATTTTCAAATTTTCACATTGATATAAAAATAAGCCCCGCAAATTGCGGGGCTTATTTTTATATCCTTAGAATCCTTTTTTCCGGAAATCACCAGAGTTGATGATGATCATTTTCGATTTATCGAAGTATTTGCGGAGCGCTTCATTGACTGTTTTTACATCGAGCGCCTTCACTTTGTTTTCCATCGCCGTTACTTCAGTCAGGTCGCGGCCCTGACGCAGGTAGCGGTTGATCATGGAAGCCAGCATGTTGTTCATGCCGAGTGAGGTTTTATTTTGCTCCAGCCAGGAATCAACTGATTTGCTGAGTTCATCGCTGGTAAATCCACCGCTGATCGCTTTATCGATCTCCTGGTGCAACGCAGAGTCAAGACGATCACGGTACAGCGGATTGTACATGGCATACAGTCCCCAGATCGACGCTTCGGATTTATAGCCCGCATCGAGATAGCTGCCCGCTCCATAGCTCATGCCTTCATTTTCACGAAGACGCTGCGGAATGCGTGATGACAGGAATGCACCACCACCCAGCAATTCATTCGCCATGTATACCGCAGGATAATCGGCGCTTTTCTCCGACAGTTTCAGGTTGATGCCACCCGCCATGGTGGCGTTTGTTTTGTCTTCAACCGTGATGCTTTCAGTAGAACCTTTTATGTCAAAGTATTTGCTTTCAATTTCTTTATAAGGCAGTTTGCTGTTCCATTTGGAAAGGCTTTTCTGCATGAATGCTTTCACAAGATTTTTATCGATCTCACCCACAAAAGTGGTAACGGCATTGTTCGCCCCGTAGAAGTCTGCATAGAATTTCTTAACGTCGGCGAGTGTGATCTTGTCCAGTGCTGCAATGTTTTCATCTGAATCGGAGGTATACAGCGGATGGCCTTTTGGATATTTGGTCAGCATCTTCGCTACGCGGGTAAATGCGAGATTGTTGGGATCACTTTTGCTGGTTTCGTATTCAGTACGCAGCTCTTTTTTGAGTTTTTCAAATTCTTCTGCATCGAAACTCGGATTGTGCAATAGATCATCGAGCAGGGCAAGCGCATTGGCGAGATTAGCTTTGTCCGTATTCAATACAACGGACACGCGACCGGGCGAACTGTAGAAGCTTACTTCGGTCTTGAGGCGGTCCAGTTCTTCGTTGATTTGTTTTTTGGTGCGGGTCTTGGTGCCGTATTTCAGCATGCGTGCCGTGATCGCGGCGATCTCGTTTTTATTGGTCAGGCTGTTTTCATCGCCGATCTGCAATGCCAGCACCGCATTGATCTTATCGCCTTTCACCGGCTTTTCCAGAAGGGCGTATTGCGCGCCATTGGCGAGTTTACCGTACTCCGTATTCTTTTTAATGTTGGCAATGCTGTTTTCAAATTCAGCTTTTTTAGCCGCCATTTCCTTACCCTTGTAACCGTCCAGCAGTTTGGCAATGTCCGGCGTTTCAGCCACGCGTGTGCGATCGGATTTTGCTTCGGGAATAAAATACGCCACCGTGCGGTTGGAAGGTTTATAATATTTTTTCGCCGCATCTTTCACTTGTTGCAGGGAGAGTTTTTCCAATTGATCGCGGCTCCAGAACCACAAACGCCAGTCGCCCGCACCGATCAGTTCGGTGAGTACGATCGAGAGGTCGATGGTATTGTTGCTGGTGTTGGAGAAAAATTTCATGCGGGAGTTGCGCGCGTTGTCAAGGTCGGCCTGGGTGATATTCATATTACCGACAGCATCCATTGTCTGGATCAGTATGCGCTTAGCACTGTCGAGGTTGCGATCCTTTGGTATTTCACATTGGATATAAGTGAAACCGGGATCATGCAGCGTGAGGCTGTATCCGAAAACTTTAGTGGCCAGTTTGCCATCCACCATTTTCTTGTAAAGAATACCGGCAGGGTCATTGGTCAGGATTTCCAGCAACACATCGTTTGCCACATAGTCGGCATCAGCGGTAGACGGCGTATGATAGCCCAGCGCGAGGTACTGCACATCGCCATTACGGCGAAGGCTTACTTCGCGTTCGCCATCCTGCACGGGCTCTACTGTATAAGTATTGGAGAGTGTACGTGTGGGACGTGGGATAGGTCCGAAATATTGCTGGATATAATCCAGTGCTTTCTTTTCATCAAACTTACCTGCAATAACGAGTACCGCATTGTCGGGCTGATAAAATTTCTTATAAAATACTTTCAGGTTTTCGGCTTTCACACGCTCGATGTCTTCTTTGCTGCCGATGGTGGAATTGCCATAGTTATGCCAGAGGTACATGGTCGAAACGGTACGGTCGATCAATACGCGGTCGGGATTGTTTTCGCCAATCTCGAATTCGTTTCTTACCACGCTGAATTCCTTTTGCAATTCTTCGGGAAGAATTTTTGAATTAACCATACGGTCGGCTTCCATGTCGATAGCCCAACGCAGGTTTTCGTCGGACGCGGAAAGAATTTCGTAGTAGTTGGTGCGGTCGTACCAGGTGGTGCCGTTGGCCCAGGCACCTTTATCGGCGATGGCCTTTTTGATATCGGTAAACTTTTCGCATTGCTTGAAAAGCATGTGTTCCAGCAGGTGGGCCATGCCTTTTTCACCATAACCTTCGTGCCGCGATCCAACTTTGTACACGATGTTGACGGCGATATTGCTTTGCGTGGCATCCGGGATGAGCAGGATGCGCAGTCCGTTGTTGAGTTCGTACTCGTTAATGCCTTCCACAGAGGTGACCAGTTTGGGATTGCTCTGTGCCTGAAGGCGGTGCCCCTGGATGAGGAAGGCCGATACTAACATGAGTGTGGCTAAGCGTAACATATAAATAGCAATTGATTTGAATTAAAGGTAGGGAAAACGTGTAGAGCGGTGCCAAATAGAGGAGTAGCGGCCTTATTTGTATATTTGCGGTCTACAGGCCGGGTTATCGTCTTCCCGCTCGCGGGAGGAAGGAAAGTCTGGACAGCATAGAGCAGTGTACCGGTGAACAGCCGGCTGCAACCTTCGGGTTGTAAGAGAAAGTGCCACAGAAAATAACTGTCTGCCGCAAGGCGGATGAGGGTGAAAATGTGAGGTAAGAGCTCACGGTACAGCGTGGTAACATGCGGTACGGGTAAACCTTGCATGCTGAAATGCCACGTATACTGTCGTTAAGGGCTGCTCGCCCGAACCGGTCCGTTCCGCGGATCGTACGACAGAGGGTAGGCAGATTGATCCCGGTGAGTAATTACCGGGACAGATAAATGATAACCATCCGCCTCTGGCGGATACAGAATCCGGCTTACAGGCCTGTAGATTTTTTTTAAGAAGGTATAAGGTGTAAGGTAGAAGGTGTAGGGTTAATACAGCCGTTATAGGTTTTAAGTATTTCTTTGCGACTTTGCTCCTTACTCATCTTTGCGTGAAACAGAGGTTATTTTTCCCGCAAAGTAATTAAGGCAAAGACCCATTCACTTATTCAGTGATTGACTCATTGCTGACTTCCCAAATACCCGCCGATCTCCATCATCCACGCAATGCCCAGATGCACCACCAATCCGCCGAAAATGGAACGCGTATGATACACCACAATTCCCAGCAATAACCCTCCAAAGAATGAACTGATGCATTCTGCCAGCGGTTTGCCAAAATGAATGGTGCAATAAAAACAAGCCATTGGCAGGATAGCGTCCTTGCCTGCAAAGCGCACGAATGCCAGCACCAGGAAACCGCGGAAGAATAATTCTATGGTAAAAAAATCACTGCCATACGAGAGCTCAAACAAAACTTTTTTCCATGCAGGCAACAGATCGGTCGTTGATCCGGCTACGGCACGGAGCTTTGGATAAGCGGCCAGGAAATCAGGCTGCGTCGATGCCGCCGCAATCAGCGGTAACATGATCGCCAGCATAATGAGATAAGGTCCGATATGCAGATTGCGCGTCGTTACACCATAGAAGCTGTCTTTCGGTCCCGCCAGCCACCAGCAGCAGGCGATCAGGATGGTTGTAATCAATAATAACAAAGGCCAGTACACTACACGATTCCAGTAACGATTGGCAATCGCTTCATCCGCAAGAATGAAGTTGAAGGATAATTCCATCTTCAGCGCAAAAATGGCCGGAGCGATGAACAACAACAAGATAAACAATGGGTCCGTAAACAAATCCTTTCTCGCAAATACATAGGTCAGCAAATAGGGCACGGCAAATGCCGCCAGCGATATTACATATCGCGCAGCAAAACGAAGCAGCACCGTGTCCATCGAGCTGATCTGGCGGTCTATATGGTAATGGTAATTGCCATACACCAATACTGCGGTAAACAAGGTTACCAGTAACAGCAATACCTTGTTGGTGGCCGCAGCGTAAGTCCTTATATATTGAAATATACTTTTCACGCAGATAGTCGGTAAAACTAATTTTTTCATGCCGGGCTACCAAGACGACCCGTCAAAAAATAACATGTACAAAATCCGGAGACAATGTAGTTTTGTTGCAATGAGAGCAAAACATTTCCTGCTGATATGTGTGGTAGCGGTTTTTGCCGCCTGCCGCAGCGCCCGTGTGGCCACCACACAGCCCGCTTCCGTCGGAAGCATCCGTTTCCATGATGAATATATCATTCCTCATGCGGCTGTTTTCGATGGTACAAGGGTAGGAGGGCTGTCGGGTATTGACTACGATGCGGTCCGCAATAACTATTACATGATCTGCGATGACCGTTCGTATTACAATGCTTCCCGTTTTTATACGGCCGATATCCGGCTCAATGGCTATAAGATCGATACTTGTATTTTCACGGCCGTTACTTCGCTGCGCAAACCTGCTGGCGATACCTTCCGGTTAAAAGAAGCCGATCCGGAGGCCATGCGTTACCTCGGTACAAAAGACCTGCTGGTATGGAGCTCGGAAGGCGAACGCGAAATAAAAGGCGATAAAAAATCACTGATCGATCCTTGGGTATGGCTGAGCCGCCGCGACGGACGTTTTGTGGACAGCTTCCGCCTGCCGGCCAATATGCGTATGCAGGCTACGCCGGCCGGTCCGCGTCAGAACGGAACATTCGAAGGGCTGGGCTTTGCCGATAACCAACGCACACTCTGGGTGAGTGTGGAAGAACCCTTATATGAAGACGGCCCGCGCGCCAATATCAACGACACTTCGGCGATCGTACGTTTTATAAAATTCGATGTGGCTACCCGGCAGCCAACGGCGCAGTTTGCTTACCGCGTAGATCCGGTTCCGAACAAACCCAAACCCGAAAACGCTTATCGCATCAACGGTATCCCCGACATTCTGCCATTGGGAAATGATCGTTTCCTGGTAATGGAAAGAGCATTTTCCGTCGGTATAGAAGGGACGGTGATCCGTATTTACCTGGCTGATGCCAACGGCGCAACGGATGTAAGCACTATTCCTTCTTTGCAGGGAAAGACGGACGTGCAGTTGATCCGTAAACATTTATTATTTGATATGGAAACCATGGGCCGTTATATTGATAATGTCGAAGGGATGACCTTCGGTCCGCGGTTGCCAAACGGGCATGCCAGCCTGCTGCTCATTGCCGATGATAATTTTGATAAAGAAGAAGTATCACAGCTTTTTCTATTTGAGGTTTTACCCTGAAACGGGTGAGCCCAAAAGTTGGAAATTCCGCAACAATTCGCCTACCTTACACTATAATTTTTTTCTATGCGATTGATTCCATTTGTTATTTCCACGGTTGTCACCACCGCATTGGTGATTGTACTCAGCCGTCCGTTGGGGAATGCCGCGCCGATGCCGCTGGGCAGTTTTTTCAGCCCGCAACATGGTTTCTGGCAGAATGCAGAACCTGCCGACCAGGATTTTTCTGAACAATTGAAGTTGAAAGGTCTGAAGGGAAAATCAAGTGTGTATCTCGATGACCGGCTTGTTCCCCACGTATTTGCTGATAATGACGAAGACGTTTATTTCATACAGGGTTATCTGCATGCACGTTTCCGTCTTTTTCAAATGGATCTGCAAACCCGTGCGGCGGAGGGGCGTGTGTCTGAATTTGCAGGTGCCGGTGCCATTGATTACGATCGCGCACAGCGCCGCCTGGGAATGAAATATGCTGCGGAGAATGCTTTGCAGGAAATGGAAAAAGATCCGGCATCCCTCGCCGTTTTTTCTGCTTACACCCGTGGAGTAAACGCTTATATCCACTCACTCAGGAGCAGTCAGCTGCCGCTCGAATATAAATTGCTCAACATTCAACCCGAAGAATGGACCAATCTCCGCACGGCGTTGCTGTTGAAAATGATGGCCAAAATGCTGGCCTCGCAAACGGAGAGGGATTTCGCTTATACCAATGCACGCTCGGTATTTACACCCGAACAATTCGCTGCACTGTATCCGCAGGTGCCCGATTCATTACTGCCCATCGTGCCCAAAGGAACGCCGTTTGAAAAGCCGGGTATTATTCCGGTACGTCCCGCTGCGGCAGATTCTGCCTATCCTGCGGGGGCTGTAGCCCATCATGATCCGGCGGCGGCCGATCCTGCCAATGGCAGCAACAACTGGGTAGTAGATGGTACCAAAACCCAAAGCGGCGCGCCCATTCTTGCCAACGACCCGCATCTTGAACTATCATTGCCCTCTATCTGGTACGAGATGCAACTGAGCACACCTACCAGCAATGTATATGGTGCATCATTGCCCGGAAGTCCCTTCGTGATCATTGGTTTCAACGACAGTATTTCCTGGGGTGTGACCAACTCGCAGCGAGATGTAAAAGATTATTATGAAATAAAATTCAAAGACGCCAGCCGCAAACAATACTGGTACAACGGTGAATGGAAAGATGCCAGTCTGCGCGTTGAAAAAATAGGTGTGCGCGGACAAAGCGATATCTATGATACGGTGGCCTACACGCATTACGGTCCCGTGATGTACGATGATTCGTTCAACGACAGCCTTTCCGGCAAACGCAACCTTGCCGTTCGCTGGGTGGCACATGATCCGAGCAATGACGGATGGGCATTCTACCTGCTCAACAGAGCGCGCAACTACGACGATTATACAAACGCGTTGAAATACATGGTGTGTCCCGGACAAAACTTTGTATTCGCTTCGAAGAGTGGTGATATCGCACTTTGGCAGCAGGGTAAATTTCCTGCGCGCTGGAAAGATCAGGGCATGTATATCATGGCCGGCCAGGACAGCACCTTTAACTGGCAGGGCTTTATTCCCCAGGAAGAAAATCCGCACGCAAAAAATCCGGCCAGGGGTTTTCTTGAAAGCGCCAACCAGCGTCCGGCGGATTCCACTTATCCTTATTTCATACCCGGATCATACATAACCCCCCGCGGCGTAGCTATTGAAAAATACCTTTCATCGATGTCGGGCATCACACCGCAGGACATGATGAAGCTGCAGAATAATTATTTCAACGTAATGGCAGAAGACATGCGGCCGGTACTACTGAAATATGTGCAGCGCGATCAACTGAAAGGATCCGCTTCCAAATACCTGGAGCTTGTAGAGAACTGGGACTTGTTCGCCGGACCGGATTCAAAAGGACAAACGATCTACCAGACCTGGTTCGACAGCCTTAACAGAGCTATCTGGTGGGATGATCTTTCGCAGGTAAAACCTGAACTGCCCTTCCCTGATGAAGAAACAACAATGGAATTGCTGAAACGTGATTCGACCTCCATGGCTTTTATCGACGATCGTCGTACGCCGGAAACCGAAACACTGGCTGAATTGGTAACAGGCGCGCTCAACCGCGCCGCCGCCAATCTCGCGGAAAAAGAGAAAGACGGTAAGCTGGAATGGGCTGCTTTCAAAAATCCGACAATCTATCACCTGCTGAAACAAAGCAAGAAAATGATTGTGCTGGGCAGACAGGGATTGCATGTGGGCGGATATGGAAATATCATCAATGCCATCACCCACAGTCACGGTCCGAGCTGGCGCATGATCGTGCAGATGGGGCCGCTTACAGAGGCATGGGGTGTATATCCCGGCGGACAAAGCGGAAATCCGGGTAGCCGTTTCTATGATAACTTTATTGACACCTGGGCTACCGGTCAATACTTTTCACTGTGGCTTATGAAGAAATCAGACGCACTTGACAAACGTGTGAAGTGGACCATGCAATTTGAACCGGAAGTTTAACACCATTATCTTTTACCAACATTATGCATTTGTTTATATGAAATTTTTAATCGCCTTTTTACTGACAGCCGCACTTGCGTTTACAGGTGGCCTTTACTTTGATTGGTGGATCATTGCACCTGCAGCGTTTATCACTGCAGTACTGGTGCGTCAGCGTCCCGGAATGGCTTTTCTTGCCGGTTTTCTCGCCGTATTTCTATTATGGGCGGGGCTTTCTTACTGGATCGATGTACAGAATCAACATATCCTGGCTACACGTATTGCCAAACTGATGGGCGTCGGCAGCCCGTTCATGCTCGTGATCGTTACCGGATTAGTGGGTGGATTGGTTGGCGGATTGGCTGCGTTGAGCGGAAGTTTTATGGTCGCCATCAAGCCATCTTCCCGCTCATAAAGTTGTTAAGGTTTTGGGAATATTCATGTGTAGCTTGCCTGTAACAAAACGGCCTGTATTTTCGTAGTTACACTATGACCAGATTTTTATTCCTGCTGCTTTCCGTATTCATGGCCAACGTCATTTATGCGGGTACTATTACCGGTACTATCACTGATGAAAAAGGTAATCCGCTTCCGTACGCTTCTGTTTCCTTAAAAGGTTCCAGTCGGGGGGCCAATGCCAACAGTTCGGGAAAATATTCAATGGAGCTCGCTCCCGGACAGCACACGCTCGTGTGCCAGTTCGTCGGATATACCCGCACAGAAAAAGTAATCACTGTTACAGATGCGCCGCAAACCGTCGATTTTATATTGACCATTCAGGGGCTTACGCTCGACGAAGTGATCATCAAAAAAGGGGAAGACCCTGCATATGAGATCATCCGGCAGGCGATCAAAAAACGCTCTTTTTACAATAACCAGGTCGATTCCTTTACTGTACAGGTTTATATCAAAGGTTTGCTGCGTTCCCGCGGCCTGCCCAAAAAAGTATTCGGACAAAAGATCGAGCGTGCGCCCAACGACGGGCTCGATTCTGCCGGCCGTGGCATTCTTTACCTTTCCGAATCCATTACCAACGTATCATACGTTAAGCCTGATAAAGTGAAAATGGAAGTGGTTTCCACCCGCGAGAGTGGAGGTAACGGATTCGGTTTAAGCTTTCCGTTTTTCATCAACTTTTATCAGAACAACGTTAACGTATTCGATAACAATGTCAATCCGCGCGGCTTCATTTCCCCGATTGCCGACGGGGCCCTGAATTACTACCGTTACAAATACGAAGGCTTTTTCATCGAAGATGGAAAAACCGTGAACACGATCCGCGTTACACCCCGCCGCAAAAATGAGCCGCTGTTCTCCGGTACCATCCAGATCGTGGAAGATGAATGGCGTATCCATAGCCTCGACCTGCTGACCACCAAAGATTATCAGCTCGAGTTGATCGATACACTCCGCGTAAGCCAGTTGCATGCGCTGGTGGAAGATGACGTGTGGAAAACCAAGAACCAGGTCACCTATGTGGCCATTAAACGGCTGGGTATCGATGTAGCCGGCAACTTTGTAAACGTTTATTCCGATTACAACATCAATCCTGCATTCGGTAAAAAATACTTTGGTAAAATATTGATGCGCTACGATACGGCGTCTAATAAGCGTGACACCAATTACTGGAATGCTGCACGCCCCGTGGCCCTGGAACCCGAAGAAGTAAAAGATTATTTGTTCAAGGACAGCGTAGCCAAAGCCACGAGAGATTCAATGAGCTCCCGCCGCGTGCTGGATTCCCTGCAACGCAACCAGGGCAAAGTCAAGATCAAAGATTTTCTCTGGTCTTCAGGCGGATTTGGCCGGACGAAATTCGGGAAAAAAGTTTCGGTCCGTTATCACCTGAACGCGCTGCTTCGCGAACTCGAATACAATACCGTCGAAGGGGTTTCGGTGAATGTGGAACAACAGTTTGGTATCATCCCTAAGAAGGGCCGTTACACTTATAATGTAGATTGGCAAACACGCTACGGGTTCAGCAACACCCACCTGAATATGTGGGGTGGTCTTACCATCGTGGACCGTAAAGGCGGACAGTTCAACCGCCAGTCGCTCAGCTTTAGCGGAGGTAAACGCGTTAGCCAGTTCAACCGCGACAATCCCATCGATGCACTGACCAATGAAGTATATACACTGTTTTTCAAACGCAACTTTATGAAGTTGTATGAAAACTGGTTTGGGCAGGTAAGCTTCTACAAGCAACTGGACAATGGTCTTCGTTTCCGTGCGCAGGTATTGTATGAAGACCGTTTACCCGTGGAAAACACAACTGATTTTTCATTCTTCCGCCGTGAAGGTACATTCCTGCCCAATCATCCGAAAGATCTCGCAGGTATACCTTTCGATCGCAACCAGGCATTTGTGGCAGGCATTTCCGTGAGCTGGCAACCGGGCCAGCGTTATATTCAATACCCCACCTACAAAATGCCACTCGGTTCTAAAATGCCGACATTTGAATTGGAGTATAACAAAGGCATTCCCAACATCTTCAACAGTGATGCGGATTTCGATAAATGGAAAGTGTCGGTGACAGATAAGATGAACTTTAAACTGAAAGGGGAGTTGCAGTACCGCGTAAGTGTGGGCGGATTCTTTAACAGCCGCCGCGTTGATATACCGGATCTGCAACACTTCAACGGCAACCAGACATTCTACAACTTGAAATACCTGAACAGTTTCCAACTGGCTCCTTATTATCGTTACAGCAATGCCGAGCCGTTTTACGCGCTCGCACATGTTGAACATCATTTCAACGGTTTGCTGACGAATAAAATTCCGCTGATTAACAGGCTGAAATGGAACCTGGTGGTAGGCAGCAATGCGTTTTATGTAAACAACAACAGTTACTATGTGGAGGCCTTCGCAGGATTGGAAAATATCCTGAAACTCTTCCGTGTCGACTTCGTGAATGCCTATCAGCCGGGGCTGGGAACCAAGTTTGGTGTACGAGTTGGGTTCGGTGGATTGCTCGGTGGGCGTTTTGCACGTAACTGACAAGTCGGCTGAAAAATAACAGAAATGCTATCTTTGTGCTGAAATTTGGTTCAGCCTGCAACTGACCAATTGTATTAATTGTACACTCCGGTGTATTCAAATTTCAAACAATGGCACTTCACAACCGCGTCTCCCGCAAGGAGTTGAAGGAGCGTATGCTCCAGGACCCGACTCCGCGCACCACCATTTCATTTTATTGTTATTTCCCTATTCCTGACCCGGAAGATTTCCGCAACACGATCTACCGTGAGTTGAGTGAGATCGGTGTAATGGGGCGTATCTATGTGGCCGCCGAAGGCATCAATGCGCAGATCAGCGCTCCAACGAAAAATCTGGAGAAACTGCGCGAATACCTTTATTCGTTCGAACCCTTGAACGGATTGCGGTTGAATATTGCCGTTAATGACGATGGTAAATCCTTCTACGTACTTGATATCAAAGTCCGCGAAAAGATCGTAGCGGATGGCATCGATGATCCGGAATTCAGTATGGAGAAAAAGGGCCGTTACGTAAACGCTGATCAATTCAACGAACTGACTTCACAGCCCGGGACCATCGTGATCGACATGCGGAATCACTATGAATTTGAAGTGGGACATTTTGAAAAAGCGATAGAAATTCCGAGTGATACATTTCGCGAGCAACTGCCGATGGCGGTGGAAATGATGGAGGAACATAAGGACAAAAATATCATCATGTATTGCACGGGTGGCATCCGGTGCGAGAAAGCGTCAGCCTATATGCTCCACCGCGGATTTAAAAATGTTTTTCACCTGGAGGGAGGTATCATCAACTACAGTAACCAGGTCCGCGAGCAGAACCTGCCGAATAAATTTCATGGAAAAAACTTTGTCTTCGATCAGCGGCTCGGAGAGCGCATCACCGACGAAATCATTGCAAAATGCCATCAATGCGGTAAGCCGGCGGATACGCACACCAATTGTGTAAATGATGCCTGCCATTTGTTGTTTATCCAATGTGAAGTGTGCAAGGCCAACTATGAAAATTGCTGCTCAAAGGAATGCCAGGATATGATCCATTTACCGGAGGAACAGCAGAAAGAATTGAGGAAGGGCATCGAGAAGGGCCGGAATGTGTTCAATAAATCAAGGCGCCGGCGACCCGATCTTCGGGGTGAATAGTGAATGGTGAATCGTCAATCGTCAATCGTGAATGGTGAATCGTCAATGGTCAATAAGTGAATAAGTCAATCGTCAATGGCTGTTGACTTAATACTTATAACTTATTACTTACTACTTCCCGCTGATCCATTTAAAGCAAACAGGCTTGCCAACCTCAATGCGCTTGCCGGTATCGGTGAGTAATCCTGTTGAGGCATTGCGGCGAAAGACAGCAATATTGTTGCTTCCCTGGTTGCCGGCCAGCAGAAAGTTGCCCGACGGATCGATGGTGAAATCGCGGGGAGCTTCGCCGCCACTCGGCATATAACCTGCCTTGGTCAGTTTTCCATCCTTGCCTACCCGGCAGATCACCAGCCCTACATATTTAATGCGATGCGAAGCATAAAGAAATTTCCCATCGGGTGACAGATGAATAGCAGCGCTGCCGCCATTACCTTCCTGAGGTAAACTTTGTGTGGTTTGCACCGCCGTGAGTTTCCCGTTTTGATAACTATATGTATGGATCTTGCTGGTCATTTCCGTAAGGAGATAAGCAAAGCGCCCTTTGCTATCAAAGGTGATATGCCGTGGACCCTCGCCGGGCATAACACTTACATAAGGTTGCGCGGCTGGTTGCAAACTACCTTTCGTAGCATCAAAAGCGTACGCATATATTTTGTCTACCCCGAGATCGGCAACATATAAAAATTTATTGTCCGGGGAAATTTTGGTGCAATGCACATGCGGAGATGCCTGGCGTTTTTTATCGGGTCCGCTTCCTTCATGGGTAATATGTACGGTTGCGCTGTCGAGGCTTCCATCTGTTTTAACAGGAAACATGGAAAGACTTCCGCTGGTATAGTTGCCGGCAAACACCCAGCGACCTGTGCGATCGGTTTCTACATAGCAGGGATGATCACCTTTTGTCGGCAGCTTGTTGAGTAATTGCAGGGTGCCGTCCTTTTTATTAAAGGAAAAAGAAGCGATCTCTCCGCCATTTCCACCGGCAGCATTTTCATAAATCGCATATACAAAACGCTCGTCCGGAGATACAGCCAGATACGATGGATTAGGAGAAGCAACATGACTCACTTCTTCCGCAATTCCTGTTGCCGCATTGAACCGGTAAACGTAAATGCCTTTGCTGGGACTATTGTCGGTGTAGGTGCCCACAAGCATGTAGTTGTTTTGTGCCTGCATCATGCTAGGGAATAAAAGGAAGAGGAGGATGTATTTCATTTGACAAAAGTAAAGGTTTAAGCTATAGGGCGTAAGGTATAAGGTGTAAGGCGTAAGGCGTAAGGCGTAAGGTATAGGGCATAAGGTTAATAGCCAAATTTACCCATTACCGTGGTTCGCGTCCGAGCGAACTACAAAAGCATCGGGGGAAGGATTCACCTATTCACTTATTGACTTATTCACGATTGACGATTGACGATTGACGATTCACGATTCACGATTGACGATTCACGCAAACCATTCACTCTTCACAATTCGTTCACCAAAAACAGCCTTTTCGCCAATGGATTTTAACAACGTGCCACGTAACTTTTTCATTTATGGTACAGTCTTATATGTAAGAAAAGAGAACCGGTTTCAGAAAAATTACTAAACCTCAAAAGCTTATAAAATGAAGAAGATTTTTACCCTTTCGGCCCTGCTGATCGCTGCCACAGTGATCCTGACCAGTTGTTATAAACGCAACGATTATGTTTTCGATGAAGGCTATTGGCTTTCGCAAGAACGGGGTATCGTTGTTTATAGTTCGGGCGATTGTTCTTATTATGTTGTAGAAACCTATAACGGTTATTCAGTCCTGCGCAGCGCAGATGGTTATCTGCCTTATGAAGGTGCTGTTGTATATGGTAACTTCAGCGGCATCGGCACCCGCGACTTTTACAACTATTCCAACCGCACACTGATGACCGCACGCGTTCAGGAATACTGGCTGAGCTATTACGATGCCCAGGATGCCATTGACTACTATTGCGGTTACTATGGCAAAGGCACAAAAGAAGCCAAGAAGATCAACAAAGCCGGTTTGGCTCAGGAGTCGAAACAGTAATTACACTTAATCAATCGTATTTTAAAGCTATCCGGAAGGGTAGCTTTTTTTATGGGAAAAAGAACAAATACGTCCTCTCCAACGGAGAAGCTGCGCCTTTCTGAGACCCCTGCCATGCGTATAACTACGGAATAACGCATGCTAACAAATTAATTTTCAGCCATACTTCCGGCAAAGGCCATCGGAGTTATACGCCGGTGCTGCCCGGATTTTCAATAAAAAATGTTAATTAAGTGTGGATAGAATACCGGTAGCTGGTATAGTATTTGTAAAAATCTTAATAGAATTTTATCCTAATCCGTATCGTCCAGACAGCTAGCTGACTGGATAGATTTATCCAATAAAGTATGTAAAAACACCTTAAGCTAATGCTTATCCAAATTCCTGATGCAAGACCATTGCGAGGCTTCATACTTATATGTCTGCTACTGGCAGGCATATCGGTAACAGCACAGCGACAAAACCTTCTGCTGGAGTCGGGTTTTGAAGGCAGCAATTACCTCGCAGGTTGGACCAACAACCAACATTGCTGCAATTACTCCGTGCAGCAGTCAGCCGAACAACTCAAAGCCGGGTCTTCCGCTTTACGGCTGGAAGTACGTAGCAGTGATCCCCAAACAAGCAGTTCCATCCGCTCCGAAATTACCCGCAGCAGCGATCCGCTTAACGTCGACCGTTGGTATGGCTTTTCCATGTATCTCAAAGACTGGGCAAACGATCCGGCGGGTGAACACGTTTTTCAATGGCATCCCGACAACAGCTCCGGTTCATCCGCGCTTTCTTTGTGGACGAGCGGCGGACGTTTTACAATCGTTACCAACAATACCGGTACTTCCTCCGGAAACGTATACAATGATATCGGTCCCGTGCTTTCCAATCAATGGGTAGACTTTGTGATACGGATTCGTTGGTCAACGGCTACCACCGGTTTGTTGCAGGTCTGGCGCAACGGTACGCTGGTTGTCAATAAAGAAAACGTAAAGACAGCCGCCATCACCAATTCATTCAAACTTGGCATTAATAAATACGGTTGGGGAATACAAACTTCCACCACTACACAACGCATTTTGTTTTTTGATGAAGTCAGGATCGGTAACGAAAATGCAACCTATAACGACGTAGCACCCGGAAGCGGCACAGCACCGGTTAACCGTCCGCCCGTTGCCAACGCCGGTGCCGATCAAACCATCACATTACCCACAAACAGCATTGCCTTAAACGGAACGGGTTCAAACGATCCCGACGGAACCATCACCACGTATGCCTGGTCAAAGATCAGCGGCCCGAATACCGGAACGATTGCTACGGCAAATACTGTTACCACTAACGTAACAGGTCTCACACAAGGTGTGTATGGTTTCCGTTTGCAGGTAACAGATAACAGTGGCGCAACGGCAGCCGATACTGTACAGGTGACGGTGAACGCCGCGCCTAATCAACCGCCCGTAGTAAGTGCCGGTGCGGATCAAACGATCACCTTACCAATAAATAATGTGGTATTAAGCGGGTCAGCCAATGATCCCGACGGAACCATCACCACGTATGCCTGGTCAAAGATCAGCGGCCCGAATACCGGAACGATTGCTACGGCAAATACTGTTACCACTAACGTAACGGGTCTCACACAAGGTGTGTATCGTTTCCGTTTGCAGGTAACCGATAACAGCGGCGCAACGGCAGCCGATACCGTGCAGGTAACGGTGAACGCCGCGCCTAATCAACCGCCGGTAGTAAGTGCAGGTTCGGATCAAACGATCACCTTGCCAATAAATACTGTGGTATTAAGCGGATCAGCTAATGATCCCGACGGAACCATCACCACGTATGCTTGGTCGAAGATCAGCGGCCCGAATGCAGGAACGATCGCGAATGCGAATGCAGTTACCACTAACGTGACAGGTCTCACGCAAGGTGTGTATCGTTTCCGTTTGCAAGTAACAGATAACAGCGGCGCAACGGCCGATGCCACAGTGCAGGTGACGGTGAATGCTGCGCCTAATCAACCGCCGGTGGTGAGTGCCGGTCCGGATCAGACGATCACTTTACCAATAAATAATGTGGTATTAAGCGGATCAGCTAATGATCCCGACGGAACCATCACCACATATGCCTGGTCGAAGATCAGCGGCCCGAATGCCGGAACGATCGCGAATGCGAATGCTGTTACCACTAACGTGACAGGTCTCACGCAAGGTGTGTATCGTTTCCGTTTGCAAGTAACAGATAACAGCGGCGCAACGGCCGATGCCATAGTGCAGGTGACGGTGAACGCCGCGCCTAATCAACCGCCGGTGGTGAGTGCCGGTACGGATCAGACGATCACCTTACCGATAAATACTGTAGTATTAAGCGGATCAGCCAATGATCCCGACGGAACCATCACCACGTATGCCTGGTCGAAGATCAGCGGCCCGAATGCAGGAACGATTGCTACGGCAAATGCTGTTACCACTAACGTGACAGGCCTCACACAGGGAATTTATCGTTTCCGTTTACAAGTAACAGATAACAGCGGTGCCACGGCGGATGCCACCGTACAGGTGACGGTAAATCCTGCGGTGAATCAGCCACCGGTAGCAAATGCGGGTGATCAACAGGTATTGCGTTTGCCTGTCAACTATACTCAACTCGACGGACGTAATTCGGCCGATGCGGACGGACGCATCGTGAGTTATCGCTGGGCTTACATAAGCGGACCAGCTAATTTTATATTGAATGATCCTGCAGCAGCGCTTACTTCATTGAGCGGCCTTGTGCAGGGTGTGTATGTATTCAGGCTTACAGTGACAGATGATAATGGTGCCGCACATACAGACGATGTAAGGATTACAGTGTTGCCACCCAATCAGCCGCCCGTAGCCGAGGCGGGTAACAGCATTGTAATGACATTGCCGACCAATGCCACTACGCTCGATGGCCGTGTTTCTTATGATCCGGATGGAAGTATCATTCGCTGGCAGTGGACATTGATCAGCGGACCGGCAGCTCCCGTGATCGTCAATCCCAACGCAGCCGTTACTGCGGTAAATAATCTTATCCAGGGAACCTATTCGTTCCGCCTTACCGTTACCGATGATGCCGGAGCCACCGCCAGCGACGAGGTGCAGGTGATTGTGAACAGACCGGCGAATCAATTACCCATAGCCCGGGCCGGGAATGATATAACGATCAGCCTTCCCGTAAACCAGGTACAGCTTGATGGTGCTGCTTCCTATGATCCCGATGGAACGATTACCACATTTACCTGGACCAGGGTCAGCGGGCCAACCGATGCCACGATTGAAACACCGTCGGCTGCTGTTACACGCATTAATCGTTTGACGCAGGGAACCTATATTTTCCGTCTTACTGTAACAGATAACTCTGGTGCTAATGCCAGTGACGAGGTAATGGTAACAGTCTTACCGGCGCCGCGTGTCAATCAACCGCCGCGCGCAATTGCCGGTGCAGACTTTACGCTTAGCCTTCCGTCAAGCGCTGCTTCCCTGGATGGAAGTGCCTCTTCAGATCCTGACGGACAGATCGTGATCCATCGCTGGCGCCAGGTATCCGGGCCAACGGTCGCACGCATTACAGCGCCAGCCGCCGCGCGTACAAACGTGGAAGGTCTGCTGCCTGGAGAATATATATTTGAGTTAACTGTTACCGATAATGAAGGGGCTACCGCTTCGGCTACTGTGAAAATAAATGTAGTAGAAGCGATATTAAACCTCCTCGTTTATCCGAACCCCGCCGCTAACGATCTCACTCTCCGCTACGGCGACCAGGTAAACGGAAATGTCAGGGTGCTTATTTATGATGCGGAAATGAGAAAGGTCCATGAGCGCATAGTGAATAAAAATCAGGCTATGCTGCAACATACGATTGATCTGCGCCGCCTGAGAAGTGGTACTTATTTCTTGCGGATTATTACTTCCGATGGCAGGAAGATCGACAGGACGTTTGTAAAGTTGTAGGTAGTAAGTAGTAAGTAGTAAGTAGTAAGTAGTAAGTAGTAAGTAGTAAGTAGTAAGTAGTAAGTAGTAAGTAGTAAGTAGTAAGTAATAAGTGTAGGTAACAGCCATGGATTGCTCACTTCGAGAATCTCAGGGGGGAATACATGGCTGCAGCCGCGGGATGCTTATTGACTATTCACCATTGACAATTGACAGTTCACTGCCTATAAGAAATCACCACAATTCCCGCACTCACCACCAGCATCAAAAAAAGAAAAACAAGATTCACTTTTACCTGATCTTTATTTTTCTCTTTGACGGCGATATACAGCATCTGCATTCTTTTATATAAAAGAGGAAGAATGAGAACTGCTATGATCAAATACGGTATTTTCATGATGAGGAGATCATAGGTTATACGTAATAAGCGTCGTACTGAACTTGCCCGAAGGATCGGGCGAAGTATCGGGCGAAGTTTCAGTAGTCATGGAATTTATTGACGATTCACCATTCACCTATTGACCTATTGCACCCAACGCCTTCACCGTCCGCTCAAACGTTTCTTCATCCGTAAGTTTGGTTGGTTCAAAGCTGCGGCCGGTCAGCTTTTCATATAATTCAATATAACGTCCCGAGATGGTATTCACCCATTCGTCGCTCATTTCCGGAACGGTTTGTCCTTCTTTGCCCATGAAATTATTGGCAATAAGCCATTCGCGGACAAATTCCTTACTGAGTTGTTTCTGGCGTTCGCCTTTTTCCTGGCGTTCTTCAAATCCGTCGGCATAGAAATACCGCGAGCTGTCGGGCGTATGGATTTCATCCATTAAATAAATGGTATCGCCGATTTTTCCGAATTCGTATTTGGTATCGACCAGGATCAGTCCCTGTTTGGCGGCGAGTTGTTTTCCGCGCTCGAATAATGCCAGTGCGTAACGGCTGATGGTTTCCCATTCTTCCTGCGTTACCAGGCCTGTATAAATGGCCTCCTGCGGAGAAATGTCTTCGTCGTGTCCTTCCACGGCTTTGGTGGAAGGCGTAATGATGGGTTCGGGGAAATAATCATTTTCTTTCAATCCATCGGGCATGGCAGCGCCGCAAAGCACGCGTTGACCGGCGGAATAAGTGCGCCAGGCGTGGCCGGTGAGGTTGCCGCGTACCACCATTTCGAGGCGGATAGGCTCGCAGCGGCGGCCAATGGACACGTTGGGAGCCGGAACGGTGGTCAGCCAATTGGGGCAGATATCCGCCGTGGCTTCCAGCATATAAGCCGCAATCTGGTTTAATACCTGTCCTTTGAAGGGAATGGGGCGGGGGAGAATGACGTCAAAAGCGGAAATCCGGTCGGAAGCCACCATCACCAGCCATTGCTCGCCGATGCTGTAAACGTCACGCACTTTACCCTGATAAAATCCTGTCTGTTGGGGGAAGTTGAAATTAGCCATGAACGAAAGTAAGACGATCCCGAAAAACGCCCAACGACCGGGCTTTCAGAATTTCAACATTTTGTTCTTGTTATAGAAAAATTAAATTTTTAGATCAAAAAGACAATGCTTATTTTTCCGGCTGATTACAAACCAAAATTGCCACTTATGAGAAAAAGCTTGCGCTTTTTGCTAGCAACGGTTGCGAGTCTGCTCTCGCTTACTGCTATTTCCCAAACCATCATCTCCGGTAAAGTTAAGAACAGTGCCAACCAGGAAGTTGTACCGGCCGTGTCGGTAGTGGTGAAAGGAACCAGCGTTGGTACTTACACCAATTCCAATGGTGAGTTCAGCCTGAGCATCGGCCAGTTTCCCGTTACGCTCGTATTTACGTCTATCGGTTACGATTCGCTGACCGTGGACGTGAGCAACGCGTCAACCCCGCTGGATATCAGTTTCAAACCTAACAGTCAACTCGGCCAGGAAGTAGTTGTTTCCGCCAACCGTGCTCCCCAACGTATTTTGGAGTCTCCGGTTACGGTAGAGCGCATGAGCGCCGCTACTATCCGCAATGCCGCAGCCCCCAACTTCTACGAAGCTATTACCAACCTTAAAGGTGTGGATATGCATACGGCAAGTCTTACTTTCCGTACGGTTACCACCCGCGGTTTCGTAAGCAGCGGTAACAACCGTCTCAACCAGCTTATAGATGGTATGGACAACCAGGCGCCCGGTCTGAACTTTTCCGTAGGAAACGTGATCGGCCCCAACGACCTGGATGTTGACAACGTGGAACTGCTGGCAGGTGCGTCTTCCGCCCTGTATGGTTCCGGCGGTATCAACGGTACCCTGCTCATCAACAGCAAAAACCCTTTTAAATACCAGGGCCTCAGCTTCAATATCAAACAAGGTATCAACCACGTTGACGGACGTCAGCGCGCCGCCGCTCCGTACTACGACTGGCAACTGCGTTGGGCAAAAGCGTTCAACGATAAATTTGCCTTCAAGATCTCTGCATCACTCGTAAACGCACAAGACTGGGAAGCGAACGACTATCGCAACAAACAACAGATCGGTGTACTCAGCAAAGTAACCGGTGGCAGCCGCGAGAACGACCCCAACTTCAACGGCGTTAATATATATGGTGATGAAGTAAGCGCTAACATGTCTTCCTTCGCACAACTGGTACAAAGCCAGATCCGCGCAGGTATCCTGGGTGCTACCGGCAACCAGATTGACGTGGTTTCACTGCTGAATAGCTACTACGGTGCTATCGGTAACCCCGCTTATCCTACCGCTGCACAACAAGCCGGCTTCTATACTTTCGCAGGTTTCCCCGCACCGGTACTGGCTGCTATCAACAACCCGGCGATCCAGGGCAACATCAACAACCTGATGCCTTTTTACAACGGTAACCGCAACGGTTATTTTGGTAACTACAACGTATCACGTACCGGTTACAACGAACGTGACCTGGTTGACTACAACGCAATTAATGTGAAATTGAATGCAAGCCTGCATTATAAGATCACTCCGGGTATCGAAGCTTCACTGAGCACTTATTTCGGTACCGGTACTACTGTTTATACAGGTGCTGACCGTTATTCCCTGCGCAACCTGAAGATCGCGCAGCATAAACTGGAAATCAAAGGCAAATCCTGGATGGTCCGTGGTTACACAACCCAGGAAAATGCAGGTGATTCTTATAACGCCAGCGCCCTCGGTGCTTTCATCAATGATAGCTGGAAAGCTAACTCAACATGGTTCCAGCAGTATGTAGCTGCTTATTCTGAAAGCCGCCGCCAGGGTGGTGCCGCTATCAGCGACATGCAGGCGCACATGAATGCCCGCGCTTTTGCCGATCAGGGCCGTCTGCTGCCAGGCACACCTGAGTTCAACGCCGCTGCCAGCAAAGTGAAGTCTACACCTATCAAGAGAAACGGTGCCAAGTTCCTCGACCGCTCCGATCTGTATGCGGGTGAAGGCCAGCTGAACGTTTCAGACGCCCTCAACTTCAGCGACAAGCTCGAAGTAATTGCCGGTGCACAGTGGAAACAATATGTCATGAACTCTCAGGGTACCATCTTCGCCGACACAGCCGGTGTGCTGAAGATCAACGAAATCGGTGGTTACCTGCAACTGAAGAAAGCATTCTTCGACAACTTCCTGACCATTACTGCCAGTGGACGTTACGATAAGCAAACCAACTTCGACGGCCGTTTCACTCCGCGCGTTACCGGTGTATTCCGCGTAGCGAAGGACAACAACATCCGCCTGTCTTACCAGACTGCTTACCGTTTCCCAACCAACCAGAACCAATACATCAGCCTGGTAACAGGGTCCGGCACGCTGATCGGCTGTCTGCCTGAATTCCAGAGCTTCTATAAATTGAACTCTACACTGCCTGGTTATACGGCAGCCAGCATCCTGGCTTACCGTAACAGCGGTAACCCCAACAACACCAGCCTGCTCGTAGCTGCTGAATACAAAAATGTGAAGCCTGAGTCTGTAAACTCTTACGAACTCGGTTACCGCGGTGTGCTCGGCGGCCGCCTGCTGATCGACGCTTATGTTTATTACAGCCGTTACCAGGACTTCCTGTCTACCGTAGCAGTTGGCCAGACCAAATCAGGCAACCAGCAGGAACTCTACAGCCCTTTCACTACTACCAATATTTCTTATGTACAAAATGCAACAGCGGTAGTAAAAGCGATCGGCTGGGGCATCAGTGCAGAGTATAAATTTGCCAAGAACTACTTTATTTATGGTAACGTGTTCCAGGACGAGCTGAACGATGTGCCTGCCGGATTCGTTTCTTACTTCAATGCTCCTGACTACCGCTTCAACATCGGTCTGCGCAGCGAGGATGTGTACAAAGGAGTAGGCTTTAACATCGTGGCGAAGTATCAGGGCAACAACTACTATGAAGGTACTTTCGTTACCGGTACACTGCCTTCTTTCACATGGGTGGATGCACAGGTATCTTATCGTGTGCCTAAGAGCAAGAGCACGATCCGCATCGGTGGTACCAACATCCTCAACAGCTACTACCGCACAGGCTTCGGAAGCCCATACGTAGGCGGTCTGTACTATGTGAGCTATGGTTTCAACCTGTAATAAGTGAATGTTTTAATAAAAAAGCAAAACCCCGCCAACCGGCGGGGTTTTTTCGTCAATCGTCAATGGTGAATAGTGAATGATGGATTCTTATTTGCTGATGCCATTGTTCGTGTACACACGAACAATGGCATCAGCGTGCATCTTTACTCAAAACTTATAGCCTATAACTTATCACTAGTGTCCGGTATAATTTAATTGAAGTTCTTTGAAAGTCTTGGTAGTCGTGTGTTTCAAGCATTTTTAGGGCGGTGACGATTTGAAACTACTGATTTTCTAGTTTTATGAAAATCAGAGGCTTATGAATTCTGGACAATATGTCTTTGCGCAGGCAGTGTTGCTTTTACCCAGTCGTGTTTTTGATCGTTGTATCAAGATGTTTAATGGTAACAAAGGTGTCAGACATTTTACTTGTTGGCATCAGTTCATGTGTATGATATTTGGACAGTTAAGCAATCGGGAAAGTCTAAGGGATCTTATTGTTTGCATCAATGCGCATAAACCAAAACATTATCATCTCGGATTAGGT
>NZ_KE384403.1:0-5427 GCF_000425585.1 Terrimonas ferruginea DSM 30193
ATTACGGATTGCGCATGTACGATAAACAAACAGGAAGATGGTTTCAAATAGATCCGAAAGTTGAGAAATATGCTGATTTGTCTCCATATAATTATGTTCTAAACAATCCCATTACATATATTGATCCCGATGGCGCCGATGCTAGAGTGGGAATTGATAGTGCTAACCGAACAATAACACTATCATCTACTATTTATGTCCGCGGGTATAATGCGAAACAGCAAGTAGGAAAATATAACGAGTTTTTAGAAAAGAATAAAGATCTATTGAGTGGAAAATTCACTGATGAAAATGGGATGGAGTGGTCAATTAGTTTAAATATGACCTTTGTCGAAGGGACAGAAGAAGATGAAACCCGGATAAGAGACAACCCTAACGGAGATAATATGTTGATTTTATACAAAGACGGATCATACGCAAATGCAGCCAATATAGATGGGAAGCAACCCCCAGCCAAGTTTATAAGGAAAGAGCCTAACAATATTATGAGCAAAGTGATAGGAAGGTATGCCGGGACCTCAAGGATGGCAGAGCTTGCCTTTTCTAATGGAAAAGGTGAACTTTCGGATGGAAACACTGCCTTTCATGAGGTTCTACACTTGTTTGGGCTTTCGGACAGGTATTCTATGGAAAATAGAAAATATTTGAGTGCCCATACTGGCTACTCCGGTGATATCATGGCTATGCCTGCCGGATATAGAGGTCGTTATACTATGAACAAAACTCATTGGTATAGTTGGGGAGACTACGTTACTAAGAACGGGCTCAAAAGCGGTGATATTATAAATGTTGTTGTGGACAAAGATCCTATAACTCAAAATCTAAGACAGCCATGAAATTTCTCTTTTTTGCCTCTTTGATCTTATTATTTTCTTGTAACAAAGGAATGTTTGTTGATAAGTCTAAGATAGTGCATCACGCGGAGGGCTATCTATTCTATTATCCTTTTGACAAATGTGTTTTTGTGCCAAGCAACGATACCTCATTGGCCAATTTCATGAGTGATACAGCCACTAAAAAGGGATACCTCTTGACACCCGCATGTGATATTGACGGATTGAAAAATGTTGCTGAAAAATTCAATGTTGATATTGTTTTCATGGAAAATCAGAAAGAAGTTCTGATCCCTGACAGCGTTTATTTAACAACTACAAGTTTTCGTTATATATTAAACAGACCTTTGAGAGCAAATCTCAGTTCAATCGTCGAGGTCGAATACAAAGGTAAGAGGATAAGAATCAATGTCGCTTACAGTTTTTATGGAGAGGTACTGAAGTTTGCTGGAAACACAATATAGAAAATACAATTCATCAAATTTTTGACAGCCGTTTTTACTCGAATCAAGTAGCGTTTCCTTTTCCTTTAGTCAGCGGTGGCGCCAGTCCGGTTTATCCAACGATTTCAGGTTACCAAATTCAAATTTCTCCACAACCCGTGATACCGTCAAAAAAGTACGCTATGAAAATGATGTCGAAGTAAAATAAGAAGCGTTAAACTCCCCCATACCTCCGCTGACGCTTCGGGAAGCTTCATATAATACTTCTCCCGCTTCTTAACTTTTGACTTTTTAATTTCCTCCCAGGGGTAACATTAGTTCCAAACAGTTGATCTACTTCCAAAGACTAACTTTTTAAAACTAAAACAACCCCTATATGAAAAAGACATTAGCAGCCCTTTTCCTCGCCACCGTTCTCCTGAGTTTCAGCTCCTGCAAAAAAGACAAAGGAGACGACAATAACAATCATCCTCGTTCCGCCCGAGAGTTTATGGCCAAGCACGGCCCGCAATTGCAGACCGTCAGCTTCAACACCAGCGAATTGCCCAAGACCATCGTACTCCGCGGCGGCACCCGCATTACCATTCCTCAAAATGCCTTCACCCGCAGCGGTTCGCCCGTCACCGGCACTATTACTTTCAACGCTCTTGAGTTCTACAAACGCAGCGACCTGCTCTTCGGTGGCTCCAATACCAACCACATTTCCGGCGCACCGCTCGAAACACAGGGCTCTTTCTTCCTCGAAGCCACACAGAACGGCGTTGCACTCGACCGCCAATTGGCTCAACCACTCACCATTTCCGTGCCCGCCGAAAATAACGGTGATCTGACAGCCATTTGGGAAGGACAGATCGGTGGTGTCGGCGGCGCTCAACAACTGGGCTGGGCTCCCGCACGTATGCCTAACGGTGCCGTGGAAGTACGCGCATTCAACGAAGCCTTTACCTTCAATTTCGGTCAGCTCGGCTGGGTCAACTGTGATGTTTTCTACTCTAACGCAAGCCCCAAAACCACCATTACGGTTGATGTAAACAATAACCCCGGTGCCCTCGCCAGCTTCCGTGGTTACACTGGCGAGACATTTGTTTTCTACTGCCCCAACGATGCCAATGTGACCGCACAACTGTATACACCCGATGGTCCCAACCGCGTAAAAAGCTACGACAACATGATGCCCATCGGCAGCCAGGGTAAATTACTCGTCTTTTCTATCAAAGACGGTAACTATTACCTCGCTTCAAAAGATATTACGATCACCGCGGATCTGCACGAGTCTGTTACGCTTACGGAAAGTTCAGAAGCCGCCATACAATCTGCAATCGAAGCTTTGGATAATTACTAAAACGGGTACGCAACCAACCATTAACCTTGTGCCTTTCAGCAGCCAAGAGCTGTCTCCTGCGGGAGGCAGCTCTTTTTTATGTAGGTTTGGAACGTCATGCGCAGCCTGCTCATCATATCGGTTGTTTTCTTTTCAACCTTATCCGGTTGCCGCAACGACAATGCCACTCCGCAAAAAACAACAAACGTTCCCGACAGCACACTCAGGTTGCAGTTGAAAGCCATGATCGATACCACCTATGATTTTCCGGAAAAAGTAACCGAAGACCCCGATGCATTCATGCAACAGTTGCCGTCCCAGCCCGTCAACCCGGAAAACCAGCGCTTCTACACCTTACTGCTGATCAACATGGGCTTTTGCCTGAAGGATGCGGGACAAGTGCTCGGCAGCATCCGCTATTTTGAAAAAGCGCTCGACGCACAGCAACAATATCATCCTCAAAACATCGATGTTTATAATTACATCACCAAACCGCTGGGTAATCTTTATACCCGCACCGGTGATTTTGCCAAAGCGATTTCCCTCCAGGAGATGAGCATCAGATCCGCACTTGCAGAAAAAGACCTTGCCATTCTTCCATCGCTTTACAATAACCTCGCGATTACTTTTCAGCAAACAGGACAATCCGATAGCGCTCTCCATGCCTGCCGGCAGGGACTGGCACTCCAGCAACAACCCGACGCCGTTACCGGCCTGCTTTATACAAATATCTCCAGATCATACAGAGACCAACAACAAACCGATAGCGCCGGTCTTTATAACGCAAAGGCTTTATTGATTCTTCAAAAAGGAAATCCAACCGGCGACTCCGTGATCTGGGCATCTGCCGCATTGGAACTGAAAAGCCGCCTGGCCGCAGAAGCCGGTCATTACGACGCAGCAGAAACTTCCATCCAACAAGCGATCACTCAATTGGAACATCATTTCCCCGAAAGCAAACAGCGGGAAAAAGCAAAACTCTACGAAGCCCGCGCCGCAGTAAGAAGACAAAATCATCACTACGCCGACGCCGAAAAAGATTACCTGCATGTATTGCAACTCTTCGGCGTACAGCAACGCAACCGGCGCATTCCCGACAATACCGTCACCGACGCTTTGCACGGTCTCGCCGCTTGTTACCGCGCGCAGGGAAACACCGATACCGCTGTTGATTGTTATGTAAAGGCCGTGGAAAATGATTACCTCGTACAACAGCTCATCGTCAGCAAGGAAAGCAATTATTACAACTCGCAACATGCGCGCAGTCTGTTATACGAGGCGCTGAATTTTTTGTGGGGGGAATATGAAAACGCATCCAATGACAGATCTTCACTCGCACTGAAGATGCTCTGGATCACCGAGCTTTCAAAAGGTCGCCAGCTATTACTCGAAATAGACCGCACACGCCACTGGCAGCTCGACAGCAGTGATAACCGGCAGGCCGCCTTTGCCCGGCTGCGTTATTTGTATGAAGAGATCGCTTTGGAAAAAGACAGCGCACAACTCCGCAGTCTCAAGCAACAGGTAAAAGACATCGCGCTGCAATTTCAATTAAGTGAAAATTATTTTGACAAACAATTTTCCGCCCCGCAGATCGATCGATTTCAGTCAGCATTGGAAAAATCAGCCGGCAACAATGATCTGATTAGCTGGCTGATGGCAGACAGTTCGCGGTTTTACTCTTTTACCTGCCACAAGGGAAAATTAACCGCTTTCCGTTCTGGGGATACAGTTGTGGTTAAACAACAATTGCCCGCTTTTATTCAAACTTATTTCCGACAGGGTCCAGCAGCTTATGACAATGATCCTGCAGCCTATCGCGCAACAGCCGCAAAAATCCTCACCTCCCTTATTCCGGACGTATCGCGCCTTTCCGCCGGTAACTGGATTATTTCACCGGATGCGTTATTGTATGGCCTGCCCGTAGATGCGCTCATCAGCGGAAATGATTTCATTGCCGCGAAAAAGAATTGCAGTTATACGTATACGTTTTTGCTGAATACCCTGGATTATAGTGACTCCAAGGACAAGGCAGGCATTACCATTTTCAGCAAAACAAAACATACGCGCCCCCTTCCTGATTTGCCGTATGCAAGTGACGAACAGCGAAAAATCAGCCGGCATTTCAGTACAAGTGTAAAAGAAAATGAACAGGCTACGGAAACAGCTTTCCTGGAAGCCATGAACACACCGGCCGTACTGCACATTGCTACACATGCCGTAGCCGATAGCGGACAACAACCTTTTCTCGTTTTGTCGCAACCAATCACATTGGATAAACTGCAATACACGACTACGCAGTGTCCTCTGGTATTTCTCTCCGCCTGTCAGACCGCTTCGGGTAAAGTGATTACCGCCGAAGGAATGGAAAGTCTCAACAAAGCTTTTTTAAGCAAAGGCGTAAGAGGTGTGGTGGCTGCACAGTGGCAGGTGGATGATGCCGTGATGCCAAAGTTGTCAGAGGCTTTTTATGAAGAACTTTACCGCACTCATAATCCCATCACCGCACTGGCGCAGGCGAAACGTAAGTTTTTGCAGACCGCCTCTCTTTCCCGGCAGAATCCGTGGTATTGGGCGCCGCTGAATTATACAGGTGTTGAAACGTCCATCTTCATACGCCCACGGCAACCGGTAGCGGTTTGGGTGATATCTGGTATTTTAATTGCAGGTGCGCTCTTCTTATTAATACGTTTCAGAGCGCGAGTCATGATTCTGCGCCAAAAATAGTGCGACCTCATAACTATGTGTTACTTCCCGCTAAATGCTCGTTGGTCGGGAGACCAACGAGGGCGATCATCTCCTCAATTGAAAAATACATGCTCAAACAAAA
>NZ_KE384403.1:6202-98034 GCF_000425585.1 Terrimonas ferruginea DSM 30193
GCTCGTTGGTCGGGAGACCAACGAGGGAGATCTTCTCTTCAATTGAAAATGCGCGTTCAAAGAAAGGAAGGCAGCCCCTGTTGGTCTCCTGACCAACAGGCCACCCACGAGCCACATGACCCTTCGCAAAAACAATGCGGCTCCGTATTGCCTGCGGGAGCAACATATGCAAAAAAGCAAATACCCCGCACAGGACGGGGTATTTATGCATGTTGCCACAGGGAATTATAAGTTAATAAGACAACACCTTGATTTCTGTTCTTCTGTTTTGCTGGTGCTGGTCTTCGCTACAATTTATACCATTCACACATTCGTTGAGCGGTTTTGTTTCGCCGTAACCGCGTGCGGTAAGCCTGTTCTTCTCCACGCCTTTCGACACCAGGTAGTTCACAGCGGCCTCTGCACGTCTGCGGGAAAGACTCATGTTATAGGCATCACTTCCGCGACTGTCTGTGTGAGACGACAGTTCTATCCGCAGGGTTGGATTCTGTTTCATTATATTGACCACATTATCCAGTACTGTTGCTGCATCGGAGCGGATAAAACTCTTATCCAGGTCGTAAAGAATATTCTTCAACACCCAGGTCGATCCCTGCTGCAAGTTACATACACCTAATTTAAGGCTTACATAAAGTGTCTTGGTACGATCAAGTCCTTGAGTGGTTACTTGTTCTGTTTGTGAATATTTACCGGCCTGGTTTGCTACAATCGTATAGGCTGTGGCGGGATCGAGCTGATAAATAAACTTGCCTTCACCATCGGACACCTGGCTCATGTTGGTATGCGAGCCGCTGTTGGTGAGTGTGGTATTGATGTTTTTCAATTTCTGTTCGCTCGCGCATTCAACGGTCTCGCCGATGAGTGTAAAGCGCGGATCGTCGTGAAAAACTTCCTTGTAAATAACGGTGCCGCTTTGTTTAAAGTCGGCCGGTGTAATGAGTACTGTTGTGGTGGCCACGCCATTTTTCTCGCCATGTGCGGCATAACTTCCTTCCGTGGCTTCTTTCAGGCGATCGGCCTCGCCGTTGGCGTTGGTCAGTGACGTAAAGGTGTTGCCCTCGTAAGCAATATCAACGCGCACTCCGCTCAGTGCCAGGCCGGTCTGACGGTCTTTCACTACCACAAGAATATCTTTCTTCATTTCTTCTTTCTTCGGTGCAGGCGCCGGTGTTTTGGCTACTTCTTGCGCTACCTCAGGCAATGGCCTCGGTTTCGCAGGTTCATGTTTTTTACCAAAAATGTATTTCACGCCGGCAGTGAGATTCACGGCCTGTGTATAGGTGCGTGCATATTCAGGTTTCTCTGCATAAAAAGCCAGGGGATCGTCAACGATGTCATTTGCATTAAGCGGCTTCAAAGCAGGACGATAGCTGACATAGTACTCGCTGCTGTCTTTTGAAAAGCGACGGCTGATCGTGCTCAGGTAATCACCCTGCAGGAAGAGCGCCCAATTATCGTTGAGTTTATAATTGAAGCGAAGACCGCCTACGCCTACCCATGCCTTCGGATCATCTTTGGGATTGGCAGTACTAAAAATGTCGATCGAACCGCTGGTGAGCGGTGTTGTGTAGGTCATCGTTTGTGTGTAATCAGGAAACTGTTGCAGCATAACACCGGCTTTGGCAAAAGCCTCGATCTCCAGCGAACCGATTGCGGTGCGGTAAACAGGGCCTAAAGTGAAAGCCATGTGCCGGAATGATTTCGGAGAGTTGAATGTGGTAGCAATATATCCATTACCAAAAAAAACCGAATCGAATGCAGGCAATCCATGTTGCAGGTAACGTGCGTCGATACCGATGCCCCAGTGATTGCCCCCGAAATATTTATCGGCGAAAAGTCCGGCCGTATAACCCATGCGGGCCTTTCCGATCTCTCCTTTATAAGTACCAAGCGGTTGACTGCCGCCACCAAAAACACCCACCTGCCACTGGCCGGGCTCCCTGGTTTTGGTTTGTGCAGCAACCATATAACTGATTAAGAGGCAAAATGAACTGATGATTAGCGTTTTCATATACAAAGCGTTTGATGAGCAATGCATCACGCCGCAGCGCGATTTTTTCTTTATATCAAAGGGAGGGAGATTTTGTTACCTCGCTGAGAGGAAAAATCAGGTTTCACGCAAAGCGAAATAAGGAGCAAGGGCGCAATGGGCTGACGCTTCGATAAGTTCCATGCAAAGCGACATAAGGAGCAAAGGCGCTAAGAAACGGCTGTTTTATTGACGATTCACGATTCACGATTGACCATTGACGATTCACGTTTCCCGTTCTTACCATACATCAACGCCCCCCGCCAACACGCATCGTAGCTTTGCTCTATCATTTAAAAAACAAAGGAGTTAGATATGGCTATCAAAACTGTTCAGCAGGTATTGGCTCCCCCAGATCCGCATATGGTGGGAGATGGCTTCCGGGTACACAATTTTTTTCCCGGAGGATACAACATGGGCAAAAAAAGGATGAGTCCCTTTTTTCTGCTCGATTATAATTCACTGGTTGATTTTGCAGCGCGTGAAACACCAAGGGGCGTTGGCGTGCACCCGCACCGCGGCTTTGAAACGGTAACCATCGCTTACCAGGGTAAAGTGGCGCACCACGATAGCGCAGGCCACAGCGGTGTGATCGGAGAGGGTGATGTGCAATGGATGACCGCCGGCTCCGGTATCCTGCACAAAGAATACCATGATGCGGAATACAGCCGCACCGGCGGACCTTTTCAGATGGTGCAACTCTGGGTCAATCTTCCGCAAAAAGATAAAATGACCACGCCCAAATACCAGGAGATTACACGCGGTAGAATGGGCCAGTATCATTTACCCGGCGACCAGGGAACCGTTGAAGTAATTGCCGGTTCGTATGAAGGTGTAAAAGGACCTGCACATACTTTCACCCCGATGGAAGCATATAACCTGCGGGTGAAAAAAGGTGCCGTGGTGAACCTCGATTTGCCCGCTCATTACAATACCGGTTTGCTGGTAGTACAAGGCGGCATCCGCATCAACAATACGGAAAAAGCTTCTCTTGATCATTTTGCTTTGTTTGAAAACAACGGCAGCTCTTTCACCGTAGAAGCGCTGGAAGACAGTGTGATCCTGGTCTTGAGCGGTGAACCCATCGATGAACCGCTCTTTGCCTACGGGCCGTTCCTCATGAATACCTATGAAGAAGTGCAACAGGCCTATGATGATTTTAACAAGGGGAAATTCGGTTATCTCGAATAAATAAAAAGGCTGTCAATGACAGCCTTTTTATTTATAATCAAAACACAGGAAGAAGCCGCTGTTTGTTGCGTCCCCATTTATATTGATGCGTCCAGTACGCCAGCTTCATCGATAAAATACCGATGCCGGCACCGACAAGTACATCGCTTACATAATGCCGGTTGTTCGCCATGCGCAATACACCAACAGATGAAGCAATTCCGTATGCCGCATAAGGCATCCATGGCAAACGGTCTTTGTATTCTTCTGATAAAAAAGTAGCTGCCGCAAATGCCTGCGCCGTATGGCCCGAAGGGAAAGAGTTGTAAGTGGTGCCGTCCGGTCTCAACGTGTGGGTTGTTTTTTTAAGAAAATTCACCGAGCCCAACGTGATCAGTTCTCCCTTTGCCAATATGACCGAACGATTCAGCAGATCATTGCGCGAAGGCACACCAAATGCATCAAGCCCGTAGGCCAACGCAATCGGGGCATATTGCAGGTAATTATCAATTTTGGTATGAAAACCGGGAATGTTCTTGTTGCGGCTTTCAAGTACTTCGTTTTTTACCGATTCCGATGACCTTCCATTGCTGAGAATACCCGCAGCGATCAGGCCCGCAGGCAGTTGCAGTTGACGGATAGAAAAATGGAGAGGCTGGTTGATCCGGGTACTGTCCTGTTGTGCAAACGAGAACACGGAAAACGACAGGAGCAGCAAGGTGGTGAACAGGCTTCGCATGTGGCTTATTTTATGCTAAACTGAACCGCGATTTTGTAGAAATTCTGAACATTTCCCCCCTTTCAGCGAATCTTATATTTTCCTTCACGTATTACCCATGCGGCCGTCTGATAAAAAGCCATCGCTTCGCGCACCAGACTGTCAACGCGTGGCACTTCCTGCGCCTGGCTGCTTTTAAAATCAGGACGGTATACCTGTATTTTTTTCACCGGAGACTGCACCACCAGTAAACTATCGCGCAGAAATCCAAGCCCCTGGTAGGTGCTGATGAATGCACGTCGTTCTGCATTTTCGGGAATATGAAAAATATCCTGCCCGAAGAAGCGGCTTTTGTAATCGAAGTTCAGGAAACCGAGAATGCTGGGTGCTATATCGATCTGTGCCATCAGTTTATCATCCACTGTGGGCGCAATATGACCGGGAGCAAAAAAGATCAGCGGAATATGGTATCCTTTCGGAGGCAATGCAGATTTGCCCGCGCTCGAAGCACAGTGATCCGCTACAATCACGAACAAGGTATTTTTAAACCAGGGATGCGATGAGGCGCGACGGATAAAATCGCCGATTGCATAGTCGGTATATTTCACTGCACCATCGCGGCTGTGAGCAGTTGGAGGAATGTCGATCCTTCCTTCGGGATAAGTATACGGGCGGTGATTGGATACCGTCATCACATGACTGAAAAATGGTTTGCCTGCGGCGTAATTCTGGTCAAACGTACGAAGGGCCAGGGTGAAAAGATCTTCATCGGCCACGCCCCAGATATTGGCATAATGTATTTCATCACTGCGCAACGCAGAGCGGTCGATCACCTCATAGTCATTATGACTAAAGAAATAATTCATGTTATCAAAATAACCATAGCCGCCATAAAGGTATTGCGTAATGTACCCCTTGCTGCGGAATATACTTCCCAACGAAAACAGGTTTTCGTTACCCGGACGCTTGACGATGCTTTGCCCCGGCGTAGGCGGCAGTGCAAGCGACAATGATTCTAATCCACGTACAGTGCGCGTGCCGCTCGCATACATTCCCCTGAATAGTATTCCTCTTGCCCCCAGTGAATCGAGTTCGGGAGTCAGCCCCTTATCATTGCCAAACGACCCCATGAAGTCCGCGCTCAGGCTTTCAACACTGATCAGCACCACATTCATTTTTTGTTCCGCGCCGGGATATTGAATAGTGCGCTCCAGGCTCATCGGATCGGAAGACCAGGTGGTATACGGAGTGGTGAGTTTATCACGTACCAGTTTCATGGCCTCTTTGTCGGGCATGGTTTCGTAATAACGATAAAAGTCCAGTTCGTTTTGCTCGAAGGCTCTTACAAATTCATAAAAACCATTTGCGCCCAGCTCCTGTGTATAATTGTCTTTGGAAATATTTTTCCAACCCGGGTCGCCTGCCATCACCGACAAAGCCGGTAGTCCAAAAAGAATAAGGGCTGCGATGATATGCGTGCGCCAGGTAGCCGGCATCGTAACCGAACTACGGTAAGCCGAACGCAGCAACCAGGTAATGGCTCCGGCCACCAACGCCGTAATAGCAATCAGCCATCCTACGGGATAAGATTCGCGGATATTGCCGATCACTTCATGCGTGTAAACAAGATAATCAACGGCAATAAAGTTGTAACGCCCGGAGAACTCGGCCCAGAAAAACCATTCACTCACCGCATTGAACAATAAAAGAAACACGAAGATGAGCAACCAGCCCTGCAATACCGTGGCACGCCAGCGAAGCCTGAATGCATGTCCTTTGTATAACAACAGCAGGAAGATCAGCAACCGGAGCAGGATATAACTGCCGAAGATAAGCGGCAGGTGTTTATTGAATTCTTTTGGTATAAGCCCGGTAAAGAAGATTACGAAAAGACCCGCAGCAAATAAGGCAATCATGACCCAACGGCCATAACGGCTGTAGATCCATTCGCTTGTAAAAGCAATATGCAGCGCAAGCGGAAGCGCTACAAAAAACACCGTAATGAGATCATAGCCGAATCCGGTAAGCAGCGCCGTAAAGAAACTGCCCAGGGATGGCCGGATCTCGTTGTAAAAACTGAATAATAATAACAGCCGTGTGAGGGTGAACACGGACAAGGCAATAACAATCAGCCATGCAACAGGCGCATAGCGGTGGCGGTTCAGCATTGCGTTCTTCAATTGAGCGTGTGTTAATCAACTGCAAAGCTGAATAACGATTTTGAAGAAATTCTGAATTCAGAAGCGGATCGTAAATACATGAAAATCTTGTGAATAGGAATAGCTTACTTCCCAGCCGTAGCGGTTGCAGACCTGTTTTACAATGGCCAGCCCCAGTCCGCTGCCCGGACTTTCGTGCGAAATGTTGCTGAATCGCTGAAACAGGCCTTCTTCCTTCAACGGACCTTTGCCACTGTTGGAGATGCGCAACTGCCGCGCCGACAACTGCACTTTTATTTTGCCGCCGGCCGGACTGTGCCGGATGGCATTGAGTAAAAGATTACTGACCATCGTTTCCACCAATGTTCTGTTCCCGGTAATCTGAATAGCATCATCGATATCTTTTTCCCGCTCAATGCCTTTATTGGATAAGTGTTCATCCAGCATCAGCAGGTTTTCGTTTACGATGCCACTGAGATCAATTTGTTGCCTGTCGGCAAATTGGTTATTCTCGATACGCGCCAGCAACAAAAGATTACGGTTGATGCGTGATACGCGTGACAATGCGCGCGTAGCCTGCTCGATGATATCGGATTGCTCGTTTGTGAGCGTGCTGGATTGCAGCAGGAGGTCCAGTTTGGAGCGGATAATCGCCAACGGTGTCTGCAATTCATGTGAAGCATTTTCGGTGAACTCCTTTTGCAGACGGTAGGCTGTCATGTCGGCTTCGATGAGGTTTTGCAATGCATCGTTCAGTTCTCTGAATTCTTTGATCGACGTGTCTTCGAATTGAATGTTTTGCTGACGGCTGAGGTTGAAATGCTGTACTTTTTCCAACGTTCGGTAAAACGGCTTCCACAACCTTACGGAAATCCGTTTAGTTAAAATAATAAACCCGCCGAGCAGCAGCAGGAAAAAGAAAACAGTGACAACGGTGATCGCGGCAATGGTTTCATCAGATTCTTCCACATTCGTTTCAACAATCAGCCGGTAAGGTTTTCCATAAAGAATAAAATAGGTGGATAAGCCCCTGAAGCGATTAATATATCCGTCGGGATCATATTTATTAGGACGTAAAACGGTATAGATAGAGTCGGGGCGCATTTCCGCCTGCGACACCGGCTCGAGTGCGGTGCCGGGTTGTATGCGATCCCAGAGTTCGATACTTTGTTTCAGCAATGTATCGTTCAGGGAAAGTGTCGACAACTCATTCTGTGTTTTTTTACTCACGAGTTGATTATGCTCATCGAGCTGAAGGCGCCAGATATAATCAATGATTAAATAATAGGCGGGTATGCTGGTAGCCAGCACTACCAGTGAGTACAGGATAAATGCGCGGAGAGGTTTATTGAGGAGCCTGGTCATGATTCCCACTTATAGCCGGAGCCATAGATTGTCTTAAGGTAGTTGGTTGCGCCGGCTTCTGCTAATTTTTTCTTGAGATTTTTGATATGTGCGTAAACAAAATCGTGACTGTCGAGCATATCGGCGATATCGCCGGAAAGGTGTTCGGCCAGGGCGGTTTTAGAAACGACCCTGTTGCGGTTGGCCATGAAATAAAGCAGCAGGTCCAGTTCTTTACGGGTAAAATTCACCACTTTACCATGCACGTGTACTGTCTTCGCCAACAGGTTCACTTCAATTTCTTCCTGGCGCAGCACGTTGGTATTATTGAATTGCTTTCGGCGGATAAGCGAGTAAATTCTGGCGGCCAGCTCGGCCAGGTGAAACGGTTTGCTGATATAATCATCGGCGCCGATCTGCAGTCCTTTTATTTTATCTTCAACGGCATCTTTTGCGGAGATGATGATCACTCCTTCTTCGCGTTTGCGGTGCTTTATTTCCTGTAAAATATCGAGTCCGTTTCCGCCGGGCAGCATCAGGTCGAGCAGGATGCAGTCGTACTCGAAAGCGTTGATTTTTTCGATGGCCTGCCGGAATGAGGCCGCCGTTTCGCAGAGATAACTTTCTCCCGACAAATAATCCGTGATACTGGCGGCCAGCTCAGGTTCGTCTTCTATGATGAGCACTTTCACCTTACAAATCTAACAGACCAATTCTGAATATTTTCTGAATGTGCTATTTGGTTTCGGCGCTTTCGCATTAACCGCTAGTTTTGTGCCCTAATTATTATTGTATGGTCCTCGATCTTGCCACGCTTTCCACTGTTGAACGACAATATTACCTGCAGCATGTCATTGCACCGCGCCCGATCTGTTTTGCCTCGACCATCAATGCAAAAGGTGACGTGAACCTCAGCCCTTTTAGTTTTTTCAATCTTTTTTCTTCCCAACCACCGGTGGTCATCTTTTCGCCTTCGCGGCGCGTGCGCGACAATACCACCAAACACACGCTGGAAAACCTCCAAGAAGTGCCGGAGGTTGTTATTAATATGGTAACGGAAGACATGGTACAGCAGACATCGCTGGCCAGTTGTGAATATCCGGCGGGCGTCAACGAATTTATCAAAGCGGGATTTACGCAGGAGGCGGGAACTGTAGTGAAGCCGCCGATGGTGAAGGAAAGCCCGGTAAAACTGGAATGCAGGGTACTCGAAATAAAACCGCTCGGCACTGAAGGTGGTGCGGGCAATCTCGTTATCTGCGAAGTACTGCAGTTGCATATTGCCGACGGCCTGCTCGATGAAAACAAAAAGATCGATCAGCGTAAACTGCCGCTGGTGGCACGCCTCGGCGGAGACTGGTACTGCCGGGTAAACGAAAGCAATTTGTTCATGGTAGAAAAGCCCAACACCAAACTCGGCATCGGCATCGATCAATTACCCTCCGGCATCCGCAACAGTAAAATACTTACGGGAAATGAATTAGGTCAATTGGCCAATGTGCACGAGCCGCCGGTGGTTGATGCTGCTTATCACGATACGCATCTTCAGCAGATCATTCAATATTACAGCCTGAATCCCGAGGACCTGGAAAAGGAATTGCATCTGCACGCCCGCACATTATTGCTGCAGGGAAAAGTGGCCGATGCATGGCAGGTATTGTTGGCAGCGGAGTTACCAATTTGATGATTTGAAAATTTGAAAATGAGAATGGCAGTTTTATTCACCATTCACTTATTGCCTTATTGACGACTCAAGGTTTACGCAATAGCCTTTTGAATTTTCACATTTGTCATTTCCCAAACACTTTCTTCAAAATATCCGAAGCCTGTCCCATCGGATTGGCGCGGATCTTTGATTCTTCCTGCGCCACCTGGTCAAACAACGCTGCCACGGCCCTGTCTACTACATAGCCGGTCAGGTCGGGGTTGATCTTTTTAAAGGTGGTAGGCAAATTATTGTATGAGGTAACGATATCCGTGTAATATTTGGTAGCATTCACTTTTTCGAGTGAAGACTGTACGGAGGGGCGGAATGCTGCGGTCAGTTGCGCCGTAGTTTTTGATTTAAAGAATTGCGTGATCGCATCTTTCTGACCGGAAACCAGTTTCAGCGCATCGGTAACCGTGATTTGCTTGATGGCATCGAGGAAAATGGGTTTTGCGTAAGCCACCGCATCTTCCGCACCGCGGTTGATGGCGAGAATGGCTTTATCAACCTGCGCACCCATGCCCGCCGCGCGAAGTGTTTTTTCTATTTTCTGGGCATCTTCCGGGAGGAACATTTTATAAACATTGCTGCCGAAAAAGCCGTCGGTCTTGTTGAGGTTGAGTACGGCATTGAGCACGCCCTGAGAAAGGGCTTCTTTAACACCCTGGCCAGCTTCGGCTTCGGTCACCTTGCCGGACGAGCCTTTTTTCAATACCTGCGGAATTTTGATCTGGGCAGAACTGTAAAGAGGAGCCGCAAGGGTAGCCAGGATAAACGCGAAAAGGTAAGTTTTCTTCATACATTCATTTGTTTTACGATAAGAGAGGGCCGTGCAGCCTATTTGACGATCAAACAGACCAATTCGTGTGCAGCGGTCCCATTTTTTTGTGTGTCTTTACCTTGCCTTAACATAAACACGTAATTTTTCTACCGAATTTAAACATTATGAGATCAATTCTGCTGTTGCTGACCTTCCTGGCGACCTATACGGCCCAGGCTGCTCTTACCCCTTCTGCCGACACTATCCGCCCGCGCGAAGCCCGTCCGATGCCCTCTCAGTCACAGATCGAAGACCAGGTACACCGGCTCAAAACCAACGCTTTTGTGTTAGGAGTAGCTGGCGCTGCGGCCATTACAACCGGGATCATTCTCATCGACAACTCTAACAACAATTGGGACAAGCCCAATATGAATATCATCGGAGGCGTCATTTTGCTCATTGCCGGTGTCGCATTTGCCCTCACCAGCATTCCTCTTTTTGTGGTGGCCGCACATAAAAAACGAAAGTATTTGCGCGGCGATATGGCCTTTGGTTCCGAAAAAATCGGCGACATTAATATGCCGCGCATGAGCCAGGCCAGCTATCCGACCATCGGGTTCAGGCTGCGCTTCTGACACAGCTTTGCAGTTCTGCGCCGTAAGGAGTACCTTTGCCCTCTCAAAAAATCAAGACGATCCCATGAGTGTACAGCACTTATCAGAGCAGGAACAGGTACGGCGCGAAAAGCTTGCGAAGCTGCAGGCGGGCGGCATCGACCCCTATCCCGCTCCTTTATACCCCGTTTCCAACTATTCGGTTGATATCCGTGAAGGCTACACGGAAGAAAATAAAGATGCGTTTGCCAATGTTTGTGTGGCCGGACGCGTCATGAGTATCAATGACAAGGGAAAAGTATTCTTCGTAAAAATCCAGGACAGCAAAGGCATTCTGCAATTGTATATCCGCCGCGACGATTTGTATCCCGGTGAAGACAAAAGCGAATGGGATGTATTGGTAAAACACGGCCTCGACCTCGGTGATATCATCGGCGTTACAGGTTTTGTGTTCACCACACGTACCGGCGAAATATCCGTACATGCGCAAACACTCACGCTGCTGGCCAAATCATTGAAGCCGCTGCCCGTAGTAAAGCGCGATGAAGAAGGAAACGTATTCGACGAAGTAACAGACCCCGAGTTCCGTTACCGTCAGCGTTATGCCGATCTCATCATCAATCCCAACGTAAAGGAAACCTTCCTGAAGCGTACCAAACTGATCAATTCCATCCGCCAGTTCCTCAACGACCGGGGCGGACTGGAAGTAGATACACCCGTATTGCAGAGCATTCCCGGTGGAGCACTGGCTCGTCCGTTCATTACGCACCACAATGCATTGGATGTGCCGTTCTACCTGCGTATTGCCAACGAACTTTACCTCAAACGCCTGATCGTAGGTGGGTTTGACTGGGTATATGAATTCAGCCGCAACTTCCGCAACGAAGGCATGGACCGCACCCATAACCCCGAGTTTACCATTCTTGAATTTTATGTGGCGTATAAAGATTATTTGTGGATGATGGAAACCACCGAGCAACTGCTGGAAAAAGCTGCGCTCGATGTATGTGGCAGTACCGATCTGCAGGTAGGCGATCAAACTGTTTCATTTAAAGCGCCGTTCAAACGTATCAGCATCTACGACGCGATCAAAGAACATACGGGTTATGATGTAAGTGAAATGGATGAAACCGGTCTGCGTGAAGTATGTGCTGCCTTACATCTTCCCGTTGATAAATCAATGGGCAAGGGTAAGCTGATCGATGTGATTTTTGGTGAAAAATGTGAAGACCACTATGTACAGCCGACTTTCATCATCGACTACCCGGTTGAAATGAGTCCGCTGACCAAGAAACACCGTAGCAAACCCGGACTGGTTGAGCGCTTTGAACTGATCGTAAACGGTAAGGAAATTGCGAACGCCTATACTGAGCTGAACGATCCCGTGGATCAGCGTGAGCGTTTTGAAGACCAGGTTAAACTGATGGAACGTGGAGATGATGAAGCCATGTTCATCGATTATGATTTCCTGCGTGCATTGGAATATGGTATGCCACCGACCTCTGGTATTGGTTTCGGCGTCGACCGTCTTTGTATGTTGCTGACCAATCAGCCCTCCATCCAGGATGTGTTGTTCTTCCCGCAGATGAGGCCGGAGAAAAGTGACGAGATTCAACAGGGAGAGCGTGAATCGTGAATCGTCAATAGGCAGCCTTTTGAATTTTGACTTTTTAACTTTTGACTTATAAAAAAACCCCGCTAATCGCGGGGCTTTTTTTAAGAGGCCGTTTCTTCCACGGCATCCAGTCTGTTATCTTTTACAAATTTGTCGCGGTGAGCCTGGAATTGCTCCATCAGTTCAGTTATCGCTTCAATGCCATCGTCTACACTTCCATGTACATCCGGCAATGATTTATCCAATAATCCTACACCCAGGTTAATGTTTTCTGCTTCAATCTGGGCTACTTTTTTGAGGACAGCGGTCTGACTGTTTTTCACGTCTTCCAGTTCACGTAATATCTTGTCCATCATTTCGAGCTTCTGCATTTTATCCATAACCATTGATTTTAGGTTAAGGGTACAAACACCGTGCAGAAGGGTAGGATATTGTGTTAAAACTACCTATCCTCGTAGCTATTAGCGATATACCTATTAAAAAATGTGTAAATGTGAAAGTGTGGAAATGTGTAAATGAGCCGTCAATTACACCACATTTTCACATCTGCCGCAAAGCGGCGGCACATTTTCACATTCGCCGGATCGTTCAATCCAGAAAAAGGTCCTTATACAGCTTCGCTCCCGGTACAACGGAATACTTATCCAGGTCGGTAATACCTTCTTCTTTTAATACATCTTCATCAAGAAATGCATTGCCCGTGCATTCTTCGGCGCTGCGGTTGAAAATGGCATAAGCTGCATCGGAAAGAATATCGGGCTTGCGGCTCATTTTTACCAAAGTATCACCACCCAGCAAATTACGAACGGCGGCTGTGTCGATCGTGGTCATGGGCCACAACGCGTTGGAGGCAATACCATATTTTTTGAATTCAGCGGCCCAGCCCAGCGCCATCAATGTCATGTTGTATTTCGCAAGGGTATACGCTATATGACCGGCCAGCCATTTCGGTTTGATGTTAACGGGTGGAGATAAGGTAAGTATATGCGGGTTGTTTCCCTGTTTGAGATAAGGAAGACAGGCCTGGGTTACAAAGAATGTTCCGCGCACATTGATATCATGCATCAGGTCAAAGGCCTTCGGTTCCGTTTTTTCTGTAGGTGTAAGGGAGATAGCAGACGCGTTATTGATCAGCATGTCTATGCCGCCGAAATGTTCTGCGCCTTTGGTCACGGCTTCCTGGATCTGGTCTTCAAAACGGATATCGCATTTTACCGCAAACGCTTCTCCACCGGCAGCTTTGATTTCTTCTGCTGCGGAAAAAATAGTGCCGCCGAGTTTAGGATTTTCTTCCGTTGACTTTGCGGCGATGATGATGCGCGCTCCATCCGCTGCAAACCGCAGCGCCATTGCCTTACCAATGCCTCTGCTGGCACCGGTGATAAAAATAGTCTTCCCTTTCAATGACATAGCAATTAAACTTTTAGTTGATAATCGTATTTTATGATAATGCGTTGCCTGGTATTACGCGTATTTCTACTAGACTGCCGGTAAATTCAGCAAGTCTTTTTTTGCCTAATAACCCTCTGGCGGCTGTTGGAGTGGAGCCTTAGCTTTGTCCGGTTGATTGATCAGGGAATTGTGATCCATTATTCCGATGAAAGCCGTTGCATCCAATTATCCTGTAAAAAAGACCGCACAAAACCCGTGTCAGTCAATTTTTTTGCATCCCCGTTTGAATCCATATACCCTTGTGAACCTTTGAGGAAACCGTCCAACAGAAGAAATTTCTGGTTTGCCCCTCAAAAACATCCCGGTTCCGTTTATGCGGAACCGGTTTTATTTTTTCAATACTCCGGCAGCACCGGTTTGGTTTGCACGATCTGATCGATGCGTTCTTTCACGTCGGAGGTCAGTTTTTCTTTTACACTCAATGCGCCGAGGTTTTGTAACAACTGTTCTTTGCGTGAAGCACCAAGAATGGCTGTGGTTACGTTTGCATTGCTGATGCACCAGGCAATGCTTAATTCGGCCAATGAAACTCCCAGTTCTTTTGCCAATACGGCGAGCTGTTTTACTTTCTCAATTGTGCCGTCTTTGATCCAGCGGTCTTTCAGCCAGTCGAATCCTTCCAATGCAAAGCGGCTGCCTTCTGGTATACCATCGTTGTATTTTCCACTCAGTAATCCGGATGCGAGCGGACTCCAGATGGTCGTTCCCATTCCAACGGTATTGAAGATCATCAGGAATTCATTTTCCAGTTTTTGTCTTTCAAAAAGATTGTATTGCGGCTGTTCTACCGTTGGTCCGATCAGGCCATATTGCTGTGCTACGCGATGTGCTTCCATGATCTCAACGCCGCTCCATTCAGATGTTCCCCAATAGAGCACTTTTCCCTGCTGAATGAGCTGGTGCATGGTCCATACTACTTCTTCTATCGGCACTTTTTTATCAGGACGATGACAGAAATAGAGATCGAGATAATCGAGTTGTAAACGCTGCAGTGCTTCGTTGCAGGCCTCGGTCAGGTGCTTACGGCTGAGACCTGTCTGGTTGGGTTTGTTTTCGGTACCGCGCCATCCCCAGAATGCTTTGCTGCTGACAACATAAGAACTGCGGTCCCAGTTCTTTTTCTTCAGCACCCGGCCCATCATTTCTTCGCTTTGTCCCAATGCATATACTTCAGCATTGTCGAAGAAGTTAATGCCGTTATCATAAGCGATGCCCATCAGTTCATCGGCGATCTTATCATCGATCTGTTTGTGAAAACTAACCCAGCTACCGAAAGAAAGTACGCTCAATTGCAGGCCTGTACGGCCCATGTATCTGTATTCCATACTATTTAAGAAATGTGTCTGCTAAAGTTAGGATTCTTTGCGCGTAGAAGACAAGCTCTTTTGGCCGTACCGTTTATTGGGGAAGAACAGATCCCTCCTCGTTGTTCTTGAGGTCGGCTATGGGATATTTGAATGTAACGGTGGAGAAATCCTGGGTGGCTTCAATGCCTTTCGTGCCCATGATATCGCGGCCGGGCGCTTTGTACACAGCCGTCGTGTCGGAGTAAAATAATTTGCGGTTCTGGTCCCACCACAAGTCGTGACACCAGAGGGAGTCGCCTTTTACGCTGGTCACCAGCACACTGTCGCGGAGGTAGACCTTTGCAAGATTTTCGTAGTAGATGCCGTATTTGCTGTCTACTTTACTTTCCAGGCGCGCGCTGTCGTCGAAAAAATCTACGTGTAATGAGTTGGGAAATTCAACAGAGATGGTATCGCCCTGACCCGACTTGCCATTCTGCCAGCGGAGCATCAGCGGTGCGGTGAGTTTTGCTTTCAACCGGCCGTCCTGGCTCAGGAAGCTTTGCATATCGTGCGCTTCTTCGGGTATAGCACGTTTTTTCGTCCACACATCCATTTCGCTCTGGCTGTTTTCGCAGGAAATCAGGCTCCAGCAAGCAGCGATAAAGCTGCCGGCAAGCATGATCCGGCGAAATGAGCTCAGAGGATAATTCAAAATTAAAAAGTCAAAAAAGTGAATGGTGATCCCGAAGCCTCGGGAGTCAATCGTGAATAAGCAGCCTGGCTGTTTTACTTATAACCTATTACTTAAAACTTATTACCGATAACCCTATACCTTCTTCCTTATGCCTTACGCCTTCCTTAATCGTAACGGCGCTTGATAAACCAAAGATCGCTCAAGGACATACCTACTGACAAGCGGAAAAGGTTTTCGCGAAGCAGGTTGTCGTTGTTGCCACGTTTGATGTATTCAAATCCGAGGTTGATCAGTGTGTATTGATTACGGGCCTGGCTGTTGCGCGGCTGTACGAGTGGCAGACCGATGCCGGCCGTGATACCATACATCGGAAGCTTTTCCTGTACATGAATATAATCGGGACCAATGAAGAAACCGGCGCGGTAGGCTACGTTGCTCCAGTAACTGTTAGGGTTTGGAGCGGGACGCAGTTCACCACCCAGGCGCAGCTCCCAACGGTTGCGAACGGAATCAACTTTGCCGTAATAACGGTAATTATCCCATTTGGTCTGGCTGAAGTCCACACCAAGTGACCAGCCCCCTTCTCTTTTTTCACCGTCGTATTTAGGCAGCTTCTGCAGCATAAAGCCCACGGTAAAGGAAGAGGGGTAAATGATATCACCTTTAATATTGCGGTCTTCGTATACACTGTCGAGGCGCGTATAGCCCGCCGCTTCGTCATAATAATATGTTTCGCGGATCCGGTCTTCGGTTGCTTTAAGTTTCTGTTGCCAGTTGCCATAAGCGCCGATCGTTGCAGACAGGCGGCTGTCGATGTTGATCACATACTGCAGGCCTGCATTGAAGAAAATATTTCCGTAAGAAGCTTTTGTCTGCCAGTTGCCGGCATTGTAAGCGACTGTGTCGTTGATAAAAGCGCGGCGTGTGGCGTAATCTTTTTTACCAAAGAGGTAACCCGCCGTTACACCGATGCTGAGCCACTGGTTCTTGGCAGTTTTGAAACGCATACCGGTACCGATGTTGGGCATATAAGCACCGCCATCACCTTCGCTCAGGGTTTGTGCAGAGTCGATATTGGTTCCGCTGATCGGATCCGTCAGGCGCTCCCGCTTGATCATGTTGTAGCTGATGCGGTTTACAGGGCGGATGCCAAAGGAAAGACCCCAGTTGGAACGCAGCGGCACACCGAGCTGTACGTGTGAGAACAGCAGGTTGCTGGCCGTAAACTTTCCAACAGGACTGTTGTTATTCGGCTCGCGCAATGTGCGACTCTCATAATTGATGCCTACGTCGAGAATGGCACGGCCGGAACCCAGTTTCGGAGAACGCGCTTCTTTAAACGACTGAAACCAGCTATAAGAAGCCGGGTTGGCATAATTGATCGTAAAAGGATCTGTAAATCCGGCGCTTACCCCCCCCATACTGCGGTTGACAATATTGACGGAAGGTACCTGATCGCCGAGACCATATCGCGAATAGGGAGAATTATCCTGTGCAGCAGCAGGGAGGAATGAAACAGTCAGCATGGTCAGTGCCGTTATCTTGATAACTCCTAATGTATTGATCCTCTTAGGGGTTATTAACTTCGCTAATCGCATAAAGGCCTTTAAAGATTAAATCGGGGTCTGCAAATATCTTGTTTTTCAGGTGCGGAGCCAAATGTACCATATCACCCCCGGTTAAGACCACGTTAAAGTTGTCGAATTTGCTGCGGTACTCGTCGATAAATCCATCCATTTCATAGACCATTCCCAGCACAACCCCCGAAAGGATGTTGGTGCGGGTATCGTAGCCAATCAATGGCACGTTGCTGTCTGCTTCCACCACAGGTAGTTTGGCCGTGTAATGGTTCAATGCTTTAAGCCGCATTTCCAGGCCTGGCGAAATGCCGCCGCCGACCAGCTCCCTGAACTTATTGATGAAATTGTAGGTAATGCAGGTGCCCAGCGCAATCACCAGGTTGTGTTGTTTAGGATAAAAACGCACCGTTCCGGCTGTCAGCGCCAGGCGGTCGGCGCCGATGGTTTCGGGTTTGCCAACCGGCGTGCTGAAATCCAGTTTGGTCAGATGGCTCAACCGGTGAAACTTTGACCGGTTTGCCAGCAGGGTTTCCATTTCCGGATTATGCTCGATGACCGAAGAAAGAATGGTTTTGGAAGGCCGGTATTCATCCAGCAAGGCATTGATCAGACCTGAACTGTCGTCCGGCAATACCAGCACCTTATCAATTTCTGCATCGCGGAATACCGCTACTTTTCTGCGGGTGTTGCCGAAATCAAAACAAAGTGTTGTGGACATGCGTGCAAGATAGGGAGATGAGCCTGATTAACCACAAACTCGTTATTCTTCCCATTTCAGGCCCGGAAGTGTCCGGAAATGGCCATTTAAACGGATTTTTTCCTTCAATTGCTCCATTCCGGCAACTGTGGGTAATACTTTTTCCAGGAAGCGTTTCAGGTATTCCTGCCGCTGACGTTCATCAAAAAGGCAAAGCAACTCGTACTCTTCCTGCAGCGACATGCCCACATGATGGGCGATTGCATAAGCATCCGGTTCGCGGCCCGCAATACGCATGTCTTTCTTCACCTGCAGCAGCTCGTGAAGCTCCTGGATGGATTGCATCAACTGATCCAGCACACCCGGCAGCATCCGCGTATTGTTCGGCGGATAATTCACAATCGCGCCGCTGTAAAGTTTGTCGGGTATGTCGCGGATCACTTCGAGTATCCGGAAGACTTCCTGGCCTTCCGTCCGGATATCCATTTCTCCGTCGGGATATAGTTTACTTATTTCAAGCACTTTTACCGAAGTCCCATGGTCTTGCAGTTTATTGTCAATTACGGTGGGAATGCCGAATGATTTTCCACTGTCGTGACATTCTTTGATCAGTTGCTTATAACGCGGTTCAAAAATGTGCAGATTCAAATGCTCGCCCGGATATACTACCAGTCCCAACGGAAACACGGGGATAAAATTTGTCATGCTGTAAAGTTAATCGGATGAGGTTTTATCTGCCCCAATTCCATGCCGTTTGATCAATGATTGCTAATGAATACGCCTATTTTTGCCGAAACATCAATTGGTTTATGGCGTCATCTTTTCTGCAAGGCATACGCGCCGGTGATATCCGGCAACTGGCCAGAGCTATCTCGCTCGTGGAAAACGAGGCGCCCGGCTACGAAGAACTCCTCTTGTCATTGCCCGCCGATTCTCCCACGAAAGTTGTTGGTCTTACGGGCCCGCCCGGTGCAGGTAAAAGTTCGTTGACAGACGCCCTCGTGGGAGAACTGATCCAGCGAAAGAAACGGGTGGCGGTTCTTTGTGTGGATCCGTCTTCGCCCTTCAACCTGGGTGCGGTGCTCGGCGACCGCATACGCATGAATCAATGGTACACGCATCCCGATGTATATATCCGTTCGCTCGCCACACGCGGCGCCATGGGCGGCCTCAATCCGAAGATCATCGAGATCACGGATGTGCTCAAAGCAGCAGCATACGATTATATCATTATAGAAACGGTGGGCGTAGGCCAGAGCGAAATTGAAATTGCCGGACTCGCAGATGTGACCGTGGTTGTGGTAGTGCCCGAAGCCGGCGATGAAATACAAACGATGAAAGCCGGGCTGATGGAAATTGCGCAGATTTTTGCCGTCAACAAAAGCGACCGGCCCGGAGCAGATGCGTTTGTCAAAAACCTGCGGCTAATGCTGGCGCCCGCATTTTCCCGGACGCAAATAGAAATTCCGGTAATCAAGACCGTGGCCACCGGGGCTTCGAGAGCCTCAGCCACCGGCCATTCGGAAGCCTCAGCCATCGCTCATTCGGCCCCTGAGGCACTCGAAGGGCTCGAAGGGCCCGAAGTCAACGGCATAGCAAAACTCTGGAACGCCATCGATCATTATCTCTCCCTTCATTTACCCAACGAAAGAAAAAACTGGCTGCTGGCCGAGAAAGCCTACCATCTTATCCAGGCATCACGGATGAAGGATATTTCCATCACCGACCTGCAGAAAAAAATTGCCGCGGAAACAGGCCGCTCGCAGAATCTTTATCAACTTATTCAGCCCTTCGTGAACAAGTCTCGATAATGAAAACAAGCCCCTTATCTTTATTGTATGGCAGCAACGAAGGAATATGATTACCTGATCGTAGGCAGCGGTCTTTACGGGGCTACTTTTGCTTATTTTGCCCGCAAGGCCGGAAAGAAATGCCTGGTGATCGATAAGCGGGACCATAGCGGTGGTAATATTTTCTGCCGCGATGAAGAGGGCATCAACGTACATGCTTACGGCGCTCATATTTTTCATACCAACGATACGGGCATCTGGAACTTCGTTAACCGCTTTGCCACATTCAACCGCTACACCAACAGCCCCGTTGCGCTCAGCAAAGGCAAACTGTATAACCTGCCTTTCAACATGAACACTTTTCACCAACTGTGGGGAGTGGTGACGCCGGAAGAAGCAAAACAAAAGATCGAAGAACAAACAGCTCCTTACGCCGGAAAAGAACCGGCCAACCTCGAAGAACAGGCTCTGCGCCTTGTGGGGCCCGACGTTTACAACGCGCTGATCCGCGAATACACCGAAAAGCAATGGGGCAAATCTGCACGTGAATTGCCGGCTTTTATCATTCGCCGCCTGCCTTTGCGTTTTACCTACGACAATAATTATTTCACGGACAAATACCAGGGCATCCCTGCCGGCGGTTACAATAAAATAACAGAAGGTCTGCTCGAGGGAATTGAAGTACGTCTGCAACAGGATTTCCTGGCAGACCGCGATTATTTCAAATCACTGGCCGACACGGTGGTGTATACCGGCCAGCTCGATGCTTACTTTGATTTCCGGGAAGGCCAGCTCGAATACCGTAGCCTGCGTTTTGAACACAAGCGATTAGAAACGGATAATTTCCAGGGAAATGCGGTTGTGAACTACAGTGATGCTGCGGTGCCATACACCAGGATCATCGAGCATAAACATTTCGAATTCGGCACCCAGCCCCATACGGTGATCACCTATGAATATCCCGAAACCTGGACGCCCGGCAAGGAATGCTATTACCCCGTAAATGATGATACAAATATGGCCATATTCCGCACCTACGACCAACTGGCACAGGCGGAAGAAGGAGTATTGTTTGGCGGAAGGCTGGCCGAGTACAGATATTATGATATGCATCAAGTTATTGGCTCGGCAATGACCGCGGCAGGACGTATATTTGGAAAAGATATACTAGACCGTCACTGAGAATATGCACATAATTACCGTTGTTATTACCTACAACCGCCTTGGGTTGTTGAAAGAATGTATTGCCGCAATCCGCGCGCAAACACGTCCTTCCGACGAAATATTGATCATTAATAACAGTTCCACCGATGGCACGGACGAGTGGCTGGCTACACAGCCCGGTCTGCGCGTGATTACACAACCCAACAGGGGCGGCGCCTGGGGTTTTCATGAAGGCCTCCGCCATGCCTACCATCACAACAGCGATTGGACATGGATCATGGACGACGATTCGATCCCGGAACCTTCGGCTTTGCAAAAACTACTCGATGCCGCTGCCGTTGCAAAGCAGGCGGGTGACGAATTCGGCTTCTTCGGAAGCCAGGTTTTGTTCACCGACCGCACGCCGCACCTCATGAACAGGCAGGTTATACTTCAGGACTTCACGGGGAAAAAAGACAAAACGTTTTACGCACAGCACCAGATCGTTCCGGTTGAATTCAATTCTTTCGTCTCCTTGCTGGTAAGCCGGGAAGCGGTGCGTGCAGCGGGGCTGCCCATCAAAGAATTTTTTATCTGGGGGGATGATTATGAATATACACGCCGCATCCGTAAACACGGACTCAGCGGCGCACTGGTAACCGACAGCATTGTAATCCACAAAACACCGGTTAACTATGCCAGTGATATCTTTACGGACGGTGCCAATAATTTATGGAAATACAAGCACGGGCTTCGCAATGACCTTTATATCCGCCGGATGTTCAAAGGCGAAGGCAGTTACTGGCGCAACCTGCTCAAGCGGGTATTTACCTGGCCGTTTTCGCTGTTAATAAAGCGAAAAGACCACCGTATGGCTTTTATCCGCACACTTATCAGCTCCTCGCTGGCATCGGTTACCTTCCGGCCTCCCATAGATTTTGCCGACGATCTTCCCCTTACAGATACAAAAGCTTCCTGAGGTTTGTTATTTTGCAGCCATGCCAACGAATTCGATTCTCATATCAACTTATAACTGGCCGCAGGCATTGGACCTTTGCCTGAAAAGTGTATTGCATCAGTCGGTGCTTCCCGACGAGATCGTTATTGCCGATGATGGCTCCCGCGGCGAGACAGGCGACCTGGTCGACCGCTTCATGGCGGAATCACCGGTGCCCGTAAAACACGTCTGGCAACCCGACGAAGGATTTCAGCTTTCGCGCATCCGCAACAAAGGCATTGCCGCCGCCTCCGGCGAATACGTGATCCAGATCGATGGCGACCTCATCCTGCATCGTCATTTTGTAAAAGATCATTTGAACTTTGCCCACAAAGGACATTTTACCACCGGAAGCCGCGTGCTGCTTTCGCCACAAACAACCGAAGCATTGTTTAAGGCGAACTGCATCGATATAAAAAAACACTCGGTAGACGACCGCAACTTTTTAAACGGCATTCATCTTCCTTTTGCCTCCGTTCACAAACTCATCTCCCGCCGATACAAGAACAAGGGCAAACATAAATACTATGTAAAAGGGTGTAATATGGCCTTCTGGAAGCAGGATCTGCTGAAGGTGAACGGGTACAACGAAGCGTTTCTGGGCTGGGGAAGGGAAGACAGTGAAATTGCCATTCGCCTGATCAATGCCGGCATCCGCAAACAATTCCTCAAGTTTGGCGGTATCAGTTATCATTTATACCACAAAGAAGCCTCACGCGAACTCGAAGAGCGCAACATCCGCATGATGCAGGACGCCGTGGATCAGAAAATTACCTGGGCGGAAAAAGGGATTACGGAACACATGTAGGAATGTGGAAATGTGCCGCCTTCGGCGGGATGTGGAAATGCGGAAATGGCTACCTTTGCACAAATCCCACCGTGATCATGAAAAAGAGGCTACTGATCTGTTTACTTTCCCTGTTTTTGATATTGGGCACAGCGCTGAGCAGCCTGGCTCAGTGTTCTGTATGTACGCGTACTGCAGAACAAATGGGCGAACGCCCCGCTACTGGTATGAATACAGGCATTCTCTACCTGGCTTTTATGCCATTGGCTATTATCAGTGTGCTGGCTTACCGGTGGTGGAAGTCGGAGAAAGCCAGTGTGTAAATAGCTGTTTCCATTTCCACATCCCGCCGAAGGCGGTACATTTACATATTACTTAAAGTCAATCGGCAGCCTTGCCACTACCTCGTCCCAGGCGATCACCAGGTTGGCGCCGCCGTCTTTTTTCTCAAAAACCATAGTGAAATACTCCACCATCGGGTTGTTATGCACCACCGGAATATCAAATTTATAGACGTCCAGTTGGCGGTCCTGCTCCAGCCCCCACGAGTCGAGGTTGCTGTTGAGCACGATCGTCCAGGTATTTTCATGCGGGAGGCAATAGATAATATAACGTCCGGCTTTCACGCGCGTGCCCTGGATGTTTACCGGATGAAAAAAATCGATCTCTGTGGCCTCGTTGGCACCCAGGCGCCAGGGCTCATTGTATTTTACCACATCATGAAAAAGGCGTCGGCCATTGAGGTGCGGACGGCTGTAGATCACCCGCATATCTGCACTGATATTACTGTCTGATGCAATTTTCAGGATCGGATAGTCTTTCGGATAATAACTCATGTCCATCGGAGATATATCCACCGGCGCATAACTGTTGACCGCTCCCGCTGCGGTGTCGCGGATATGAGACGGCAACGGACGTGAGCGGGCAGAATCCTCCTGCGCTTTTTTCGTGGACGGCCGCTGGTTGCAGGACATAACCATTGCCAGCGCAAGAGACAGACAGGAGATGAACAGTACTTTCTTCATGCAGGATCAGTTATTAAAGCGTGATCGGCAGCGCAGCCTGGACATTGTCCCAGGCAACTACCAGGTTGAATCCGGTTGTTGTTTTTTCAAACACCATACTCACCAGCTCTTGTGTATTCGTAACCGTTCTGGCAGGCACCTGCATGCGCACTACATCTTTTTTCTCGTCATATTTAAAAGCACCCCAGCAATCGGTGTCCTTGTTGATGATAAAGTTCCACTGATTTTCTTCCACGATGGCATAAAGTGTATAACGTCCTTTGGAAACGGTCTTGCCATTGATTTTGACATTGCGGTAGAATTCAATCTCCGTCGCCTCATTGGCTCCGAGACGCCATACTTTTCCGTATTCCACTAACCCGCCATATACTTTGCGGCCGGATTTCGACGGACGGCTGTATACAACACGGGCAATGGGCGATTCGGTTACTTTTCCCTGGATTTTCAGCATCGGATAATCTGCCGGATAGTAACTGATATCAAGCGGAGACTTGTCGGCGGGCGGCATGGCTGTTTGCGCAGCGGCTGTTAATACAGCACCTGCCATTACAAAAGAAAGGAACAGTTGTTTTATCATACGAATTGCAAAAATAACAAAGCAAAGTACCGTGTACTTACCATTTATGGATTTTCTTTTTCACTTAATTGATGGTATTGCACCTCCGCAAACGCTTTCAGCTCCGGCCAGAATTTTCCGTAACACGCCCGCAGGTAGTCGTAGTTATCCAGCATCAACTGCACGGCGGGCAGGCTTTCCGACATATAAGCCGCCCTTCTGACCAGCCCTTCGAAACTATTGAAGATTCCCTGGCGCTTGCGGTAATCATATAACCAGTTCTGCCGTTTCATATACGGAAACATCCCCGCAAATTTTGCCGGAAACCAGGTGGTGTTTTGTTCGGTCAGCCGGTAAACCTTCTGAGAAAATGCCAGCAGCGACGCATCCGTAAACTCGTTTTCATCATTGGCCAGGAAATGATCGAAGGCCACATCGATAAACGCACCACTGTATAAACGGTAAAGCGGCCGGAAAATTTCCTTGGCCTCGTGCACGCGCGGATGATCGTCGGTAAAACCATCGATCATGCGGTGGAGCAGAATGCCCCTTCTTATGCCTGGCGGAAAATCATACTGCCGCCGGCCTTTCACGAAATCGCTGAAAAGGTTGCCGGCCAGTACCTCCGGATCGTCAAAAGACAGATATGCGTGTGCAAGAAAATTAATAACCCTGGTTTTATACTATAATATACATAAAACGCACCACTTCTTCATCACTGCCCCTGTATGTGAGAGATGTGATCAGGCAACAAAGCGTAACAGCCATTCTTCTTAATGATTTGTTAATCCAACTTTATATCCGGCAGCGATAAGAAAAATCAGAAAAAAATTTTTGCTGTTCTTGTCATAATCAACGCGGTTTTGAGCTTATAAGCGGATGCGCGAAATGATGAACGGAGTAACGCGTTAAGGTTGTTTAACATCGGGCTCCGCTAATCACAATTGACTTGAAATGCGGTGTAACAAAAAATAGCTTTGTACCGTCATACTCTCAAACAAACAAAAAAAACCAAACCGATAAATAACAAACACATGAAAAAGTTATTCGTAATGCTGGCCTTCATCATCGCATCTGTTAGCGCAATGGCCAATGACAACACAATCGACAACAAAGTACTGGACGCCTTCAAAAAAGATTTCGCTACCGCCTCCCAGGTAGAGTGGACGCAGAGCGAGAATTTATACCGCGCTTCTTTCCTTTACAACAACAAGTTCGTTTCCGTATACTATGACAAGGAAGGACAAATGATCGGACTTACCCGCAACATCAGCTCCATCGACCTGCCTGTAATGTTGCAAAAAAGTCTGCGTGGCAATTATGAAAAATACTGGATCTCCGATCTCTTTGAAGTAAGCAACTTCGATGGTACCGGTTACTGCGTAACGCTTGAAAACGGCAATAACAAGATCGTTCTCAAATCGATGAACGGTGAAGACTGGGCGCAGTACCAGAAAAGTACCAAACTGTAATCAAGGCGATAGTTTCTCTTTTATAGATTAGTTTTGGTGTGTGGTAAAAAAGCCCCGTGATCTTTTGAGACACGGGGCTTTGTATTTGTGGTAAAGCTGTAATTTTGCCACCTCACCGCCGCTTTGCGGCGGGACATCTTTAAAAAACTATATCATGAGCAGAGGTCCTGTTTCGCAGTTTATCGAACATCATTACCGCCACTTCAACGCAGCCGCCCTGATGGATGCCGCTAAAGGCTATGAAACCCATCTCGCCGAAGGAGGAAAAATGCTGGTCTCCCTGGCAGGCGCTATGAGTACCGCCGAATTAGGCATCTCACTGGCAGAAATGATCCGCCAGGATAAAGTGGCCATCATCAGTTGCACAGGTGCCAACCTCGAAGAAGATGTAATGAACCTGGTAGCACACTCCCACTACAAGCGTGTTCCCAATTACCGCGATCTTACGCCACAGGACGAGTGGGACCTGCTGGAAAATCATTACAACCGCGTTACCGATACCTGCATTCCCGAGGAAGAAGCTTTCCGCCGTTTGCAGAAACACCTGGTAAAGCAATGGAAAGATGCTGAAGCAAAAGGTGAACGTTTCTTCCCGCATGAGTTTCTTTATAAAACCGTATTGAGCGGTGAACTCGAACAATACTACGAGATCGATCCGAAAGATTCCTGGATCGTGGCCGCTGCGCAAAAAAATATTCCGATCGTTGTTCCCGGATGGGAAGACAGCACCACCGGCAACATCTTCGCCAGCTACGTGATCAAAGGCGAGTTGCAGGCCAGCACTGTGAAGAATGGCATTGAATACATGGTATGGCTGGCCGATTGGTACCGCCAGAATTCCGGTGGCAAAGGCGTTGGCTTCTTCCAGGTCGGTGGCGGCATCGCCGGCGATTTCCCGATCTGCGTAGTGCCCATGATGTACCAGGATCTCGAGTGGCATGATGTACCGTTCTGGAGCTATTTCTGCCAGATCAGCGACAGCACCACTTCTTATGGTTCTTATTCAGGTGCCGTTCCCAACGAAAAAATCACCTGGGGTAAATTAGATATCAATACACCGAAATACATTGTAGAAAGCGACGCAACAATTGTTGTACCGCTGATCTTCGCCTGGTTGTTGAAATGGTAGAAAAAGCCCCGCACTGCGGGGCTTTTTTAATTAGGTGATTTGAAAATTTGATAATGCTACGCGGGCGAGCATTTACTTCTTTCCCGGCTATTCTTTATTACAAAAGATCTTCAAACTGCCCAATTGCCAAATTTTCAAATCATCAAATTGCCTAATTCCAGAAGATAAGTTTTTTTAAAACTTATCTTCTTGTGCCCTCCGGCAGCTTCAAATCTCTTTTCAGCATATCATTGCGATTGGCCATTTCCCAGGCGGTATAAAATACCAGTTGCGCTCTTTTCGCCATCAGCGGATAGTTGATCTTGTCCGGCGTATCGGTAGGCTTGTGGTAATCGGGATGCACACCGTTGAAATAGAAGATCACCGGCACTCCTTTATCCGCGAAGTTGTAATGATCGCTGCGGTAGTAGAAGCGGTTTTTGTCATTGGGATCGTTGTATTTGCGATCCAGTTTCATTTTTACATATTGCTTGTTTACCTGGTCGGTGATCGGAGCCAGATCGGTGCTCAGTTTGTCGTCGCCGATCACATACACATAGTTCACGGAGTCCTTGTCGGCCTTGTATTCGTCGCCGATACGGCCGATCATGTCGATGTTCAGGTCCACCGTTGTTTTATCGAGTGGGAACACGGGGTGATTGGAATAATATTCTGAACCCCACAGTCCTTTTTCCTCTCCGCTTACGGTCATGAATACAATGGAACGGCGCGGGCCTTTGCCTGCTGCTTTTGCTTTGGCAAATGCTTCAGCCAGCTCAAGAATGGCCGTAGTACCGCTGCCATCATCATCCGCTCCGTAATAGATCGTTCCGTCGTCGCGCTTCCCTACGTGGTCGTAGTGTGCGGTGATGATCACGTATTCATCTTTTTTATCCGTGCCCTCGAGCAGTGCCAATACGTTGGATGCCGCAGCTTGTTTGGTGGCCACTTCATAACGCAGCGCCACATCGGCTTTGTATACTTTTGAAGCAACGCCATTTTTCTTCACCTGGTCCAGCACGTTTTCTGTACCGGCACCGAGAATGCTGGTAGCGAGTGCCTGCGAAATACTATAGGTTGGAGGATATACGGAAGGCTGATAGCCATTCAGCTGGTAGGCGGATTGCATTTGTATGTTTTTCCGGGGGAAATTGGCAGACACGACTAATACCGCTGCGGCACCCCGCGCGCGGGCAGCTGCGAGTTTGCCAAAAATATTCCCGGGAGAGCGGAACCCTGTAGCCGAAGGCTTGTATCCTTCAGGCATACCATCTGCGATCATCACCAGCTTGCCGGCAACATCGAGATCTTTGTAAGCATTCAGATCGCCATCCACAATACCATAACCAACAAATACTACTTCAGAAAAACGAAGACCTGAGTGGTGATTGAATTGTGCATTGGGTAAAAAATCTTTCCCTAATTCAAAGGCTGTTCCGTTTACGCTCAGCGATGTGGCGGTCATGGAGTCTTTGTACAACGGGTATCGCTGACGATAGCTGCCGTTGTTACCGGGCTGCAGTCCGAGTGATTTGAAATGCTCTTCAATGTAAGAAGCGGCTTTTTCCAAACCGGGCGAAGGCGTGTCGCGTCCTTCCATTTCAGCTCCGGCAATGATGTGCAGATGCCGGCTCATGTCTGCGGCCGTGATCGTTGCGGCAAAACTGCCGGGACGGCTCTTCTTTTGCGCAGTAGCCGTGAGGCTCAGCAGCAGAAGGGCCGGAAGTACTGATTTTCTGATCATGTGGTATGTGTTTAAAAGAGGAATGCTCAAACTTAATTGAAAAGTCTGAGCATCCGAATTTCGTATGATGAGCGGTCGGTTAGTTACAGGCTATTTTCTCCACGCGGCGTTCATGACGGCCGCCTTCAAACGCGGTATTCATGAAACTGTCTACCATTTTCTCCGCGTCACCTTCGCGCACAAAACGCGCCGGAATACAGATCACATTGGCATTGTTGTGCTGACGTGCGAGCTTTGCCAGTTCATCACCCCAGCAGATGGCAGCACGGATTTGCTGATGTTTATTCGCCGTAATGGCCACCCCGTTTGCGCTTCCGCACAGCAGAATACCAAATGAGTAATCGCCGCTTTCAACGGCCTCGGCTACCGGGTGTGCAAAGTCTGCATAATCCACCGAATCGGCGGAATAGGTACCAAAATCTTTGAAAGCAAGACCTTTCGCTTCAAGAAAGGAAATGAGGTCTTCTTTGTATTCAAATCCTGCATGGTCGCTGCCAATGGCAACAGGTTTGGAGAGGTCAAACTCAGTACTCATCATAACCGGTTTATTAAGACCGTAAAGATAAGAAGATTACCCGCGTATCAGCTCCACTCTTCGTCTTCTTTGGCCTTCTGTTTTTTATTGATGCGTGCGGCCAAAACAATGCTGGCTTCAAACAACAAATAAAGTGGAATAGCTACAATCGTAAGGCTGAACGGGTCTGTTGAAGGTGTGATAATAGCCGCAGCGATCACGATCAGCACAAAAGCATGACGGCGGTATTTACGGAGAAATTTTGCCGTAACAATGCCTACTCTTGCCAGCACGGCCATCAGCAGCGGCATCTGGAATAATAAACCGATACCCACGGTGGTATAGATCAGGTTCTCCAGGTAATCGGAGAAGGTAGGCATGATGGTTACCTGATCGCTGAGTTTGTAATTGAAGTAAAAGTTCACCATGAAAGGTGTAAGGATAAAATAGCCGAATGCCACGCCGATAAAGAACAACAGCGATACCCAGAAAATTACACCGCGTGTGGTCCTGCGCTCCTTGTCTGAAAGAGCGGGGCTTACAAAGCGCCACAGTTCCCAGAAGATATAGGGAAAGGCGAGGATGAACCCGCCAATGAATGCGAGTGTGAACGAGGCCACGAATTGACCGGTCATCGTCGTTTCGAGAAACTTTGCGTCTACCTGCTGAAAGCAAAGCGTGTCCCCGATGCCGATTGCGTGTCCGAGGCTGCAGAGCCATTTTGCAGAAATAAAATCGGCCCTGGTGGGACCAAACAACACGGTATCCACCACAAAGCTTGTAAAAGAGAAAACGATAATGGCGCCTATGAGCAGGGCGATCACCGAGCGGATCAGGTGCCAGCGAAGTTCTTCCAGGTGATCGATGAAAGACATTTCCGCCTGGGAATCTTTTTTCCGCTTGTCCAAAAAGTCGAGAAGGGCCATTCAATTAATTTAGGAAATGTCAAAATTAAAGGGAAACGGGCAATAGATGCCTGTGTTTAACCTACGATACGGAGATTACTTCAGTTTTTTCATTTTTACCATCTCGATACGGGTATCGCTGACATTGAGTACGTCAAATTCATAATCATCGATAATGATCCGTTCTTTCTGGCGCGGAATGGTTTCATGATAGCCGATGATATAACCGGAAAGCGTTTCTGCGTCGTTTTCGGGAAATACAAACGAGTATTTTTCTTCGAGATAATCCAATTCGAGGCGTCCGGAGAAGATGTATTCCGTTTCGGAAATGCGTTTTTCTACAAACTGCTCCGTATCGTATTCATCAAAAATTTCCCCGAACAGCTCTTCCAGCACGTCTTCCATGGTAATGATGCCTGCGGTGCCGCCAAATTCATCCACCACCCACGCGATGCTTTTGCGTTCGCGGCTCAGCTTGTTGATCAGGTCGGCGGCGCTCATGCTTTCCGGCACAGCCGGGATAGCCAGCAGGACTTCCTGGATAGTTGACGGCCTTTTGAAGAGATCCAGTTCGTGCACATATCCTACAATATGATCGATATTGCTGTCATAAACGACCATTTTGCTCAGTTTTGTCTCGGAAAAGCGCAAAATCAGGTCTTCTATGGAAATGGTAATATCCACGCCGATGATCTCTTTGCGGGGCACGAGGCATTGGCGGATCTTCACACGCGGCAGCTCCTGCGCGTTTTCCAGTAATTGTGTATTGCGTTCCTGCCGGTCATCGTCGCCGTGGTTTTGCTGGAAAAGATTCCGCAGATCACTCCGGTTGAAGGCTTCTTTTGTTTTGTCCAGTTTTACGTTGAACACATATTTCAGCATCCATTCCGCCAGCGAGATTAGTCCCGTTGCCAGGGGCTGGAACATCTGGTAGAAAAAGTTGGTGACGATGGACAGTTTGCTGAGCAGGGTATTGCTGCGTGCCCGGAAAATGGCGCGGGGAATGAATTCGGCCAGTATCAGCACCAGGAAGGTGGCGATAACGATTTCTACAAGGATGTGCACCAGGTCAGAACCTACATTGAAATATTTCCACATGGGCTGCAGCACGGTACTGATTTGCAATCCGAAAAAAACGAGGAAAATGATAAACCCGATAAGAGTAGTACCCAGGAAAGTAGCGGGAGAGTCTACAAATTTGCCCAACAGGTGGCCCGTGGCACTGCCCTGCTTGCGTTTCAGTTCAATATTCAGGCGATTGGCACTGAAAAATGCCATTTCAATACCTGCGAAGAAACCCATCAGCAACACCGTCAGGATAAACCAGACAATGATCTTCCACTCTATCATATTCTAAAGATAGAAAAAGTTTGGTGTTTCATGACAGGAACTCCCGGATGATGGCTTCCGCTTCGGCGCAGGCCCGGGGAAGGTCGTCGTTGAGAATAACCTTGTCAAAATGATTTTTGAAAGACAGTTCGTAAGAGGCTTTATTGACCCGCGCCTGCAGCGTTTCCTCGGTTTCCGTGCCGCGGGAAAGCAGTCTGCGCTTTAATTCATCGATGGAGGGCGGTTCAATAAAGATGGAAAGCGAGGTTTCCGGGTATTGTTGCTGCACGTGGATAGCGCCTTTTACATCGATATCCAGCAGCGGGCACTGTTCATTGTCCCAAAGGCGCTGCAACTCACTTTTTAATGTTCCGTAGTATTTTCCTTCGTACACCATTTCCCATTCCACAAACTCGTTGTGCTGGATCTTATGCTGGAAATCCTCGAGAGTGATGAAATAGTAATCTTTCCCATCCTGCTCATAAGCCCTGGCCTGGCGGGTTGCCGCCGAAATGGAAAACGCCAGTTGCGGAAACTGACGCAGCAGATGATGGGTGATGGACGTTTTACCGGCGCCCGAGGGTGCGGTGATGATGATGATCTTTTGTTGAACAGAAGCCATGTGCAAAGAAAAGAAAAAACTGTTTTCGTTACAACCGCTTAATATCTGCACCAAGCGCCATTAATCGCTGATCGATATATTGGTAACCTCTGTCGATCTGTTCGATGTTCTGTATCACGCTTTTACCTTCTGCGCTGAGTGCAGCAATGAGCAAGGCCACACCAGCCCGTATATCGGGGCTGCTCATGGTAATGCCGCGCAATCGCTGCTGGCGTTCCAGCCCGATTACCACTGCCCTGTGCGGATCGCAAAGAATGATCTGCGCACCCATGTCGATCAGCTTGTCGACAAAGAACAGGCGGCTTTCAAACATTTTCTGGTGGATCAATACGCTACCGGTTGCCTGAATGGCCGTTACCAGGACAATACTCAGCAGATCCGGCGTAAAACCCGGCCAGGGATGATCATAGATGGTCAACACGCCGCCATCGAGATAACGCTGAACAGTGTATTCTTTCTGAGCTGGAATATAAATATCGTCCCCGCGGTATTCGAGTTGAATGCCGAGCTGCCGGAATTTATCGGGAATGATACCCAGATGTTCGATACCGGCGTCTTTGATGGTGATCTCGCTCTGCGTCATGGCGGCCAGTCCGATGAAGGAGCCTACTTCGATCATATCCGGCAGCATGCGGTGTGTGGTACCGCCGAGTTCGTCCACGCCTTCGATCACCAGGCGGTTGCTGCTGATGCCGCTGATGCGAGCACCCATGCGGTTGAGCATACCGCAAAGCTGTTGTATGTAGGGTTCGCAGGCAGCATTATAGATAGTCGTTGTGCCTTTGGCGCGAACGGCAGCCATAACAATGTTGGCGGTACCGGTTACGGAAGGTTCGTCGAGCAGCAGGTCTGCCCCATGAAGGTTAGTGCCATCGAGATGGAAAAAACCGTCTTCGGCATTGTAATCGAAACGGGTGCCTAATTTTTCAAAAGCGAGAATATGTGTATCGAGGCGGCGCCGGCCAATCTTGTCTCCGCCCGGTTTGGGAATAAATGCTTTGCCGAAGCGGGCGAGCATGGGGCCGGCCAGCATAACGGAACCACGGAGGCGGCCGCTTTTTTTGCGGAAGTCTTCGCTATGGAGGTAATCGACGTTCACATCATCGGCGCGGAAAATGCAGGTGTCGCGCGAAACGCGCTCCAGTTTTACATTCATCTCCCCGAGCAATTCGATCAGCAGGTTCACATCGAGGATGTCGGGAATATTGGTGATGGTTACAGGCTCGGCTGTAAGCAACACGGCGCTGATGATTTGCAGTGCTTCGTTTTTGGCACCTTGCGGAGTGATGGTGCCCGAAAGCGGTTTACCACCGCGTACCTCAAAGGCGTTCATAGTAGTTCAAAATTAAAAACGTGAATGGTCAATGGTGAATCGTGAATGGCTGTTTTACTTACTACTTAAAACTTATAACCGCTGTTTCCTTCAACAGGCCGATGCTTCGGCCTCAGGAGCCCTAGCCCGAAGTGTCGGGCCTTACGCCCTAGCCCGAAGTGTCGGGCCTTACGCCTTACTCCTTAGTAGTAAGGGCTGATCATCAAATAAACCACCACCCCGGTTACAGCTACATAAAACCAGATAGGCCAGGTAATGCGGGCAAGCTTGCGGTGATTAACCCATTCGCCGGTAAGACCGCGGTAAGCAGTAAACAAAATGAATGGCAGGATCAGGCCGGCCAGCGGAATGTGTGTAAACAGGATGATATAATAAATCGTTTTGCCAATTCCTTCACCACCATATTCCGTGTTTCCGGCCAGCAGGTGATGCGTTACATAACTCAGCAAGAACAAAATGGACAACACCATCGCGGCCAGCATCAGTCTCTTGTGTACCAGGTATCTTTTCCCTTTCACTGCCATTAGCGCCGCCAGCAACAACAGCGACACGCAAGTATTGATTACCGCATTGATTGCCGCGAAAATATGTACGTCGAATCCGAGATCGACATCTATGGACACGCGGCTGAGCGCCGTTACAAGCAGAAACACTACAATAGAGAAGGTGAAGATGAGAATACGGGCCTTCTTATCATTCTTTTTCCAGGCGGCTGTCAGCATTGGTGGGTTTATTTTTTTTGAATACAAACAGGAACAGCCCCACACCGGCGATAGCCAGCAAAAATGCTACGGCCATGATCTGAAGTTTTCCTGCAAAAAAACTTTTCTTCGATTTGTCTTTTTCCATCGTCAGCATCACCAGGTCTTGCGCCAGTTGATTGAGAGAGGCGGAGTCAAGCCCGCGATAATAGCCGCGTACATAACGGTTGCTGTCGATAAGGATAAACCTGTCGGAATGGAAAAAGCTGGTATCGACACCCATGCCATCTTCCACGCCTACTTTCATGTGGTTGATGGCAAGATCATAAATGGTCTTTTTATCGCCGGTCAGCAGCCACCATTGATCCGGATCGATCTGGAAACGGTCTGCCCATGATTTGAGTTGCGGAACAGAATCGCGTTCGGGATCGATACTGAAAGAAATAAACTGAACGTCTTTGTTGGTGCGGTCGCCTACGCGTTGCCCGTTGGAGAGGGCTTGCTGCAGCTTACGCATGTTCATGGTCATGCCAGGGCAAATGGTTGGACAATGCGTAAAGAAAAAGTCGGCGATGATGATTTTGTTGCGCAGGTTTTTCAGGGAAACGGTATCGCCCTGCTGATTGATCAGCGTGAAGTCGGGCACGCGATGCCATACTGAGTCCGTCACCATTTTACCGTTTCGTTTGGAAACATTAACGGAGTCCAGCACATAGTGCCGGGGCATGGCCACTGCTTTCTCGCTATAATTTTTTACGATGAAATAACATACCAGCGGGAGGAAGAGGGCTATCAGAACCGCATATAAGGCTTTCTTGTTCACAGATCAAATTAATTGGTCACCTGTTAAAATGCAAAAGTAAGAAGCAAAAAACGGAGTTGGTCAATTTTTTACTTCTTACTCTTGCTATGCGTTCGGTTGAACTTTTGTTATTGTTTGCCGGGCTCAGGTTTCGGAGCTTCCGGTTTCGCCGGTGCTTCGTGACCGTGGTGTGGTCTGGGCGAAGTGGTTTCTTTAAAATGCTTGTCGTAGTCGTTACGCAGGTTTTTATAAGAATTACCATCGATCAGGAACGCTGCGATGAACCAGATGAACAGCATCAGCGGAACCACGATCGTCATGATGAAGTTACGGATCTCATCACCCAGGTGCATGAATACCGCTACGATGTAATAAGCTTTGGCAATGGTCAGTATACAAACCATTCCTTTGAAAGCCAGCACCAGGTATGCGCTTGGGTTTTCGCCTTTGTGAATATTATAAATAACCAGGCCGATCAGCAACTCGATGATAGTAATGATCGAGAGCAGGATGGTCGTCTTTTTTACCTTCTTTTTAAAAGTTTCATCATCTGTGTGGTGATGAAACGTGATCTCTGATGATGTATGCTCCATAACGTTGAAATAAGGTATCTGTTAATTAAGTTAAATCTCTTTTGATAAAAGCCGCAGCCGGATCAGATCAGGTAGAAGCACAGGAATACGAATACCCATACCAGGTCTACAAAGTGCCAGTAGAGACCAGCCTTTTCGATCATCAGGTAGTGTCCTCTGCGTTCGAATACATTTTTCTGCGTCATGATCAGCATTACGATGTTGATGATCACACCGGAGAATACGTGGAAACCGTGGAAACCGGTAATGCCGTAGAAATATCCACCGAAGGCAACGGGTCCTTTTTCACGGATATGCAGTTCTGCATTGCTCAGCATATTTACCAGGTCCTGCTTGGGCAGTTTCATCAGCTCGGCATGACCGAGTTGTGAAGCGTGGTGCTCATGTACCAGGCTGGCCAATACGTGTTGATCGGAATTGTTGAGCGCCGCCGTAAGTTCCGGTCCTGCTGCTACCAACTGACCCCAGGGGTTGATGGTAGTGGTTTGACCCACCATCTGGATCTGGCCGTCGATCAGGGTTGCGTGTTCGCCGGTGATCAGGTGATGCCACTCCCAGGCCTGACAGCCGAGGAACGCGATACCACCAACGATAGTCCAGGCAAGCCATTTGGCCACACTGGCTTTATCGCCTTTATGACCGGCATGTACTGCCAGTACCATGGTTACCGAACTGATGATGAGGATAAAGGTCATTACACTCACGAAAGCCAGCGGCAGATTGGCGTGGCCCGCACCCGGAAACGCATTGAACACCACGTTGGGATCCGGCCAGAAGTTCTGGCTGAAACGGATAGTGCCATACGAAATCAGGAATGCGCCGAATGTAAATGCGTCACTCATCAGGAAGTACCACATCATCACCTTGCCATACTCCACATTGAAGGGACTTTTGCCCCCGCTCCACCATTTGGTCTGATGTGTCGAAACTGTTGTTGCCATACTAATAGTTAAAAAAAATGCCTAATTATGTTTTGGTGCGGCTGCTGCTTATCCTACAATCAGGAAAAAAACCAGCAGGTACAGCCAGAGAATATCTACGAAATGCCAGTAAGTAGCCATTACTTCTACCGGCACCGGACTGTATTGCTTCACACGGCCGAAGAACGCTCTGCCGAACATGATCACCAGCGCAACCATACCCCCGATGACGTGGATGGCGTGCAGACCGAAGATCACATACAGGAACTGTCCTGCGCCTGAAGCCCCGATGAACCGGATATTATTTTTCCAGAGTTCATGAAAGCCCATATACTGAAGCACTACAAATCCCAGACCCAAAAGAACTGTTATAGCGGTCAGCAGCCGGTATTGCTGCATCACGCGCTGGCGGAAGGCCCGCACCGCCATCTGCATGGTGATGCTGCTTGCCACGATCACGGCCGTTGATATCCAGAAGACATCGGGCATGGTCACCGTGCGCCAGCCAACCAGGTTGCTTTTTACAATAAAAGCGCTTGTCAAACCGGCAAACATCATCAGGATACTTGCAATGGCCACCCAAAGTGTAAACTTGTGGGGATGCATTTTTCGTCCGTTGCCCTTTGCCGGGGTCTTATGCTCACTGATATTCAACTCACTTACCATTTTTATCGCTTTGAGGCCGCATTAAAACGGCTCCGTGTTTTAATCAACTTACACTTTGCTCAGCAACAGCGCCAGCAATACGACAGGCAGATACAAATAGCTGCCAAACATCACGCGGCGTGCAGAAGGAATGTCCATTTTGGCATACAGCATGGCACAACGCATGATCATGAACAGGTTGCCTGCGATCACGAGGATCAGGCCGATCAGTCCTGCCGTGTTGTCAAATGTGCATATTCCGGTAAAATAAGGCGCCATGGTTACGGGCAGCAACAGCAGTGAATAAACCACTGTTTGCAATGCTGTAAAACGTGTTGGTCCCTTATCTGCCGGCAGCAGCTTGAAACCTGCAGCAGAGTAGTCGTTGTGCGCAATCCAGGCAATAGCCCAGAAGTGCGGAAACTGCCAGAAAAACTGGATCAGGAATAAAACGCCACCTGCCAGCCAGTCGACTTCCTCACCGGGAGCAAAACCTGCCACCCAGCCGATCAGGCAGGGAAGCGCACCCGGAACCGCACCCACCATTACCGCAATAGAATTGACTTTCTTAAGCGGCGTATAAATGAACGCGTAAAGGAAAAGGCTGAAGGCCGCAATACCAGCCGCCGTCCAGTTGAAGTAATTACCAAGGATAAAAACTCCGAGCGCGCCGGTGAAGATGGCAAAACCCCATCCTTCCTGGGCACTCATCCGGCCGGAAGCAATCGGGCGGCGCGCGGTACGCTTCATCATCGCGTCCGTATCTTTTTCCACCACCTGATTGATTGTATTGGCACTACCTGTTACCAGTAATCCACCTGCAAAGAGCAAAAAAATCCGCCACCAATCAAATCCCACTCCGGGCGCCAGCAGGTAACTGATCACACTGCTGAACACCACCATTATACTCAACGAAAGCTTGACTAACTGTAAATAATCCTTGATCTTGTTCATCCCGCTTCCGTTTTATAATTCAAAAGTCAAAATTCAAAATTCAAAAATGATCCGCTGGTTGTAAAAGTCTTTTGACTTTTTACTTTTGAATTTTTACTTCTTAGTGTTTGCTTTCATTAGCACCCACCGGTTCCGTCTGCGGAATAAATTCTCTTCCGTCTTTTCCGTAATCATAAGCCCAACGGTGTACTTCAGGAATCTCACCAGTCCAGTTACCGTGGCCCGGGTTGATCGGAGTAGTCCACTCGAGCGTGGTAGCTCCCCATGGGTTCTGTGTAGTAACCTTACGGCCTTTGAATATGGAATAGAAGAAGTTGAATACAAACATCAGCTGAACCGCAAATACGATGATCGATACAACGGTGATCATTTTATCCAGCTCGTGGAACTGGCTGAAGTTCACCCATACGCTCTTGTCGAGATAACGGCGTGGCATACCGGCAAGGCCCTGATAGTGGATCGGCCAGAAGATCAGGTAAGCACCGATCATGGTAACCCAGAAGTGAATATAGCCGAGCGTATTGTTCATATAGCGGCCATACATTTTGGGGAACCAGTGATAAACACCGGCGAACATACCGAAGAAGGAAGCCACACCCATTACAATGTGGAAGTGTGCCACCACAAACATGGTATCGTGCAGGTGAATGTCGATCGTAGAGTTACCGAGGAAGATACCGGTCAGACCACCGGAGATGAACAAGCTTACGAAACCGATACCGAACAAGGCGGCCGGCGTGAAGCGGATATTACCTCTCCACAATGTAGTAAGCCAGTTGAACACCTTGATGGCTGAAGGCACCGCGATCAGCAGGGTGAGCAGTACGAACACCGATCCCAGGAACGGATTCAGACCTGTCACGAACATGTGGTGAGCCCACACAAGGAACGCCAGGATACAGATGGCGAACATTGAACCGAGCATCGCCATGTAACCGAAGATGGGCTTGCGGGAGTTAACCGACAATACTTCGGACACCATACCCATCGCAGGTAAAAGAATGATATATACTTCGGGGTGACCCAGGAACCAGAACAAGTGCTGGAACAGGATGGCACTACCGCCTTCATTAGGCAGGGCCTGACCACCAATATAAATGTCGCTCAGATAGAAGCTGGTACCCAGGTTGCGGTCAAACAACAAGAGGATCAGACCAGAAAGCAGTACAGGGAAAGAAAGGATACCCAGTACGGCAGTGAAGAACAGCGCCCATACAGTCAGCGGCAGACGTGTCATGCTCATGCCTTTGGTACGCATGTTCAGAATAGTGGAAACATAGTTCAGACCGGCGAGCAACTGTGAAACCACAAACAGCGCCATGGCGATGATCCACATGTCCATACCGGCTTTGGAACCGATCGATGCTTCGCCCAGCGCACTTAGCGGCGGATAGACCGTCCACCCACCGGCGGCTGGTCCGGTTTGAATAAACATGGAAGCGATCATTACCACACTGGCCATGAAGAAGAACCAGTAAGACAGCATATTCATCAGCGGCGACGCCATATCACGTGCACCAACCTGAAGAGGAATAAGCAGGTTCGCAAAGGTTCCGCTCAAACCTGCAGTCAGTACGAAGAACACGAGTACAGTACCGTGCATGGTTACCAGCGCGTAATAAAATTCGGGTTTGATACGGCCGCCTTCAGCCCATTTACCAAAGAATGTCTCCAGGATCGGGAAGGTCTGATCAGGAAAACCGAGCTGCAAACGGAACAGTACTGAAAACAGACCGCCGATGATCGCCCAGATAATACCCGTGATCAGGAACTGCTTACCAATGGTCTTGTGGTCCTGACTGAAGATATACTTTGTAATAAACGTTTCCTTGTGGTGGTGCACATGGTGCTCATCATGATGTGCTCCGTGTGAGGTACCCACTTCAGGCTGAATATGCAATGCGTCGCTCATAATCTTTTATTTTAACGGGCTACACGTATCGCCCGGTTTCTTCATTTTATTATTTCAGTTGGGCAAGGCCTTTAACAGTGTCGGCTGCAGGTGCTGCAGGCTTGGCGCCCGCGGAGTCTGCAGCAGGAGGATTCTTGGCTTCCAGCATCATAGCGTACTGTGATTTTTTAGAAGCGAACCATTGATCATACGCCTCCTGTGTTTCCACCACAATAGTACCACGCATGCTGGTGTGACCGGCTCCGCACATCTGGTCGCAGGAAATCTCGTACACAAAGTCCGGATTGCCTGTTTCCTTTTTCATCTGCTCGGTGGTCTTGGTCGGCGTGAACCACATAGTAGTAGGTGTGCCTGGTACTGCGTCCATTTTCAGGCGGAAGTGCGCAAGACCTACATCATGGATTACATCTTTCGCATTGATGATCAGTTTTACAGGTCTGTTCACCACCAGGTGAAGCGGTTCATCCTGACCACTGGTATACACGTCGTCGTGGTTGAATTCGTCTTCCCAGATCTGACCGAGCGGGTTTTGCTCTTCCGGGTTGATCTTCTTGTAATATTTTTTACCCAACTCTTTGTCAGCTCCCGGATAACGGTATTCCCATTTGAACTGGCTACCGGTTATTTCAACGATCATGGCTTCTTTTGGAGCGGGGCCTGTGATGCGGTACCAGTAAACGATACCGAAACCTACCAGTACAGTCAGTACGATAGCAGGTACTACCGTCCAGATCAACTCCAGTTTGTTGTCATGCGGGAAATAATATGCTTTACGCTTGTCTGATTCCTGGTATTTAAAAGAGTACCAGAACAGCAGGCCTTGTGTGATCACGAATACCACGCCTGTTGCGATCAGGGTGTATTTCAGCATGCGGTCTACCAGGATACCGTGATCGGAAGAGGCCTCACCGATCTTCAGGATCTTCCCTGCAAGACGATCGTTACAATACCACACACCGATTAATCCCACGATCAGGAAAAGAAGCAGCAGAAAAGCATTGATCTTGTTTGTCTGCTTACGGGACTTCTCTTCGCCGCGGATAACGGCTACATATTCACTTGCCTTGGCAATCTGAAAGGTGATCAGAAAGCCGAGTACGAGGATCGCTATAATAAAGAAAGTTTGCATAGCTGTATAAATTCCAAAAATTAATGCTGTTTCCAGTTTCCGGCCCGTTGGCCGATATCATTCATATTTCAATTAAAGAACTGCTGTCCGGCCACCAATATTATGTATGGTGGATAAGACTTTCCTTGATGAAGGGGTGATTCTTCGGAACCAGCGGATACTTAGAAAGTGTTCTGCCAACCAGGAAAAGAATCAGACCTACAAATCCGAGGGCCACACCAAAATCAGCAATCATCAGCGGAGGATTCTTCGAAATTGACGGGAATACCATCTGGTAGAAGTCCAGCCAGTGACCAAAGATGATCAATACTGCCATGAAGGTGATCGTGGTATAGTTACGTTTGGCATCGCGGCTCATCAGGATCAGCAACGGTGCAATAAAGTTGATCAGGAACATGATCCAGAAAATTCCGCTGTAGGCACCTTCAACGCGGGGCTTGAAGTAAACCGTTTCTTCAGGAATGTTGGCGTACCAGATCAGCATGAACTGGGAGAACCACAGGTAAGTCCAGAAGATAGAGAACGCAAACATGAACTTACCAAGGTCATGCAGGTGTTCGTTATTCGTATACTGGAGATAACCATTGTTTTTCAGGTAAACGACAAACAAAGTCATAAGGGCCACACCGGCTACGAATGAACTTGCAAATGTATACCAGCTGTACATGGTGCTGTACCAGTGTGCATCGATGCTCATCAGCCACAACCAGGGCAGTGAAGACATAATGGTGAGAGAAAATACCACGATGTATACAGCCGCCCAAACGGTGTTGTTCCAGATATATTTCTTCTTTTCTTCCATGGTCTTCAACGGCTCATTGTCTAGTTTGCGGGACATCTGGCGCATTTTCCATCCCAGTACAGACCAGAGGATCACGGTAAGCAAGGTTACCGTAGTATAAAATCCTTTATTCAGGAATCCTTTTTTAGCATCCAGGATTGCATCATGTTTTACGTGTTCGGCATCAGTCCAGTGATAGATAGTGTGGTTGCTGCCAAAAGCAATGGATAGCAGGATTGCGGCGGCTATTACACCCAGAACAGGTACGCAGGCAGAAACCGCTTCCGTCACGCGGCGGAAGGACAATTGCCAGCCACCCCAGGCGAGTGTGGTTGCACAGATAAAGAACATGGCTGCGTTTACAATCAGCAGAAAGAAAACGCTGTTCTGCATCAGGCTCGCCCAGAAGCGCGCGTCCTGCAGCTTTTTCTCTTCCTCATTGCCTGTGCCTCCATGCGTAGAGATGTACAACGCAATGATAGATATAATACCCACAGCCATCAACGCAAAGGCTAGCGTGTTGTACTTTTTTGTCGGAGCGAAATTTTCCCTAATTGATGACATCCTATGTTCTTTTAAATTTCTTCAAATAGTTGGTTCTCTGATTACTTGGCAGCTACTGGTGCCATGGCTCCGGCAGCAGCAGGTGCTGGTGCTGGAGTGGTTGCGGCAGCGCTGTCCTTAGCGGCAGGTGCTGCTGCACCGGCTGCTCCACCCTGCTTGGACTTGATATATGCAATGACCATCCAACGTTGCTTGGTGTTCAACTGTGAAGCATAGCTACCCATTTGTCCTTTTCCGTAAGTAACGGAGTGGAACATGGTGCCTTCCGTCATTTCCTTCATGGCAGCATCCATGAAATTCTTCGGCGCTGCCGTATAAGGACCATCTCCGCCGTTGAACAAAGGACCGTTACCGTCCAGTTTGGAACCGTGACAGATCGCACAGTTGATCAGGTAAAGGCGCTCTGCCTCTTTCATATTAATAGAATCGGGCGACAGCGGATTGCGGTAGGTAGCCGATTGCGCATAACCGATCGAATCGTGCTTCAACGGGTAAGGAAATGCATCACCGCGGGCAACAGTACCAGGAACAGGGCGCTCGTTGTAATAAGCACCGGCCTTGGCAATGTCTTCGGTAGAACCATATGTTTCGTAAGCACGGCTATACACCATGTCAGGAGCATACGCACGTCCCGGCTGATCATTTCCGCCGCAGGAGGGCAATACGGTTATCATCCACGCACATCCTGCTATCGTTAAGAGTTTTTTCATTGTAGTTGTATATCGTCCGAATGAATACTTTTTAATACTGTCTGCCGGATTAAACCGCAGCTTCCACTTTTTTACCAAAACGGGTAGTGTCGCGGTCGTAACGACCCAGCCACCAGCCGGTTTCGCGGTATTGAACGCTCACTTCGCTTGCGCCAACGCTTTGCAGGAAGGCAATTCCTTCTGCTTCGCTGGTTTTGTCGGTGCATTCAACTGCCATTACAAATGTATCGTCGGTGCTGCGCGGGTTGAAGTGGTCTTTCTTTACAAAAGGCGCCAACTGACACAGCCAGCAGAATGTAAGTACCATGCCTACCGCTGCAAACAGTACGGTCAACTCAAACGTAATGGGAATCCACGCAGGCAGGGAGAAAAACGGCTTACCACCGAAGTTGATCTGCCAGTCCACCGTAAGGGCCCAGGTGATGAAGCTCACTGCAGTGGTAGTACCGGTGATGCCATAGATGAAACCTGCCACGTGAAGGCTCGTGTCCTTCAGGCCCATCTCCTTATCCAGACCGTGAATAGGGAATGGCGTGTACACATCATGGATCTTGTAACCGGCACGGCGCACTTTTTTGACAGCGGGAAACAATACCGCCTCGTCATAAAAATTGCCTACGATGAATTTTTTAACGCTCATTATTTATAGCTTTTATAGCCTGGGTGAACGGATTCACCCGTTGTTTTTATTGTCATGGACCGCTTGCCGCTTTGCAGCCGGTCTACTATTTTTTATCAAAAAGAACTGTTGAACTGCCGCTGATCAATGATGATCACCGTGGTGCAGTTCGTCATCTGCAAATTTCTCGATCGATTCATTTTCCACTTTATCCATCTGGCTCTTATAGTTGTCGCCGTTTTTCTTCAGGATATGCTTGATCTCAGCGATCGCGATAACCGGGAAGTATTTGGAGAAAAGGAAATAACAGGTAAAGAACAAACCGAATGTACCGAGGTAGAAACCGATCTCCCAGATAGTTGGCGTATAGTACGTACTCCAGGAGCTGGGCAGGTAGTCGCGATACAGAGAAGTAACGATGATCACAAAACGTTCGAACCACATACCGATGTTAACCAGGATACTCATGAAGAAGGTAACCAGCAGGTTTCTTCTCATTTTGCGGAACCAGAAGATCTGCGGAGAAAGTACGTTACATCCCATCATCAGCCAGTAGCTCCATCCGTAAGGGCTGTTCAGGTTCAGACGGTTTTCGAAGAAGGCATATTGTTCACCCGGAACCGCACTGTACCAGGCCATGAAGAGCTCGGTCAGGTAAGCGATACCTACGATAGAACCGGTAAGGACGATAACCTTGTTCATCACTTCGATGTGCTCGATGGTGATATAGTCTTCGAGAGCCAGCACTTTACGGGTGATCAGTAACAGCGTTTGTACCATCGCAAATCCGGAGAATACCGCACCAGCCACGAAGTAGGGCGGGAAGATGGTAGTATGCCAGCCGGGAATAACGGAGGTAGCGAAGTCAAATGATACGATAGTGTGTACGGAAAGTACGAGTGGTGTACTCAGACCTGCCAGTACCAGTGAAAGCGCTTCATGACGCTGCCAGTGTTTGGTGCTGCCTGTCCAGCCGAATGCTGCAACACCGTAGAATGCTTTGCGCCATTTTTCCTTGGCACGATCGCGGAGCGTAGCCATGTCGGGCAACAAACCGGAGTACCAGAAGAGAAGAGATACAGTAAAGTAAGTGGAGATCGCAAATACGTCCCACAGCAGCGGAGAGTTGAAGTTAACCCAAAGCGGACCGCGGGTGTTGGGGTAAGGCAGTACGAAGAAGCCATTCCACACACGACCCATGTGCCAGATGGGGAACTGGCCCGCACACATTACCGCGAAGATGGTCATCGCTTCCGCCGCACGGTTTACACCGGTACGCCATCCCTGACGGAACAGGAGAAGGATCGCGGAAATCAGTGTACCCGCGTGACCAATACCTACCCACCATACGAAGTTGGTGATATCCCAACCCCAGCCGATGGTCTTACCCAGGTTCCACTGACCGGTACCATAGATCACTTCCATGGTTACGGAAACGAAACCAAAACCCAAAAGACCAAGGGAGATAATAAACCCAACCCACCAGAGTTTAGACGGCTTGGTTTCCACCGGGCGGCAAATGTCCTCTGTTACCTGGTGATAATCCTTGTTACCATCCACAATCGGCGGTCTGACCTGTGATTCGTATCTGAGTAAAGACATAAATAATATTTCCGAATAAGTAAAAGCTGTTTGGTTGTTTGTCTGCCACTATAATCTTTTCCGATTAAAACAGCATTCAAACTTTTTTTCCGTTTCCTTGTTCTTGATTTCGCGACCGGATATTCCAGTACGCATTTCCAACAAAAGAACCGGGCATTTCCGTTTATCCTACTGCTATTGCAGTTACGGATAGCGGGAAATAGGCGAAGTGTAAGTAATTAAACCTGCACAGGCCTGTCGTTACAATATCAAAAGAGCTTTGAAGGAGGCCCGTCCGCAGACGGGCTTCCGTTTTATATCTTAGTGATGAGCCTCTGCCGGCTGAGTCGATGGCAATTTAGACTCCTGGTGTTCTTTTTCGCCATGTCCCTGTTCAGCATGTGGTGCTTCTCCATGACCTTTCTCTTCACCGTGACCACCTTCTTCGTGTCCGCCACCACCGTGCGCACCTTTGCGCGGGATGAGTTCGTCGGTGTTGCGGATTTTAGCCAGGTAGCTGATGTTGGGCAGGGTGTGGATCTGCTCGAGTACATAGAATGTACGCAGCGGATTCTTTCTTCTTTCTTCGTTGATCGCGCTGTCTTTGTCGTTAACGTTACCGAATACGATGGCGTCGGCGGCACAGGCAGAAGAACATGCGAGGCGTACGTGTTTGTCTTTCAGCGGCTCGCCGGCTTTCTTGGCGTCCAGTTTGGCAGCCTGCAGACGTTGTACGCAGAAAGTACATTTTTCCATCACACCGCGTGAACGAACGGTTACGTCAGGGTTCAGTACCATGCGGGTCAGGTCGTCGTTCATGTGGTGAACGGCAATGTCCAGTTTACCCACCAGTTCCTGATCCTGGTTGTTCTTGAAGCTGTCAGCTCCGGTATAGTCAGCCCAGTTGAAGCGGCGTACTTTGTAAGGACAGTTGTTCGCGCAATAACGTGTACCGATACAGCGGTTGTAAGCCATCTGGTTGATGCCTTCGCTGCTGTGGTTGGTAGCTGCTACCGGACAAACGTTCTCACAGGGAGCGTTATCGCAATGCTGACACATCATCGGCTGGAATACCACGCCTTTGAGTTCGTTAGGATCTTTTTCGTCAGACACGTAGTAGCGGTCGATACGCAGCCAGTGCATATCATGGTAACGCAATACTTCTCTCTTGCCTACTACCGGTACGTTGTTTTCAGCGTGACAAGCGATCACACAGGCGCCGCAACCAAAGCAGGCGTTCATGTCGATGCTCATTCCCCACTTGATACCCGGTGCTTCATGATCGCCATACAGCGTAGCTTCTTTGCGGAAGCTGCCGGTATTTTTAGCGTAATCATTTACCAGTTTATCGCGGTAGTCTTTGATCTCGTGTTTGTCTTTGATGAAGCTGGCGAGGCTTGTTTCGCGCACTACGTCCACACGGTCTTCATAGCTGGTGTGGATCTGCGTCTGCGCGATCTTCTCGTTTCTGCCGGCTCTTTCCACAGTTGCATTGGTTGCGTAGAGGCTAACCGTTGTACCGTTGAAAGAAGAAACCGGGTATACGTTTTTACCTACATTCTCGTATACCGGACCCAGGCTGGCCGCGCGGCCATAACCAAGGGCGACAGCGATTGTATTTTTATCCATACCGGGTACCACCAGGATCGGCAGTTCAACTTCCAGGTTGCCCGCTTTGATTTTGATAACCGGTTTGTTTGGATAATATTCGTAGTCGTTGCTCTTGTAATCGATCTTCAGTTCGTCTGCAGTAGAGGCAGAGATCATGGCGTAGTTGTCCCAGGTTGCCTTGGTGATCGGATCGGGCAATTCCTGGAGCCAGGGGTTACCCGGATGAGAGCCTGAACCCAGTGCTACGTTCTGGTACAGTACTACTTCTTTCGCGCCGCCTTTCGGAGCCGCTCCGATAGCCGCTACGGCACCGGCAACAGCACCACCGTTGAATGAACCGGCAGAAGCAGTTGTAGCTTCAGCAGCCGTCCATACACCGTCCTGCAGGGCTTTGTTATAAGCGTCGGCAGAACCGAGACGTGCGATCCAGAAGTTGCGGAAATAGTCTTCGAACAGTTCGTTTTTACCAGCCCAGACCAGCAGGCTTTCCTGCCACTGACGTGTTTTGAACAGCGGGAAAATAGTAGGCTGTACAAAACCAATCTGGCCGGCACGTGCTTCGGCATCACCCCAGCTTTCGAGGTAGTGATTGGAAGGAACAATGTATTGGCAAAGCGCTGTCGTTTCATCAATTCTGTCGTTGAAAGAAATGGAAACTTTAACGCGCTTGAGTGCGTCTTCAAATTTTTTGGCTTCGGGCCAGGTGTAAACGGGGTTAGCGCCGTAGATCATCAATGTACCTACGCTTCCGCTCTGCATCGCAGCAACCAGGTCAGCGAGGTCTTTGTCAATACCCTGACGGTACTTAACAGGAGCAGACCAGTCGATGGTGGTGCCGTAAGAACCGATATGGCTGTTGATCGCGTTGATCAGTACTTGTACGTTTACATCGTTGCTGTCGCTGACAACGAGGCTTTCACCTTTACCGGCATTCAGTTCTTTTGCTACCTGCTCGATGCCTGCTTTCAGTTTGGCATCTGTGATAGCGGGAGCAGAAACACCTGGAACACCGAGTGCAGCAGCGAGTGCAGCTACCACAGCGCCTGTTTCAGAAGGACGGTGGTTGAAACGGTAGTCGGCGTTGGCGCCGGTCATGCTCAGGAAGCTCTCGAACTGGAAGTGACGAACCATTTTAGGATCGTCTTCATTGATCCGGCGGTTGAGTGCGAAACCGTGAGAAAATTCTACAGGGCTCAGCCAGGTACCAAGGAAATCGGCGCCGAAACTCACCACCACTTTGCGTGCGTTCTCGAACTTGTAGCTCGGGATAGCGCGGCTGCCGAAGCTTGCTTCGTTGGCCAGCAGCATCGCTGAATGAGAAACTGCGTCGTATTGTACGTGACGGAAGCTGGGGTAAGCGGCTTTGAAGTCGGCGATAACCTGCAATGCGGAAGGAGAGTTGATCGTGCCGGTGAGCAGCACAACTTCACCACCTGCGTTGCGGATGGCCGCACCGAGTTCTTTATCGAGCGCTTCAAAAGTCGGGATCTCCGTGAACTCATTACCCTTTTTGTGTTTGGGATGCGTAACACGGTTTTTATCATACAGGTCCAGTACGGAAGCCTGGATACGGGCAGTAGTACAACCTTTCACGAAAGAAAGGTCGTTGCCTTCGATCAGGATAGGGCGACCGTCGCGCACGCGTGCGAGAACAGGCACCACATCACCGTCCTGGATGTAAGTGGTAGCATAATATTTAACCTCGCCGGGAACGATGTTCTCGGGCTTGTTGGCGAATGGAATGGCCTTACGTACGGGCACTTTACAGCTGGCGGCCAGGGTGGCGGCTGCCGTGCTGAAACCCAGGTATTTTAAGAAATCGCGGCGGGGAGCCTTGGCGTCGATGAGGCCCTTGCCATCAAAATCTTCGAACGGCAGTTCTTCGCGAAACTCATCCTGGTTCCGGCCTTTGAAATTCTCCGGATCATTTGCCTCTGCGAAACTTTGCCAGTACTTGTTTTGGCTCATATTATCTGAATTGGCAGCGGTCTTTAACTTGATCAACCCGCTGTTTTTAAACTAAAATTTTATTATCAGTAAGCAGGACGGTCCTGCAGCAGCGATTAATAGTGACATTTCTGGCACTCCAGGCCACCGATATCTTTGACACTCACACTATCCATTTTACCGGACTTGATATCGTCGTGGAATTTCTGGTAGATGCTGTAAAACTGGTTGCCTGTGCTGTCAGAGTAATTGAAGTTCACTTTGGTCTGGCGGTGACAGTTCACGCACCATCCCATGCTCAGTTCAGAAGCCTGGTGTACCACGTCCATTCCGGTGATATCACCGTGACAGGTTTGACACTGTACATTACCCACGCGGATGTGCTGGCTGTGGTTGAAGTATACGTGATCAGGCAGGTTGTGAATTTTCACCCACTCGATCGGCTTGGCTTTGGAAGGATCCCACGCATCCGGTTTTTTCGGATCGAAACCAGCGTACTCGTACAGTTTGGCGATCTCGGCCGTACCGTTGATCTCCATTCCTTCGTTGTCGTACAGCTTAGGTCCTTTGGAGTAGGTTTGAATGGTCTTATGACAGTTCATACACACATTCACAGAAGGAATGGCGGCTGTCTTGCTTTCCCATGCGTTGCCGTGGCAATACAGACAGTTGATCTGGTTGATGCCGGCGTGCACTTTGTGAGAGTAGTAAATAGGTTGTTTAGGCGCGTAACCGGTTTGACGGTTCAGCCCGATCATGCCTTTGGAAACGAAGAACCCACCTACGATAAACAGTACGATGGCGAAGAGTGCCAGGTATACTTTATTACGGTAGAAAGGAACAGGCTCGGGGCGGTCGATACCTTCTGCATCGTCAGACAGCTTTTTCAGGTTGCTGTTAACGTACATTAAGATGAAGGCGATCAGCGCGAGAATGAGAGAGATAACACCGAAGATAACGGCGTTCTGGTTAGATTCTTTTCCGTTTTCACTATCCTTCTCGGTTTTTTTACCGCCAATAACCCCTGTATTTACATCGTTAATATACTTCAGGATCGCATCGATCTCGGGATCGGTAATATTGGTAAACAGATCCATGGCTGTTGGAGAATACTTGGAAATCTCCACTGCATATGGATAACCCGAAGCGATCAACGCTTTGTTGTTGCGGATCCACTCGTGCAGTTTCTGCTTGTCAGGCCAGCGGTCTTCCACTCCTCCGAGTGCGGGACCGGTGCTGCCGGTTTTCATATCAGGCGCGTGGCAACTCTGACACTTGCTCACGAAAAGGGTCTTACCATCTTGCGCACTAACAGTCACCGCCGATAAAACGAAAATCGAGAGAAACAGCAGCGTTAGTCTTTGAAGTGTTGGCTTACAAGGAATCATAAACACAATTGATCAAAAATGTGGATAAAAAGCTCTAACCGGGTGCAAAAATAAGCCACGAACTTAACAAATGGACAACAATTTGAAAATTTTTTAAACCCGCTACCACATTGCGTTTCAGGCGATTTATGGGTATTTTTCCCAACCGCCTCTTTTTGATTGTCATGAATCAGTCAGGCGTTTCGCGGTTTCAAACCGAATGTGAAAATCACAAAATTAAATGAGGCTTTTTCCGCACTTTTGCGGGGCCGTTGTTCACCATCCGGCTTTTTCTAAATTCACAGCATGTTCAAGGGACTTCAGCAAAAATGGAAGGTCAGCGGCCTGCGGGTTCTCCTGATCCTCTGCACCTTTGCCATTGGCGGCAGCCTCACCGGCATCGCCGGCCGTTATATTATGGGCGCTCTCGGCATCAATGCCACCTGGCTTTGGGTCATCGTATATATTATTATCGTCACGCTTATCTGGCCGCTGGCCGTGCTGGTCATCAGCATTCCTTTTGGTCAATTCCGTTTTTTCATCAGCTACCTCAAAAAAATGGGCAGGCGCATGGGCCTCGGCGGCGCAATTGTGGATAACCGCATCGCCGTTGCCGTTTTTGCCAGCGGCGCCGGCAGCAATGCCGCCCGCATGATCGAACATTTCCGGCAGCACCCGAACATCCGCATCGCCCTCATCGTTTGCAATAAGCCCGGCGCGGGTGTGCTCGATATCGCCGCAAAAGCCGGCATTCCCACGCTGATTATCGAAAAAGAGCGCTTTTTCCGCGGCGATGCCTACGTTCCCGTTTTCCGCGAAGCGGGAATTTCCTTTATTATCCTTGCCGGTTTCCTCTGGAAAGTACCGCAGGCGCTGACCGGCGCTTTTTCCGGTGCTATTATTAATATACATCCCGCCTTATTGCCCAATTACGGCGGCAAAGGCATGTATGGCCGCTTTGTGCACGAAGCCGTTTTGGCGGCCGGCGATCCCGAATCCGGCATTACCATTCATTTTGTAGACGAACATTATGATCATGGCGCCGTCATCTTCCAGGCCCGCTGTGCCGTCATGCAAAACGATACCGCCGATTCACTCGCTATGCGCATTCATCAATTGGAACATCAGCATTATCCCGAACAGGCGGAAAAAGTAATTCTCAACACGCGCCATCACTCTTAGCGTTTATTTTGCACTTTCTTTTGTTACTTGCCTGCTAATTGCGCGCTTTTGAACCGGAAAACTCTATTCATACTCCTTTTACTGGTCTTCGGCTGTATTCCCGCTTTGCTGCGGGCGCAACCGAGAACGCCCGTATATAAGGTGCGCGGCACGGTTTACGACAGCTCGCGCAACTATGCGCTTCCCGCGGTGAGCGTTCTCTCTACTTCCGGCAAAGGGGCCATGACCGATAATAACGGCGACTACATCATCGATGCGTCCGACAAAGACTCCATCTGGTTCAGCTACCTTGGTAAGCCCACACAAAAGTTTCCCGTGGCCAAAATGAACCTCTCCATCAATTTCGATATCGCACTGGCGGTAAACGTGGCCATGCTCGACGAAGTGAAAGTGAAACCACGCAACTACAGGCAGGATTCGATTCAAAACCGCCAGGACTACGCGAAGGTTTTCAACTACAGCAAACCGAAGATCACACCGTCGGTCAACAGCGAAGGGGTGGGCTTCGATCTCAGTGCTATTATTAATATGTTCCGGTTTAAGAAAAACCGGCAGATGCAGGCATTTCAACGCCGGCTGCTTACAGAAGAAAAAGAAAAATACATCAAGCACCGCTTCAACAAAGGATTGGTGCGTCGCCTGAGCCAGCTCGACGGCGATTCATTGGATTACTTCATGCAGGTATACCAACCTCCTTATCAGTTTGCCCTGCAGGCAGATGAATACACTTTCCAGAAGCATATCAAAGATGCGGCAGAACGCTATAAGAAAGGATTGCCGCCGGCCATCGCCTGGCGCCCCGAAGATTATATGATGGAAGACGAGGAGAACTGAGCCGGTTTATTTACCGCCACCGGTCATTAACTTTCCTTTCATCGCTTCAAGAAAAGCTGTCCGGTAACTATCACCTAAAAGAATTTCCTGCCCTTTCTTCAGCATTATTTTATTGCCCTCGATCATGGTGATCTTTCCGATGGCTATAATATAAGACCGGTGTACACGCATGAAATGTTTTCCCTGCAAGCGGTCTTCGAGGTCTTTCATATTCAGGAGAGCCAGTGTTTTTGTATCGCCGGTGTGAATAGCCACATAGTTTTTCATGCCTTCGATATAATCAATATCGGCCAGGTTGATCTTCAGCATTTTCCCTTTGGCCTCTGTTTTTACAAAAATGTAATCGTCCGTTTCCGTTTCGGGAGCAGTTGTTTTGGCTAAAACCGCGGCGGCGCGCTGCACGGCTTTCAGAAACCTCGGCAAGGGTATGGGCTTCAGAAGATAGTCCACCACTTCGAGGTCGAAACCTTCGGCGGCAAACTCGCTGTATGCCGTAGTGAGGATCACTTTACAACGACCGTTGATTGCTTTGATAAAATCGATGCCGCTGATATGCGGCATTTGTATATCCAGGAAAATAAGATCCACCTGTTCGCGGTTGATCAACTGCAACGCCTCAAGCGGATCCGCGGTGGTGCCCTTCAGCGTCAGCAGCGGCGTCTGGTTCACAAAATGAGCCAGCACATCGATCGCATGTTGTTCGTCGTCCACAATTATGCAGGAAATCATGTTATGGATTTGGTTTATTCATTGAAATAAATGGCAACTCCACCTCTACCTCGTACAATTCTCCTTCATTTTTTATCTGAAAAATATAATTGTCTTTATAAATGTTTTTCAATCGCTGGCGGATATTTTCAATGCCGATGCCGTGGGAGATTTCTTTGGGACCGTTTTTCTTCCGGTTGCGGATGGTAAACAAAACCCGGCCGGTTTCTTCTTTCGCTTCCAGCAGGATGGTCAACGGAGACGCGTCACTCAACATTTCGCCGTGTTTAAAAGCATTTTCCAGTAACGTAATAAACACCAACGGAATCACCTTTGCTTTTTCTATCGGTCCGTGTACTACATAATCGATATTCAACCGTTGACTGAAACGCATCTGGTGGATGCTGATGACATTTTGTAAATGTTCCGCTTCCCGTTCCAGCGGCACCAGCCCCTGCTCATCTTCTTCCTGCTGCAGGGAATACCGCATTACATTGGACAGCGTGAGTATCCCTTCCGATAATTCCGGTGACAAGGGCAATGCTTTTGCATAAAAAAAATTGAGTGTGTTATGCAGGAAATGCGGATTGATCTGGGAGCGGAGAAACATATTCTGAAAACGGATGGTTTCATTTTCCTTTTCCAGTTTCTCCCGTTGCAGCCGCTCCGCCCTTGCGCTTGTAATTTTTACGCGGCGATACAGCCAATAAAACAGCGCCGCCAGAAAAATAAACAGGTAATAGATCGCGGCTATCATGGCCACAGAATTCGAAATCTGCTCCGCCGTCAGCGGCTTCTGGTTCATGCTCCTTATTCCTTTTAACCGTTCTTCATATACATCGAAATAGAAAACATGAAAAATCCGGGAAAGCAGGAAATAAAAAGTGGCCGCGGATATCAGCAAGTAAAAAAGACCCTGCGCAACTGATTTGCGTTTGAAAAGCCGGTCGTAAAGAAAAAGCGCATTGAAGTAAAAGATGCTTATGTACAGCGCCATGCGAAGCAAAAAGAAGATATTCAGTTGCAGCACCCGCGCATCAGGATAGGCCTGGTATTCCAGCAAACCATAGAGCAACCAAAGAAATGCATGTAAGGCAACGGTCTTTTTCATAACGCCAATATCCTTCCTGCAAAATAAGCTATTCGGTTTCAGGATGTCCGCTTAATTGCTGCCTGTCCGTTGTTTTTCTTCTTCAATACCCGTTCTGCGTGTTTTGCCCGCCTTCACATTTTTGTTACCGAATTTCCAGGTAAAGGTCAGTCGTGCCGCACGTGTTTCAGGTTTTACGCCGGCAGCAGACGTCACACCAAAGGACGAAACAGTATAGTGATACTCCTGTACATTCAGCAGATCGGTGATATTAAAAGTCAGCCGCCCATTGTTTTTCAAAATTGCCTTTGATACGCCGATATTCAGCGATCCCTGCGGACGGAAATGCATTACCCCAACGGTGAGCGCAGAAAAATAACTACCCGATACTTCTGCAGTCCAACCCTGTTTAAAAGTCAGCAGGTTGGTCATGTTGAGATAAGCACCGGTGGTCGTTGTCTTTTTATCCAGCCCGTCGGGGTCACTGATGCCGGCATATACGGCCCCGATGGTATTGGTCATACTCCATTTTCCCTTGAACAACTGTTCCATATAAGAAACGGATAAACTTAGCTGTCCGGCTCTGCGCAGGTTGTCCTGGGTGCTGATCACGACTTCGCTTCCGGGGTCTTTTTTAAACACCGGAGCCAGTACATCCGAGATATGACTATAATCGATAGAGGTAACTAACTTATTCTTATAAGTATGAGATAAGCCGATATTGTCGGAAAAGGAAGGACGTATGGCCGGGTTTCCCTGGATATAACTGTACTGACTTACGTAAGTGGTAAAGGGATTCATAACATCAAAACCAAAGCGGTTAATTTTCCGGCGGTAAGAAACACCGAATTGCTGATCCTGCGAAAGCTGGTATTGTACGGCAGCCGAAGGAAAGAGTTTAAAATACCGGTTACTATTTTTTTGACCAAGCGTTCTGGAATTACCTTCGGTAAATGTATACTCCGCTCTTAGCCCTGTTTCAAGACTCCATTTTTTAATCTTTTTATTGAGGCTGACATAGCCGGCATAAATATTTTCCTGGTAAATGAAATGATTACTGCGCAGCACATCTGTTTTCCAGTTGTTGCCGTCGAGGAATTCCCAACCGGCATTATTATCGGATCGGTTGATCGATGTTTTCAATCCTGCGGTAATTTTTCCTTCTTTCACGGGATGGGTATAATCTGCAGAAAGCCCGTATATGGTGATGGAAGAAGGAGAGTTGTTGCGTAAAAGATACTCAGGCTGGTAAGCAAGGCCGTTTTCATCGCTGTAGATGGTTGATACCTGGTCCTTCCAGCTTTTATCGTAGGAAAAATAATCGGCATTTACTGTCAGCTCTTTGCCTTTGCTGTTCAGTTGTTTGGTATAATAAGCGTTTACTGAAATATTATTGACGGATGTCCGGCCGCCCGTAAACACGCGTGAGAAAGAATCGATGCCGTTATGAATATTGTCTTTTACCACCTGGTTGGTGGAGTTCCTGTCGCGATAGAGCAACAGGCCTCTTGCCATCACACCTGCGGTGGCTGATTTATCTATTTCATAATCCACACCTGCGCGGTAGCTATGATTGAAACGTTTATAACTCGTAAAATCAGATTCCCGGATAAGAGTTTGGGCATCCATTGTTCTGCGCAGATCCGTTTTATTGTAAAGTGTATTCTGCAGCAGGTCATAACTGGCGTAAGCATTTACCTTTTTATTCCGGTGATTGGCAAGAACACCACCATTGTATCTCCCGTAGTTGCCCCAGCCCGCACCGGCCGTTAAAGTGGCATTGGTACCAAAGTTTTTATTTTTTACCAGTTTGATATTGATGACCACATCGCCCTGTGCATCATAGCGCGCAGGAGGAGTGGTCAGTATTTCCACTTTTTCCACACCGCCGGCCGGCGTGGCCGTAAGCAGGGCCTTGAGCTCCTGGCCGGATAGATTAGAAGGACGGCCATTGATCAATACCAGCACGGATTTACCACGGAATTGCAGGTTGTCCTGCTGCTCAAACATTCCCGGCGCACGCAGCAAGGCTTCATAAGCATTACCACCGGCGGCTACCGGGCTCGCCGCCATATTCAGCGTGATTTTTCCTGCACCCTGTTCAATGAATTCCTTTTTGGAAGAAATGGTAATTCCGTTCATCACTTTTGCCGAGTCGGCAGCAGCGGCAACGACCGAATCTTTCGATAGCGGCTGCTGAGCCTGCACGCGGGTACACAAGGCCATGGTTAGTCCGGCGATCAGCAACAGGCAGCAGATAGGTTGGTTGAGTTTCATGTCTTTTACGATTTGACACAAACCTATTCCACCCACCCGCGGCCGGTAAATACGATACACCAAACGGCTTTTCGGCGGTACAAACCGCCGGATTTTCTCTTTTTTATAAAAAACGGGGAAAATAAAACGGGCTCATTTATCTTCATCGCCGTAAAATTTTGAGCTATGGAAGAACAACAACTGACGCTGGGTATCGGCACCCGTTTGCAACATACATTATACGGTCCCGGCGTAATCGTGGGCGTGCGCTATGCCAGTTATCTTATTTCCTTTATCCACCTCGGTGTTAAAGAAGTAGAGAAAACAGATACGCAACTCGACGAGATCATTCCCGAAAACGTTTCGCAGGAGATTGAAACACTCAGCGATATGGAAGCTTCCATGCTCCGCATTCTCCGCCTGTGGAATGGTTTCGGCGAACCGGTACAGTTGGGCGAACGCTGGACCGGCGGCACGCTGATCCTTCAACCGGCCGATAAACAGCTCAAGCCCAAGGAAATTCCCGTAGAAGATTTTTTTCACAAGATCGTCATGCTCCGCGACCGCCTGCGCGTGCTGGAGCAAAACATCAACAGCCACAAAAAACTGAGCGACGAAGAAAAGGTAAACATCCAGCAATACATTACCCGCTGCTATGGCTCACTCACTACGTTCAATGTTTTGTTTAAAAACAAGGAACACTGGTTTGTGGGAGAAAAAAGCGGAAACGACTAAGGTTTGCGCCAGAGGCGTATGTAATAGCGGATGAGAAAGGCCGATCCTAGAACAATGATGGCATAATAGATCCAGGTGACAACGGCCGGGTAACGCCCGCTGAACGCCAGCCCGAATTGCAGCCCCGTCATGATGATAAAGATCAGCCACAGCAACAGGGAAGACGCTGTGTTGATAATCTTCAGGAAGTATTTTCTTACATCGGGTTCCTGCTCGGGTTCCATACAAGTAATTTGAAAAGCAAGTTAGTTATTCTTCCGGCGCGCCGGGCACCAGCAGTGCGCGGAAGGAAGCAGAATCGCCGTTGAATACATTGAAATCCACTTTTGACGTAATGCCATTCACCTGACCGCTGTCGTTGTGCTGCCAGAAATGCCAGGGCCTTCCAATGCGCGGCTGACGTGGCTCATAGTAATGCGCTACCCACAGCGGATATTGATCGAAGTCGACGCCTAAATATTGCCGGTAGAAATCCGCGTTGGTATAGATGATCGGTTTTACGCCGTAATGTTCTTCCACCACATCCAGCCAGCGTTTGACTTCGCGGCGCAAGGCAGCGGGACTGGCGCTGAGTTTCGTTTCCACATCCAGTACAGGAGGCAGGTCGCCGGGTCTTAGTTTTACTTTATCGATAAAGTTCTCGGCCTGCAGCTTTCCATCTTTTGTGGGAATAAAAAAGTGATAGGCACCGCGGATGATATCATTCTCCCGGCACTTTTGCCAGTTGCGGCGGAATTGCGGGTCCATGTTGCCGATGCCTTCGGTTGCTTTGATAAATGCGAAACCCATTTTGATGTTCCACACTTCCATTTTCTTCACTTCTTCCCACGCAATAAGATGCTGGTAGCGTGACACGTCGATGCCGTGAATCCCGAAACCATCGGGAATAGCAATGCCGAATTCTTTATAGCGGGTGAGTTTTGCCTTGCGGTAAGCGATCCATTTATAGAACATCATTCCGCCGAAGAGTAACAGCAGAAGCGTGCTGATGATAAGCACAAAGCGGCGGCGTGATTTTCCTTTTCTTTTTGACGGCATGTAGCAGCTGCGAATTGCGCTGCAAATATACGCGGTAGGCCTGTGCGATTTTGTTAATTCAGAAATCGGGTTTGCAGGTTGGAACCTTCGATCACTGATGTTGAGCTTTTCCGCTTCCGGATTCGTGTATACACGAACCGGGAAAATTAAAAAAGTGATGTATATTGATTGATGCGGCTTAGTATTTCTTCGAATGATGGCTGACCCCTATAGTACAAGTTGCGCGTACGCTCGTAGCGCGACTGTAAGCTTGCTCGAACAGATTCATTACTCAACAGAAACGCTTCGTTTTTTGCCAACGGTATTTTTAAATCTTCCTCGGGAAAACGTTTCTGTTTGTGAATACGGTATTGGTCTGTATTTAAAAACTCCTTTACATGCTGATTGGAAAGCAGGCAATAAACATCATAGTATTGCCGCATGTAATTCGCCGACAACTGTCCGGTTACCTGCTCTCTGCGGAATTTTGTACAGATTGTCTGTAGTTTTTCGACAAGTGTATAGCGAGGGTCATAACAAGGTACGCCTATTGCCCGGTTGTCCTTGATGTCAATGCCAGCAGTAGTTATGGCTTTATCATAAGCCCAGGAACTGATCGCACACGGGATATTTGGTGTAGTTGTATCATAACCAGCTTCCAATAAGATTCCATCTTTTAACCCGCTTATTACCCCCGTATGTTTAGGATAATGCAGCCGTATCCCTCCACTGTTATAGCGCCTTGTATCATCAAACGATGTATCCCGCGTTACCGTTGTAATCCCCGGTATTCGGATTTCAGAAGCAAGTTGGTCATAATACGCTTTTTACGCTGTATATTACTTGCGTTGCTGTTTTTAGGATTTTCGTTAATGGATAATCCTTGCGGAGGATTGATGTGAAGGTCAATATCTTCAGAAAATCGATTGATCAGGTTAAAGCCTTTCGATAAAGATGTCCCGCCTTTCAATTGAAACTCGTACCCCTGTTGCTGCAGTCCATAAAGCACGTGCATAATCCAATAGTCTTTTTCTATCAGACCAGCAAGAATCGATGTTTCATCTTCTAATATTCGCAACAATTCCGGAAAGTCCTTGTGCTCATGTAAAAAAATTTGTGCCATTCCTGTTATTTAAGCCGGCACCTGTTCCAGGAATTTCCTGGTTCCCACAGTGCCATAATCCTGCGCGAGACGCCTGAGTTTTCCGGCATCCATTTTTTTTATCTTTTTGACGATATTCGAAAGAAGAGACGGCTGGTCTTCAGCCAGATCATTGATATTGTTCAGGAGATCAATGAGTAAAAACTCCGCTGTCAGTACATCTGGCACACGCTGTTTCCGTATAAAGTGGAAAAGACGGTTACCGAGCTTAAAACTACCATGACGTTTGTAATTGTAAACTTTTCTGAAGTTGTATAACTGTGTTGTTCCAAGTCCGAGCATATTGTAGTCGTTCGGCGAAACGATTACAAAACGGCTGTCTTTGAGAAAAGAGCGAACCAGATTTTTTTCGTCTGCAGGCGCTTTGCCGAATACACTTTTTTTAGGCACATAATATACCCCTCCGGAAAGTTTTTCCAGAACGCCCTCCGTTACTAACTCCTGTAAATGGCGGTCTACAGATGCAGACCATTTCTGCAAATCCGCCCGTCGATAAACCGCTCCAGGCTTAAGGTGCTTTTTTAACTCATCAATGCGTTTCACAATGCAAAAGTAATAAGGATTATACTTTTTGCATGATTTTTTACTAAAAATTCATGCAAATTTTAATAAATGTTTATACTCGGTTATCTTACAGAGACCTGCTTAGGCAAAATAAACGATTCCTAGTTCCTGACATATTTGAGAAAGAATCCGCCATTCATATTCTCAATCGCAGCAAGCTGCTGCTCGACAAACGGCAATCTTGTAATATTTACCAGCCCACGCAAACCCGCATAGTCACGCGCCGAACTGTATAAGTAGTCCGCAGCGGTTTCCACAACGCGGTCGCGGACCGGATTCTGCTGTATGTATTCGATATGTTCTACCAATTGTGAGGGACGTGTGGTTTCGATAAATACAGGATCGATAACGTTTTGCCACACCTGCAGCTTTTTAGCAGTACTGAAAAAACTTCCCGCTTCGCGGAAAAGACCCATCATCCACTTACGCCGGGCATCCGGCTCCGTATCGATGGCTTCCATTATTTTAGTTGTGGTAAATTGTTTGTACTCCTCTTCGAATGTGACCATATCATAACCCTCGCCGGGCTGCATGATCAAATGAAGATGATTCGTCATCAGGCACCAACCGTATACAGGCAATTTTTGCTGATGGATAAAATGATTGAGGGAGTGTACGATCACCTGCTTGTATACCGGCCGTATAAACACATCGACCCAGTCTACGGTGTTGAAGGTAATAAAGTAACAGTTCCTTCCTTCTTTATATGGTTGTTTCTCCTTTGCCATAACAATCACATTTCTCACACTAAGAAGAACGGCGGAAATCATCCACGAGGTTGCAAACTCTGTTCCAACAACGGATTTCTGTGGATAACTATTCCACGGCAGATAAGGCATAGATAGCGAAACTGGCCAGCCAGTGTTCGCCGCCGTAATTCCCCCCGGCCACCTGCGGAATAGAAGTGGCAAGATGCTGAACCGCAGACCTTTGAAGCAACTTTTTACGCAGGTCCGTTACCGGCAACACACGCGCAATGCCCTGCATGCACCAGCTACGGCTTAAACTCAATCCATCCAGGTGCACGATCTGGTAATCGCTGCGGTCAGACACATGCGGCAGCACCGTAAGATGACGAAGCCCGTTTGCCGGCATAAAATTGTTGAACCATTTCATGAATTGTTGCGGTCCCAGCACTCTGCGCATTAAATCCGCCTCCATTAATGATGGCGAAAAGAAATCACTTCCATCCGGCTCCCAACTTGAAGGCGCTTGTTTGTCTCGGCTGTAAAGACGCATGGCATGTTGTTTTACCGCTGCCGCAAATCCCGTATCGTTTGATGCGCGCGCATAGTCCAGCGCAAACGCCAGTCCGAATGCGGTGTTAGGATGCACACCCGTGCGGTTAGGATAAGTCTGCACTTTTATATAGGCTTTCCAGCGGTCTTTAATATTATTTGTCAAAGGTTGCAACGCCGCATGCCAGCGACGCGCCAACGGATCTTTCCACTCGATCAACTCCTGGTCGAGTTTCAGCAACCAGGCCCATCCGTACGTGCGCTCCCAGCTTGCATTGTAGCGGCTGTCAAAGTATTCGGTTTCTTTCAGCAGCCTGGCCGGTTGAAAACTGCTGTCGAGTATGGCGCGGATCTGTCCGGACTCGGGCAGATGCGGATAAAGGCGAAGTAAACGTACCAGCATCCAGTGTCCATGCACACTCGAGTGCCAGTCGAAACATCCGTAGAACGACGGATGTAATTGACGCGGCGTCAGCACATGATCGCTATCCGATGCCGAGGTATGACTTGTTTTATTCGGATATTCCTGTTCTATGCATTTCAACGGCAGGGCTGCAAGCAGCGAAGCGCCTTTTTCTGTCAATCGTACAACGGAACTATCCGCATTCACCGTAAAAAAATCGGAACTGGGTTGTGCGCCCACTGTAACAAACGCTGTCATCAGCAACAGCAGACCGGCAATTTTTTTCATAGCTAAATATACAGACAAAAAAAGACCACGTTAAACGTGGCCTTCTTTTATAAATGCGTTATGCAGGTCAGGCCAGCACGGTGATCAGTCCTTTGATAATGGAAACGGTTTTTACCGCTTCAAATACACGGCTTTCGCTGCTGCCATGTTGCAGTACGGATTGTTCGTGTGAGGACACGCACATTTCGCAACCATTCACCGCAGAGATGGCCAGGCTAAGCAGTTCGAAGAACTCTTTGCCCAACACCGGGTTCATCATCAGGCTCATCTTGATACCTGCGGGCTGGTTGTTGTAAGAATCTTTGTTCATGAAATGACGGAAGCGGTAGAATACATTGTTGGTATTCATCAGCGAGGTAGCTGCGATTACTTCGGCAATTTCCGCTTCGGTTGCTCCTTCCTGTTGTGCCAGGCGCGTGAAGCTTTCTTTCAGGGGTTCGAAGCGTTCATTCACCGATACGGCCAGTGCCAGCAGCAGCGCTTCCTTGCGGTTCAACTGTTGCGTGTTATTGATCGCATTGCCAACATTGATCTTCAGGTCTTTGATGTAGCGCGCTTCAGCCTGGATCAGCGCCTGTGCGTTGGAAGAAGGAATATAATCTTCCAGCAACAGGTCTTTCAGCAGGTTCACAAATGTCTCGTTGGGTATCGTAGCAATTGCACTCATGATAAAATTTTTATCGGGTAAATAAAAAGCCAGCTAGTTGGCTGGCTTTTACCAGACTTGTTTGGAAGAATTAATTCATGCTGAGCTGGGCAGTCAGGGTTTCTTCACCCTGCTTCCAGTTGCAGGGGCACAGTTCGTCTGTTTGCAGAGCATCCAGTACGCGCAGTACTTCCTGTACGTTACGGCCTACATTCAGGTCGTATACGCTTACCCAGCGAACGATACCCTGCGGATCGATGATAAAGGTAGCACGGTAAGCGATTTTCTCTTCCGCATCGAGGATACCCAGTTCTTCAGCGAGTGATTTAGAGGTATCGGCCAGCATGGGGAATTTCAGGTCGCGCAGATCAGCGTGGTCTCTTCTCCAGGCAGCGTGTACAAATTCAGAATCTGTTGAAGCGCCGATCAGCACCGTGTCGCGGTCTTCGAAATCGCTGGTCTTTTTGTTGAATTCGGCAATTTCAGTAGGGCATACGAAAGTGAAATCTTTCGGCCACCAGAACATAACGGTCCACTTGCCGTCTTTGCTTGCGTGTTCATTGGTCAGTTCAATAAATTCTTTTCCTTTTTCGATCGATACGACTGCTTTCTTCTTAAAGGCAGGAAAGGTGCTTCCGATGGACAATACTCTGTTGCTCATGACGATGATGATTTATTAAAATGAAAATTATGTTTGAGGCAAGACCGGGCCGGAGACGGCCCTGTTAGAGGGTGCAAATATAGAAACCTCCGTTATAGATTTTGATAATATTTGTCTATGGACAATAGATAAAAATCTATCTGTCTACGAAAAGAATCGTCGACCAACGCCGTTCGTCTCCTGTTTTCCTTTTAAGCGACGAAATCCTGTCGTCGGTGTTCTTCCGCGTTGGTCCTGACGATTTTAGGATTTGTTCACGTTTTTGCGCTGGTAGTTTTGGTTCATTGACATGCAAAAATTTGAATTATGAAAAAGCTCCTCCTCTTTGTTTTTATCCTCTTTGCTGCCATGCAGCTTTCTGCCCAGGTAGCCGGCCGCACGCCCCGTTGGGTTTCCGCCCAGGGTTATTGGGTGGCTGAATCCAATAAACAACAACCGCTTGAACACAGCATCCGTTTTTATAATAATGACGACGTGCTGGTGTACGAAGAAAAACTCAGCGGTGTAAAACTGAACCTGGAACGGCGTAAAGTGCGGATGAAGTTGAAAACGGTGCTGGACCAGGCCGTGGTCGCCTGGCAGCAACAGAAATCCGGCAACGAAACGGCCATGGTCCGGAAGGCGCTCGAAAACTGACGATGTTTTAATTACCCATACGGCCGGCCTTTTCAGGCGGGCCTTTTTTATTTTGTCACCGTTGGTCGCCGGAAATCCACCGTTGGACGATTAACCAACATCCTGAACGGCGATTTTATACAACCATTTCTACTTTTATGTCAGTTATGGATCAATACCCGTTTATTTTTTCCAGGGAACGTAAATGGCGGCTGCGTCGTCACCTCACTTTCTGGGCCGTGTGGTGGCTGTCACTGTCCTTCCTGTATTCATTCATTGCCGCACGCACGGCAGGCGATTATCTTTCGCACCTGCCGGTATCCATGATGGAATCGTTGGTTTATCTCATCGTGCACATCATGCTTTCTTATCTTCTGATCTATTTTGTCGTGCCGCGTTTTATCATGCGGCAGAAATACGGGCAGGCCGCGATCATGGTGGTTTGTTGTTTTTTACTGGCCGCCGGTACTTCGGCATTGGTGAAGTTCACGGTGATCAACAACATTTCCGATTTTTATATGATGGAGCCACGGAAGTTTTTCTGGCCAAGCTGGGCTTCATTTCACATGGCTATGATGGCCGGTTTGCGCGGAGGCATCACGGTTGCGGGTTTTGCGGTAGCCATTAAACTCATGAAAACATTGTATGAAAAACAGGAACGCAACCTGCAGCTGCAAAAAGAAAACACCGAAAGCCAGTTACAATTATTGAAAGCACAGGTGCATCCGCATTTTCTGTTCAATACGCTCAATAACATTTTTTCGCTGACGCAGGACAAATCACCGGCTGCCGCCAAAATGGTAACCAGTCTTTCCGACATGTTGCGGTTCATGTTGTATGAAAGCAACAAACCCGTAGTGCCTTTGTCCCGCGAATTCCACCTGATCAGGGAATACATCGCCCTGGAAAAAGTGCGTTACGGCAACCGCCTCGATCTGCATGTTGAATTACCTGATCAGGACAATGAATTGTATATTGCCCCGTTGTTGCTGTTGCCACTGATCGAAAACAGTTTTAAACACGGAACCAGCGATATCATCGATCAGCCTTGGATCACGTTGTCGGCCCGCATCGAAGACAATATGCTTTTTTTAAAATTGCTGAATGGAAAATCTGCCGGCAGCATCATTCCGGGAGAAAACGGAGGCATCGGTCTTCAAAACGTACGTAAACGTTTACAGTTGCTTTATCCCGGCCGCCACGAGTTACAAATGCAGCAGGAAGAAGAAGTTTTTATCATCAATATGAAAGTGGAACTGGTACGTATCAAACAAATACAACCAGGGTCCATAGCCGCCGAAAACCAGCCCCATGTCTGAGAACCCCTCTGTAAGATGCCTGATTGTGGATGATGAGCCGCCAGCGCGGGAGATCATCCGGCGTTATATTGAACAATTACCGTCGCTCGAGCTGGCGGGAGAATGTGGCAATGCCCTCGAAGCATTCAGTTTTCTTCAACGCGATTCGGCAGATCTTATTTTTCTCGACATTCGTATGCCACAACTCAGCGGAATTGATTTCTTAAAAAGCCTGAAGAATCGTCCGAAAGTAATTTTCACTACTGCCTACACAGAATATGCCTTGCATGCGTATGAACTCGATGTGGTGGACTACCTCGTGAAACCGATTCCTTTCGAACGTTTCCTGCGTGCGGTGGACAAGGCTTTCGGACAAATGCCCGTACCGGCTGCACGCCCAACCATTCAGCCTTCAGCGCAACCCGAATCGTTTGTGTATTTCCGCGTGGACCGCAAAATGGTGAAAGTGATGTTATCCGAGTTGTTGTACGTGGAAAGCATGAAAGATTATGTGCGGGTATTTACAACCGGCGGCATGCTCATCACCAAACAATCGCTGAGCTCGGTGGAAGCGATGTTGCCCGAGACCGGCTTTATCCGCGTACACCGGTCATTTATCGTTTCCATCAATGGCATACGCTCCTTTAACGCAGAAACGATCGAGACGGCCAAAGCGGCCATCCCGATCGGTAAGCTTTATAAAAATAATGTATTGAAAGTGCTGGGCGGAGCGGTTTAGATTATTGCTCCAGTACACGCAGTTTTGCGTAGTTCAACATGATCTTCTTTTCTCCGTTGTGCTCAAATTTTACGGTAGCAATCGGATTGTGTGAAGCGCCTTCCATCTTCACCACTTCACCGAAACCAAACTTCTGGTGTTCCACTCGCTGACCAACCTGCAGGTTGGATGTATCGGTTGGCACAAAATCTTCCGATGGTTGGTGCTCCACCACTTTTTGTACTACAGGTTTGGGACCGAGATAAGGTGGTGGTGTATCTTTTTTGCGGGAAGGCGGCGGACCGTATTGTTTTTCCGCCTGTGCCGAAGATGATTTACCCCATCCTCCGCCATTCATTCTGTCGAATGCGGAAGTGGAGAATCCGCTGTTGCGGCTTCCTCCGCCGGCAAAACTGCGATCGACAAATTCATCGGGTAACTCTTCAATAAAACGGCTGGGCTCGTTTTGTATCAGCGATCCGAATTTATAACGCTGATTGGCGTAAGAAATCCAGAGTCTTTCTTTGGCGCGTGTGATCACCACATAAAAAAGGCGGCGCTCTTCTTCCAGTTCTTCACGGCTGTTGATGCTCATGGCATTGGGAAAAAGCGACTCTTCCAGCCCGGCTGCGAACACGCAACTGAACTCGAGGCCTTTTGCCGCGTGGATGGTCATCAGTTTTACCGAATCCGAATTAGGATCTTTGTTATCTGCATCGGTGAGCAAAGTGATCTGTTGCAGGTAGGAACCGAGACTTTTATCCACCACCTCACCGTCTTCATTGTCCGGACTTTCGACCCATTCCTTGATACTGTTCATCAACTCCTGGATGTTCTCGTAGCGTGCAACCCCTTCGGTGCTTTTATCGTTGAATAATTCTTTTACGAGATTGGTTTGCTTGCCTACATGAAATGCCACTTCATAAGCATTCTTTGTTTGCAGCATGCTGGCGAAACTTTTGATCATCGTTACAAAATTCTCGATGGCCTCGAGCGTACCCGCACGAAAACCGAGCTGTGCCGCATTCTCCAGCACTTCCCACATGGAAATATCCCGCTCATTTGCCAGCAACAATGTTTTATCGATGGTTGTTTTACCGATGCCGCGTACGGGATAATTGATAATCCGTTTCAGTGCTTCTTCGTCTCTGTGATTGACGAGGAGGCGCAGGTAGGCTACCATATCTTTCACCTCTTTGCGCTGGTAGAAGCTAAGGCCGCCGTACATGATATAGGGAATACCCATTTTGCGGAGGCTTTCTTCGAATGCGCGGCTTTGCGCGTTGGTGCGGTAAAGAATCGCAAAATCTTTGTTGGCGTAGTGGTTGCGCAGTTTTTGTTCCTGGATAGTATCTGCAACATACTTTCCTTCTTCGTTGTCCGTCATGGTGCGTACGAGGCGGATCTTTTCGCCTTGCCCGTTGTCGGTGAACAGTTTCTTTTCGATCTGTCCTTTGTTATTCGAGATCACTTCGTTGGCAACGTTAAGAATGGTCTTTGAGCTGCGGTAGTTTTGCTCGAGCATCACCACTTTCACGTCGTCGTAATCTTTCTGAAACTGTAAAATGTTTTGGATGGTGGCCCCGCGGAAAGAATAAATGCTTTGCGCGTCATCACCTACCACGCACACGTTTTCATAACGTGAACCCAATATCTTGATCACTTCGTACTGTGCAGGGTTGGTATCCTGGTACTCATCGATGAGGATATAGCGGAATTTTTCCTGGTATTTATTACGTGCGTCGGGAACATCTCTGAGCAATTCATAAAACTTCAGCAACAGGTCGTCGAAGTCCATGGCGCCGTTCTTAAAGCAGCGTTTCACATAGGCGTCATAAATCTGCGCAATGGCAGGTCTGTTGGCGCGCATATCTTCCTGCATCAGCGCAGGACTTTCCGCGTATTCGCGGGCGGTTACCAGTGCGTTCTTTGCGGAGGAAATACGATTATAAACGATGTTGGGCTTGTATTGTTTATCGTCGAGATGCAATTCGTTGATCACGGTTTTGATCACGCCTTTGGCATCGTCGGTATCGTAAATGGTAAAGTTGGATGGATAGCCGATGCGTGTGGCTTCCGAGCGAAGGATGCGTGCAAACACGGAGTGGAAAGTACCGATGTACAGGTTACGGGCTTCGCTGTTGCCCAGGATTTTCTCGATACGTTCCTTCATTTCTTTTGCCGCCTTGTTGGTGAAGGTGAGCGCCAGAATATTGAAAGCATCCACGCCTGAGGCCATCAGGTGTGCAATGCGGGTGGTGAGTACTTTGGTTTTACCGCTACCGGCACCCGCCACGATCATGATGGGGCCGTCCTTGTGCAATACTGCTTCGCGTTGCCGCTCATTCAAACCTTGTAAATAGTCATGCATGGGCGCAAGTTACGAAGCGGGGCAAACAGCAGCCAATAAAATATCGTTGTCCTTGTTTTTTTAACGCAAAAAAAGCGGGAGAAATCTCCCGCTTTTCTGAAAATATTGAAAATGAAATTATTCGTTGCTGAATGAATTGAAAAACGAATCTTTTGAAGCGGATGACTGTCCTTCAGGAACAGTAACGCTGAGAGAGAACATGCGGCTGCCGAGGAAGATCACGCGCATGAATATTTCGGTGTTTTTATCGTCTTTACCGACCATATAGTACGCCGGATAATCTTTCCAGTTGTTGATCTCTGCGGTGGTCAGTTCGATCCCCGGAACTTGTTGTTTGATCCCTTCCTGTACCTGGGTAAAAAACATATCGGTTCCGGCCGAAGCCATAACGGTGGCGGAATCGAGTCCCATTTCATTCAGGTCGATAAATCCGGCTACGTAATGAATGCTGTCTGCGCCCTGGTATTGATACGCTGGTGCTTCGCCGAGTTTTTCAGCAGCTTTTGGAAACTTAATGGAGGCGGTGCCTTCAATGGTTTGTTTTACCCAATCTTTCTGGGCCTGCACGGGATTCATGCCAGCGAATGTGAGTGCCAGCACACAGATGGTAATGATTCTTTTCATGTGATTAGTCAAGGGAGATTACGCCGACCCAAGGAACCGGCGGGTCCCTCACAAATATCGTAAACCTCAGGCGGCTTTCGCGCCGGTGTATCTTCTTTTTTTGCTTTTCAGATACTTGTTGTGGATAATTTCGCTCATCGGTTTCTGCTGCACCTTGCTTTCCAGCCAGGAAATAATATCGAGGTAAGCAAATGATCTTGTCTCGAACCGGTTGCCTTCCAGGTGTTTTACATTCTCCAGGAATTTCTCCAGCTCGGGGCGTTGCTGGTTGCGGGTAAATTTGAAAGAATTGCGGAAGAAGCGGAACATCTCCTCTTCGATCACCGTCAGATTCTGCATTTTCGACATATAACGGTACACCGAGCGGGTGAGCGAATCCATCAGGTCCATATTTCCCAGCTCAAAATGAGCGAGCAGGTGTACAAGGCGGGCATAACACTGAAGGTCGCTGCGCAAACCGGTTGGTTCGTTGATAATATCCTGCAGAAAATCGATGCATGTACTGTAATCGCCGCTGCCAAAATACAATGTGGCAATTTTATAATTCACCACCATGATGCGGTGGCGGTCGATGAACATATTGTACTCGGCCAGCTTTTCGCGGATGCCGGGCACGAGTTTGAGTCCTTCTTTGAATGTGCCGGTGATATTATGAAAATTAATACGTGCACTGGCGAGATACACAAAGGACTGCACGCGGAAGTTTTCATTTTGCTGTACCCGTTTAGAAGCGGCAAAGTCTTCGAACCGTTGCAGATCGACCTGGAATTTTTCATAATTGCGCAGATCGAAATGCGCATTGAGCAGGTTGTGCATGCCTTTGATATAGTGACCGGTTTCCACGCGTTGTGCCACCGGAAACTCATCAAACAGGTCAACCCATTTTTGTGTGTAGCGATAATACATCAGGAAATCCTGGCGGATGAATGCGTACCAGGTATAACTCTGATAGAGATAAAGGCGTTCGTAAAAGCCATCGCGGTCGGGGGCGCCGGGTGGCAGGTTTTCGCGGAAAAATTTTTCCAGGCGTTCTTCGTCGGCATCGTTGCGGGCGTGGCCGTGCTGGATATAAAACCCGTACAACTGGAGCGCCAGGTCGGAAAGGCGGGACACCATGTCCAGCTTTTCATTAACGGTATTGGCCTCTACGGAAAGCTGGATCGTGCGTTCGCCATAGTTACCCGTAACGTGCAGGTTTTCAATCCGTTTTTCCAGCGCGATGAGTTGCGGCAGGAAGAAATACTTCTGGTTTTCGTAAGCCAGCTCCTTGGCTTTGTCGATGATGCGGATGCTCTGGAGGAACAGCCCTTTTTTATAAAGAATATGGGCGTGGTCAAACAATTCATTCAACTGAAGATCAAGGCTGTCGGCGGCTTTCAGCAGGCGGAGGCTTCCCAGGATCTGTTTGTAAAGATGGATCTTGAGGTTGGCGAGCTGCGGTTTGGTAACGGCAGGGAGTTTTTTGAGCAAAACGCGCTCATCGTACTCTTCCATTTTATCCAATGCATCGAAAAGCTGAACGACTTTGAGGTTTTCCTTGGCCGAACTGCGTGTGATATAGAGCTTAAAATGCCTCTTTTCGGCTTTTTCAAGCGAATGAATCAATTGAAATAATATGTCGGCCGGCCGGTTGGGCATCATGTGGAAATTAACGTGAAATACACGAGCAGCAAGGATTTGCGGGCAAAGATAGCCGGTTTGGGATAAATAAACCAGCCGTAAGTTGTTTACGGGCAGCGTTGTAAGTGTATTAATTTCGTATCAGCAACGGTGCAAAAAAAGATTCACATGGCAAGCAATCGTTGTGAAAGAGGCAAGACGTCAGAGGTCAAAAAGTTGAGAAAAGAAGTCCTCGAAAAAATCCGGGTAAAACCGGAACTCCAAGTTCTACTTTAAGATTTTTCATATGGCAAGCAATCGTTAGAGGTCAGTCCGTTTCTACGGAAGGGCCTTTTTTATTTCTAAGAGCGTCCTGCGAAAATAAGCGATATTCTATTTTGCCAGCCAATTTTTTCTTTTTTGCTTTTTCACGGATGTGGATATCACGCGGTTGTCAAAAGGCCCTCATTTTAATCGTCTTTCTGACACGAAAAAAACCGTTGGCCATCATACCGGTATTTGATGTAGATGCTTGCTGGTAAAGGGTTTGCGGGTAGTAAATGGCCATTAGGCATAAAGAAAAGCGGCCAAACTTGTCTTTCGGACTTCGTTTAGCCGCTGTAAATTTGGTGTACGGTTGAAGCAAAGAAAAAGGCAGCAATCGTTAAAGGCAAGGCAAGTGAGAATCGTCAGAGGTACAAGTGAAGCCGCGCCAGACAAGCTGGTAACAGCCAATAAGTTCTAATTTCGAAGATTTTTCATATGGCAAGCAATCGTTAGAGGTCAGTCCGTTTCTACGGAAGGGCCTTTTTTATTTTCCGGATTGCTAAAGTAAGGGTTATTTTATTTATATGTTAATTTTCTGATTATTTTTTAACAACTGCTGATTTGTAAGATATTATAACAAAAAAGGACGCTTGAAGCGTCCTTTTTTGTTGGTTGTCGGTTGTTTTCTGTTCGTTCTTTGTATCGATTGTTTTTCACTTTCATTCCTTTCTGTTGTTTTCTGTTGGTTATTTTCTACGTTTATGTTATTTTTGGTGGAAATAAACAACATTTGGGTACAAGAAAACAAATATTATTGCCGAGATTTCAGCAAATTCTGGAACGGATGGGTGAGAATATCAAGCTTGCTCGGAAACGCCGTAGGCTTACAACCATGCAGGTTGCGGAGCGGGCTGGAATAGACCGGTCAACCTTGTACCATATTGAAAAAGGCAATCCCAGTGTATCTTTTGGTGCCTACTTCAATGTGTTGCGTGTATTAGGGCTTCAGGATGATTTTTTACAGCTGGCCGCTGATGATGAATTTGGAAGAAAGCTGCAGGATTTGGAGTTGATTGGAAAGAAAGGAAATGACTGATAAAACCGATATATGGATTTACGCGGACTGGAAAGGTCTGAATACACCCAAATGCATCGGTATATTATCGGCACAGCAAGCGAAAGGTCGCAAAGCATTCAGCTTTGCGTATGATGAAAGCTGGATTTCATCACAAGAGCAACTGTTACTGGATCCGGATATTGCATGGTTTAAGGGACAACAATATCCAAACGGAAAAGAGAACTTCGGTGTTTTCCTTGACTCGATGCCTGATACATGGGGGCGTACATTAATGAAACGACGTGCTGCGATCAAGGCACGTAACGAAGGAAAAGCAGCAGCAGCAGTTTTATACGATATAGATTTTCTCCTTGGTGTCGATGATCGTAGTAGAATGGGAGCATTACGTTTTAAAACAGACCCTTCGGGGGATTTTCTTTCAAACGATTTCTCTTCAACTCCCCCGTGGTCTCATGTAAGAGAACTACAGCACGCGGCAGAATTGATTGAATCCGGAGATAACATACCAGAAATAAACAAATGGCTTGCTCTTCTGATCGCACCGGGTTCATCACTCGGCGGCGCGCGGCCGAAAGCAAATATTTTTGATGAACAAGGTCACCTTTGGATAGCAAAGTTCCCGTCCCGCAACGATAATATCGACAAAGGCGCATGGGAATATGTTGCATTCAGACTTGCTATCGATGCCGGCATTGAAATGACAGAAAGCCGTATTGAAAAGGTAACAGGGAGTTATCACACGTTTTTCACCAAACGTTTCGACAGAGATAAAAGTGACCGTATCCACTTTGCCTCAGCGATGACAATGACGGGAAAAAACGAAGAACTGATAAAAAATGTTCCTCCTTCCTATCTCGATATTGCGGAGTTTATTCAATTTTCAGGAACCCGCATCACGGAGGATCTTCATCAATTATGGCGAAGAATTGTTTTTAATATTCTCATCTCAAATACAGATGATCATCTGAGAAATCATGGTTTTATATTAGATCAAAGTGGTTGGCGTCTGTCACCGGCCTTTGATCTTAATCCTTCGACAGATAAAACTGGCCTTGCGTTGAATATCGACATGGATAATAACAGCCTTGATATCGAGCTTGCTAAAAGCGTCGGCGTTTATTTTAGATTAAACGAAAAAGAGATGAGCAATATCATTAATGAAGTACAGTCGGCTGTAGCAAACTGGCAACGTTTTGCCAAAGATGCCGGCATTTCCAGAAGCGAACAACTCTTAATGAGCTCAGCGTTCAGGATCTAATTCACTTCCCCTCCCTTATCTTTTTAAACTCCGATCCCTCTTTCCATCCTGGCCATTCATTACCATAACACAAACGCCGCCCCAACAGGAACATCAGTTTTAAGTCTTCGATGGCGCCATCCAGCACCCAGGTTTTAGGATCATATTCATCCGAGGGACGATGATAATGCTCTTTTCCATATGCATCACGGATGGTTCTGCCGTAGCTACTGTCCTTACCAATCACATTTACGCCGGAACCGGTGTACAAAGCCGGCACACCTTTTTTGGCGAAATTGAAATGGTCGGACCGGTAGTATGCGCCGCCCTCAGGCTTTTCTTCCCATGCAATCACGCGACCTTTTTTCTCCGCTTCCTCTTGCAGATAATCTTCCAGCTCATTTTGACCGCGGCCAACGACCGTAATATCTTTTGTGGCGCCATACCAGTTCAAGCCATCCATGTTGATAGCAGCAACCGTTTTATCCAAAGAAAATATCGGATTCGACGCATAGTAGGCCGATCCCCAGAGGCCTTGTTCCTCCGCCGTTACCGCAAGAAAAACGATGGTACGCTCCGGTGCTTTTTTTAAACTTTTGAATGCGCGGGCCAGCTCAATTAATCCTGCAGTACCGCTGGCATTATCGAGCGCGCCATTATATATGGAATCACCGGTTTCATCGGGTTTGCCTACACCAAGATGATCCCAGTGCGCAGAGTAGATAATCACTTCATCCGGCTTTTTACTACCAGTGATCTTACCAACCACATTGTGTGAAACGTTGTATTCTGCTTTTATTTTGATGCGCGCAGATAGTTTTACATCAAGTGGTTCCGGTTTAAAACCACGATGATCCGCAGAAGCCAGCATGCTGCTGTCTTTACCGGCGGCCTGCAGCAGTTTAACCGCAGCCGGTGTAGTAAGCCATCCGATCACATCGCAATAAGTGCCCGGTTGTTTACGGTCATCGAGGCGGAGACGTGAGCCGTTCCAGTTGTTTTGCACAACGGTAAACGGATAACTGGCAGCAGGTGTGTCGTGAATGATCAGGCAACCGCGGGCTCCTTGCCGCGCCGCTTCTTCGAATTTGTAGGTCCAGCGACCGTAATACGTCATGGCCTTTCCGCCAAACAGTTTGGCGTCGCCCTGCGGGTCGTTGACTTTTACCAGCACTACTTTTCCTTTCACATCCAAACCAGCATAGTCATTCCACTGATATTCCGGAGCTACTACACCATAACCCGCAAACACCACCTCTGTGTTGTCCAGTGATACTGCGGAGTCTGCTTTATCGGTCCAGATAACATAATCATCAAATCCTTCAAATGAAAAAGTTTCCTTCGCGCCTTTCACCAGCATTTGCGGGTCTGCCTGTGTGGTAATGCGCACCATCGGTACGTCTTGTACATAGCTATTGCCGTTGCCGGGTTCGAGACCGGCAGCTTTCATTTTTTCTTCCAGCCATGCAATAGTGCGCACTTCACCTTCGGTAAACGGTTTGCGGCCATAAAAAGAATCGGCAGATAATTGTGCGATATGTGTACCGAGACTGTCTTTGCTGAAAGCGGCTATTCCGTCATTTTCATCGGCCTTGTTGCCGCAGGCGGAAAGAATAACTGCTGCGGAGAGAGGGAGGAAGAGTTTTTTCATCATGAGCTGAAGTTATAAAAAATAAAAAGGCCTCACAAACGCGAGACCTTTTTAAAAACTTGCCTGAAAGCTTAATTAACCCGAAGTTAAACAGCGGCATATCAGGAATTCGATGTAAAAATACTAACTCTTCATGAGCTAATGACCAAGGTCAGCAATTTTTATCAGGATATTTTTACTGTGATTTTATGAGTATAATTCAAATGCCGAATCGCCTGTTTCATACCGCTGTATCTGCGCCGAGGTTCAATAAATATTTGAACGCCTGCAATAATAACAAAAGAAAAGCGCACAAACTTTACCGCGCTAATCTCGCGCTGTCTGAAAAGCTTTATTCTGTAATCGGCATTTTTGAAGTAATACTAAGAAACTCAATTGACCGGCACTTCAAAAATATTTATGGTGATACCTGGCTTGAAGATGCCGCTTCGCCGGGAGGCTATCTTGATATTTCTTCCGGTTGTGAAGGATCATTTCATTCAATACACGAGGCTATCCATAATTTAAGCTCAAAGTATACACATGACCGGCTGGTTGCCAAATTAAGTTTTGGTTTCTGGGTTTTTCAATTTGCTTCCAAGGACTATGCTGCCTCCGGCAGCAACTTGCTAAACATTTTTATCAACAGGCCATCAGGTATCCGGCAAAAAGATATATTCAAAAAACTGGTCAAGATCAAAGAACTGCGAAACAGGATCGCACATTATGAACCCATTTGTTTCAACAACAAAACAGGGGGTATCTCAACCGAACATACTTCCCAATGTTATCACACCATCATCCAACTGCTTGAATGGCTCGGATGCAATGCATCAAAAATCCTTTACGGCATTGATGGCGTTAAGAAAAAAACAGGTGAAATAGATGCGCTCCGCACTTACTCCTCAGAGCCAGTAAGGTTATAGATTTCCTGGATGCCGCGGAGAATTTCATCGAAGTCGAGGTTCAGGTCTTTTAATATACCTGTATGCAGATCAAAGACCCAACCGTGCACAACGGGAAATTTGTTTTTCACGTACGATTGCTGCACACTTGCGAGTTTGGTCACGTTGATGCATTGTTCCTGCACATTTAATTCCACCAGCCGCTCATATCGTTTGTCCTCATTGGTGATGGCATTGAGTTCGTCCTTATGCAGACGGTACACATCGCGGATATTACGAAGCCATGGATTCAGAATACCCATGTCTTTCGGAATCATGGCAGCGCGCACACCACCACAGTTGTAGTGACCGCAAACGATAATATGTTTCACCTTCAGGTGTACAACGGCGTAATTGATCACCGACATTACATTGAGATCCGTGGCGTTAACGAGATTAGCCACGTTGCGGTGAACGAATACTTCGCCCGGCTCAAGTCCCATGATTTCGTTTGCAGGCACACGGCTGTCGCTACAGCCGATATAGAGATAGTCGGGTTGCTGGTCCCTTGCCAGTTTGTCGAAGAAAGAAGCATCACCGGCTTTTTTTTCTTCTACCCATTTACGGTTGTTTTCAAAAAGTTGCTCGTAGGTAGCCATACCTTATTTTTTCAGGTGACCGGCCTAGCCGGAAAATTTTTCGGTAATATGTGATCCGTCGCAGTAGGGTTTGTTTTGAGAATAGCCGCAACGGCAGAATGCAGTAACGCGGAATTTCTTTTCTTCCTGCCCGTTTTTGTCTTTGACCGTGAGATTGCCGTAAACCATCAGCGGACCATCGGCCACCACTTCCACACGGGTTTCGGTGGTTACTTCTGCAGATGCATCCGTTTCATTATTATAATAAAAACTCAGCGCGCCGCTCGGGCATTTCTTTACCTGGTCCACGATACGCTCCGTACCGGCATTGTCCAGGATGATCCAGGGTTTGCGACGGGGGTCAAATACTTCCGGTAAACCGGTAGCGGCCTGCCAGCAAACTTTGGAGTGAATGCAGGCGGCTGGCTTCCACATTACGGTTACCTCACCATTGGTGTATTTCCTGGTTATTTCCTTATCCATAGCTCAAAAATTCATGCAAAAGTTACGAATTATTCCGAGGCCCGGCCAAGTTGCAACAATTGTCTGGCTTTTTGGTTATTTTTCTTCTATGATCCAGGAAAATCTGTTGCTGATCCTCTCACTGCTGTTCATTATTGCCATGCTCACCATGCTGAGCAACAGGCTACGCATTTCCTACCCGATTTTCCTGGTCATTGCCGGCCTTGGCATCAGCCTGATCCCCGGCACGCCACATATCAGTATTAGTCCCGATATTGTCTTTTTGTTATTTCTTCCACCCTTGTTATACTCTGCCGCCTGGAATACCGCATGGAAGGAGTTTTGGAAATACAAACGGCCGATCAGCATGCTCGCCTTCGGCCTGGTGATATTTACCTCCGCCACGGTGGCTATCCTGGCGCATGCCATCATTCCGGATTTCCCTCTTGCTCTCGGGTTTTTGCTTGGCGGCATCATTTCACCTCCGGATGCCATTGCTGCAACCTCTGTATTACAGGGACTAAAAGTGCCTAAACGGGTAACCACAATCCTGGAAGGGGAAAGCCTGGTGAATGACGCATCGAGTTTGATCGTTTTCCGTTTTGCATTGGCGGCTATCCTGACCAGCCAGTTTCACTTCTGGGATGCGACCAAAACGTTTTTTGTCGTTGGATTTATGGGCATTGCCGTAGGTATCGGTATTGCTATTGTCGTTTATATACTGCATCGTTTCTTCCCGACCACTGCGGTCATCGACGCGGCTATCACGCTCATCACGCCTTATATTATGTACATCACGGCGGAACATTTCCACTGGTCGGGTGTACTGGCTGTAGTGGCCGGCGGACTTTTTCTTTCTTATCGTTCGCAGGAAATATTTACCTATGAATCGAGGATGAGTATTCTCAGTCTTTGGGAAACGCTTACGTTCTTATTAAACGGGTTTGTTTTTATTTTGATCGGCCTCGAACTGCCGGTGATCACCGCCGGGCTCGAAGGTTATTCCGTTCCCGAAGCCATTACTTACGGTATCATCATCAGTATCGCCACCATATTAATCCGGATCATCTGGGTTTTTCCGGGCACTTATATTCCACGGATGTTGTTCAAAAAGATCCGGCAAACAGAACCTTACCCGGGCTGGAAGTCAGTTTTCCTCGTAGCCTGGAGCGGCATGCGGGGTGTCGTTTCCCTTGCCTCCGCATTGGCTATTCCGCTTGCTTTGCCCGGCGGCGAAAGCTTTCCGCACCGTAACCTCATTTTGTTCATCGCCTTTATTGTCATTCTTGTAACGCTGGTGCTACAAGGCTTGAGCCTTTCCCCGTTGATCCGTTGGCTGGGCATTGAGGTAGATGAAGAACCGGAAAAAGTACAACAACTGGCCATGCGCATCCGGCTGGCAGAATCGGTGCTCGCTTTTCTCGATACCAATTACGCCGATGAAACAAAAAATCACGAAACTTATAAACGCGTCCGCGACCGCTATGAAAGAATGATCGAAGTAGCCAAGAAGCGACTGGCCACGGAAGAGTCCGACGAAGAAAAAACCAATTTCCTTCCGCACTACCGCCAGATGCTGCTCGACATTGTAGACGTGCGCCGCCGCGAACTCAATCATTATCGCCACACCGGCGAATACAACGAAGAACTGATCCGCGAGCGCGAATGGGAACTGGACCTCGAAGAGGCGCGACTCCGGAATTAGGTAGTATCTTCGCAGGCAAAACAACAAGCCATGGCTATCCGCATTTTCATCACCGGGGGAACTTTCGACAAGGAGTACAATGAACTGAACGGCCAGTTGTTTTTTAAGGATACACACATGCACGATCTCCTGGAGCTTGGCCGCTGCCGCCTCGATGTGGAGATCAGAACCCTGATGATGATCGACAGCCTTGAAATGACTGATGAAGACCGCGACCTGATTGTGCATCAGTGCAACAATTGCGAAGAAGACCGCATCGTCATCACACACGGAACAGATACCATGGCCGATACGGCCCGCATTCTCGCCGAAAAAGTAACCGCCAGCAAAACCATCGTACTAACCGGCGCCATGATCCCCATCAAATTCGGTAGCTCCGACGGACTTTTCAATCTCGGTAGCGCACTGGCTTTTGTACAAACATTACCACCCGGTATTTATGTAGCCATGAACGGCCGCTATTTTAATTGGGATAATGTGCGCAAGAACAGACAGACAGGTGTGTTTGAGGAGGTAGAAGGTGCAGGGCGTAAGGTATAGGGTAAAACAGCCCATTGACGATTCACGATTGACCATTCACGCGCTTAAACGCAGCATACACCCCATTCGTCCAGCCGAAACCATCCTGGTTGGGGTACTCGCCGCCGCCGGCTAATAACGAAATATCCACCACATTATATTTCTCCATCATCTTGCCGGTTGTGGCAAATACGCGCTCCACATTCATCATCCAGTTGTGCCTGATCTTTTGCGCCAGCTTTTCATTTTTATACCGCATGGCTGCTTCGTAGCCGATCCATTGCAAAGGCGCCCAGCCATTGGGCGCATCCCACTGCTGGCCCGTTACATGCAGGCTGGTCAACAAACCGCCGGGTTGAAGAAATAAGTCTTCTATTTGTTCCAAAACCAACCCAGCCTGCTGCTGCCCGGCCAGTCCGCAGAACAGCGGATACGCCATCGCCATCGTCAGATAGTCTGACGGCTGTTGTTTGCGATGATCGTAATCTGTAAACGTTTGCTGTTGCGGGTGCCAGCAATATTTTTCGATAGCCGCTTTCCGCTGCGCTGCCTTTTCCCCGTAACTATTGGCTGTTTCCGGTTTACCGGTTATACGATACGCTTCTTCCAGTGTGCTTTCCAGGTACCAAAGCAAACTGTTCAGGTCAACGGGAATTAAATCGCAGGTATAAATCCGGTGCATCGTTTTTCCATCCCGGAGCCAGCGACCGGAAAAGTCCCAACCCGACTCACATGCCCCACGCAGATGCCGGTAATGATCCGATGGTTTAGCCGATGCTTCTTCATGCGAAGCAAGATCGGCCGCATATCCCTCCGCACGTGGCGTATTTTGTTCATCCCAATAACGGTTCAACAAAGCACCGTCGGGCATGCGTACGACCCGGCGTTTGACAGGTTCGTCTTCCGTCACCAATTGCGCGTCCTGCATCCAGAACTGGTACTCGAGGGTGAGTTCGGTGATGTATTTTACCAGTATTTCATCTCCTTTCAATGCCTGCAGCAACCGGATGATGTGCGCGAAAAACGGCGGTTGCGACCGCGTTAAAAAATAAGTACGGTTGCCATTGGGAATAAGCCCGAACCGGCGAAGCAGGAAGGCAAAATTGTCGGTCACGTCTTCGATGAACTGCGTTTCTCCGGCAGCGGCCAATCCAAGCATGGTGAAATACGTGTCCCAGTAAAATATTTCGCGGAAGCGCCCTCCGGGTACGATGAAATGGTACGGCAAGCCGATCAATGTTCCGGTGTTTTCTACCGGGGCGCGCGATAATATTTTCCAGAGATCGGCGATGTGCCCGTCGATGTTGCGTGCCATTGGCTGAGCGGGCTGCGGCACTACCCTGGGTAAATCAAAGTAGCGCATGACGAAGGTTTCAATTGTTCCGTCGGGTTGCCTTTTCCATTGCCGGTATTGTTCGAGTATCTCTGCTACCGGCAGTTTCGGTATACAATCGACAAATGTCTTCTGATCAGGAAAAACCCGCTGACACTGCACATCAGTGAACAATTCTTCCAGATCTTCCATGTATAGTAATCCTGCGTAGCGAATCATGTTTGTTTAATAGGTGCCTGATCTTTGATCAGGGTGAGTGGGCAACAGAACGGGCACCGATGTTTTTACTTATAACTTATTACCTATTACTTACAACTTAAAGCAACAATCAAACCAGCACAAAAAAAAGGACGCGCTGATGGCACGTCCTTCTACCGTTAGGGAACGGATCTTAATTATATTGATTACTTCTTCGTTTCGAGGAGTTTGAAGAACTGATCCAGCTGAGGAAGGATTACGATGCGTGTGCGGCGGTTGGCGGCACGTCCTTCTACGGTTGAGTTTTCGGCGATCGGTTTGTATTCACCGCGGCCGGCAGCAGCGATCTTCGCGGGATCCAGACCATATTCATCCTGCAGTACGCGTACAACAGAGGTAGCTCTTTTCACACTGAGGTCCCAGTTATCTTTCAACTGACCTGAACCACGGTAGGCTACGTTATCTGTATGGCCTTCCACCATGAACTCGATGTCGGGTTGATTTTTCAGAACGGTGGCTACTTTACCCAATACAACTTTGGCTTCTTTGGTGATATCGTATTTGGCAGAAGTGAAGAGCAGTTTATCAGAGATGTCGATGTACACAACTCCTTTGTCTACTTTAATATTGATGTCTTTGTCATCGAGATTACCGATGGCACCTTTCAGGTTCATCACGAGGGCCATGTTGAGTGAATCCTTGCGGGCCATCTGCTGTTGCAGCGTCTGGATATAATTGTCTTTGGCGCCGATATTTTCCATGGACTTGCGGATGCTTTCCGCTTGTGAAGCACTGATCACGGAAAGATCCTCCAGCTGTTTCAGCGCCTGTGTATTGTTCTGCTTCAGCAGATCGAGTTGTCTGTTAAGGTTAGCGAGTTCCGTTTCAAGCGCGGACTTCTGGCGGTTAAGTGCATCCTTTTCGTTATTACAATCGGTCAGATTGCTTTGCACGGTTGTGTACTGAGTTTGCAGGGCAGCGTAATCGGCCTGAGACTTCTTAAATTTTTTCTGACTTACGCAGGAGCCGAGCATTAAGACTCCTAAGGCAAGAGGGGCGAGCATTAGTTTACTCTTCATAAACTGTCATTTTTTGTGTGAAAATAAATACCCAGACTACTGATACTATTAGTCGTTTTTGACACGGGGGCCAAAGATAACCAACGCATTGCAGGGGTTTCTATAAACTATGTTAATAAATAGGGTTCCAAAAACATGCCTGTTTTCAAACGATAATTATCGTATCAGCTAAAAATTAATCACATTTGCAGCGCTCAACCTTTTTTTATGCGTAGTTCATCGCCCCGCCAGGCTGCTATCGGTTTTATTTTTATTACACTGCTGATCGATGTGATGGGATGGGGCTTGATCATTCCCGTGATGCCTGACCTTATTTCAGAATTGAAAGGCATTCCGATTAATGAGGCCGCCGCAGATGGTGCGTGGTTGCTGTCGGTATATGCATTGACGCAATTCGTTTTTGCGCCGGTGATCGGCAACCTGAGCGACCGCTACGGGCGCCGGCCGGTGCTGTTGTTTTCTTTGCTGGGATTCGGTATCGACTATATTATTCTGGCCCTGGCGCCGGTATACAGTTGGCTTTTTATCGGACGTGTGATAGCGGGCATAACCGGTGCAAGTTTTACCACGGCTTCGGCTTATATCGCCGACGTGAGTACGCCCGAAACAAGAGCGAAGAACTTTGGACTGATCGGCGCCGCTTTCGGACTGGGCTTCGTGATTGGTCCTGCTTTGGGCGGCTTGCTCGCAGGCTGGGGCATTCGCGCACCTTTCTATGCGGCTGCGGCTTTGTGTCTCATCAACTGTCTCTACGGTTTTTTTGTACTGCCGGAATCGCTTTCAAAAGAAAACCGCCGTGCTTTTTCCTGGAAACGCGCCAATCCATTGGGTTCGCTGAAATTTTTAAATAAACATCCGGAGATCGGCGGGCTTGCCATTTGCTTTTTTCTTATTTATCTCGGCGCACAATCCGTGCAGGGCAACTGGAGTTTCTTTACCATGCACCGTTTTCATTGGACGGAAAAAATGGTGGGCATCTCACTGGCCGTTGTAGGTGTGATGGTGGGGCTTGTACAGGCCGGCCTTACACGCGTGTTGAATCCAAAATTGGGAAACGAGAAGAGTATTTATCTCGGGCTTTCCTTATATACCCTGGGGCTTCTGTTGTTTGCATTCGCGACACAAAGCTGGATGATGTATGCGTTTCTCATTCCGTATTGCCTGGGGGGCATTGCGGGTCCCGCTTTGCAATCCATATTGGCCGGACATGTTACACCGAATGAACAAGGTGAACTGCAGGGAGCCTTAACGAGCCTGATGAGCCTGACAACGATCATCGGTCCGCCGATCATGAATAATCTTTTTACGTTCTTTACGCGCAGCAATGCTCCCTTCTATTTTCCCGGAATACACTTTGCGCTCGGCGCGATCTGCATGTTGGCGAGCGTGATATTGGCCAACTATGTTTTAACACGGGAGAAAAAAGAAAAGCCCGAGCTGCTTTCGATTATTGAAGGAAGTGCGACGCCGGCCGACCAGGCTCCCGTTCATTAAAGCTGCGCAACGGCTTCTTTCAAAGCGGCCACGTTCTTTTTATCGTTGCCGATAAAAATCTGTTTGTCTAAAATGACTACGGGTCTTTTGAGAAACGTGTATTCCTGCAGGATCAGGTCGCGGTAGTCTTTTTCGGATAGTTTTTTGTCTTTCAGGCCCATTTCTTTGTATTTAAGCGCGCGGCGGCTGAACAGGGATTCGTAGCTGCCGGACATTTCCTTCATTTTGTCCAGTTGGGCCGGGGTGATCGCCTGGGTCTTGATATCCTGGTCTTCGATGCCGGCTTTGTCGATACCGGTTTCTTTTATAATGGCCTGGCAGGTAGTGCAATTGGCCAGATGGTAGATTTTTTTCATGTCCGAAAGGAAATTTATCCGGCGTCAAAGATCAGGTTTTTGCGGCCAAATGCGACCACCGGGGGTTTTTTCCCGAAAAGCGCTGGCCCCGCGGCTCAACCTTTACGATCAATTATTGTTAACTTTGCAGCATAAACCGTGAATTATGATCAAGACAGGCAATCCCGTTATCAGTATCTATACAGAAATGACGCCCAATCCCGAGACCATGAAGTTTGTGGCCAACAAGCTCTTGTTTCCCGGCAAGAGTGCGGATTTCCCGGATATTGAGAGCGCCAAACCTTCACCGCTGGCGACCGAACTGTTTGGTTTCCCTTTCATCCGCGCGGTGTTCATCGCGAGCAACTTTGTAACGCTGACCAAAACAGCCGATACAGAGTGGACCGATGTGATTCCTTCCATCCGTCAATTCCTGAAGGATTACCTGGAAGAAGGCAAACCTGTGGTGAACGAAGAAGAGCTGGCCGTGCAGAAACCTGTTAGCAGCAACGAAGTAAGCGCCGACGATGATGATGTGGTAAAACGCATCAAAGAATTGCTCGATAACTATGTTCGTCCTGCGGTGGAAATGGACGGTGGAGCGATCCAGTTTAAAAGTTATTCCGAAGGTACCGTTAACCTGGCGATGCAGGGAAGCTGCTCCGGTTGTCCTTCCAGCATGATCACGCTGAAAGCGGGTATTGAAGGAATGATGAAACGCATGATACCCGAAGTACAGGAAGTAGTAGCCGAAGCTGAATAAGCGGAAGCGATAAAAAAATAAAAAAGTCCCTCGCCTTGGCGGGGACTTTTCGTTTACACACCTACCGGCCGCATGGTCTTACGCCAATGCACGCCACGTTCGCCGAGATAATGCAATACAAAATCAAAACAGGTTTTATCACGCCCCACCAGCTCCGGCGGGTAAACACCTTTCTCAGTAAATAAACCGTTGGCAATAAGATTGACGGCGGCGGTGCAGGTATAACCTGTGGAGCGCGCCATCGACGATGTATGAGAAGCTTCATCGTATTTATCCAGTAATTCATAGATCACGGTCTGGCTCTCGCTTTTCACCATCACTTTCATCACGGTCAGTTCCTGCTCGCCGGGCTGCAGTTTCCATTGATCAATTAGAAAAGCGGCGCTGAAATCGAGCGGACGAATCTTCTGCCCGGAAACTTTTACGGCATCGGTATTGAAAAAACCGGCGGTTTGCAAAGCCACTATGAGATCGATATGACCGGGATAACGCAATGTTTTTTCCTTCATATCGGGAATGTGCTTCATCGTGAACAACAACGAACGCAAACCATCCGTGTTAAACGCTTCCAGTTCTCCTACGCCATCGAAGGATAATAGTTCCCGTTCGCTGAGAGCGGGGCGCACGACGATCTCTCCGTTCTCTACCAGGCGTGCAGGCCTCGTGTATTCTTCTATTACATCGATGGGAGAAAACGGTGCTTTATACAAAAACGGCGGTTGCGGATGCTGCGGCAGACCGCCTACATAGATGAGTGCTTCTTTTATGGCCATCTCTTCGTTGTAGCGGCCGATGATGAAGTTGTTCATGCCCGGCGCCACGCCGCAATCAGTGATCACCGTTACGCCCTGCTCACGCGCGAGTGCGTCGAGTGCCAATACATCTTCGGGGAAAAAGGAAATGTCTACAATGTTTTTTCCGGCACGGATAGCAGCCTCCAGCACGGCATAACCCATGAAGCCCGGTACCGCGGTTACCACTAATTCATAGGGCGCGAGTAAGGTAGCGTAGTGTGTATAATCGTTTAAATCAGCCTGGCGTATTTCTACATCAGGCGAACTTTGTTTGAGTTGTTCGAGATTGGGTTGGCTGATATCGAAGGAGGTAACAGTATGCTGGCTGGCAAGATCGGCGGCAATGGCGCGGCCTACCATGCCGGCACCGAGAACGGCTATTTTCATTTGTAAAAAATGGTTTGGCTAAAAATACAGGCTTCCGCGCAACGATGAATTATTTACGGCTTTTCTTTTTAGGAGCTGCTTTTTTCTTACGGGGCTTTTTGAAAACCGGTTCATCTTCTGCAGCAATACTTCTTTCATCCCAGTGTGTAGGCAAGAGAAGAAGCCGGACATTTATCTGGAGAAATTCAGCAATCTGGTAAAGCTCGGGAAAACGAGGTTGGTTTTTATTCGTGCACCAATCAGATACGGTGGTTGGATGAACGCCCATAAAATCGGCGAGTTGTCTGTTCGTCTTTCCCGCATCTGCTAGCGCGGCTTTTATCCTGTTATATTTCGTTATTTCCTCCATGCTATTATTGTCCCCGCTCAAATATAAATTCTCTCAAACAATTGATTGACAGTATATTATATTCTATATGGGTATATAATTAGTCTTTTAAACGATTATTACCGTCTAATGGAGTTTTTTTTGAATAAATTTGAGCAGATAGCAAAACCGGCTATTTGACGGGGGGAGACGTCTATTTTGAATTACAAATAGTGTCCCGTTTATGAATCCTATTCACAACATGAGCAGCTTTGCTCAATACACCAGCGAACTGCACCAGCCTTTGTACCGTTTCGGCCGCATTCTTACCAAGACACCAGAAGCCGCCGACAAGTTAACGCATGAAGTACTGGAAGAACTCTGGGAAAAACGCGAAGAATTAACCACGGAAAAAGAAGTGCGCCGCTTTGTAACAGAACGGATGTTCCGGCGATCCCAAAGCTGGATTCACGACCAGGTATTAAAGCTCGTAACGAAGATGCCATCTAACAATTGATCATACCCTCCGCTTAAACGCGGAGGTTTTTATTTTCCCCAAAAAAATCCGGGACCACGTTTTTCAACACGATCCCGGCTTAGATGGAACGGCTCATATAAGGGGAATACTCAACTCATTTTTGGTGCACCAAAGCTCACAGGGCGTCCGCTGATCAGCGACACATCACCTTTTTCATTCATCACCTGGAAGTATACGGTGTAAGAACTATTTGGTGCAAAACTGAAAGCACCGCTGCACATGCCGTGTCCGATTTTAATTTTTCCATCTTCCACGGGCAGGTACCAGGTAGTTTCTTTACCGGTAGCTTTATCTGCCACCACCGTTTTCACCAGGTATTCACCTTCGCATTTTATACCGGCACTAAAATTTACATACATCGCGGGGCCGCAACCAAACATCGTATATTCTTCACCCGTTTTCACCGGTATAGAAGTAAACTCCGGTTTGGCGTAGGTCTTTTCTTCTTTCGTTACGGTCCAGGTGACGGCGGTCCATTTATTATCCTGGTAGCGGCGCAGCCTTGTTTCCGCCTCTTTCTGTTTCATGCCATCGATATGGAGTTTATAGGTCACGCCTTTTTTCAACGGGCGTTCGGGGCGTAGCAGCGCCTGCGTAAGACCGTATTGTCCTTCGTTTGTTTCCTGCACGATCAGTTTGATGCGTTCCTTGCCGGCCACGAGCCAGGCGTTATGTTTGCCGGAAAGATCGCGTATCGTTTGCTGATCGCTGGCAAAACCATCAATCACAATGATGGGATTGGAAGAGATCATATTTCCCGAAGGGAAAAAATAAAGCCCGCTGCTGGTACACTTTGCCCACAGGCTCATACTCATCAAACCTGCTGCTATCAATAGAAAAACTTTTTTCATCTTGTTTGCTTTTTTACAGGATGTAACCGGCGCCTCTTTTACATAACGATGTCACTGCTTTTTTTCGTGTATCTTTCTGTTTAAGTGTACGTTAACAAAACCGGTGATGCCGCTCCCACACCAAACTTGTTTCCTAACGCCCACTGCCTTAACTTATCTGTTCATTTTTAAAGCCCCCGGCCATGATCGTCGTTTATATTATAATCGGATTAATAGCACTGCTGCTGATCATTGCAACGGTATTACCCTCTTCCTACAACATTGAAAGAAACACGGTTATTACCTGTCCCGTCGATTTTGTCAAGAACAAAATCAGTGACCTTAATCATTACAGCGAATGGAATCCGTGGCAGCAGTCCGATCCCAAAGCCACTAAAACCATCACCGGCACGCCTTCACAACCCGGCCACCGCTACGAATGGAACGGACCCAAGGTGGGCAATGGTCACCTCACCCTTACCTCGCTCGACGAAAGACATGTGCATTTCAAATTGCAATTCATCAAACCATTCGCTTCCATTGCCAACGACAACTGGCTCTTCGAACCCTGGCACGATACCAATACCAAAGTCACCTGGCAGAACAATGGCAAATTTGCCTGGCCTGTTGCCCGCCTCATGGGACCTTTTATCATGAAACACATGGGACAGCAATTCGAAAAAGGGCTGAATAATCTCAAAAAAATGTGCGAAGAGGGTTCCTGATAAACTTTCCGTGAAATTTTTCTTAAGAATCCGCTTCATTGCCGGTCTACAGCCCCTTTTGCCGGGATTTTTGTCCGATTATTGGGATATTTGAAAAGATGAAATGGCTCTTATTCCTTCTACTACCGGCTTTATTCATTGGTTGTGCAGTTAGCAAAAATCCTGAGCGCAGCACCTTCCGCGGCCTGCAAAAAGGCAGGATCAAAGACGACACCAGTTATATCTATTCGCTTCCGTTTGCGCCCGGCAAGCGCTACCGTGTGATACAAGGCTATTTTTCCTCCATGACGCACAAGGAACGTGCGGCCATCGATTTCAATATGAAAGGCGCGAAAATACACGCGGCAAGAGGCGGCATCGTGGTGCGCGTAAAAGAAGATGGTACACGCGGCGGCATGAACAGCAAGTATCGCCTCGATGGCAACATGATCATCATTCAACACAATGACAGTACGCGCGCAGGCTATTGGCACCTGGCACCCAATGGCGCTTATGTAAATGTGGGCGACACTGTTCAGCAGGGCCAACTTATCGGGCTCAGCGGCAACACCGGTTATACGTCCATGCCGCATTTGCATTTCCTGGTATGGAAGCGCACAGCTGACGGACAATGGCACCAGATCGGTACGCGGTTTCGCACAAACAAAGGCATTACTTACCTTCGGCCTTTCCAGCGTTACCGTAATCCAGAAAAGAAGTAAGTGAGTTTTTCCGAGATATTAGATCAGTTCGTCAGCCAGCTCCGCGAGACAACTCCTTTAGAGTTCGTGGGTGTTATTGCCGGCATTGTGAGTGTATGGTTCAGCCGCAAAGAACATATTCTTGTTTATCCCACCGGCCTCATCAACACCATGATCTATGTTTACCTCAGTTTCAAATTCCACCTCATTGGCGAGGCAACCGTAAACATTTATTACACGATCATGAGTTTATACGGCTGGTTTCTCTGGTCGCGGAGAAATGAACAGCACGAACATATGCTGCGTGTCACCTTTTCCAGCCGCAGCATGGTGATTAAACAGTTAGCCTTTTTTATCGCGCTGTATGCCGCACTTTATTTTGCATTAACCTCGTTGAAAAATAATTTCTTCGACGGCGTTATTCCCTGGGGCGACGGCTTTGCAACGGCCTCGGCCTTCACCGGCATGTGGCTGATGGCGCGCAAAAAAGTAGAGAGCTGGTATTGGTGGATTGTTACCAACATCGCTTCCATCCCTTTGTATTTTGTAAAAGGGCTCGTGTTCACCAGCGTTTATTATGTGGTGTTATTAGCCATGGCTTTCTGGGGATTAAATGAATGGAGGAAAAGAGCCCATGCTTAAAAAGATCGTCATCATAGGGCCCGAGAGCACCGGCAAAAGCACACTCAGCGCGCAGCTCGCTACTTATTACGGCACTTCCTGGTGCCCGGAGTTTGCGCGGGAATATTTGTTGAAAAATGGTCCGCAGTATACATACGAAGATCTTCTTCCGATTGCCAAAGGACAACTCGCACTCGAAGATCAGTTTGCACAAACACAATTAAACAGCGCTAAACCCAACGGTCCGCTCTTTATCGATACCGATATGTATGTGATGAAAGTGTGGGGCGAGTTTGTTTTCGATCGGTGCCACAAGTTTATTCTCGACCAGATCGCTGCCCGCCACTACGATGGTTACCTGCTTTGCGATATCGACCTGCCCTGGGAACCGGATCAGTTGCGCGAACACCCCGACCTCGCTTCCCGTCAGCGCCTGTTCAATATTTATAAAGATTTACTGGTAAATCAATCTACGCCCTGGGAAGAGATCGGCGGAAATTATGAAGATCGCCTGGCCGCTGCCATCAGGGCAACGGATCATTTTTTGGCGGGTTGAGTCTTGGGCTCTTCTTTCTTTTTTACTTCCAGCCCTATTATTTCTTTTATATCCGGATCGGGAAATAAGAACGCCATCTGTTGCGCAATCTTTGTTGCGCGGCCGCTCACATAGGGTGAGGGTGGTTTTACTTTGTATCGTTTCGGGCTCGGCAAGCAAGCCGCTACCAGTGCCGCTTCCCGCCGGTTGAGATCCTTTGCCGGTTTGCCGAAATAAGATTGTGCGGCCGCTTCAATACCGAATATGCCATCGCCCATTTCCGATACATTCAGGTATACTTCGAGAATTCTTTCCTTACTCCAGAATGTTTCGATCATGAAGGTGAAGTAAGCTTCCAGTCCTTTGCGGAAATACCCGCCTCCCTGCCACAGGAATACATTTTTTGCCACCTGCTGGCTGATGGTACTTCCTCCGCGCTGACGGCCCGGCTTCTTTTCGTTATACTTCATCGCCTTTTCAATGCTCTTCCAATCAAAGCCCCGGTGATCGGCGAACAATTGATCTTCGGAGGCTATCACGGCCAGCTTTGCTTCAAAGGAAATATTGTTGCGGCTTACATAATCGCGTTTCATGCCATGGCCCGTCACCCAGCTCACAAATTGTGTAACGGTAATCGGCGGATTGACCCACCTAAGCAGGATGATGTAAACGAATTGCGCGATGAAGAGTATGAGCAGGATCCGTTTTGTCCATCTCCATATTTTGGAAAATACTCCGACTGTTGCCATGCGCTGCAATATTAGACTTTCCGGTTTAAAATCCCTTGCGGCCGGGCATATGAAAATCGAGAACCTGTATCCTGAATTTTTTGCCCATCCGGAATTTTTTACGTCGCACGGCATTGAAGAGTCCGCGGCCGCCCCATTGTGTGAGCAGGGATCCATAGCCCATGGCAAATCCGGTGATCAGCGCTTCGTCACGTTTTTCCTGGCCGTTCAGCATCAGTCCGCCCGCCACCATAGCGGAGCCTGCCGTGATCAGTCCCAGTGTTTTAATGTCAACGGGAAATTTATTTTTCCGGCGGGGAATTAATACAGCTTTCACGTCCCTGGCCGGAACCGGTTTACCAAATAGATAGATGGTGTCATTGTAGAGTAGGGTGATCATGCCCGCATGAATGGAATCGTTGCGCATTTCCACCATGATATAATCTCCTTCGGAATAAGTTCTTTTTTTCTTTATTCCTTTTTTGATAAACAAATAGCTGGGAGTAGGGGAATATTGAGCCGACAGCCCGGTGAGGGAAAAAAGGGCAATGGTTAAAATAAGCAGCGGGCGCATGGCCCAAACTTACGAATCAATCCAGCAGTTTTTTGTTAAAAAAAGAGATTAATCTTTCAGAAGAGTTTAAGGTGAGATTGGCAGAATTGGGTATGTCTAAAAGCAAGACTATTGCTTTGTTAGGTATAAAGAAACAACATTCGAAGAAATAATAGCAGTACCCCAATCAATGTGCTGGATGTTTCTGGAAAGCGATGTTCAGGAAGCTATTCCTTCGATGTTAAAAATCAACCGGGAACAGATGTTTGAGTCATTTCCCAAAGCGGAAAAGTCGTCCTTAACTGCTATACTCTTAGACTCGAAAGCCTGACTATAATCGATTTTAAAGATCCCAAAACTATGATATCGAGCATTAAGAAAAAGAAGCTTATTAATTTTGTGGGTTTTTGCCGACGTTTGCCCCAAGAATAATAAATTAATGTGCGGTGATGAAACCAATTACCGCACATGTTGTCCAAACCAACCACCATCGTATGCCGAAGCGTCACCTGTTGCTGCATTTACTGCCGTGTCGTGCAGTAAATATTTTTTTCCTTTCTATTTTAGTTGGATCAACCGTACGTGCGCAGGCCCCGGCCGTCTATCCCGCGGGTTCGAAGATCAACTGGGTACGCACCTGGGATGCGGTAGGACCGGAGACGAACCCCGACAACCTGATCACACGCCCGTTGACCGATGTGCGCATGGCCACGCAATACATGGATGGCGTAGGCAGACCGGTGCAGACGGTGATCAAACAAGGGTCATTAATTACAGGCGGCACGGCCACTGACTTAACCAGTACGGTGGTGTATGATGAACTCGGCCGCGAGCAGTATCAGTTTTTACCCGCTCCTGCTAATACAACCAACGGGAATACAAGTGTAACCGATGGTTTGTTTAAACGCAACCCGTTTGAACAACAAAATGCCTTTTATAGCAGTAGCAATGCCGCGCTGAACCCGGTTGCGGGACAAGGCGAGACCTATTACTATGGCAAGACGGAATTTGAAGCCTCACCGCTGAGTCGTCCGTTGAAAGGCATGTCCCCGGGTAATAGCTGGGTGGGAGCGGCAAGAGGTGTGCAAACTTCTTACGTGCACAATACGGCTACCGACGCGGTAAGGATCTGGAACCTGACATCGGTGAGTGGCGATTTTGCCGGTTATACAACACCCGGTATCTATCCCGAAGGAGAACTCTATAAAACGATCACGACCGACGAACATGGTAAACAAGTGATCGAGTACAAGGACAAGGACGGGGTAGTGGTGTTGAAGAAAGTACAACTGACGGCCACGGCAGACAATGGAACCGGCAGCGGGCATACCGGCTGGCTCTGTACTTATTATATCTACGACAAGCAAAATCGTTTAACCGGTGTGATCCAGCCACAGGGTTTTATCGACCTGGTGGCCAACAGCCTCACGTTTACCAGTATTATTTTGGAAGAACAGACCTTCCGCTACGCGTATGATGAGCGCGGCAGAATGATCGCCAAGCAAGTGCCCGG
>NZ_AUDS01000026.1 GCF_000425585.1 Terrimonas ferruginea DSM 30193
TGAGTGTACGCCAGGATTTTTTTGCCCGCTTGTTCATGATGACCAGTGCGGCGGTACTGGCCTTTCCGGTGGAAGAGCGCTTGAAAAAAGAACAGGCCCAAACCAGCAATAAGCACAAATACAAGGTCAATCGTACTAATACATTAGCCATCGTCAAATATCACTTGCATGTAATGGTGGTCAAAGGAATGGTTGTTCCATGTCTGAAAGCGATCGACAGTATACTGCTGAAAACAAAGGAAATTATCCGGCCAGCAAGACGCTTCCCCCGGAAACACCTCAAAAAAAAACCGCCAAACTCAAACTATAAACACCTCTAAAGCCTTAAGGAAACGACATTGAATGGTGAATGGTGAATGGTGAATCGTCAATCGTCAATCGTGAATCGTCAATGGTGAATCGTCAATCGTGAATGGATTCGCCTTGATTCGTCCTCGGGGACCGAAACCTGGTGTATACTTACTACTTAAAACTTATTACTTCGGGCGGCTGTTTCACCTTAGCCCGAAGTGTCGGGCCTTACGCCCTACGCCTTAAGCCTTAAACCTTAAACCTTACGCCTTCTACCTTTTTGACAAAGCAGGCACTGCTTCTACAAGGCTGATAAACCCGCCACGAAAACCTTCAGGATCGGCTCCTTTGGCTCCACGGGCCAGTGATAACACCTGTTGCCAATTCGCCTGCTGGCGATAAGGCGATTCGCGCAAGAGCAGGCCAAACTCGGCAACGGCTGCGGCAAAACGGAAATGATCGGAACTTTGTCGCCAGTTGAGCGGATCGTTGTACACAACGCGGCCCAGTTCTTTAGCCTTTTCTTCGGAAGGATTTTTATAGCGGACCTTTACTGTCAGTAATTCGCCGGCATAACGGACGCCGTTATTGCTTTGTTGATAGCGGAGTGAATCACTGCTTTTGAGAAAATCATTTTTTACACCAACCGGAATAATTTCATACAGTGCCGTAACGGTATGGCCACTCCCAATCTCACCCGCATCTTTTTCATCATTGCGAAAATCTGAAGCGGCCATCTTGCGGTTTTCATAACCGATGAGCCGGTAACCCTGTACACCGGCGGGATTAAATTCTACCTGGATCTTCACATCTTTTGCAATAGTGAACAGCGTACCGGCAAATTCGCTTACCAATAATTTACGTGCCTCACTAAGCTGATCGATGTAAGCATGATTACCATTTCCCTTATCGGCCAGTTCCTGCATTTTACTGTCCTGGTAATTGCCTGTACCAAAACCAAGCACGGAAAGATACACACCGCTTTTACGTTCGTGCTCAATGAGGCGTACCAGTTCATCTTCGCTGGAAACGCCTACATTGAAATCGCCGTCGGTGGCAATGATCACGCGGTTATTGCCTTCTTTCATGAATTGTTGCCGGGCAATTTTATAGGCGAGTTCGATGCCTTCACCGCCGGCCGTGGAACCACCGGCATTGAGCCGGTCAATGGCATTGTGTATCTGCTGTTTGTTGTCGCCCGACGTTGCGGGTAATACCACACCGGCATTGCCGGCATAAGTAACGATCGCTACTCTGTCTGCAACGCGTAGCTGATCGGTCAATAAATGGAGCGAGGCTTGTACAAGGGGGAGTTTGTTCGGTTCATCCATCGAACCGGAAACATCAACAAGGAAAACAAGATTGGAAGGAGGCAGATCGGTGGTGGGGATTCTGCGTCCCTGTATGCCTACTTTGAGTAAACGATGCGATGCATTCCAGGGACAATCGGCCAGTTCGGTATGAATGGCAACGGGATGTTCGCCGGTTGGTTCGGGATAATTGTAGTCAAAATAATTGACGAGTTCTTCGATGCGTACGGCACCTGCCGGCGGCATGTTGCCGGATTCAAGAAAGCGGCGCACGTTACTGTAAGAAGCGCGGTCTACGTCTGCTGCAAAGGTCGATAACGGCTCTTGTCGCGGAGACAGAAAACTGTTTTCTTCGATGCTGGCATAACCTTCGCCATCAAAGAGTTCCTCATCTTTGACAAGCGTCAATGCCTTTGCTTCATCTGTTGCAGGCTCGCCTGCGACGGGGCTTTGCAGAAGCGCATCTTCCCTGGTTTTGTACTGTGTGTTTGAAGTTGATGATGGCTTATTGTTGCAACCGTAAGCCACCAGGCACAGCACGGGAATCAACACCCGTGCTGCACGCAGCTGGTGATAAATGTTCATGGCTATACTTACTTTATCAGTGATTAATAGATGCAGGAACAGAAAGATTTCATAAATGAGTGGTCAGTAATTTTATCACTGCACTGCATTTTCTTTCCGGGTTGTTCAGCGGATGAAACGAAGTAACCGGTTACAGTTATATATACCCGGCATTGAAAAAGGTAACCCTTCCGCCGGAGGCGGAATATGTTAATTTGATGATTTGAAAATTTGCGCCCAAGTTCAGGGCTGGGCTTCGACCTGAGTTTGCACGAAGCCCCGGGCAAAGAGTATAACCAGTTGTAAGTAGTAGTTAGTTTGCGCCTTTGCACCTTATGCGTCTTCACGTGAAAAGCCGACGAGGCCCACGCAACGTGATAACTTCGAGAGCCTCGTCATCATTCAAACTTTTGACTTTTGAATTTTGACTTACTTCCCTTTGGCGAGTTCCATCACAATCTCCCACTCTTCCTCTGTTACCGGTTGAACGGACAATCTGCCCAGCCGCACAAGCGCCATGTCGGCGAGACGTTTATCGGCTTTTATCGTAGCGAGTGAAACGGGATGTTTTAATTTTTTATGCGGAGCAAAATCAACAGCCGACCATGTGTCTTCGGTGGAGGTAGGATCCTGGTAGGCTTCTTTTACCACTTTGGCAATGCCAACGATCTCCGTGCCTTCATTGCTGTGATAGAAAAAAGCTAGATCACCCTTCTTCATCGCACGCAGGTTATTCCGCGCGGCATAATTGCGGACACCATCCCAAAAAGTTTTTCCGTCTTTTTCAAATTGCTCCCAACTGTACTTGAACGGTTCCGATTTGATGAGCCAGTATGCCATACGATAAAAGGTGTTTTGCGGATTTAAAAATTGAATCAATTTATAAAAATAAAAAATCGCCGGATAAAAAACCAAACGATTCTGTTTCGCCGTAATTGATGCAGTAAACTGGTTTCAAAAAACCATTCCAAAAAAATAACAGTTATGAAAAAGCTCAGAACACTTATGCTGGCAGCCGCTTCACTGCTGATGCTGCATACAGCTAACGCCCAGAAAGAAAAAACAGTTGAAGTAGGTGGTGCCCCCATGTACCCTTCAAAAAACATCGTTGAGAATGCGGTTAATTCCAAAGACCACACTACGCTCGTAGCAGCCGTAAAAGCTGCAGGGCTGGTAGAAACCCTCCAGGGTCCAGGTCCTTTCACTGTATTTGCTCCTACCAATGCAGCTTTCGACCGTCTGCCTGCCGGTACTGTTGAGTCGCTGGTTAAACCTGAAAACAAGGCGAAACTGACAGGCATCCTTACCTATCACGTGGTAGCTGGCAAACTCGATTCAAAAACACTGGAAAAATGGGCAGCAAAAAATAACGGAACAGCCGAACTGAAAACGGTTGCCGGCGGAAAGCTGTGGGTAATGAAAAAAGACGGAAAATGGTGGGTAAAAGATGAAAAAGGTGGCGTAGCTGAGATCACCATACCTAATGTGTATCAAAGCAATGGAGTGATCCACGTGATCGACCATGTGCTGATGCCATAATTTTTTTACCGAATGGAAAACCGGCTGTTATCCGGTTACGTATTTAGTTATAGAGGACGTTTTTAATTCATACCCCTGAAAACCCGTAACCCGAAAACACCTGTCCAATAAACGAGTTTCCATTTAGGGCAAACCAGGCCGGTGCTCCGCAAGGACGCCGGCCCTTTTTTACAATGTGGAAATGTGAAAATATGTAAATGTGAAAATGAAACAGCCGGGTGACTCATTTTCACATCAACACGCCGAAGGCGTGACACATCTTCACATTTCCACATTTCGCCGCCTCCGGCGGCGAGTTACCAGCCACTCGCCAGTACATCCGCCAGGTGCATGGCTTTCAGATCGTAGCCTTTGTTTTTAATATAACCATCGAGGTGCATGAGGCACGACATGTCTGTAGAGATGAGATAACGCGCATCTGTGGCCAGTGCGTTCTCCACCTTCTGCTCTCCCATTCCTACCGAGATCGCTTCAAATTTCACGGCAAATGTGCCACCGAAACCACAACAGGTTTCCACATCATTCATTTCTGTTATTTCCAGTCCTTTCACTTTCGACAGTAACTGACGTGGTTCGGTTTTGATGCGGCATTCGCGCAGTCCTGCACAGCTATCGTGATACGTGGCCTTGCCTGGCAACGATGCGCCTACGTCTTCCACCTTCAGCACCTTGATCATGAATTCGGAGAATTCGAAAAGACGGTTACCGAGGTCCTTCACCTGGTTGTGTAAAGAAGAGTTATCAAACAGCTTGGTGTAGTAGTTGCGCACAAAGCCTACGCAACTTGCACTCGGCGCCACGATGTAATCGGTGCCGCTGAAGTCTTTTAAAAACTTGGTACAAACACTGCGCGATTCGTCCCAGAAACCGGCATTGAAAGCCGGCTGGCCGCAACAGGTCTGGTTGGCATTATAACTTACGGTGCAGCCGGCTTTCTCCAGCACTTTCACCATATTAAAAGCTGTTTCGGGGAAAAGCTGGTCCACGAAACAGGGAATAAAAAGTTGTACGTTCATAAAACCGTCTTGCGGAATTTATCAATGCTGTTGATCCACTCAGAAAGGCAGTTGTCCCGTCAACCCAATCATCTTGATTGCGGTGATAGCTGCTTCTTCACCTTTGTGGCCGTGGATACCACCGGTTCTTTCATGTGCCTGTTGCTCATTTCCAACCGTCAGCACGCCAAAGATCACGGGTACCGGCAAGGTAAGGTTTAATTGGAGAACACCATCCGTTACTGCCCTGCACACGTATTCGAAGTGCGGCGTATCGCCACGGATAACGGTGCCGAGGGTAATGAAAGCATCGGGCTTTTTGCCGATGTCGGCACTGTCCCATATCTTCTTTACTGCGAAAGGAATTTCAACGGCTCCCGGAACACTCACGCGGATGATTTGCGCCACGCCATTGGCCTGCAGCACACGTATCGCTCCTTTTTCCAGTTCGTCTACGATGGCTGCGTTCCATTCGGTTTTAACCAAAACGACACAGGCATCCTTTTTCAGAATGCCTGTATCGAGATGTAATAATTTACTGTTAGCTACATCTGCCATGGTCTCGTCTTATTGTTTTAGCGAAGCCTGAACGGATTATTCGGCGTCGTACACACCCAGTTGAGCCAGGTAAGTGTCAACCGTATAACCGGCGGGCGTACGCGGGTATTTTGTCTTCAGTTCTTTGTACAGTTCGATGGCCTGCTCCGGCTTGTTGAGTACGCGCTGAGCCAGGTAAGCGGCGCTGAACAATGCATCGGATGCGCTGAATGCGTCGCCGTCGAATTCGCGGGCGGCTTTTTTGTAATAGTCAAATGCTTCTGCAGCACTGCCTTTATCACCATAAGCATCACCGAGCAGTTTGTATGCGCGTGCCTGTACCTGTTTTGAATCGCTGTCGAAGTCTTTCAGGTATTTGATCGCTTTATCGTTGTCCTTCAGCTTAACGTATGCGCTGCCGGCCATGAATTTGGCCAGGTTAGCGGCTTTGGTACCGTCGTAGCGGGAGATCACTTTCAACAGACCCATGTTGGCACCGTCGCCGTTCAGGGCCAGGTTCAGCGAATCCATGCGCCAGTACTCTTCGGCTTTGAACATTTTCTGGGCAGCTTCCTGCTCTTTTGGTTTCTTAACAAATTGCTGGTAAGCAAACCATCCGCCACCCAGCAGCACCACGGCTACGAATACGATGGAAATTACCTTACTGTTTCTCTGCCAAAAATCTTTGGCCTTGGCAATTGCGACCTCGCCACTGTCCACACCCTGCACGTTTTTCTTGTCTGACATTTTTGTTTTGGTTAGTTAATGATGACTGAATGCGTATCCGCTTCCGCGGCCCTCCATCCTGGTTAGTTAGTCTACGATGAAGGGATAGTTTTGGTCTACGTAAATATCTTTCAATACTTCGCTGTCGTCCGGCCATGGGCTTTCTTCAGCAAATTTCACTGAGTTGTTCACCACTGCGTCGATGCGTTCATCGATCACTTTCAGGTCTTCCTCTGTAGCGAATTTATTTTCCAGGATCGTGTGCATCACCTGTGCGATGGGGTCTTTGGAACGGTACTCTTCTACTTCTTCTTTGGTACGGTATTTCTGAGGATCGCTGATGGAGTGACCTTTGTAACGATAGGTTTTGATTTCTATCAGGGTTGGTCCGCCGCCTTCGCGTGCTCTTTTCACCGCACGGCTGATGCCTTCGTGTACGGTTTCAGCGCTCATACCGTCAAACATATCGGCCGGCATTTCGTATGCGTCCGCCAGTTTGTAGATATCGGTTACGTTGGATGTACGCTCTACCGAGGTACCCATCGCATAGTTGTTGTTTTCGCAGATGTAGATCACCGGCAGCTTCCACAGCATCGCCAGGTTAAATGATTCGTGCAGGATACCCTGGCGGGCAGCGCCATCGCCAAAATAACACAGCACCACATTGTCAGTGCCGCGGTATTTTTCGGCAAATGCCAGGCCGGTACCCGTACCGATCTGCGCGCCCACGATACCATGACCACCGTAAAAGTTCTCTTTTTTACCAAAGAAGTGCATACTACCGCCCTTTCCTTTGGCACAACCTGTGGCCTTGCCGTACAGTTCAGCCATACAGCTGTCGGCAGAAATGCCTTTTGCCAGCGCCAGCCCGTGGTCACGGTAAGCGGTGATGAACAGGTCTTCTGCACGGGTAGCGGTCATACAACCCGCAGCGATGGCTTCCTGGCCCACATAGGCGTGGAAAAAGCCACGGATTTTGCCTTCCATTTTATATTTTTCTTCGGCCATCAGTTCAAACTGACGGATCAACTGCATTAACTCGTACCAGTACAGGTAGGTCTCTTTAGAAAATTTTGTGGCCACCGGCGTTGAATTTTGTGGGTTTAACCGTTTTAAACGGGAGGCAAAAATAAGGGAAAGAATGGAATTATCCACCCAAATCGGTCCTGCCCTTTCCCGGCAGCCTAAGCGGCTGTCCGTGCAGCAGTTGGACAGTTTTGCGGCCGGTCGCTTATCTTGCAGTCCCATGCTGTTTTTCCGGGCTATATCACTCCTTCAATTTAAGAACTATACCAACCGCGCTTTCGAGTTTAACGAGGCGGTTACCGGTATTTGCGGCAACAATGGCCAGGGAAAGACCAACCTGCTGGATGCCCTGCATTATCTCTGTTTTACCAAAAGCTATTTTTCCCGCACCGACGGCCATGCAGTACAGGAAGGCCAGAAAGGCTTCCGCATCGAAGGAAGGGTGAGTTTAAACGAAAAACAGGAAAAAGCCGTCTGTGTGCTCCGCGAAACCGGCAAAAAGGAATTTTCGGTCAACGACCAGCCTTATGACAAGTTTTCCCATCATATCGGCCGTTATCCCTGCGTGATCATTGCGCCGGACGATGCGGTGCTCGTAACCGGTGGCAGCGAGGAACGCCGCAAATTCATCGATTCGTTGTTGTCGCAGGCCGACGCCACCTACCTGCAGCACCTCATCAGCTATACCAAGATCCTGCAGCAACGCAACTCGCTGCTCAAATCTTTCGCCGAAACCGGCCAGCGCAATTTTGCCCTGCTCGATGTGCTCGACGAACAACTACTGAAGCCGGGGCAATATATTTTTGAAAAAAGAAAGGATTTCCTGATTTCGTTCCTGCCCGCGGTAAGGCATACCTACCACGAAATCGCACAGCAACCGGAAGATCTCCGGCTCGTTTATGAAAGCCAGTTACTGGAAAATAACCTGGCCGAATGCCTGCAGGCTTCCCGTCAGAAAGATCTTTATGCCGCTCGCACCACGGCCGGACCCCACCGCGACGAACTGGAGATCAGCCTCGGCGCACAGCCTTTTAAACAGATCGCTTCGCAGGGTCAGCGTAAAAGCCTGCTGTTTGCCCTCAAGCTGACGGAAATGGATGTGCTTAAAGAGGAAAAAGGTTTCCCTCCGCTCCTGCTGCTCGATGATGTATTTGAAAAACTTGATGAGTCGAGGATCAGCAACCTGCTGCAGCGCGTTTGCCGCGATAATGCAGGACAGGTTTTTATTACGGATACCAACGAAGAAAGATTGAAAAAACACCTCGACGACCTCGCCATTGCGCACCAGATCATCACCCTGCGTTAACGTACCACTCCTCTGCCCAACTCCACGGTAAATTGCGCACCGGAACGATAGATCGCCGGTTCATCCAATCCGAGCGATTGCTGACGAAAACGGTCTGAATGCAATTTGACATCGCTGCCATCAACGGCCTGCACCCGCAGGATCACAAAACCGATCAGGGCTTTTTTGCGTTTGCCGGATGGCACCACGTCTACAATTTTACCGGTTACCATCGCACCCTTCCGGATGATTACGCGATGATCGACCACCACTTCTTCTGCCGTGTATAATTTAACGGGTTTGCCGTCGCGCTCCCTGAGTTCGGACGTAAGCTCTTCCGCGAGCACTACGCGTAAGGAGCGGCCTGCAGGAATTTTCACCGGGGCATTTTTTGCAGGGCGTTCCGGTTCCGGAGTGGGCGCGGGCGCCGGCGGATCATTGCCTTTGGCCTCCTCGGATGGCGGTTGCTTTTTATTTTTGTCTCTGACAGGCTTCTCCGGCGTTTTACCCGTGTTACCGGAGCCTCCACCAGCATTGTCATTTACCACGGGAACAAAAACCGGTATGTCTTGTTTTTTTCCGCCGTTATCATCCTGCGCAGGTGGGTCATCCTGGTTAAACGTCAAGGATCGCGTTGAATCTTTTTGTACCGGCGTTTCTGCTTCTCCGTTTGTTAACGATTGCGATTGAAAGTTCTGGTACACGCAATTGCCGGTTACCAATACCAGGCATACCAGTACCACGATCGTAAGCAGGCGAAGCGATTTGTCCTGTAAAAATGCCGGCCAGCTTAAGGCAGGTATGGTTCCCATTTTGGGCAATGATAGTTTTAAAGCTGGTAGTTTAAATACAGGTTTGGCCGGGGAAAAGGCGCGCGTGGCTCCTGCATCTGGTGGAGTAAGCTGATCATTGCTGATGGCCTGCAACAAATGATGATCGGGTATCAATGCGGCATTCAATGCTTCCTTCAAAGCAGTTTGGAGTGCCGCCACATCGGCATAACGTTTTTGTGGTTGCCGCTCCAATGCAGTCAGCACCACTCTGCGGAGCGCGGCAGGCACATGTTCGGGATCAGCAGGCCATGTCGCTTTTTCCTCGAGCTTGCGTTTCATCAGGTCATAATCCGTATCGGCGCGGAACGGCGTATGGCCGGTGAGCAATTCATATAAAATATTTCCTGCGGCATAAATATCGGTAAGTTCATCGCCTTCCTTTCCCTGGATTTGTTCAGGTGCCATGTATTCCAGTGTGCCCACGGATTTTCCATATTGCGTCAACCGTTGCGAATCGCGGATACGCGCGATGCCGAAGTCCATGATCTTTACTTCGCCATCACCGGAGATCATAACGTTGGCCGGTTTCAGATCGCGGTGAATAATACCACGGCGGTGCGCGTGGCCGAGGCCTTGCAATAATTGTATTAAAATACTCACGGCCAACACCGGTGAAAGGCGGCCTTTATATTTCACCCATTCTTCCAATGTCTTTCCTTCTACATATTCCATCACCATCCAGTAAGTATCCTGACGGGGAATGAAAGCATAGAGATGGGTGATGTTGGGATGATTAAGTCTCGCCAGCGCAAGCGCTTCCTGTTGGAAACGGCTCTCGGGAGATTCTGCTTCAGAGGATACCGTACGCAGCAATGACTTGATGGCTACTCTTCGTAAAAGCAGCCGGTCTTCAGCAAGGTACACCGTGCCCATTCCACCCTCTCCGATCTTGTGCAGGATCGTATATTGATCACTCAATTGTTGGCTCATACATTACCGTTTGTTCGCGTGTTACCGCCTCAGGCCGGTATGTAGCGATATCAATAATGATTGCAGTAAAATTGTCCTGTGCACGCCGTTGCATACACAATGCGCGCAACGCATCCAGTGCAAAGGCAGGATCCGTCATTTGAAGCAAGTGTCCGATCTCTTGTGGCGTAACGGCATCGTACACACCATCCGAGCAGAGGAAACAACGTTCGCCCAAACCCAGCGACACCGGCTCCCGGCTCACTTCCGGTTTCACGGCCGCTACCGTTCCGAGTGCCTGCAGCAATACATTTTTTTGCGGATGATTGATCGCTGCGGCGGCGGTGATCGTTCCTTCGTCTACCAGTTGATTCACCAGTGTGTGATCGGTGGTGAGCTGAACCGTTTTTATTTTATTATAATAATAAAGGCGGCTGTCGCCAACGTGTGCAAAATGCAATTGCTGATCGGCAATCAGCGCCATCACGGCCGTAGTACCCATGCCGTTCAGGGCAGGATCTTTGGTGGCGGCATCGTGGATACGCTGGTGAATCTCCTGTACCAATTTGCTTAACAGCGCCGGCGGTTTCATCTGCTTGTAATGAAGGCCTACAAATTCTTTTGCGGTATCGCAGGCGATGGCGCTGGCCACTTCTCCGGCCTGGTGTCCGCCCATGCCGTCGGCCACCATGGCAAATACGGCCCGTGTATGTTTGTCGGGATAAAAAAACACCAGGTTGTCTTCGTTGCCGGTTCTCACCGGTCCTGTTTCGGAAAGCGTATATACGCGGCAGGCCGCTGTTTGTTCCGTATGCGGAATGACCGGATCTGCTTGTTTTTTTTGCCAGGGAAAACGCATAATGGTAGTTGTAAGAAGGGGGATATTCATGATACGACTGCCTGTCCGCGGCCCCGGAAACCGGGACCTGCGGGGCAGCGCCCGTCAAAAAAAGCTAGTTGAAAACGGGCAATTCGTTTTTAGCGGATCACTTCATCGCGACCCATCAGTTCCATGGCATATTTAATAGGAATGGAATACGACATCTTATCACTTCCGGCAGAGTAAATGCCGATCACATTTCCTTTATTGTCGTACATCGGACCGCCGCTGTTTCCGGGACCGGTAGAGTTGATCGTAAGCTGATAGTAATCGCCCATCACACTCATATAACCATCTACTTTGTCGGTAGCGGCGCGCCCTTTCACCAGTCGCCCGATGATGCCGGTGCTGACGGTGGGAACAGGCACTTTCACGATGTTGGGATTTTTATTGAACGCATCCTGCGAACGCGTAGCCACAAACTGATCGGGCGACATGCCGGGATACCCCATCACCGTTACTTCACTACCCGATTCAATTTCGTCGTAATTGTTCAGCAACTGAACAGGTGTTAATTCTTCCACCATATCGATCTTCACCAAAGCCACGTCGTGAACATTGGAAATACGTGTTACTTTTCCGGGTGTGCGCAATGAATTGTTGGCAAACGTTACGTCGAGGTAAGAAAGATCACCGGCGATAACGGTCACGCCTGATTCGATATTCTGGCGATTGTAATTGCCCGCTTCAACAGGCACCCATTCGCGCACGTCATTAGGCCCTACCATTACACCATCCACGGGACCGAGCTGTCCTTTCTGATTATAAGCCAGCAACACACCGGGAAAATCAGCGTCGGAGAAATGATAAGAAGTGAGCCAGGGTGAGGCCACGTGGCGGTTGGTGGCGATATAACCGCGGTCATCTACCACGAAGCCACTGCCGGTTCCATAACCGCCGATAGGTTGGATCATAGCGCCTGCTGGTTCGTTGCCTTTGGTACAGAGATACGGCTCTACGGCACCTGCAGCATTACGGATATAAGCCGCATAATATTGGGTAACGCCGCGTTCTTTCATCGGCAGCTTGACATGATAGAGTTGTTCGCCGGTGCTGGTCAATTGTAATTTCCATCCCACTTCGATGAAGACTACTTTCTTTTCGTTGGCCTTTACGATATCGGCCGGTGTGAGTCCACGCTTGGTACTGTCACCTTTGACGATTACTGTTTCGTGGTATTCTTTTTTTGGTTTATTGGAATAAATGATCCAGCCGCCGGTGCTTACGAGGATGAGCAATGCCACAACAGTGATCAGCAAACGCTTGCGGCTTTTTTTCTCCGATTGTTTAACGATGTGCTGCATCGTTTGTTTGCCGATACCTTCTTTGATGGGCACGGCTTTGGCGCTGGTTTCGTGTACTTTTGTTTGTGCAGCAGGTGTATCCACTACCCGTGTTTGTTTGATATGCGAAGCGGGGCGCGGATCGAGGTCAAACTCCATGGAGGGACCGTCTTTGCCGAGACGGATTACGTCGTTGGCATAAAGCACCGTTTTTTCGGTGATGGCTTTGCCGTTGACAAATGTACCGTTCTTGCTTTGCAGATCGGTGATCTCATAGGTATCGGGAAGTAAGGGATTGACACGGATGCGGCAGTGTTCGCGGCTGATACTATCGGCCGACAGATCAAAAGCGATCTGGTTGGTTTGTCCGCGACCGATACGGATTTCCAGATCCGGAGAGGCGCTGAATTTGTCTACCTGACCAGACTTGGCTCCGTCGATGTGACGGAGCAGGATTGTAGTAATGGTTGAATTGCTCATGTTACTTTTTTTGACGTTAGGAATAAAACAGCCTGTGGCCGGGTGTATTTCAAGGGGGCGTTCCGGAGGGAAGGATTTATGATGCAATATTATCCTACGTCAAAACGGAGTCCTATACTTAGTTTGTAGTATTCCGTGCAGGCGCACGGAATACTACAAACAATGTGGAAATGTGAAAATGTGTAGATGTGGAAATTAAACAGCCATGGTTCGTGTATACACGAACCATGGCTGTTTAACCTTATGCTTTAAACCTTACGCCTTCTAAGGAACGATATTTCTCAACGTCTGCCGCACCTTGAGGCAAGTGGGTGCCGTCACAAAACCACTGCCTGCAGGCAGCAGGGTGAAGATAAAACCGGTAATCTTTTTACCACGATTGACCCATGGATGGCTGCCGAAAGCACCAGGACTGCTGTTTTCAATCAATACATCAGCGGAAGTGGTCACATCGCGCCAGTTGCCGATGCCGTAGATGCCGCCCGTGGTAAAATAGCTAACCGGATAAGGTGTGTTCTCGATGGTAACACCGGTGGTATAACTTTTTTCCATAGCCAATACCGACGCCTCACTGAGCACGCGGGTGCCCGTATTCGTGAGACCTTTGCGCATCAGCATATCGAGGAAAAGTATGTAATCATTCGGCGTACTGCGGGCACCACCGGCAATGATGGGATTAGTAGTAAGACCAAAATCAGTATTGGTCATGCCGCAGGGCGTATATATTTTTTCCTGGATCAATGTATTCCAGCTTTTACCGCTGACCACTTCGCAGATGCGGCCCGCCACCTGCATGCTCACGCCACCGTAGTTAAACTTTGTACCGGGTGCATTGATCAGCGGAACATTTTTGGCAATCGAGTCCACCGCTTTTGCCAGGGTCAGGGTCTGGTCCGATTCATAACCCTGGCTGGAATTACCGGGGAAACCAGATGTATGGGAAAATAATTGGGCCAGGGTTATTTTGCCTTTGCCGTAGGTGGTAAAGACCGGCAGGTACTTGCCAACCGTATCCTCCAATTTTAATGCCCCCTGATCTACGAGTGACATCAACACCGCACCGGACAACCATTTGGAGCAGGAAGCGATCAGCGCACGTGTATTGCCATTGTAGCCACCCCAACCTTTCGCGTACACTTCCCGGCCATCTACATGGATCACGGCGTAACAACGTCCGTCGAAGATAGTAGTCATGGAGTCAGTAAGAATCCTGTCTACGGGGGAATAGTCCAGCGTAGTGGGATCAACAGGCTCGGATCCGGGATCCCTGGGTTGACAGGCTGTAAAGGACAGCAGGACAGTGAAAGTCAGCAGTACGGTCAGCGGGGCGTAGTTTTTTCGCATAATCAATAGACGGCCAGTAGATGGAAACGTTTAATGGTAAAGATAGAAAACCTTTCGGGATACCAGGATGTACTCAAAACCTGGTTCGTGTATACACGAACCATGGCAACTGGGACTTTGTCAGGAAGCTTTTTTGGTGACACCGGGAGGTATTCAAAACCGCGGTTCATGCATACACCAACCGATCACGCGCCCAGCTTCTTCAGTGCTTTTTCGATATCGGTACTTCCCGTTAGTATTTTTTTAAACAGATCGCCTTTTTTCTTCAACCGGGCAGGCATATTGAGGATCGTAAATTGGGATGGCGAGAGTTTGTGGGTCACTTCTTTCCATTCCAGCGCCGCCGATACTGTAGCGCCGGGTTTCGGACGGAGACTGTACACCGATGCCAGGGTCTGACCGCTGCGGTTTTGCAGGTAGTCGATATAAATACGTGGCCCGCGTTTTTTCAGGGAGCGTTCGAGCGTGGTATTGTCCGGCATCTGCTCGCTTACCAGTGAAGCAATGATATGTGCAAAGTCCTTCACCGTTTCGTAAGCATATTTATTTTTCAACGGAACATATACATGCAAGCCTGAAGCGCCGGATGTTTTGCATATCGACTGCACCCCTGCTTTTTCCAATACACTTTGCGTGACAAGCGCCACATCCACTACTTCCGTAAAATCATTTTTATCCGAAGGGTCAATATCAATTACCATCCAGGTCGGATTATCCGGCGCATTCATGGTGCTGTTCCAGGGATTGATTTCTATGCAACCGAGATTGGCCAGGTACAACAAGGTGGAGACATTATTGCATACGATGTAGTCGATCGTCTTCTGACTGCTTTCGCTTTCCACCGGGAAAACAGTTACGTAAGCCGGCGCATTTTCTCCGGCATCTTTATGAAAAAATCCTTCATCGCGGATCCCGTTGGGATTGCGCTTGAGCGACAAAGGCCGGTTCTTCAGATGCGGCAGGATGAAGGGCGCCATTTTTTCATAATAGTCTATCACATCTCCTTTTGTATAGCCTTCATCGGGCCAGAATATTTTATGGGCATTGGTAATGATTACCTTGTTTTTGCCCGTACCGCGCGATTCTTCGCGCGGCGTATCGAGTTGCTCTTCCACGGTTTCTTCATTGATGGCTGAAACTTTTTTGTCATCACGCAGGCGAAGGAACACAGGATGGCGGAATATCCCGTCTCGCGTAATTTCCCCGTAAGCCACGTCGGCAACCAGTTTTGGTTGAAGCCAGGTGACGGCGCCATTCGCTGGAATTTTTTCTTTGAAAGGTGAATCGTCCGTTTCCAGTGGCTTCATTTTCTTTTTCAGTTCACCCAGCAACTCGTCTGAAAAACCTGTTCCTACATGTCCCCGGTATTGCCATCCCCTGCCTTTTTTATTGGCAAGGATCAGAGAACCGAAATGATGCCTTCCTCCTCTGGGTGCGGTATAGCCTGCAATGACCACTTCGGTGCTTTGCACATTTTTCAATTTCAACCATTCCTTGCTTCTCGTGCCGGTGGTATAAGTGCTGTCCGCTTTTTTGGCAATAATACCCTCGAGTCCCTGCTCCCTGGCTGTTGCTAAAAAAGCGATGCCTTCACCTTTGATATGATCGCAATAGCGAACAGTTTTCTGACGCGCTAATAATTTTTTAAGCAAGGCTTTACGGTCGGTCAGCGGCAGATCTTTCAGGTCTTTTCCGTCGAGCGACAATAAATCAAATACATAATAAATCAACGGATAATTGAGGTGGTTCTCATAATGCTGCAGCTTTTGAAAATCGGGGAGATTTTTTTCATTCAATAATACCACTTCGCCATCCAGCACCGCTTTGTGTTTGATCTTTTGCAAGCCCTGGTAGACCACAGGGAACCGATCTTTAAAGTCTACGCCATTGCGCGAATAGAATTTTGGTTCGTCGGTACCTGTCTCCGCCACGGCACGGTAGCCATCCCATTTCACTTCAAAGATCCAGTCTTTGTCATCGAACGGTGTTTTCTCGAGTGTGGCGAGCATCGGCTTTATGTATTTCGTCATTTTTTTCGCGCGGCCATGCCGTGTGGACGCAACGGTTTTGTGAGACTGACCTTTCGTTCCTTTTTCTTCTTCCGCTTCATAGATGGCATTGACGGCGTGATCGTCGCGATGTTTGATGAGGAGCCAGTTCTTATCGTCTGCCTTGAGCCGCACCAATACAAATTCTCCTTTGAGTTTGTTGCCGGTCAGCCGCACTTTGAGTTCTCCTTTTTTTAAGGCCTGCAAGGCTGCCCGCTCCGTAATCACTTCGTGCCGTGCGTTTACCGGTTCGTAGGTGCCTTTATCCCAGATACCTACTTTGCCCGCGCCATAATTTCCCTCGGGAATGGTTCCTTTAAACGTGATATAGTCGACCGGATGATCTTCGACCATCACGGCCAGTCTTTTTTGTGAAGGGTTGAGCGACGGACCTTTGGGCACAGCCCAGCTTTTCAACACACCGTCCATTTCCAACCGGAAATCGTAATGCAACCGCGTGGCCTCATGGCGCTGCACCACAAAACGCAATTTGCCTGTGCTGCTTTTTTTCTTTTTGCCGGCGGGTTCTTTAGTCTGTTTGAAATCGCGTTTCTTGTTGTAGGTACTGATACTCATGACGCTTTTCTTTTACCGGATGAAAGACTGGCTTTCAATTGATCCATAAGATCGCTTGCTTTCGAATGCACCACCTTCATTGGTTTGTAAGGTTTCGCTTTCGCTCCTTTGGCTTTCGACTTGATGATCTTCAATAATTTGTCCGTATAGTCATCTTTGTATTTACCGATGTCGAATTTTTTGGTGAGTTTGTCGATAAGCTCGACGGCCATTTTTACTTCGGCGGGTTTGGCTTTTGTTTTCGGTATACTCAGCTCTTTGTCTGCACGCATTTCCTGTTCAAAACGGATGCGGTTGAGCATAAGTGCATTCCCCCTCACCTTGATAATACAGATATGTTCACGGTTGTGCATCACAAACATACCCACGCCGGCTTTACCGGTTTTGGCCAGTGCTTCGCGCAACAAAGCATAGGCGCGTGTACCGGTCTTCTCCGGCTCGAGAAAATATGGCTGTTCGAAATAGGTGCTGTCGATCTCTTTTTCGTTTACGAAATTGAGGATTTCGATATGCTTGGTTTTTTCAGGACTCGCTCTTTCAAAGTCCTGTTTGTCCAGCACCACGTATTTTTCATTGATCAGATAACCACGCACGATATTCTCCCAGGCCACTTCCTTGCCGGTGCGTTCGTTTACACGTTTGAACTTGATGTTTGCATGGTCTTTTTTGTCCAGCATATCCAGGTCCAGTGTACTTTCTTCCACAGCACTGTATAGTTTAACCGGGATATTCACCAGCCCGAAGCCGATGGAACCTGTCCAGATAGCTCTCATAATGTATGCTTTTACCGGAAACAGGAGAAAAAGTATGCCAGAGTGATGGGATCAGTCCGTTTGGGTGAGTTCTTCGATGATCTCCATCACTTCGGCGCCTTCTTCGCCGGTGCAGGGATTGTCGCCTTCGCCTCTGAAAAAGGCAGATACGGCAGCGATCATCGGTTGTTGCACATGCGCCAGCGACTCAAAGACAATCTTTTCCTCGTGATCACCGATGCGTAATAAACAGGCAGGATGGCCAAAGAAATTGAAGGAAATACTTCCCGCAGTTCCCACTATTTCACAAGTGTCGGTGTCTGCTTCGGCCGGTGCCCCGAATGTCCAAAGGCCATCGGCGAGAATTTGGGCGTTGAAAAGCAGGTGACCCGCCACCAGATCCGGTACCGGATATACCTGTTGCTGGTTGAGTGCAGAGGAAGACAGTATGCGGGGGCGTCCGAAAAGAGAATAGAGGATATCGAGTTGATGCGGTGCGAGGTCATGAAACAAGCCGCCACCCGAAACCTTCGGGTCGACGTGCCATCCGGCATTTTCGGGAAATGGTTTGTGAAGACGGAGGGTGACAGCTCTGATGTTGCCGAGTCTATTTTCTCTCACACATTTCCTTACATATTGATAAAGCGGTTGCCCGCGGCGGTAATGTGCCACGGATAATTTTACGTTGTTCGCTTTTGCAGCGGTGGCTATGCGACGGGCGGCTGCGGCCGTAAGGGCCATCGGTTTTTCCAGGTACACGGGTTTACCTGCGGCAATGGCGGCCAGAGCGTACTCTTCGTGTGAGGCGGGAGGTGTAGCAATATAGATGGCGTTAACAACAGGATCATTGATCAATTGCGCGGCATCTGCATACCATTGCGGTACGCCATGGCGTTTTGCATAATCAGCCGCAAGCGCAGCGTCGCGGCGCATGACGGCATGCAAATGACTGTGCGGTACTTTATTAAAAGCGGGACCACTTTTTACTTCCGTTACGTTTCCGCAACCAATGATCCCCCAATTCAGTTCATTCATACGGCAAAGATAAGCCGTTTTAGAGGCCGTCGTGGCCGTGTCCATGATCGTTATCCGCATGCATTGCGGTGCTGTTGGTAAACAACAACACGGCTTCGTCGGTTGCTTCAATGGTGTGTGCCACACCGGGATGAAAAGTAACCAGGTTGCCTGATCTCAATTCCATATCGCCTTCGATGGTTCTGACGCGCACTTTTCCTTCCAGCACCTGGATGGTAAATACGCCATCGACCTGGTTGTCGAAAAAAGCTTTTTCGTGCAGGCATACGAGTACGATGCTGAGATGGTCTGTTTTAAAAACAGTGATCCCGTTGCGGTCGTTCTTTTGCCAGGCTTCTTCTTCTCTTAATTGATTAATGCGTGTGCCGATATCGGTAAACACGAACGGCGCGTCTATTACACGATCGCCTTCCGGACGGTTATCGGTGGCTTCATTGCGTTTGTATTCCATACCCTCAGTTTCCCTAACAGGTACAAGAACCGTACTATTTTATTGAAAATGGAGGAAATACAGCCAGTTGGCTTAGTGCCGGCGCATAAATGAAATGATTTCGTCGTAGCAAGGGTTGGATAAATTGAAAAACTGTGTAATCATTGCTACATGCTTTTTCTTTTTCAACACATGGTACTCAGGCTCATCGCCCTGGTTTTTAAGCGCCTTGATGAATTTATCGTTGCCTTCGGCGATAAAAGGGATGGTTTTTCCGCCTACATACACCATCATGGGCGGCATGTCTTTGTGCAGTTGATAAATGGGCGACCCTTTTTTCCATTCGCTTTGGTCGTGGGTAAAGGTTTTGTAGTAGGTATGATTTTCCGGGAAACTATTGCCTTTGAGATAATCGTACATGTCCACGCCCGCGGCATCGATGAGGATGGCACCTCGCACGGGGTTTTTCATACCGAGTTCTGAGAAATATTTATCCTGTACCGCAATCAGTGCGGCGAGGTGCCCGCCTGCCGAATGACCGCCGATATAGATCTTTTCAGGATCGCCGCCATACAGCCGGATATTATCACGTACCCATTTTATGGAGGAAGCCACGGCCCTCGCCATGTCGTCGTAATTGGCCTGGGGGCTTAACGGGTAATTGATGATGACAGCTACTACCCCTTTGTTGGCAAAACCGTTGCCGATAAAGGAATACAGATCACGTTTGCCGGAATTCCAGATGCCGCCATGGATAAAAAGAAAAACTTCTGAAAGGCCATTGCTGTCCCGCGGTGAAAAAACGTTGAGCTTCTGATCGTGGACGCGGCCGGTCTGATCGGCTTTCATGTACGTGATATCCTTGTCGGGCACCACATTCTTAAAAGTACAGGAACTGAATACTGTGGCGATAAGCACAGGCACGGTCAGGAATCGGAACATATAGTTTTTCATCATTGAAGAAGGCTTTAAGAATAAGACAACCTTGACATCTCTTACCCCCATTTTTCTAAAATAAGCAAAAAAAACGCCAGTTGCGTAACCGCTCCTCCAAAACACCGATCTTTGCAGCCGCTTACGGTCAAATTAACTACGAAAAAACGGGGCCGGGAAGAAACGAGGAGGCTATTATGAATCTGTCACTGCCTTACCAGGCCAAGAAAACACTGCAATTATCCCTGCCAATCATATTCGGAGAGCTGGCCCAGATGGCGCTGCACCTGATCGATACCGCCATGGTCGGGGCACTCGGCTACAAGTACCTGGCCTCGGCCGCATTGGTGATTGCGGTAATGAATATTCCATTTGTAATCGGCATCGGCATTACGATGTCAGTATCGCAACTGGTATCGATGGCGCACGGCCAGCGCGACGGACAGAAGGTGTCGCATTATTTTTATAATGGCTTCTGGCTTTGTGCGGCAGCGGCACTGGTCATCTCACTCAGCCTGGTGCTGGGAAAAAACATCCTGTTGCACCTTGGCCAGGATCCCGAAGTGGCGCGCATGGCGGTTCCTTTTCTCGAATTAATGAGTTGGAGTATTATCCCGATGTTATTGTTCATGGCCTTGAAACAATTTACCGACGGACTGGAAAAGACCCGTACGGCCATGATCATCTCGCTGATTGCTTTACCCCTGAATATATTCCTCAACTGGCTGCTGATCTTCGGTAATCTTGGTTTTCCGCGGCTGGAACTGGTGGGCGCCGGCTGGGGCACCTTGATCACGCGTTCCCTGATGTTTGTGGCCCTGGGTATTGTGGTGCTTACGCACCCTGTGTTCTGCCGTTACATGGCTGTGCGGCGTAACCAGTGGCAGCTCCGCTGGCAAACGATGAAAGAACTATTGCACATCGGTATTCCGAGTGCACTGCAGGTAGGCCTTGAAAGCGGTGCCTTTGCCATATCGGGTATCCTGATCGGCACGATCAATGCCACTTCGCAGGCGGCCCACCAAATCGCATTGAGTTGTGCGTCTTTTACCTTTATGATCTCGATGGGACTGGCGCAGGGCAGTTCTATCCGCGTAAGTAATGCGCATGGTGCACGCAACAGACCTTTGATCCTTGCTATTGGCAGGAGCACATTGATCACCGGCTTGTTATATGGAACGATCTGTGCGATCTGCTTTATACTATTCAGGCATCCGCTGGCGCGCCTGTTCAATGAGGACGATGCAACGGTGCGGCAGCTTGCGGCCTATCTGATGTTCTTTGCGGCTATATTCCAGATTTCGGATTCGACACAGGCAATCGGTGCCGGTTTGCTGCGTGGTGTAAAGGACGTGACGGTGCCAACCATACTGATCGCTATTGCTTACTGGGTAATTGGCATCCCCATCGGTTACTGGATGGCCTTCGGTTTGAAAATGGGTGCCGCGGGAATATGGACAGGATTTATTATTGGTCTTTCCTGCTCTAGTTTGTTTTTGAGTATCCGTTTTCTGCGCAGGGCATCCAGATCGCTTTAGGCCGACCGTTTTTCCCAGGCAAAAATACAGGTAGCTCCCGCCGCTACACGGATGCGGTATGCGCTGTCTGATGCAATTTGATGATACATTCCTTTGGCCAGCGTACGTGTGCCCTGGTTGTCTTTAATCTCACAAATACCATCCAGCACGAGTATTGCCTGTAATTCGTCGTAAGCGGGAGGTTCGGCCAATGTGCCCATCAACCACACGAGCGCTGTTGTAAGATGAGGCGTTTGGTTGATTACGTAAATACGTAATGGATCGGTGGAAGAGGAAAAAAGAGAATGGCGGATCGTGTTGAATAAATGCAGGGAACTGCCCGGACTTACGCGCGGCTGATCCGCACTCACCAAACCGCGGCGGCGGCGATCCAGGAAATCGACATAGGCCATCAGCAATACTTTGAAAAACCGCGGCGTTGGTACAGCGTGAAGATGTGCCTGTTGTTCAATAGCTTCAGAAAAAGAATAAATCTCCTGCAACACTTCCGGGTATTTAACGGCCATGCGGTCTACTTCGCCGCGTTCCTCGGCAGTGGCCAGGCCCAGAACATACAGTTCTATCAGCCCCGAATGGAGAAAAGATTCGGTCTTTTTCATAGTATAGTACAATTACGATATAAACGTATCCGGCCCGGCAACGGTTTCTTTTTGTGGATTACTTAGAATTTCATTAACGAATGAAATAGAAGAAACTGAGGATCAATGCCCTTGTAAAACACCGAGCAGCAGGCGAAGGCCAACCAATGCAAGACATATCGCCAATGCACGCACTATAGATGTTCCTTTTATGCGATGTGAGAGCCATGCGCCCAGTTGCGCGCCGATCACCACACCTGCGCCCAATGCCAGTACCATACGCACAACGGCAGGCGCATCATAGGTACCCTGAACGAAGTGAACAATTACGCTGACACTGGCCATAATTGCCAGGATAAAATGTGAAGTAGCGGTGGCGATATAGACAGGAAAATGCAACCAGTGTACCAGTGCAGGTACATGAATGATGCCCCCACCAATACCAAGCAAAGGCGATAAATAACCAACGATGACGCTGACCGCAATACCTGCGTATTGATTATAGGTATAGCGATACGTTACTTTTTCCTGGTCGGTGAGTACATGATGACGAAGCCCTTTCCCCTTGCGTGGCTGTTCGGCCCCGGATGCTGATGTATTTTTTTTAAAGAAAAGAAAAACAGCCAGCGAGATCAGCAGTCCGCCAAACAACCCATGAAAAACAACTGTGGGGATATAACGGGTGGTATAAACACCCAAAACGGAACCCGGAATGGTGAACAGCGCAAACAATAAGCCCGCCCGGTAATCGATGCGTCCCGACCTGGCATAAGCTACCGAACCGGAAATGGCATTGGCGGCAACTATGGCTATGGAGATAGCCGTAATGGTTTCCGGCGACAATTCAGGATGAGTGAACAAGAGCAAAGGAACAAGCACAAACCCGCCACCGGCTCCGATAAGTGTCCCAAGTGTGCCGATAACGAAACCAATGGCAAGAAGAATAAAGATGTTGTCCATGGCCGGACAAAGATACGCAGGAAAGCGGGCTGGTTTTACGTGATAAGTATTAAGTAATAAGTATTAAGTAATAAGTATTAAGTACTAAGTATTAAGTCGTAAGTAGTAAGTAAAACAGCCGATGCCCGTCTTCGCGAATACAGGATTGACTTTTGAATTACTTCCCCCGCACTTTGCGCCAGGCAATCACAATGATCACCATGGCCACAATGAGAATGGGCAGAATACCGAGAATGAAAAGACCGCCGGATGTATCGTTCATAAGTCAAAAGTAAAAAAACAGAAGCGATCGCGACGATAAAGAACGTTATGATATTGACCGTGCTGCTGGTTGTGAAGACCAACAACTGTTCGGGAAGATTTCAAAACCTGTCAATCCTACATCACGCCGCCGTTGGCCTCCAGACCAACGGGCCTACTCATCCATGAGTTATGTACAAAGTTAACTCTTAACATATCAAAGCAACCTGCCGCTTGCCTGCTGGTCGGGAGACCTCCAAGGGCGCTAAACCTTCCGAACAGTTGCGGTGGAGAGGCCGGAATCAGGGATTGGCCATAGAAGTCATTTGTCTCTTATTTAAGCACATCCTCTCCATGGTTAGTGAAAATACACGAACCATGGAGATGGCTGTTTCATTCACGATTGACTCCCCGAGGCTTCGGGATCACCCCTTACGCATACATAATGAATGCATGCATAACGGTAAGTTACTCGTTTCCCTGCATAAAAAAAGCCCGGTAACCAACCGGGCTAAGGGAAGTGGATGGGACGGATTAACAGACAGACCTTTTATGTCGAACAACAAAAAACCTTGATCAATGTGCCAGGTAGCCGCCATCGACAGCATAATAACTGCCGGTAACAAAACCTGCTTTATCAGAACTCAGCCAGATCACCAGTTCCGCCACTTCGTCTGAAGTTCCGAGGCGGCCGATCGCATGTTGCGATGCGAGGTATTGGCGTGTGGCATCATCCAGACCTGCATGTGTGAGCAAAGGCGTATCGATAAATCCGGGGCCAACCGCGTTCACCCGAATCCCTTTGGCGGAATATTCAAGCGCAGCATTCTGCGTCAAACCAACAACACCGTGTTTGGCGGCTACATAGCCGGCGGAATTAGCAAAACCCACCTGGCCCAGAATGGAAGACATGTTAACGATGGCTCCTTTGCCCTGCTTTTGCATCTGTTGTATCTCATACTTCATGCAATAGAATACGCTGTCCAGGTTTACCGCAATGATCTTTTTCCATCCGTCAATGCTCATCTCTCCGATCGGATTACTCTCTCCACTGATACCTGCATTGTTAAACGCGATATCCACACTGCCGAATGTTTTGACCGTAGCCGCTATCAACGCTTCGCAGGCCGCGGGATCACTCACATCTGTTTTTAAGAAAACGGCCTCTCCCCCTTTCTGACGGATTTGTCTTACGGTCTCTTCACCATTTATTTCGTCGAGATCAGAGACAACCACTTTTGCTCCGTGCAAGGCATAAAGTTTAGCAGTCGCTTGTCCGATACCCGATGCGCCGCCCGTTACCAATGCGACTTTTTCTTTCAAATCATACATAATAGTTGTAGTTGATACGGTTGCAAAAATAAATGTGAGAGAAGCAGATACAACTGATGTTGGTCAGTTACGATGATGAGTTTAATTATTCTGCGTTTTGTATACGTCGGGGCAAAATATGACGTTTCCCTCCGCGTCTGTACCGGCCAGTTGGTACCATACTACCAGGCGAAGCGGCTTAATGGCCTTCAGCACAAGCGGCTTATCGGGCACGATGGAGCAGGTTTCCGTGCTGAGTGTATCCACTGCCTGTTCATTGCCTGGCAACAGGAGCCGCGCCAATGCAAAAGGTTCTTCCGTGCGCATACACCCGTGACTCAGGAATCGCCGCTCCAGCAGAAAACCACCTTTCGCCGGGGTATCGTGCAGGTATACGCTGAAGGGATTGTCAAAATTCAACTTCAGTATACCCAAAGCATTGTCGCATCCGGTTGACTGCCGCAGTGTGTAGGGAAAATTCGTTGCGTTGAGTTTATGCCAATTGACCGTTTGGGGGTTAACGATACGGCCCTGTTGGTCCAGCAGTTGAAAATTTTCAAGCATGCTTTTATCGCGCTTGATCTTTGGCAGTAATTCATTAACCGCGATGCTGTGCGGCACCGTCCAGTAGGGATAGAGTATTACCTCGCGTATATAACTGCTGAGGGTTGGCGTAGGCATGGAGGGATTTCCCGCCACGATGCGCATACGGATTATTTCTTCCCTTGCTGTGCTGACCGTCAGCGTAGCCGCGGGTATGTTTACCACCACCACACTATCGGGGGCAAACCGGCCATATAACCAGCGATTGGCATCAATAGCGCTCTTTAACTGAGCTATTCTGCGTGCCAGCGGCACATTGATTTCCTGCTTCAGCGAACTGCGGATTACACCATCCGCGATCAATCCGAATGTATGCTGTAATATTTTTATCGCCTTTTTCATGTCCTGCTTCGACGGCGTGCTGTCATTGTCTACCAATTGCCAGCTTCGAAGTTTGGCAACCAAAATTTTGTTGAGCGGATCTGCCTGTACAGCATTCATTGCCTGTTCGCGGTATCCGGGAGTTCCGGTACTCCCGGTTAATATTTTTAATTGCTGCAGCAAAGGGACAACGGGTTTGTAAAGCGTGGCAAGGCTATCCGCCATTAGCTGCAGTTGTGCCGAACGATAGTATGTCAGCAATAGATCGGGCAATGAATCCTGTGTACAGGCCGTCATTACACCTTTGAATGACAGTACCGGCTCACGCTGACCACAGATCAATGCCGACATCAGCATGAATAAAGACTTCGTATACCCTATTTCTGTCTCCACACTATCGCTGGCCGTTACAGGCAGTTTGTCAAACGACGGCCACTCTGGCTGTTGCATATCCACACCCAGGCCGCCGGTACTTTTAAAAAGACTATCAGCGGAGAGTTTCAGTGCTTCCTGATTTTTTCCCAGCCAACAGGCCTGCATATCCGTGAGCTTATAAAACCTGTATACTAATGAAGGGATATCGCGCTGTTGCAAACGCGACCTCAGCAGCTCGCCGGTACTTTGCCCCCGTACAGCGCCGGATAATAGCAGGACATATAAAAAGAGCGATTTGATCCACATACTTATTCGTTGCTGAAATGAGAAACAAAATTTTCTTTTAAAAGGGCAAACTGATAATGCAGTTTGTCGAGTTCCGTCCGTATACGGTCAGCTGAATTTTTGATCTCGGGATCGGACATCTGCCCTCCGGCGGCGTTCAATTGCCTTTCGAACGTCTGTATATCCTGTTTCAGCAACAAGATACCTTCATCTTTGCGGATCAACTTGCTGAGAAAATCTTCCAGGTTCATCAGTTGCGCTCCTGAAATATCACCCTGTGCCAGTTCACTTACCTGGTGTTTAAACTGCATGTTCTCACTCTGCAAAAGCATCACCTGCAGTTTCCAATGATTGACTTCGTCTGATAACGCACTATCCATAACCAGTGATTTAAAAGCTATATGATGAAAAAAGGCCCGTCATTTTACAATGGCGGGCAATGCAGTCTGTGTACTGATCAATTTACAGCGATCTTTTTTGCTGCAGACTGCCGTGCTTCCTTGTTGCGCGGAAGCAGCAGATGTAACACCCCGTTTTCATACCTGGCGTCGATCTTATCCTTGTTTACCGCATCAGGCAGATTGAATGACCGGCTGAAGGAAGAATAGCTGTACTCTTTCCTTGTAAACTTCTTTTCTTTTTCATCCTTTGTTACTTCCTTTTCCGCCAGGATAGTGAGCAGGTTGCCTTCAACGTTTATTTGAAAGTCTTCCTTTTCCATACCCGGTGCGGCGAGCGATACCTCGTAGGCATCGGAAGTCTCAACGATATTAACAGCCGGCACAGATAATACCCGGGCCGGAAGAAAAAAATCTTTTTGAAACCACTCATTCCATGGTTTGAAAAAGTCAGTCAACAAGCCCGGCGTCTCACCGCTTGTTTTCGTCAGTTCCTTTGTGGCCATACAAATACTGTTTATTTGATGAAGAAAAAATTACAGTACGAATCTATTCTCCTTTCCTGCTCTTTACAACGACCTTACTCAACCCCGGTAATGAACTTGATCAATTTCCTGTATGCAAACATCATAACACCGGCTGACCTCTCTCATGGGAAACAGCGTTAGACCAACCTACTTTTAAACAAAAAAATTGCTTACATCATCCCCTGATATTATCATCGAACAATACGACCGCTGGATCGACCAGTATCCGGCTGTGTTCCAGAGTAAATTGCTGGCTATAAAAGAGGTATGGCCTCGCGGGGAGCAACTTATTTCAGTGGAAATAGGCACCGTATCGGGCAGGCTGGCGGCGGCGCTGTGCGTACACGAAGGACTGCAAACCCCTACCGGCCTGGAAACGCCGGCGGAACAAATTCCGGTGGCCACAATACCGGGCCTTGCGGAAGACCTTCCTTACGAAAATGAGCAGGCCGACGTGATATTGATGAATGGTTGCATAAGTCATGTCAAAGACGTGCCACGCGCATTAAACGAAGCGCACAGGGTACTGAAACCCGGCGGTACGCTGATACTGTCTTTTATCGATCGCAACAGCGAGCTCGCATCGCATTATGAAGCGCATCTTTCGGAGGGCTCATTTCGCGCCTGTGCCCGTTTGTATACGGCAGAAGAAGTACAAACACTGTTGAACCAGGCAGGATTTCAGCAGTTGAATTTCTACCAAACATTATTTGGTCACCTGCACACGATCACCGGCGTGCAGCAGCCCCGGTCCGGCTACGGAGAGGGCTCCTTCGTCGTGATAAAATGCAGGCGTTGAACATTTTTCAAACTAAAAAAAAATAACATGATCGGACATCTTAACGAAGAAGAAGTTGAAAGTTTGCTCAATCACCAGGTGATCGGCCGCATCGGATGCTGCGTCGACAACCGTTGTTATGTAGTACCGATCAGTTTCGCTTACGATGGCCGGTATGTTTATTGCCGTTCGCAGGAAGGGCTGAAAATACAGATGATGCGGAAAAATCCGCATGTTTGTTTTGAAGCCGAAAACACCCGCAATCATGCCAATTGGCAGAGTGTGGTGATACAGGGCATTTACGAGGAGCTGGAGGCAGTTGACGAACGTAACGAAGCCCTGACATGGCTTCACAAACGCGTATTGCCCATACGGAGCAGCGAAACCACACACCTGGGAAATGACTGGCCTTTTAGCGCCGGAGACAATGATGCCGTTGATGGAATTATTTTCCGTATCCAGGTTGTTGAGAAAAGCGGCCGGTTCGAACGGACAAACCAGGATTATTATTTCGCCACGTAATTTTTTTGTGAAAAAATTGGTGTTGATATCGGAAGCTGTTACCGGGTTGTCTGCACTTATCTGCGGCGGCCTGCTCGTTACCTGGCCCGATGGCTCGGCTATCGGGCTTCCGCTTTTCCTCCTGAAGACATCACCATTCGACAATTTCTTTATCCCGGGTTTAATACTGGCTTTGGTGATCGGGGGCAGCCAGTTAACTGCCTTGCTTGCCGGTCTCAGCAACCTTACAAGCGCCGGCCGCCGGACGCTGATGGCGGGGGTCTTGCTTGTTGGCTGGATCATTGTCCAGGTAATCATGATCCGGGGATTCAGTTGGTTACACCTGATCTTTATAAGCCTGGGCGTATTCCAGATCATTTACGGAGCGAAAAATACTGGAAAAATGAAAGGCCTTGCCGGCTGTGACGTATTGTAGCTTCCTGACAGTATACGCATACCACTTATTTGTTGTGAGCAATGAAAACGGGAAGCTTCAGGTTGCGGATAAGGTTGTCGGCCATGCTGGGCCGGAACCATCTCGAAACCGTATTACGGCGGTAAGCGCCGAGAATGACAAGCGGCTGCTCCCTTACCGATTTCAGGTATTGTGCGATAGCTGTTTCCGCATCGCCTTTGAGTACGGTGAACGCAGCTTTGGGACAATGGCGCTTCAGCCATTCACGCACTAACTTATGGTCATTCATGTACGCAGGTTTGCCGGCGGCTTTCACTGTAATCACTTCAACGGGATAACCTGCAAACTCGGGTAATACATAGCAAAACATTTTCATGGCATGTACGGAAGTCGGCTGACCATCATACAGCCAGATCAGCTTTGATACCGGCTTAAACTGCACGGGCACTACCACTACCGGGCATTGCGCATTGGAAAGAAGATCCCGGATAAAATCCGTGGGAACAGGTTCTGCATAATTCGTCAGCGTTTCATGACCATCTATTATGAGCATATCCGCATACATCGTTTCATGCAACAGTTCGCGGATGGCCACATTATAATCGTGGTGTATCGAAAAACTCAGCCCTTCTTCTTTTGCTTTAATAGCAAAATCGGCGGATGATGCTTCGCGCATACGCTGATCTTTTTTATTAAGTTTTCCCAGCCGGTCATCCGTTGTACCCTCCCCGGATACCGCGTCTGAAATCCGGTAACTGGTACGCATTATATCGTCAAGAAACACGCCTACCAGGTGGGCTTTTGTTTCCTTACAAAAATGGATGGCAAAATCCCTGGTGGAAGACGAATACCGGAGACCGTCGAATGCGGCAATGATTTTACGCATGATTCAGTTTATTTTTAAAGATGAGCAATAAAGAGCGGGCGCGTGATAACTTTTATTATAAGATCCGCGGTACTCTCCCGAAAAAACCTCGACAGGGCATTTCGGCCATAGGCGCCCATTATAACAAATGCATTTTTCCTTCCGGATAAAAACGAAAACAATGCATCTTGCTCATCTCCTTTCAATGCCTGGAAGCCGATAGAGGAATAATTATGCTGCAGCCAGCCGCGCAGACCGGCTTTTTCGTCTTCCTGCCATGCTCCGCTTTTATTTACTTGTAAAACGGTCACCTTTTTATCTGACAGCGCGGGAAAGAGATAGGTGAATTGTTTCATAGCAAAGGCAGCAGACTTCGAATTGTCGTAGGTGAAAATAAGTTCGTCGATGCTGTAGAAATCGCCGGGCGCAATGATTACCGGGCATTCGGCATCTCTGAGCAATTCCCGCACGAAGCCGGAAGGCACTCCTTCGTATCGTTTGTTAAAAGAAGTATCGGCATCGACAATGAGCACATCGGCATACCGGCTTTCGCGGATCACTTCTGCTACCGGCGTTCCTTCATCGCGATGTATACTGAACCTTACATTATGCACATAACAGGCGCGTTCAAATTCGGCGATATGCGCTTCCGTTTTTGTGCATTTCTCCTTGTATTCCTTTGAATCTTTATCGATGTCCCATTTAATATAGGCTGCGCCGGCCGTCTTTTTCAAAACAGGCTCCTGGTCGGCGACCAGGTTTTCCAGAAATACGCCGGTAAGCAGGGAATCCGTCAATGCCGCCAGATAGCAGGCAAAGTCGACAGCAGCCTTGTCCGGGCTCAATGCATCCAGTGCGAGCAGGATCTTTTTCATTCGGTAACATTTTACCAAATTTATTCCGCCTCACTATCTGAATCTATGACAGGGGTTATTGGGAAAACTGATTGTTCTCACGAAAATCAGAACGCTTTGTATCCTACCGGAGCAGCTTTGCGTTGCAGTGTTTTCTGTTTTTGCATTTTGTTCATGAAACGTTTCAGCAGCTCAGGCGAAGGTTGTGTTGCCGGAGGTTTGCCCATGGCGGGGGAACGTAACACGCTTAATGCCTGAAGACTGGAAAGATCGAAGAGTATGCCTTCCCAGAAAAAAGGACGGCGGCCTTCGCCGGGTTGGGCGAAAAGCGTGCGGTAGCTTTTTATGCGTTTGTAATAATAACTGTTCGGGTAAACGGTCATCGTTTCTTTCCACCTGTCTTCGCGGTTCTGCGGAATCCGCGCAACGGTGAGTACGGCATCGATACCGTCGCTTTTCAATTCCTTATACAAAACTCCTTCGTGGCTTTCGTCCAGCCCGTTCTGTCCGTATTTCTCCACCGCTGATATGGCGTAATAGCCGCGTTCCTGCAACAGGGCGACCATTTCCTTTTCAGCGACGCGGCGAGCCGCGGTATCGTCGGGAGGCAGTATGGCAATGACTAATACGCGTTGTGCAGCTTTGAAGGTTTCTCCTGTTTGCCAGGAAGTATTCACACGTCCGGTACGGCAGCCGTTGAATGCAAAAGCTCCCGCCAATAGCAGGAGCCCGCAGATATATTGAAGAATCTTTTTCAAAATAGATTGTTATCCTCAGGCGGGCTTCGCCAGATTGATAATGCAATCTACGATAATGATTACATCCAGCAAGATACTGAGGAAAAATACCGGGATAGTAATTTTAGTGGGTTGTGCCGAAAGGTTGGTGATCAGTACCAGCACCATGGCTACCATGGCAAACGGCCAAAGCGCCAAATTGTTTCCGGAATACATGATGAAAAACAATGTAAGCGGTGTAAGCACACAGGCATGCCCCATGAGCATAACAGCCAGCCAGGCAATCCGGTTTTTCTGCTGTGCTCCCGCCCAATCAAAAAAACGGCGGATGATGCTGGTTCTTTGTACGCTGTCTTGCAAAACGATGGGATGCTGAAGAGTTTTCATTGTTGTCCTGTTTAGACCACAAAATTGCTCTATCCGTCCGCTTTTTTTCATGACCTGTCACCTTTGCACGACTGATTTACGCAAACTGCAAGGCTGATCATTCTCATAACCGGAACGTACAGCATCATGGATTCCGGTGATACGACTGTTTATTTTTGTTTGTAAATACCATTTTTTATGCGGTTAAGATTTTTGCGCAGCAAGACTATTCACGAAATTCAGGAGGCGTTCAGCCAGGAATTCCCGTTCCTGAAGCTGGAGTTTTATCCGCAGACCGGGAGCAAGGGACTGAAAAGACATTTAATGCATGGCAGCAGTCTTGCCGATGCCGGCATGAAAAAAGAGGAAGCGTTTATTGATGTGAACCGCTACATGACCGTAGCGGAATTGGAGAATCTTTTGACAAAGGAACTTGGAGTGGATGCGCAGGTTTCACGTAAGTCGGGGCAGTTATGGCTCGAAACCACCATGACCGATGGCTGGACATTGGATAAACAGGATACGCATGGAAGGGAGTTGGAGAACTAAGTTGAATGGTGAATCGTGAATGGTGAATGGTCAATGGTCAATTGTCAATTGTGGTTGGTGATCCCGAAGCCTCGGGAGTCAATCGTGAATCGTCAATCGGCAATTTTGAATAGACCATGGAGGCCAGTAGTATATCACCTATTACCTTACGCCTTACCCCTTACACCTTACACCTTCCCTCTCTATCAATACAACAAATTCCTCAGCTTATCCGCATCCGTCACCCGGATCTTGCCCTCCCTGATTTCCACCAATTTCTCTGCTTTAAAATCACTGAGCGTGCGGATGAGCGACTCGGTGGCCGTGCCCACATAATGTGCTATATCTTCTCTTGAAATATCGATAACCGTGTCTTTATGACCGCTGGCATATTTATCGTGCAGATCGGCCAGCGCATTGGCCACGCGCTTGCGAAGTGAGCTGTAAGCAAGATTCAACAGCCTGGCCTCCTTTTCCTTTACGTTCTGCGTAATAATCCGGATGAATTTTGTGGCCACGTTGATATCGCCATATACCATTTGCAGGAAATCTTCCCGCGGCACCTGCATCACCTCCGCGTCTTCGAGTACGACGGCCGAGTGATCGTAATTTTTATCCTCGAGCAGGGAGGAGTAACCCATGAAATCGCCTTCACTGAACATATCGGTGATGTATTCTTTTCCGTCCTCGTGTGTACGGAAAGCCTTCACTTTCCCTTTCACCAGGTAATATAGAAAACGCGGGCGCTTTCCCTCCTGGTAAAGGGTTTGTTTGCGCATGTAAGGTTCTGTGTTGTATTGCGATGTCAGGCTACCCATCATACCGGCATTGCGCGCATCATCGAGGAAGCTGTTTACGCCTTCCGCTGAAGCGGCATATCGCTGCTGCAATACTTCCGCTTTCTTTAGTCGTATCTCTACCGCATTGAGCAATTCTATTTCGTCGAATGGCTTGGTTACATAATCGTCGGCTCCCATTTCCATGCCTTTCCGCAGATCGCTGCGTTCTGTTTTTGCGGTAAGGAAAATAAAAGGAATATGACTGGTGTCCGGATTTTTGCGTAGCAGGTGCAGCACGCCATAACCGTCGAGTTCGGGCATCATGATATCACAGATGATCACGTCCGGCTTTTCGCGAACGGCCAGTTCCACTCCTTTTTTGCCGTTTTCAGCGGTAAATGTTTTATAACCGGCGAGTTCCATGATTTCGGCTGTGTTTTCGCGGATGCCCTGGTTATCGTCAATGACCAATACAGATTTCATCATGTGGATTTATGATTTAAGAAAGTGATCGAAAAGCAGGAGCCTTCACCCAGTTTACTGTCTACCGTTATATCGCCGCCAATCAGGTCTAGGTAACGGCGCACGATATGCAATCCCAGACCCGTACCCTGGATGTTGACAGCATTGGCACCGCGGAAAAAACTGGAGAACAAATGTTCCAGGTCTTCCTGTGCAATACCGATGCCTTTATCGGTTACACGCACGGTTGCCTGTAGCTCATCCGTTATCGCTTCGATACGAATCCCTTCTTTTTCACCCGAAAATTTGATCGCGTTGGTGATCAGGTTGGTGAGAATATTTTTCACCAGCTTTTCATCGGAGCAGAAATGATCAGGCCCCTGGTATTGCAAGTCGAAAAATTGTTGGTCTTTAAGTAATGGCTTTAATTCTTCTGTTAATTCTTCCAGCGAATGACGCAGATCGAATTTCGTCAATTGCGTATGCACTTTTCCCTCATCCAGTTTACCCAGTGACAGGAAGTCTTCGAGTATGTCATTGAGTTGCTTAACCGAACTTTTGATCCGCTCGATGTGTTTGGTGCGTTTGTCCTGCTCATCTGTGGTTGTATACTTACCGAGCAACGACGCTGATGACAGCACGGTGCTTAATGGTGTGCGGAATTCGTGGGAGGCCATGGAAACGAAACGGCTTTTAATTTCATTCAATTGCCGTTCTTTGTCGAGGGCTTCGTTCAATTCCACCTGTGATTGTTCCAACCGCTGTAAGGCTTCTTTGAGAATGAGTGTCCGTTCTTCCACCTTTGCTTCGAGTTCCGCATTCAGTATGCGGATCTCGTTGCTGATGAGTTCGAGTTCTTTCTGCTGCCGCACCATGTTCTGTTCAATCTCTTTGCGTCGCGTGATGTTGACGATAAAAGCGATCACGAACATTTCCTCCTGCTGGTGGTAATAACTGAGGCTTACTTCTACGGGTAGATCGGTACCCCCTTTTTTTCTGCCGTAAAGGTCGCGGCCGTGGCCCATTACGCGGTTGGACGGTTTATGGTAAAACCCATCCCGCAGTTCGTGGTGATGCGAACGTACGCTGTCGGGTATCAGTATTTCTATGGGCTGACCGGTAATTTCTTCCGGGCGGTAATCAAACATGCGGCAGGCAGCAGGGTTCACAAGAATGATCTGCCCTTTACCATTGGTCAGGATAATGCCTTCTGTTGCGTTCTCAAAAAGTGAATGTAAATGGGTAATGTCTGCCGCCATAGTTGGGTCTTCTCCGGGCGCTTAAGGTAGTGAAAATTCAGGTGCCTTTCAAGTCCCCAGTAATTCCTTTTCCATATTGATGATCCGCGGGAAAAGAATCGACGTCTCAAGATAGAGGTATTGCGACAGATCATTGTCCAGTTCCCGAAGGCGTCCGAACAGCACGCGGTGACTGGTGCACGCGTTTTCCGGTGGCGTATACAACGATGTAAGTTCCCGGACCGGCAGGAGGTAGTTGCTGAAAATAGCATGTTCCTGTTCCATCACCGGCGGCAGGGGTTTTCGGAGTGTTTTAACCAGTAAGGTTGCCAGCGAATCTTTATCGGCATAAGCATGCGCTACCTGGAGGATGTATGGGAACAATACTTCTTCTTCCTGTTTAATGTGCTGCAGGGTTTCGGTGCTGAAGCGCATGAATAGTTCCTCCAGGGCGGGTATGTACGCGTATTTATTCCGGTGTTTGCCGGCAAAACGGTCCAGGGCCTCACTCAGTGGTGGCAAATTATTACGCAGATAAGTATGATGCACGCGCCGGATATAATCGATCAGGAAATCGATATCCCATTCTTCGAACGCATGTGTCGTAGACAAAGTGAGCGTCCGGGTTACCTGCCGGAGTTTATCGAGTAGTTCATCCTGCTGAACGCCTTTCATCAGGCAGGCGGAAGAAACGGGCCATCTTCCCCCGCAGCAGTAGTCGATGCCATATGCATCAAACACCGCCGCCGTCCGATAATCAGCCTGCACAATATCTCTTACAACCGTCTCCCCGGTAATAGCATTATCCTGTAAAAACATAATATCCATCCGTTTGAACTGTAAAAGAAAAGTATCCGCTAATGGCATCGGCTGATTTATGTCATGCAGTCTGCCTGATATAAATCAGTTCGTCAGGAGCGTCATGTCATCAGTGTGTAAAAAGCGGACAGGTAGTTTTGCCGGGCAATCAAATCAATACACATGGAACCCCAAGAAAAGAAAGAAAAATTCACCCCAAAAGGAGCGATGGCCTTTTTTATCGCACTGGTTGTGCTCTCCCTCCTCTTCTGGTATGGCATCTATTCCCTCATGATCGAACGCAGCTAAATTTTTTTTATGAAAATTGACAAATTTGAAAAACGGGTGCTGATCATCACACTTTCTGTTATCGGGCTGTTTATTTTTTCGCTGTTGTATGCGAAAAACAAATACCAGACAGACCTGCCTGAGTGTCTTCCTTATAACAAGGTGTATACCGAACCCAAAATCAACAAAATCGATTCAACTACCTACCAGGTGTTTTCAGTGGCTTCCATGTGGCAATTTGAACCGGGTGAAATCTATGTACCCGTCGGCAGCGAAGTGGATTTTTATCTCACTTCCAAAGATGTGGTTCACGGGTTCAACATTGCGCAGAAGAATGTAAACATGATGGCCGTTTATGGCTCCATCAATAAGACCACCGTAAAATTTGACAAACCCGGCGTGTATGATATCGTATGCCATGAGTATTGCGGAGTGGGTCATCAAAACATGCGTGCCCAGGTTATTGTCAACTATCCTACTGCCAAATAAAACGATGATTTATGCAAGTAAGCAAAACTTTCAAACGGATTATTTACCTCGAACTGGCGATACCGGTAGCCTTGCTGATCATCGGTATATATCACGGATTAATGCAGACCGTGTACAGGGCGGGCGTATTGCACCAGACTTCCTTCCTGAAACTGGATTACTACCAGGGACTCACCCTTCACGGCGTAATCAACGCGCTGGTGCTGACCACCTTTTTTGCCGTGGCGTTTGGTCATGCGACCATGGCTTTTTATTTCAAAAAAGAACCCAACAAAAAACTGATGTGGCTCAGCTTCTGGCTGATGCTCACCGGTGTGTTGCTGGCTGCGGCAACGATGCTGATGGGTAAAGCATCGGTACTCTATACTTTTTACCCCCCACTGAAGGCCCATCCATTATTCTATCTTGGTGCCGCCCTGCTGATTGTCGGGTCATGGGTGCCGTTGTTCGATTGGGTACGCATGTACAATGCCTGGAAAAAAGAGCATCCCGAAACCAAAACGCCACTGGCGGTATTGGGAACGCTCATCAACTTCATCATCTGGTTCATGTGTACACTGGCCGTAGCCTATGAAGTATTGGTATTGTTAATACCCTGGTCAATGGGCTGGACCAAAACGGTGAATGTGAACCTGGCCCGAACACTTTTCTGGTTCTTCGGACATGCATTGGTTTATTTCTGGTTGTTGCCGGCTTATATCATGTTCTACACCATCCTGCCGAAGGTGGCGGGTGGCAAGCTCTATTCCGATCTCGCAGGACGCATTGCTTTATTTCTGTTTCTCATTTTTTCCATTCCCGTTGGCGTTCACCACCAATACAGCGACCCTACCATCACACGTGGTGTGAAATTCTTCCACGGTTTGCTGACCTATGGTGTAGCCATTCCGAGTTTTATCACAGCATTCACGATTGCCGCTTCGCTCGAATATGCAGGCCGCAAGCGCGGTGCGAAAGGATTATTCGGATGGATGGCGAAACTGCCGTACCTGAACAAAGACAAATTCCTCTTTGGCTATTTCATCTGCGGTTTGATCCTGTTTATTTTCGGGGGCGTAACCGGTATTATCAACTCTTCTTACTCGCTCAACAATGTGATACACAATACAGCCTGGTTGCCCGGTCACTTTCACATGACCGTTGCGGGGCCGGTGTTCCTCGGTATTGTGGGAATGAGTTTATACCTGTATGCCCGCATGAGTGGTAAAAAAATATTCATGCCCTCGGTGAATGCGATCATTCCCTATCTCTGGATGATTGGCATGCTGATTTTTTCCTTCGGTATGAGCTGGGGAGGATTGAGAGGTGAACCACGCCGTACCAATCTCGGTATCTCTTACCTGAATCCCGAAAGCGCGCAGTTCCGCCCCGACTGGGTACCCACTACCACCATCGCCCTGCTCGGCGGAGTCATCATGTTCCTTGCCGGTATGTTGTTCGTAGTCGTATTCTTCGGCACCATTTTCAAAAAGAAAACCGAAGAAGGCCAACTGGATATTCCCGTCGCCGAAGCATTTCATGATGAAAAACGTGTACCGCTTTTCGATCGTTTCAAACCCTGGCTGGCAGCCATGATCGTGATCATTCTACTGGCTTATATACCTGCCCTGATCAATGTAAATAAAAACAGCGGCCCCGGTGCGCCAAGGTACAATATCGACAACCCGATGCCGCTTGAGAATAAAACTGAAACGGTTAAACCATGAAAAAGAACACAACCATCCGGCTCTTTATCCTGATCGTCTTTGCGCTGCCCTTTACGGTATACGCGATGGTGAACCTGTACGAACGCAAATGGGAAACCCTTCCCATATTCGGCAAAGAAGACCACAGGATTGCGGCGTTTGCACTGCAGAATCAAAAAGGTGAAACCATAACGCAGGATCGATGGAATGGAAAGATCGTGGTGGCGAATTTCTTCTTCACGCATTGCCCGGTCATTTGTCCGAAGATGACGACCCATCTGCGCCAGGTGCAACAAGCCTTCTCCGACGATGCGGGCGTATGGATCAGTTCTTTTACAGTTGACCCGGAAAATGACAGCAGTGCGCAATTGGCCACTTATGCGCACCGGTTCGGGCTCGATACGCATCAATGGGACCTGCTCACAGGCGATAAAAAATCAATCTACGCACTCGCGCGCAACAGCTTTCTCGTAGTAGCCACCGATGGCGATGGCGGGCCGAATGACTTTATTCACAGTGAAAAACTGGTACTCCTGGATAAGCAACAGCGTATAAGAGGATATTATGACGGCACCAGTGATACCGAAGTAGCCCAACTCATAACTGACATTAAAAAACTGAAACATGAAAAATAGATCCCTGCTTGTTGCCTTTCTGCTGATCATCTCCGGAGGAGGGCTCTATGCCAATCCCGTCGAAGATGGCAAGACGATATTTGTAAGTCGTTGTGCAGCCTGTCACAATGTAAACCGTATACTCACGGGTCCTGCGCTGGCCGGTGTTGATCAGCGCCGCTCTATGGACTGGATCGTAAAATTTGTACAATCATCGCAGGCCCTGATCAAAAGCGGCGATAAAGATGCGGTAGCGATCTATCATCAGTTCAACCAGGTGGTGATGCCCGATCATGCTGATCTTACTTCCGACAACATCAAAAGCATCGTTGAATACATCAATGCCAGTACCCAAAAAGAAAGTGATGCGCCGTTCGTAAAACCATCAAAACTCGAAACACACTATCTGCCGCCCTCTCTGCAGCGGGACTATGGCATGTTCCTGATCTATTTAATGGCAGTAGGATTGCTGGTAGCCTTGCTGTTATTCATTGTACGCATGAATACGATTGCGGAAGCAACGCGTAAAAAACAAGTTGATTAGTTTTAGTTGAGATAGAAAGCAAACAGCCGGCTTTGTTAGATTAGCCGGCTGTTATGTTAATAAGGTCCGTATCAGTACCCTATTCGCCCTGAAGACATTATTAATGACAAAGAATTCATATACCTGTCTTCAATATCCACGTGCTTTTGCAATACACCGGTAGCTGCGTTGTAAATACTAAAACCATTTCGGCCGTTTTCGTCCGAACCATATAAGAACAATTTATTGCCGCCATATTTAATATTGAGTCCTCCTCCTGGGTATACGTCCGTTTTCCACACCTGTGTATTCTCTCCCATATTAAAAGCAGTTAGATAATAACTGTTGTTATGAATATTGTACAGGTAGGCTTTTTTATTGTAGATAGTATAGCGCCAAATAGATAAACCAAGATTATCGGCAACCGGCCATCTTTGAATCATGCCGCCGTTCACCGGATCGATGGATTTCAATATCTTACTACTGTCCAGCGCGATGATTCGCCCATTCTCAGAGAATGGTCTTGAAAATTGACCACGTTTATTCCAGGCCACTGATCCTGTGTGTTTATTCAATGCCCCAATACTGCCACCGCCCACAGTCACCATAAGGTCTCCTGCAACAATTGCGTTACCAAAGTCTGTAACGTTAATGGTCTGTTGAAACTGCTCCCACTCGATAGATTTAGACTGCGTATTGTACTTAACAAATTTTGTACTGTATGGTCCATCATACAAAGTAAAGTAAACCGCGTTTTCATGCCAGGCCATTTTATTAAATCCGTAACCCGACTGCGCCGGAATGTGAGTAGAAAATAGTAAGTTCCCATCGATGGCGCTATAGGCGGCTAGATACGCCCGGGTACCGTACAACGTTGAGCAGATGACGGTATCATTTCGGGAAACAACATCATTGACCAGTCTGTAACCATTTGAAGAGTTAGACCACAACAATGCTCCCGTTTTCAGATCATATCCCCGCAGTTCATATTCAGACACCGCAACTACTTTACCGTTGGTTATCACCGGCGGATAAATCTGCTTGTCAAATGTAACATTCCACTGGCGTGTGCCCGATGTATCATATACGCTGAAACTCGTCGCGGAATAGGGCAATATTGGAATATCGACGACTGTACTCACCACAATCGCGGCCACTTTTTCATTATCCACTGCAGCCGGAGGTGGAGGTGGATCCGGAGGTTCTGGTGATTCATTTGCTGCAGTATCTTTTGTGCAGGAAGCAAATAAACTTAAGCATAATGCAGTGATCCAGAGAATTCGTTTTTTGTTCATTTTTAATAGATGGTAGTTGTTATATATCAGATAGTTAGTCCGTGTTTCTTCGCGGTTTCCTTCGCAATGTCATAACCTGCATCGGCATGGCGGATAACGCCCATCCCCGGATCGTTTCGCAATACGCGGGCAAGTCGTGCATCGGCTTCGGCTGTGCCATCCGCTACAATTACCATCCCTGCATGAATGCTATAGCCCATGCCTACCCCGCCGCCGTGGTGAAGACTCACCCATGAGGCGCCGCCAGCCGTATTGACCAATGCATTCAGCAATGGCCAGTCGGCCACGGCGTCGCTGCCATCGAGCATGGCTTCGGTTTCCCGGTTGGGACTTGCTACTGAGCCTGTATCGAGGTGATCCCGGCCGATCACAATTGGAGCTTTTACGCGGCCGGTGCGTACCAATTCATTAAAAGCAAGACCGGCTTTTTCTCTTTCTCCTTGTCCGAGCCAGCAGATACGTGCAGGCAAACCCTGAAACGCAATCTTTTCTTTGGCGAGGCGCAACCAGCGTTGGAGGCCTTTGTTATCAGGGAATAAATTGCCGATTACTTCATCGGTAACGGCAATGTCAGCAGGATCGCCGCTCAAAGCCGCCCATCTGAAAGGGCCTTTGCCTTCGCAGAAAAGCGGGCGGATATAAGCCGGAACAAAACCGGGAAAATCGAATGCATTGGCCACACCTTTTTCCTGCGCGCGTGCGCGGATATTGTTGCCATAATCAAACGTAATCGCGCCCAGCTTTTGCAATTCCAGCATCAGCTCTACATGTTTCACCATGCTGTTATAAGCCAATGCAACATATTCATCGGGATTGATCTTGCGTAATTCAGTTGCCTGTTCGTAGCTCAGTTCATGCGGCCAGTACCCGATCAGCGGATCGTGCGCGGAGGTCTGGTCCGTTAAAGTATCGGGAATGATTTTTCTCTCAATCAATCTTTCCAGCAGGTGTACGGCATTACACTGGACACCGATGCTGCGTGCTTCCCCTTTTTGTTTGTAAAGCAAAGCCTGATCGATGGCTGCGTCGATATCGGTGAATTTTTCATCGAGGTAGCGTGTTTCGATGCGTTTATCGATGCGCCAGCCTTCCACTTCGGCGATGAGTGCCACTCCTTCATTCATGGTAATGGCGAGTGGTTGGGCACCACCCATTCCACCGAGACCGGCCGTTACATTCAATGTGCCTTTGAGTGTACCGCCGAAATGTTTGTCGGCCGCGGCTCCGTAGGTTTCGTAGGTTCCTTGTACGATGCCCTGGCTGCCAATATAAATCCAACTGCCGGCGGTCATCTGACCGTACATCATCAATCCCTTTTTCTCCAGCATATCGAAATGTTCCCAGGTAGCCCATTTAGGCACCAATTGGGAATTGGATAACAAAACACGTGGTGCATCGGGATGGGTTCGAAGAATGCCGACGGGTTTGCCGGATTGTATCAGCAATGTTTCATCATTTTCCAATGACTTCAGGCTGGCGATGATCTTGTCGAGTGCCTCGAAGTTGCGCGCAGCTTTACCGCGGCCGCCGTACACTATTAATTCATCCGGACGTTCGGCCACTTCGGGATCGAGGTTGTTGAGCAACATGCGGAGTGCCGCTTCCTGCACCCAGCCTTTGGTAGTGAGCGTGGACCCCGTGGGTGTTTTATATTTAACCGGATCGTAAGACATAGTAAACTGTTTATCGGATGAATGATTTTTATTAATAGGTAAATTCGGCATACCCTTCGTTGAGCCGGATATCGCGCGCGGCAGTAAAGGCGTCTACTTTTTCCACGAAAGAAAAATCTTTGATCAATCCTGCCACCAGGTTGATGTCTTCAGCAAAAATGCGGTCTTCCTCGGCAAAGCTTACGTAGTTGCGCACAAGGTCATGTGCAAACTCGAGCACTTCGCTGCTGCGATGCGGACGGCGGAATTCAATCGCCTGGCAGGCGCTGAGCAATTCGATCGCCAGGATATTTTCGAGGTTATCAAGCACCTGGTTGAGTTTGCGCCCGCTGATGCTGCCCATGCTCACATGGTCTTCCTGTCCGAGTGAAGTAGGAATACTATCGGCGCTTGCAGGAAAGCAAAGTGTTTTGTTTTCCGTTACCAAAGCAGCAGTGGTGTATTGCGGGATCATGAAGCCGCTGTTCAATCCTACATCTTTCATGAGCAACATCGGCAAACCCCATTTGCCTTCCAGCAGCAAATAACAACGGCGATCGGAAATATTACCGATCTCTGCTGCGGCAAAGCAGGCATAATCGAGTGGCAGCGCGAGTGGTTGCCCGTGGAAGTTTCCACCGCTGATGGTATCTGTTGCGGAAAAAATGATCGGGTTATCAGTAACGGCGTTAAGTTCCGTTTCGGTCAATTCTTTTAAATGAAACCAGGCTGTGCGGCTGGCACCGTGTACCTGCGGCATGCAACGGAGGCTGTAAGGGTCCTGTACACGTCCGCAGTCCACATGGCTTTGCATAATGGCAGAATCACGCAGGATCAGGCGCAGGCGTTGTGCTACGAGCCGGTTGCCGGCATAAGGCCGGAGTTTGTGCAGGCGTTCGTCGAACGGTGCGTTGGTACCTGTCAGGGCTTCAAGCGTCATGGCGCCGATGATATCGGCAGCCTCAAGGCAATTATGCATCCGTTGCACCGCTTTTACGGCGAAGGAAAGAATGAATTGCGTGCCGTTGATCAGTGCCAGTCCTTCCTTAGGACCAAGTTGGATTGGCAATAATTGGTTTTGTTGCAACACCCGGGCAGTCTTTTTCTTTTCGCCATTAACCCAGCATTCACCCAAACCAATAAGTGGAAGGAAGAGATGTGCCAGAGGGGCCAGATCGCCGGAAGCGCCGACGCTTCCCTGGCTTGGCACTACGGGAATAATGTCGTTGTCGATATGCCAGATGATCCTTTGTAAAGTGGACAATTGCACCCCGCTGTACCCTTGTGCAAGAGATTGCACTTTGGTAATGAGCATGAGCTTCGACACTTCCGGAGCGATAGGTTCGCCTACTCCCACGCTGTGGCTTTGCAGGATCTTGTATTGAAGTGTGGCGGTATCTTCTTCTGAAATAGGCTTATTGGCAAGGATTCCGAAGCCGGTATTGACGCCGTAGACGGTGCGGCCGGTGCTGACGATCTGAGCTACTTCACCCTGGCTGGCGAGTACGCGTGCGGTAGCTTCGTCATTGAGGCTGGCTTTGAGCTGGCCGCGGGCAATAGCGATAGCTTTGCTGGAAGTGAGCCGGTCGGTGCCGTAAAAAAAAGTATCGGGCATACAAACGTGTTAGGGCGCAAAAATATCAAATTACGATCAGTCGTGAGTAGGTAAAATTTCCCGTCCAAAGCCATGGTTCGTGTATACACGAACCATGGGGGGAAAACGTTCGCCTACCTTAAAAAAAAATCATCCCATCCAAACCCATGGTTCGTGTATACACGAACCATGGAAGGAAAACGTTCGCCCACCTGAAGAAAAATCACCCCCAAACCCCTGGTTCGTGTATACACGAACCAGGGAGGGAAACGTTCGCCCACCTGAAGAAAAATCACCCCCAAACCCTTGGTTCGTGTACACACGAACCAAGGGAGGAAAAGTTCCATCTAAACGTCCTGTCAAGGAAAGCCTCATCTGCTGAACGTCATTTTCACATTGACATATTTATTGCCAGGAATAATTTCGCCCGATGATGAATAAAATCCTACCGTCACCTCGGCGGAACTCTTATATGGAAATGGAAGAGATTTACTTCTGGACGGCAACTATTCACCAATGGAACAAATTACTGCTGGACGATACTTACAAGAAGATTGTTATTAACTCTCTTTGTTACCTCAGCGAAAAAAACCTGGTGGATATATTTGCTTTCGTAGTAATGCCCAATCATGTTCATTTTATATGGCGATTAAATAAAATGAACGGAAAGCAACGTCCGCATCATTCGTTTCTAAAACATACCGCGCAGGAATTCAAACACAAACTTACCTGTGAGAACCCTGCCAGGCTATTGCCATTTATGGTAAATACCGCCAATAAAAAATATCAATTCTGGAAACGCGACTCCCTGGCGATTCAGCTTTACAACCGGCAAATAGCTTATCAAAAGCTGGATTATCTCCACAACAATCCGCTCGCAGGACGTTGGCAACTGGCTGCCGATCCTTGCAGCTACAAGTATTCATCTGCATCATTTTATGAGCATAACAAAAAACAGTTCAGTTTTTTGAAAGACCTGAGAGGTGAATTTTAAAACAGCCATGGTTCGTGTATACACGAACCATGGCTGTTTTGCAGGAGTGAGCGAAAAATACTTTTAGTTAACAGATCAATTAAAAATTAAACCCAAAATGAAGTCCGGGTTCAAAACCAAAGTATCCCGGCCATTTACTTTCCTTTTCTTTAAAAGATTGTGGCGTATTCGTTTTTACAGGCCAATGAGTCAAACCGACAGATGGTTCTATAAAGAAACGGTTTTTAAATAGTTTAACCTGGTAACCCAAACGGTAGGTCATAAATAAGGTGAATCCATTTGCAATCTTTTTATCATCCTCATTATAATATCTTTGAAAAGCATTCATTGCATGCACGCCTGTATATAATCCTTTCCACCAAAAACGATTGTACGCTAATCCAATTACATTTTGGCGCACATGTCCGGGATAGTTTTCTCCCGGCGCATCAAATGATTTTCCCCAGGGAATACCTAACGGATAAGCAAACCTGGATCTTTTTAATTCCAGGAAAACAACATCTTTAGATGTGATCCTGTATCCAAGATTCAGTTGCATAAAATGAGGTGGATTACGGTCATTCGGAATAAAATTTCCCAGCATCAGGAATGTACTCCCAACAAAATACTTTTTGTAAGTACTGTCTTGTTGGACATTTTGTGCATTCACTTGTAAACTGCCTGTCATCATTAAGGTCAAAGCGAAAAATACAATCTTCTTTTGCATGTCAATACTGTTATTAAATGTAATGCAAAGGTCGATTGGCAAGATGTCCCGACTCGTTCACTTAAGTTAAGAAAGGACCACTACCCTCATTTTTCCTGACAATTCTTGCCTCTTTCAAGGTCATTATTCCAATCATCGCTTAAAACCTTGGAGCCTGTGGAGACATTTCGTTCACCAAGCTTCAAACTCCTTTTACACTGGGAACGATAAAGTCGGGTCCCCAAAAAGCCCCCAAACAGGCTCCGCTTTTCCTGGTTTTGTTTGATTACGTATAAATGGTAGCAGTTAGTTAAACCATTACCGGTAGCGGGCTTTCAACGAAAAAAGCGCAATTATAAATTGCGCTTTTGTGACCCGGATTGGATTCAAACCAATGACCTACTGCTTAGAAGGCAGTTGCTCTATTCAGCTGAGCTACCGGGCCGTCAGGGCCGCAAAATAACGATTTTTTTGACAGCCGGACAAATCTAAATCATCCTATCGTTTCTTCAGGGGAACATGCACTTCCAGCGTGCAACCGCGGCCAGGTGTTGTCAGCAGCTCCATTTTTCCCTGGAACAGCAGTAACCGGTTGCGGATATTCGTGAAGCCCATGCCAAACGGCTGGGTACGCGCATCAAATCCCCGCCCGTCATCCCTGATCGACATGTGCAGCGTCTGCGCACTTACATGAAAGAACAGCCACACATTTTTCGCCTGTGCATGCCGCGCAATATTGTTCAACTGCTCCTGCGTGATCCGGTATATGGTAAATTGTAGTTCTTCGTCCAATTGCTCAGGATCCACATCGAAACGAAGCTGCGCTTCAAATTTTCCTACTGATGTATACGATCCTACCAGGTCCTCCAATGCTTCTTCCAGCCCTATATCTTTTAATCCGGGAGGTGTAAGCGAATTACAAAGTGTACGTATTTCACTGATCACCGACTGCACCATTTCCTCGCTCTTCTCGATCAGCTCCTGCCGGTTTCCTTCCTGACTTTTCGCATAGTCGAGGTAGATCTTGGCAGTGGTCAGTTGCTGATTGACACTGTCATGCAGTTCCGAACTGATGAATTGTCGTTCTTTTTCCTGTCCATTGATCTGCGCACGTGTGATCAGTTGCTGCTCCCGCAACTTACGCCGCAACGCTCTTCTCACTGCCCAGAATATTCCCGCAATGATGAGTAAGAACAATGTGCGCGATATTATTTTAAACCACAACGTATCGTAGAAGTAGGGTTTGATGCGGAAGTTCAGTTGAGCCGTCGGCGACCAATGCCCGTACCGCTCGGCTTTTACTTCAAAAGCATAATTGCCGGGCTCCAGTGAAGAAAAGTATACGACGCGTTTATTACCTGTAGGCGTCCATTCGTCCGTGCCTTTCAGCCTGAAATAGTATTGAATATCCGAAGCCTTGGAAAAATCGATACTCGTATAACGGATCTCGAAATTGTATACACCCGGCGGTATTTCAATATCATCAATACCGGGATAAAATGTATGATCACCAAACCGAAGCGATTGGATCAATACGTTGAGGTCGTTACTTTCTTTACCAATGTTGGCGGGATCGGCAACCGATACACCCTGCACTGTAGGAAACCAGAGCGTGCCATCAGCCATCGCCCATCCTGCAGGATAAAATCCGCCGTTGGTTTCAGCATTGGGCATACCGTCAAATGCATTGAATAATCGCACCGCCATCCGGTTTTTACCACCTGCTTTTTTTGCGCGGATCATTTCTTCCACAGATACCCGTTGTAATCCCTGGTTGCCCGTGAGCCACAAAAAACCTTTTGAGTCTTCCAGCATACGGTAGGATTCCCTGAAAAATAATCCGGCTGTTTTATCCAGTAGTTGAAATTTTCCTTCGTATTGTACGATCAGTCCCACATCCGTCGTCATCCACATATCACCTTCCCGGTCGGTATAAAAGTCATACACAATTTCCCCCTGGAATCCTTCTTTGTGATGATACCGCGCTATATGGCCTTCCCTGTCCATTTTGAATACACCGTTTCCACGGGTACCAAACCAGATATTCTGCTGTTTGTCTTCATAAGCCGCTATAATATTGGGCCTGTCGCCCGATGGTGGTTCTACCGTTTTTATCACCTCGTCCTCATCCATCACATGCAGCCCACCCAGGCGTGTAGTGATCCAGAGACGGTTACGCGAGTCATTGAAAAGGCATATGACGCCGTTGTTCAGCAGTCCGTCTTTTGTGGTGTATTGCCGGTCGATACGGCCGGTTGTGTTATTGAAACGCGTAAGTCCATTCGTAGTGCCGATGTAGACATAATCCCCTCTTCCATAGATCGACAATACCACATTGTTGGCCAATCCATTTGTCTGATCGAATTTGGTAAGCAAACCGTTGGCCCAGCGATGCACGCCTTTTCCGGCCGTACTGATCCACTGATCGCCATTCGGATGTTGATAGATAGCGAGGATGATTTTACCGGCAAGTTCTTGTTGTGGCATCGGTCCGCCGAGCAGTGCCGGGCGCAGTTGCAGTAATCCCGACGAAGTGGTGCCCATCCACACAATTCCCTTGCTCGTTGTTAAGATGGAACGGATACCATCGTGTTCGTGGCCTGCCTGCGCCGGTGTGACCAGTTTGCCGTTTTCCATTACCTGGTATCCTGCGCTGCGGGTACCGACCCACAGCCTTCCGTCAGATGAGTAATGCAAACTATTGATGAAGTTTTCCCTCAATCCGTTTTTGTCTGAATACCAGGTGGTATCGGTTGACAGATGACACAGCCCGCGCGATGCCGCTCCCAGCCATATCGAGCCATCGGCAGCGGGTTCTATTGCCAGTATTCCCACACCATTGAACAAGGGATGCGGACGCGGTACAGGATCGTTGCCACTGATGCGGTAGAGCCCCTGCGATGTACCGATCAGCAGTCCGTGTGCACTTTGCCTGATGACTTCAATGGAAGAGCCCATACCACGTTCCCATTGCGGATAATTATAAATGGAATCGCCATTCAGCACCAGCAGCCTTCCATTGCTGGTACCGATCCACAGTTTACCTTTTCTGTCTAATTCAATGCTTTTGATCCATCCGCCACTCACCTGGTCGCGCAGGTCCCATACCCGCTCCACTTTGTGCGAAAGACGCACGACAGAATTGCTGCCTGCGGCCCATACGTTACGGCCGGAAACAGCAAAGTCATAAAAAGTATGGGAAATAAGTGATGGCGTATTCGCCATGTTGATGAGCGAGAACTCTGCACCATCGAAACGAAACAATCCTTCTTCCGTTGCACCCCACAGATAACCGGTACTGTCCTGTACAACGCGGTACACAGTGTTCTGCGGCAGGCCGGACTCGTTGTTCCAGCTCCGGTAGACAAAATTATATGGGTCGCCCGCGGTGGCAGGCTGTGCGTATGACGGGATACACAGACTACATAACCAGTATATTATCCAGCAGCAAAAAAATCGTACAAAAAAAAGCGTCTTTCTCTTACACAGGTTAGGTTGGTATCCCTTGACCAACAACTCCTCCATTCGGTATAGGTTCGTTACTTATTCCGGTGGCAGCTTACTGTTTCCGGATTTGACAAGATTATTTGCAATAATAAGAAGACCGGGAATATGACAATAAAATACCCCGTTTTTCTTGGATATGTTCAATAAAAGCATTGAAAAATTGACATTTGACAAGTTTCCGATGCCTATTCGAAACGCAAACACATATCGCGGAAGTTGAAATGTAGCTTTTCAAACTTGCCGATGAGATCCTGGCCGATGTTGCCGTAAAAGTGTGCCCTTTCGGGGTTGGTAGCATCCCTGAACAACTGTACCGAGTCTACCGCCACGGGCACGCCGTTGATCTTTGGGCTAAACGTTACAAAATAGCCGGGAGCCGTCATGGTGCCGCCGGCGCCGCTGTAGGAAAGTTGCGTGGTTTTGTAACGTTTGGAAATATCCTGGCGGTGCTTACGGAAATATTTCTGGTACAGTTGCGTACCGCGGGCACCGGAGTCGAAGGTGTAATTGTCGCCGTCCAGTTGCAGAATGGGCGTTAAGAAGTCCAGTGCAAGATTCTGCTCGGTGCAGGTGATGAATGTTTTATTCACGATCAACTCGTCTTTGCGGGTAATCTGGAAATCCCCGAAAGCTTCGATCACGGGAAAGCCGATGATGCCATTGATCTGGTAACCGATCTGCGGAAAAGCCAGGGCAGAATCAGGGAACACCAGGAATACGGCATTACGTACTTCAATCTCACCGATTTTGAAAGAAGGACAAACCGCCAGTTCGGCATTTACCTTAATGCCCGTGATCGCTCCTACTTCAATTTGCGTATCAGGCATGATGCGCATACCAAATGTGCGGGCAGTGGATTTTGTAACTGTGGAAAGATTAGCACCCGTGTCAAATACAAAATCTTCTTCCGCATCGCCGGATTTTACTTTGAGATTGGTGAGCATTACCTTATCACGTGTAAACTGCAGCTTTGTACTTTCTGCTATAATCACCTGCTGGGCAGGTTCGCCACGCAATGCGCCCCATATTTTGCGGGTGTTGGCATAATCATCGCGTTCGTCTGCGCTGAGTTGCGCATGGTAGTTTTCCAAAATATCATTGATGGCCGCCCAGGCTTCGCCGTAGGCAAACAACTTTCCGCAGTTCGTCTGACGCAGACCCAGCAGTTGCAGCTTAGCGGCAGGGCCTAATTCATTTCCATATTTGGAAAAAAGAGAAGCGATCCGCTCGTTGGACTGACCGAGACGATTAAAAACATTATCGATTTTTGCTTCGCAAAGCCATTGTTGTTTTTCTGAAAGCTGGCTTTGACTGGCCTTGTAAAGATCACGTGCCGAAAAAAAATCCTTATCGCTGAAAAGCGCTTCAATCCGGTTGTAGACCTGGTCCGGGGTGTCGGTCGTTTTCCTGCTGGTAGCACAACCTGTCAGTATAACAAAGCTTATGTATAAAAATAGCCGGTGCATGGGGAGGTTTTTGGATTCTAAGTTAGGTTAAAGAGATGGTATAAGGTGTAGGGCGTAAGGGGTAGGGTAAACAGCCGCCCGATACTTCGGGCATAAGTTTTAAGTATTAAGTAAACAGCCGGGGCGAAGGGGTAAGGCTTCTACTCCATGGTTCGTGTATACACGAACCATGGCATTGACCATTCACTATTCACCATTCACTTGTTGACTTATTGACGATTGACGATTGACGATTCACCATTGACTATTCACCATTCACTATTGACTTATTGACGATTGACGATTCACCTATCTTTGCCCCGCTTTACAAAGCACTTAAAAAGTAACCTTATGTCGGTTCCGGCTTTCTCTCCTTATCAGCGGTTTGTAGTTGCCCTGCTGGCGCTGCTGCAGTTCACCGTTGTTCTTGACTTCATGGTCTTGTCTCCACTCAGCGATGTGTTGATGAAATCAATGGACATTTCTACCAAACAATTCGGCTGGGTAGTGTCGGCTTACGCCTTCAGCGCGGGCATTTCCGGCATCCTGGCGGCAGGCTTCGCCGATAAATTCGATCGCAAAAAATTATTGCTTTTCTTCTATATCGGTTTTATTGGCGGTACGGCTTTCTGCGCGATGTCCAATAATTACGTCATGCTGCTCTCGGCCCGCATTGTTACCGGTTTGTTCGGCGGCGTAATCGGTGCCATTTCCATGGCCATTATTGCCGATCTGTTTGCCGTACAGCAACGCGGCCGGGTAATGGGCATCGTGCAAATGGGTTTCGCGGTAAGCCAGGTGCTTGGTATTCCCGCCGGTCTTTTCTTCGCCAATAACTGGGGCTGGCACAGTTCGTTCTGGATGATCGTGATCCTTGCCATCCTGATTGCCATATCCATCATCTGGTTGTTAAAACCTGTAACGGCTCACCTCAGTATACAACACGACAAATCACCCTTCCTTCATTTCTGGCACACGTTGCAGAGCCGAAGATACCGTACCGGTTTTGCCGCCACTGCCCTGCTGTCTGTCGGCGGATTTATGATGATGCCTTTTGCCAGCGTTTTCCTGGTAAACAATATTCATATTCATCACGACGATCTGCCCATCATTTTTCTTTGCACCGGTATTGCCTCGATCGTGATCATGCCGGTAGTCGGCCGTCTCAGCGATAAGGTCAACAAGTTCAGTTTGTTTGTGGCCGGTTCTGCACTGGCTATGGCCATGGTTCTCGTTTACACCAATCTTGTGCCGGTACCTTTGTGGGCAATCATTTTACTGAACATGGTGATGTTTGTCGGCATTATGAGCCGCATGGTGCCCGCCATGTCGTTGGTGACGTCTATCCCTACTATGTCTGACCGCGGAGCGTTTATGAGCATCAACAGTTCTTTACAGCAAATGGCCGGAGGCATTGCGGCCATCGTCGCGGGTTCGATCGTGGTGCAACCGGCAAAAGAAGCGGCGTTGCTGCATTACCCTATACTCGGATTAGTAGTGGTGGGCGCCATGTTGGTATGCGCCATATTTGTTTACCGTGTAAGTAAACTCGCTACTGACCCGGCTTCCTGAGGCAGGGATCTTTTCGACGTGTATCGATGATGTAGCGGATTCTCCATTGACCACCGGTGCGCACCAATGTAAACGCGTTCACTCCGCAGTGACTGAATTTTTTCTTATAAAAAAAATGGTAAGGCGTCCATACCACAGCCATATTACCATCGATATGAACGGCTCCGAAACTGATTTGCTCATCAGCATTGCCCGGTTCTTCTTTCTGTAAAAAAGCGGCGAATGCGGCGGGCGACTCGCGCTGCACCTTCACCTGCCCGTCGCGGGTGGTGACGATTGTTTCCAGCACGGCGCTGTCGTCGAATACGGCCAGCAAGGCGGCGGCATCGGCATCGTGCATGGCTTTGAACAACTGGTTTACGCTGGCTTTAACACTATCTTCAGTTGTTTGGGCATTTGTATTAACAAAAAGCAAAACCGTTGTTAAGAGGGAGATAAAATGACGCATAACGTGATTTTTTGGGCAAACTATTGCATGTTTTGTTCGTCCAAAAGAAAAAACGAATGCGTATGAAAACAAGACAATTGGTACCAGCGGTCGCTTTACTGGCTATGACGGTTATTTTTGCCAGTTGCGGCAGTAGCCGCGAGGTACATGTATATGGTCCGCCACCACCGCCTCCGTCATCTTTTTCCCTGGTGGTCACGGCCGGTCCGGGTTTCCCGGTCAGCCGTTATCGTGACGGACGGTATTTTTACCGGAGTCCGCAGGGTTATACTTATTGGCGCGGCAACGACAACCGTTATTACCTTGACCGCCGTTATATGAATCGCCGTTATTATAATCATCCGCAGTATCATTCGTGGAAGAGGGATCACAGGCATTATTATCGCGGACGCTGAGTCGTCAATGGTCAATGGTGAATGGTGAATGGTCAATAGAAAAAAGGTGAATGAGTAACTCATTCACCTTTACTTATAACTTATTACTTAAAACTTATTACTCCCTTACTTCAGGTAGCCGAGGATCCGCAGCATACTCTGCGCAGATTGCTGCTTGGCATATACCCAATCCGTCAATTTACCTTTGTTGTCGTAGCCGACAATCACGTGCTGTGGCGAAGGAATGAGGCAGTGTTTGATACCTCCGTAACCGCTGATCTGATCCTGGTAAGCGCCTGTATGGAAGAAGCCAACATAAAGCGGTTCGGGACTTTCGCCTTTTTTCGGCAGGAATACTTCGTTGATATGTTCTTCGGAATCGTAATAGTCATGGCTGTCGCACGTGATGCCTCCCAACACCACCCGCTGGTATTCTTCATCCCATTTATTGATGGGCAGCATGAGGAATTTTTCACCGATGCCCCATGTATCGGGCAATGTGGTGATGAAAGATGAATCGATCATGTACCAGGTTTCGCGATCGTTCTGCGCCTTTTCCCCGATAACGCTGTAGATATGCGCCATGCTCTCTCCCACTGTGTAGCTGCCAAACTCCGTATAGATATTCGGCATCGGCACTTTTGACTTCTTGCAGGCAGCCTTGATATTGCGCACGATTTCATTGATCATGAACTGGTAGTCGTACTCAAAACCAAGGGAGTGTTTGATCGGAAAGCCGCCGCCGATGTTAATCGAATCCAGTTCGGGGCAGATTTTTTTCAACTGGCAATAGAGGTTGATGATCTTGTTCAGCTCACTCCAATAATAGATATCATCCTTGATGCCTTTGTTCAGGAAGATGTGGAGCATCTTGAGCTGGAACTTGCTTTCATACCCTTCGATGCGGTCGACATAAAACTCGAGAATATCCTTTGCACGGATACCAAGTCTTGATGTATAGAAAGGGAAATTCGGTTCTTCTTCAGCCGCCACGCGGATACCGAGCTTGAACGGAACCTTCACTGTTTTGGCGTATTCTTTCAGCTCATCTTTGTTATCGAGTACGGGCACTACGTTTTGGAATCCTGAGTTGAGCAGGCTGGCGATGCGGCGCGTGTAGCTCTTTTCTTTGTAACCGTTGCAGATGATATGAATATCCTTGTTGATCTTCTTGCGTTCGTACAACTTCTTGATGATCTCGATATCGTAAGCATAAGAGGTCTCGAGATGAATTTCATGCTTGAGCGCTTCTTCCACTACGAAAGAGAAATGCGAACTTTTGGTACAATAGCAATAAAAGTATTTCCCTTCGTAGCGGTGTTTTTTAAATGCGTTTTCGAACATGGCTTTTGCCTTGTTGATCTGCATGCCGATTTTAGGGAGATAAGTTAACTTGAGCGGAGTACCGTACTTGTTGATCAGGGCTTTGAGATCAAGGCCGTTGAATTGAAGATACCCATCGACCACATCAATGCCTTCCTGTGGAAAATTGAATGTCTGCTTTACGAGATCGCTGTATGAATTGTTCATTTTAATCAGCCCGCGGCGCGCGGGTCGTCTACCCGGTTAACAAAAAGTAACGGGCAAAAATAAAACATTGAAAAAAATACGCCGGAAATATTTTCGGAGCTACCAGCGGTAGACGAACCGGAGTTGCACCTGGAAAAGTTTGACCGGATGTTCGTAAATATCAGCTACCCGGTGTTCGTGCTCTTCATTGGTGCTTACGTTTACAAAACGGATGTTGAGCGGTTTGCCTTCGGAAGGGTTGGTAACATTGGTTTCATATACTTTACCCATATTGGCATATTCCTGTTTGCCGCCACCTATGCAGGAAAAGCTCAGGTCGATGAAGGAGCGGTTGCGGGCTTTGCTTTTGCTGAAATCATACATGAGCCCGGCACCACCACCTGCGTACCAGGTATAATCTTTTACGGTCGTGCGTTTTTCCAGGGGCCGGCAGCCATCTTCGTCATGTGGATCTTCGACATACAGGGTGCTGTACATACTGAGCAGTCCGCCCATAATCTGTCCGTAAGGCACCAGTCTTTTGCTGTTGTCGGTGCGGGGCTTTTCAAACCTTGCGCGGGCGCCTATGGTGCCGATCTGGCTGTTGAGGTTCACATCTGTTTCGGTGGAGCTGCCATCCCGGAAAGTGAAGGTCTGGCGGCGGCTGGAGGAGCCATAAGTGCCTACCTGCAGGTCAGCTCCGAGCCATATAAAGGGTGCCTTTTTGAGGGAAAACAACATTTCCATGTCGAGACCGTGTTCGGACTTGAAACCTTTTTTCATTTCGCCACCGGGGAGGAACAGGTTGTAACCGATACCGATTTGTCTGTTCTGGGCCTGGAGGAATAAACCAGCCAGTACAAGCGCGCAGGAAAAGAAGAACTTTTTCATAAGCGTTTATTTGTTGGAAATGGTACCCTGAATGTACAGAAAATGGCGGTATAAGGCAAAAAAAGACCACGCCGTAGCGTGGTCCTTCTCTCCTGAAGCGGGAATTTATTTTACAGAATCAACCAGCGTTTTGAATGTTTCGGGGTTGTTCATAGCCAGGTCAGCCAGGACTTTACGGTCGAGGGTGATTCCTTTTTTCTGCAGTTTGTTGATGAACTCAGAATAAGTGAGGCCTTCAGCACGAACGGCCGCGTTGATACGGGCAATCCACAGCGAACGGTATTCTCTTTTCTTGAGTTTACGGCCTACATACATGTAGGTCATACCTTTTTCAACAACGTTCTTGGCAACCGTTAATACGTTTTTACGTTTGCCATAGAAACCTTTGGCTTGTTTTAATATTTTTTTGCGGCGAGCTTTGGAAGCTACTGCATTTTTTGAACGAGGCATATCTTAAGCGTTTAAAAGTAAAGATTGGGGTTAACTGAAACACCGCTCTGCGCGGTCTGCCGGCTTATTTCAGGCGCAGCAGGCGTTTAACGAAATTCATGTTGGACTTGGCCACTACTCCGTCAACACGCAGCGCTCTTTTACGCTTGGTAGATTTTTTGGTCAGGATGTGACGCTTGAAACTTTTCTGGTGGGTGATCTTACCAGTCGCAGTCACTTTAAAGCGTTTCTTTGCGCTGGAGTTTGTTTTTACTTTAGGCATTATAACCTTGTTTATTTAATTACACCTTTGAGGCGTTCCCAAACAGTCGGGATCCTTGTCGGGCCTCTTCAGTAATGTATCCGCTTGTACCAAACAAAACGGGGCGCAAATGTACACATTCTGTTCTGGTTTACCTAACACATTTTTGATCAACGCCTTAATCGCCTGATTATGAAGGCAAAAGGTTTAAGGCTTAAGGTTTAGGGTTGTCAGTACCAGGTTATAAGTAAACAGCCGTGATTAGCTCCCCCAGGCTGATACTCGGCCTCTCGAAGGGCTAATCACGGCTGTTTTATTGACTATTGACTATTCACTATTCACCTGTTCACTCACTATCAAATCTTCAAATTGTCAAATCATCACATCACTTCTTCGGATCGAGAATATTATCAATCCGGCTGGCTACATCCTGCAGGTGAGCACGGCTCATCGCATCAGCAGTACCCGCAGCGGCATTTTTCGCTTCTGCACGCAGCGACACCAGATGGGCACGCACCGCACTGTAAACATCCGAATTTTCAATTGCCGGAGCAGAGGGACCGGATGAACGGCCACCGCCACCGCCGCCAACGATCAGCGTCATGGTGCTGGCCGGAGGATTCAGCAGTTTGTCCAGCACACCAACGTATGCTTTCTGCAGGTTGCGACGGTAAGGATCTATACGGCTGCGTGTTTTCAGCTCAGACCAGATACCGCTTTGCAGATCGTTCAGCAGTTCGCTGATCGTGTAAGCCTTCGCTCCTTCAACCGTTTCGCCTTCCACCAGCTTGCCGAGGTTACGGCCAGACAGCAGGCTGTTCAGCGTTGACTCCTGCAGCGACAACACGGTTGCAGTTCCGCTGATACCTGTTTTCGCGAAGATCGATTGATCCAGCAACCAGGTTGGCGTTTTGAACAGGTTATTTTGCAGGAATGTTACTGCTTCTTTTTGCTTTGCTTTCGGTACGTATTCATATACCACACCCTTTTCTTCTACTGTACGTAGTGTTTCCATGATGCCGCCCACATATCTTGTTACATGGCTCATATACATCGCAAACTGGTTGCGCACTTCGCCATACATCATACGCAGGTTGTCATAGTTCTTGTTAGGCTCGCGTGTCCACGCTTCCAGGTTGGGTATGATGCGCTTCAGGTTAAGGATGCCATAGTAAGCTCCTTTCATGGCATCATCGCCTACCTGCTCGCGCTGCGAACGGGGATCATCGGGATTGTTTTCGCGGCCAAACCACAGACGGTTGTCTTTAAGTTTATTGATCACCCATTGATTGAGGTGCGCTTTTTCCGCATCTTCATTTGCGTACTGCGGGAACAGGCGATAACCCCATTCGATCGACCAGTCGTCGTAGTCACCGATGCGGGGGAACAGGCCCACGCGGGAGATATTGTCTTCCGGCTGTGCTACGTAGTTGAAACGCGCATAGTCCATGATCGAAGGCGTATGGCCGTTTTTCTCTACCCATGCTTTGTCGCGGAGTTTTTCTACGGGCACCGTGGAGCTGGATCCGTAGTTGTGTGGCAGACCGAGGGTATGTCCCACTTCGTGAGAAGACACGAAACGGATCAGTTGGCCCATCAGTTCATCGTCGAACAACATTTTGCGCGCGCCGGTATCCACAGGCGAAGCCTGCACAAAATACCAGTTGCGGATCAGTTGCATTACGTTGTGATACCAGTTGATATGGCTCTCCATGATCTCACCGGTGCGGGGATCGCTGATGCTTGGACCGCTTGCGTTGGCAATGTCAGAAGGTTTGTACACGATCGCTGAATAGCGGGCATCATCGAGGCTCCATTCAGGATCTTCCTGTTTGGTCGGCGCTTCGCGTGCATAGATCGCGTTTTTGAAACCTGCTTTTTCAAATGCTTTGGCCCAGTCGTTCACGCCCTGGATCAGGTAAGGCACCCATTTTTTCGGCGTAGCCGGATCGATATAAAACACGATAGGCTTCCTGGGCTCTACGAGTTCGCCGCGTTTGTATTTTTCCCAATCGCCGTCTTTCGGCTCAAGGCGCCAGCGTTTGATCAGGCGAACAGATTCCACCCCCTGCGGGTTGGCATCAAAGTCGGTATAACCCACAGCGAAATAACTCACGCGCGGATCATAATAACGCGGCTGCATTTTTTTTGCCGGAAGTACGACCCAGGAACTGTTCAGTTCGAGTGTAACGTTACCGCCGGGAGAGCTCATTGCCCCGGGTGCAGGTGTGCGTCCAAAAGTTTTTACGGTGGTCAGTTCCACGTTCATCGGATAAGAACGTACGGTAGCGATGTACGACTTGTCGGTTTGCTGCGAACCGATGCGGAGCGCAGATTTGAAGGAGCTGTTGAAACCGAGGATATCGTTGTCGCTGTTCACATAATCGGTGATGTCGATCACGGTACCGGTGATGGTCGTGGGCAACACTTTCACGTCAAAAGACGCTACGATCGGTTGAATATTGGAATTCCTGACCGACATGAACATAGGTGACAGGGAATCTTTGGCATACTCCGAGTAAGAAATATTGCGCAGGAATACTTTGTTGTTGGGGCCTTTGTCGAAAGCTACCACGTTTTGTCCGATCTGGTCGCCGGCATATCCGAAAAATCCGTTGCGGATGCCGCCTCCGGATTTGGAAATGCGGTTAACGACGAGTAGCTCACGTCCGAAAACGGAATCCGGGATTTCAAAGAAATACTTGTCGTCTACTTTGTGAACCCTGAAGAGACCATCGTCGGTAACGGCTTTGTCGGTAATGACTTCCTTGTAAGGCTTGGGGCCTTGCGAGGCGCCAGCACCGCCACGCCCTGCGGGAGGGCCGCCGGTAGGTCGTGTAGTGTCAGCTTTGGGTTGTTGTGCTGCGGCTGCAAGATGCAGCAAAATGGCCGCAGCGGCCAATGAGGAGCGAATTAACTTCATGCCTGGCTTAGTTTATAATTTTAACGTCTCAATATACGTCAGCCAGGCTTTTAGTCGGTCAATTATTTACATGAACGGCAATCCCCGCGTTACTGCGGGGATTGTGTTCTTTTATTCTTTCGGCTTATCTGACTTTTTCTTGGCGCCTTTCGGTGCGAACATCGCCAGCATCCGTCGTCCTTCCAGTTTCGGCATATTTTCCAATACACCTACTTCTGCCAGACGCTCGGCAAATTTCAGGAGGAGCAGTTGCCCGCGGTCCTGGAATTGAATAGCGCGGCCTTTGAACTGTACATAGGCTTTCACCTTGTTGCCATCTTTCAAAAAGCCTTCGGCATGTTTTGCTTTGAAGTCGAAGTCGTGATCGTCCGTGTTGGGAGTAAAACGGATCTCTTTCACTTCGGAGACTTTGCTTTTCGCTTTCATCTCCTTTTCTTTCTTCTTCTTATCGTAAAGGAACTTGTTATAGTCAATGATCTTACAAACCGGGGGATCTACCTGCGGGGAAATTTCCACCAGGTCCAGTTGTTGTTCCTGGGCGATGCGCAGGGCATCCTGGGTGTTGTAGATACCAACTTCCACGTTGTCTCCTACCAGGCGAACCTGCGGTACGCGAATGAATTGGTTGATCCGGTGTTCGGCTTCTTTACGGGGCATGAAACGTCCCTTGAAACCACCTTTGTTAAAGCCACCGCCGCCGGGTCTGAATCCGCCGCCGGGCGGTCTGTTGAACCCGCCTCCGGGTTTTTGAGGTACTGCCATTTACATTTTTTAGTTTAAAAATTGATTTGGTACGGTCTTCCGGCTTAGAGAAGACCTTGTGACGGTTTTATTCGGCCCGTCTTTCCGATTTTTCTTCGCTGGCTTCAGCCAGAAATGCTTCAACTGTTTTTGTTCCGAGGTCGCCTTTGCCCTGGCGGCGCACGGCTACTGTTCCTTCTTCCATCTCTTTCTCTCCCACGATCAGCATGTACGGTACTTTCAGCAATTCGGTGTCCCGGATTTTCTTTCCGATCTTTTCCTGCCGGTCGTCAACCTCTGCACGAATATCCGCTTTTTTCAGCTTCTTTGCCACATCTTTTGCATAATCCAGGAATTTGTCGCTGATCGGCAGCACTTTCACCTGCACCGGTGCCAGCCACAGCGGGAATTTGCCTGCGTAATTCTCCAGGAGGAAGCCGATGAACCGCTCATGTGTGCCCAATGGCGCACGGTGAATGATCAGTGGCGTATCCGATTTGTTATCCTGTGTGGCAAATTCCAGTTTGAAGCGGCGCCCCTGCGCAAAGTCAACCTGGTTGGTTGCCAGTGTAAATTCGCGGCCGATGGCACTCCATATCTGCACGTCGATTTTGGGACCGTAGAAGGCTGCCTCATCCTGCACTTCCACGAACGGGGTGCCGGTTTTCACCAGTACTTCGCGTACCATGTCTTCGGTTTCTTTCCACAGCTCGGGCTCGTCCACATATTTCTGCCCCAGTTTCTCGGGGGAATGCAGCGACAGGCGCATTACAAACTTATCGATGCCAAAGATCTTAAAGTATTTGAGGTACATCTGATTTACTGCAAGAAACTCCTCATAGAATTGTTCTTTGGTACAGTAAATATGTGCATCGTTCATATGCAAACATCGTACCCGCATCAGGCCGAACAATTCGCCGCTCTGCTCGTAACGGTAACAGGTTCCGTATTCAGCCAGGCGCAGCGGAAGATCTTTATAGCTGCGGGGTTCCGCCGCGAAGATCTTGTGGTGGTGCGGACAGTTCATTGACTTCAGGTAGTACTTGGTACCGTCGAGTTCCATCGGCGGATACATGCTGTCCTGATAATAAGGCAGGTGTCCGCTGGTGAGGTACATACTTTCCTTGGCGATATGCGGTGTTACCACGCGCTTGTAGCCTGCCTCCTCTTCGGTTTCCTTGGCCAGCTTCTCCAGTTCTTCAATAATGATGGTACCATTGGGCAGCCACAGCGGCAGGCCGGGTCCCACATCATCGTCCATGGTAAAGATGCTGAGCTCGCGTCCCAGTTTGCGGTGGTCGCGCTTGCGGGCTTCCTCCAGCATGGCCAGGTATTCATCCAGTTCTTTCTGCGCGGGGAAGGTAACACCGTATACACGGGTCAGCATTTTATTTTTTTCACTGCCTTTCCAGTAAGCACCGGCTACACTCGTGAGCTTGATGGCTTTGATGAAACCGGTATTGGGAATATGTGGTCCGCGGCAGAGATCGGTAAATTGTCCCTGGGAATAAAACGTGATCTGTCCGTCCTGAAGATTTTCCAGCAGGTCGAGTTTATACTCGTCGCCTTTTTTATTGAAGTAATCCACCGCGTCTTTTTTGCTGATCTCCTGACGCGTGAACAGGTTGTTCTGTTTGGCCAGCTCGTTCATTTTCTTTTCGAGCTTTGCCAGGTCCTCTTCGGTGATCTTGTTGTCACCGAGATCCATGTCGTAATAGAAGCCATTTTCCACGGGCGGACCTACCCAGAATTTCACACCGGGGTATAGCGATTCCACTGCTTCTGCCAGCAGGTGTGCCGAAGAATGCCAGAACGTGCTTTTCCCTTCCGTATCGGCCCAGGTGAGCAGGCGCAGCGTAGCATCCGTATGGATAGGACGCGTGGCATCCCACACTTCTCCGTTGATGTCAGCGGCCAATACTTTCCGGGCCAGCCCTTCGGAAATAGATTTCGCAATGTCCAGTGCGGTCGATCCCTCGGGATACTGTTTCACCGCACCATCCGGTAGTGTAATATTGATCATGTTGTTGTTTGCTTGAAAAAACGGGTTACCTGTGCCTGCCTGTCCCGTTCGGATATCCGGTTATCTGAGGAAGAAGCCTGAAGTATCTGACCCGGTAACCAGGAACCGGAAACCGGTAACCAGATTTTGGATGGCAAAATTAACAAACTCTTGCCGGAGTGCAATCAACGGGTAGCAACAAAATCCTTAGTTTTGACAACCGATGAAGAGTTGTCCACGAAAATTCCTCCTCCTCGCCTTGGTTTTTGCTTGTACAGCGTGCCTGCGCCTTGCCGCACAGAATATCGACGGCATCTGGCGGGGCTACTTTATTGACCGTTCCGGCGAGCAGTACAAACTTGAGTTCCAGATCAAGCAAAGCAGCCAGACCGGCGTTACCGGCGTTTCCTATTCTTATCTCGATGTGCGTTTCTACGGTAAAGCAACCATGACCGGAAGTTTTATCAAGACCGGCGCCAACCTCAAAATCCGCGAAATAAAAACCGTGGAGGTAAAGAACATGGAAGGCAACGGCACCTGTATCATGAACTACAACCTGGTGTACAGCCGCTCCGGACGCGAAGAATACCTCGAAGGCACTTTCCTGGGCAAACAGGAAGTACAGGGCGCCAATAATCCCTACGAATGGGGCGACTGCGGAGGCGGCAAAGTATTTCTCCGCCGCGTGCCCACTTCAGACTTTTACATAGAGCCTTTCCTGCGTAATCCGAAGAAAACAACACCACCACCTGTCGTAAAAACAGACAAGCCGGTAAACACCACACCGAAACAACCGCAGAAGCCCGTTACCAACCCGCCCGTGGTAAAAACGCCTCCGGCCAAAACGCCTGTGCCAACACCGGTGATACCGAAAGACACGGCACGCACCACACCCGTAATACCACCGCCTTCCAAACAACCCGTGGTGGTTACTCCACGCCCTGATGTATTGAAAACGCGCCAGAACGAATTGACCAAAGTGCTGGAAGTAACCAGCCCGGCGGTCACCGTCAAACTATTCGACAATGGTGAGATCGATGACGACACAATTTCCGTATACCTCGATAATAAACTTGTACTGTCACAGCGCCGCCTGTCGGCATCACCCCTGAGCCTGCACCTGACCATGGAAGAAGATGGCGAAGAGCACGAACTGGTGATGGTGGCGGAAAATCTCGGACGCATTCCTCCCAACACTTCCCTGATGATCGTGGAGGCAGGTGAAGACAGGTTCCGCGTGCAGATCACGTCTACCAAACAGAAAAATGCCGTGGTACGTTTCCGCTATAAAAAGCGGACCTTGTAACGCCGCCGGTTGGATGTGGCAGCCATTCATCATTCTTTGGTAAAACCATTCGCTGCGGCGGATTATCTTCAATTTTCATTCATTTTATCTAAACACTGCTGTGCTGATGCGCTATTGCTTTTTTCTTGCCGCACTTTTTTTTACCCAGCTTGTCTCCGCACAGCAGGTTAACGGGATATGGAAAGGAAAACTGGTGATGGAACCAGGCGGTTGCTTTCCCGTATATCATATGGAACTGCAGATCACTGTTAATGGCACAAAAGTGACCGGCAGTTCTTATCACTATTCAGATACTACCAATTTCGTAAAAGAAGAATTTGAGGGCAGTTACGACACGGTGTCCAAAATTCTCCACATCCAGGAAACCAAAGTAGCTACTTTTCGCATTCCTGCCGATTGCACGCCCTGTATTAAACGATATGTACTGGAATATCACACAGACGGTAAGGAGGAACAATTGAGAGGGTCATGGACCGGTAAAACTTTGGAGCGTAGCCTGGATTGCCCGCCGGGGAGTATTGTCCTCACACGTTCACAGAAATCAGACTTCACTCCTCCGCCTCCGCCAAAATTAACAAATCGTAATAACGAGCTGGTAAGAGAGCTATATGTTGATACAGGAAAGATACGCATCGACTTTTATGATAACGGCCAGATAGACGGTGATACGATCACCGTATTCGTCAATAATATACCTGTTATTTCCCGCGAAATGCTTTCGCTCAAGCCTGTTACCACCTATGTAACCATCGATGCACTGCATCCCGAACATGAGATCGTTATGTTTGGGGAAAACATGGGTACCATTCCTCCCAATACTGCTTTAATGATCATCAAAACAAAAGATGAACGTTATCAGCTTTATCTCACTTCAGATGAAAAGAAAAACGCCATGGTGCGTTTGATCTATCGCAAGCCCGATAAAAAGTAATCCGGTTTCTTCTGGCATGATTTTTTTCTATATGGCGGTATAAATATACTCGTATGAAGAAATTATTTCTCGCGGGTGCAGCGCTGATAGCGTTTGCTTCCGTCAATGCACAGAATTTGTCTCTCGGTCCTACAGCAGGTTTTGGTCACAGTTGGGATAACGGTGACTTTGGCAATGATGCCAATAAAAAGTTCCATGCGTCTCCTAACATCGGTGCCAAGGTCGTTTACAGCTTTGTAAGTAATTGGGGAATTAGTGCAGACGTGCGTTTTTCCAGTGAAGGTGCAACTGTAAAAAATGAAGACAATGAGGAGTTGAGACTGCGGTCTAATTATATCCGCATTCCATTGCAGGGTATTTATTTCTTTGGCAAGTATGGTAACGCCATTCGTCCTAAAGTTTCGCTTGGTCCTTCATTTGGTTTCATGGTTGGTGGAAAAACTACCTATTATGAAGATGGCGATAAGATCAGCGAATCCGACAGCAAAGACAGGGTGAATGGCTTCGATGTGGGTCTCACCGCTGCAGCAGGTGCTAATTTCCGCCTTTCTCCTAATGTCTGGCTCAATACTGACCTCGCTTATTACCACGGTTTTGTTGATGTGAGCAAGACGACCATCAGCGCCAGAAACCGCAACATCGGTATCAACGTCGGTGTACTCTTCGGCATCGGATCTGTGAAAAAATAACCCGGGACTATCCGTCTACATAAAATGAAAGCCTGTCAATTGACAGGCTTTTCTATTTTGATTAAATGTCTTTTGTATTACATGATAGCCTTGAAGGTGCCACTTACATCCACAAATGCTGCAGAACTGTTCATGGCTTTTCCGTTATAGGTTCCCTGCACAACTCCCGTAGTGGTATTGAACGTTGTGATGTTCACCGTGAAAGGTTGTGTAGGCATCGACATGTATACCGGCGTTACACCATTCATCAGCAGCATGGTTACTGCGCCGCTTGCAGAAGTATAGCTACCTACACCAAGTGTGGTGCTGCTGATGCGCAGTTGAAAAGTATAAGGTGGCGCACCGGCATTCGCACCTCCGATTTCCAATAACTGCGAACCTCCTGCCGTCACCAGCAGTGCCGTGGCATCGCCGCCAAAATTATTGCTGCCCTGGATCAATGTCCATTTGAGATCGGTCGGTGGAGGTGCTGTGGCTACGTTAACGGTTACATTACAGTTGGTGCTGCCCGCCGTAAAAGGCAAGGTGGCAGGTCCGGATGCGGCCGGTGTACCTGCACCTCTCAATGTGATAGTGTTGCTTCCCACTGTCAGTTGCCCCGTTGCGCTGAAGCTGATACCGTTTACTGCCGGAACCGTAATGGAATAAGCGCCGGCTGTGGTAGCGGTTACCGACAAAGTGATCGTATTCGCAGCAGTGAGTGCCACACCTTGTGTATAAGTGCCGTTTACAGTAGCCGTTGCGCAGTCAGCCGTGTATTGTGCGGGACCGAGAACGGTCAGCGGTACCGTACATGAACCCGGAGCTGCCGTTGCTATCGCAATATTGAAACTACCTGCTGCGGCGGGCGTACCCGATCCCTGCAGCGTCACCGTTTGCGGACCGGTTGTAATAACCGCGCCGGTGCCGGAGAAGGTAATCCCGTTATTGGTAGTGGTGGTGATCGTGTACGTACCGATCGTTGTTACGTCTAAGGTCGCCGTAAGTGTATTGGTTGAATTGAGGGCTACGCCTTCGCCGTATATGCCATTGGCCACACCGCCGGAGCAGTTACCAGGCGCACCGGTAAAGGTATAAACCGCCGGACCGCTCGCGCCTGATGGCAGTACAGGAACGCTCACGAAACAGGACTGGCCATTATAACGTACTTCAAAATTGGAAATGCCCGCCGTGTTGGGAGTGCCGGAAGCCGTGAGCTTAACGGACTGAACACCACGCGTGGTAAAAAAGCCCTGCGCACGGAAAAATACACCGTGAACGGTATCGGTATAAATAAGGTAAGCACCGGGAGTGGTTACATCGATTGTTACATCGATGCTGTTGCTGCCGGTAACAGCTACGCCCTGTTCGTAAGTACCATTGATTGTTTTGGGAAGGCAGTCGCCAGAGGTTTCCTCCTGCAAAGAGCCTACGGAAGGACTGGCGCCAAATTCGAAACTGTATTCTTTGCCACACGAAGCCAGCATCACAACAATTGCATTCAGCCAGAAAAGGAACCGTAATTTTTTAATCATAAAAGCAGAAAATTAAACAACGGCGTAAAAATACGCTATTTTCACAAGCGCGGCCACGGGTCTTTAAATCAACATGACTTCCGCTGGCCCGAGGCTTAGAACAGTGGTTTTTATATTTTATTGTTTATGGCAAAAAAAAACCTGCTCCTTACCCTGCTGCTGCTGGTCATCCAATTGGTGCATGCGCAGAACTTCAGTGTACAGGAACTCACCTCCGGTACGGAAACCAACCTGCGTGGTCTCAGCGTCGTTAACGATAATGTAATATGGGTCAGTGGAAGCAACGGCAAAGTGGGGCGCTCCACCAATGCCGGCAAAAACTGGAAATGGATGACGATCAACGGTTTCGAAAAAGCTGAATTCCGCGATATCGAAGCTTTTGGTCCCAACACCGCCGTGGTGATGGCTTCCGGCGAACCGGCCTATATGCTCAAAACAACCGATGCAGGTGAAACCTGGAAGATTGTCTTTCACGATGACCGCAAAGGCATGTTCCTCGACGCCATCGATTTCTTTACTCCGCAATACGGTATTGCGGTTGGCGACCCGGTCAATGGGAAAATTTTCTTTGCCGAAACCCGTGATGCCGGCGACAGTTGGAAACAGATCCATCCTGATACGATAGCCAACCGTCCCGACTCCGGCGAAGCTTTTTTTGCCGCCAGCGGCACCAATATCCGTTATTTCCGCAACGGACGTTTTTACCTGGTAAGCGGCGGAAGAAAATCACGCCTGTTCTCACACAACGGCGTACGGCCAATGCCCATCATCCAGGGAAAAGAGTCTGCCGGCGCCAATTCCATCGCCGTGTTTGATCGCGGCAATATGAAAGGCAGTAGTCACTTTGTAGTGGTTGGCGGCGACTACCTGCAGGATACGCTCAGCACAGGCAATTGTTTTTATACAAAAAATGGCGGCAAAACATGGAAGGCTCCGAAAGAACCGCCGCAAGGATATAAAAGTTGCGTAGAGTTTATGGATAAAAACGAACTCGTCACCTGCGGTCCTACCGGTGTCGAAATCTCCTTCAACGGCGGACGCACCTGGCAAAAGATCAGCGATCAGGGATTTCATGTATGCAGACTCGCACGGTTCGGCACCGCGGTCTATCTCGCCGGGAGCAACGGTCGTATTGCCCGCCTCGCATTTCCCTAAAAATTATTTGGAAAGATGATCGAGAATGTCCTTCACCGAAGGACGTTTTTTATAATCCGGTTCGAAGTAACGGTAAGTAACGGTTCCCTCTTTGTTGATCACATAGGTAGCCGGAATAGGTAAGTATGCACCGTTCTTGCCATTCGCCTCTTCGAGTTTAAGGCCGGTATTGCGATAACGTGTTTGTGTATTCACCGGTACTTCGTATTCCACTTCGTAGGCTTTCATGATCTTCAGACCTTCGTCATACAAAACAGGAAACGTAGCACCTGTTTTATCAACAGTCTTTTTTACATTCGCCGATACTTCAGGAGATATAGCAACGATGGTTGCTCCTTTTTCCTTTACCAGTTCAAGCGAGTCCTGCAATCTTTTGAGATAACGATTACAGTAAGGACACCATTCGCCCCGATAAAAAACCAATACGACTTTTCCTTTTTTCAACAAATCTTTCAGTCTTACGGTATTGCCGTTTTGATCGGTGGCCTTAAAGTCGGGGGCTTTGGAATTGATGAACAATCCTTCAGGAGCCTCCTGGGCTTGTCCATTCAATGCCAGTCCGGCAACGATCAGTAGTAGCAAAAAGATTCTTTTCATGGTGAAAATTTACCCGTAAAATTAGAAAATGGCGACCGGCTCCCAGCCGGATTAACAAAAGATTATTCGTAAATTCGGCTACAACCTTATCTAAACACTTGTCTTATGAACAACAGGCATCAGGCAAAATACGTAAATAATCTGTTTACGGCCTTCCTCTGCATTAATGCAGCCGTCTTCCTCGTCTTTTACAGCCACAAAGCCGATCCTGCGCATCACTACTGGATTCCCTGGTCACTCGGCGTTTGTACTTTATTAACCACAGGCTTACTATTGGGCGGCGCGGCATTCGTGCATAAAGTAAAAGCAGACCTGATCCGGCGGCAGCAGCGGCGCCAACCCAAAGATCAACCTGCCTGAGCGGTGAGTGCCAGCCGCATTTCGCTGATCGCGTGCGCTGCAAGGCCCGGCTGTTCATAACTGTCCGCATCGCCTGCAAAGGCCGGCTGCACAAACTCCATCCGGCTCTTTTCTTTTGCGCGAAGCGATGCATGAAATTCTGCGCAACCCGTTCGCGCCGCCAGTTGCGCAATGTTGTCCGGACGCACCCCGCTTCCCGGCATGATGATGATACGGCCGGCCGCCGCTTCATTCAATTGACGGATTAATTCCACTCCATCCGGTGCCTGTAGTTGCTGGCCCGAAGTAAGTATCCGTTCACAACCCATTTCAATAATTTCTTCCAGTGCATGCAGCGGATCACGACAGCGGTCGAATGCCCGGTGAAACGTAACACTCATCGGGTAAGCCGCATTGACCAGTTTTGCCATGCGGCTGCGATCGATGCTTCCGTCGGTCAGCAAGATACCGGCTACTATTCCATCGAAACCAAGTTCTTTGCAAACTTTCACCTCTGCTAACATGCAGGCAAATTCATCACCGGTATATAAAAAATCGCCGGAGCGCGGACGGATAATGGGGAAAAGTGGAAGACCGAATTTCTCGCGGCATTGTTTGAGCACACCGTAAGCGGGCGTGGTACCTCCTTCACCAAGATTGCAACACAATTCAATCCTGTCGGCGCCACCTTCCACGGCCAGTTGTGTGGTAGCAAAATCGCTGGTGGCTATTTCAAGCATATAACTCATGATGTTTTCTTAAAGTGAGAGGGCGCATTGATCAGTCGCTCACCTTTGGTCGTGCGGATAGCATAACTGAACCCGGGATGAATGGCGTAAGATCCTGCCCTTCCTTTTTTATCAAGGGCAATGAACGCTACCTGGATGTCTTTCACTTTTTCTTTTTTGATGCGTACGATGCGCTCGATAATTTTTTTACAGGCCTGCTCCGGCGTCAATCCCTGCCGCATCATTTCCACTACGGCGCTGGAACCTGCCACACGTATCACGTCTTCCCCCTGACCGGTAGCCGTACATGCGCCTACTTCGTTATCGACATATAAGCCGGCACCGATGATCGGTGAATCGCCGAGGCGACCGCGCATTTTAAAACCCATGCCGCTGGTGGTGCAGCTTCCGCTGAGATTGCCTTTGGCATCGAGTGCCACCATGCCGATGGTATCGTGATTGAATTCCCCTGTGGGCATGACAGATGGTGCAAAAGGTCCGTGTGCTTTGTTCTCCACATTGATCACGGGTTTGTACTCCGCTTTCTTCAGCCATTCCGTATACGCTTTTTGTGCATCCGGAGAAAGTGCTCCCGATTCGAGCGGAAATCCTTCTGCTACGGCAAACTGCTGTGCTCCGCTTCCTACCAGCATCACGTGCGGTGTCTTTTCCATCACGCGTCTTGCTACCGACACCGGATGTTTGATCCGTTCCAGGAAGGCTACGCTGCCGCAATTGAACTGGTGATCCATGATGCAGGCATCGAGTGTTACAAAGCCATCACGGTCGGGATTGCCGCCTAATCCCACACAACAATTGATGCTGGATTCGGTAACCATCACTCCTTTTTCCACGGCATCGAGTGCCGCACCTCCGTTGCCCAGCACTTCCCAGGCTCCGCGATTGGCGGCGAGTCCGGCATCCCAGGTTGAAATAACCACAGGTCCGTTATTAACGGATGCCTCCGCAGCCAGCACGTCTTTGGCCAGCAAACCGGCAAGCGATCCCAATGAAGCAGTTCTGATAAACTTTCGGCGATTAACCATGTTATTTGCATTAACGAACGCCGAAAATAAGTTTTAAAAAGACATTTTACCGGCAGACGGCGGGTAAATCAGGAAAAGTTTGAACCTTTGCCCCGGCCGGTTATCAAAAGCCTTGCTTAATTATGCAGATAGAGATCATTTCAGGAAGTCCGCGCGAACAGAGTGTTACACGCAGAGTTGCTTTGCATCTGAAGAAACGGCTGGAAGCAGAAACACCGCACAGCGTGGGCCTGATCGACCTCAAGGATTATGAACTGCCCATGGTGCAGACCGTTTTCAATTCGGTGGATAATACGCCGGAGCAATTCCGCCCGCTCAGCCGCCGGATCTTTGCAGCCGAAGCTTTCATCCTCGTCACACCCGAATACAACGGCAGCTATTCCCCTGCGATGAAAAACCTGCTGGATCATTACCCCAAACAATTGCATAAACCTTTTGGATTGGTAACGGCCTCACCCGGCCCATTGGGAGGCCTTCGTGCATCGCAGCAATTGCTGCTGCTCGTAGCCGGACTTTTCGGTATTGCCTCACCTACCCTGCTGATTGTGCCGAACGTAGAAAAGAAATTTGATGCGGAAGGAAACCTGGCCGATGAAAGTTTTCAGAAAAACGTACACATGTTCCTCACGGAATATTTATGGCTGGCCGATCAACTGGCCGGGCCCAAAACGCAGGCTGATTAAGCTTTTGATGCGCGGTAACGGTCCAGCCCGCGGCGTGCTTTTTTCTGCACGGCTCTTTTCATAAAACCCGTCCAGCCGAACAATTGCCCCTTCCAGCCGAGAGCCTGCCCGAGCCAGGTGCTGAGACGGAATGCGTCGCTGTGTTCGATAATCTTACCGTCTTTCAACCGCATAAACGCCTTCACGCGGTTGGTAACATTGTTGCCGGTCTGGCTGAAAACGTAGTTGGCCACCCATTCGCAGGTTGCATACTCTTCATCGAGTAATTGTATGTTGGAAAAAGTCAGGGAAAAGGACTTTGCATTACCACACAGCATTTCCCACATATCACGCGCTTCGTCGCCGTGCAGCAATCCGAAAACAGGATCGTTGAAAACGATGTCCTCGCTATAACAGGCATTCATGCCTGCGGCATCGAGATGGGAAAACGCAGTATAAAACCGCGCAACAATTGCTTCGTTCTGTTCCATAGTTCAAAAATAAATAAACAGATAAGCTGTAAATTTAGCTTTTCAGGATCATATCCTTTCTTCAATCTTTTGCCATGCGAAAAATCTTATTGCTTTTGCTGCTCCTGCCGGTTTTGTATATGCAGGCACAAACACCTGCTATCATCCCCGAACCTGTTTCGATGACGATGGGAAAAGGAAAATTTACGATCAACCGGCACACGGTTATCGTGGCCGATGACGCATCGGTCAATGATGCTGTTAACTTTTTCAATCAATACCTGCAAACCAACTATGGTTTTAAGCTGGCTGTAAAAAGACAACACAGCGGTTCGGCCATCCGTTTTATCTCTCGGATCTTTGTCCGGGCGCCGGATAAAGATGCTTATCAATTAACGGTGGACAGCAAAGGCATCCGCATCGAAGGCGATACACATGCCGGCACTTTCTATGCCGTGCAGACGCTGATACAATTATTGCCGGTGGAAAAATCTGCATCGCTTGTAATGCCTGCGGTGAGCATTAACGACTATCCGCGGTTCAAGTACCGCGGGATGATGCTCGATGTATCCCGCCATTTTTTTTCCGTGGCGCTGGTAAAAAAATACCTCGATTACCTCGCTTTGCACAAAATCAATTATTTCCACTGGCACCTGACCGATGACCAGGGCTGGCGCATTGAAATAAAAAAATATCCCATGCTTACCCAAACCGGCGCCTGGCGCAACGGAACCCTTGTTGGCCGTTACCCGGGTACGGGTAATACCCATCAGCGATATGGTGGCTATTATACGCAGGCACAAATCAAAGAAGTGGTGGCTTATGCAGCAGCGAGGTATATTACTGTGGTGCCCGAAATTGAAATGCCGGGACATGGCAGCGCGGCCATCGCTGCTTATCCGGAATTAAGCTGTTTTCCCCAACGATCGACCTATAGTTACTACCCGAAAGAATGCGTGTGGAGTGGCGATACCACGGGAAAACAGGTGCAACAAACCTGGGGTGTGTTCGATGATGTATTCTGTGCAGGCAAGGAACAAACCTTTCAATTTTTACAGGATGTAATCGATGAGATCATTCCGCTTTTTCCCGGTCAGTATATACATGTGGGCGGAGATGAATGTCCGAAAGAAAACTGGAAGCAATGTCCCGACTGCCAGCAACGCATCCGGACGAATGGCTTGAAAGATGAACATGAACTGCAGAGCTATCTTATTCAGCGCATGGAAAAATATATCAATCAGAAAGGCCGCAAACTGATTGGCTGGGATGAAATACTGGAAGGCGGACTGGCACCCAATGCAACGGTGATGAGCTGGCGCGGCGAAAAAGGCGGCATCGAAGCGGCGGCGCAAAAACATCCCGTGATCATGACGCCGACCACGTATGTATATTTTGATTATGCCCAATCGCGGCGGGAAGATTCGGTGACCAATGGCGGCGTAAATGACCTGGAAAAAATATACGGCTATAATCCGATCCCCTCAGCGATGCCGGATACTGATACGGTATTTGTATTGGGCGCACAGGCGAATATGTGGACGGAGTATATCACGAATCAACGAAAACTGGAATACATGCTTTTCCCGAGGCTCGCAGCGCTGAGTGAAGTGTTGTGGACGCCGTTGGCGAAAAAGAGTATGGAGAATTTTGTGCGAAAATTACCGGTACAGCTTAAACGGTATGACCGGTGGAAGGCGAATTACAGCCGCGCGTTTTATCAATTGAAGCAAAAGGTGACGCGCGCTCCGGGACATGCGTTGTATTGGGAGCTGAGTAGTCGCTCGGATGATTGGATGACAATCAATTTCAATGGTGGCGATAGTGTATGGGGCTATGTAAAACCGCAATTGATCGATCGTGATACGCGAGCCTATGCCAGACAGGGCGATCAATCCATTTCACAAAAATTCCTGTTCAACAAAGCAACAGCTAAAGACGCCACCTTAAACCCCGCTCCTTCCAAAAATTATCCGGGTGAAGGCTCTTTTACATTGGTGAACGGAATTATTACAGAAAGAAAATTACAGGAGGCGGATTACTGGATCGGTTACCAGGGAACTGCTTTTACCATTACGATCGACCTCGACAGAGACGACAATTTCTCCGAAATAAAACTCGCCACGTTGCAGCAGCCTTCGAGCTGGATCTATGCGCCTGCTGCCATAGGCGTATCGGTTTCGGATGACAAGGTGAATTTCCGGGAAATAAAAGACATTGTATCGTCTTTCAACCAAAATGAACTGACCATCAAACTGCCACAAACCGCAAAAGCAAGATTCCTGCGCCTCCATGTGCCGGAAGGACAACGCATACCCGCCGGTGCTCCGGGAGCCGGCAGCAAAGCCTGGGTTTTTCTGCAGGAAGTAAGCGTAAACTAAGATTGCAGGATTCTGCGGGGCCTTGGCCCGAAATAATTTTTAAGGGCCGTAGCCAGTCCGCTCAAACGCGGCAGAACAGGCGCATCCGGCATTGCGCACTGCGTTTTTTTGCGGGCGAACCTTCTAAAAACGTCGCGCCGCCCGCAGGAACTTGCGGAGGATTTATTTTAAATATATTTGAAGCACTTATCGCTCAACAGCATAACCATCCAACATTATGTCGAAAAAAACAGCTCAGGCCGACCTCACTGACAGTTTTGAAAAAATCCCCGTTCGCGTTTATCCCGATCTGAAAGAAGGATCGAAATTCGTAGCGCAACAGATCGCCGATCTGATCCGGGACAAACAGAAGAAAAAACAAAAATGTGTACTGGGGCTGGCAACTGGTTCTACACCCAAGACATTGTATGCGGAGCTCGTGCGCATGCACCGCGAAGAAAAGCTCAGCTTCAAAAATGTGGTCACTTTCAACCTCGATGAATACTATCCCATCGACAACGATGCGCTGCAGAGCTACAACCGCTTCATGCGTTCACATCTCTTCGATCATGTAGATATTAACCCGAAGAATATTCACATTCCAAACGGAGAAATTCCGAAGGAAGCCATAAAAAAACATTGCCTGCAGTACGAGAAGATGATCGAGGATGCAGGCGGTATCGACCTGCAGATACTTGGTATTGGCAACAACGGACATATCGGTTTCAATGAACCCGGTTCCGGTATTTATTCAAGAACAAGATTGATCACGCTTGACAATTCAACACGCCTGGCCAATGCGTATGAATTCCCCAACATTTCGCAGGTGCCGCGTCTGGCAATCACCATGGGTATTGCCAGCATCCTGAAATCAAAGAAGATCATCCTCATGGCGTGGGGATCGGGTAAGGCCAACGTGATACAAAAAGCGGTAGAGCATGACGACAGCGAACATGTACCGGCTTCCCTCCTGCAAAACCACGATGACGTGACTTTTGTGGTGGATGAAGCGGCAGCCGCCGACCTCACGCGCAATAAATCGCCCTGGCTCACCGGCGACTGCGAGTGGACACCGAAGATCATCAAGAAAGCGGTAGTGAACATGGCGCTGAAACTCAAGAAACCAGTATTGAGCCTGACCAACGGCGACTACAATGAATATGGCCTCAGCGATCTGCTGGTGGAAAAAGGTGACGCGTACGAAATCAACCTGCAGGTCTATTACATGCTGCGCGACAGCATCACGGGCTGGCCCGGTGGAAAACCCAATGCGGTTATCCCGGCTCACCCCGAACGCTCAGAACCCTATCCGAAACGGGTAATCATATTTTCACCTCACCCTGATGATGATATCATCAGCATGGGTGGTACGTTCCAGCGTCTGCACGATCAGGGACACGACGTGCATGTAGGATATCAGACATCCGGTAATATTGCGGTAACGGATGAATTCGCTACCCGTTTCCTCGATTTCGCCGTAGGTTTTGAAGAAATTGCCGGCATCGATACCACCAAATCAGAAAAGATTCTCGCCGATACGCGCAAATTCGTGGCCTCCAAAAAATCCAACCAGGTGGATACACCCAGGCTGCGCGCCATCAAAGGATTGATCCGCCGCAGCGAAGCCAAAGCCACCTGCCGCTATGTAGGCCTGAAAGATGATAACATTCACTTCATGAACCTGCCTTTCTACGAGACAGGTACGATTGAGAAAAATCCCATGGGGGAAAAAGACGTGAAGATCACGATGGAATTACTGCGCAAAATCAAACCTCAGCAGGTATATTGCGCAGGTGATTTCGCCGATCCGCACGGCACACATATCGTTTGTTTCAACGTAGTTCTGGAAGCGCTGAAGCGCATCAAGCATGCGGGTGACGAATGGATCAATGATTGCTGGCTGTGGTTGTACAAAGGCGCCTGGCAGGAATGGAATATCGAAGAAATTGAAATGGCGATTCCGATGAGTCCGGACCAGGTAATGAAGAAACGTTTCGGCATTTTTATTCACCAGTCGCAAAAAGACTCGGTGCCCTTCCAGGGAAGCGATTCACGCGAGTTCTGGCAGCGGGCGGAAGAGCGGAATGCAAATACGGCGGCATTGTATGCTGATCTCGGACTGACGCATTACGCAGCCATGGAAGCCTTCGTACGCTGGCATTATTAGGCTTCGGGGGCCGAAGTATCGGCCCGACACTTCGGGCTCAGCCAGCGGGATCCATTGACGATTCACGATTGACGATTCACCATTGACCATTCACCGCTTATTGCGTATATTTAGCTCCAAAATCATTAACGACTATGTCTTTATTCAAATCAAGCAACCCAATCCTCAAGGAATCTGCCTATGAGGGAACCATCCTGGACGGTGTAGTTACCGGTGAAGAAATGACCGTGCGCGGCACGATGAACAAGTTCGGGTTTCTTTTTATCCTGATGTTAGGCACTTGTTTCTTTGCCTGGAACCGTTTTTATTCCGGTGAAGACCCGATGACAATGATGATGATCGGTGGAATCGGCGGTCTTGTACTGGCGCTGGTAATGGCTTTCCGCCCCAAAGCCTCTCCCTGGCTGGCTCCTGCTTATGCCCTGCTGGAAGGTTTGTTCGTTGGTGCGGTGTCTGCTTTTTATGATTTTGCCTTCAAAACATCTTATCCCGGTATCGTGATGCACGCCGTTGGTCTTACACTGATCGTGGCGCTGGTAATGTTTGTGCTTTATACCACCCGTATCATCAAAGTCACCAAACAGTTCCGTGCCATCATCACCGTGGCAACGATCAGTATTGCCATTTTCTACATGGTACAATGGATTTCCTATGCCATCAGCGGCAGCACACTCGTTGCGTTCACCAATGCAAGCACTCCGCTGGGTATCGGCTTCTCCGTATTCGTAGTAGCACTGGCCGCACTCAACCTGTTGCTCAATTTCGATACCATCGAGAAAGGCGCACAGGCCCGCGCTCCGAAATACATGGAATGGTTCAGCGCCTTCGGCCTGCTGGTAACGCTGGTATGGCTTTACCTCGAGATTCTGCGACTGCTGTCCAAACTCAGAGACCGCTAATATTTTTTAACTACCTCATAAGAAAAGGCTGCCCTCGGGCAGCCTTTTCGATTTAGCAAGTTGTTTACCATACAAGTTTATAACCCATTCCCCGCACATTGATGATCTGCACACCCGGATCTTCCTGCAGCAGCTTCCGCAATTTGGTAATGAACACATCCAGCGTGCGGGAGTTGAAAAAGTTGTCGTCACCCCAGATGGCTTCCAGGATAACTTTTTTGCTACTCAACTGCTGGTGATTTTTATATAAGAGCCACAGCAGCTCCGCCTCCCGCGCCGTCATTGTTTGCACGCGCAGGTTGATGGTGAGCTGTTGCTTTACCGCGTCAAATTGGTATTGACCGATAGAGACCTTCGTGGGTGTTGTTTCCTTTTTAAGCAACCGGCCTTCACTCACCAGCACTTTGATGCGTATCACCAACTCCTGCATCGCGAAGGGCTTTCGCAGGTAATCATTACCGCCGCTTTCAAAACCTTCCACCACATCCTGCGGCATTGTTTTGCTGGTGAGAAAAAGAATAGGAACGATTTTATCGCTTTGCCGTATCGTACGCGCCAGTTCAAACCCATCCATGCCGGCCATCGTCACATCCAGTATCAAAATGGAAAATTCATTTTTCTCCAGTGTTTCCAACGCCTGCTCGCCGCTCATCACATGTGTAACGCCAAATCCGGCAGCGGTAAGATTTTCCGCAATGATCGAACCGAGCGACTGCTCGTCTTCCACCAACAATATCGACGTAAGATTATTCAATTATGCAACAGGTATTTTGATGACAAAATGAAGTCCTTCTTTCGTTTCGGCCACTACCGTTCCGCCATGTGCTTTTACAATACCCGCCACGCGGTAAAGTCCCAGACCGAATCCTTTTGCTTCAACCGCACCGGGCACCCGGTAAAATTTGTTGAAGATATGCGGAAGAAAGGCTTTGTCAATGCCCGGTCCGTTATCATCAACAGTAATGGTAAGCCACGCTCCTGCTCTTTCCGCGGCAAAATGCATCAGCACATCGTCTCCTCCGTATTTGATGGCATTTTCAATCAGGTTTTGGAACACGGCGCCAAACTTTTCCTTATCCGCATACATTTTTATTTCGGCATCAATGTCCAGTTTCCACCGGAAACCCGATTGCACATCGAAGGAAGATAAAAGCTGTTCAAGAAATGGACGGAGTGCAAATTTTTCCTTTACCAACTGACCGGAAATATTTTGTTCCACTGACAGTTCCAGCGCTTTCGATACCATCTGATCAAGCCGGTTCAGTTCCGTACGCGAAACATTGAGATATCGTTTGGTACGTTCTTTATCGTTTAACGCATCATAGAACTGCAGTCCGTCAATCGCGGCTGTTACGGTGGCAATCGGTGTTTTCAGTTCATGCGTCATGTTGCTGATAAAATCGTCTTTCAGTTCATCCAATTGCTTTTGCCGGATAATGGTCTGGTACATCCGGTACAGGCACCAGAATGTCAACCCGAGCAACAACAACGAACCGATGCCGATCAGCCATAACCTTTTAAAAAGTACCATCCCCGGGTTGCGTACGGTAGCCTGCGCCACATATTTTTTCGCTATATCATTCACCCGTTTAAAATTGACGGTAATGGGCTTGCTGTAAAGCGCCCTGCCCTTCATCTCCGGCAACGGATATTGCGTGGTGTCGATATAGGCGATAGAAAAACCAGCATCGATCTTGTTTTGAGCCAGTTCGGATTTGAACATTTTTTTCATGAACAACGTATCCATCGAGAGATCGTTGTATTTTTTTGTCCAGGCCTGCCCAAGACGCTGGGTATAGAAAAAGATAACATCCGATGCAATACTCTTTATAAGATTTTCTTCTATAAACCGTGCGATCACTTCTTCTCTTTCTTTATCCGACAACTTTTCCGAAACCGGATGCAGTTTGTTTGACCAGGAAGAATAGTCTTTTGGATTAGCAGGATCGTACATTGTAACGGCCCAGACATTTTCCGCCTTATTGTACCGGGTTCCGAATCTGACGGAATTCGTGTCGTGGAGTAAATCGCTGAGATAGGCGGTCAATGTATCCTTACGGCGGCTCCACTCTTTATCAACTGCCTGCTGAAACGAATAATCCACCTCCCGTTGCAGGATATCCGCCGAGCGGGTCCATTCTTTGGATATCCAATATACCTGCAGGCAAAGCAGGCCGGCGGCCGCCAGCAATGCCAGGAGGAAAAGTCTTCTGACCCGGTTATTCATACCAACAAAAGTATCTGCTTTGTCCATAAACCGGAAAACCGGTTAACAAACATTAACAATGATTCAAACCGATTAACGCCTTTGCTCCGGCCATCCGGATATGTTTGTGTTATAAATATAAATCATGAAAAAAATAATGCTGCTTTTGTCAATAGGCTGCTGGCTGACCGCAGCGGCGCAGGAACTCGCTCCCCGCGACCAGATGCCTGATATCCTTTTACCCCGTACACTGAATGGAAATGCGGCCAGCATCAGTTCCCTGAAAGGAAAACTGGTGCTCATCGATTTCTGGGCCACCTGGTGCAGCCCGTGCATCAGTGCCATGAAAGAATTGGAAGAATATAAAAAAGTGCTCGGTAACAAACTTGAAGTGATCGCCGTATCTGACGAATCAGAAGAAAGGCTGCGAAAATTTGTAAAGGCAAGACCAACCACCCTGAATATTGCCAGCGACACGGCAGGTAACCTGCGCAAACTTTTCCCCCACCGGATCATTCCGCATACCGTCCTCATCGGACCCGAAGGAAAAGTATATGCTATCACCAGCCCTTCAGACATCAACCTCGCAATTTTGAAAACCGCCCTCAAAGCTGTGAACATTAACCTTCCTTATAAAAAAGACCAGACCGGTTTTGATATGGAGACCTATTTTATCACGGATTCAACCAAACCGCGTTATTTCGCCTTGCTGCCTTCCGCAGAAGGAGCCGGTTCGATGTCGAGACAATTCAGAGAGGGCACCTTCAAAGACCGGCGCCTCAGCGCAGTGAATATGCCGGTTGAGGGATTGTTCCGCCTGGCTTATGATAAAAATTATTATGCTACTATCAATGAATACGACACCGTGCAACGTAAGTATGAAGACCAGGAAAAGTTCGGCCTCGATGCCTGGATCGAAACACCTGATAAAGAAAAACTGAGGGCCTATATACAGGAAGAACTAAAAAAACACTTTATCGATGTGGAAGTGGTAATGGAAAAAAGAAAGCAAAAGGTACTGGTGCTGAAAGCGAATAAGGATGCATTGACATTACTGAAGCCATCAACGCAAAAAGCACAGGGGTACGATGCCGGCGGATCGCATTTCAAAGGCAACGGTGTTACGCTCGATGCGCTGGCGGATTACATTGAAGCTTTTGGATTATACCCGGGCAAAGTACTGAATGAAACAGGCGTTGAAGGACGGTTTGATATCGCCTTTGAATTCCAACCGGAAAAGAAAGATGATTTTAAAGAAAAAATGGCGGCATTGGGGCTGTATTGGGAAAAAGCCGAACGGGAAGTGGAAATGATGGTCTTGAAAAAGAAATAAAAACTAAAGGCTGCCCGAGGGCAGCCTTTAGTTTTATCATCATAGAAAAAAAAATCAGAGCTTGGCCGGGCCACCTTCTTTCTTTTCGTCGGGAGCAGCCTCTTCCACTAAATGCGGCACTTTATCCGTCACAAATTCATTCATATAAATATCAAATACGACCATGATATAGTTGATCAGCAGCGGACCGAATACCAATCCGATAAAACCGAACAATCCGAGTCCCACAATCACCCCGAGGATCGTGATCACCGGATGCACATCACCCATACGCTTCAGCAACGTGATCCTCGCCACATAGTCAACGTTGCCAGTGATAACAACACTGTATAGCAGCACGCCGGTAGCATTACCCGTATCGCCTACTGCATACATATAAATTACCAGCGGCACCCAGACGACCATCGTACCCACCACCGGGAAAAAAGCAAATACACCGGTCAGGAAACCCCAAAGTCCCCATTCATTCACATTAAAAATAAAATAGCCCAATGCAGCGATCAGGCCCTGAATAATGGAGATCAGCGGAATGCCCAGGGCGTTGGCCCTTACCAGCTTCTTGGTTTCCGACGCCAGCTTATTGATATTGTCCTGCTTCAGCGGCGTAATGCGATTGAGATAACGTTCCAGCTCGCGGCCGTTGCGCAACATAAAATACAAGACAAACAGCATGATGGCCAGGTTGGTCACCAGGTTGGCCGTGCTGTTGAGCAGACTTGGAATATAGTTGGTGAGTTTGTTTAAACCTGTTGAAAGGCTTTCATCTGAAATGACCGTGAAGCCGATCTTGTGCTGAATAGTAGTGAGTGAAGTCCTGGCTTTATCGATCATGTCGGTGGGATTGGCCAGGAAAGTATTGATCTTGGGACTGATCAACGTGATGGCCAGAAAAATGGGAAGGCCGATCAGCAGCAGGTAATAAATAATGAACATCCCTGCAGCCCAGCCTTTACGCCATTTACGCTGATAAATCAGCCGGAAATAATTATTACGGCTTAAGATATACAACGTCAGGGCACCCAGTAAGCCGGGCATGAAGATGTACAACTCTTTGATTACAGTAAGGATCAGCAGTAGCAGGATACCTAGTATAAGTACCTGCCGGATTCGGTCGTTAAATGTCGGCATGTCTGTAAGATAAGATATTAAGTTATGCAAAAAGGATGCGCGGATTGGACCAAAAGCGTGCCATGGCCAAAAATGGAACAGTAATTGACTTTTAGGGATTATGCCATCCATAAAAGAACGCTACAAAAAGCAAACATCCACCCCAAAAGGCAAGATCATTCTGCTCAGCCTGGTACTGATCATTGTTACAGCCGTTGCCGGCGGCATCCTTTACTGGAACGCTTATAAAAAGCAGATCATCCGTGCTGAGCTGGAGAAAGCACTGCGCAAAGGCAATGGCCTCTACAAAATTGCGTATGATGACCTGAAACTCGACGAAGTAAACGGTAACCTTTCCGTTATCAATCTGCGCATCGACTACGACAGTACTAAACTGGAGGAAATGCGGGCCGCCGGCAGAACGCCTGCTATGCTCATGCATATACAGGTACCCTCCCTCCACGTAACGGGCGTAAAAACGCCGCGGGCGCTGCTCAACAAGGAGATCAGCGGCAACAAGGTAACCATCAGCAATCCCCTGATCGAACTCAAATACACCATGGAGGGCGACACGACCCGTAATGTACCGGACAAGGCCGTATACGAGCAGATTCTGGGCGGATTGAATATGATCCACATGGACACTGTGGAAATAACAGGGGGCATAATCTCCACACAAAACCTGAAAACGAAACGCAAGAACATCGAATTAATCGACACCCGGCTGGTGCTGTCGGATGTGGCGGTGGACAGCGCTTCCAATGCGGATACCACACGATTATTCTTTGCCCGCACCCTGCACCTGCAATGTGGCAACATCTCCTGGTTCTCCGGGAATGGCCTTTACCGGTATACGGCGGACAGCATAACTGTTGCTTCTGATAACAGCATGGCTTATGTAAAACGGTTTGCCATCGAACCGCAAAAAGGCGAAGATGCTTTTGTAAGAAGCCTGCCCACGCAGGACGACCGGTTCGACTTCAACATCCGCGGCATTGCCATCAGGGGACTGAAGATGCTGGACCTGCTGAACGAATCATTTTATGCAGACAGCATTACGATCGATGCGGCGCAATTTAAAATATACCGCGACCTGTCGATCCCGCGCGACAAAAAGAACCGTGTGGGTACTTACCCGCACCAGGCCGTGGGTAAACTGCCGATCCCGGTCGAAGTGCCGGTGATGATTGTGAACAATACCTATGTGGAATACAAAGAAAAAAATGCAAAAACGCAGCAATCGGGCAAGGTACGTTTCCACAACTCGACGGCGGTGATCCGCAACCTGACGAATAAAAAAGAAAAAGTGGCGAAAAACAATGTGATGACGGTGGACATCAACACGCGTTTCCTCGACATCACTCCTTTCAACGTGAAATGGAAATTTTACTTACTGCAACCCAACGGACGCTTTGATGTAAGTGGCACGTTGAGCGGATTGGATGCGAAGGCGGTGAATGTGTTGGCCGAGCCGATGGGCCCGGCGCGGATCGAAGAGGGAAAGATCAACAAAGTGCAATTCAACTTTGCGGGTAATGACTACAACATGAACGGCAAAGTGCTGATGTTGTACGAGGATTTGAAGGTGGCGGTATTGGAAAAAGATGAAGACAGCAAAAAACTGGAAAAGAAAAAGCTGATCAGTTTTGTGGCGAACATCCTGGCCAAAAATTCCAATCCCAAACGCAAGGGCCAGGAGCCGCGGGAGATTGATGTGAAGAACGAAAGGAATACCAACCGGTCAATTTTTAACCTGGCCTGGAAAACCTTGTTTGAAGGGATCAAGGAAACAGTGGGGATTAATAAGAAGAGTAAGGAGAAATGATAGCCGGCTACTATAAAATGTAATAGCTAACACTTGATCTTACAGTCAGGGTATTTTAAGTTTTCAAAAGGGTTGGATTAAATAAATTTAAGCTGCTGACGATGTTTCGTTCAACAGTTTTTGTTTGGCCAAGTTAAGGGATTCTAAAAATGTTTGCATAGGCGTTTTGCCGTAGCAGTATCGGCCACTGTGAGGCCGCTCGTTATTGTAGTAGGTCAACCAAGTGTCGAGATCTGCCTGAAGTTGTTCGATGCTGCTTTGATAGATGTTCTTTCGAAAGGTAATAGCGTAGAGCTCATCTTGCATAGTTCGATGCAGACGTTCGCAGATCCCGTTGCTTTGCGGATGACGAACTTTTGTTTTGCTATGTTCAATATTCTCCAGACGTAAGTACAGCTTGTATTCATGATGAGAGGCGGTGCTGGATGCCTACTTGTTCTTTGATCTACATCAGGTGAGGCAATTAACAGCCGAATGGATGATTGAATACAACGAACGAAGGCCACATGAATCCCTTAGCAACCACACTCCGCAAGAGTGGAGCAAAAGATCAATTATACCAGAAAATACTAGTAATAAACTGTCTGCGTGAAGGGGTACTTACAGTGTAAAAACGTAATTTCTTTTACGTTAAACCGTTTAGTTAACTTTCAAATGAACGAAAAACTGAGGAACTTACGTCAGCATAAAATAACTCCCTCATTTTTTCGAGGGAGTTCATGAAAATATATTCAGCTAATCATAATGAAGCGTTCTATTGACTAAATATTTCTAATAAGGGGATTTTTTTTACAGAAGATAAAGCATTTATCTTAATTTCATTATTCTCAATAGTGTAATCGTCAATTTGTAAAATTTTCCAGTAAACGTTATTTATTCTTATTATTTTTCCCAAATTGATATCAATAATGTACAATGCATCCGCGTTTTGAGAAAAAGAATGAGTATTAATCACAACTAGGTTTTTAAACATTTTTGCACTCTTTATAGAAGGCCATCTTAGTTTGTCACTTCCAAATTTAAAAACCGTGATATCATTGATAAATATCCAAGCGTATTCTTCTTTTTTCTTAAGTAGGACTCCATGGTTTGTAGTATAAAGAGAGATACCTTTGGGGTTAGCCGTAATTTGGCTACAGGAAAGATTTCGATGATTTGTTGCAAAGTACCCAATAAGATATTTTTTATATTTACGTTCATCATCAAAAGGTGCAATATTTAAAATTGTAGAATTTGATGTCACTGTTGTTGCGAACCCCTTTTTTACATCTGGTTTCATTTTGTGCCATGCAACTCGGAAAGAACTTTTGAAATCAATTGGTGCATTAGCTGGAATACTTTCCTCTCCTTCTATAATACAATCATACCAATTAAATTCCGCCCGACCTACTGTAGTGTAAGGAAGACCCCAAATTTTTTCAGACAATTTCTGTATAAATGAAACGTTCCTTAAATCAACTTCGTCAGGCAAAGGAATGGCACATAAAAACCTTGAAAAATCATATTCAGCCGTAACAGTGTATGTATTTTTATTTCCGTGGAACTTAAATTTGAGTTCGTAATAGGATCCAGATGTTTCTGAGGATTCACGGATAATAACGCTGTCTCTTTTCCCATCAAGATTTATATCATCAACAACAGTATACTCTTTATCATATTGGCCATACGACAAATGCGTAACCAATAGCAAAGTAAAACATATGACTTTGCTAAATAAATTTTTATAGATCATAATGTTCCTTTTAGTTCGATATACCTTGATGTTGCCATTCGCCGATAAGCTTTTGACTGTATACCACTCGGATTCTGATTTTTTTTATCAATTTTCAACTCGCTAAAATCCCAGGAACCAGATTGCTTCAGAATAGTCTGACCTCTTGAACCTGGACTTTGAAAGAAAACATAGCTCCAAAAATAAAGTTGATCTTAAGTCATATTATTGCCATATCCCAATTTTTCACCTGCATTAATAGCTGCTTGTGCTCTATGCTGAGCCACAGCACTAAACGCAATTAAAGCCGACTCGAGGTTTTTAAAAATAGCTGAATTCACTGCCTGTCCTAATTCATTTGTATTTGTTTCAACAGTATATTCTTCCCCAACATTAAAATCCTTAGGCAGGTATCCTTGTCGTTTGAGCTCTGCTGCCTCTGATGCAAAATGGTCAGTTCCAAGAAAGCTATATCCACTTACCTCGCTGTTGGGGTCATCGATTTTCTGTAAAAAGATATTTAATCCCTCGCCAATTGCAGTAGTGTAAAGTTGCCTTGCTGAAAGAAGACCTCTAGCCGCAGTTGATCTTAATGTCTTTCTTATAATATCGGCTGAATTCCTGCCGTCTAAGTCATCATGCCATTCATACGGATTAACACCATATTTATCCCGAATTTTCTTTTTGTCCGGGTCCTCCTGTCCGCCCCCTTGAAGTTTTCTTATAAAAACTTTAATTTCTTCGGGATCATTTGTATACCAGCCTATTGCTGTTGCTTCCCACATACCATCCGGATCAATAAAACTTAATGGATTGTCCATTGCATACTTATATGGGCTCCATCGACGTCCCATTTCACACATTGGATCTACTGTATGCCACCGCCCTATCTGATTGTCATACATCCTCGCTCCATAATCCGTCGACTCTAACCCACTACCATCACTAAACTCCTCGCGCTGTTCTTCTTTACCGTTGTATTTAAACCGGTTCTTCAACTCTGCCGCGGCTTTCGAGCTGATTCTCGCCATCGTCATCCCGAATTCTCGGGACAAAGGGATAGTAATGTGTTTCTTCGAGCAAAGCGCTTCGCGTATGCACCAACTGCATCCCGATACTTCGGGATATCAAAGAATGCCGAAGTATCGGCACAGGCATTCACCGGACTCTCATTACTCACATAGACATAAAGATAACCGTTTTTGGTGGCAGCTAGGTTTTGCAGGTCAGTGAAGTGGTCTTTGGTAAAACCAGTCGGATTCACCGGGCTGGCACCACCGCTGACCATCTTAAATTGCTCATCGAAGAAGATGTAGTTGATGAACGCTTTGGGGCGTTGCGGGTAGCTCGCATCATCGCGGGTGGGATCATTGATAAACGCACCAAGCGGTGTGGTGATGTCTGTGATCGCATTCAACTGGCTGGCTGTGGCTTTACCGGCAGCAGCACTGCCCGGTGCACCGAGTAAACCGGATAAGATATCCAATGCTACCGGTGCCACGTTCGGAGAACCAGATGTATTGGGTGTATACCAATGACTTTTGCCAAACACATTCACCTTGTCTCCCGCCATTACTTTGAGCGTGATACCTAACTCCATTTTGTTGGGGCTAGCGTTCAGCAGTATATTTTTTCGCTAGTGGTCGACTCAAAAGTTTTTGGAAAAACATCGAGGTATAAAAGATATCGCGATGTTTCTGTGGATTGATCCTGAAAATTTAAACTGAAGCACAAACAAAGCTATATGTAAAATTCTTCAAGCCAACTGAAACATCGTATCCTAATAGAAATTGGATCGATCGCAATTAATCTACATTCAAAATATAACCTTCGTATACAGGTAGCATCATCCCTGGGTAACTATTTGCGACATTTTTCCATATTTTATTTCTACTTCTGCTTTTTAAAATGATCAACGCCCGATATCTCCCAGTAATAATTAATCAAACTATTGAGTTTGGTATTTGGTTTAACATTCCTGCCATTTACAACAACAATGTTAAATTTACTTGAACAAATTTCAGTCACCGTTCCGTCTAAATAGTAAATTTTCATCTTGGCCCTTACATCAATGGGAAACGATTTCTTTTTATATTTCAAGTTTGTCAATCGATCGGCAACTAATCTAAGGGTATCGGAATTAGTAATTGTGAAAAGGGTTTTACTGCCGGAAAAACTGCTATCAAACCTGGAACACGACACATCACTAAATGTAGCAATATTCCTACTTGCGCAATACACCTCAATTTTTACCAGATCACATTTCTGTGCGAAAACTGGGACTGAAATAACAAGGCAGAATACTTGTATTAACTTAATCATCATATTCTTTTTAAAGTTTAATGAATCTCCTGAATTTGCCTCGACTCATACTACTGAATCCCATCCGGCTGGCTTATTGGGTCCCAGTTTACTAATCACTCCAAATACTACCTGTCAGATTAAGATTACGTTGTAAATGACCTCCTACCCCCATCAATGCATAGCCTAAAATGATAATAAAAATAACGAGGTAAGGATTAAGTTTATTCTCGTAGTATTTGTACTGCTTTTCTCTTCTATATACAATAAAATAGTTCAAAATAATTAAGGCAGTCATAACTCCGTACATTACATTAAAAAAGACGTCAGGGATAACTACATTCTTAAACAAAAAATAAACATAGCCTACTCCCAACACATATATTGATTCTATCATAGAAATAAAAAGAATACTGTAAATCCCAGGATCTGTCAGTTTCAATTTCTTGTCAAAGAAATAATGAATTGTAGCACAAAAGCGATAATATAAAGTCATATCATATATTTTTTATTGAAACCCTCTTTCAAGCATACTTGTAGCCATTTGATTTCCTAATGCATCATACCCAGGGCCGCTATTGAATAAAAGTTCTTCGCCAATGACACTATAAACAAGGCTCACGATGAGACCACCTGGTCCCAAATAGCTTATAACAGTCATCGCATGATTTGTCCACCGGTGAACTTCTGATATTTCTCCTGCCCTTGCCAGGCGTTCGGTTGACCAAGTTCCATAAACACTGGAGGCGATACCTGTAAATTTCAATACCTGTCCTGTTGCACTAACAACATAACGCGGCACTTGAATGGACCTTCCCACTGCAGGAAGATGAATATTAACAGGCCGTGTCCTGCTATATGATCCTTTAGGAAAAGATCTATCAAATATCCGCTGTGCAGGCCCTGGCATAAGAGGCCTTCCACTGCCATATCCGTCAAGCTTATACTTTTCCAGTGTTTTACCTAAATGGTACTCTGCCCCGCCTAAAAAAGGATCAAACCACATGGGTAATTGGTATGGATTAGCCGATGCTTTGCTTCGACTTACTACTGTAACCGCATCATTGTCCCCTTCATCCACTCCTTGCCCAACAAAGCCATTTTTAGCATTAGGATTACTTGGATCGTATTTGTAATACGATGTTTTATCTCCGTCTTTCCACTCAAGGATATCACCATTTTTAATCTTAATGGTTTTAGAACCAGAACCTGACACTCTAACCGTATCAAGTCCCAATGGATCATTGAATAGTAAAGGATTATTACCTACGTACGCGTATGAAGTAAGATCAAGATGAAGTTCTGCCAAAGGATCGATTTGCCAAAATCGGCCAATTTGATGATCATACCCTCTAAATCTTGTTTCATATAACTCTAATCCGGTTCCATCACTAAATTCATTATTAGCTAATTCTGTCGCTTCGTTAAACTTGAATTTATTTGTTGACCGTTTTGATCTAGCGCTTATCCCCGCCATCGTCAGCCCAAAGGGATAATAATGCGTCTCTTCTAATAAGGCACTTCGCGTATGAACAAGTTGCAGGTTATCAAAGAACACGTTCACGGGACTCTCATTACTCACATAGACATAAAGATAACCGTTTTTGATGGCAGCGAGATTTTGCAAGTCAGAGAAGTGGTCTTTGGTAAAACCGGTCAGATTTACCGGGCTGGCGCCACCGCTGACCATCTTGAACTGTTCGTCGAAGAAAATGTAGTTGATAAAGGCTTTCGGACGTTGCGGATAACTCGCATTATCCCGGCTTGGGTCATTGATAAAGGCGCCAAGCGGCGTAGTGATATCGGTGATCGCATTCAACTGACTGGCCGTGGCTTTACCGGCAGCAGCACTGCCCGGTGCACCGAGTAAACCAGATAAGATATCCAGCACCACCGGTGCCACATTCGGAGTACCGGATGTATTCGGTGTATACCAATGGCTTTTCCCAAAAACATCCACCTTGTCCCCCGCCATTACTTTGAGCGTGATGCCCAGTCCCATTTTATTGGTGCCCGAGTTTACGCGGTACATCTTCTGGCTGGTGGTAGATTCAAAAGTCGGATCGCTCGGATTGTTGCCGATGCCGTTGTCATTGTCATAGGCCGGTGAAGGCGCGTTGGAACTCATGGTACTTACGTCCACGATCTGTGCGGCATCGATGGTGTAATATTTTTCTTCCGTCGCCAGCTTGGCATCTTCGAGTGTAGCGATCGGGTATTTGTCTACTTTTTGTTCTTCGGTGATCAACACCCTTACATTTCCCAGGTGATCCTTGATCATGTAGTCATATTCCAACCTCGCAGGATTAGTGCCTTCCGCAGCGATGTATCTTGTTCTGCCTTCTTCGTTTCCGAGGAACTGCAACTTATCGCTATAGCCCAGCGCGGTTTGCAGTGTGCTGTTATTCGGATAAGCTTTGGATTCATAGACATTACC
>NZ_AUDS01000027.1 GCF_000425585.1 Terrimonas ferruginea DSM 30193
CTTGACCACGTATTGAAGCGGCAGATCGCTGTCCAGGATCTTTTGGTAAAAGCTGTTGAGCTCACGCTGTATGGAACGGGAAAGGCCCTGCACTAACAGAACAATCAAATGAACAAAGGTCAGCTTGCGATCACGGACAAATCCATTCCGGCCGGATTCTGTACGGCAGTCGCTAACAAATTGTTCATTATGTAATTTTTGAGTTAATTCATTGAGATAGGTTACTCTAAAAACAGGTTCGCTATTCAATACCCCCCTGTAATCCTATCCTAAAAATAACAAACTTTTTCTCTACTTAACACCTGTCAAAGAACTTCAGCCTTAAGGAAACGACATTGATTGACCATTCACCATTGATCACTTCTTCTTTTGAATTTTGACTTTTAACTTTTGACTTGTCCCCGCCGTTTACCCAAAACCTATCACCTATTACTCATTACTTAACTAACTTCGGGACACTATGAGTCAAGGTCCCAACTTCGAAGGATTTGGATCGGCGGCGGTGCATGCCGGTCATGAAAAAGATCCACGCTACGCGCACCTCGTTCCGATCTACGCCAGCAGCACATTCGTATACGACGAAGCAGCCCAGGGCATGCGCCGCTTCTCCGGCGAAGAAGAAGGTTACATTTATTCCCGCTGGGGCAACCCAACCTTCAGCGAAGCCGAACGCAAGATCGCCGCACTCGAAACATTCGGACTGCCCTTCGAGGCAAGAGGCATCCTGCACGCATCCGGCATGGCAGCCATCACCACACTTATGCTGTCGACACTCAAAGCCGGCGACAAAGTCCTCTCCCATTATTCCTTATATGGCGGCACGGAAGAAATCATCACACGCATACTGCCACCGTTGGGTATCACACCTGTGATCGCCGACCTCCGCGACCTCAATAAAGCCGAAGAGATCATGCGCGAAGACAAAAGCATCCGCATGCTTTACCTGGAAACACCGGCCAATCCCACCATCCAGTGCGTAGACTTGGAGCAGCTCTCCGCTTTGGCCAAAAAATATCAACTGCTCACCGCCTGCGATAACACCTTCGCCACACCTTACCTGCAACAGCCTTTCCGTTTCGGTATCGATTTCATCGTTCATTCCACTACCAAATTCCTCAACGGACATGGCACCGCTATCGGTGGCATTCTCCTCGGCTCGGATCTTGGTTTTATGCAGGAACGCGTGTACAAAGTAGCCAAGACACTCGGTGGTAATGCAAACCCTTTTGACGCATTTCTGCTGATCAATGGTATTAAAACAATGGAGCTGCGCATGGAACGGCATTGCAGCAATGCACAGGAAGTGGCCGCGTTCTTAAAGCAACACCCCGCCGTGGAAAAAGTAAACTTCAACGGTCTTCCCGAGCATCCTGATTACAACCTGTCCCGCAAACAAATGCGCTACCCCGGCTCCATGCTCAGTTTTGAACTGAAAGACGGCTTGCAGGGCGGTATCAATTTCATGAATAAATTACAGATGTGTGTGCGCACCGTTTCATTAGGCACATGTGACACCCTGCTATCACACCCTGCATCGATGACACACTACAGTGTGCCACGCGAGCAACGACTTACTTATGGCATCACCGACGGATTGATCAGGATGAGTACCGGTATTGAAAATATTCAGGACATTCTCGCCGATCTGTCGAATGCACTTTCTTAATAAACCAACCAACCGACTTATGCGTAATTTTTTCTTATCGGTTTTATTGCTGTGCACGATCACGGCATCGGCACAAAAAATTACCGATTCCCGTTTAAAAGGACTCGACACGTTTGCCCTTCGTGTATTGAAAGACTGGAATGCGCCGGGCGTTTCCATTGCCATTGTTGAAAAGAACAAAGTGATCTTTGCAGGCGGCTTTGGCTACCGCGATGCGGAAAAGAAATTACCCGTTACTGCGCAGACACAGTTTGCGATCGGTTCCTGCACCAAGGCATTCACCAATCTGCTGTTAGGGCAATTGGTCAATGAAGACAAGGCCGACCTCGACAAACCTATCAACAGTTATTATCCCGAGCTTGTTTTTTTTAATGACTACACCACGCAACACGCCACCATCCGCGACCTGATGACCCATCGCACGGGCCTGCCGAGACATGACATGTCATGGTATGGCTCCGACGCAAGCCGCGATGAAATGGTCCATCGCATCCGATACCTGGAGCCGAATGCAGAACTGCGAGCTATCTATCAATACAACAATTTCATGTACCTGGCATTGGGCATGACGGCCGCTAAAATCAGCGGACGCAGTTGGGAAGAAAATATCCGCGAACGCATTCTGAAACCACTCAACATGCAGCACACCACGCTTTCGGTTGCCGATCTGGCAAAAGTCAACGACCGGGCGCTCGCTTATAAATCCGGCAAAAAGCAATTGACGGTTATTCCTTACCGCGATCTCGATGCCATTGCTCCGGCCGGTGCGATCAACAGTTGTGCAAGCGATATGGCCAACTGGTTAATCACCTGGATCAACGGCGGCCGTTTCGAAGGAAAAGAAATTATTCCCGCCAGCTACCGCACACAGGCAATAAGTCTGCAGATTCCAAGTGGCAGCGGATTGCCTTCGAAAAAAATGCCAGGCAATTATATGAACGGCTACGGACTGGGCTGGGGCATTTATGGCTACCAGGGACATTACCTCGTTGAACACAGCGGCGGCATCGACGGATTTATTACCTCTACCAGTTTTTTCCCGATGGACAGCATTGGTGTATTTGTCGTAAGCAATCAAACCGAGCCGACCAATATCATCCGTCATTTTATCTCAGAGCGTTTGCTGGGTCTGAAAGTGCGTGATCTCAACGGTGAAATGGTAGCCGCACGCGACAAAAGTCTCGCCGACCCGCAGCAGCAGGAAAACGTGGACAGTGCAAGACGCGTAAACGGCACCAAACCATCACATGCTTTGGTTGATTATGCGGGGAGATACGAGAATAAAGGCTATGGCATCGCAAGAATTTTTGCAGAACGTGATACGCTCTGGCTCGATTACAACTCGGCAAAAGATCAAAAGATCACGGAATATCTCGAACATTATCATTACGACATTTTCCGCGTTCGCTCGCTCAAAGCGGAAGAGCCCGAAACAGACACACCCAAACTCCGGTTCATCACCGGCACCAACGGCAAAGTGGAAAGTTTTGACGTATCACTGGAGCCCGCTGTAAAAGCGCAGGTATTCGACAAACTACCTGAAGTAAAAACAGTTCCCATTGATGTATTAAAAAGTTATACCGGTGAATTTGAGTTGGGTAATATGCTGACACGTGTTTATATCAAAGGCGAAAACACGCTCATGCTCTTCATCGCCGGTCAACCGGATTACGAACTGGTTCCTTTGGGAAATGATTTGTTTGACTTTAAAATATTGCCCGGCTTCCAGGCGCGTTTCGAACGCAATGCCAAAGGAGAAGTAGATGTGTTGTCCGTATTACAACCCAACGGTACATTCAAGGCCAAACGTAAAAAATAGGACTGGCTTATGCAGGAAATAAAAATTCGCCGTGCGGTACGCGAAGATTGCCCGCGGTTGTTGGAACTGATCCGCGAACTCGCGGAATATGAAAAAGCGCCGCAGGAAGTAACCGTATCACCGGATCATTTTGCCGATAGCGGTTTTGGAGATAAACCTGTATGGTGGGCATTCGTTGCCGAAACAGAGGGAGTAGTAGCCGGCTTTGCCTTATACTATATCCGCTACTCCACCTGGAAGGGCCAGCGTCTTTATCTCGAAGATATCCTGGTTACACAATCCATGCGTGGCAAAGGCATCGGCCGCCTGCTGATGGACCAGGTAATTGCCGAAGCAAAAGAAAAGAATTTTTCAGGTATGATGTGGCAGGTGCTCGACTGGAATGAACCCGCTATTAATTTTTATAAAAAATACGAAGCGCATTTTGATCCGGAGTGGATCAATTGCTCGTTGAATTTTAAGCGCCGCACTGAGCTTGCCGAAGTGTAGTAAGTATTCAGTAATAAGTATTCCTCTGCGTCTTTGCTCCTTATGCGCCTTTGCGGGAAAGCCGGCTCCGGTCTTCACGCAAAGACGCAAATCAATAAAGGCGCAAAGATTTATTGGCGGCTGTTCATTCACTATTCACTATTGACTATTCACCATTCGCTCTTTTGAATGTTGACTTTTTACTTTTGAATTAGTCAAAACCATTTCTGCTGATGCGCTAAACTGATCGCCTGCGCTTTGGAATTGATGTGCAGCTTTTCATAAATGTTGGCGATGTGTTTGCGTACGGTCAGGACGCTGAGGTCGAAAACAGACGCGATATGTTTGGCATCCTTACCATTTACCATGTGCTGCAATATTTCTTTCTCTCTTTCCGTGATGGCAGCAGGCAGGGCCGACTTGTTAGGGCTATCAGTTAACTGACCTGCCCGGCTGAGCAGTTGCAACGATTTGCGCGCAATGGCAGGGCTCATCGGTGCCCCTCCAAATTCAAGTACATTCACCACCGACTCAAATAACACCGGCGCCGGTTCATGTTTCAATAAATAACCGGAGGCACCGGCCCTGATGGCTTCGAATATTTTTTCGTCATCGTCGAAAACAGTCAATACGATAAAATGAATACCGGGATACAGCGAGCGCGAAAGACGGATCGTTTCAATGCCATCCATTTCGGGCATCTCCAAATCCATGAACATCACCTGCGGAATACGATTGGGGGGAAGTCCTTTGAGTTGTTCCAGGCAATGGTGGCCATTATCTGCCACAAACACCAGTTCCAATTGCGGAAGCAACTGTATCTTCTGCACAAACGTGTTGCGGTTCACCTTGTTGTCATCCGTAAAGGCAATTTTGAATTTGTCGGCCATGTTATAAAGTTCAGCATAAATGGCTGTTAACCCAATACCTAATTTGTAGTAGCGGCGGGGCCTGTTTTTACGGTCGTACCGGCATCGGCGCCCGGCAACCAGGCTATTTCCCAACCGGCAGCGGCCGCTCTTGCCCGCATATTCGAAAGGCCGTTGCCTCCCTCGGCTACCACAGGCTGCATACCCCGGCCATCATTCCTTACCGCAACATGCCACGATATATGCGACTCAAAAAGAATATCGATATGACGGCAACCGCTGTGGCGAAGCGCATTGTTAACCGCTTCCTGGATGATCTGGAACAGGTGATAGGCCTGCAAGGGCGGCAGCAACACATCTTCCGTAATATCTTCCGCAATATGAAATTGTATACCGGGAAAACTCGGCTCCAGCCGGCGTAACAAAATTTTTACCCGGTCGCTGATACTGGTGAGTGAAAGCGACTGTTTGTTGAGCACCCAGATCGTATCACTCAATTGCGACACCATCGACAGGGAATTTCGCCGCAACTCCTGCATCGCAACGCCGCTTTTCAAATCGGCGGGATCTCCGTGGATAAATTCAAGATTGGATACAACGGAGGCTGCGTAAGCACCCAGGCTGTCGTGCAAATCCGCTGCAATCCGCCGGCGTTCGTTCTCTTCCGCTTTTGCCACAGCCAGGTTGGCGGCATCTTTTTCCTGCTGCAACAATAACAGCAACTTCAGCTTTTCCCTTTTCCGGTAATTATAAAAAAGTATCAGGGCGATGATCACGGCAAACACGATCGCGGCAAGCGACCCGTAGAAAAGCATGTTCTTGGTAGAAATATCCAGTTTCTGCTGAATGATCGTATTCTCTTTTTGCTGTACCTCGTACTTCACCTGCATCTCCCGGGAAAACTTGGCAAAATCTTCTTCGTAAAAACGGTCTTTCGTTTCCAATAGTTCTTCCAGCGTTTTTTCGTAGCCATCGCGGTCACCGGATAATTTATAACATTGTGCAAGCGGCTCCAGGAACATGATCCGGTACTCCGGTATGGTGTCGGTAGAAAGATACTTGCGGCAGAGCGCTATGCCTTTCTGGTACTGTGCCGTTGAAATATAGAATTGTGCGAGATGCTGTATATCGTCTGCATACAAGGTATCAACGGTAAAAGATTTACTGAGCGCAATGGATTCTTTTAATGCGCTCTCCGCCTCGTCCATTCTTCCTTCGCCGGAGAGTATTTCAGATTGAATCGTCAAGCAGGTTTGCAAAAAAGGTAGTTGTTCTGTTTGCCGCGATATCCTTACGCCTTTATCGATGTAGTAAAGTGCGGAATCTTTTTTACCTAATGTACTGTAGGCCCGTGCGAGATTGCCATAAGCAATGGAATACCGGTGGTAAGCCGGATCCGTATCGGCCAGCATCGCCGCGCGGCGAAACCATTGCAGGGACTCTCCCGGATTTTTCTCCGACCTTCTTTTTAAAACGCCGACAGAATTGCAGGCAATGATCTGGTATAAGGTGTCGCGGTATTGTTCTGCTTCGTGCAACAATTGATAAATAGCCGTGCTGGCTTCGTTGAGGCGTGCATTGGTGGTCAGCAGTCTTATTTTTAATACGGATAACCGGAAGTATAAAGGGCGTGATGTTGTCAGTTCTACAGGTTGCCGTTTAAGATCCCGTTCAATCAATACCAATGCGGTATCGATTTTTTTACAACGCCATAGGGAAACGGCCACCTGGTAGTCGGCCATGTCCTGTTGTGCACGGGTGCCGTATTTACCGGCGAGTTCTTTGAGTTTTAAAGAAAACTGTAAAGCGGTATCGGGATAAAGGGAAAGCTGCTCTTCGCACAATGCTTCGAGCACGGGCAATGCCTGCCTGGCAGAAGGAGCTTTCTCCAGTTGATGCCGCAGGCTGTCCAGCACTTTTGTCTGTGCGGTCAGCCCTAAAGGGCAAACGATTACCAGCAGGATTAAAAGGTTGCGCATTAAAACAGCCGCCCGACACCTATGGCCGAAGCTTCGGCCATAGGTAGTAAGTATTAAGTTATAAGTATTTATTCACTATTGACCATTCACTATTGACCATTCACTTTGAATTATCCCCTCTAATATAACAGGAAAGTCATCAGCACGCAATGGTCTACTACAAATTAAGTAGGGAGAAACAGCCGTGGCAGGTATCAGGTAATAAGTTATAAGTAGTTCCTTGTGGGCCTTTGCGTGAAATAAATCCGCGTTTCACGCAAAGCTGCAAAGTAATCAAGGCGCAAAGATGTATTCACTACGGGCTTCGGTTGCAGGTATTAGGTAATAGGTAAACAGCCATTGACCATTCACCATTGACCATTCACCATTCACCATTGACGAAAAAAGCCCCGGTATAACACCAGGGCTTTTGCCCCTTCGCCCGATACTTCGGGCAAGCTCAGTCCCGAAACTTCAGGATCGCTTTTTACTTATAACTTTTGAATATCAACTCACTCCATCCACCTGTGCTTCTTTGTTGATCTTCAGGATCAATCCCTGTAATACTTTACCCGGACCAACCTCTGTAAACTTCGAACCGCCGTCGGCGATCATGGCCTGTACACTTTGTGTCCAGCGTACGGCGCCGGTGAGTTGTTCGATGAGATTGTGTTTGATCTCTTCTTTGTCCATTACTGCTTTTGCCACCACATTCTGGTATACGGCGCAGGTGGGTGTATGGAAATTAGTAGACTCGATTGCCTGGCGCAGCTCTTCACGGGCGGGTGCCATCAATGGTGAGTGGAAGGCACCACCAACCGGTAATACCAGTGCTCTTTTGGCGCCGGCCGCTTTCATGCGTTCGCACGCAACGTTTACGGCATTAACGGTACCACTGATCACCAGTTGACCAGGACAGTTGTAGTTAGCGGCTACAACCACTTCACCGGTTTCTTCTGTTACGGCTGCGCAGATTTCCTCTACTTTTTCATCGGCCAGCGCAAGTACAGCCGCCATGGTGGAAGGTGTTACTTCGCAGGCTTTCTGCATCGCCTGCGCACGGATGGAAACGAGTTGCAACGCACTTTCAAAACTCAACGTGCCATTGGCCACGAGCGCAGAAAATTCTCCAAGGGAATGACCTGCCACCATTTCGGGCCGGGCAGATTCAATGCTTTTAAAAGCTATAACGGAATGCAGGAAAACTGCAGGCTGGGTGACATTCGTTTGTTTGAGTTGCTCATCGGTGCCTTCAAACATGATGTCGGATATACGAAAGCCTAATACTTCATTGGCTTGTTCGAAGAGCTTTTTGGCAAATGCGCTGTTGGCGTAATGCTCCTTGCCCATTCCCGGAAATTGCGAGCCCTGTCCGGGAAAAACAAATGCGTGTTTCATAATTGTGGTTTATCCTAAAGCGGTTATTCGTCTGTTTAAAGCAGCCCTGATGACGGCAGATCGTCTACAAAAAAAAGCCTGACCACAGGAATGGGTCAAACTTTCAGAGCGGTTGCAAACGTACCAAATTTAATGCAAATCAGCGCTTATCAATTTCAAAAATTCGCTGCGGGTTGAATCCTTTTGAAACTCTCCGTCGAAGGCGGATGTAGTGGTGACGGAATTCTGTTTTTGCACACCTCTCATCATCATACACAGGTGTTTAGCTTCAATAACCACTGCCACCCCAAGCGGGTTAAGCGTTTCTTTTATGGCATTCATGATTTCCACCGTAAGCCGTTCCTGCACCTGCAGACGGCGCGAAAAAACATCCACCACGCGGGCGAGTTTGCTCAGACCCGTGATCCATCCATTCGGGATATATGCGATATGCGCTTTACCGAAAAAAGGAAGCATATGGTGTTCGCACATACTGTACAGTTCAATATCTTTTACGATCACCATCTGGCTTACATCTTCATGAAATTTTGCAGAATTGATGATGGCTTTGGCATCGAGATGATAACCCTGTGTAAGGAATTGCATGGCTTTGGCCAGTCTTTCCGGCGTTTTCAACAAACCTTCACGATCCGGATCTTCACCGAGTGCGCCCAATACATCGCGGTAACTGGTCATCAGTTTACCGGTTATTTCTTCATTATAGTTGTCGACTTTGCTGTAAGACATAAATGTATGATTGATTAAAACCGCCTGGTTAAATTAAGCCGGAAATTCGACAAAATTACGGGGTGTTTCATAAAGACGAATCTGCAATTCCAGAGCTGCATCGATGCGTGGCCGCAGCAGATCATAGATCACCATCACAATATTTTCTGCTGTAGGATTGAGGTTTTTAAATTCTTCGGTATCCAGGTTGAGATTGCGGTGGTCGAAGCGGCTGTGCACTTCTTCCCGGATCAGATCGCTGAGAATTTTCAAATCGATCACATAGCCGGTTTCCGGATCCGGCAATCCGGTTACTTTCACTTCCAGTTCGTAGTTGTGGCCATGATAGTGCGGCAGTGCGCATTTTCCAAATACTTTTTCATTGCGCGCATCGTCCCAATCGGGACGGAACAAGCGGTGCGCGGCATTGAAATGCTCTTTACGGAAAACGGATACTTTTCGGTTTGAATTCAAAAGGCAAAATTAAAAAAGTGAATGAGTGAATAGTCAATGGTGAATAGTCAATGGTGAATGGTGAATATGGCTGTTTAACCTTATACCCTATACCTTACGCCATACGCCTTACTCCCCGAAGTACTCCACGTAAATCCTCGGCGTTTCATACAATTTAATGCAATGCAACTGTACCGATGCGGGAAGTGCCGGCTGCAACTCCTTCCATATAGCGATGGCGAGGTTTTCCGTGCTGCACATTTTTCCTTGCATAAAATCCACATCCATATTCAGGTTGCGGTGATCCAGTTTTTCTACCACCTGCTCGCGGATCAGCGTACTCAGACGTTTTACATCAAATACAAAGCCGGTATCGGGATCGGGATCACCTTTCACCGTTACATATAACTCATAGTTATGACCATGCCAGTTCTGGTTGGCACATTTGCCAAATACTTCTTCATTGCGTGCTTCATCCCAGGCGGGATTATAAAGCTTGTGAGCTGCATTAAAATGCTCAACGCGTGTCAGATACACCATGTTCTTGCTTCCTGTTTGTAAAAGGAGCACAAAGGTAATATTTAAAAAGGAATGGTTTCGAATCCGGATATTTGCAGTATGCAGTTGCTACTGACCGCCGCCACGCAATTTGAACTACAACCGACGTTGGATTTTCTTGACTCGCAGCGAGTTAAGTTTCCCGGTTGGGAAATCCGTGTACTGATCGGCGGCGTGGGCATAGCCTCCACCACCTATTCGCTGACCACGGAATTATTGCAAAAACGCCCGTCGGTCGTTATCCAGGCCGGCATTGCCGGCACCCTTTCGCCGGCGCTTTTAAATGCCGCCTCTCCCGCCGTGGTAGCCGTTAACCAGGATTGCTTCGCGGATGCCGGCGTATGGCAAAACGGTCAATGGAACGATCTCTTCGACCTGGGATTAATGGACGAAAATGCTTTCCCCTACAATAACCGTTTTCTTAAAAATCCCTGGCAACAACTGCTGCAACATACCCATCTTCAACAGGTGACCGGCCTTACCGTACAGGAGATCACCACGCAACCGCAACGCATTGCCTGGTATGAACAAAACAGCTCAACGGTTGTTGAAAGCATGGAAGGTGCCGCGCTGCATTATGTTTGTCTGCAACAGCAGGTACCCTTCCTTCAACTGCGCGCCGTTTCCAATATCATCGGCGAACGCGATAAAAAGAACTGGCGGATGAAAGAAGCCATTGCGACGCTGAACGAAACATTGATCCGGACTATCAACACAATTTGCAATCTCGATGAAACTGAGTTTAGGCCTTAGCCCCTGCCCCAACGATACTTTTATTTTCGATGCATTGGTCAACGGCCATATCGACACCGGTGATTTTACATTCGATGTGGTATTGGAAGATGTGGAAACGCTCAACCAATGGACATTGGAAGGAAAACTGGACATTACCAAACTCAGCTTCCCCGCATTTTTTCAAAGCACCGCGCGCTATGCCTTACTTCCATCGGGAAGTGCATTGGGCAAAGGAGTCGGTCCTTTACTCATCAGCCGTGACGCGGGGCCGTTTACCACGGAACAGGTCAACGACGCTGCTATCATTTTGCCCGGCATACATACCACCGCGCATTTATTGTTTGGCTACGCGTGGCCCAACGCCGGTAATAAAACATTCGGTCTTTTTTCTTCCATCGAAGATGCTGTATTGAACGGCGAAGCAGACATGGGTGTGATCATTCATGAAAACCGTTTTACCTATCAGCAACGCGGCCTGCATAAAGTAATGGATCTCGGGGAATATTGGGAAAAACAAACCGGCGTGCCCATTCCGTTGGGTGGCATCGCAGCAAAGCGCGATCTGCCCGAAGGGGTGGCGGTAAAAGTAGCATCACTTATCCGTGAAAGCCTGCAATATTCTTTTGACCGTTACCCTGATGTTTCGCCATATGTAAAAGCGCATGCGCAGGCCATGGAAGAACAGGTAATGCGCCAGCACATCGATCTCTATGTAAATAATTATAGTCTCGATCTTGGGACAGACGGACGTAATGCGATCGACACGCTTCACGGGGTATTTCTTCAACGCGAAGGACAGCCCCGTCCCGCAGAAGGGTTATTTATTTAATGCATTCTTGTAGGTTTCCAGGCAACGCTGGCGTGCATATTCGTGCTCAACGATGGGTTTTGCATAGGTCAGCTCTTCCAACTCCGGAACCCATTTCCTTATATATGTTAATTCGGGATCGAATTTCTTTGTCTGCAGATAAGGATTGAAGATGCGGAAATAGGGCGCGGCATCACAACCTGTTCCGGCGGCCCATTGCCATCCGCCGTTATTGGACGCAAGTTCATAATCGAGCAATTTCTTGGCAAAATAAGCTTCGCCCCAGCGCCAGTCGATCAATAAATGTTTGGTGAGAAAGGAGGCAGTGATCATGCGTACGCGGTTGTGCATAAAACCGGTTTCATTGAGTTCGCGCATACCGGCATCAACGATCGGATAACCGGTGTTCCCAACGCACCATGCTTCAAATTCTTTTTCATTATTGCGCCAGCGGATGCGGTCGTATTCCGGTTTGAACGACTGACCCACCACCTGCGGGAAATGCCAGAGGATCATCTGGTAGAAATCGCGCCAGATTAATTCATTTAAAAATGTTTCGCTCAGGTCTTTTGCCTGTGCTGCGAGTTGGCGGATACTGGTAGTACCGAAACGTAAATGCAGGCTCAGGCGCGTGGTGGCATCCAGGCCGGGAAAATCGCGTTGCCGCGCGTAATCGCGGATCAGTTGTGCAGGAATTTCATTATCCGGGAACTCACGTTCGCCCTCTCTGAAGCCCATGCTTTTCAGGGAAGGAATAGCCCGTTCCTTCATCGGCGCCAACTGCTTCAGGTACTTGTGAACGGGATAAGGCTTGAGGTAAAAATCATTGAGCTGTGCTCGCCAGCGTTTGGAATAAGGTGTGAAAACCGTATAGGGTTTACCGTCGTCTTTTACCACTTCTCCTTTTTCAAAAATCACCTGGTCTTTGGCCGTATAGAGCGGGATTTTACTGGCTGATAAAAGATTGGCGATTTTACGGTCGCGTTGCTGTGCGTACGGTTCGTAATCGTGATTGGTATACACCGCAGTGACGGGATATTCTTTTAATAAAGCCGGAAATATTTCCTCGGGCAATCCATAACGTACATCTATGGACGATCCTTTACTGATCAGGTTTTTATTGATAAGTCCGAGTATATCGTGGATGAAGGTTACGCGCCTGTCTTCGGGATCATCGAGGCTATCAAGAATATGCCGGTCAAAGATAAAAACAGGGACAACGGGTTGTCCACTGCGCAGGGCGTAATACAACCCGGCATTGTCTTCAATACGGAGGTCCCGGCGAAACCAAAAAAGGGTCACGGGCTCAGGATAGATCTGGCTCATAATGGACGAAAAGAGGTATCAGTTATTCGAAACAGTTCGCGGACTGTTTCCGAATTATAGGACGTTTGCCCACATTGTTTCACCCACCGGATGCCACGTATGGCATTGGTTAGAAAAAGCCCGTCCGCCATTGCGAGATCTTCGGGAGTACAGGGTTGTTCTGCAAGGTCGAACCCGTTCCCGAGGATCACAGACCGCAGTTCCTGCAAGAGATACCGCCGCATTACACCGTCCACACATCCTTCGGACAAAGGCGGTGTTGTAATGGAGGTGCCGCGAACGATAAACACATTTGCAATACTGCTGTCAGCAATACGGCCAAACTCATTTAACACCAGGCAATCGTTTAGTTTCTGCTGCTTCGCGTAACGGGCAGCCATACTATAACCCAGGAAACTGGCCGATTTCAGGTTGGCAAAAGTATCACAACTCTTGCGCACCTTTTGATAGATGTCAATTTCCAGGCCATTTTCATTCCATTGCCAGTTTGAGGTTTCCAGCGGCCAGCATTCGATCAGGTATTGGGCAGGTCCGTCTTCATCGTACAACCCGCCGTTTCCGCGAAACACGCTTAATCTTATACGAACAGAAGGGCTGGCCTGGTTTTTCTGCACCAGTTGTAAAATCTGCTGTTCCAGTGTATCGGCATCAAATCTCCCGGGAAAGGTATAGTCGAGCAGCTTCATACCGCGGAAGAGGCGGTCGAAATGATATTCAGGTAGTCTGATGCTTCCATTGACCACGCGCAGGGTCTCAAACAGCCCATCACCATAGCGATAGGCTTTGTTGGAGGCCAGCAAAACCGGCTCGGATGCGCGGACAAACCTGCCATTGAGACAGCAAAAAGCTTTCATAATTCAAAAGTAAAAATTCAAACGCAAAGTACTCAAGACGCAAAGGTTATTCACTATGCTCTTTCACCTTTTTGAATTTTGACTTTTGACTTTTGAATTAAATCAAGGTTGTTCTACCAGTCCGGCCTTCACCGCATACATCACCAGCCCGGCCATTGATTTGGTGCCGGTTTTGGTTTTGAGTTTGTCGCGGATAGCTTCAACTGTACGGGGACTGAGGTCCACCATATCAGCGATCTCCTTGGTGCTCTTCTCTTCACACATCAATTTCAGGATAGTGATTTCTTTCTCGGTCAACTGCACTTCAGCGGGAGCAGAAGCTTCCACTACACGTTTGGTGCGCAGGCCGCTGAGAAGCGCCTTGTTGGTAAGGTCGTTGAAATAAAAATCCTGCTCGTATACCGCGCGGATGGCTTCATAGATCATTTCCGAACCCGACTCTTTGGTCAGGTAGGAATTGGCTCCGATCTCCATCATCTTGGAAATCACCGAATGGTCGTTGTGCATGGACAACATGATCACCTTAATGTTGGGATAGAGTTTTTTGATCTCGGGAAGTGTTGACAGCCCATCCATAATAGGCATCTGAATATCCAGCAGCACTACATCGGGTTGAATATGGCGCAACAGGTTGAGTAACTGCATACCATTTTCAGCTTCGGCTACCATCTGGATATCTTTCCGGCTGGAAAGAGACGTCTTGACGCCGGTGCGAAACAAAGTGTGGTCGTCGGCAATAGCTACTTTAATCACAGCGTTGGTCTCGTTTTTCATTGGATTATCGATTAGTAAAAAGTTAGGTAATTGGACGTTATTCTGCGGTGCAAGATGGAAAAATCCCCCAAAAATAAATATAGTAGAAATACTTGATTTCGTTTTTGTGGAAAGTACCGGTTGATATATATCAATACCGGTTTCCACTTATGCACACCTAAGGGGTTTGTAAAAATGCTCGTAATTCTACGTATGAACACGTAAAATCCGATGTTTTAGAATCAGGCAGTAATGCGATTGTCCACATTGGAGTGTGGATATACATTTGTCTCAGAAAGTTGATAGCGACAGAAGGACCGTTACTTTTTGAATCATCCAATATCCCTAACCGTCCAGAAAAAGTTCTTTCCAATACCTTTGATTAACCACGACGATCCCCCACTGCTGTCAACTTTCTATTTTTCTTTGCTCAACTATCCGCTGTCCGTTTTTAAGATCAGATTTTCCTTTTGAAAACTAACCGCCTTAACCAGTTTTCTTATTTGTGAGATTCGCAACCAATGAACGAAATGAAAAGTCCCCGCCAAGGCGGGGACTTTTTTGCTTTTATGCTTTTTTATTTTTTGATAGCAACAATATAGGCCCGTGGTTCACCCACGGTGAATTTTTTCCGGCCCGGAATGCTATAGATTTCTTCGATGGCAAAGCCGGCTCCCTGCAACAGCTGGTCCATTTCCCCCACAGAAAAAATATAATCCACGCCTTTCTTGGTTTCCGTGCTTCCGTCGGCAGCAATGATAAGATGTTCAGCTTCGATGCGGCTGGGGAAAAATTCGTAACGGCATTCGCTGATATAGCGCATACCGGCGGCGTGCGCCCAGGTGCGGGGAGTGAACTGTTTGATGGCGATTTCGGCCAGCGACCAGGTATTGATCAGCAGATGGCCTCCGGTCTTCAGGCCGGCTGCCGTGTTCTTCAAAATACCGGCAGCTTCTTCCGCTGAAAAGAAATTGAGGCTGTTGCCCATGCAAATCGCCAGATCGGCACTGGCATCGTGTACGTAACCGGCAATATCGGCCTTTATGGCCGTTACCGGCAACCCTTCGGCTGTTGCAGCCTTTTCCACATCGGCGATATAAGCAGCAAGGTTATCGACTGCCGTGACCCGGATGCCTTTACGGCCCAGTGCCAATGCATGCCGTCCGTAGCCGCACATCAGATCGAGTACGGAAGAAGTTTTATCCAGTTCAAAATAACCTTCCATGAACTCCGCTTCCTTTTGGGTAAGCTCGGCCGGAATGATATCGCGCCAGATATCCTTATAGTAACCGTCGAAATAAGTATTGTTGATATTCTCCATCGGGCTTTATTCGAGCAGTTTGTTGCGCATGGCATACATCACCAGGCCGGCGATGGTTTTGGCCCCGGCTTTCTGCTTCATGTTCTGCCGGATGGTTTCGATCGTACGCGGGCTGAGAAACACCTCCTTGGATATCTCTTCCGTGGTTTTGTCTTCTGCTATCAGCTTGAGTATTTTAAGTTCCTTCTCTGAGAACTTAACAGGATTGGGATAGAACTGGCGTACGGTTTTCTTGTGCTGGAGTTTGAGCAGCACGGCTTTGTTTACCAGTTCATTGAAATAGAAATCATCGTTCATGCAGGTGAGGATCGCCTGGTAGATCTCTTCGGGATCTGTTGTTTTGGTGAGGTAGGCGTTGGCGCCCATCTCCATCATCTTGGTGATCATTTCCTGGTCGTCGTACATGGTGAGTACGATGATCTTGACGGCTTCATACTCTTTGCGGATCATACCGATGGCATTGATCCCGTCAATCTCAGGCATACGGATATCCATAAGGACCACATCCGGCTCCTTGAGCTTGAGTTTATGCATCAGATCTTTTCCATCTTCCGCCTCCCAGATTATTTTCAGGTATTCCTTATCTCTCAGAGACATCCTGATACCATCACGGAATATCTTATGATCATCGGCGATGGCTACCTTGATTTGCTGAGCAGTCATTCCAATTCATTTATTCATCTCCGGTCAGGGGACCGAAAGCGGGGTTAGTTAATTACGTTCAAACCTACATTAAAAAGCTGAGTTTACCCAGCACTCGATCAGGTGGTTTCCTGTTTACAGGCGTTGCTGCATCCTGATCACCATCTCGTTCTTCCAACCGGTAAAGTCACCGGCCAGGATATGTGCCCTTGCTTCTTTCACCAGCCAGAGGTAAAACGCCAGGTTATGTACGCTGGCGATGGTATAGCCCAGTATCTCTTTTGATTTCATCAGGTGACGCAGATAGGCCTTGCTGTAATAGCTGCTGGTATCACAACCGATGGTGTCATCTATCGGGGAAAAGTCGAACTCCCATTTCTTGTTGTCGATATTGATCACGCCGTTGGCGGTGAACAGCATGGCATTGCGTCCGTTGCGGGTGGGCATTACGCAGTCAAACATGTCCACACCCATGCCTATGCATTCCAGGATATTCCAGGGTGTGCCCACGCCCATCAGGTAACGGGGTTTGCTGGCCGGCAGATGCTCGCAGCACCATTCGCATATTTCATACATCACTTCGGTAGGCTCTCCGACGCTAAGTCCGCCGATGGCATTGCCGGTGGCTTCTTTGGAAGAGATGTATTCGCAGGATTGCTTGCGCAGGTCGCGGAAGGTGCCGCCCTGTACAATGGGAAACAGGTTCTGGGTATAACCATATTTATCCTCCGTACCGGTGAACCGCGCAAAACAGCGGTCCAGCCAGCGGTGGGTCAGTTCCATACTGGTGCGGGCATATTGATAATCGCTGCCGCCGGGCGGGCATTCGTCAAATGCCATCATGATGTCGCCACCGATAGTACGTTCGATATCCATTACCGCTTCGGGGGTAAAGAGATGTTTGCTGCCATCGATATGCGACTGAAAGGTGACGCCTTCTTCTTTGATCTTGCGGGTGCCTGCCAGGGAGAAGACCTGGTAACCGCCACTGTCCGTAAGAATCGGTGCGTTCCAGCCATTGAACTTGTGCAAACCGCCAGCCTTCTCCAATACTTCCAACCCGGGACGGAGATAAAGATGATAGGTATTACCCAGGATGATCTCGGCTTTTACCTCCTGTTTCAGTTGTTGTTTGGTGACGGCTTTTACGGTACCGGCAGTACCAACGGGCATGAAGATGGGCGTCTCGATCTGACCGTGGTCGGTGGTTATTCTACCGGCGCGGGCCCTGGAACCGGTATCGGTGTGGTGTAATTCAAATTGTAATGCGGCCATAGCCGGCAAAGATACGGCTGTTAACGCTAGTGTCCAATGCAGGAAGCTTACTGTCAATTCATTCCTTCCCTATCTTTGCCCTTTATGCCACTACCTGACTTAGGAGAATGCCTTTTTCTCGCGCTTGCGGCTGTCACCGCTGTACAGCTATTCTATTACCTGTATTTTTTTATACGGTTAACTTTTTACAAACCGGCTGAACGGTTGATTTCGCAACAACATCCCGTGTCGGTAGTCGTATGCGCACGCGATGAAGACGAGAACCTCGCACGTCACCTGCCGGGCCTGCTGGTGCAACATTATACCAGCACCTTTGAAGTGATCGTAGTCAATGACAATTCACTTGACGACTCCAAATACATTCTGCAAGAGTTGAAAAAAACATTCAAGACACTGAATGTAGTGGAACTCACGCAGGAAGCTAAACTGATTGCCGGGAAAAAATATCCGCTGTCTATCGGCATCCGCGAAGCAAAACATGAAGTGTTGTTGTTGACAGACGCAGATTGCGTACCCGCAACCGAACACTGGATACAGAAAATGCAGGAAGCCTATGCGCCGGGTATCGAACTCGTATTAGGCTATGGCGCTTATCATAAAGCACCGGGTTTGCTGAATAAAGTCATCCGTCTTGAAACCTTTCATTCGGCGCTTCAATACCTCTCCTATGCGTTGGCTGGATTGCCGTACATGGGCGTAGGCCGTAATCTTTCTTATAAAAAAGACCTGTTTCTGCGCAACAAAGGCTTTGCCTCTATCAACCATCTTCCCGGTGGGGATGATGATCTGTTTGTAAGTAAAGTGGCCACCAAAACGAATACAGCCATCCAGATCGATGAAGAAGCGCGCACTTTATCAGTGCCGAAGAGGACCTGGAAAGAATGGCGCCGGCAGAAAAAAAGACATTACAGTACTGCCAAATTCTACAAACCCGTACATAAATTTTTACTGGGACTGTACTCGCTGAGTCATTTCCTTTTTTATCCGCTGGTAGCGGCCACGGCCATCTTTGGCGATTGGCGGCTGGCGGCCGGATTGTTTGGTCTGCGCCTGATTGTGCAGCTGTGGGTATGGTATAAACCGTTACGTCGTCTGGGTGAGCGCGATCTTTACGGATGGCTGCCGTTCTTCGACCTGTGGATGTTCATTTATTATATCTGCTTTGCACCGTCGCTGTGGCGGAAAGCGAAAAAGACCTGGTAAGAAATAGTTGTCAGCCCTGAGGACAGGATGATGGCGCAGACATCCTCCCTTCATTGCCTGATCCTCAAATTTTCAAATTGCCTGTTTAACTTCGTCCCATGGAGCTTTTAACGAAATACTTTTCAGACTTTACGCCGAAGCAGGTGGAGCAATTCACGGCGCTCGGCCCGTTGTATAAAGAGTGGAATGAAAAGATCAATGTCATTTCCCGTAAAAACATTGACAACCTCTATGAACAGCATGTGCTCCATTCGCTGAGTATTGCCGCAGTATTTGAATTTCGCGCGGGCATGACCATCCTCGACCTGGGAACGGGCGGAGGTTTTCCGGGTGTGCCGTTGGCTATTTTTTTCCCCGAAGTAAAATTCATCCTGGTCGACAGCATTGCCAAAAAGCTGAAAGTGATCAATGAAGTAGCCGCTGCAACCGGCCTCACCAATATCACCACCCGGCACAGCCGTGTGGAAGACCTGAAAGATATAAAGGTGGATATGGTGGTATCAAGAGCCGTGGCACCGCTGAAAGATCTGTGGCAATGGACGCGTCCCCTACTGCGCCGAGGCGCAGCAACCGGTGGCGACGTGCCCGGTCCGGGATTGATCTGCCTGAAAGGCGGCGACCTGGCCGAAGAAATCCAGGCAAGCCTTACACGTCCGCGTGTGATCAACATCGACGGGCTATTCGAAGAAGAATTCTTCCATGAAAAATACCTGCTTTACGTACCCCGCAGTTGATCTTGTAAAAAGTACCAGTTTGTGGTATTGCCCGGTAAACGGTGGTAGCTGAAATTTGCAGACAGGTTTTTAAAGGCTCAAAAACACTAGTGGATGGAAGCGATCAAGGTATGTATAGTAGATGACAACAGCCAACTGCGCAGCACGTTGCAGGAAATCATCAGTATGTCTGAGGATTACCGATGTGTAGGCACGATGGCTACGGCCGAACAGGCCATCCGGGAAATTCCCGACATCAATCCCGATGTAGTATTAATGGATATCAACCTCGGTACCGTGGAGAGTGGAATCGATTGTGTGCGGGCCCTGAAGCCGCAGATGCCGGCCACCAACTTCATGATGTGTACGGTATATGAAGAAGACGAGAAAATCTTCGAAGCCCTGCGCGCGGGTGCCAGTGGTTATATCCTCAAAAAAACGACTCCTTCCATTCTGCTGCATGCTATCCGCGAACTGTACGAAGGCGGCGCACCTATGAGCAGCCAGATCGCGCGCAAGGTGGTAGCAGCTTTCAGCCAGCAGAACGCCCAGCGCGAAAACGATCAGGAGATCAGCAAACTTACCAACCGCGAAAAAGAGATCCTGGAATGGCTTTCCAAGGGACTGACCTACAAAGAAATAGCTGCCAACCTGTTTCTGAGCCCCGAAACCATCCGGAAGCACGTTTATCACATCTATGAGAAACTGCACGTCACGAACCGCGTAGAAGCGGTGAACAAGTTCTTCGGCAGGTAAGAAAAATACCACGAAAGTGGTATTGCTCCGCCCCAACGGTCCAATTATCTTCGCTTTGCACATTAACCATAAACCTGACTCAAGACTACCTGGAATTTATTACGGGTTCTAATCAAAAACCATAAGACCACCCACGAGGGTGGTTTTTAGCGTGTAGGAGTGAATGGTGAATCGTCAATCGTCAATCGTGAATAAAACAGCCATCGCTCGTGCCCTTCGGGAACCGCGGGAGCGCTCAATAAGTGAATGGTGAATCGTGAATGATACAGCCGTGAATGGTCCCTGAGGCCGATACTTCGGCCCTCGAAGGGCCATTCACGGCTGAACTTATAACTTATTACTCACTACCTGGTGGGCCAGGCCATATTTTCAAATCATCAAATTTTCAAATTAGCTCCCTCAGGGTTTACGCAATTCAATCTTATTATTTCTCCTGTCCAGATCGGCGAGACGCTGCGACGGATCTATTTCGCCTGCCTGGATGTCCATCAGACGGCGGTTCGTGCTGATCGTGTAGGTTTCGCTGGTCCATTTCCAGGCAGGATATACCGTCCTCGGAATATCGTTCTCCGCCGGCTTCGCTCCGTACATCAGATCGAGGGGAACATAATGTATTTCTTTGGTGCCATCATGGAAACTCAGTTGGAAGTCGATGGGCATCGGGATCATACCTTTCCGCCGCAGGCGTATATTGGTCTTGCCTCCCTCTTCCCACAGACTGTCGATTGCGTAATCGATGCTCTTGGTTGAATTCACCCAATAGTCTTTGTACCAATCGAGTTCGATGCCGGTTGCTTTTTCCGCTACGCGGATAAAATCGGCTGCATTCGGATGTTTAAAACGCCAGAGATTGTAATAGTTCATCAGCACTTTGTCGCGCTGCTGCGCTCCAAGGATATAACCCAGCTGCTCGATGAACACGGCACCCTTGAGGTAAGCCGCAGAACTGTAGGCGCTGTTGGTATTGAAATGATCGGCGTGCGTAGTCAGCGGTTCTTCACGGCCGCTGCGTACCAACGAAAAATAACCGCGGTATATATCGCCCGAGGTAAAGCCATTGTTGCCTGCCAGCCAGCCTTCTACGCGGCTCTCCGCATATTGCGTAAAGCCTTCGTCCATCCAGGCATATTGCGATTCATCCGTAGCAAGCATGCCCTGGTACCAACTGTGCAGCCACTCGTGCAGCCACGCACCCGGACCGTACAGTAAAGTCGCCATCGGATATTCCATGCCGCCGTCGCCGCCATGAATAAAAGAATATTGTTTCCATGGATAAGCACCGAAGTTTTTTTCCATGTAGGGCAATGCTTTCGCGGCCTGTACCAATATGTCTTCCCACTCCGCAGCAGAGGCGGTTGTTGGTTTATAGAAAAGGTGCAGCGTGAGATCGTCGCGCACTTTTTGTGTTTTATGGATGAATTCAGGATCCGCTGCCCATACAAAATCATGCACATTCGGCGCGGTGAATTTCCAGGTCAGTTTGTCTCCCGCGGGACGCGTTACTTTGGCCCCCGGTGTTTCATATCCGTAACCGATCTGGTTGGCATTCTGCAGGTAACCGGTACCGCCGATGATGTATTTTTTATCCAATGTAATGTTGACGTTGAAGTCTCCCCATACACCATAAAACTCGCGGGCGATATAAGGATTGGGATGCCATCCGTCGTAATCGTATTCGCAGATCTTCGGATACCACTGGCTCATGGAGTAGCGTACTTTGGTAGACGGATTATCGCGGCCGCTGCGGCGGACCTGCAACGGCACCTGTGCTTCAAATTCCATGTCGAACACTACTTTGCTGCCCGGCATGATCGGCTTATTCAGTTTTACTTCCAGGATTGTTTCCAGCACTTCATACGATACCGGCTGGCCATTCATTTTTAACGACAATACTTTCTGGTAACCGATCTCATCGGGTTTGAGGTTGGCGATGCGGTCTTTCACCCTTCCGTCCCAGTCAGGATTCTGGCCGTTAAGGATCGTGCCCTGGCGGCGGCTGCGCGTATCCATCATGCTGCCGGGCTGAAAGGCGTTCCAGTACAGATGATAAAAAACGCGGTGCAGGGTATCCGGTGAATTGTTCCAGTATTCCAGTTTCTGGCGGCCGGTCAGGCGATTAGTATTAACGTTCATGTCCACGTCCATGTCGTACTTCACGCGTTGTTGCCAGCGGTCGGGCTGGGCCTGTAATGCAGACAAGCCGGAGGCGGCGAATAATAAAAAGATCAGCCTTTTCATGCCATTTAATTTTCGTTATCCAAATATTCTGTCTTGCGGCCGGGCTTTTCTGCGCCGGCTATAATGAGTACGATTTCCCCCTTCACTCCTTTTTCGGTAAAATACGTTTCCAGTTCTGCCAGCGTTCCGCGTTTGTTTTCTTCAAATAGTTTGGTCAGTTCGCGGCTTACGCTTGCGTGGCGGTCGTCACCGAAAAATTCGCGCAGATCGCCGAGTGTGCGCACGAGCCGCATGGGCGATTCGTAAAGGATGATCGTGCGTTCTTCCTGGGCCAATTGTTTCAGCATGGTCTGCCTTCCTTTTTTTGGCGGCAGAAACCCTTCAAATACAAATCTGTTGGTTGGTATCCCACTGTTGACGAGGGCCGGTACAAAAGCCGTTGCACCCGGCAGGCATTCCACTTTTATGCCGTGGCGTACACATTCGCGCACCAGCAGGAAAGCCGGATCGGAAATACCGGGTGTGCCGGCATCAGTTACCACGGCCATGGTGCGCCCTTCCTGCAGCTGGCTTACGAGATGCTGCACAATCTTATGTTCGTTGTGCTGGTGATAAGGAGTGAGCGATTTCTGAATCTGGTAATGATTCAGCAAGTGCGAAGTGGTGCGCGTGTCTTCGGCAAGTATCAGGTCCACCTCCTTCAATACCTCCAGCGCGCGGAGGGTAATATCTTTCAGGTTACCGATCGGAGTGGGAACGAGGTAAAGCATATAAATAAAACAGCTGGCCGGGTATGCGCCGGCCAGCATGTGCTGCGCAGGCAGCTATTAGTTTACATGAATTTCAAAATATTCCATTACGGGATTGGAGAGCAGTTTTTTACTTGCTTCTTCCGCCAGTTCGCGCGCCTGGTCGGCTGTTGCTGCATTCACCTGCAGCGTAATGCTTTTGCCGATGCGTACGTCTTCAATGCCATTCAAACCCAGACTATGCAATCCGCCGATCACTGCTTTTCCCTGTGGATCGAGCAACTCTTTGTGCGGCATTACTTTTATTTCAACCGTAAATGTCATGCTGTTTTTGTTTTGAGCACCAAAGATAAGAGTATGTAGGCGATTATCACGACGGGAACCGCCAGCCATTGCAGCAATAAAGCTGCTGCTACCGCTATAACCAGCAGCAACAGTTTGGGCACATTATTTTTCAGCGAATAGTCCTTGAATTTGAGGCTCATCAGTGGCAAGGTACTCACCATCAGGTAACTCACTACCGCGATAATGGCGTAGAGGAACCATTTGTTGCGTAGCAATCCTACGATCGTTTCGTTCTCGCTGTTCCAGTAGATCAACGGGATGGATGCCACCAGCAGACCCGCAGCCGGCGCGGGCAATCCCTTAAAAGAAAATTGCTGGCTTTTATCCAGGTTGAAACGTGCAAGCCTCCATGCCGCAGCGGCGGCCACAAAAAATGCCGGTACCAGCCACAGGAAAGAAGCGTCCAGTCCGTCTTCCTGGCGGGCAACGGCATTGCGCAGGAACTGGTATAAGATCATACCGGGCGCTACGCCAAAGCTCACCACATCCGACAGGGAATCGAGTTGCGCACCCATTTCAGAATCCGCACGCAGCAACCGCGCAAGAAATCCATCGAGAAAATCCACTACCGCTGCCAGACCGATAAACAGGCTGGCCATCCAGATTTCTTCGGGCACTTCGAGTACCTGTACTCCGCTGGCATCAACATATACGGAGATACCGTTCTGCAGAACATACACGATGGCTATACACCCGAATACCAGATTCAGCAGGGTGAAAAAATTGGGGACTTGCTTCATGCGGGAATAATAAGGCTGTGAAAATAGGAAAATACAGAGACAAACGAAAGGCCGACTATTCGGCCCGACTATTCGGCCTGTTACTTACGTTTCATCAGTGCTTCAATATCTTCCACCGTAATCGGTATATTTTTCATCAGGTCTTTATTGCCGCTCTTTGTAATCCACAAGTTATTTTCGATCCGGATACCCATTTGTTCTTCTTCAATATAAATACCCGGCTCAACGGTAAATACCATGCCTGCTTTGATTGGCGACGTGCGCGTACCAAGGTCATGCACGTCGATACCCAGGTGATGTGAAATACCATGATAAAGATATTTGCGGTAAGCGCGGTTGTCGGCATCTTCATTTTTCACATCCGCTTTGGAAAGCAGGCCGATCTTGATGAATTGTTTGGTCGCTTCTTCTCCTACTTTATCGGTGTAATCAAGAATGGTAATGCCCGGCTTCAGCAGGCTCTTGGCATAATTATGTAAATGCAGACAGGCATTATAAACGGTTTTCTGCCGCGCAGTAAACTTGCCGTTAACAGGCACGGTGCGCGTAAGGTCGGCGCAATAGCCGCCATATTCAGCGCCAAAGTCCATCAGAATCAGTTCGCCGTCTTTGCATTCCTGGTTATTGGACACATAATGCAGGATGCGGGCGTTATCGCCGCTTGCCACGATAGAGCCGTATGCTTCACCGGTGGCGCGCTGGCGGAGAAAGGAGGAAATAATTTCTGCTTCTATTTCATATTCCATGATGCCCGGACGGATCGTCTTCAGCAAATGACGGAACGTGTTATCGGTGATATCGATGGCCTGTTGCAACACTTCCACTTCCAGCGGCGTTTTGATCTCGCGCAGTTCGCGGAAAAGTCTGGCCGCACGCTCGTAACGGTGAAGCGGATAACGGGCTTTCATCTCTGCTACAAAACGGTAATCGCGTGTTTGCACCAGGCTGCCTTTTCGGTCATTTTCATTGGTATCGAGATAAATAGTATCGGAGAGATGTATCCATGTTTGCAAAAGGGCATCCAGGCTATCGAGCCATACAATGGTTTTGATACCGCTGAGTGCGGTTGCTTCTGCTGCACGCAGGCGCTTACCATCCCATTTTTCTTTCAGTTCGTTGGGACGCACGAGCACAAGCACTTCGCGGTACCGCGGATCCGGGTTGTCAGGGAAAAGCACCACGAGGCTGTCTTCCTGCGTTACACCGCTCAGCCAGTAGAGATCACTGTTTTGTTTAAAACGATAGATGGCATCGCCATTGCTGGGCACCTCATCATTACCGATGATTACAGCAATGGAATTGGGAGACATTTTATCAATAAACCGTTTTCTGTTGCGAACGAACAATTCCGGATTAAGGGGCAAATTCTTCATACAAGTCATTTAAAGCCTTAAAGATAAAGCACATGGGAATTACCGGCGTACCGTTTACCATAATCTTAAGTACTGACCAAAGAAATACATATTCTCCAGCAAGAACCCGCAACTTGTTTAATTTGTTCACATTTGACCGCATTGGATAGAAAAAATCAAAAAAATGATCATTTTTTATCATTTCATCTAATATGTACCACTAACACTTGTTAGCAAACAAAGCAGTTTCCTCCTTACCTTTGATTCCTCATCAAATTCACTTGCTTGCATGTCATACCCAACGATTTTATTACCCCGTGACCTGCTGGTGCAGACGGGTCTACGCAATTCATCTTCCATTCGTTATCAACTTAGTCCCGACGAGCTTGTTCAGGATTCACTTCGCATCGGCGAAGGAGTGTTGAGTGATACCGGTGCGCTCGTAATCCGTACCGGAGAATTTACCGGACGTTCGCCGAAGGATAAATTTATTGTAAAAGATGAACTGACTGCGGATACTGTTCATTGGAATGAATTTAACCAGCCTATCAGCGAAGAACATTACAGCATTATCCATCGTGAGATACAAAAGTATTTGGAGAAGCTGCCCGAAGTATGGATTCGCGATTGTTATGCCTGTGCAGATCCGCGTTACCGCATCAATATCCGGGTGATCAATGAGAAGCCCTGGAACAACCTGTTTGCCTACAACATGTTTCTTCGTCCTACCGAAGAAGAACTCGATAATTTCAAAACCGACTGGACCGTTATTTCGGCGCCTGGTCTCCGCCTCGATCCGGCCGTATGTGGTACACGCCAGCACAATGCATCGGTGGTATCCTTCAAACACCGCACGATCCTGATAGCCGGAAGTGGCTATACGGGCGAAACGAAAAAAGGCATCTTTACTATTCTCAATTATATCCTGCCGCTCGAGAAGAAAATACTGAGCATGCACTGCTCTGCCAACATGGGCGAAGACGGCGATACCGCAGTATTCTTTGGTCTCAGCGGCACCGGCAAAACAACCTTAAGTGCCGACCCCAACCGCAAACTGATCGGTGATGATGAGCATGCATGGACAGATGACAATGTCTTCAACTTTGAAGGCGGTTGTTATGCAAAAACCATCAACCTCACCGAAGAAAAAGAACCGGAAATATTTCATGCCATCCGCCCCGGAGCACTGGTAGAAAATACAGTATTCATTCCCGGTACCAATACCATCGACTTCGAAGACGGAAGTATTACCGAAAACACACGCGTATCTTATCCTTTACATTATATCAGCAATGCCCAGGAACCGTCGATCGGTAACCTGCCGAAGAACATCTTCTTCCTTACCTGTGATGCGTTTGGTGTGTTGCCTCCGATCTCGCGTCTTACACCGGGTCAGGCGATGTATCAATTCATTTCAGGCTATACGGCAAAAGTGGCCGGCACAGAAGCCGGGGTTACTGAGCCGAAGCCTACCTTCAGTGCCTGTTTTGGCGCACCTTTCCTGCCGCTGCATCCCGGAGCCTACGCTGATATGCTGGGTAAAAAAATGCAGGACAACAAAGTGAATGTATGGCTGATCAATACCGGCTGGACCGGCGGCCCTTACGGTACAGGCAACCGTATGAAACTTTCTTACACACGTGCCATGATCACTGCAGCACTCGAAGGAAAACTGAATGATGTTGCCTATCATACCGATCCTGTATTTGGCATGTCGGTACCGGCATCATGTCCCGGAGTGCCGGACAATATCCTGCAGCCGCGCGAAACATGGGCTGATAAAAAAGCCTATGATGAAAAGGCAACTTACCTGGCAGGATTGTTCAACAAGAATTTTGAAAAATACAAGGACGGACTGAGCGAGGAAATCCTTGCCGCCGCTCCCAGATCATAGTCTCCCCGGACGGTTTCTTGTCAAAACCCGTTCACCAAACCAGTGGGAACGGGTTTTTCATTTTTTTAACTATGTAAAGACAATGCCGTTGAAATTTCGGAGCTTCACGTACGTTAATGTGACATGTTAGCTTACCTTATCTTCCCCTTTCTCTGGCTTAGCCAACTGAGTACTGCAGCGGAAATCGGCTGGAGTGCGGACCGGCCGCTTACCTGGTCTGATTACAAGGCCAAACCTGATCCGTCGTCGGGAGCTGCGGCGTCCACAGCCACTTTTCTCGGGTTCGATTATCAGTACCGTAATGGAACGCTTACCTATAAAATCACTAATACATTTTCACCCGACCGTTCCTGGGGCCGGCACAAAACGGCTTATATACTTGCCCACGAGCAAGGACATTTTGATATCGCCGAAATTTATGCGCGCAAATTATACCAGCGCATGAGTGCGTATAAACCGGGCAAAAATTTTCAGAAAGATCTCGGGCAGATTTATGAAAATGTGAGCAACGAGAAAGCGGTTTACCAGCAGCAATACGATCGCGAAACCAATCATAGTATCAAGACCGATGAGCAGGCCGCCTGGCTGAAGAAAATAGCGGAGGAGCTGAAAGCGACGGAGGAGTGGAAGAGCTATCCGAGAAGGTGAAAGGCAAAAGGTGTAAGGTGTAAGTAAAACAGCCACGGCTGTTCATTGACGATTCACCATTCACGATTGACGGCTTCGGGAGCCTCAGCGAGCCAATCGCTATTCCTTTATTCACCATTCACTTATTGACTTATTCACCCATTGCTCCCCTTAAAACAATCCGTACAACTGGCTATCAACCTTCGCAAGGATCTCACCAAGGTCTTCTTCTTTTTCCGCAAATTTATTCTTGTCTACATCGATCACCAGCAGCGGACCTTCCTGGTACGAATCGATCCACTTGTTGTAATATTCGTTGAGGCGTTTGAGATAATCGAGGCGGATATTTTCTTCGTATTCGCGGCCGCGCTTTTGAATTTGTCCTACCAGTGTGGGCACGGATGCCTGCAGGTAGATCAGCAGATCGGGCGGCTGAACCAGCGTTTTAAGCGTCTGGAAGAAATGATAGTAGTTGTCGAAGTCGCGCTTGCTCATCAGGCCCATTTCATGCAGGTTGGGCGCAAAGATGTTCGCATCTTCATAAATGGTGCGGTCCTGGATGATGGTCTCGGTACCACGCTGAATATCGACCAGTTGTTGCAGACGGCTGTTCAGGAAATAGATCTGCAGGTTGAAACTCCAACGCGGCATGTCCTCATAAAAATCCATGAGGTAGGGATTGTGATCCACGTCTTCAAAGTTCGGAATCCACTTGTAGTGTTTAGCCAGTAACTCAGTAAGCGTAGTCTTGCCGGCGCCGATATTACCGGCCACCGCAATATGTTTTGGTTTTTTACTTTTTGCCATAATAAAAAAGACCGGTCACAACGACCGTATCAGGTCAACGAATATATGCTAAATAGTGAATTGTTAATTGGCAATTGTGAAGCTGGTTGAAGCCGAAGTATCGGGCTCTCGAAGCCAGCCGTCAATGGTCAATCGTGAATCGTCAATGAAACAGCCATGGCTGTTTTACTTACAACTTATTACTTACTACTTATTACTTATAACCTTAGTAGTAATTCAATCCGATCGCTTCGCGCACCAGTTCAATCGTCGCACGGGCACTTTGGCGGGCCTTTTCCGCTCCTTTCTCCATGATCTCTTTCAGGTATTTCTCATCTGTACGGATCGCCTCGGCCTTCTCGCGGATCGGAGCGATAAAATTCACCATGTCTTCACCCAATTGTTTTTTCATATCGCCGTAGCGGATCGTGCAGCCATTGTAGTCCTGTTCAAATTTTTCCACCACCTCCCGCTCGCTTACCAGTTGCATCAATTGAAACAGGTTCTCGATATAATCGGGCTTGGGGGAATTGGGTTCCTTAGGCCCCCCGTCAGTCAGCGCCTTCTTCACCTTATCGCGGATCGATTGATCGCTGTCAGACAGATATAAGGTAGCATACTGATTTTCACTCTTGCTCATTTTTCCTTTGCCATCCAGGCTGGGCACTTTTACCAGCTCGCCGCCGTAGTTGAACGCATGTGGTTCGGGAAACACATCTCCGTAATTATGATTAAACCGATTGGCAAAAGTGCGCGACATTTCCAGGTGTTGTTCCTGGTCTTTTCCTACCGGCACCAACGATGCGCGATGAAGCAGAATATCCGCCGCCTGCAAAACAGGGTAGGTCAGCAGGCCGGCATTTACGTTGTCTGGATGCTGCCGCACCTTATCTTTAAAAGTAACCGTTTTTTCCAACTCCCCTACGCGGGCCATCATGTTCAGGTACAGATAAAGTTCAGATGTTTCATATACATGGCTCTGGCAATACAGCGCTACCTTGTCGGGATCCAGTCCGCAGGCAACGTGCTCAGCCAATACGCGGTGTATGTTGCCTTTCAGCTCTTTGGTATCGGGATGCGTAGTCAGCGAATGCAGATCGGCCAACATGAAATAGCAGGTATATTCATCCTGCATGCGTACGTAGTTGCGGAGGGCACCAAAGTAGTTGCCCAGGTGCAAAAATCCGGTAGGCCGGATACCGCTCATCACTATTTGATTCTGCTGTGCCATAGGGCGGCGAAGATAACAATTAACCGGGAGTCAGAGCTCCCAACTCTGTGCTATATTTGCTTTATGGAAGTCAATGACGCTTTGGTGGACAAACTGGCACACCTTGCAAGGTTGAGCTTTGATGGCCAGGAAAAAGAGGGCATCAAACAGGACCTGCAAAAGATGATCACGTTCGTGGAAAAGCTCAATGAGCTGGACCTGGAAAACGTAGAGCCGCTCATTCACATGAGTCCCGAAGTAAACGTACTGCGGAACGACGAAATACGTGGTTCGGTAAGCCGTGAGGAAGCGCTTAAAAATGCGCCCGAAACCGACGGTGAATTCTTCCTGGTTCCGAAAGTTATCAAACGCTAATCAGCGCCCATGCAATCAATCATTCATCTGGAAAATATCCGCAAGAGCTACTTCATGGGCAAGAATGAACTTGAAGTGCTGAAAGGCGTATCCCTCGACATTTTCCGCAACGAATACGTGGCCCTGATGGGACCGTCCGGCTCTGGAAAAAGTACCCTGATGAATATCCTCGGCGCACTCGACACTCCCAGCGCAGGTAAATATATTCTCAACGGACATGATGTGAGCAAAATGGAAGACAATGCGCTCGCCGAAGTCCGCAACAAAGAGATCGGTTTCGTATTCCAGCAGTTCAATCTGCTGCCCCGTCTTACTGCGTTGGAAAATGTAGCCCTGCCGCTGGTATACGCAGGCGTCGGACGCAAACAACGCAACGAAAAAGCCTTGCATGTGCTCGACATGGTACGGCTCACCGACCGTGCCGATCACAAACCCAACGAACTGTCCGGCGGACAATCCCAACGGGTGGCCATCGCCCGGGCACTGGTCAATGACCCTTCAATTATACTCGCCGACGAACCGACGGGTAACCTCGATACCAAGACCTCTTACGAGATCATGGACATCTTCGGACAAATACATTCCGGTGGCAATACGGTTGTGCTGGTAACGCACGAAGAAGATATTGCCGATCACGCCCGCCGTGTGATCCGCTTGCGCGATGGCGTGATCGAAAGCGATAAACAAAATGCAGCTCAACGTTAACTCCTTCCCCATGGCATTTAAGATCTATACCAAAACCGGCGACAAAGGTTCTACCTCCCTGATCGGCGGCACCAAAGTATCTAAAGCACATCTGCGTATAGAAACCTATGGTACGGTGGACGAGCTCAATTCATTCATCGGTCTCTGCCGCGATATGATCACGGATGAAGACGGCCGTGCTACCTTGCTGGAAATACAGGACCGGCTTTTCACCATCGGCTCTGCCCTGGCCACTGATCCGGAGAAGGATACCAAAATGAAGCTGCCCGATCTGCATACGGCCGATGTAACGGTACTGGAAGAGGCAATCGATAAGATGAATGAAAGCCTGCCCGAGATGAAACATTTTATTTTGCCCGGCGGGCATCCGGCTGTTTCGCAATTACATATTACACGATGCGTTTGCCGTCGTGCAGAAAGGAGTGTGATACGCCTATCGGAAGAAGGCGGTGAAGTGCCCGAACTGATAGCCGTTTACCTGAATAGATTGAGTGATTACTTTTTCGTGCTGGCCCGCTACACGGGTTACCTGCTTAATGCCGAAGAAATTCCCTGGCGGCCGCGCCTCTGATCAGGCTACAATTTTTCCATCGCGCATATAGAGCACCCGGTCGCTGAGTTTAGCGAGATCTTCGTTGTGCGTAACGATGAGAAAGGTTTGCCCGAACTTATCCCGCAGCTCAAAGAACAGGCGATGTAATTCCTGTGCGTTGGCCGTATCGAGGTTGCCGGAAGGTTCATCCGCAAATACAATTCCCGGATTATTGATAAGTGCCCTTGCCACGGCTACACGTTGCTGTTCGCCGCCGGATAACTGATTGGGTTTATTTTCTTTGCGGTGCGACAGGCCGAGCATGTCCAGCAGCCGTTCGGCTTCCGCTTTTACTTCAGCTTTCTTTCTGCCGGCCAGCCATCCGGGAATACAAACATTCTCCAATGCCGTAAACTCGGGCAACAGGTGGTGAAACTGGAAGACAAACCCGATGCGGCGGTTGCGGAACAAGGCCAGTTGTTTCGGTGACAAACTATCACTATTACCGGTTGTATAGGGTATCGTCGCATCGGCCACCACGGTATTTACAAGTGAATCGTGCCAGCCGGTGGGCCGTTTCGCCATAAGGCTGAAGGGTTCAAAGGGTATATGCCTGCAAAGCGAACGGAGGATCACCGTTTTCCAGGACGGCCGGGCGCCATTGTGCGTTACGTATACGCGGGTGCCTGTAAGGAATTTGGCCAATGTGCGGCCTGTGAGTCCTTCCAGCACGGAATAATAAACAAGGGACAAAACGATGGACGCGGGCGCCCCGTAAAGCAGGTAATTTCCCAAGCCAGGTTCCAGTTCATACCGGGAAAAAAGCCATTCAAAAAAGAAAAAGAGGGGCACGCCCAGGATGGCGGTATCAGCCAGGAAATTAATCAGCCGGCGGACCCAGGAGGCGGGTACAATCCCCGTGTCTTTGGCGCGCTGGATAACGGTACCGTCCATTTCCACGAGACCGTTATCGGCCTGATCGAGTGTGCCGAGAATATGCAGCAGGGTGCTTTTGCCGGAGCCGGAAGGCCCGACAATGGACACGATCTCTCCCTTCTGTATCTCTACATCCACTCCCTGCAGCACCTGCACGGCTCCGTAACTTTTATGAATATTTTTTCCACTGATCATGCAGCCAAAGATGGGTTTTAAGAATCAAATATCTGTAAAACAATTGCCCTTACAAAACCGTTAAGAGGGAACAAACGATTTTTTTAACAACCACCCCGGATATAACCGGACCCGGAATCGGCGCAATATAAAAGCCCTGAAGCGTGAAAACACCCGTATTGTCGGGGAAACTTTGGATTTGGAAAGTTCGTTAATAAGGCTACATTTGCGAAAATTTCCGGGTTTCTGAAGCTGGAATCCGGTTGAAAACTAAACCTTTTACAAGATGTTTTGGACACTCGAATTAGCATCATACCTTGAAGATGCACCCTGGCCCGCTACGAAAGATGAGTTGATTGACTACTCAATCCGCAGTGGCGCTCCTATTGAGGTAGTGGAAAACCTTCAGGAACTGGAAGATGAAGGTGATGTGTATGAAACAATCGAGGACATCTGGCCTGATTATCCTACGCAGGACGACTTCCTGTTCAACGAAGACGAATATTAACGTTATAAAGAAGAAACCCTCACGATGTGAGGGTTTCTTCTTTATAAGTCAAAATGCAAAAGTCAAAACCGTGAATGGTGAATCGTCAATCGTGAATGGCTGTTTCATTTTCACATTTACACACTTTCAAATTTTCACATTCAGTATAAGGCTTTGCCTTATACTGACTCCACTCCCAGGCTCGTCATTACTTCCATGCTTACGCCGGTTGTTGAATAACCACCATCATGGAAAAGATTCTGCATAGTCACCATACGGGTAAGATCAGAGAACAGCGAAATACAATAGTTCGCGCAATCTTCTGCGGTTGCATTGCCAAGCGGGGCAATGGCATTGGCATAATCATAAAAATCGCCAAACCCTTTGATACCGGTACCTGCCGTTGTTTTTGTCGGAGACTGTGATACAGTATTGATCCGTACTTTTTTCTTCAGACCATAATGATAGCCGAAGCTGCGGGCGATAGACTCGAGCATGGCTTTGATATCCGCCATATCGGTATAGAACGGATAGGTCCGTTGCGCCGCCATATAGGTCAGTGCCACTACGCTTCCCCAATCGTTGATCGCGTCCAGTTTCATGGCCACGGCTAACATTTTATGCAGGGAAAGGGCAGACACATCGATGCCTTTCTGGAAAAAATCATAATTGGATTCGGTGTAAGGAATATTCTTGCGGATATTCACGCTCATACCGATTGAATGCAGCACGAAGTCGATCTTGCCGCCCAGCACTTCCTGTGAACGGGTAAAAAGATGGGTTAGTTCCTCTACATTGGTAGCGTCGGCCGGAATGATCTCTGATCCTGTTTTCTCTGCCAGCTTTTTGATCTCTCCCATACGCATGGCAATCGGAGCATTGGTCAGCACGAATGTGGCTCCTTCTTCGTGGGCTTTTTCAGCCACTTTCCAGGCAATGGAGTTTTCGTCCAGGGCTCCGGTGATAATTCCTCTTTTTCCTTTCAACAGATTATAAGACATAGCAATTGGTATTTGTGGCGGTAAAAATAAGAAGTTTAGGTTTTCCCGCATCCGTCCGGGAGATTTAACAGCCGGGGATCAGCCGCCGACCATCTCGCGGGCATTTTCCAGGGCCGCCGCTGTCGGTTTCTCACCGCTCAGCATCTGGGCAATGGCCGTAATGCGCTCATCCCTGCTTAGCTGCCGGATGTTGGTCCTCACGGTGTCGCCCTGTGCCTGTTTATACACAAAAAAATGCGCATCAGCCTTGCCCGCTATCTGCGGCTGGTGCGTGATGCAGATCACCTGGCGGCTGGTGGCCAGGTCTTTCATAATCACGCCTACCTGTTTGGCCGCCTCCCCGGAAATGCCCGTATCGATCTCGTCAAATATCAATGTGGGCAGGTCGATGCGCTCAGCCACCAGTGATTTTATACAAAGCATCAGGCGGCTCAATTCGCCACCGCTGGCTACTTTGCCCACCGGCTGAAATTGATTGCTCTTGTTGGCATCAAATAAAAATTCGATCGCATCGGCGCCATGTGCACCGGGATTTTCAACAGGTGTGATGGACACTTTCAGTCGGGCATTGGGCATGCCCACCTGGGCCAGCAGTTTGTTTACCTTTTGCTCCAGCGGAGCTGTTTGCTGCTGACGGGCAGCCGATAACGCCGCCGCCAGCTTGCGTAATTCTTTTTCCAACGCGGCTGTTTCCTTCGCCCGCGTTTCGATGGCTTCGTCTATTTGCAGTACGGCCTGCAGTTTTTCTTCCAACTGGTCCTTAATCGCTATCAGTTCGGCGGTAGACGACACGCCATGTTTTTTCTGCAATTTATAACCGAGCGAAAGACGTTCATTGAGCTGTTCGATCTTTGCGGGATCGTGTTGTACCTGGCTGCTGATGCGGTCCACTTCATCGGCAATGTCTTTGATCTCCACCTGTGCGGCCTGCATTCTTTCTATCAAAGCCGGCAGTTCTGCGTGATAACCGCTTACCTGTCCCAATTGGCCCTGCAGGCTTTTGAGTTGCTGCACAATGGGCGTTTCACTTTCTTCCAGCTCAAAGTATATGCGGCTGAGTGCGGCCTTGATACTTTCCGCATGACTGAGTGTACGCAGGCTGAGTTCGGCTTCTTCGAGTTCATCCGCAGAGAAAGCGGCATCCTCGAGTTCGGTATACTGAAACTTATTATAGTCGGCTTCTTTATCGAATTGTTCTTTTTGCGCGCGTAAGGCTTCCCATTCGCGGCGGGCCTGCTGCCAGCGGGTGTACACCCCATGATAATCGTGCAGAAGAGTCGCATTGCCCGCAAGGGCATCGATCACCTGGCGTTGAAAGTCGCTTTCTCCGATCTCGCGGGTATCGAATTGCTGGTGCATATCCACGAGCAGCGAGCTGAGTTGATTGAGTTGCGTGAGCGTAACGGGTGTGTCATTGATGAAAGCGCGGCTTTTACCGTTAACGGCGATCTCGCGGCGGATATTGACTTCATCCTGTACATCGAGTTCTTCCTGTTCGAGAAATGTGCGCACGGCTTTTTTCCCTTTTACATCAAACCATCCCTCTACCACACATTTCTTTTCTTTATTGACGAGTACGGCGGAGTCGGCACGTTGACCCAGGATGAGGCCCAGTGCGCCGACGATGATGGATTTACCGGCACCCGTTTCACCGGTGATGCTGTTCATGTGCTTTGAAAAAGGCACTTCCAGTTCATCGATGATTGCATAGTTCTGTATAAAAAGTCGTTGCAGCATAGAAAAGGATCGGGCTGCAATTTAGGGAAAGGAAAAAGGGAATAAAAAAAATTCCCCTCACGGATGGTGAGGGGAACCGGAATTGCTGTAAAAAGCTTATCAGATTTCGATGTTGTTGTTCAGTTCTTCGTCAACCAGGATACGGCCGCAGTTTTCGCAAACCATTACCTTTTTATGTTGACGGATTTCGCTTTGTTTCTGCGGAGGAATAGCATAAAAGCAACCGCCACAGGCGTCACGCTCAACCGGTACAACGGCCAGGCCATTGCGGTAGTTGGTGCGGATCTTTTCGTAGCTGGCCAAAAGGCGGGGGTCTACGGCAGCACGGGCAGCTTCGGCCTGCTTCAGGTATTGGGTTTCTTCCTGCTCGTTAGCGGCGATGATTTTTTCCAGCTCTGACTTTTTAGAAGCCAGTACGCCTTCTTTCATGCCGATATTTTTCTTTGCTTTTTCGAGGGTGATCGCTTTTTCGGCAATCTCTTCGTTAGCGTCTTTGATATGCTTTTCAGCCAGCTTCACTTCAAGCTGTTGCATTTCAATTTCTTTGTTGATCGCTTCAAACTCGCGGTTGTTCTTCACATTCTCGCTCTGCTTCTCGTATTTCTTCACCAGCGCTTCTGCTTCCTTGATGGCTTCCTTGCGTTGGTTGATAAATTCAGTAACGCCATTGATCTCCTCCTCAATGCGGGTCTGGCGGGCGTACAGACCCTGGATCTCGTCTTCCAGGTCGGCAACTTCCATAGGAAGTTCGCCTTTCAGGATGCGGATCTCATCCAACTTGCTGTCGATCTTTTGCAGATTGACAAGGGAACTCAGTTTTTCTTCAACTGAAAATTCTTTAACGGTTGCCATTTATAAGACGTATTAATTTGACGAATTGATTACAGGTAATAGCGTACAGGGTTCGTTATTATCCCGGTTTTAAGGACGGCAAAGGTAGTAAATTTTTCGGCTAATTGCTCCGCCAGCAGGTCAATGGTGAATTGCTCGCTTTCAAAATGACCGATATCCGCGATCAGGATCCGGCCATCGGCATCAAAAAACTCGTGATATTTCATATCGCCGGTCACGTAGGCATCTGCCTGAGCCGCTAACGCACTGGAAACCAGGAAACTCCCCGCTCCACCACACAAAGCTACTTTCCGGATGGGTTTGCCTGTTGGAGGTGTATGCCGTACCAATTGCAAGCCGAATTTTTCCCTGAGCAGCGCCAGAAATGCCGTGATTTCGAGGGCTTCGGGCAAATAACCCGTTACACCCGCACCCAATCCCGGCTGGGCATTGGCCAACGGCACCAGGTCGTAGGCCACTTCTTCATAAGGATGGGCAGCCAGCAGGGCGGCAACAACCGCGGATTGCCGGTATTGTGGCAGTACTACTTCCACACGTACTTCCGGCTCATGATGTTGCTGGTCTTTTTCACCGACAAAGGGTTGGGTGCCCTCGCCTGCCCTGAACGTGCCCGTTCCTTCGGTATTAAAACTGCAATCGCTGTAACGGCCGATAACGCCGGCGCCTGCGTCGAATAAGGCCTGCCGCACCTGTGCAGCCTGCGCCCGCGGAACGAACGTAAAAAGTTTCAGCAGTGTACCTGTTTTCGGGGCCAGTATTTGAATGTCGGTCAGTCCGAATACTTCGGCCATTCTCCCGCTTACGCCACTGATCACATTATCGAGATTGGTGTGAATGGCGTAAATGGCTATATCTTTTTTAATGGCATCGATGACGGTACGTTCTACATAATTGCGGCCGGTGATGCGTTTCAATCCTTTGAAAATAAGCGGATGATGCGCCACTACCAGGTTGCAGCCCCGATCCGCCGCTTCCTGCACCACTGCCTCCGTCACATCGAGGCAGCAAAGCACGCCGGTGCAATCCCATGCAGGATCTCCGGTGAGCAAACCAGCGTTATCATAACTTTCCTGAAGGGAAGGGTGGGCCCATCCTTCGAGGAAACGGACAATATCTGCAATCTTCATGGGATAAAAATAAGTGAATAAGTCAATCAGTGAATGGTGAATTGTCAATCGTGAATCGTGAATGGTGAATCGTCAATGGTTATGCAAGAGTATCAACCTCTGCGCCTTCATTACTTCGCGCCTTTGCGTGAAAAGAAGCTGTGTACACGCACATCTGCATAAGGAGCAAACCTTACGCCCTATGCCTTAAGCCTTACACCTTTCGCCTCATTACTTATAACTTAACACCCCTCTCAGATCGGATATTCTAAAAAAATCTTACCTTTTGTACATGCTCAAACGCACTACCGTCAAATTTCTGCTGGCCGTGTTGGTAATCACCGGCCTTGCCGGCACGGCCGACGACGCGTCGCTGACCGCGGCCGAGAAAAAAGTAGTGGTAAAATACTTAAAGGATAGCCGTGATCAATTGTTGTCGGAGTATAAAAAGTTCTCGGAGAAGCAAGCGCGCTTTATACCGCAGCCGGATGGCACGTCCGCTGAAATTATCATGATTGCACAGCATTTATGGGAAAATGGTGCCTGGGAAAAACTGAAAAAAGCCATGCGGCAACATCCCCCTACAGACGGCAGTTCGCCTTGTGAGGCTTATGCACCTGAATTTACCGGCTGGACTATTTACCCGCCACTTTCACGTTTGAGCATACAACCTTCTGCTGGTGAATACAAATCAATCCGCCAGTCGGGCATCCGCTACGTGCGCAATTCCACTGAAAATTTCAAAACACATTATGTTGCGGCGGAAGATGGATGTGTAACAGGGTATCAATACCTGATTAGCATCATCGAACGTACCAACGAAACCACTGCTTATCTTCGCAACATCCGCCAGCATCCACAATTTCCGGCGGAATGATTCTTGTAGCACTGTATTTTATTTAACCGAAACATATCATCACCATGGCATTGAAAGTTGGCGATAAAGCCCCTGATTTCACCTTACCTGACACGGAAAAAAACGAAGTGGCCCTTTCCTCGCTGAAAGGTGAAAATGTATTGCTGTTGTTCTTTCCATTGGCCTTTACCAGTGTATGCACCAAAGAGCTTTGCAGTGTGCGCGACAACCTGTCGCAGTACAACGATGCGCAGGTACGCGTGCTGGGCATCTCGGTGGACTCGCCGTTTACGCTGGCAAAATTCAAAGCGGAACAAGGCTTGAATTTTTCCCTGCTGAGCGACTTCAACAAAACGGCATCAGCGGATTATGGAAGTCTGTATGAAACGTTTGCATTGGGCATGAAAGGTGTATCCAAGCGATCGGCTTTCCTGATTGACAAGGACGGCATCGTGCGCTACGCTGAAGTGTTGGAAAATGCGGGTGAAGTGCCTGATTTCGACGCCATCCGTGGCGAAATGGCGAAAATTGGCTGAAAAATTCGTTAAAAAGCAAGGCTCTCTAGCAACTAAATAATTGATTTCCAATTGAGTCAGAAAATTGCGGCAAATGACTTGCGTATATGCTTAAAACGGTCTATTATTGAGGAAATAAAATTAACTTTGGTTCGTTGAAGAGAATTTTACCTATACTACTTATCATACTGTTTTCGGCTACTTCTTCCCAGGCACAATCGACGCCTGCGGGAGGTGGTGAAGCCAAAATAGTCAGGTTCTATCCGAACCCGGCGACCTCTTATATCAACTTTGAGATCAAGAGCCGGTACCAGAAAGGATTGACCCTGCAGGTATATAGTTTTCTTGGTAAAAAAGTATTCGAACAGCAAAATGTGCAGGAAAAGACAACCGTCAACCTCACAGAATTCACCCGCGGCGTATACGTCTACCACCTCATCGATGCTTCCGGAAAGATCATCGACACGAATAAGTTTCAGGTCTCCAAATAATGTGTAAATGTGCCCAACTTCGTTGGGTCCGTGTGAAAATGTGGAAATGCATTTAATGTAATTTCCAGCTTGGGTTTAACATGCAAAAGAATATGTATTTCATTTTCACATTCCCGGCTTGCCGGGACACATTCCACATTTTCACATTCATCAAAGCACCTGCACAATCAAAAACTTCAGGTAATTCGTATTATCCATTCCCCAGATGATCGGATGATCTGATGCCTGGGCCTGGAAAGTTACCTGCCTGATAGAACGGCGCGCATCTTTGGCGGCCATTTGTATGGTCTGCAGAAATAATTCAGGATGTACAAGATTGGTGCAGGAAGACGTCACTAAAAATCCTCCGGGTTTCACCAGCTTCATGCCACGCAGATTGATCTCTTTATAACCCGTAATGGCTTTTTGTATGGTCTCGCGGCTCTTCGTAAACGCAGGCGGGTCCAGCATCACCACATCGTATTGTTTGCCTTCCTTCCCCCACTGTTTCAATACATCAAAAGCATTTGCCGCCTCGAAACGGCAGATTTTTTCCAGGCCATTCAATGCCGCATTGCGGTTGGCCTGCTCCACGGCATTCTCGGAGATGTCTAATCCCAATACAGATTTGGCACCATAAGAGGCGGCGTGTATTTCAAAGGTGCCGGTATAGGTAAAAGCACCCAATACGTCGGCATCTTTTACGATATGACGGATGGCCCGGCGATTGTCCTGCTGATCCAGGAAATAACCCGTCTTCTGGCCATTCTCGATGTCTACATGAAATCGTAACCCATTTTCATTGATGATGATCTTTGTATCGAATGGCGCGGACAGAAATCCTTTGTGTTGCGTTAAACCTTCGAGTTCACGGACAGGCACATCATTCCGCTCATATATTCCTTTCGGGGAAAAAATAGTTTCCAACGCTTTGACAATGGCCGGCTTCCAGGTATCCATGCCAAGCGTCAATGTCTGGATCACGAAGTAGTCGTTGAATTTATCGATGATCAGTTGTGGCAGCCCGTCGGCCTCACCGAAAACGAGGCGGCAGTTTTCGACGTAACCGATTCGCTGGCGGTATTCCCAACACTGGCGGATGCGGTCGAGAAAAAACTGTTCGTTGATCTCCACATTTTTCTCGCGTGTGAGGAGACGCACAAGGATCTGCGATTTCGGGTTGATATAACCCATGCCTACATACTTGCGGTCATGCGTAAAAACAGTAACCGTTTCGCCGCCGGCGGGCTCGCCTTCCACCTTCTCTACTTCGTTGGCAAAAATCCAGGGGTGCCCGTTTGCAATACGCGGCGCAATTTTTCGTCTGAGATATACCTTCACCATAAGAACCGGCAAAGATATACAAAACGTCGCGGTGATGCGGTACAAACGGACATTTTGTCCCAAAGCATGGCTTGGCAGTATTATTGACAATCGTACCTTTGCAAACAATTTTGACAAAAATGGCAGAAAAAGACATCAACGAACAAATGGACAACGGCGCTGAAAACCAGGCAGACTTCGGAATCAACGCCGATGAAAACATGGGGGGCTCTACGCATCTTACCGATCCTTTGCCCGCTGATAATGAAGACAATAAGCTGAAGGCGGAACTGGCAGAGGCAAAGGACAAGTACCTTCGTCTGGCTGCGGAATTTGACAATTTCCGTCGCCGTAGTGCCAAAGAACGTATCGAAACCATCCAGACAGCAGGCCGCGAAGTGATCAATGAATTGCTGGATGTGCTCGACGATGCCGAACGCGCAGAAAAACAGTTGGAAACATCCGACGACATGGCACAGAACAAACAGGGCATTCAACTGGTGTTTAACAAACTCCGGAACGTGCTGCAGGCACGCGGCCTGAAACGTATGGAGACGGTAGGTCAGGAATTCAACCCGGACCTTCACGAAGCCATCACCGAAATTCCCGCGGCATCCGATGAAGCAAAAGGCAAAGTAGTAGATGAAGTAGTAAAAGGTTATTACCTCAACGATAAGATTATCCGTCACGCCAAAGTTGTAGTAGGCAAATAAGACATCCACCAGAAACACGCTACCAGCAATGTCAAAAAGAGATTATTACGAAGTATTGGGAGTGGCTAAATCAGCCAGTGCAGACGAAATAAAAAAGGCGTACCGCAAGGTGGCCATGCAGTATCACCCTGACCGCAACCCGGGCGATAAAGCTGCGGAAGAAAAATTCAAGGAAGCAGCCGAAGCCTATGAAATCCTGAGCGATGCAGACAAGCGTGCGCAATACGACCGTTACGGTCATGCGGGCGTGGGTGCCGGTGCGCGCGGCGGATTCAACGGCGGCGCAGGCATGAACATGGATGATATCTTCAGCAACTTCGGAGATATATTCGGTGACGATGTATTCGGTAGCTTTTTTGGCGGCGGCGGTCAGCGACGCGGCGGCGGAGGACAAAGAACGCGTGGTGTGCGCGGCAGCAATCTCCGTGTAAAACTGAAACTGACTTACGAAGAAATTGCGAAAGGCGTTACCAAAAATATCAAGGTAAAAAAATATGTCGTGTGCTCCACCTGTAACGGATCGGGAGCCAAAGACAAAAATAGCGTACAAACCTGCAGCACCTGCGGGGGCAGCGGACAGGTTCGCCGTGTGCAGAATACCTTCCTCGGCCAGATGCAGACCGTTACCACCTGTCCTACCTGTAACGGCGAAGGCACTACGGTGACGGCGAAATGTGGAAGCTGTAAAGGTGAGGGACGTGTATACGCGGAAGAAACGATTACGATCGATGTACCGGCCGGTGTGCAGGAAGGTATGCAGCTGAATGTAAACGGAAAAGGTAATGCCGGCGAACGTGGTGGCATGGCTGGTGACCTGATTATTCTTATTGAAGAAGAAGCACACAAAGACCTTCAGCGCGACGGACTCAACGTGGCGTATGACCTGTATATCTCTTTCACCGATGCGGTGTTTGGCACTTCTGTAGAAGTACCCACCATCGACGGAAGAGCGAAGATCAAAATACCGGCAGGCACACAAGCGGGAAAAATATTCAGGCTAAAAGGAAAAGGGTTCCCTGCTGTCAACTCTTATGAAAAAGGAGATCAGCTGATCCAGGTAAATGTATGGACGCCGCAAAATCTTACGTCGGAGGAAAAAGCTTTGCTGGAAAAACTGGGCGAATCACCCAATATGAAACCACAACCCGAGAAATCGGAGAAAGGATTTTTTGATAAATTGAGAGAGAAATTTTCTTAATTCAAAAGCGATCCCGAAGTTTCGGGACTGAGCTTGCCCGAAGTATCGGGCGAAGGGTCAAAAATAAATAACGCCCTGGTCAGTTGATCGGGGCTTTTTTATACTACTACTCGTGACATAGCATTGGCCTAGATTCTCTTTTGTGGATATCTCTACAACGCATTGTTATCTTTTACGCTATCCCATTTACGGTTCTCTTTTGTATTCTCTGATAATTGAACAAGCTTCGTTCCTTGGAATAAAAATTTTGAATTTTTCAAAAAGACAAACCTGTCCAGAGAAATGTTCGTTTGAAGAATTGGTAGCAGGTAGTTTGCCTTGGGATCAAGGGTTAGCCAATTGGATGAATAGTCTGAAAAGGCAAATTTTATAGTTTTCACTTGTCTTTTCGTAAATCTGCACTCGTTAAATACCGGCATGTATCCCTTGGTCGTGTCGCCATTGATAAACACCGTTGCATCTTTCAAGACATCTCCGTTTAAATCCTTCACCCATCCGATGATCAATGTATCACTATGAGCTGAATCAGTTGAATCATATACTTTAACAGGTACATTCGCTTTATCAAAAATGCTATTTAGTACCACTGTGTCTGAACGATAAGTCCATGACCCAAAAGAATAGATATGATACGCATCTGTTCCTGCACGCATAGTAAAAGAAGAATCATTTCTTAACTCCAAATATTCCATCCAAATACCATTTGCATTTTTCGCCTCAAACGCACCCCAAATGGAATCTTTGGAAGATGAAGTAAGTTTGCCGAGATTTTTAGGTGAACAACTATAAAGGATAATCGTAGCGATCAAACTTCCGATGTAAAATATAAGAACTTTCATATGTTAACGGTTTTTTAGATCATTACCAAAAATATAGGTAGGCGTTCTTCCTGCTTTTCTATCAAGTTCGTTGGCAGCATTTAAAGCATCTTGAATCGTAAGATTTGCATTAGCACTGTTTCGATTAATAAAGCTTTTGATGTAGCTATCTTTTGTGTATTGAAGAAGAATTGCTGCAGGAGTATTTAAAGCTAGCGATACTTTTCTATCTTTTATTAAACTGTATGTACTTCCATTAACGGTAGTTGAATTTTCTGCAAATTTTTCAACAGTAAAAAAGCCATCTACCACACGATTTGCATTTGTTCTATCCAAGAATAAATATCCAATATCATTTGCAACAACTTCATCTGTTAAATCGTACAGCTGCTCCGATTTTCCTCCAACAAATTCTCCCGCCAAATATCCATATCCATGTCTTAACTCATGCGCTAGTACATTAAATGAATTACCGTTTCTACCATAAAGCTTAATATCAATACGCCTTTTTTCTATATTGTACCCTGCCGTTCCCTCTCCTGTTCCTGGGCCTGAATTTTCAAGAGAAACATTAAACTCCACATCGGATTCCTCCATTTCATTCCATTGAGCATTTAATTCGGTATGACGGTCTATCAGTTTTGTTAATTGGGAAATTTGAGTCAAATTATTTTCGTCATGTAGATCAAGAGCGGATAACTCAGTTATATATCCCTTTAATCGCCTGCCATTCTCTGCTCTCAATTTCTTATACGCTTCTTCCCCACCATTTGCCCAAGTAAAATAATTACCCAACCAATCTCTTTTTGTTATAGGGTTATTTTGCATTGAAGCAAACGGCGTTTCGTAATATGTAGTAACTAGATCTACCTGATGAAAGCGTCCTATTTGTGGATCCAGATTTCTGTACAAAGCCTCATAAATATTAATTCCCAGATCATCATTATAAGCTATCCCGTTGTACTTAAACCGGTTCTTCAACTCTCCTGCTGATTTGTAGCTAATTCCCGCCATCGTCATCCCGAATTCTCGGGATAAAGGATAATAATGGGTCTCTTCAAGTAAGGGGCATCGCGTGTGTACTAATTGGGTCCCGAAGGTTCGGGATATCAAAGAATGCCGAAGTACCGGCACAGGGCATTCACCGGGCTCTCTTGCTTACATAGACATAAAGATAACCGTTTTTGGTGGCAGCCAGGTTCTGTAAGTCAGAGAAGTGATCCTTGATAAAACCGGTCGGATTCACCGGGATGGCGTCACCGCTGACCATCTTAAATTGCTCGTCGAAAAAGATATGAGGCATTGTTCGATTCAGGTCAGTAATAGACGCAAAGGAGGTGTGTGATATCCGTAATTTCGTTCAGTTGGCTAGTTGTTGCAATCTTGGTTAACAAGCCAATCTACATTCATCATGCTCTACATCGGCATTTTTAATAATCATGCTAACTTCATTCCTTTACATTGTATTTCCAGGAACATACAAGACATTACCATAAAAATCATCAGAGACATCAATCCTGAAAATTCTCCCTTGATATTCGAATTCGATAATATCATTGAAGTCGACGTGTGAGCGTTTCTCTGGCAAATATTTTAAGGTTGTAGCATTAATGAACACACTATCCGACAAGACAAATCGATGACCAGCCTCGTCTTGGTACGCCATATCTACATACACCCTTTTAGCCGTGTGTTTTAACCCCTCAACACCGCATACCGACCTAAGAAAATATCCTTTTTTCATCGAGGTATCCTTGAGGAAATTATCAATCGAAGTATCTATGCTGGGTAAAAACAAGCATTTGTCTGATTGGTAATAGAAAAGATAACCAGCCTGATCGTGTATAATTTTTGATTTGCTGACAAATATTGCCTTGTTACAAGACATTAAGAAGCATAAAAGTATGATCGAAAAATATTTCATGGCTGTCTTAGATTTTGAGTTATCGGATCCTTGTCCACAACAACATTTATAATATCACCGCTTTTAAGCCCATTCTTAGTCACGTAGTCTCCCCAACTATTCCAGTGAGTTTTGTTCATGTTATAACGACCTTTATAGCCGGACGGCACAGCCATTATATCACCTGCATAGCCTGAATGAACTCCAGCCCATCGTCCATTTTCAGTAGCATATCTATCGGAAAGTCCAAATAAATGAAGGACCTCATGAAAGGCGGTACCTCCTTCAGCAAAATCACCTCCACCATTTTGAAATCCTATGATAGCCATGCGTCCCGCACCGTCATACCTTCCGATAATTCTACTCATTATATTATCAGGATCTTTTCTGACAATTTTTGATCTGGGTTGCTTACCATCGATACTTTCTGCGTTGGCACGAGAGCCATCTCTTTTTAAAATCAACATATTATCTCCATTAGGGTTGTCTCTTATCCGGGTTTCATCCTCTTCGGTACCTTCGACAAAGGTCATACTTAAACTAATTGACCACTCCATCCCATTTTCATCAGTGAATTTTCCACTCAATAGATCTTTATTCTTTTCTAAAAACTCGTTATATTTTCCTACTTGCTGTTTCGCATTATACCCGCGCACATAAATAGTAGATGACAGTGTTATTGTTCGGTTAGCACTATCAATTCCCACTCTAGCATCGGCGCCATCGGGATCAATATATGTAATGGGATTGTTTAGAACATAATTATATGGAGACAAATCAGCATATTTCTCAACTTTCGGATCTATTTGAAACCATCTTCCTGTTTGTTTATCGTACATGCGCAATCCGTAATTATAAGTTTCCAACCCACTACCGTCACTAAACTCTTCCCGCTGCTCTTCCTTGCCGTTGGATTTAAACCGGTTCTTCAACTCACCGGCCGCTTTATGGCTAATCCCCGCCATCGTCATCCCGAATTCTCGGGACAAAAGGATAATAATGGGTGTCTTCCAATAACGGCCGGTGTATTGGGTGAAGTCGCCTTTCAGTAAACGATTCGCCGCATCGTAGCCAAAATCATATTTGCGTTTTCAATCTTTTTGATTTTGCTCTGGAATAAGTCAAATGCTATGTTGCACTCCAGAATATTAAGGTGGTTAGTTAAACACTTATTGTTTCTTCATCTAAGCGGCCAGTTTTTATAGCTTTTTCTAAATGACCAACTGTGAGCTCTTTCCTTTCAAGCCTATTCCTATTTCTAAATATTCGAATTATAGCGCGTGATACAAAATCCCTTTCGTCGTCGAAATAATCGCCCAGAGGGAATTGATCTACATCAACATTAAACTCTTCTCCAAAAGCAATAAGAAATTCATCAGCATCGTCGCCGGTAATCCCTAAATCTCCTTCCAACGTAGTATCGCGATTTATTTGCTTTTTACCGTATAGGAATGGCCAGGGTAATTTATATCCAAAACCCCTTCGGTAAATAAACAGAGTAAGCGTATTAAAAATATCTTCTTTCGATTTCATAATTTATGGGTTTAGAACTACAAGAGGAGATCTTCCGGTATTATCCACGTACTGCCCATTAATCAGAGGCGGGGGAATATTGCTTACATTTCCCCCTACGGTCGACATCCAACTACCAAAGTCATAGACATCTTTTGCCAATAATGCCCAACCTACCACCGGTACAAATCTACCCAAAAGTCCACCTGCCCGCATTAAGACTTTTTCTGCGGCCTTTTTCACAGCTACATTCTTGACTCTTTTCTCAACAATTTTGCGTGTCCTTTGTGCTCCATATCTAAACAATATAGAAGCAACAGAGGTTTTGGTATGTTTTCCAAGTACAAATGCTTTTCCGAATAAATCTTTAATTATCGGGCTGCTTTTCGATATTACTGGCCATCCTAGTCCTACTAATGTTGGACCCCACGGATTAATTATAGCCTTCGTATATATAATGGCCTTGACATTAACATTAGATAGTAGTTGACCTTTGGCAGTATCAAGTCCTAGAGGATCGAGAAAATTCATTGGATTATTACCAACATAAGCATATAAGCTCTCATTATAATGTACTGCAGAATTTGCGGCTGTAATTGAATTGACCGGGCTTAACAAAGTCAATATACCGACTATTCTGCCGTTTGCCACTATGTCATCATCATCTTCTCGTTCTAACTCCCTACCAGAATCATCCCAATAAGCATCCTCTTGCAGCGGATCCGGTACAGACCATCTCCCTACTTGATTATCATACATCCTCGCGCCATAGTCCGTCCACTCCAACCCGCTGCCATCACTAAACTCGTCCCGCTGTTCTTCTTTACCGTTGTATTTAAACCGGTTCTTCAACTCTCCCGCGGCCTTCGAGCTGATCCCCGCCATCGTCATCCCGAATTCTCGGGACAAAGGGATAGTAATGGGTTTCTTCGAGTAAAGCACCGCGTGTGTGAATCAACTGCATCCCGAATTCTCGGGATATCAAAGAATGCCGATGTATCGGCACAGGGCATTCACCGGACTCTCGTTGCTAACATACACATAAAGAAAACCGTTTTTTGGTGGCAGCGAGATTTTGCAAGTCTGAGAAGTGGTCTTTGGTAGAACCGGTCGGATGTACCGGGCTGGCGCCACCGCTGACCATCTTAAATTGTTCGTCGAAGAAGATGTAGTTGATGAACGCTTTGGGGCGCTGCGGGTAACTCGCATCATCCCGGTTGGGATCGTTGATAAAGGCCCCCAGTGGTGTCGTAATGTCTGTGATCGCATTCAACTGGATAAGATATCCAAGGCAACCGGTGCCACATTGGGCGAGCCAGAAGTATTCGGTGTATACTAGTGGCTCTTCCCTAACACATCCGCCTTGTCGCCTGCCATTACTTTGAGCGTAATACCCAAGCCCATTTTATTGGTGTTTGAGTTCACAGGCTATGTCTTCTGGTTGACATAACTATAAAAGCTAGTGTAGAAGTGACTTTAAATTGAATTCTATTCGCTCGTATAAACCAGCACTGTTTGAGGGGTAATAGGACCTCTTTTGTTTTGCGCCCTTATAAACAATGATGAATTCTTTGATAAAAAGCCTAACACCGCTCCCTTTTTAAGAGATTGACCTTTTATAACACTAATGCTCGACAGGTTGTAGTACGTAATTGAACGACCGCCTTTCTCACCTACAGTTACATTGAAAGTACTATCGCTTTTATTGAGGATATGAATCACAGAGCCGCCATCGCAGGTGCGCACAAGAGAATCCGTTGTCCATTTTATATAAATGCCTCTTTCTTCGTTCGCATATAAGTAGGGAGTAGTAGACACTACTATACCGTTCCTCACCGGAAGTTCAAGGGTCTTTTTAGATTGTCCGTATACAGTGGGGAAAGTAAAAAATAATACAACACTTATACCAAGTGTCAACATAATTTGTCTAGTCATTTTCTAGCGTATTTAAACCATATTTTTTAGTCTTATTGAGCTTTTCCACTAATGCATTGTAAATCTGTCGTGCTTTAAACATTGCATTTTTTTCATGATTACGTTGCATGTATGGTTTTTCTTCTCCTCGCCCATACTGGCCGGTTTTCGGATCTTTTTTTGAAAACTCATAATCTGAGTTATTCTGAAGACCATGCTGGCCTTCATGAGAAACTACTTCTACTAATTGTAAGTCAAAAAAATCACTGAAAACACTTTCTGGAATATTCGTCGTTTGCCTGTTCAATTCTGCGAGTGTTTTAGCATCCTCCATCAGTTTGTCAAAGTCTACAGTAATATATGTTTCATTCCATTCACTGTTTTTATCAAATAATCCTGTTTTTGTGTTAAATGTATAACCAGATAAGGGATCTACCTCTTCTCCTTTCAGCGCTTTATGATGATCGCTTTTAGTAAGAGTTGCTCCGACACCGCCACTCTTTTTCAAAAAAATCGACATAGCTTGTTCAGATGAAGTTCCATATTCTTTTGCGAAGCCGAAATAGAATTTTCGGTCGCTTTTTTCCATGTTAGCCCAATGTTTTCTTCCAGCATCTGTTGTTTGCATTGCCTGCTGAATTCGTTTAGTAGCCGGATCATTGGGGTTACCAATTTCATTGCCGTTCATATCAATAAACTTGACAGGATTATTTGCAACATAGTTGTATGGCGTGAGTAATATATATTTCTCAGCTAATGGATCTATTAAATGCCATCTTCCCACTTGATTATCATACATCCTCGCGCCATAATCCGTCCACTCCAACCCGCTACCGTCACTGAACTCCTCCCGCTCTTCTTCTTTACCGTTGTACTTGAACCGGTTCTTCAACTCACCAACTGCTTTATGACTGATCCCCGCCATCGTCAACCCAAACGGATAGTAATGTGTCTCTTCCAACAACGGCCCGCGGACATGCGTTACCTGCAAGTTGTCAAAATATACCGGCACATTGGCCGTTTCGTTGTTGACAGACACATACAGGTAACCGCTTTTACTTATTGGCAGATTCGTGAGCTCATGGAGTTTGAACTCTTCATTTGTCCCGACCTGCTGTGCTCCGCTGCTGCCGGCTACATAGTTAAAGCGCTCGTCGAGCAGCAGCCAGTTCACATACGCTTTCGGCCGGCCGGACACCATACTTTGTTGTTCCGTCAGGAAGTCCGCTGCTGACGGCGTCAGTATGCCACTGCCACTCAGGTCGCCGGGCGTAATGTTACCGTGCACAGTGCTCAGCCCTCCTACAGAAGCTGCCAGTGCAGAGGCCAGCACATCTGTCAGCGGCGTCAGCGGGATCGTCGGCGTAGTACCACCTGTTTTATACCAGCTACTTACCCGCAGGTTAAATTTGTCACCAGCCATTACCTTCAGTATAATGGATGGGCCGATCTTGGAATTGGATGCACCGCCAACTTTAGCCACCTTGTCATTCGGATTGGTGTAAGCATCGGTTGGATAACCTGCCGGCAGATCGGCGCGTGTTTCGGGTAACCCTGCATACAACTGCTCCTCTATAGTCGTTTCAGCCGTTTCCATGGTGGCAGCCGGATAGGCATTTGATTTTTGTTCTTCGGTGATCAATACCCTGACGTTTCCTAAATGATCCTTGATCATGTAATCGTATTCCAGTCTCGCCGGGTTTGTGCCTTCAGCAGCCACATATCTTGTTCTGCCTTCTTCGTTACCCAGGAACTGCAGCTTGTTTTCGTAACCAAGTGCCGTTTGCAGCGTGCTGTTGTTGGGATAGGCTTTCGACTCATAGACATTACCGCCGATATAAGTGGTCGTGGTTACAATACGCTCCGGGCTGTAAATATTTTCATCATGCACCACGGTGGCAGTCGTTTCATCCGTGATCTTTTGCAGTTTACTTCCCGCCGCGTCATATACATAACTGATCGTGCCCTTGTTTGTCACCGTGATCGTCTGCGGCAGGTTCAGGTGGTTGTAGGCGATGCTGGCAATGTCCTTGTTCTTATCGTATTGCAGGTTGCCGTTATCATCGTAATTATAGTCCGTAGCGCTATTGGTCTTGCTGCCGCCAAGGCTCGTGAGATAAGCCTGTGAAGCGCGGAAGTCGCCGAGTTTGGTGGCCGGATCGTTTGACGCGTCCACCACGTTTTTCAGTTTGTTCGTACCTGTGTAATAGGTATAACTCAACTGGTCGATCCAGCCGCTGGTCAGGCCTTTGAGCCCTTTTTGCGACATGCCCAGGATATTACCGTTGGCATCATAAGCCGTCGTAGCATCCGTACCATTGCCCATCTGCATGCTGAAGTCGATACCAGCGGTGGTATTGAACGAACTGCCGGTGTATTGGGTAAAGTTGCCTTTCAGTAAACGGTTGGCGGCATCATAGCCAAAATCATATTTGCGTTTTTCCTGGTCACCGGCGCTTTTCCAGACCATGCCCGTGATGTTGCCGTTGTATTGAGCATTGGTGTAGGATTGTCCGCCGATAAGATTGTTACTTGTTTTATCATAACCTAAGTCAAAACCAAAATAGTGGTCGGTAGCCGCGTCACGTGCATAAGCACGGTTGGCGCCGAGCATCCAGCCCCTGATGTTGTAATCATAGGTCAGTGTTTCCAGCGGATCGGTGCTGTTTTTTCTTCCCAGCTTTTTTTCTTTTAATTGCCCCAAGGCATCGTAGCTCATCTCGCTCAACACCTTGAAGTTGCTCGGCAGCGTTACATCGCTGGTACCGGTTTTCTTTTCTACCTTGATCGCTCTTCCCAGATCATCATAGGTCGTTTTGGTAACGGTGGTAGTGGCTTGCGAAGGCGTTGCCAGTTTTTGTATCGTGATCAGGGGTTGGCCTGACCAACTGTACTGCGTGGTGGCTACGTCGATACTGCCGGTGATGTTCTGGCTTTGCACCTGGATCACCCTGCCCTTTTCATCATAGATGCTGACGGTAGCGAGATAAACCGGCGTACCACTTTTCAATACTTTTACCTCACTCCAGGTCGCCATGCCTTTGGCATTGCTCGTTCTTTGCGTGGGTGTTACCGGAAATGGAAAGCTTGTAGATGCTGAAAGAAAATGGCTGTTCCAGGTGGTCAAGAACGTAGCCGATAAACCCGAAGGAAGACCAGCATAGTCATCATAATGCGTTCTCGTTAGTCTATCCCAACCGCTGCCGGGCGTGGAAGTGGCCGCAAAGGGATAGTCCGTCGAAGCCGCATTAGCCTGGCTTTGCTGCCAGCTTCTCGTCTGGTTGCTGGTCCACAGACCGGTTTGTACCGGGCGGTTCAAATAATCATACAACGTCACCAACCATTGGTTGTTACTTCTGAGATTACCGTCTTGGGTAAGTACCAGCCGGTCTTTGTTATCGTACACCATGTACACCGGCTTAGCACCGGGCACTTGCTTGGCGATCATTCTGCCGCGTTCATCATAGGCGTAGCGGAAACATTGCTCTTCTAAAATGAGGTTGTTAAACGTGAGGCTATTGTCCACCAGGTCGATAAAACCCTGCGGTTGGATCACACCAGTCAGTCTGTTATGCTTGTCATAGATATAATAAGTACAGAGCCAGCCTGTATGCCCACTACCAGTCCCATTATCTGCCGTGGCCGTTAACTGCACTTTTTTGAGTACCACCAGTCCGTCTTTATCCTTGTACTCGATCACCTGTTTACCGTGTTCGTCGGTCGTGATCGTTTTATAGAGTTCTCCTTCGGGATAGGTGCCCGGTGTAGTATAACCTGCGAAGTCACCGGAAACTGTTCCAAGGTTCCAGATCCTTACTGCATCGGTGGCAGTATTATGCACGTATGACGTTTGCACGCCTCTGGCCGCACCCACCCAATTATTACCTGCGGACATGCCTTTTAACGGACGGCTGAGTGGTGAGGCTTCAAATTCCGATTTCCCATAGTAATACGTCTCACCCTGTCCCGCGATCGGGTTCAGCGCGGCATTGCTGCTGCTATAAAAAGCATTTTGTTGTTCGAACGGGTTGCGCTTAAACAAACCATCGGTTACGCTGGTATTGCCACCCGTCGTATTAGCAGGCGCGGGTAAAAACTGGTATTGCTCGCGGCCGAGTTCATCATACACCACCGTGCTGGTTAAGTCAGTGGCCGTTCCGCCCGTGATCAAGGACCCCTGTTTGATTACGGTCTGCACCGGCCTTCCCACGCCGTCCATGTATTGCGTGGCCATCCTTACATCCGTTAATGGCCGTGCAATGAGGTTGTCGGGGTTCGTCTCCGGGCCTACCGCATCCCAGGTGCGCACCCAGTTGATCTTGGAGCCTGCGGGATAGACGGCCGGTGCCTGCGCACGCGCGGTTGATCCAACTAAAATAGACAGGAAAAAGATATTTACTGCACGACACGGCAGTAAATGCAGCAACAGGTGACGCTTCGACATACGATGGAGGTTGGTTGGGACGACATGATCAGCGATGGCTTAAATCGATGATCATATTGTTGGCTCGGCTACAAACCTCGGGGAAAAAGTCAAAATTAAAAAGTCAAAAGTCAAAAAAGGGGGAGATGGTCAATCGGTAAATTCTTCATTCCTCTGCGCGAAAAATTCAAATCATATCAAATCAACCTCTCGCCCACTTAATCGCCTCCTGCACCTGGCCGGGACCAAAGCCCCGCAGTTCAGCAGGAATAGCTTCACGAAACATTTCCAGTAAGCGGTTGACACGCTCCGAATCAGTGACGATCGCGATGTGGCGCCACTTACCCATTTTTGCTAATTTGGTCATCGCCGCCGGCCACCATTCACCGGCACTGAAACGACCCGGCATGGTATCCACCACCGCCAGACAGTTCAACGCTCCAGTCTGATCCAATTGCTTTTGCATCGCCGGCAGGACCACCTGCTCGTATTCCTCCCGGCTCACTTCATGCGTAGCAATTATACCCAGCAGATCGGGCGGCAGATTGGATATCAGGGAAATCATGCAATCTGTTTAGCTTAATGCTTCAAATTACCTGCCAAGTACCATATAAAAGTTAAAAGGGAGGCTGCAGGGGTTTTCACGCAAAGCCGCAAAAGGAGCAAAGGCGCAAAGCGTTACCGACAACTTATCATTGGATACTGTAACGGCTGTTTAGCCCTATGCCTTCTACCTTCCGCCTTTCTTCCTTTTCTGCTTTGTATAAATCGTTTTCGCCTGCTGTACAAGGCTCAGAAACGCCCTTTGCGACGGATCATTCACATCTGTATTTTTTTCCGAATAACTTACCACTTCATCCCATTTCATATTGCGTGTATACATCGATCCCCGCAACAGGGAACCAAACATCACCACACCCGCAGCAAAACGATCTTCAGGCGAAGGAGAAGCCTCCCCGCAACAATCCACCCATTCTTTCCTCACCGTCACTGTTCCCCCAGAGGGACGATAGTCCAATATAAACTTTGCCAATCCCTCCATACTGCCATGCTGCTCCACCGGCGCTATTTCAAACACCGCCACCATCGAATGACCCGACCCCACCTCTCCTCCTTCCACTATCGAAAACGTATCACATACCGCCGTCATCTTGTTGTCAAATCCGATCAACCGGTATTCGCGTACTTTCTTTTCGTTGAATTGCACACTCATGTATACATCGTCTGCCACCGCATATAAGGTCTGCGTAAATTCTGTCATCAACACTTTCTCCGCTTCCTGGAAGTTATCGAGATAAGCAAAGTTGCCATTTCCCTTCCGCGCCAGCATCTGAATTTTTGAGTCTTTATAATTCCCCATTCCCACACCCAGACAAGTAAGATATATCCCCGATTCGCGATGCGAAGAGATCAGTTCGTCTAACTCCGTTTCTGTTTTTACACCAACATTAAAATCTCCATCGGTCGCCAGTATTACACGATTGTTTCCTTTTTCGATAAAGTGTGTTTTGGCTACCTGGTAAGCCAGTTGTATACCTGATTCGCCCGGTGTCGATCCACCCGGCACCAGTTCATCGATCACCTGGTTGATTTTGTCTTTTTCTCCTCCGCTTGTTGTTGGCAACATGATCCCTGTTGCCCCACCATATACCACTATCGATACAGAGTCTTTGTCCCGCAGGTTACTTACCAGCATCCGGAAAGCCGATTGCAGCAAAGGCAAACGATTCGGCATGTCCATCGAAGCAGATACGTCTATTAAAAACACGAGGTGACTTGGCGGTAATGTATCCAGGTTCATACGCCGCGCCGATAGTCCCACATATAATAGCCTGTTCTGGTTGTTCCAGGGGCAGGGACCTATGGAAGGCCTAACGGCAAATAGCTCACCAGGTGGCGGATCGGCATGACCGAGATTGAAGTAGTTGAGCATTTCCTCGATACGCACCGCATCAGGAGGCACAATGGATCCGGTATGAATGAAACGACGGATATTGCTGTAAGAGGCTTTGTCTACGTTGGGAGAAAATCCTGTGTTGGGGTAGCGCGCAGCACTGATGAAGCGGTTTTCCAACAGATTCTCATAGGTTTCCTGCCCGGCAAACCACCGGCGCTGCTCTTCTCTTCCCAATCCTTTGGTAATCGACGATAGTTTATCGCGCCGGCGAGAACCGGCATTCGCTGGCAACGCTTTCAGACGGATCGTATTGAAGATGGAAGCGTTCAGCAAATAACGCACTTCACCAAAGCCGGAAAGTTTTACGGAAAATGAATCATTGGTTTGATTGGAGATGATGCCGAACGTGCCGGTGCTGCCGGTGGTAAATGCATAACCGGTGCGAAGCTGTAACAGCGTCACATTCCGCAGCGCATTCCCATTCTCATCTTTTACTTCTCCACGAATGTAATGCGACTGGCCATGAACTTTCGCAAACAGCAAAAGCAGCAGCAATATTTGGCAAGTAATTCTCAACGAAACATACAGTTGGCTTGCGTGACAGTTCGGTAAATGGAGGCAACCGCTTCACTAACTTACCACTATATATTGAGAATTAAGAGACGCCAACGGATTTTAACAGTAAGCTCAACCCGCGAGTTGATAGATCTCTTTCAGGTTGCGCCCCAGTCCATCGTAGTCCAGGCCATATCCTACCACAAATTTGTTGGGGATGTCAAAGCCTACATAGTCGAGGGTGAGCGGGTAAGTAGTAGCTTCCGATTTGTGCAGCAGCGTGGCAATGCGCATGGAAGCAGGTTGCTGATGTTCTAGCTTTGGCAGGAAATCGTGCAAGGTTTTGCCGGTGTCAACAATGTCTTCAACGATAATCACATCTTTACCAAAGATATCATCGTCGAGACCGATAGAAGTGACCACATTACCCGAAGACTTCATGCCTTTATAGGAAGCGAGTTTGATAAAACAGATCTCCGCATCGATGGTCAGTTGCTTAAAGAGGTCGGAGGCAAACATGAACGAGCCATTCAACACGGCAATGAAGAACGGACGTTTACCGGCATAATCCCGGTTAATGGAAGCGGCCAGTTCGCCAATGCGTTCCTGGATCGTTGCTTCAGAAAGGTAAATGTCAAATGATTTATCGTGTACCTTGATGGCCCCCATAGCAGTTATTTATAGATTTTGAGTGTTTGTCCTGGTTTAAGCACGGCAACCAACTGATTCCATTCGGTAATGGATTCGGCCGGTACCTGGTATTTACGGGAAATGGAATAGAGGGTTTCTTTCGGCTGCACCACGTGCGTTACATAGGCGGCGGAAGCTTTCACCGGTGCTACCTGGGCAGCAGGTAATTGCTCGCCGGTTGTTGCCGCCAGCTTTGGTTTGGCTGGTGCTTTCTTTTTCAGGTAAAGTGTTTCGCCAGCAGCAGGGTCCTGTTCTTCAGTAAGGTGATTGTATTCGAGCAGGCTTTCGAGGCGAATGCCTTCTTCCTGCGCAATATCGTAGATCGTTTCGCCGGGCTGCACAAGATGAAAATCCGTAGCGCCTGTTTTGCGTTTGCGCTGCAGGAAAAGCAGTTGATCAAAAGCCACTTCTTCTTCTTCGGGCATATCGTCGTTGAATTCAAACAAACGCTTCAGCGGAATATTGTATTGCTGCGCAATGGCGAGGAAGGAAGTGCCTTTGCGGGCGAAGACAACTTTGGTATCGTTGATTCGGAATTCTCCGTCAGGATATGTTTTTTCCGGTGCAGGTGGCGCGATCATTTCTTCGCGTTGCACCGCGGCCACAACAGGCAGCTCATTGGCGGGTATCTCTCTTTTTGCCACCATGATATCACCTGCGGGTTTCTTACCCAGGGCAATCAGTGTATAGTCCTGCAGGTTATAATCTTCGATCAGTTTAATGATGATCACCGGGTATTTGGGATTGGTGGCATAGCCTGCCTTTTTCAGTCCATATGCCCAGCTTTTATAATCTTCGGGGTCGAGTGCAAACAGCGATGCATAACGCTGATTGCCGCGCAGAAAATCGGAATGATCTTTATACGAGTCTTCCGCTCTTACATATTTACGGAAGCATTCACCGCGCGCATCATCGTCGTGCGACACCGATTCACCTTTCCAGGTAGACTTGCACTTGATACCAAAATGGTTGTTGGATTTGTTGACGAGGACACTGGTGCCCGCCATCGTTTCGTGAATGCCCTGCGCCAGCTTGATAGACGCCGGTACGCCGGTACGCTGCATTTCAGCGATGGCCAGTTCACGATAAGTTTCGATATACGTTTGAATAATGTTCTTGTCCTGCGCCTGTACAGCCGTTGAAGCAACGAGCAAACACAGGCAGATCAAAATACGGCGCATGGTTATCATCGGTATTCGTTACAGTTTCCGGATCAGATACAGTCCGTCCCGGATAGTTAATGCTACTTTGTCTATATCCGCGCGTGACCGGATATAGTCGTTAAACGTTCGGATGGCCCTGGCGCTTTTGCCGGAGGGCTCTTCCTTTAACGCTTCTCCGTGAAAAAAAATATTATCTGCTAAAATAAATCCGTTTTGCCGAACTGCCGGCAAAACGAGGTTAAAATATTCTACATAGCCGGTTTTATCTGCATCGATAAAAACCAGGTCCCAGGTTTCGTTGAGGGTGGGAATGATCTCAGCTGCCGCTCCCTGGTGGCTTATGATCTTTGATCCGTAAAGCGAGCGGTCGAAAAAATGGCGCGCCAGTTGGGCGTCGGCCTCGCGTAATTCAATGGTATGCAATACACCATCGGGCACCAGACCTGAAGCCAGGCAAAGCGCGCTGTACCCGGTAAAGGTGCCAATCTCCAGGATGCGTCTCGGTTGTAAGAGATGGCTGATCATCTGCAGCAGCTTACCCTGCACGTGGCCGCTGAGCATATGCGGCTCGCGGTGATGCTGCGAAGTGAACACCGAAATTTCCTCCAGCAGTGCCTCTTCAGGACTGCTGAGTGCCGCGGCGTATGATTCCACATCAGGGTGTATCAGCTCCATAGGTACAAAGATACACCCTTTTTCCAAAGACGGTTTCTATAATCCGTTCAGCCTCAGGCTGGCACTACGGTTGCCTGGGGATCGCGGCCGGGCTTTTCGGAAAGCAGCAGCAGCCCAAGGAAAGTGAGCAGACCATTGATGATCAGCAGCTCGATACCGATCTGGTAACCGCCGAAAAGATCTTTGGCATATTTCGCCAGGAAATAAGAAAGCACCGGCGCAACCAGGCACACGATCGTAATCGAAAAACTGTCGCGGATACGGCGTTTGGTCAGAATGCCAAGCGAGAACAGGCCCAGCAGGGGTCCGTACGTATAACCCGCCAGGTCAAGAATGATATCGATAATACTATTGTTATTGAGCCAATAGAAGACCAGGATACATAGCAGGAACACGATGGCAAACGAGAAGTGTACGCTTAACCTCACTTTCTTCTTGCCCTTCTCATCAAGATCATCCCGCTCTTTCAATCCGAGGATGTCGATACAGAAAGAAGACGTCAGTGCCGTCAGGGCTCCGTCTGCACTGGGGAACAAGGCGGAGATCAGGGCAATGATAAAGATGATGGAAATCGCCGGCGGCAGGAAGTTCATCGCAATGGAAGGGAACATTTTATCGCCGATTACATTGAGCTGTTCGCCCGGAATCTTCGGATGATCGATCAGTAACTGTTTGCCTACCACCTGGCCGTTAACCAGCACATCCTGGTATTCGCCGCCTTTTGAAAGTGCAAACATATAAAGCAAACCGCCCAGCATCAGGAAGAGGAACAATACGCCGGTCATTACCACTGCCATGGTCATTACGTTTTTCTGTGAGTCGCCCAGTTTTTTAACGCTGATGTTTTTCTGCATCATTTCCTGGTCAAGTCCCGTCATGGCGATCGTGATAAAAGCTCCTCCCAATATCTGTTTTAAGAAAAACCCTTTACTGTTGACATCAAAGTTGAAAATATTGAGGTAACCGCGGTCGTGCATCTGGCTGAGTGCTTCGCCGCCGCTGATATTGAGATTGCTGAGAATGTAGATCACACACACAATGAGACCTGTCACCATCAACGTGGTTTGTAAGGTGTCGGTATAAACGATGGTACGTACACCGCCTTCAAAAGTATACAGCAGGATCATCAGCAGGATGAAGGACGCCGTTACCACAAACGGCACGCCCATGCGATCCAGGATGAACAACTGAAGAATGTTAATCACCAGGTAAAGTCTGGCGGTGGCTCCCACAGTACGGCTGATGATGAAGAAAAGCGCGCCGGTCTTGTAAGCAATGTTACCAAACCGCTGCTTCAGGTAATTATAAATGGAAGTCAGGTTGAGTTTGTAATAAAGAGGCAATAAAACAAAGGCGATCACGGCGTAGCCGATCAGGTAGCCGATAGCTACCTGCATATAGGCAAACCCTTTGAACCCTCCTCCGGCAATATCTCCCACCCCGCCGGGTACGCTCACGAAAGTTACACCGGACAAGGAAGTGCCGATCATGCCGAAGGCCACCAGCATCCAGTTGCTGTTTTTATTACCGATGAAGAACGTATCGTTATTGGAATTGCGCGAAGTGATCCAGGCGACGACGAGCAGCAAAGCGAAGTAGCCGATAACGAAGGAAAACAGAAGGCCTGCAGACATGTGGTAAAAATTAAAAAGTCAAAATTCAAAAGTCAATCCCGAAGTCTCGGGAGTGAATTGTCAATTGGCAATTGTGAATGAGTCAATAAGTGAATGGTCAATCGTCAATCGTGAATATTTCCTGGTTCTTGTATACCCGAACCATAGCCAAAACTTATGACCTATTACTCAACTTCCTCTCAATTGAATTTTTGAAGATAAATAAATTTGTATTCCCTTTGCTGCAAATATATAATTGTCACTCATGCTAATACGTTCTCTTGCAGTTTTTTGCGGTTCCAAAACCGGTAACAACCCCCTCTTTAGCGAAGCAACCCGCACACTCGGGCAACTAATGGCTGAAAACGACATTGGGCTGGTGTATGGCGGCGGCAGCGTGGGACTGATGGGATTGATCGCAGATACCGTCTTGCAACACGGTGGAAAAGCGATCGGAGTTATCCCGCAGGTACTCGTTGATTGGGAGCGCGAACACAAGGGACTGACGGAATTATTTGTAGTAGAAGATATGCACAGCCGCAAAAAAAAGATGTACGACCTCTGCGATGCCGCGCTGGTGCTGCCGGGCGGATTCGGTACGCTGGACGAATTATTTGAAATGGTGACCTGGAATCAGTTGTCGATTCACGACCGGCAGCTATTTGTCCTCAACACCGACGGCTTTTATAACGATCTCCGGAAACATATCCATCGCATGGAACAGGAAGGCTTTTTATACCAGGAAGCCGTTGACCGCCTCACCTTTTTGGAACAGCCGGAGGAACTGATTGAATACTACAAACCTTAAAAAATCAAAATTCAAAAGTAAAAAGTTAAAAGAAAACGGAAGGGCTATGGGGAGTTCTTTGCTCATGCGCCTTTGAAGAGGCTTTCTTTTTCACGCAAAGCCGCAAAGTAATTAAGGCGCTAAGAATATTGACCGTTGGCTGATTCTCAATTCTGTTCTGACTTTTGCCCTGAAACTTTGGAATTTTGACTTTTGAATTTTGAATTGTTGTTTGAGTATGGCAAACAAATTGCATCCTTACTGGTAAGAACATTTTTTTACCAAACTCAATCAACATGAAACGCAGTATTATAGCCCTTTTAGGAGCCATCCTCTTCAGCCCATTTGTGCTTTCCGCTCAAAGCAGCAGAATTGTACAGGACAGCAAGACGGCCAAAGCCGAATTCATCAAAGCTGACGCCAACATGGCTAAATTATTTACCTCGTCTTACGGGTATGCCATTTTCCCCAATGTGGGTAAAGGTGGTGTAGTAGTAGGCGGTGCGGCAGGTGCCGGTGCCGTATACGAGCAGGGAAAATTAGTGGGAGGTGCAGAGCTCAAGCAGGTAAGCGTTGGCGCGCAAATCGGCGGGCAAGCCTACCGCGAAGTTGTTTTCTTTGAAAACAAAGCTGCACTCGACCGCTTCAAAGCTAATAAGGTGGAATTCTCCGCCCAACTTGGTGCCATAGCAGCAACCGAAGGCGCATCTGCCAATGCACAATATACCGACGGCCTGATGGTCTTCACGCAAACCAAAGGCGGACTCATGGCCGAAGCAACTGTAGCCGGACAGAAATTTTCTTACAAAGCGCGGTAAGGTTTAGGTTTTCAACGTTATCACCTTCCAAAAAAAAAAATTGATCACTCATTACAATGCCCCGGCAGCCTGTGACGCCGGGGCATTGTAATGTATCCGGATTGTAGTTAGCGCCCTTGTTGGTCTCCCGACCAACAAGCAAGAGTCAGGGTAGCCTTGGCAGGTTAAGGTCAACTTCGTACATAATTCAACGATGAGCAGGCCCGTTGGTCTGGAGACCAACGGTGGCGTGAGGTCGGATTGACAGGTTTTAAATCTTCCAACCCATGGTTCGTGTATGCACGAACCATGGCAGTCCATTCATCATTCAGGGACCACCCTTCGAGAACCTCAGGGACCACCCTTCGAGAACCTCAGGGACCACCCTTCGAGAACCTCAGGGACCACCCTTCGAGTGCCTCAGGGACCGTCTTTCGAGAACCTCTGGGAATGCCCTTCGAGAACCTCAGGGACCGTCATTCACAATTGACGATTCACGATTGACGATTCACGATTGACAAAAGCCCCGGCGGTAAACCAGGGCTTTTTTGACTTTTGAATTTTTACTTTTGAATTAACTACACCCTCCCTGATTGCCGCAGTTCAGACATTTATAACAGGTTCCGCTGCGCATCATGATGTGACCGCACACATTACACGCAGGTGCATCGCTTTGCATATTCTTCGCAGCTGCATTCACTGCTTCCATGCTGCCGGCCTCTGTTTTTGCCGGCGTGGTGCGCGTAGCTTTTACATGCTGCACAGGGCCCGATGCCGCGGTTATGCGCACACTGGACAATTCCTGGCTGGCATATTCGAGATTAGTTGGTATTTCATCCCATTCATCCGCACCCGTATTCATCACGTTGGGCTCGTCCACGATGTGTACCAGATCGGTACGGCCGAGGTATTCGTAACCCAACACACGGAAGATAAAGTCAACAATGGATGTGGTGGAGCGGATATTCGGATGCTCCACAAATCCGGAAGGATCGAATTTGGTAAAGGCGAATTTGTCTACAAATTCTTCCAGCGGCACACCATACTGCAGACCGATCGAAATGGAGATCGCGAAACAGTTCATCATGCTGCGCATGGTGGCCCCTTCTTTCGCCATATCGATAAAAATCTCACCCAGCGTACCATCATTGTATTCGCCCGTACGCAGGAATACCGCCTGCCCGTTGATCTTTGCTTTTTGTGTAAAGCCGCGACGTTTGGCCGGCAGCGAGCGGCGCTCAACAATGCTTGCCAGTTTGCGCTTGAGCTTGGTGTCGGGTGATGCCTGCACACGTTTCTGCACTTCTTCCAGCAATTCTTCTACCGTCAGTTTGCTGAGATCGACGATGGTGGATAACGGCACCTCTGCCGTCTCTTCCCGCGTAGTTTCTTTTGCTTCCTCTGTCTTCTTCTTTTTGTCTGATTTGTTGCTCAGCGGTTGTGAAAGCTTTGAGCCATCACGATACAGGGCATTTGCTTTCAGTCCCAACTGCCAGCTCAGGTAATAAGCGTCGGCTATTTCTTCCACGCTTGCTTCGTTGGGCAGATTGATGGTTTTGGAAATGGCTCCGCTGATAAACGGCTGAGTGGCGCCCATCATCCGGATATGCCCGTGAGCATGGATGTATCGCTGCCCTTTTTTGCCGCAGCGGTTGGCACAGTCAAATACCGGCAGGTGTTCTGCTTTGAGCAACGGCGCCCCTTCGATCATCATTGTTCCGCATACATAATCATTGGCTGCTTCAATCTGCTCTTCGCTGAAACCTAATGCTTCCAGCAGGCTCCATTCAAAATCATTGTATTGTTCGGGTGTAAAGCCAAGGCGTTGCAGACATTCTTCACCCAGTGTGTATTTGTTGAACACAAAGGCAATGTCAAACGCCGATGATACGGCCGCATCCAGTTTCTTAATCTCATCCGCAATGAATCCTTTTTCACTCAACGATTGATGATTGATAAAAGGAGCTCCTGCAAACGAAGCGGCACCGACCGCATATTTCACAATAGCCTCCGTTTCTTTCTCATTATAGCCGAGATTTTTCAGGGCTACGGGCACCGATTGGTTGATGATTTTGAAATAACCACCTCCGGAAAGTTTTTTGAATTTCACCAGCGCGAAGTCTGGTTCAACACCCGTGGTGTCACAGTCCATTACCAGCCCGATCGTTCCTGTTGGAGCGATCACGGTTGCCTGTGCATTGCGATAGCCATATTTTTCTCCTAATTCCACTGCATCGTCCCAGGCCTTACAGGCAGCTTTCAGCAGGTAATCGGGGCAATAAGTCGCTTTCAATCCCTGTGGTTTCAGGCTCAGTCCTTCGTACTCATCCGCATCGTAGGCGGCGAGACGGTGATTGCGCATCACCCGCATCATGTGTTGCCTGTTTTCTTCAAACCGGGGGAAGGCGCCGAGTGCCTGTGCCATTTCCGCAGAAGTTTTATAGGCTATACCGGTCATGATCGCCGTAATGGCGCCTGCTACTGCGCGGGATTCTTCGCTATCGTAAGGAATGCCGCTTACCATCAGCATGGTGCCGAGATTGGCATATCCGAGACCGAGCGTGCGGTATTCATAACTCAGTTGCGCCACTTCTTTGGAGGGAAACTGTGCCATCAATACAGATACTTCCAGTACTACTGTCCACAAACGGCAATTGTATTCGTAGCCTTCTACATCAAATACATTTTTTTCCGTGTCAAAGAATTTCATCAGGTTGGCGGATGCAAGATTACATGCCGTGTTGTCGAGGAACATGTATTCCGAGCAGGGATTGGATGCGCGGATTTCACCACCTTCGGGACAGGTATGCCATTCGTTGATCGTAGTGTTGTATTGCGTACCCGGATCTGCACAACGCCATGCAGCGTAAGCCACCTGGTTCCACAATTCACGTGCAGGTACTTTTTTCATCACGCGTCCATCCATACGTCCTTTCAATTCCCAGTCGCCATCTTCTTCCAGTACTTTAAAGAAGGAATTAGGAATGCGGATGGAGTTATTGGAATTTTGTCCGCTTACTGTTTTATAGGCTTCATCTTCATAACCGGAAGGGTAACCTGCCGCAATGAGCGCGCCCACTTTCTTTTCTTCTTCTACTTTCCAGTTGATGAATTCCACTATCTCGGGGTGATCAAGATCGAGGCAAACCATCTTGGCTGCCCGGCGTGTAGTGCCGCCACTCTTGATAGCCCCTGCTGCGCGGTCACCGATCTTGAGAAAACTCATCAGACCGGAAGAAGTGCCGCCACCACTCAGCTTCTCGCCTTCACCACGAAGATTGGAATAGTTGGTGCCAACACCTGAACCATATTTGAAGATGCGTGCTTCACGCACCCACAGATCCATGATACCGCCTTCATTCACCAGGTCGTCATCCACACTCAGGATAAAACAGGCATGGGGCTGGGGACGCTCGTATGCGTTTGTTGATTTTTTTAATTGTCCGTCTTTGGGATCTACATAATAGTGTCCCTGTGGTTTACCGGTAATGCCATAGCTTTCATACAAGCCGGTATTGAACCACTGCGGTGAATTGGGCACACACATTTGTGCAAGGATGGAATACACCAGTTCTTCATAGAAAATCTGCGCGTCCTGCGTGCTGGCGAAATAACCATATCGCTCGCCCCATACTCTCCAGCAATTAGCCAGGCGATGCGCTACTTGTTTCGCAGATGTTTCGCGGCCGAGGCTGCCATCCGGTTGAGGTACACCGGCCTTTCTGAAATACTTCTGCGCCAGGATGTCCGTGGCAATCTGGCTCCACTGCTTCGGTACTTCCACATTGTTCATTTCAAATACTACTTCACCCGTAGGGTTACGTATCACGGAAGTGCGGTAATCATATTCAAACTGATCAAAAACATGAAGGGTATCGCTTGTGAAACGGCGACGAAACGTCAGCCCGTTTTTAGCGGCAGTGTCTTTTTTGCTGGCCATAACTGAAGTTTTTCTGGGTTTGTATTTAGACGGTTTTGGAGAAAATGGTTTACCGGAGGGGTCTCTACGAAACTATTTCTAAAATGGAACTATTCAAGGTCACAGATATGCACATTTGTGGAAAAGGCATCCGGGAAATCCCGTATCGCGGCACCAGTGCGGCTTCGCCCTTTTATGCACATCATGTTATTTTTTTGTGACCCGGTTTTTTGGAAAATCGGGTCGATATCAGTAAACTATCAGACAAATTCCGGAGCTGGTATAGCGTTGCATATTTCGTGCTGAAAACAACGCTTCATATTCCGGTAACATAATTCTAACGAATCTATAACTTGAATTTTTCGTTCTTTTGTCGCATGAAAAAACAGGTCTGCGTTTGTTTACTTCTTCTCTTTACATTAAGCACATTGAATGTTTCCGCACAATCACAATTCAGCGGCTGGGGTGCGTCGTTTAACACATTTAAGCTGAGTAAAAAATTCAGTATACACGCGGATGTGCAATGGCGCAGCACAGATGAATTAAAACAAATGCAAACCCTGCTGCTGCGTTCCGGTATTAATTTTCATGCAAACAAAAACCTGGTTCTTACAGCGGGTTATGCTTACATCAGCAACCGCAACCGTTCCGGAAACCTTTCGGCGTATATTCCCGAGCACCGCATCTGGCAGCAGTTGATTTATAACCATAAAATAAAAACCGTATTCACCCAACACCGTTTCCGCCTGGAGCAGCGTTTGCTGGCAAGAACGGCGGTGGTCAATAATGAATTGGAAAAGACCGGTACGGTTACCTCTCACCGTGCGCGTTATTTTATCAGAAATATTCTTCCGCTTCGGCAGCAGGCTTCTTTTACGGAAGGTTTTTTTGCTGCTTTGCAAAATGAGGTATTCGTCAACGTGGCCAACAACGACCGGGTTAATGGAAAATTCTTCGATCAGAACCGGCTTTACCTGGCAATCGGGTACCGGATCAATAAATCTTTCGACCTGGAAGCTGGTTATATGAATCAATATGTATCGGGCCGCGGGGACCGGTTTACCAATAATCATATCGCTCAGTTGGCCACCTATCTCCGACTTTGAGCCGGGAAGCCTTATCTTTGTCCCGAAACGGCAAGCCCTGAATCGCTAAAACCTTTGTAAATCAAAAAGTTTTCGCATTTTTGCATTAACCAACCGGTACCGGATGAAGTCGGCTATTTATCACTCACTTACTGAACGAAAGCAACAAGGCAAGAAATCTTTTGCCGTGCTGATCGATCCTGATAAAGTGAACAAAACCATACTGGATGAGTTGATCGGACTTGCCCACACTGCCCAGGTAGATTATTTCTTCGTAGGCGGAAGTCTCGTTATCTCGAATCACCTGGACGAATGCCTTCAGCATATCCGCCAGCATTCTTCCATTCCCCTTATACTTTTTCCCGGTAGTCCGGCCCAGGTATCGCGCCACGCGGACGCCTTGCTTTATTTATCCCTTATTTCCGGACGGAATCCCGAGCTCCTGATCGGACAACATGTGGTGTCTGCACCGTTTGTCAAGCAAAGCGGACTGGAGATCATGCCAACCGGTTATATCGTGGTTGACGGTGGAGCGCCTACTACGGTTTCTTATATCAGCAATGCCTCCCCCGTGCCGGCCGATAAAAACGAAATTGCGATGTGTACAGCCATGGCCGGTGAAATGCTGGGCATGAAGCTCATCTATATGGATGCGGGAAGCGGCGCGCGCCGTGCCATCACGGAAGAAATGATCAACGTGGTAGCACGCCAGATCGAAGTACCGCTGATCATTGGAGGTGGTATTACCACACCTGAAAAAGCTTACCTCAATTGCAAAGCCGGCGCCGATGTGATCGTAGTAGGCAATGCGATTGAAAAAGATCCCGGATTGATCCAGGAAATGAGTGCGGCTATCCATTCAGTCGCCGTATCAGCCTGACAAGCCAACTGCCGGATCAGGGCATCCGGCGATAATCAGGGCATGCCCATCGAAATTTGACACAACCTTCTCTTCCGTTAAACCAACATACTTACCTTTGCGACCCGTTTTAGTACAACGGTCTGCTGCAGAGGACTTTCAAGCTGTCGTCCATCTTACTCAGCACCACTGCAGGAGTTTTTTTATAACCTAAATCGCAATGATGAAAAAGAGTTTTCTTTTTGTCTCTTTGCTGATCCTTGGCCTGGCCGCACAGGCGCAGAAAAAATCTGCACTCGGATTCAGCTTTAACTTTACCGACTTCAGTACGCCAACCGCTATCAGCAACACTTCGCTCAGCGATGTATTGAAAGATTATCCCTGGTATAAAGTGAAAAATATGGCCGCCGGTTTCTCTGCTTATTACTGGCACGGCCTCGGTAAGAAACTGGATTTCTCCGTACGCTATAACGGCGCATTCAATCCTGATTTCTCTACCGCTGAAACGCCTGAATCAAAAGATTACTCCAACGAACTGGAAGCATCCCTGCATGCATTCCTGCTGCGCAGCGACCGCTTCTTTTCTCCGTTCCTGACGGCAGGTATCGGTGCCGGTAATTATTACAAGAGCAAGATCCAGCCTTATGCTCCGCTGGGTGTGGGTTTTCAGTTCAACCTGAAACAGGAAACTTTTATTTTCCTGCAAGCCAACTACCGCGTGAGCTTCGACCGCGAGAAAGTGCCCAACAGCCTTTTCTATTCAATTGGTGTAGCGCAATCACTGCGTGGCCCCCGCGAGCCAAAGGTTATTCCTCCTCCACCGCCACCACCGGTTGTTGACCGCGACAACGACGGCGTTCCCGACAGCATCGATGCTTGTCCTGATACTCCGGGCCTGGCTGCCTTGCAAGGTTGCCCCGACAGAGATAAAGACGGTATTGCCGATAAAGACGATAAGTGCCCTGATGTGGCTGGTGTTGCCAAGTACAATGGTTGCCCTATCCCTGATACTGATGGAGACGGCATCAACGACGACGAGGATAAATGTCCGACACAACCCGGCGTAGCACGTTACCAGGGTTGCCCTGTTCCCGATTCCGACAACGATGGCGTGAACGATGAAGAAGATGCATGTCCGACTATTCCCGGTACGGCTGCCAACAAAGGTTGCCCCGAGATCAAAGAAGAAGTGAAGAAGAAAGTTGACTATGCAGCAACACGCATCCTGTTTGCTACCGGTAGCTACAAACTGCTGGCCTCTTCTAATAAAGGCCTCAATGAAGTAGCAAAAATCCTGGAAGAAAATCCGGATATGAAACTTTACATCGACGGTCATACCGACAATACCGGTACGCCGGCTATCAATGAAAAGTTGAGTAATGATCGTGCGAATGCTGTTAAACAATATTTCATCAGCAAAGGAATTGCTGAAAGCCGTCTCTTCGCTGCCGGTCACGGCCAGGACGAGCCGATCGCAGATAACAAAACTGCTGCCGGTCGTCAGAAGAACCGCCGTGTGGTAATGAAACTTGCTTATTAATCAGCAACGCTGAATACAAAAAAAGCCCCCGCTTTGCGGGGGCTTTTTAATGCGGAGAGGTGCGCCTCCGGCGAATGTGGAAGGTGAAAATGCATAGTTATTTCAGGTTATAGATGTTAAGTAAACCACCCTGGCCGTTGTACTGGCAATTTACGGCTGTTCCATCCTGTCAATCCGACATCAGGCCACCGTTGGTCTCCAGACCAACGGGCATGTTCATCCTTGAGTTATGTACGAAGTTGGCCTTGACCCATCAAAGCAACCTGGCTCTTGCTTGTTGGTCGGGAGACCAACAAGGGAGCTAACTTATACCTCACGCCGCCATTAGTTTTAAAAACGAAAGCGGCTCCTGGTGATAAACGTTCCGAACAGTTATGGTGAGGACACGATCCACGGACCCCCATTCACGATTGACGATTCACGATTCACGAACGCCCCTCGTGGACGGGTATGTTTTTTTGAATTTTTACTTTTGAATTTTGAATTCATTTATTGCCGCAACCGCTTTCACCACTGCTATAAAATGTTCGAAATTGATCCGCTTAACTTCATCGCAGGGCTGATGATAACAACGATCCTCGTCATCACTGCTCATGATCGTGTGTGCAGGCACCCCTGCTTTTACAAAAGAATAATTATCGCTGCGCGAATACAGCTGCCGCTCAGGATCGCGTTCCCTGATCACTTTCAAACCCGCTGCCGAAAGTGATCGCGCGAGGGTTTTGCCTAAGGGAGATTGATCCTGTCCCGTGATGAATACTTTTTTCTTACCATACTGTGCTATGCCGATCATCTCGATGTTTATACCGGCTACCACGGCCTTGGGATTGATCTCTTTCATAAACTCCCGAGAGCCCAATAACCCCCATTCTTCTCCCGCAAAGGCACAAAACAACAATGTGCGGCTGTTATTTTTTAACTGCGAAAAATAACGCGCAAGCAACACGACCGCCGTGGTCCCGGATGCATTGTCATTTGCACCGTTCAATATACTGTCGCGGCGCTCGCCCGGGTCTACGCCCATATGATCATAATGCGATGTATACGCCACAATCTCACCCGGAAGACTGTCACCGGGCAACACGCCCACCACGTTAAAGAGTAAAGTATGGTAATAATCAGGATCGGCCTGCACCACCATCGTCTTTGGTGCATTATCATGCACAACGATCAACACATTTCGCTGAATACCATTGGGCGGTAGCGTCCATGTTTCGGGTAATTTGTTTTTATCCGAGAAAGGTTTTTTTGCCCAAAGCAACAGATCGCCACCGGGCGATGCGGCATACCGGCGCAGCAACCCGCTGTCGAGACTATCCAGTGCTATCACTTCGAACGAGCCTAAGGATTTGTCTGTATAAGCTGCCGCGTCTGTGAGAAAAAATTCGAAATGGTCCGTTTGTAAAAAATCGCCATTCCACAGTACAATATCTGCCTGGGGAATGGGGATCGGCCCGTCTTCAGTAATCGTTTGTGGGAAGAACGGTATCAGCAATGATTTTTGCCCGTATAGTGGTTTTAATCCCGCTTGTTGAAATTGCTGCGCCAGGTAGGCGGCCGCTTCGTATCGTTCGGGGCGGCCGTTGCTGCGGCCCTTCAGTTGATCCGAAGCGAGATATCCCAGTATCTCGCGTGCGGCTTCTTCACTGATCACACTGTCTGCCAGCGGCTGTTGCGCAACAACAGGCAGGCTCATCAGGATCATACCGGTGATGAGCAGTCTTTTCATTTTATTTTTCTTTTACCCTGGATGGTGTGTCTTTTCCTGACACGATGGAACGCGCACTCAGGGCAATAGAGTTGATGATCTTTGCCATGTTTTCCATATCGAGCGTTTCCACATGATCGGTTACTTTATGATAGTTGGGTTCATCTTCCATCTTGGCAGTAGAGATCGTATGGGCCGGTACGCCCAGTCTTGCCAGCGTGGCATTGTCTGAACGGTAAAACAATTGTTGGTCAGGATAAGGATCTGGATGAAAAGTAAAGCCGGTGCCCGTAAGATTGGACTGCAATATTTTTCCCATATCCGATTTTTCATAACCGGTAATGTAAGCGGAGTTGCGCCCCCATTTACTTTCCGTGCCGATCATTTCAATATTGAACATGGCCATTACCTTATCGGGATGGAACTGTTTGGAAAAATATTGCGAACCGTAACCGCCCACTTCTTCCGCAGTAAACGCGGCAAAAATAATGGTGCGGTCGTTGTTGCCTAAGGCTTTGTAGTAACGTGCAAGCAGGATTACGGCTGTAATACCGGCTGCATCATCATTTGCACCATTGAAGATTGAATCGCCGTTGATCGCTTCGCGGGTAGAAATGCCGATGTGATCATAGTGGCCGGAGAAGATCACATATTGATCTTTGTGTTTTTTGCCGGGTAGTATGCCGACAACGTTCGCCAGTTTTTTTTCTTCAACGGAATGTTTGGCGACAAATGAAAAACTGTTCGCTTTTTTACCCAAAACAAAAATCACCGACTTGTCTGACTTGAACAAGGTGCGCTTGAGAAAAGAAAGACGGGGAAAGGTATTGGCAAAACTTTCATCAACCCATACGATCAGGTTTTTTTCAGCAGTGGCCGCGCCCATAACGCCTTCAAATAATTCATCGCCTGCTGCAATGGTACGCTGCTCGTATCCTGATTGATCGGAAACAGTCAGATCAGCCGTGGAGGTCAGTACCAATACTTTTTTCGCATCGACGGTTTGCCCGTCGATGATTGCGGTAAGTGATTCCTGTTTGGGGCTCACCATCGAAAACGACTGCAGGTAAGTGTTGCCGCTTCCGGGTTGCAGCCCTGCTTCTTTGAACTGTGCGGCGATATAATCGGCCGCCTTATCAATTTCAGGCGTAAAAACTTTACGGCCTTTCATTTCATCAGCCGCCAGTACGCGGATGATCTCTTCAGCAGCAGGTGCATTGATAATTTTATCCGCCGACTGCGCACAGGCCGTGCTGATAACAAATCCGCTAACTAACAATAAAGCCGTAGAACGATGGAACATCATGCCGTTTGTATAATTTAAAAAAATGGATAACCGATATTTAAAAACTCATCATCTCCTTGAACTTGACCGTCTGGCGGCGGCTGACTTCGATCTTCTCCCCTCCTTTTAATTCCAGTAAAAGTCCTCCGTTGAAATAAGGTTCGATTTTTTCGATCATGCGGAGATTGACGATATGTTTTCTGTTGGCACGGAAGAATACTTTTTCATCGAGGCGTTCTTCCAGTGCGTTGAGCGATTTCAGGATAAGTGGTTTGTTGGGGCCGAAAAATACTTTTGCATAGTTGCCTACGCTTTCAAACAAACGGATGTCGCTCAGCTTCACAAACCAGCAGCGTTCACCATCTTTCACAAATACCTGGTCGGCTTCGCCGAGAATGCTGTTGTTAACAAACTCTGCCGGTTGGCGATTAAGTTCTCTCGTTTCGCCTTGTTGCAGTTTTTGTATGGCATCGGCCAGGCGGCGCGGCTCCACTGGTTTAAGCAGATAATCGAGTGCGTTTACTTCAAATGCCCGCAACGCAAATTCATCGTAGGCCGTGGTGAAGATCACTTGCGGCGCCCGCTCCAGTTCGGCAAGCATATCAAAACCTGTTTTGCCGGGCATCTGGATATCCAGGAAGATCAGATCGGGCTGCAGCTCATCGATCTTGCGTATGCCTTCTTCGGCATTGGCGGCCTCGTCCACCACTTCAATCTCCGGGAATTCCAGTAATAATTTGCGGAGTTCGGCGCGGGCCAACCGCTCATCATCAATTATAATCGCTTTCATGTGAACTATTTAGCCAGTTTATTTTTTATGCATTAACAGGTATCAGCACACGGGCCTCCACAAGGGCAGGCGTAAGCTGACGGATTTGAAACCTTCCTTTCGGACCGTACAACAATTGTAACCGGTCATTGGTGCTCGACAATCCGAATCCTTCTTCCAATTTATCCGTCGAAAGCTGCCCGGTATTCTGTACGGTGAGTTCATGGTAGTTACCGCTGAAATCAGAGATCACTCTCACAATACCACCATTGATCTGCTTGCTGATGCCATGCTTGATTGCATTCTCCACCAGTGTCTGCAACATCATCGGCGGTACGGGGCTTGCCAGTGTATCGTCATCTACTTCGTACTCCACCTGCAACCGGTCTTCGAAACGCATTGTTTCCAGTGCCAGGTAATCCTTTACGATAGCAAGTTCCTTTTCAAATGTAACGGTTTCAGATTTATCTACATTGATACTGCTGCGCAGGATATTACTCAACTCCGTAATGGCTTTCCGCGCGCGTTCAGGGTTTTCATCGACCAATGCACGGATAGAGTTCAGGGAGTTAAAAATAAAATGCGGATTGATATGTGCCTTAATGGTCTTCAGTTCCAGTTCCTTTACCAATGATTCCAGTTGCAGCGTATCCAGTTGCTGCTTCTGGCTTTTGGCGATATAGTGGTACATGAAATAGATCAGGTTCCAGATGAAATAGAAAATGAAAAAGTTGAATGCATTGCTCAGCAGTACCAGGATGAAATTGTTGTCATTAAGCGTGGTTTGTTCGGCTTGCGCGAGGTACTTGAATTTGCGCAGCAAATGGATATTGAAAAAAGCGGCGATAAGGGCGAAAATGGTGGTAATGACCAGGAAGATCAGTCCCTGTTTTTCCAGCTTTTTCTGCAAAACGTTGAGCCAGATGATCACCATTCGCATCAGGTGGGTAAAAACAACGCCTAAAACCACAAAAATGCCGATCCTGCCAAGAAAAAGCTCCCAATCGTCCCAGGTGGACATTTTATTGAATGAGATATTGAAAAACAGGTGTACCAGGATGAACATACCCCACCCGCAGGCCTGAAAAATCCAGTATCGCTTGTTTCCGAGCCAATATTGCTCAATTCCTAGTTGCATATCAGCAAATCTAATTATTTCTGGATGTGCCCCCCTGCTAAATATACCAGTGGAAAATAAGTTCTACAAATGGCCTCCCGGCGCCGCAAAGTCGCTGTTTAAGGCATTTTAACCAGAATTATGGGCTTTTTTGAGCCCGCGCACAACAGAATATATTATTTTTACAGTTGACAAATTAACCACATGGAAATTCTTCCCGGACCACTACTGCAGACCATCAATTCCCCCGCCGACCTGAAAGAGCTTCCCCGGGAGAAACTGCATCAACTGTGTGACGAACTTCGCCAGTATATCATCGACATCGTAAGCGTACATGGCGGCCACTTCGGTGCCAGCCTGGGTGTGGTAGAACTGACCACGGCACTGCATTACGTTTACAATACACCTTATGATCAATTGGTGTGGGACGTAGGTCACCAGGCTTATGGCCATAAAATACTGACCGGCCGGAGAGACAGTTTCCATACCAACCGTAAATACAAAGGCCTCAGCGGCTTTCCCAAACGCAGCGAAAGCGAATACGATACATTTGGCGTAGGCCACTCTTCTACTTCGATCTCCGCTGCACTGGGCATGGCCATCGCTGCCAAATACAAAGGCGAAACGGACCGCAAGACAGTTGCCGTAATCGGCGACGGTTCCATGACCGCGGGTATGGCTTTCGAAGCCATGAACCACGCCGGTGTTTCCAATGCAGACATGCTGATCGTACTAAACGACAACGGCATCGGCATCGATCCTAACGTAGGCGCGCTGAAAGAATACCTGACCGATATCACGACCTCGCCCACTTATAACAAAGTGAAAGACGATGTGTGGAACCTGCTTGGCAAACTGCCCGTAGGTAAAAACTTTACACGTGGCATGGGCCACAAACTGGCGGAAGGATTGAAAGGAATGGTCAGCAGCAGCGCCAATCTCTTCGAAGCACTAAAAATCCGTTACTTCGGCCCGATCGACGGACATAACATTGCGAAGCTGGTAGACACGCTCCGCGATCTCCGCGAAATCCCCGGCCCGAAGATCCTGCACATCATTACCACAAAAGGTAAAGGATACGCACTCGCCGAAAAGGACCAGACCAAATGGCACGCACCCGGTCTGTTCGATAAAGTAACCGGCGAGATCTATAAAAAACAATACGAAACTCCACAGCCTCCCAAATACCAGGATGTATTTGGTCATACACTGATTGAACTGGCGGAAAAAAACCAGGCCATCATGGGTATCACGCCTGCGATGCCTTCCGGTTCTTCGCTCAAGTATATGATGGAAAAAATGCCCGACCGTGCATTCGACGTGGGCATCTGCGAGCAGCATGCCGTTACCGTAAGTGCGGGCCTCGCCACACAAGGTATGCGCGTGTTCTGCAACATCTATTCTTCTTTTATGCAGCGCGCATACGACCAGGTAGTACACGATGTGGCCATTCAGAAATTGCCCGTTGTGCTTTGCCTCGACCGCGCCGGTCTTGTGGGAGATGATGGTCCTACTCACCACGGCTGCTACGACATTGCTTATTTCCGTTGCATTCCCAACATGATCATCAGTGCGCCGATGAACGAAAGTGAGTTGCGCAACCTGATGTACACGGCTCAACTCGAGTCTACAACACTTCCTTTCGTGATCCGCTACCCGCGCGGTGAAGGCATGATGGCCGAATGGCGCACGCCCATGGAAGAAGTAACCATCGGCAAAGGCCGTAAACTCCGCGACGGACGCGGCATTGCCATTCTTTCTTTCGGGCATCCCGGCAACTTTGCCGCCGCCGCTATCCGCGACCTCCGTTCCGAAGGAATCGAGCCCGGTCATTACGACCTGCGCTTTGTAAAACCGCTCGACGAAGAACTGCTTCACGAAGCCTGCCAGCGTTATGAAAAGCTGGTGACCGTTGAAGACGGCACCGTCACAGGCGGCTTTGGTTCTGCTGTGCTCGAATTCATGGCCAGACACGGTTATAAAAATGATGTGCGCATCATCGGCATTCCGGATCGTATTGTGGAACACGGCACCCCGCGTGAACTGCATCGTGAATGTGAATATGATGCGGAAGGCATTGCTGCTGTGGTAAGGGAAATGATGAAGACCGAACGGAGTGTTGCAGCCTTGCTGCAATAAGTCAAAATTCAAAAGTCAAAAGTCAAAAAATTCAAAGGCGCAAAGTTGTCAACAACAGACAGGTTTTGCGCCTTTGCTTTTCCGTAAGTATTAAAATTCAAAAACGCTTATGGATTTTGCTTAAATCGGCATCCTTCTGTTTCGGGGTACACTTTTGAATTTTGACTTTTGAATTTTGAATTATGAAACCCTTCCGGCTGCTCCTGTTGCTCCTGCTCATCTCCGGCCTCCTCGCCTGGTGGTCGCCTCCGGTGCGAAAAGCACTGACTCCGCGACACACTGTTGCCACTACTCCAAACCCGGCCCGGTCAATTGACGATGCCGGTAAGAAAGTGGCAAAAAAAGCAGAAGAAGCCCGGCGCTATGTACGTGCCAACCGTTTCAACGAGCAGATCGTATTCCTCATCGATATGCAGATGGCTTCCGGCCAACCACGTTTTTTTGTTTACCACCTGGGAAAAGACTCCGTCATCAACAGCGGCCTCGTTACGCATGGACGTTGCAATGAAAACTGGCTGGAGGGAAGAAAATATGGGAACACCGTAGGATGCGGCTGTACTTCATTGGGCAAGTACAAAATCGGTTACCCCTACAATGGGCGATTCGGTCTTGCTTATAAGCTATACGGATTGGAGGCAAGCAACAGCAAAGCTTTTGACAGATTTGTGGTGTTGCATTCGCACGAATGCGTACCCGAAAATGCAACCGCGGAAGAAATATGTCAGAGCGACGGCTGCCCCACCGTATCTCCCGGATTTCTGCAATACCTAAAGCCTGTTATCGACCGTTCCTCCAAACCTGTTTTACTTTGGATATATGAATAACCCCCGCGTGTTGCGGGGGCTGATTCAAGCGTATTAAAAGCTGTAAAGATTAAGCCAGTGACGCTTCAAGCGTGATATTGGTGTTCAGCAGTTTGCTGATTGGGCAATTCACTTTTGCATCATTCACGGCCTCTTCAAATTTGGCTGCATCGATACCGGGTATCGTCGCTTTTACTTCGAGGTGGCTGTTGGTGATGGCGCCGTTGTCCAGTTCGATTGTGCAACGTGTGTCGATATTGTCTGCGGTAAAGCCGGCTGCGTTCAGCACAAAGCTCAGCTTCATCGTGAAGCAATCGGCATGTGCCGCAGCGATCAGCTCTTCAGGGTTGGTACCGATACCTTCTTCAAAGCGGCTCAGGTAAGAGTACTGTGTATCTTTCAGCACACCAGACTGGGTAGAGGTAGTGCCTTTTCCTTCTTTACCGGTGCCTTTCCAGTTGGCTGTTGCGAAACGTTTCATAATAATAGAATTTTAAAAGTTTATTGGGGTTGATTGTCTGTTTGCTCTTCCGTGCCTTCCTGTTCTTCCCTGTACTCCTGGTTTTGTTTATCTTCTTCCTGTTCCACTTCGCGCTCTTCGGGTGGTGTAAACTCCAGGATAAAATTATTCTTGCCTTCGCCAATAATGATCTTCATGAACTTTTGCTGCACCAATTCCAGCAGGGAAAGAAAGAGGAAGATGGCATGCACCCTGTTCTCTGCCTGTTCGAATATTTTTTCAAACGCCACCGTCTTTCCCTGTTCCACGAGGTCCAGCATCTGATGACGGCTGTCTTCCATGGTGTACCGGTATTGAACAACCGTATGCACGGGTTTGTTGACGCGGTCAGCATATTTCTGCATGGCTTTTTCAAAAGCCTTCATCAATTTGAACAACGTGATGTTCTGAATCTCGGTTCCTTCGCCGGCTTCTTCGCCGATGATGGAAAGTTCTTTCTGGATGTTGCCGCGTTTTACCATCAGCATGCGGATGGCTTCCATCTCGGCCAGTTGTGCAGAAGCTTCCTTGAACTTTTTATACTCGAGGAGTTTGCTTACCAATTCTTCACGCGGATCGATCTCATTGCCCTGGGCGTCGACTTCTTTGCGTGGCAGCAACATTTTTGCTTTGATGCGCATCAATGTTGAAATGAAAAGAATGAACTCGCTCGACAGTTCGATGTTGAGTGATTCCTGGTTATGGATATAATCGAGAAAGTCGTTGGTAATACGGGTGATCGGAATATTGTAAATATCCAGCTCATCTCTTTCGATGAAAAAGAGCAGCAGATCGAAGGGGCCTTCGAATTGCGGTAATTTGATCTGGTAGGAAGAAGTATTTGCCATGTAATATTAAACAGATTAAAAAGCCCCGAAAAGTCCTTCGGGGCTTCAAAAATACGGGAAATCCGGTCCCTATTTCTTTAAAGAATCGCGGATCTCGCGCAGCAGGAGTATTTCCTCCGAAGGGCCTGCAGGCTTGGCCGGTTCTTCTTTTTTCTTCATTTTGTTCATTCCTTTTACCAGCAGGAAAAGGATGAAGGCAATAATAATGAACTTGATGACGGCTGCCAGGAATTTGCCGTATTTGACGGCTCCCCAGGTTAACGCGTCCAGATCTTTCGCTTGTATCGCTTCAAGAGCGGGCGTCAGTAACAACGGTGTAATGACATCATCCACCAGGGAAGATACAATTGCCCCGAAGGCGCCGCCGATAATTACAGCGATAGCCAGATCTACAACATTTCCTTTGAGGGCAAAATCCCGGAATTCTTTAAGCATTCCCATAACAAGTTGATTTTAATGTGTGTAATAATGCTAGTGTGTTATCAAAAGATAAACCAAAAAGGTTATTTCGCCGTTTCTTTTTCAAGCTCCGGATATTTCATGTTCAATCCCTTCAGCAGATCGCGGAATGTTTTGGCTACAAGGTATTCTTTATACCAGTTTTGATCCGCCGGCACAATGTTCCATTCAGGTTCGTTGCAGTTAGCAAAACAGTCTTCATACATTTTGCGGTATTCGTTCCACAGTTTGGCTTCTTCAAAATCCCTTGCATTGTACTTCCACATTTTTGAAGGATTGCTAAGGCGTTCTTTCAATCGCTCTTCCTGTTCTTCGGGAGAGATATGCAGGTAAAATTTGAGGATATGTGTCTGGTTGTGACGTTCCAGGAGCCATTCAAAATCATTAATGGCGCGCATCCTGTCTTTCGCCGTTGCATCGTCGCACCAGCCGTGTACGCGCGTTACCAGGATATCTTCATAATGTGAGCGGTTAAAAATCTGGATCATGCCTTTTTGTGGTGTGCGTGCATGTATTCTCCAGAGAAAATCATGTGCGGCCTCTTCGGCTGTGGGCACTTTGAAAGAATGTACCTGCACGCCCTGCGGATTCATTTGCCCGAATACTTTGCGGATCAATCCATCTTTTCCACTGGCATCCATACCCTGCAGTACAATCAATACCGAATGTTTACTTTCTGCATACAACAGGTTCTGCAGTTCATCCAGTTCTGCCAATATTGCGAGCGTTTCTTCTTTGATCTCCTTTTTATCGGCCTCTTTCGGAGCACGGGTACTTATTTTTTCCAATTTGATTGCTGCCATAAAGGTGTTTATAAGGTCTGTTTTAAAAATAGCTATTTTTTCTTCTTTATAAAAAACAAAAGCCAAAAGCTGTTGCGCTTTTGGCTTTGTCGTATAAACGGAATGGATTTATACGGACATGATTTCTTTTTCTTTTGCCGCCAGGTGTTTGTCGACAGCGCTAATGAATTTATCGGTGAGTGCCTGAATTTCTGTTTCAGCGTCTTTGGCTGCGTCTTCACTCAGGCCGTTCTTCTGTAGTTTTTTAACTTGTTCGATTGCATCGCGGCGGATGTTGCGGATAGCCACTTTTGAATGTTCACCTTCTCCCTGGCAACGTTTTACCAGCTCGCGGCGACGTTCTTCAGTGAGTGGGGGAAGGAAAAGGCGGATGATCACGCCATCGTTCTGCGGCGTAACGCCAATGTTGGCACCAATGATCGAGCGTTCGATCGGCTGGAGCATATTTTTTTCCCATGGCTGAATGGTCAGCGTGCGGGCATCCATGATAGAAATATTACCTACCTGGCTGATAGGCACGGGTGATCCGTAGTAGTCTACCATCAGTCCGTCGAGCATTTGAGGGCTTGCTTTACCGGCGCGGATCTTGGTGAGTTCCACTTCGAGGTGAGAGATCGCCTTTTTCATCTGCTCATCGGTATTCCCGATTGTCGTTGATACATCGTCTGTCATAGTCATTTTTTGAGAAGGGCAAAACTAACGAAACAGGCGCGATAAACAAAAGTGGTATTTATCAGTGCTGATCCACTTTCGCCGCTTCCTGTTGTGTCAGCGGTACGATCTTGGAAGGTGCTGCGCTCTTGATGGCGGGTTGCGGTTCGCGGATGCTTTTTGCCACAAACAATCTGCGCTGACGCGGACGGCGGCCCAGGTACAACAGGCTCAAACCTGTAAAGGCTACAGCCAGCAGGAGGAACAACAGCAGCGACGGGTTCATTGAACGGCAACTGTAGGCCAACATGATAAAAAACACGTTTACACCTACACAGGTAAGCGTTACCGCTGCATGTCCCATACCGCAACGGTCCAGCAACAGGTGATGGATGTGATTGCGGTCCGGAGAAAAAGGAGAACGTCCCTGGAATATGCGCATCGAGAAAACACCATAGCCGTCAACTTAAGGGAAAGACAAAACCCTGCGGTTATCCGCAGGGACAATTTTTTTCCTCATATCTTTGGTTTTTGTTTTTGAAGC
>NZ_AUDS01000028.1 GCF_000425585.1 Terrimonas ferruginea DSM 30193
TATCCCCAGAAATCGTTCAGCTTCGAGTCGCGCAGATTCAACTGTAAAGGATTGTACTCAAATACCGTCGGACGCGAGATCACCCCGTCATTGGAAATTTCTTTGATGGAATCCAGGCGGAGACGCTTGGTCCAGTCATTGCTTGAGAGATAGCCAACATGAGGACTGCCGGTGGAAGCAAAATAACCATAACTAAATACCGTTTTCTTGACCAGTTCCTGGTTCATGTTTTTTACCGACAAGCCTGTCAGCGCACTGCTGCCCGCGAGGTCCTGACGCACCAGGTCATAGTCAAACGTTACTACCGAACTATCGGGGAGACGGATTTTTTTCACAAAACCTTCTTCAAAAATTTCCAGGTAAGTATAACTGCGGCTTTGATCATTGACCGTAAAATCCGTGATCACCGTGTAGTCCATCGGGTCGCGTTTGGTGATACCAAACGTCTGGCTCTCGTTAAAACCTGTTTCATAAGCGATCCCTGACGGTGTGGATGCATACTCAAAAGTGATCTCGTCATTGGTTTCCGGGTCTTTAATGGAGGTGATCAGCCAGCTCGAAGGAAGGGTTACCGAACCGGGTGACACCGAAGAAGAAGTGGAATAGGTCGTTGCCTGCTGTACTTCTTTTTTGGCAAACGTGTAAACGATGCCTATATCAGAAAGAACCGTAAATGAGTTGATGCGTCCGGTTGTGCCGTCCAATAAATAAGCAACCTTGTTATTATTTTTCTCCAGTTGCACCACCTCGCCATTTTTATTGATCACAAAACGGCCGGAGCCTCCGGGAAAGGAATAACTAAACAGATCGAGTTCTCCGTCCGTCACGCCTTCAGCAATATCACGGACAAGATTGGAATAGGCAGAGTTGTAATGGGAGACCGCTTCGTTAGGATTCTGGCTGGTCCAAAGTGACGTGAGGTAAGCCGGCATGGCCACATAACCTCCATTATATAACGTCGTTACCAGCAAAGGCAGTGCTGCCGTATACAGGCTTCCTTTCACCACCAGGTCATCCGGCAACCCTCTCACCGTACGAGATACACGGCCGATGCCGCTCAGCGCCCAACCCAGACCCGTATTCGGTGCCATGTCTTCGACCTTGTGGCCACCCGCATGATAACTTAATCCCAATGCGAGGGAAAGTTTGTTACGTTTCCAGCTCCACAGCGGATAGGAAATCTGCGGCACACCTGTGGAATAATCCACTGGGATCGTTCCAAACTTGTCAATGGCGGCTGAGTTAGGTGTGGAAGGAATCACATTGTTCAATGCCTGGTTGAGCTCTTCTGAGGTTTGTGCAGAAGCCCCAAGGCTCCACCATAAACAGGCGGCTACTAATAATCTTCTCATCTTGGTTTGTATTAAAACTCCACCAGTGGTGATACCGGCTTCGTGGTTCGCTTAAAAATTATATCCTACCCGGAACAGGAACTGCTGCGTTCGCGGTACCTGCCGGTAGCTTAAGAAATCCCACAATAACTTTATGCTGGTTTTCTTGAATACTTTACTTTGAAGGGAAACAACCTTGCTCATACCGATCAGCCCGCTCTGCTGCCAGGCATTCCGCCCCTGCAACTCTTCCCATCTTTTAAATTCCGCGCGGTGATGTTGCTCGTAGCCGCCCGAGAGCCAGAAGCTGCCTTTGAGTTTCACATCTACAAAACTCCTGAACCCGATTCCCTGGTGGCTGATGCGGATCTTGCGGATGCCTTCATGGCCCCAGCCCATGCTGTAGTCCATGCCAATGCCCACGATACTTTTATCATTGATCTTATAGCCAACCGATAAGCCGAGGTCGGTACTTGCTGGCAGGTAACCATTGCCCTTGCGGCTCTGCACCTGTGTGCTGTATTCCAGTCGCTGAAAGAATGATTTATTCTTCTGGTTGTTGGGTTTAAACCCTTCCGGCATTTCCACATCCCCGTTACCACCGGCTTTATTGATCTTATCTTTTAACGAGTTGAGTTGCGATTGTGCCTGTTGCAGGTTGTTGCGGAACTGCTCCCTCGCCGCAGGGCCGCCCGCTGCCAGTTGGTTTTCGATGAGGTTGTTGATCTCGGTCCTGGTCTGCAAACCAGCGAGGGACGCGGCATTGCCATCTTGTCCCGGTGTGCGGAACAAAGAAGCCAGCATACTGTTGCGCTTCATGAAGTCGCGGAATACGCGCGTCTTGCTCAGCATTTCCAGTGCTTTCTTCTCTGCCTTCTTATGATCTTTTAATAACTCCTTGTATTCGGCAACCTGTGATTGGTAATAATAAACCTGTTTGTTGAGTTGTTTGAGTTCTTTGGCCCACCCCATTTTCAACAGTTGCTCTTTTAGTTGCGCGCGGCGTTCTTTGATGAACTGCTGCACCGATTCTGCCTGCGCAAAGCCTTGCTGCAGTCCTTTTACTTTGTCCAATGATTGCGTTACATCTTTGGCAATCCCATTTTGTTGCAGGAACTGCAGGCTAGTGGCCATGGTATCGATGGACGCATTGTAAGAACCGGATTGTATGTGGGAGAGTTTGTCGCGGAGGCCGTCGTATTTGGCCCTGGTGTCGCCGAAGAGCTCGGCGGCTTTGGCGGAGTCTTTGCGCGCGAGTTTACGGCGCATTTTTTCTTCCTGCTTTTGCAGGGACGACAGCAGTTTATCCGTTTTTTTATCGAGTTGTTTGTCGATGGACGCGGCTTTAGCGCCGATCTTATCAACGTAAGAAGCTGGTACCTTTTCAGGTGCCAACGTATCGTGTTGGGCAAATACTATTGCTGGCACCAGCAATAGTACGAGTAGCAGGTGGCGCATCGGTGGATGGACGGTTGGTTGGTTTGGACTGCATGCCCAGCGATGGCTCAGGTCGCCGTACATGGTTTATTCTTCTCAGACGCAAAAGTCGGTTGTTTACACAACAAATCCTGAACGACTTCCAAAGAAGTTTTCCACGAAAAAATAAATTAACAAATAAGAAAAAAATTAGAAGTGAAAGAGATTTAAACAAGATTGACGGCATGTTCGCAGGAGACTAAGCAGCACAAACTGTACTGACTGACGACGCAATTTTCACGCAAAGACGCTTAAGGAGCAAAGACGCAGAGAACAACTTTATTCTGGTTGGCTGTTTATACTTATAACTTATAACGGTTGTTTAACTTACTACTTTATCGCCTTCAGCAGCGCCTTCTGCTGCGCCTTTGTCGCTTTCTGTTTATTACGTTTGAGATTGTACGCAACGGCTATACGCACATTGCGCGTGCGGGTCTGCGAGTAACTGTCCACCTGGAAATTTTTTCCATAAGTCACTGTATTGAACTCCTGCTGCGCAAAGATGTCGATCATGCTCAGCGTTACCGTCAGTTGTTTATTGAGCCATTTGGTCATCAGGCCGAGGTTTTGCTTGATGTTGCTCGATGAGCGGCCCTGCGCATTGGCAATGGAGTTATAACGGATATTTCCTTCCAGCGTAATGCGGTCGGTAAAAATATAATTGAAGTTGAGACTGCTGTAAAATGTGCCGCCATTGCGATAGCGGTTGTTGAGCCGGTCATATTCACTATAGACATTGTAGGAATAACCCGAGCTCGCATTCATGCGCAATTTTTTCGAAAAAGTGTATCCACCAAATATACTTGCCTCGTATTCTTTGCGATCGGTAATATTCTGATAAGTGATCTGCGTTTTATCGCCGGGGATCAATGTCCTGATCGACTGAATGATATCCTTTACCAGGTTGTATCCGGCTGATACATTTACATAATACTTTCCTTTATACAATCCCACATTCCAATCGAAGTTATCGGCCAGTTGTGGCAACAGCACAGGATTACCAAAACGTAAATTGTATGGATCGTTGTAGTCGATACTCGGATTCAGCTGGCCGATACCGGGACGGCGGATGCTTTTACGGTAAATGACGGAACTGCTCCAACCACTGGCCAGCCATTCCTTCCGCAGGGTGAAATTGGGCAATACATTCCAGTAGTTATTGGCATAGTCTTCCGCTATTTCTTTGAAAGCAAAAGAGATTCTTGTGTTCTCTGCCTGCGCACCGCCCACGATGCGCCACTTGCGCGGCAGATCGATGGTGAATGCGGCCCGCGCCGTATGTACGTCCTGGTAAAACCAAAAGTCATTACTCAATAAAGGATTGTTGAAATAATCGCCACTGCCATTGCGCAGCACATCTGTATTCAAAATATTATGAAATCCTGAACGGCTGCTCGATGCTCCGGTGCTCAATGTCAGCCATTTCATCAGCGGTTTGGTATAATCCAGCCGCAAGGTCCAGGTGCGGTTCGTATTGTTTGTTTTCTGGCGCTGTGTACTGTCCAGCCCGGTCGGCGATGCGTCCGGATTCAGGAATTGCTGAAAGAAGATGCGTTTGTTATCATAACTGCCGGTAGCAAAACTTCCGATAAAACGCAATACTTCACGCACATCTTTGCCTTTGCGCGTGTAGGTTACCGAACCTGTTGGCGTAAGACTATTACCGGTAGTGGCATTGCTACGCGTGCTGTAACGGTAGATATCTTCAAACCGGTTACGGTTGATGTATTCGGTTTCGCTGAGGTTGTCAAAGAGGTTGGCATTGAACAAAGCCGTTACATTCAGCAGGTTTCTTTTATTGAATTCATAATCCGCCGTGATACGCAGATTCGGGCGCAGACTTTTATTGACATAATCGCCGCTGGTAGCGAGGCTGTTTGTTGAATCCGCATAAAAATTCTGCCGGAAGGAAGAGTTATCGCCGGTAATGCGGCTTGCCCCCGCTCCTGCGGTCAAATTCAAAATCAATTTTTTCTCTCGATACGAAACGTTACCCGAGAGGGTTGCCTCGCCCCTGGTGCCATAAGCCAGGTTGATGCGGCCGGTCAATCCTACACGGCCTTTCTTGGTAACGATATTAATCACCCCTCCGCTTTCACTGGCGTACTGTGGAGGCGGATTACTAAGCAGTTCAATTTTTTCAATCAGACCGCCGGGCATCGATTCCAGCAGATCACTCAGTTGTTCGGCAGTAAGATCCGTTGGTTTGTCGTCGATCAGGATTTTGGGTTCTTTTCCTTTTAATAAAATTCGGCCGTTGGCATCGGTTGACACCAGCGGCATGTTTTTCAATAACTCCGAAGTGCTCGATCCCGCGCTCAGCGCCGACTCGCCTACATTATAAATAATGGCGCCGTCTTTCGCTTCAATCAATGGCTTTTCGGCATAAACGATCACTTCATTCATTTCGCCAACGGCTGGATACATCCGTACATCACCCAGGTTGAAATCGAAACGGTCTTCACGGATATGAATGCTGTCGATGCGAACGGTGCCCATGCCCACGGCCGAGAAACGTATATTATAATAACCAAAACGGATATCGTTGATTTCAAATACGCCGTCTTTATCCGTCAGAAGTGATTTGGAGTGCAGGGAATCGTCGAGTGACAACAGGTCGATGGTAACGGAAGGAATGCCTTTTCCGGACAAGGTGTCGATGACATTGCCGATGATAATACCGGTGATTTCTTTTTTGCCGGATTGGGCGCGGGTGGAAAGGGTAATAAGCAGTAATAGAAAAGCCAGCCAGTTTCTTCTCATGCCGCAAAAATAGCAGAATGAAGCATTAGGAAATGATTAGAACCCTTATTTTATCTGACTTCTGCACCGCAGAAAACCGCATTTTAAAAGTCAAAAATCCGCCTCGTTTCAGCGAAAGGTATTTTTCACGCAAAGATGCATAAGAAGCGAACGCGCAAAGGCTTCTATCAGTTACTTTTTTGACTTTTGAATTTTGACTTTTGAATTATACCCTCCCTGCCATCCTGTCACTTTTCCCTTCTTTTTCGCTATCTTTGCCTTCTTTTCAATTTTCATAAGTATGCTCGATTCAGGGATCAATAAAGTACACGATGAAACGCGGCAGGGTGAGGCATTTGCTCCCTTTGCCCTCGACCCCAATCAATATTCGAAACGTTTCTATATTGAAAGCTACGGGTGCCAGATGAATTTTGCGGACAGCGAGATCGTAGCGTCTATTCTCAACCAGCAGGGTTTTGGTGCCACGCGCAACGTGGAAGAAGCGGATCTCATTTTTGTCAACACCTGCTCCATCCGCGAGAAGGCAGAACAGACCGTTCGCAAACGCCTGCACGATTTCCGCCGTATCAAAGAAGAGAAGCCCGGCCTGCTCGTAGGCGTACTGGGTTGTATGGCCGAGCGCCTGAAAGCGAAATTCCTCGAGGAAGAAAAACTCGTGGACATGGTGGTTGGCCCCGATGCTTATCGTTCGCTTCCCGCACTCGTAGAAGAAGCCGGCAGCGGAAGCCGCGCCATCAATGTGTTGCTGAGCCGCGACGAAACCTATGCCGATATTTCTCCCGTGCGTCTCGACAGCAACGGCGTTACCGCTTTTGTCAGCATCATGCGCGGTTGCAATAATATGTGTTCGTTCTGCGTAGTTCCTTTTACCCGTGGCCGCGAACGCAGCCGCGACGCAGGCAGCATCCTCCGCGAATGCACAGACCTGTTTCAACAAGGTTACCGCGAAGTGACATTGCTCGGACAAAACGTGGACAGCTATCATTTTAATGATGATATCCATACCGCGCCCGTCACCTTTGCCAACCTGCTGGAAAGCATTGCACAGATCTCTCCCCTTTTACGTGTGCGTTTCTCTACCTCGCATCCGAAAGATATCACAGACGATGTGTTGCACACCATGGCGCGTTACGACAATATCTGCAAATACATTCACCTGCCGGTGCAAAGCGGCTCCACCCGTATCCTGCAGATGATGAACCGCACTTATACCCGCGAATGGTATATGGCGAAGGTCGACCGCATCCGCGAGATCGTGCCCGACTGCAGCATCAGCGCAGATATCATCACCGGCTTTTGCACGGAAACGGAAGAAGATCATGCCGAGACACTCAGCATCATGGAGTATGCCGGTTATGATTACTCTTATATGTTCTTTTACAGCGAACGTCCGGGCACATTGGCGGCACGCCGCTATAAAGATGATGTTCCCGAAGACGTGAAGAAGAGAAGATTGAGTGAAGTGATTGCCATGCAAAACAAACTTTCGCGTGAACGCAACCGCTTCGATATCGGGCAGACCTACAAAGTGCTGATCGAAGGTGAAAGCAAAAAAAGCAAAGACGACTGGATGGGTCGCAACTCCCAGAATAAAGTAGTAGTGTTTCCCAAAGGCGACCAGCCCCGTGCAAAAGGCGATTATGTATGGGTGAAAGTGAACGAATGCACGCAGGGAACGTTATTAGGAGAAATTGCAGTAGAACAGCCTGATGAACAGGCATTGGTCACTGCCTAATTAACACGTAATGGATATTCAAAGTATAAAAAACCGTTTTGGTATCATCGGCAATTCTCCTGCGCTCAACTATGCGCTGCAGGTGGCCGTGCAGGTAGCCGCTACCGACCTCACGGTGTTGATAATGGGCGAAAGTGGTGTAGGTAAAGAAGCCTTCTCCGGAATCATTCATGCCCTGTCATCAAGAAAACACAATGCCTTCATTGCCGTTAACTGCGGCGCGATACCCGAAGGCACCATCGATTCAGAATTATTCGGCCACGAAAAAGGCTCGTTTACCGGCGCTGTCGATGCACGCAAAGGTTATTTCGAAACCGTAAACGGCGGCACTATTTTCCTGGATGAGATCGGGGAAATGCCACTCGGTACACAGGCGCGTTTGCTGCGTGTGCTCGAGGCCGGTGAATACATCCGCGTGGGTTCATCCAAAACACAAAAAACGGATGTACGCGTGATTGCCGCCACCAACAAAGACCTGCTTCAATTGGTGCAGCAGGGCAAATTCCGTGAAGACCTTTACTATCGCCTCAGCACTGTGCCTATCCGCGTGCCGGCACTGCACGACCGCACCGAAGATATTCACCTGTTGTTCCGCAAATTCACCGCAGACTTCGCCGACAAATACAAGACCTCGTCTGTACAACTGGACGACGAAGCAAAAAACCTGTTAATTACCTATCCGTGGCCCGGTAATGTGCGCGAATTGAAGAATATTGCCGAACAGATCTCCGTGCTGGCACAGGATAAACTGATCACCGCAAGAGAACTGTCGAAATACCTTCAACCCTATTCCAGCAATCGTCTGCCCGTACTCGCACACCAGAACGGAAGTGCGCCGGGACAAGACTTTGCGAATGAACGGGAGATTCTTTACAAGCTCTTTTTCGATATGAAAAAAGACGTGACGGAGTTGAAACGTATGTTCCTGGATGTATTGCAAAACCCCTCGCTGGCCACACAGAATCCTGCCTTCATCAATGAACTGAAGGAACTGAAAAACCACGAGAGCTTTGCCCCGGTTCCGGCTGTTGGTGTACAACCCGTATTGCAACCAACGCATCATCAACCGATGATACTGGACAACGACATTCATGATCATGTGGAAGTGGAAGAAAGTCTCAACATCATGGACAAGGAAAAAGAACTGATCATAAAAGCGTTGAAGAAACACCGCGGCAAACGCAAAGACGCGGCACTTGACCTGGGCATCAGCGAAAGAACCCTTTACCGCAAACTAAAAGAATACGACATCGAGGAGTAATCCTTCTGAAAATAATCTGCATGTTGTCATTATCGCGTTTAGCAAAAAAAATAAATACGGGCCTGCTTCTTTTACTGGCTGTGGCTATTTTCGCCGGCTGCAAGGTGTATAAGTTTGTGGACGTATCCATTCCTGCGGATATCAAAACGATAAAGATCAACTTTATCGAGAACAAAGCGCCTTACATCAACCCGCAACTCAGTCAGCGCGTAACGGACCGTCTGCGTCAGAAAATATTGAGCCAGACGCGGCTTAACCAGACGAATGCCGACAATGCAGACTGGGAAGTAAGCGGTGAAATCCGCGACTATTCCTTCAGTACATCCGGTATCTCCAATCAGCAAACAACCAATTCGCGTATCACGGTCAGCATACACATTACGGTGTATGATCACAAAGCCGGCAAGCCGACGGAATATGATGTCAGCCGCAACTTTGAATTTGATTCAAAGCTGTCGCTGCAACAAGCCGAAGCGGCACTGGCCGACAACATGATCCGTGACCTCACAGACGATATCTTCAACCGCATCTTTTCAAACTGGTAGGTAGTTTATTATTAACTTGCGCCCATGAATCAAGCTGTCAACGACATAGCTGCCATATTGCTTCAGAAGGAGTTGAAAGATGCAGACGAAACGCAACTTCGCCGTCTCGCAGAAGCGCATCCGTACTTTGCAGCCGCCCAGTTGTTGCTGGCAGCAAAGCTTCAGCAAAATGACGATGCACAATTTAGTGCCCAGTTACAAAAGACCTTTCTCTATGTGCAGCCGCCGCTGCGCCTGCAACATTTATTATACAGTACAGGCGATGCCGATGTGGAAGAAAAAGCGGGAACGGAAATCATTGCTCCGGTTATCGAAAAAGAAGAGCCGGCGGCTGACATCCCTGTTCCGCTTGTTGAAACTACTAGTCCTGCTGTTAGTGAAACAATAGATCAAGTGCCCGTAGCCGATGCCGGCAGCAAAACCATTTTACCGGAAGAATTACCCGAACAACCTGTAGCCCCTTCATTGGAAGAGACCGAACTGGTGATCGATCAGACGCCACCGGCCATGGAAACAGCATACGAAGAAGAGCCGCTGCCTGAAGGTGCAGAAGATGATATGCCGGCAAGACCCATTCCCGGTTTAAAGATCGAGCCCATCGATCCGGCAAAAGCAGAACTCAATTTCACACCTTATCACACAGTCGACTACTTCGCATCGCTGGGAATCCGCATGCGCGAAGAAGAAAAACCTTCCGATAGTTTCGGCCGTCAACTGAAAAGTTTTACGGAATGGATCAAGGTAATGCGTAAGCTGCCGACGAGCGAGCTAAACGCCCGCACCGATGCCGTAGCCGAGAAAAAAGTGGAGATCCTGGCCAATGATTCGGTGACCGGAGAACAGGCTGAAACAGAGGCGATGGCGGAAGTCTGGGAAAAACAAGGCAATATTACCCGTGCTGTGGCCCTTTACCAGAAATTAAGTTTGCAAGATCCCGCCAAAAGCGCTTATTTTGCGTCCAAAATCGAAGAACTAAAGAAAAAGAACTGAATATGACACTTTTGTTTGTGATCCTGATTGTAATTGCGACGGTGGTGCTGAGCCTGATCGTACTGGTACAAAACCCCAAAGGTGGTGGCCTGGCCGGCACATTCGGTGGCATCAGCAACCAATTCATGGGCGTTAAACAAACCAACGACGTGCTGGAAAAAGGCACCTGGATTTTCTCTGGTATCATTGGCGCACTCTGCCTGCTGTCTTCCCTGTTCATTTCAGGCGGTAGCGGTCCCAACACTTCTACCATTGACAACGTTGGTGGCAAAGCAGCTCCTGTACAGCAGACAGCTCCCGCTCCGGTAACACCTGGTCAGCCTGCTGCGCCAGCTCCGCAGCAATAAGTTTTCAACTATCTTATTCTGAATAGATTAAACCCTGTCGAAAGACGGGGTTTTTTATTATTTTGAGATTGATTTCCATAAGGTCTGGCATGATGTTTTGACGCTTCAGCCCGGCATTATCCCCCATTTTATGCGTATAAGAAAAATTCTGTTGCTGCTCCTCCTGCTGGTTTTGCTGATTGGCGGTTTTGCAGCTTATAAAATAATCGGACCCGCTACCCGCAAACCGGCCGATGGCTTCCTGTATATTCCCACAGGTTCCTCTATGGCCGATGTTAAGCGTTTACTCGTTGAACAGAAAGTGGTGAGCAGCACCTACTGGTTCTCCTTAACCGCACGCGCTGTGGGTTACGACCGTGTAAAACCGGGAAAATATGCCGTGCCATCCGGTACCAGTATGCTCACCCTGGTACGCAAGCTCAACAACGGCCGGCAAAGCCCCGTTGAATTTGTGATTACCAAACTCCGCACAAAAGAATCATTGGCGGGAAAAGTGGGCCGGCAATTCGAATGCGATTCGCTGGCCTTTATCAACTTCCTCAACAGCCCCGACTCGCTCAGCCGCTTCAATCTCGATACCAATACCGTAATGGCCGCCGTGATGCCGTACAATTATGAATTGAAATGGACAACAACGCCAGGGCATATCATGGAGCAGTTTGAGGCTGCTTATAAACGTTTCTGGACGGATGAACGCAAAGCCAAAGCAACGGACCAGGGATTAAGCCCGATGCAAGTGATGATCCTCGCATCAATCGTGGAAGAAGAAAGCAACGATGCCGAAGACAGATTAAAAATTGCCAGCACCTATATCAACCGTTATAAAAAAGGCATGTTGCTGCAGGCTGACCCTACGGTGAAATTCGCATTGAAAGATTTCGCACTGCGTCGCATTTTATTTGGGCATCTGAAAGCGGTTTCACCTTATAATACTTACCTGAATAAAGGCTTGCCGCCGGGTCCGATTTGTACGCCATCGCAGCAGGCTATTGAATCGGTGCTCAACGCTCCTAAAACGGAATACATTTATTTTGTAGCCAGCGCCAAATTTGACGGTTCGCATATCTTCACCACCAATTACGAAGACCACATGAAGTATGCGAGAGAATTCCAGGCAGAACTAACACGCCGGCAGAACGCCCGCAAAAACGCACCCTAAACATTCTTAATCTATTGTCCCTGTTCAAAAATATCCGACACAATATTGCCACATCGGCTCCCGTGAACTTTGTGGTAAACCGCAGCAAAAAAGTATCGCTGCCGGGTTTCAGGCGAATCCCTATCTATGATGTAGTGGAGTTTTTCTTCAAGCAGATCCGCACGGCGGGTATGGTGGAGCGGGCTTCGGCCATCGCGTTCAATTTTGTCATGGCCATCCCTCCCGCCATCATCTTTTTGTTTACACTCATTCCTTACATTCCCATTAACCGGCAATTTGAATTCGCTTTGTATGGTTTGATCCGCGATATTATTCCCGGTGAAAATAACAACGGCGCCATTATTGCCTTCCTGAGAGACTTCATCAACAACCCGCGTAATGGTTTGCTGTCATTGGGTTTTCTATTATCGCTTTTCTTTTCGTCCAATGCGATGATGGGAATTATGCGTTCGTTTGATAAAAACTATCCGGGTTTCCGCAAGCGGAAAGGCCTGCAGAAACGCGGCACGGCCCTGCGGATGACATTGGTCTTATTCGTGTTGTTCTTTATCTGTATTGCCTTATTGGTGTTGCAGGGAGCGGTATTGAAATGGCTGGGGGTGGCCAGGGCCGATATCCGTGCGCTGATCAATAATGTGCGGTGGATCTTCATAGCCCTGTTGTTCTTTGCCTGCATTTCCTATATCTACCGCACGGCGCCCGCCGTGCATAAAAAGTGGCGGTTTATCAATCCCGGCTCTATTCTTGCTGCCTTCCTGATGATCCTGTTTACACTGGGATTTTCGTGGTGGGTCAACAATTTCGGCAACTATAACAAGCTCTACGGATCTATCGGAACTATCCTGATCCTCATGCTGTTAATCTTTTTTAACTCCCTGGTGCTCCTGGTCGGATTTGAGTTGAATGTGAGCATCAGTTCGCTGAAAAGAATTGCAGATGAGCGGAAAAATAATGAGGCGGATGGTCAGGTAAGCTCCTCCTGATTTCGGATATTTACAACTCAACCTAAAAACAGACCTTTTATGAAAAAGATGCTTTTGCCGCTCCTGGTACTTGGAGCCACTCTGGGTTTTGCATTCCGTCCTGCGGCAATCGACCCGCTGCCGATCGGTGCTGCCATGCCTAAAGCTGATGTAAAACTGACTGCGATATATGGTAGCGACGGCACGCTGGCTGATGCCCGCAAAGAAAACGGCCTGCTGGTGATCTTCAGTTGCAATACCTGTCCTTATGTAATCAAAAATCAGTCGCGCAACAATGAAGCGGCTGCTTTTGCTGAATCAAAAGGTATTGGTGTGATCATCCTCAACTCCAACGAAGCCCAGCGCGAAGGCGCCGACTCTCCCAAAGAGATGAAGAAGTATGCGGCCGCACAACAATACAAATGGACTTATGCCATCGATAAAAATGCAGAGATCGCCGATGCGTTCGGTGCCACCCGCACACCGGAAGTATACCTGTTCGACAAGAATAATAAACTGGTTTATCACGGAGCCATTGACGACAATCCTTCTGATGCGGCAGCGGTTACCCGTAACCACCTCAAAGAAGCTATCAATGATCTCACAAGCGGACGTGAAGTGACGGTGAAGACGTCGAAGTCTGTCGGCTGTTCGATCAAACGCGCTAAATAATCATAGCAAACTGCTCGTTTCAAGGTCCTCCTGCCAACCGCAGGGGGATTTTTTTTATTCCTTTTATGGAAAAATAAATCCCGTGCGTCTAGTGCTTATTACCTCACGCTAAAACCGGGCTTATGAAGAGTAGTACATTCCACCTCATCTTTATCGGATTTCTCGCGCTCGCAGGTTATTCACTGGGCTGGGCTATCCGTCAGAACAGCATTATCGGCATGGTATCGTCAGGCATCAGCCTTTCGGCTGGCGCCTGCTTCCTGTACCTGCGTACACGTATGGAAAGGGAGTTGAAGAAAGCTGGTAACGAGATGCGCGACACGGGTTACTGACCCAGCATCTCTTTCATTTCTTTTATTAATTGCGCTTCGCTGAGTTGTTCTTCGTGAAAGCGGCGGTAGTTGCGTGCGTTGTTGACAAACAAAGTGGCAGGAATAGCGCCTGACCAATTGCTGTCCACTTTCGGACAGAAGTAATCTGCGTTTGTTTCATTCAGCCACACGACCGGCGCCGTAATTTTTCTTTTTTTCATGAAACGGCTGATGCCATCCGGATACTCATCCGGAAGATCGAGGCTTACGAGCAATAGCTGCACACTGTCTTTTTTGCGCGTTGCCACCTGCTGCTGGAAGTAAGGTATTTCTTCTATGCAGGGAATGCAGAAGGTTGCCCAGAAGTTAACGATCAGCGGCGTGGTGCTTTCCTGTATAGTCTGCTCCAGATCGGTGATTTTTATCTTGCGGATGGATTGTGCCGAAGCACATACCGAGAGCAACATAAAACTGCATATGATTGATAAGTGCTTCATGAGTTGGTGAATGAGTGAATGGTGAATAGTGAATGGTGAATGGTGAATGGTGAATAGTCAATGGTACTTATAACTTACTACTTATAACTTACTACTTATAACTTAATACTTGCCCCTTACGCCTTACCCCTCTAAAACGGGCATCCTCTCGGCTTCACACTCCACTCCTGCAGCAACTGTTGTTTCAGCTCGCCATGAAGATCGCTGCGGTTATAATGACCGGCCAGGTTTTTCTGGCGGAATGCCTCGTATAAAGATACGGCACAAGCTACACTGATATTCAGTGAACTGATGATGCCCATTTGCGGGATCAGGAAATTTCCGTCGGCAATCGCTCTTATTTCATCACTCACGCCGGTGTGTTCGTTACCAAATACCAGCGCCACACTTTCCGTCAGGTTCATGTCGTATAAGGAAACTGCATCGTCTGCCAGATGCGTGGTGTAAACGCGGCTGTAGCGGCTGCGCACGGCTTTAAAACAGGCCTCCGTGTCTTCAAACTGATGCACGGTGAGCCATTTTGCTGCGCCGGATGAACTTCTTGGCCCGAACTTCGGATGACGCGGAATCCGCGTATTGAGGATAAAGATATCCTGTATTCCCACCGCATCGCAGGTACGCATGACCGCTGAAATATTATGCGGATCAAATACATTTTCCAGCACTACCGTCAGATCAAACTGGCGGCTCGACAGCACACGGCTTAATTTTTGTTTTCTTTCTGGCGTCATCTCCTGTATTAAATGACAAAGTTAAGGCAAGCCTGCCTTATTTTTGAGGTGCAGAAAGTTGCAGGTATAATATGAATAAGGCGTAAGGTTTAAGGCGTAAGGCTTAAGGTTAGAATGCCCTATTGACGATTCACGATTCACTATTCACCATTCACGTATGAAAAGAATACTTCGAAAAACGTTAAAGATCACGGGCATTTCCATCGGTGTGCTGTTGGTGCTGCTCTTCACGCTGCCGCTGATCTTTAAAAACAAGATCATTGCTTTGGTTAAAAAAGAGATCAACAAGAACCTCGAAGCCGTCGTGGATTTCAAGGATGTGGACATATCTTTTTTCCGGCGCTTTCCGCGCGTATCGGTACGCCTGGAAGACGTGTATGTGGCGGGCAAAGCAGATTTTGCCAAAGACACATTGATTGCGGCCCGCGGTATTGATGCAGCGGTCAACCTCTGGAGTTTTGTGAAAGGTGATGAGATGAAAATCTACAGCGTTGACCTTAAATCGCCACGGATCCGCGCGCTCGTGAATGAAAATGGAAAAGCAAACTGGGATATCGTAAAAGCAGATACCACCACCCAAACACCCGATACTGATACCAGTGCCTCCTCCTTCAACCTCAAACTGAATCATTACAGCATCTCCGACGGATACATTTATTACAACGATCAACCCGGCGGACTATCCGCCGAGATCACGGGACTGAATCATGAAGGCAGCGGAGACTTTACCCAGGATATGTTTACGTTATCGACCGGCACAAAAGCTGATGCCGTCAGTTTCACCTCCGGTGGCGTGCCCTACCTGGTCCAAACGCGTACCGTCATCGATGCCAACGTGGCCATCGATAATAAAAACAGCAAGTATACTTTCAAGACGGATGATATTGAACTCAACAACCTGAAGCTGTCTGCCGGCGGGTTCTTTCAATTGATAAACGACAGCACCTACGGCATGGACATCACCTTCAAAACGCCATCCAATGATTTTAAAGATATCCTTTCACTGATACCGGCCATTTATAAAACCGATTTTGACAAACTCAAAACAGAAGGCAAGGCCGCCTTCGAGGGATTTGTGAAAGGAACATACAGCCCGCAGCAAATGCCAGCCTACGACGTAAAGCTCCAGGTCGATAATGGATTTTTCCAATATCCCGATCTCCCCAAGCCTGTGCGCAATATCCAGATCAACCTGCAGGCCAGCAACCCAGACGGCCAGCCGGACAACATGGTGATCAACCTTTCCAAAGGCCATTTGGAAATGGATAAAGAACCTTTCGACTTTAAATTTCTGTTCCGCCAACCCGAAACACAGCAATACATCGATGCCGTTGCCAAAGGCAAACTGGATCTGGCACAGGTGAGCCAGTTTGTAAAACTGGATGACATGAAATTAGCCGGCCTGGTATGGGCTGATATATTTGCCAAAGGCAGCCTGAAAAGTCTTCAGCAGCAACAGGGCGATTTTGCAGCGGGAGGATTTCTCGATGTACGTAACCTGTTTTATTCCTCCGCGGCTTTTCCCGCTCCCATTCAGAATGGCAATATGAAAATCGATATCACCAATACAGGTGGCGTGGCAGACAACACAACGGTGTCTATCCCATCCGGCCACGTGGAAGTGGGCAAAGATCCGGTCGACTTTTCGCTGCAGGTCAGCAAGCCGATGTCGGTACTCAATTTCAGTGGCCAGGCAAAAGGAAGTTTTGTACTCGATCATGTGAAACAATTTGTGACGCTCGAACCCGGAACTTCACTGAGTGGTTTGTTGCAGGCCGACATAAAATTTGCCGGCAATAAAGCCGCCATCGACCGCGGCGCATACGACCAGATCAACCTCGGCGGCACCGCAAATGTCAGCAACCTGAAATATGCCGCCCCCGATTATCCGGGAGGCGTACAAGTGCCCATACTCAAAGCCACGTTCAATCCGCATACAGTATCGATCGATCAATTCAATGCCTCTTATCTGCAATCCAATTTTAACGGAGCCGGTACGGTCGAGAACCCGATTGGTTATGCGCTCCGCGATGAACCGCTGAAAGGATCCTTGTCGGTGGCAGTCGATAAAATGAACCTCAACAAATGGATGGGCACCAGCGAAGCCGCCGCTCCTGCGAAAGACGAAAAAGCACAACCTGCTGCATCCTCATCAGATCCCTTCCTCGTGCCATCCAACCTCAATCTTACCCTGAATGCAAAGGCGGGAGAAGTGATCTATGATAAGGTTACTTACAGCAACATCAGTGGTACGGTGGCGCTTGCGGATCAGACGGTGCGGCTACAAAACCTGCAGGCGAATGCATTGGAAGGAAACATCATTATCAATGGCTCCTACTCTACCAAAGTCGATAAAAAAGAGCCGGATGTCACCCTCACTTATGATGTGAAAGATGTGGACATTCAGAAAGCTTTCCTGGCCTTCAACACGGTACAGAAACTCATGCCCATTGCGCAATTCATCGATGGCAAACTGAATTCACAACTGACGGTGCGCGGTAATCTCGAAGGCAACATGATGCCTGATCTGGCAAGCCTTACCGGCAACGGTAACCTGCTGTTACTCGATGGTGTGCTCCGTAAATTTGCCCCGCTGGAAAAACTCGCCGGTACATTACAGATCGATGAACTGAAATCTATCACAGTAAAAGACATCAAGAACTATATTGAATTTGCGAATGGCAAAGTATTGGTAAAACCATTCACCATAAAAGTAAAAGACATCGAACTACAGATCGGTGGTACACACGGACTCGATCAATCGATCGATTATATCGTCGGCTTAAAAGTACCGCGCAAATACATCGGTACGCAAGGCAATAACCTGATCAATGGCCTGGTTTCGCAGGCCAACAGCAAAGGCATTCCCGTAAAGCTGGGCGATATGGTGAGCTTAAATGTAAAAATGGGTGGCAGTTTGACCAATCCTACCATCAAAACCGATCTGAAAGAAGTAGCGGGCGATGCGGTTGCCGATCTCAAACAACAGGCTGCCGATTTTGCACAGGAGAAAATCGATAGCGCCAAAGCACGTGCAAAAGACTCCCTGAATGCGGTGAAGAACCAGGTAGTCGACAACCTGAAAGACGAACTGAAGAACCAGTTGTTCGGCAAAGACACCGCGCGCAAAGGCGGCGTCGACAGCGCGAAGAAAAAGACCGAACAGACTTTGAAGAATACGCTCAACGACCTGCTGAATAAGAAGAAAAAACCGGCGCCTGCAGCGGCGGATACCATGAAGTGAGGTGGTTTAAAGTAATAAGTTATAAGTATTGAGTTTTAAGTAGTTGGTTAAAAGGCCCTGGTTGGTGTACGCACGAACCGGGGCTTTTTTTTCGGATTAAGTTGCAGGGGTGACATTCTCTCTTTGTGTTTGGCTGGTCAAAAAAGAGGAAGACAAACAACAACTATTACAACAAGAAATGGCCGCGAGAGCCTCGACCCAAAAAGGCAGATCAATTCATCGGCTAAATTATTAAATTCGATTAATTAAAGCAACTTTCGAAAATTGGTCCTATAGTTATGCTCTATTAGACAAGACACTTTACATGAAAAGACTTTACATTTTCTGCTGCTGCTTTCTTTTTTTATTTAGCGCAAATGCACAATCAGATAGCCTCTATCAAACATTGATAGCAAAAGCTGGGTTGTTGCATTTGCAGAAAGATTATAAGAACGCTATTCGGTATTATGAACAATCTTTTCAAATACAAAAGCCCGATGCATTGACCGCTTATAAAGCAGCAGGTATGTATTCATTAGACAGTAATGCAGACCTGGCATTTCATTATTTACAAATAGCGTTAGATTCCGGATGGACAGAAGCCGATTGGCTTGCTTTTGACTCTTATTTTGATTACCTAAAAAAAACAGAACAGGAAAAATGGAAAGCAACAGAACAGGAAGCGCTTGCCAGAGAAGAGCAATACGCTAAAACTTTACAATTACCGTCTCTGAGAAAAGAAATCAATTTAATGACGCTCAGAGATCAGCAATTAAGATATAAGCGGGCACAAACAAATAATGACAGCTTAATGGCCATTATTGATGAACAAATCAATCAATCCGACCTCAGTAACCTGAATAGGGCAAAAGCAATTATTCAACAGTATGGCTGGATTAAAATATCACAAATTGGAAAAGATGGTCAAAATAATTTATGGCTTATTGTTCAGCATGCAGACCAGGATGTAATGTTTCAGCAAACAGCCTTGCTTGCTATGGAAAAACTAAAAGGTACAAAAGAGCTCAATATGGAAAATTATGCTTTTCTGTATGACAGGGTTCAATGTAATCTTAATTATAAGCAATTATACGGAACACAAGTAGAATGGACAATGAATGGAAAAGCTGCACGCTTCAGACCTATTAAAGAAGAAAATAAGGTTAATGAGCGAAGGAGAAAAATAGGATTACAACCATTAGAGATGTATGCGCTTACATATGGATTTAGTTACCAGCAACCAACAACTGCACAAGCAAGGTATAATGATTCTGCAGCGAATGCGAATGTTCAACTGCTAATGGACAGTGCAAAATATTTCTATTCAAAAAAGGACTTTCAAAAATCGTATGACTATTATAATACAGCTTCTACCTTTTTAAGCGGGATGAGCAATACAGACAATCTTGATGCAGCAATTATTTTTTCAAAGATTGGAGCAATAGATAAAGATGAAAAATATAAAAGTATCTCCTTGGACTTTTTGAACTTGCTTTATGCGAGAAGAACTTTGACCAAAATGCAATTGCTGTCACAACCTCCTTTTAAAGTATTATATAAAGAACAACGTTGGGTGGATATGATTAACGGACTAAAATAACAAAACGGTATACAACCAATGCATTGGTAAAAGCATGGCTTGACCAGCAACATTTGTACAGTGGTAACTCTTATCATTTTTTGTTCAAGCCGGCATTACGCTACTGAGCATTTGCAATTATCTTCAACACGGTTTTCAATTAAGCCATTTGAACCGGGTAGTAAGGGACCGAATTCTGTCGGAGCAGAACCGCCAGAAGAAATGCTTAGAGAAGCTAAATTCAAGAAACAAATTATAAAGTGACGGAACGGCGGAGCAAATACCAGCAAGAGGAAAAAATTTATTCTACCTAAAAAAGCCTTCATATCCAATGACCTGAAGGCTTTTTTTTAGTCGGGATGAATGGATTCGAACCAGCGACTCCTACGTCCCGAACGTAGTGCGCTACCGGGCTGCGCTACATCCCGTTTTCCGGAAAGGCAAAGTTAAATAAGTCTATCAAAAATGAAAAAAGTAAGGCCGGCAGATAATACCTCGGGATCGAACTAGCGACCCCTTGCCCCCCATGCAAGTGCCCCGCCAACGGCGGGGCTACGTCCCCGATAATAAGCTTTAAACGCGCTGCCGCCTTTCCAGGATTTAAGCTGTTTTTCTCGCTTCAGCGCTTCCTGCTTCGTTAAGTAACGCTCCGTCAGTACCAATCGAAACGGTATCCTGTGTTTGGTAGATCGCTGCAACCCCGCATTGTGAAATTTAAGACGCGCCGCTACATCCGTTGTGTAACCGATGTAATACTTGCTGTCCTTCAGGCTTTGTAAAATGTATATGTGATGAAGCATAAAAAAAAGGCCCTAATTGCTTAGAGCCTCTTCCTTATTAGTCGGGACGACCAGATTATCTGCGATGATCTTTGGATGGGGAGGTTCTCAACGAAAGCCCAACCGCCAGAGGCGGTTTGCTTTTTACACGGATCCGCTTACGCGGTCAAGCCCTCGACACGGCTCCATGCAAAAAGCCCTTCAACATAGTTGAAGGGCTTTGCGTTGGTCGGGACGACTAGATTCGAACTAGCGACCCCTTGCACCCCATGCAAGTGCCCCGCCAAAGACGGGGCTACGTCCCTGATACTAATTCTTTAAAGGGCCGCCCACCTTTCCAGGACTTGATTTGTTTTTCACGCTTGAGTGCTTCCTGTTTTGTTAAGTAATGCTCCGTCAGTACCAACCGGAACGGTATCCTGTGTCGGGTAGACCGCTGCAACCCCGCATTATGAAATTTTAGACGTGCCTCTACATCCGTTGTGTAACCGATGTAATACTTGCTGTCCCTCAGGCTTTGTAAAATGTATATGTGATGAAGCATAAAAAAAAGGCCCTAATTGCTTAGAGCCTCTTCCTTATTAGTCGGGACGACTAGATTCGAACTAGCGACCCCTTGCACCCCATGCAAGTGCGCTACCGGGCTGCGCTACGTCCCGAACATTCGACCTTTTCAGGTCAGGGGCAGCAAAACTAACACTTTTCACCCAAATTGCCCGCATTTTCTTGTTTTTTCTTTGCTCCTAACCGCCTGACGCTCATGTTGCAGCCGCCTCCTGTTAAGATGCTCATAACATCCCGCCTGTAGACAAGCGTCAGCCGCTTTTGGCACTATTTTGTTAACCTATTTGGTTACCGTTTGAACCAATCCACTGCTCCCGATTTTTTAACCTCGAAAAATTAAAAGCAGCGTATGAAACGTATCCTGTTAGTTACTCTCTCTGTTGCCAGTGCAGCTATTATTTTTACCGGATGTCTCAAAGATAAAAATGACAATCCCACCGTGCCTGTTTCCGGCCTCATGGCTTTTAACCTGGCGCGTGACCAGAATTCGATAGGTTTTGCCTTATCGGGCAGTCCTATCAGCAACACACCGCTGGCGTTTACCAATTACACCGGTGGTTATCTGGGCATTTATACCGGCCCGCGCAGTGTAGAAGCCTATGAGTTTTACACCGGTAATACACTCGCAACAGCCAACGCGGAATTCCGCGACAGCCTGTATTATTCCGCATTCCTGGTAGGTGCCAATGGTACTTACCAAACAGTCATTACCCATGATGCATTCGATTCGCTCGATGCATCCACCGGTAAGGCATTTATCCGTTATATCAATGCCATTCCCGATTCTTCCCGCCCTACGGTAACCGTATCGGCAGGTGGCAGCAACGTGATTGATGAGCAGGCCGCCTTTACCAAAGTAAATGGTTTTACGGCTGCTACGCCCGGTTCCGCTACGATCCGCGTGAGCAATGGCGGTTCCATTAGTAAAGAACGCACGATCACTACCGAAGCGCGCAAACTTTACACCGTATTATTGTTAGGTAATCCCGGATCAGGAAATGCAGCAGACAGCGTGCAGATCCGATTTGTGGAGAATGGTACACTCGATGCCACACAAGGCAACCGCACCACCACACAAGGACGGGCGGCAACTTTTCGTTAATAATATTAAGCTGACCCTGGAAAATGAAAAAGCTACGCATTGGCGTAGCTTTTTTTAATTCAAAAGTCAAAATTCAAAAAGTAATAAGTATTAAGTTGTAGGAGGCGGAGGGGAAACACAAGATTGTTTTCACCCCTTCCATATTCAACCGGCTGATCAATCTCCTCTAAAAACCAACGCCTCCCGGACAGTTAGTCCGGGAGGCGTCAGAAAAAATAAGGCGCTTATTTATTACTGCACAATGAATTTGTTCGTTGAGCCCGCACCTGTTTCCTGCGTTACTCTTATCACATACACACCTTTCTGCAGTTCAGCAGTTTCAATCTGTTTGTTTTGACCAATCGTGCCTGTCCATTTACGTACCAGTTGTCCGCCCTGGTTATATATTTCGCCGGTATAAGTCTGTCTGCTGGCAGACGCGCCAGTATACAGCGTAACAGTCTGGCCACCTGTTACCAGCGTCGGGTTTACAGACGTAACCATCTGGCTGCCGAAATTGACCAGGTTGACGCGGCTATAGCTGTACCGGCCATCGTTGTCGATAATCTTCAACCTGTAGTATCCTTTCTCCATAAATGCTTTGGCGTTCACATCGGTGAAAGCATAGCTGCCGGACAAACCATTATTTACGGCTACCGTACCCACCACGGTAAATGCGTTGGAGGCAAACGCTGAGCGTTCGATCTCAAAACGGTTTACATTATCCTGATGATCGGTTGTCCAGTTCAGTTTCACGTCACGATCACTAACGGTAGCGTTGAATGACGTAAGTGTCAGCGGAAGTGTTGTTGCTGAAGGGAACACCAGCAGATACAGTGTTGCGTTTGCGCAAGCCACCGGTGATCCGTCATCACAAACCTGGTAAGGAAAGTTTACAGGTCCGCTGTAGCCCGTTGCAGGAGTAAAGGTGTAGAATCCACTGGTACTGAGTAACAACGTTCCTCTACCTGAGATAGTCGTGTTTTGAGGTGTAATCGTTTGCGGATTGCCTTCAGGATCGCTGTCATTGATTACAACACTGCCGGATACAGCTGTATTCAGTCTTGTACTGTTATAGTCGTCGGACGCCAGGGTGCTGTTGGCTCTTGCAGCCGGCAGGATGGTGATGATCTGATAAGCCGTAGCTGTCTGCGGCGTTGGCGACGACAGATCGGCAACCTGGTAAATCAGTGTATCGTAACCTGTATAACCGTTGTTCGGTGTATAGGTAATGTTGCCATTGCTGCTGTTAACCGTTGCCGTACCGCGCAAAGGAGCCTGCGTAATAATAACAGATGAAGCATTCAACGACACAGAGGTATTGTTTCCGGCTTTGTCGTTTGCCAGCGTATTGAGGGTCACTGCGGTGTTAATTGGCGTAGTAGCCATATCCGTATTGGCAAAAGGCTTATTGGTGGTGGCATTTGCATCGCTTACCGTAATGATCAGGTCAATAAGCGGGCAATCGGGCGACACGACACTTCCGGGACACATCGGCACGGAGAATTTATACACCCCTGCAACCGCTGCGGTAAAGCTATAAGTACCATTGGCATTGATAACAGGTAATGCAGATGTGGGGTTACCCGGCTTCGCTACCGCTGTGCCATACGTGGTACCGCTGGGCTGGATATCGTTGGTGCCAACATTACCGGTAACAGCCGTGTTTACGAATGTAGCATTGATATCCGGCGGAACTTTTACACAGCGCGTGTAAGCAACAGATGTAAAGCCCAAAGTAACCGTGCTGGTATTGTTGGCATCTGCCTTACCGCTGGTCATCACGATCCTCGTTACCGGGCCGGGAATATTCAGCGTGATGCGGTTGGTGTTAACAGATGTACCGCCGGCAGTGTTGTTGCCTGTTAAGGTATTGCCGTTCGATATCACGATCGTACCCGAATTACCGGGATCTGCCACGTTATCGGAGAAGTTGGCGGCAGAGATCGTTATGGGCGTGGCTCCGTTGAAAGCCGTAATTCTAAGCTGGTCCTGGTTGTTAAGTCCGGCACAGCGCAGCGAGAAGTTCGTAACGGCTTCCGCAAAATCGATCGTGTACGTGGCGATATTAGCGGTACTTGTATTATTCGTATTGTTGGGTTGTACATAAATGTAATTGCCCACGGTTGCGTCGTTCTGGATTTGTATACCATTACCCCATCTTGCATTGCCTGCCACACTGCCGGTAAAACTAAACATGCCGCTACTCAGGTTATTAATGGTGGCAGGCGCCGCATTACCGGAATTAAAGGCCGTGTTTAACGTGTAATTGGGGGTGTTCAGGTTCGCTGTACCTCTCACTGTAGCCGGTGTGCATTGCGAGAATGCCACATTAAAACAACCTGCCAGTGAAAAGAGAATTGTGTAGAATTTTTTCATTTACTTTTTTTTGATTTAGACTTTCGTGTTTTATCTGATTTTATCCGATCTCTCGTTTTAAAAATTGTTCAAAATTGACAGTTACGGTCAATTGTTTATTTACACAAGGCTTGAACCTATGGCTTTACTTTACAATGAAAACCAGCAAATTACATTGTTAAAGCTGTAAAATTTTTCCCGGAAAAAAGTGCACGGCTTGTTGGTTGCTTTCGGGGCCGCAAAGATAGATCGTTGTAAGCTTTTTTACAATCGAATTATTTCGATAGCAGGTATAAATTTTTCTGAAACTGGTAGCCGGGAGGATGGATACCAGCACGATCACACCAATGTGTGATCACACAATATTGATCAGAAGATTGAATAAAGATATTTACAGTAAATCCGCCAACGGCAGTGAAAACCAGAAGACGCTTCCCTGGTCGGCTTCGCTCTGCACCCCGATTTTTCCTCCGTGCCGTTCAACAATTTCGCGCGAGATATACAGGCCGATGCCAAAACCCTTCACGAATTTTGTCTTCTCATTGTTGGCACGGAAAAAGCGGTCAAATACCAGGGGCACCTCTTCCGGAGTTAAACCAATCCCTTCATCATGCACACTGATCTTCACCTGATCCTTTTCCACGACAGATGAAATGATGATCTTACTTCCGTTTGGTGAATATTTAACTGCGTTGCCCACCAGATTGGCCAGCACCTGTTCGATTTTGGCAGCATCCGCCTCTACTACAGCCGGCATCAACGGGGCATACTCAAGCGTGTGGGATGCAATCGTCACCTCGTTTTCATGACGCACGGCTTCAATTACCTCAAGTATATTAAATTGTTTTTTGACTAATTCAATTTTGCCCTCTCCCGCTCTTGCCACATCCAGGAAGTCGCTGATCAACGCGGTCATGCGATCCACCTGGCGCTTGGCACGTATCATAATGTTGACGGCAGCGGCGTCGGCCGTCACGCATTCATTCAATTCCAATACCTGTATATATCCGCTCAATGAAGTGAGTGGTGTGCGCAATTCATGGCTGACGATCCCGATAAAATCATTCCGGCGCTGCTCTTCCTCTTTACGTTGCGTGATATCGGCAATGGTGCCGTAGAAAGTAGTTTTTTGTCCGTCATCTCTTTTTAACGCGCGGCCGACTGATCTTACCCAATGGAGCTTGCCGTCTGTTCTGCGGATGATGCGGTATTCCTGGTCAAACAGGATTTCCTGTTCAATGGAATCGCGCATAGCCCGTTCAACACGCGGAGCATCTTCTTCCATCATATTAAATCCATCGGCAGCGGTAATAACCGCATCAGGCGGAAAGCCGAATATTTCCCGGCAGTATTCATTTACCGTAACCACACCGGACGCAATGTCAAGGCTATACACTCCCAGTCTGGCTGCCTCTATGGTGAGTCGCAGGTTTTCCTCTTTCTCGTGAAGCTGGTGATTGAGACCGATCAGTTCCTCCTCGATCAGCAGCAATTGATTATTCCTGGAGGCCAGTTCTGCTATGCTTTCCTGCAAGGCTTCATTTGCCTTTGAAAGTCCTTCATTGGAAATGGCGAGTTTTTCGATGAGTGTTTGTTCTTCTTTTTCTTTGTGAAGAAGTTGAAGGCGGGCATCTATTCTGGCGGTTACATCGGTGGCGCGGTGAAGGATAGCATAGGTTTTGCCTGTTTCATCCGCCAGAGCCCTGTATTCGAAGTCAAAATAACTGGTAGTAAGTACGCCATCGCTTTCCAATTGTGCGGGCATATCCTGTGCGCGGTATGTTTGGCCGCTCCGCCACACTTCCTTCAGGATATCGATAAAGGGTTGGCCCGCCAGCTCGGGGACGCCTTCGATCAATGTCTTGCCGACGATACTGCGGTCTTTGCCGAAAAATCGCAGCATGGCATCGTTTACAAAACCGATATGCAGCTCCTCACTCGTAAAAATAGTCGTGGGATCATCGGACAGGGTCAGCACTTCGAGCAGGGCCCGGTCATCCAAATGTGGCAGAGGTGTCGTCATCAGGCAGCCTTGTTATCCTACTAAATTAGCACAGTTTTCTGCAATAGAAAAGAGCTATGCCGGGGAGCAACAATTATTTCTGCTGATCGATGATTTCGAATGCTTTCAGCAGCAGCAGGTCTTCTTTATTGCGGATGCTGCTGACCGTGGGCCTCACCACCACATCCGGTTTTATGCCGATGCGCTGGGTTTCTCCTCCGTCGGGATAATAAATCCCCAGGCCGGAAAAAATGATGCGATTTCCATTTGTCAGGCGAATAGAAGTCTTGTTGCCATCAGCACCGGCGGTCTGGCTGCCAACAAACACTACCCCGGGGATGCGCTTGAATATCATTCCCCACATCTCTGCCGCGCTTTGCGTATACTCATTGATCAGCACTACTACTTTGCCCTTGTATGCGTCGGGGTTATTTTTACCCGTTAATTTAAGTTCAGGGGTGATGATATTATCTTCAAAACAATACATGCCGGGGCGATTAAAATCAGCATGTGTCTTGATGCCAAAGTGTTGAGGACTGGTAAACAGGTAGTCGAAGATGCGCAGCAACGCACCGTTGTTATTATAGCCCCGCAGGTCGATCACCATTCCTTTTTTGGTCATGGCAACAGGCAGCAAACTGTCGATGTCTTTCAGGGTAAGCGATGCAAATTCGAAATAGGCTTTATCATCGAGGAAAAATGCGGGATCCAGTTTGCCGAGTTGCTGGTTCCATACAAGAAATTCATGATCTTTCCCTTTATAACGCAAATGATAATTAGGAATGCCGTCCTGGTCCCATTCATCGAGGAAGATGCGCGCAATGCGCGTCAGTTTCACGCCGGAGAAAGATGAGCCATCTACATGCTGTCCCTTTATCACACAAACGGAGTCATTGGAACTGAACAGAAAGTTATAGGCTTCGCGATTCAGCACCGACTTATTGGAAGCTGGTATGAATTTGCTGTAACGCTGAATGATGCTGTTGACCGGTTCGTTGTTGATATGGGTGATGCGATCGCCCAGGCTGAGACCGGCAGCTTTCACTTTCCCGGCGTCTTTGATCACAGTGATTATCACCGAGCCATCTGCTACCTGGAAAGAAAAAGGTGAAGTCAATTTACCCAACACATCATACTGGTAAGTAGATTCGAGACTCGTGTGCGTGTCCTGGATATTGGCGGTCAGCAGCATGATTGCCTTTTTATAGGCAGCGGTTGAATGGATGCTACGGAATACCGGGATCATCTCCTTCAATACATTGTCCCATTTCTTATCGAGCAGGTATTTATACGGATAAAAATATTCGATGGCATTCCAGGTTCGGAACAGATCGATCCAGGCATAATCGAGTTTCCAATCAGTAAATACTTTTTCACTGTTTGAATTAAACCGGATGGGTTCTTTCTCCGAACGCGTGTAATAGAAGCCGATGTTGGCAGGTTGATCCACCAGTTTTCTGAACCGTTGGCGGGCTACCGTTGACAAACCCTGCTTATCGATCCAACGGAGATCGTAGTTGCGTTTGGTGAGGCTGTCGCATGTAAAGGCGGCGGGTGAAATGGTGTCGAACGGAAGTTTATCAAGCAACAGAATCCATTGATCTGCTACGCGCGAGGCTTTGGTGGTGGCAGGTCCTTCGAGCACTTTCAGCAGTTCAGCGTTCCAATCGATCTTTCCCTGCGAGGTAACGGGATGGTAATATTTTAGAAGTCCCCATATTTTGCCGATGGCAAACAATTCTTTATCGGGGATGCGGGTTGGAGAGACCTGGGCACGGGCAGAAAGGGAGAAAAAGAGTACGATAACACACAGTATGCGCATAACTAATCGGAGCGGCAGGTGAACGATAATTTTGAGCGGTGAAGATAGTACAAACCGCGGACTGTCTGGATTTTGAGACCTTTTTGAAGGGAGGTTCCGACGGGTGCTTCGTCCGGGACGGAGAGGCCGCTGTCCATCAGTTCAAATAAACAACCCCACCCTTAAATGTATAACTCACTTCGCCCCCACCCGACAACCTGTCTAAAAAATCTGTGACGGATTTATGCTTATCGATCATCCCGGTAAAACGCTTCGGCGCAACAGTTTTATTGCTTATTACCACTGTATATCCATAACATCTTTCCAGTATCCCAGCTATCTGCGACAACGGCGCATTGTGAAAATGATAGTAGCCCTCCATCCACGACAGTACTTCTTCCTTATCAAAAACACTGACTGCCGGTGCCGCCGCATTTACAACCGTTCCCTGCTGGCCGGGCCTGAGTTTCACTTTGCCTGCCACAGAACTAAGGTTTACTTTGCCTTCTACCAGCGCAACGCTGACCTGTCCGCTATCATAACTGTTGAGATTGAATTGGGTGCCCAGCACCTCCACATCTGCCCCCGGTAAATGTACCACGAAGGGATGTGCGGCATCGGCAGACACTTTCAGATAAGCTTCGCCGTTTACTTCTATCTCCCTTTTATTTCCGGAGAAATTCATGGGAAACCGCACGGTAGTAGCTGAATTGATCCATAACTCCGACTTATCCGATAATTGTATTTTGTAGTCTTTTCCGGCGGGTACAACAATCCGCGCCCATTTGTTGCTGCCTGCATCATAAGTCAGCGATTTGCCATCGGTCGTCAGTGTCGTACCTCCGCCGGCCTCGATTGTTTGCCGGGTGGAATCATCGAGGCTGATGGCCGCAGCACCCTCTACCTGGAAAATAATGTTTTCTTCTTTTTTGATACCAGGTCCCTGGGCGATGCCTGTATTCCCGGGAGAGGTGAAAAAGGGCCGCAACAGGAAGACTGCAAGGATTACGGAAGCAGCAACTGCAGATGGAATCAATAACCCCAGCACCTTCGCTTTTTGCGTTCTTTTTTTAATCCTTTGCTCAATGACCCGCCATTCTTCCGCTGTGTCTACAGAAGATAAAAAGTTTTGCGTTTCTTCTTCCTTATAAAATGAGCTCACTTTATTCCATAAATCCTGGGCAGGGCCGGGTTTGCTGATCAACGATTGCAGCAAATCATCATTATCCGGGTGGATAGTGTTGCTTAATTTTTCAAAGATGAGGTTTTTTATATGGTCCAGGTCGTATTCCATGGTTGTGTTTAGACAGTGATTCAATGAAACGGGTGACAGCTATTTGAGTTTTGACCGTAAAACTTTTAATCCCCGAGACAATACGGTCTTAACGGTATTGACACTGATGCCGAGTTCTCCGGCAACGGTGTGGCGGTTTTTTTTCTCCAGGTAGTACAGCCGGAAGATTTCCGCTGTTTTCTCGGGCAGTTCGTCAATAGCTACGCGCATCTGATCAAGCCTGTTATCTTTTTGGATGTCTGTGTGGGTATGGGCATCTTCCGCTTCGTGCTGCCCGTTTGTCAAATATTCGTAAGCGGCCCGTCTTTTTTCGGCGGTCCTGGATGACTGCAGATGATTAAGACAGCGGTTTCTAACGGCCGTTCCGAGATAGGCACCCAGCGAATGAATATTTTTCCAGTGCTGCTTGTTCCAGAATTCGATAAAGATCTCCTGAACGATGTCTTTTGCCTGCTGCTCATCCTGCAAAAGAAAAAAAGCTTCCATCAGCAGGCGCTTGTGGAAGTGAGAGAATATATCACCGAATGCGGTTTCATCTCCCTGCTGCATCCGGTGTAGTAGTGTTTGATCCGTCGTTGACATGGTAGGAATAGCAGTCGTTAGACCCCAAACCTACTATTTTATTTAATTTATTTCTTCAAAATGTCACCCTGTATTGCATCATCCCTGTCTAAAGACAAAACGTATCGACCAAACGATTGCTTATGTTTATTTCATTACAGAATTCCCTCCGGTTACTCCTGTTGGTTGTTGCCTGTACCGTCATCCATTCCGTAAACGCCCAAATGCCGTCGGGTAAATATTCCGTACAATTTAAACAGGCCACATTGTCCGAGGTATTCCGGTATATCCGGTCCCAGACAGGCTTTTCCTTTTTTTATAGTAATCAACAGTTGAACGATCAGCAAAAAGTCAACCTTCAGTTCAGCAGCGCCACCACCGACCAGGTATTAAAGGCGGCTTTGGGAGACCAATACAGCTGGACGGGCAGGGACAAAACCATTACGATAACGAAGAATCAACCCGGCCTTTCAACAGGATCAGCTAAAGACACCCTGCCTGCGCAAACAAACGGCTTGCTGATTCATGGCCAGGTAGTGAATGAAGAAGCAATGCCCCTGGCAGGCGCTTCGATAACTATTAAGGGATCGACTTCCGCAGTCACCATATCCGACGGAAAAGGAAATTTTCAACTCAGGGACGTTACCGGTGGAAAGGCAGTGCTGGAAGTAAGTTATGTCGGGTATCAAAAAACCGAAATACCGGTGCCACAGAAAATGCCCCTTACCGTAACGTTGAAGAATGGAGACAACAGCATGACCGATGTAGTGGTCATTGGATATGGTGCGGTTAACCGGAAAGATCTCACAGGTTCGGTGGCGCAGGTAAACATGGAAGACCTGAACAAGGCACCGGTTGCTTCTTTTACGGAAGCATTGGCAGGCCGGATAGCGGGCGTGCAGGTCAGCTCCAACGATGGCCAGCCCGGCGTGACGCAGGAGATTATTATCCGCGGTGCCAATTCCCTTACGCAATCAAATGCTCCCTTGTATGTAATCGATGGATTTCCTGTTGAAGACCTGCAGGCTGCCGCCGTTAACAATGAAGATATAGAATCGATCAACATTCTTAAGGATGCTTCAGCTACGGCCATATATGGAGCCCGCGCCGCAAACGGCGTTGTCGTGATTACCACTAAAAAAGGGAAAGCCGGAAAGATGGCCATAAACTTCAGTACGTCGCAGGGGTTTCAATCAATCCGGAAGAAAATGGACATGATGACGCCTTACGATTTTGTAGAATACAATCTCGAGTTAAAACCGCAGGTAACACAGGATCGTTACCTGCAGCCGTATAATAAAACACTGGAAGATTACAGGGGGCTGGAAGGCGTCGACTGGCAGGATGCTATACTGGCCAACACACCCATCACCAGCATGTATAACCTGAGCCTGCGCGGAGGAAATGCGCAAACCAAGTACAATATATCCGGCTCTATATTTGACCAGGACGGCATACTGCGCAATTCGGGCTTTAAACGCTACCAGGGAAGAATCGGCATCGATCAAACGATCAGTACCAAATTGAAAGCTGGCGTCAGTATCAACTACAGCAGGACTGCAACCAATGGTCAGCCCGTATCAAATCCTGAATCGGAAAGCAATCAATCCACCGCCCTGTTATATCGCGTATGGGGTTACCGTCCGGTGGCGGCATCGGCCATCAACCTGCTGGAGGAAGAATCTGATCCTGAAAACCTGACGAATAATGAAATAAGATTGAACCCCGTTATTACCAACGACAACGAATACCGAAAAGGCAAGATCACCGATATCATCGCCAATGCTTACCTGGAATATAAAATAACCCGCGACCTTACCTTCCGCGCTACGGGAGCACTCAACAGCCGTGTGCAAAGGAATGATGCATTTTATAATTCAAAAACAACACAGGGCTCACCACTAAATCCGCTCAATACAAGAGGACAATGGGGTTCGGTAACCTACGCCGAACGTAATATCTGGATCAACGAGAACACACTCAATTACAACAGAAACCTCCGGCACAATCATAAGCTGAACCTGCTGGCAGGCTTTTCCATGCAACAGACATCTGTGAGCACCAACGGGTACGCAGCAACGCTGGTGCCTAATGAAGAACTCGGCATTGATGGTCTCGATGAAGGCACGCCCTACAGCATAAGATCTTCCTCAAGCCGTTCAACACTTGTCTCTGTATTTGGCCGGGCCAATTACAGTATCGACTCGCGCTTTCTTTTTACCGCCACCCTGCGTGGTGACGGCTCTTCCAAGTTTGCACCAGGCTATCGCTGGGGTTATTTCCCATCCGGTGCTTTCGCGTGGAATGCCGGCGAAGAAAAATTTCTGAAAAACAACCGTATCATCTCTTCTGCCAAAATACGGACCAGCTATGGTGTCACCGGTAATAACCGCGTAGCGGATTTTGCCTACCTCCCCAGCCTGATGATGCCGATCCGCTACTCCTACTCTTTTAATAACGGAACCCCAATAAACGGAGTGATCCCAAATGACCTTGGCAACGCTGAATTGAAATGGGAAAGTACCGCGCAACTGGATGCCGGAATTGATCTCGGTTTCTTTAAAGAAAGAATCAACCTTACCGTTGATCTGTACCGCAAGAACACAAGCGACCTGCTCTTCTTTGCCGATGTGCCTTTTACATCCGGCTATGAAAAAGCCTATAGAAATATCGGCAAGATCCGCAACGAAGGAATTGAGATAAGTCTCAATACGACTAACATCAACAAAAATAATTTCCGCTGGGAGTCCAGTTTTAATGTCAGCTTTAACCGGAACAAGATCCTGGCACTTTCCGGCGACCAGCAAAACCTGTTCAATTTCGTCAGCGTATTTACGCAATACAATAACTCACCGCTGTACTTATCGCAGGTAGGTCAGCCGGCCGGTATGTTCTACGGTTATATTTACGATGGAGTATACCAGTACGACGATTTTATCAATGCCAATAACACGTATACATTAAAACCGGAGATTGCCACCAACGGAAATGAACGGAGCACCATTCAACCAGGCGACATCAAATACAGGGATCTTAACGGAGATGGTGTGGTTGATGCATACGACCAGGCCATTATCGGCAATGGAATGCCCAAACATGTAGGCGGATTCACCAACAACTTCCGGTACAAAAATTTCCAACTAAGCATTTTCTTTCAATGGTCATACGGAAATAATATTTACAACGCCAACCGTCTTTTTTTCGAAGGCAATACATTACTGGTTACCGATCTCAACCAATACAAATCCTATATGAACCGCTGGTCACCGGATAACCAGACGAACGCCAATTTCAGAGCGGGTGGCCAGGGCCCTGCCGGCCGGCATTCTTCCCGTGTACTGGAAGACGGCTCGTACCTGCGATTGAAAACATTTTCGTTTGGTTATGATGTTCCTGCTAAATACCTGCGCAGAATATCCATGAAATCACTCAACATAAACCTGTCTGCACAAAACCTGCTGACCTGGACAAATTACTCGGGAATGGATCCTGAAGTATCTGTACGCAACAGTGTGCTGACGCCGGGCTTCGATTATTCGGCCTATCCGCATGCACGTACCGTTGTATTTGGCATACGTGCCGGTTTTTAAAACAGGCATTGACGTATTGCAACGAAATCATTTTAGTCAACAAAAGTTCATCAGACCATTCTAAATAAACACAAGATGAAACGATTTACCTGCCTATTGCTGCTGACAGCTGGATTAGCGCTGACAGCCTGTAATAAAATGTTGGATACGACACCAACCGATTTTCTTTCCCCTGTCACCTACTATAAAACGGAGAAGCAATTGAATTTTGCGCTTGCCGCTGTGTACGATGTCATGGGAGACGCAGGCTTTTATAAACAAATCTATACGGCAAGGATGGGCAATGAAGCCGATGAAGGATTCTATGCCCGTAACACCGTTGTAGCCGGCGTACAGGTTTATAATTTTTCCCCGACTGACAACGATGTACAGAACCTTTGGAAGTCATTGTATGATGGCATCAACCGGGCGAATGTATTGCTGGCGAACATTCCATCCGCTACGGAAGTGGCAGACGATATCAAAAATGTGATCAAAGGCGAAGCGCTCTTCCTCCGGGCATATTACTATTTCCTGTTGGTGCAGCATTGGGGGGGCGTTCCCCTGATCACACAGCCCACTACATCTGCGAATGAAACGGCTGTTGCCCGCTCTTCTGTCAAGGACGTATATGCACAGGTGCTTACCGATATGGAAGAAGCCGAAACCCTCGTGCTGCCAGCCGGTACGGTCGGTCATGGTGGACGGATCAACAAATCCGCCGTGAGAGGATTACTGGCAAGGGTTTGCCTGTTCATGGCAGGTGAACCGCTGCGCGACATAAGCAAGTACGAGATGGCCAGGACCTGGACAAAGAAAATAATGGACGATGCCGCTTCCGCCCATGCCCTGAACCCGGATTACTCACAGGTCTTCATCAATTACGCTCAGGATAAATATGACATCAAAGAAAGCATCTGGGAAGTAGAGTTCTGGGGCAACAACACGAATGCCTATAATGAAACGGGATGTGTCGGCGCATGGAATGGTATCCAATCTACGGATCAAACCATCGGTGTGGCTTATGGATTTATCAATGCCACTTCTAAATTATTCAATTCTTATGCCGCTGCCGATCTCCGTCGCGACTGGGCCATTGCACCATTCTCTTATTCAGGAACCACTAAGGTGATGAAAGCCAATACACCCGCCAGCGCGTTGTGGACACGAAATATCGGAAAATTCAGACGGGAGTACGAGCTCCTCACACCTAAATCAAACAATGCAACACCGCAGAACATGCCCTTGCTGCGGTACGCGGATGTATTACTCATGTTCGCCGAAGCAGATAATGAAGTAAACCACGGCCCGACCCAGGAAGCATATAATGCCATCAACCTCGTGAGAAAGCGGGCTTTCGGAAAATTATTACCCAACGCACCAAATCCGAATGAATATGACCTCTCCGGTATGGACCACGAATCTTTCTTCCAGGAGATCATCAAAGAACGTTCGAGGGAATTGTGCTTCGAATTGCTGCGGAAACAAGACCTGATCCGCTGGGGCATCTTCGTGCCAACCATGAAAGGCATTGAAAACCTGATTGCCCTGGAGGCATCAGGTCAGTATTACGCACTTACGTTCAGGAACGTTTCCGATAAACATCTGCTATTCCCGATCCCGGCAAGGGAAATGGCGCTGAATAAAAGCCTGGTGCAAAATAATAACTGGTAAAAACGATAACAATGGTAAAAGCTATTACAACCAATATAACAACCGGTATCATCCTGCTGATAACCGTTCTCGCGCAAACAGGCTGCTCAAAAAAAATAGAGGTGAATGGTGGTGAACCGGATCTGAAAGTAAGCCTGCCGGCCATCACCTTCAAAGCCGGCGAACCCGTTACATTTCAGTTTAAAGGAGATGCGGGCCTGATCAGCTTTTTCTCCGGTGAAGTATTTCACGATTACAATTTCCGGGAAGGACGCGTGTTGGAACAGGGAGCCCTTAAACTTTCCTTCAATACCGCTGTGCAGTATGGTACACAAGCCAATCAATTCTCCGTGCAGGCTTCTTCGGATTTCAATGGAAACTATACAGCATTCAGTAACGTACAGCAAGCTAGCTGGACAGATATCACCAACCGGTTTACAATCGGAACGGGAACAACCTACACGCTTTCCGGAGTCAAAGACATTACAGACCTCGTGCAGGAAGGAAAACCCCTGTATATCGCATTTAAATATATCTACCGGCCTTCGGCCACGTATGGCACACGCCGTACCTGGAGGGTGCAAAACTTCAACCTCAGCTCTACCACTGCCTCACTTGGTACACAGGTGATCGGCAATATGACCACTTCAGGCTTTACAACGGTTGAGCAGAATCCGCTCACCGAACCATCTGCCACTACTATTTCCGCCTCTACTATTTCCCTTGTTGGCACAGCCGTAACCCCGTCAACACTTACCAATGAAACCTGGGTGATCACAAAGGGTTTCAGCACCGGTAAAGTTGATTTGGGGCCTGACAGACCTGTTGCCATCAAAGGTATTGCAGATGCAAAACTCACCAGCTTCTCGCATATCTATGAGAAGCCCGGCACCTATAAAGCCTATTTCATTGCAGCGAATGCAAATATTGATGATAAAAAGGAAACTGTTCAGAGCGTTGATGTAATCGTTGAACCCTAACCATTCATGCAGTTATATAGAAACATATTTTTCAGCAGTGTACTTGTCTTGCTATTGATAATCCCCGGGGCACTACAGGCGCAGGTTCAACTGCCATCCTTGTTTGCCGACAACATGATACTGCAGCGTAATTCGACACCGCCGATCTGGGGCAAAAGCAACAAAAATGCAAGAGTAAGCATAAAGACGTCCTGGAATAATAAAACCTATACCACCACCGCATCCGCCGATGGTGCCTGGAAATTGAATGTGGAGACCGGCGAGGCGGGAGGGCCTTACACTATTACCATCAAAAGCGGATCGAAATCCCAAACGCTTTCCAACGTGCTTTTGGGTGAAGTATGGCTCTGCTCCGGTCAGTCCAACATGGAAATGCCGGTAAGGGGAGCATTGAATCAACCCATACTCAACGCAAATGAGATTTACATGGAGGCGGACAATCCGCTTATCAGGATTTATAAAATGGAACGTGTTGCCGCGGGCACGCCGCAGGATAGTTGCACCGGCGTCTGGCGGGAAAGCGCTGCCGAAGTGGTAAAATATTTCAGTACGGTCGGGTATCTCTATGCACAGTTATTGCAGAAAAAGCTGAATATTCCTGTCGGTATAATAGGCGCTTATTGGGGCGGCTCACAAATACAGCCCTGGATGACGCCGGGCAGCCTCGATGCCTTTGGTATTAAAGTACCCAATGACCTTAGTGGTATGCCGGTACCCCGCCGGGCTGCCGCTTCGCTTTATCACGGCATGATCGCACCCCTGGCAGGATATGGTATCCGAGGATTTCTATGGTACCAGGGCGAATCAAATGTCGGGCAGCCTGATTTGTACAAACGGCTTCTTCCCGCACTGGTGCAGTCGTGGAGAGATAAATGGAACAACCCCGGTCTCCCGTTTTATTACGTTCAGATCGCACCTTATGAATACAACGGGGCCGATTCAACAGGCGCTGCACTATTGCGCGAAGCGCAGCTAAAATGTCTCGATTCCATTCCCAACAGCGGCATGGCCGTGGCATTGGATGCCGGTGAAAAAACCTGCATCCACCCGGCTGATAAAGCTATTATAGCCCGCCGTCTTGCCTACCTCGCATTGCACAAAACCTACACCTATAAAGGCATCGCTTATGCGGGGCCAACCTACCTCTCCCACACCGTCAAAGACGGCAAGGTGACGATACAATTCAGGAATGCAGATAATGGAATTACGTCTTATTATAAGCCGGTAACGCTTTTTGAAGTGGCAGGTAACGATAAAGTGTTTTATCCGGCGGAAGCCCTGATCACCAAGGAAAAAGGGATCATTGTGTGGAACGATAAAGTAAAAGACCCGGTTGCGATACGTTATGCATTCAGGAATTGGGTTAAAGGAGAAATTTACAATAACGAAGGACTTCCCATGTCTTCTTTCCGTACCGATGACTGGTAAAACATTCAGCATATACAAAGCGGCAGGTATCAACCTGAAGGCTATTTGCCTGACGTGCATCCTGCTCGCCGGACTTGCAGCACGTCCGCAGGTGCCGGACACGGATACGATTATCAGCCGGCTTGCACGACATATTATTCAGCAGGCATCGCCTCGCGGAGTGGACAAATATGTCTTTAAGCTGAACAGCAATAACAGATGGGATGATATTGATTACAGCGATCTATCCAAATCCAAATGGAAAACAGCAATTCACCTGGAACGGGTAAAAGACCTGGCCATAGCCTGGGCCTCCGGCTCTTCTGTTTATTATAAAGACGAGCGGGTATGGAACATTTTTTCACAGGCATTGGATACCTGGTTGGACAAAAAATACCAGAATCCCAACTGGTGGCACAATGAAATCGGGGTACCACAGCTCATGCGAAACATCCTGGCGATCACGGGCAATCATTTAAGTGAGAAGCAGCGAAAAGCGGCGCTACAGGTGTTGGCACAATACCGTGTGAGAGGAACCGGAGCCAACCTGATCTGGAGCGCAGACCTGGCGCTGCATTATGGAGCCTTTATAAAAAATGATTCGATCATTGAACACAGCCGCCGGTTGATCGTCACCGAGATAAGAAATGATACAACGGAAGGCATACAACGGGACTACAGCTTCCATCAGCATGGCGCCAGGCTCCAATCCTTTCATTACGGTATGGATTACCTGAATGACCTGCTGCGCATAGGCTGGCAACTGCAGGGCACCAGATGGTCTTACCCTGCTGACAAGGTATGCCTGCTGATAGACTATGTACTAAATGGCTGGCAATGGATGACCAGGAACAATTACACCACCCCCGCAACCGTTGACCGGGCGGTCAGCAGAAAGGGGCAACTTAAAGTAACGTCATTGCAAGCTGTAGCGGGCTACCTGCTGAGCCTGGATACTTCGCGAAAAGACGCGATTAAGGAAATGATGAATGCTTATCGTCTCAATAGCCGTCAACCCGCCTTTCATTCCTTTCCGTACAGCGATTTTGCAGCTTACCATCAGCAAGGCTTCAGCATTTTTATCAAGACCATTTCAACCCGTACACTGCCGACAGAATCTATTAACTCAGAAAACAAAAAAGGACAGTTACTGAATAATGGCAACGTTTATATCCTGAGAGACGGAAAAGAATATTTTGACCTGATGCCGCTATGGGACTGGCAATACCTGCCCGGCATTACCAGTTTCGATCCGCAGGCGAAAATTGAAAGATCTGCTTATGCAGGAACTGTTACGGATGGGGAAAGCGGACTTACCGCCATGCATTATTCACTGCGTAAAGACAGTAGTCTGCTGACAGCCCGTAAAACCTGGATCATACGCGGCAACCAAATGATTGCCTTAATCGCCGGACTCAACCGCAAAAACATCAGTGCACCCGTATTCACAGTAATCGATCAATCTCTCTGGCGCGAACCAGTTCTATCCGGAAACAAAAAAATAAACAAGCCCGGTGTCTATTCTTTTTCCACTAATGAAAATTTATTCCATAACGGGTTGATGATATCCCTGCTCACAGCGGGTTCAGGCAAGCTGATCCTGAGAGACAGCACGGGCACCTGGAAAGCAATTAACGAAGGAGAACAGCGGACGGAGGTGAAAGCAAAAATATTTCAACCCATGCTTGAACACCAAAGCGACAGCGCTGCAGCATACATGGTAAGCTATTGTTCATCACCGGATGATAGAAAGACTGCAAGTGCCCGGCAATGGGAAATCATCCGGAATGATAAAGACTGCCAGGCTATTCGCTTTACCGATGGAATGATAATGGCAGCTTTTCATGAAGCCGGCAGTTTGAATATTGACGAAACAACCCTGCGGGTTGACCGTCCCTGCCTGCTGCATTACTATTCAAACAAATTAACCCTGAGCGATCCTTTACAACTTGGAGGAAAGTTAAACCTGACCATTGGTGCGAATCACTTGCGTATCGATCTGAAAAAAGACGGATCGTGCATTAGCATAAACCTGTAAACTTTTATATCATGAAATTTTTCCTGGGACTGCTGCTTTTTGTTGCGGTACAAACCTCCGCACAATCAAGAAAAATATCAACTGCTACGGGCGGAAATTGGCAGGACGTTACTACCTGGGCAGGTGGAGTACTCCCTGCATCCAATGATACGGTCGAGATAGTCAGCGGCGCCGTTGTTACCGTTAACAAGACTACTGCCAATACGATGGCTGGCAGGCTTGAGTTATCGGGCACGATTGAATTTTCCGCGGCGGCCTATCCACTGGAAATAAACGGCCACCTGGTGATCAATAGTTCCGGTATCCTCAAAGCGGTGAAAGCGAATACAACCTTTGCAAAGGCGGTGATCATACACGGCAGTATTACCAATAACGGAATCTTTTATGCACCTTATGCCATCGAAGGAACTACGCCTTCTACCACCGGCGGTATTACCATGGCGCAGGCCAGCGCCGTCACGGGCATCAGCGGCACCGGCACATTCAGCGTTATCCGTCAGCTCACCATCGATAATTCATATGGCGTAAACCTCAACGTTGTCCTCAGTCTCTCTTCCAAACTGATCCTGTTGAACGGCATTTTTAATAACCGTACAAACCTCACCATGGATAATACGGTTGTTGGTACAGGTCCCAACGGCAATGCGACCAGTTCAGGCAACCTGCGTACCGAGCGTTCGCAGGCAGGCGTACTGGAAGATCCTTTTACGTTCGGCAGCAGTGCCTCTTTATTCCTTACCTATTTTACCAATACAGCAGCCGCCAACCCGTCAACAACGATCACCGAAGGATACGAGATACCCTCAGGCCGGTCTATCCACGGAATCACTATTGACCATGCCGGCGGCATCATTATCAAAAACGATCTTACATTAAGATCGGGTTCTGTACCGCTGGTGCTTAACGCGGGGATTGTTTATGTTAATAAAGGCAAGACAGTAACCTGCAATAGCCCATCTTTTGCGGGTTCGGCAGGTTTAACCAACAGCTTTGTACAGGGAGGGCTGGCGCTCGCTGTGGGCACTACCGCTGCCACACGCACCTTCCCTCTTGGCTTTGCCGGTTCCCGGAGACAGATCGTTGTCAATGGAGTGAAAGCTGCAACCGGCACCGTGATCATCCGTTTCGAGATAACCGATACCACAGGTGGCACGGCTGGCGCGGGTATCACAATTGAACCCTCCATCAAACGCCGCGCGAGCGTTGTAAGCGGAACATTGCACAGCTTCACCGGCCTCAATTTCGTTTTCGGAAGGGAAGAAGAAAAATATGCCATAGGAACAATTGCAGCATCTTCCACCTGGAACGGTACATATACCAGTCTTGGTGCCGTTACACGCACACTCACCGGCATCAGCCTTGCTTCAGGCACCTACACAACATTGCAGAGCTATGCACTGGCATTACCGGTAGTGCCATCTCCGGGCAACTTCGATTCGCTCCGCCATAAATGGGCAAGTTTTCTTACAGGAGGCGATTATTCTATGGCCGATCCGGAAATCAACACAAGAGTGCAGGCGATTAACAACAGCGGCAACGCTACCTGGCGTACCAATTTTGTGCAGGATACTACCGGCAGAACAACCCTCTGGACGGATTTGAATTATACCTCCTCTGATCAGCTCACCACCAGCTATTCCCGTTTGAAAACGATGGCCCTCGCCTATTGTACACAAGGCGCGGCCCTTTATCAGAATGACACGTTGCGCAATGACATTATCTATGCGCTTGATTGGCTCCACAGGAATCACTACAATGAATCGGTGGTTGTGCCCGTATCCGGTTCCGGAAGTTCCGGCAACTGGTGGGACTATCGCATCGGCGTTCCGCTGCGCCTCAACGATATTGCGGTATTAATGTATGCCGATCTCGACAGTGTGCAACGCCTCAATTATTCCAACGCTGTGAGGCATTGTATTCCCAATACAGGTGACTATACCGGCGCCAACCTCGTATGGGCCAGCACTGCGATGACGATCCGGAGTCTCATCGCAAATGATTCGGTTTCGCTCTTCTATGCAAGAGACCAGCTAAGCCCGGTTTTTCAATATGTAAATACCGGTGACGGATTTTATGAAGATGGTTCATTCATTCAACATGAGAAACACGCCTACAATGGCGCATATGGTCTCGCATTATTCAGCACACTGACCGACATTCTCTATTTTTTCGCTGATACGCCCTGCGACATCACCGACCCGGCAAAATCAAACGTGGTGAGTTGGGTATACGATGCTTTTGAACCGCTTGTATTCAAAGGCGGCATGATGAGCATGGTAAGAGGAAGAGAGATCGCGAGACGGACCTCTTCTGAGCATGACCAGGGACGGGCGCTGGCAGAAGCCTTGTTATTGATGAAAGAGATGGCAGACTCAGCAGATGCGGCAAGAATCGGCTCCATGGTTAAGCACTGGCTGATCAGCGACAACAGCTTCTCTACACCTTACGAAGACCTTAACTCGATCATGGCCGTAACCCTCGCCAAGAATCTCCTGGAAGATTCCTCCATAGCAGCGAGGCCAGCCTACAACACCTACCGGCAGTTCTCCGGAATGGATAGAGCAGTTTATCAAAGTGCCAACTACGCATTCGGTATCAGCATGCATTCCTCCCGTATTTATAATTATGAACTGATCAACGGAGAAAACCTGAAGGGCTGGCATACCTCGGATGGCATGACCTATCTGTACAACAATGACCTGCTGCAATACGACAACTTCTTCTGGCCAACAGTAAATGCGTACAGGTTGCCTGGTACCACCGTAGAAGACAGTGTTACCGCCACGCAAAACCGTAACAGCAACAATGCCTGGGTCGGAGGTTCTTCATTGCTGGGAAAATTCGGTACAACGGGTATGTTTCTCACTCCGAACGGCACAACCCTCAATGCGAAAAAATCATGGTTTCTTTTTGATGGCAAGATCGTTGCATTGGGCGCAGCCATCTACAACAACGACAATAAATCCGTATCCACCTATATCGATCAACGGAAAATAAACAGCAATAATTCGAATACATTTCAGATAAATGGTGTGACACAGGCATCCGGTTTCGGCACGGAAAGTTCGCCGGCAACTTTTACCAATGTTGACTGGGCACATTTATCCGGCAATGTGGCCGGGGCTGACATCGGATATTACTTCCCCGGCTCTCCCGTCCTGCGGGGTTTACGCAAAGCGCAGACAGGCCGCTGGAGCGATGTCACTACCGGGGAAAGCACCGTGCTGCGAACCCAGCAATATATCACGCTTTGGAAGGAGCACGGTAATCATACCGCCGACATTGACAGTGGCTATAATACTTATGCTTATGTGTTGCTGCCTGGTTACTCTGCCACGCAGACAGCCGCCTATGCTGCCAACCCGGACATTACCATACTGCGAAATGATCAGCATGTTCAGGCAGTGAACGACAGCTTACACGGTCTGCTCGGCGCCAATTTCTGGAACAACGGAACGCAATACGTTCCGCTTAATGGCGATACGGCCTATTTATCCGCCAATAAAAAAGCATCCGTAATGGTGATGAGTAACGCCGATACCATTGCTTTTGGGGTTGCAGATCCAACCATGCTCAACACGGGCAGCATTACCATCCGTTTAAAGAAAAGCGCCTCCTCAATTTTATACAGCGATCCTGCTATCACCGTCAACCGGCTTAGCCCGGATATCGAATTCACCGTAAATGTTGCCGGCTTAAAAGGGGCGACCAGTCAGCTTATCCTTGCTACAGCAGCAGCAAGGTCGCTGCCGGCAAGTCCTGCCGCTTTAGCGGCTGATCCACAGGGACAGGCAGATGACTTTTCTTTTTTAGTAACCTCCTCAACGGATCCATTCTCCGTCGACTACCTGATACGATCTGATAAAAACGCAACAGGACTCCTGGCAATATATAACCTGAACGGTAGTCTGATAGGGAAATACCAGGTATCCTATAACCCCGGCGTCAATAGAAGGCAGTTGCCGGTTGCCCATCATGCCAAAGGAGTTTACCTGGCGGTATTAACCACCGATGGAAAAGTATACACGCAGAAATATTATAAATAGTAAATCATGAAAAAGAATTTGAAGAAGCGCATACGAATGCGTATGATGCAGGCCATTGCTTTGATGTTCATGTCGGGAGCCAGCGCGCAGGATCAGGCAGTGAAAGTAACGGAGGTAACGGGCACCGTAGAAGCTCATTTATCCGCTATGGTGGCTGCTCAAAAAGATGTCTCCCGCTTTCCCCGCTCGGTAAAAGAAGATGGTTCGCTGCATACGGTTAAATCTTCTGACTGGACCAGTGGATTCTTTCCCGGCACGCTTTGGTATACTTATGAGTTGAAAAAAGATGCCCGATGGAAAGATGCAGCTACAAAATGGTCGAAAGAGCTGGAAAAGGAAAAATTCAATAAGACCACCCACGATCTCGGTTTTATGTTATACTGCCCGTTGGGCAATGCCTACCGCCTCACAAACGATGCAGCTTATAAAGAAATATTGTTGCAGGGTGCGGCTTCGCTCAGCAGCCGGTATCACGCAAAAACGAAAACCATCAAATCATGGGATAAACCCGGTTATCAATTTCCGGTGATCATCGATAACATGATGAACCTGGAACTATTGTTCTGGGCAACACAGGTATCGGGCGATTCTTCCTATTACAAAATAGCTGTAGCACATGCCGATCAGACGTTGAAACATCATTTCCGCGCCGACAACAGCAGCTATCATGTAGTGGACTATGATACCCTTACAGGGCAGCCTGTAAGAAAAATCACGCACCAGGGCTATAGCGATGCGTCTGCCTGGGCCAGAGGACAGGCATGGGGACTTTATGGCTATACGGTAGCCTATCGCTTTACGCATGCCAAACGCTACCTGCGGATGGCGGAGAAGATCGCTTCATTTTACCTCAATCATCCGGGATTACCAAAGGATAAAATTCCTTACTGGGATTTTAACGCCCCCGTCACCGGTTCCACACCACGTGATGCTTCTGCGGCCGCTATTGTCGCCGCCGCATTGCTAGAACTGGCCGATTATTCAACCGCTCATCAACAGCGGTACCGCGACGCCGCCGGCCTGATGTTGAAGAGCCTCTCTTCTCCGGCTTACCTGGCCGCGCCCGGCACCAACCAGCATTTTATACTTAAACACTCCACCGGCCATTTACCGCATAAATCAGAGATAGATGTACCGATCAATTATGCCGACTATTATTTTGTAGAAGCCCTGGTGCGTTATAAAAAAATCACTGACCAACATTCTGCATCCGGCGCTGTCTCTCCCAGGACCGCATCCATGGATAAACGGACAACCAAAACATCAGCCGATGTGATCGTTTATACAGCCAACCCGGGCGGCATCATGTCTGCCATCGCTGCTGCGCGTGAAGGCGTCTCCGTATTGCTGATAGAGCCGTCGGCGCATGTGGGAGGCATCATCGCACAAGGCGGACTCTGCGTCACCGATATCGGTAATCATTCCACCATCGGGGGACTCAGCCGCGAATTCATGAGCCGTGCAGCCAGCTACTACAAGGAGAAGTATGGTGAAAACTCCGCCCAGTTTAAAGCCAGCATCATCGACGGATTACCCGGAGCTGCATTTGAACCCAAGGTGGCGGAAGCTATTTTTGAAGAAATGATTGCAGCTTATCCTTCCATACAAATCCTGCGCAACACAGAATTGATCAGCGCAAATAAACAGGGAAAGGAAATCAGGAGTATTAATTGCCGCAATATATCCGGAAATGAACAACTCGTGCTTGAAGCAAAGATATTTATAGACGCAAGCTATACCGGAGACCTGATGGCAAAATCAGGAATTGACTTCCTGCTCGGAACCGAAGGCAGGAACGTATTCAACGAACCCGCTGTACCTGCCAAATCATCGGCGGCCATACAGGCATTCAACTACCGTGTTACGCTTACCAATGATCCTGCCAACCGTGTGATGGTGGAAAAGCCCGCAGGTTACAATGCGGCGGATTATTCGATAAGACTCGCGGGTCTGTTAAAAGACAGTACGTCAAGAGTATTCAAGTCGTACTGGAAACTCCCCAATAAAAAGATCGATGCCAACATTGCAGACATGCCGGGCATAAACTGGAATTATCCGTCGGCCAGTTACAGCGACCGTAAAAAAACAGAAGAAATTCACCGGAAAAACTCCCTGGGCTATATTTATTTTCTTCAGAACGATCCCCAGGTGCCGCTGCGGATACGAACCGAAGCAAGCGAATGGGGACTGGCCAAAGATGAGTTCACCGACAACGGAAATTTCCCCCGCCATATCTACATACGTGAAGGAAGGCGCCTGCATGGCGAGTATGTAATGCGTCAGCAGGACCTGCAGAAAGACCGGCAAAAAGAAGATGCCATCGCCCTGGGAAGTTATTCAATGGACAGTCACGCAACCATGATCACAAAAAAATCTGACGGCACAATGGCTTATACAGGTGGTGGCTTATGGGAACCGGTAAAAGCCTACGAAATCCCCTATCGTGCATTGTTGCCCAAAGCTTCGCAAAACATCAACCTGCTGGTGCCGGTATGTTTATCGTCGAGCCATCTGGCCTGGACTTCCCTGCGAATGGAGCCCGTGTTCATGATGACAGGCGAAGCCGCAGGACTCGCGGCAGCCATGGCGGTATCAAACAACCTTACCGCGCAGACCGTACCGGCAGCAACACTTCGTCAAAAATTAAAAGCAGCCGGAGCGATTGTCAATCTTCTACCCGAAACCGTAGCCGATTTTGATTGGCAACCCAAACACCCACGCGCCGGAGAACTGGTGACGTTTACGGTCAAACAAACTCCCGGCAATTCACCGGCTGTACGGTACTACTGGGATTTTGACGGAGATGGTATAGTGGATGGAGAAAAAGCAGCAGAACAAAAGGCGCTGAAAACGGATAAAACCCACCTGGTAAGCCTGGTGGTGGAAGATGCAACAGGAAAAAAATCACAACCCATAGCGAAAACGATACCGGTAGGAAATGCACTGGCAGGCGATATCCAGATAGATTCGGAAGACGACAAATACGTAACAGTAAAACTGGTAAAAAAATCCATTGCGCAAACACCTTTCTGGGGCACTTATTTCCATACGGACGGCAATCTGATGAAAGGATCTTCCTTTGCCTCTTATGACGCTCCGATCAAAAAAGCAGGCAAATACGCGGTATATGTTTCGTCCATTCCCGGCAACGGACGGAGTGCTAATACGCTGGTTGAAATAAAACATGCCAAAGGAACGGAGAAAGTATACATTGATCAGCGGAAAGCAGGCCCGCTCTTCGGTCTCCTATTCCTCGGCGTATTTGAATTTGAGCCCGGTGCTCCGGCGAATGTTACCATTCATAACAACGACCCGGACAAATATATTCTTTATGACATTGCCCGGTGGATTATGCAATAAGCTCTATTCATCCGGACGGCATTAAAAAAGCCCACGCGTTGCGTGGGCTTTTTTAATGCACGGTATGCCTTGTCATGAAATAACTGGTCTATTTAAAATCAATTTTCCAACGGAAACGACAGCGTTGCGTATCCGTTATCTTCCCGGAAGGTGCGCTACCAGTTCTACCTCCAATTTCGCATCGGGCATATACAAGCGCTGCACCTGAATCCAGGTAGCTGCGGGAAAGTCTTTTTTGTAAAATGCCTTCCTCGCATTATTATATTTTTTCATGGCTTCCATATCGGTGGTATACAGGTTTTCTTTAACCACATTTTGAAAACCCACTCCAAAGCTTTGTAAGGATTGTTCCAATGCCCGATATACCTGCGTAATTCCTTCCGGGGTTACTTCCGTACTTACAGCTCCTGAAATGTAAAGGACGTTGTCCACCTTTACCACCTGTACATATCCGGCCGCAGTATCCTGCTTCAGCTTATTACCCCAATGCCATTTTTCTTTTATAATGTCATTTTGCTGTGCCAGTGAAGTGGTGCTTATGACCAGGAAGGAAACTAAAGCCAGGTATTTAACGTGGACTTGCTTCGGCATATCAAAACCATTTATTGGTCAATAAAAATCTATAAAGGAATTTTAAAATAAAAAGTGGAGCCTACGCCCTTTTCGCTGTCCACGCCAATTTCGCCATGATGCCGTTCGATGATTTCCGCACTGATGTATAAGCCGATGCCAAATCCACCGATGGTTTCGGCTTGTTTGCCTTCTACGCGGTAGAAGCGGTCAAATAATCTGGACATATTGGCCTTGCTGATGCCTACTCCTTCATCTGTTACCCTCACAACGGCCCAGCGGTTTTCGGTTTTACAGCTGACCGTGATCTGTTTGCCTTTGGGCGAATACTTTACGGCGTTGCTGAGGAGGTTGGTAACCACCTGTCCTATTTTATCGCGGTCGGCATTGACACGAACCGCCGGACTTTCTGTAAAAATGATTTCGTGGTGACGGTAAATAAGAAGGGTGTCCGCTACAACCTCCGCCAATAATCCGTTTAATAAAAACTCCTGTTTTTCAAGATGGATCTTGCCCGAATGAAAGCGTGACATATCCAGGAACCCGGTGATCATGATATTCATTTTCTTCACCTGGGCGACCGATTTGTCGAGTAAGTCGCTCAGCTTTTGATCTCCCTGTTCCCGGGTAATTATTTCCAGCATCTGCACATAACCCAGCAGCGAAGTCAACGGCGTTTTTAATTCATGGCTCACCATGGCGATGAAATCGTTTTTGCGCTCCTCGTCTTTCCGTTGTTCCGTAATATCCTGCAACACGCCGCTAAGCCTCACAGGTTGATGTTGTTCGTCAAACAGGGTTTCTCCTTTCGCTTTTACCACTCTCGGCAGCCGGTCAAGGGGGTTGACAATTGTATAGGAAATTTCGTACTGTCCACCCTGTTTGTAATCCAAAGCATCCGCAATTGCCTTCTGTACCTTCTCCCGGTCCTCTTTGGCAATTACATTAACAGCACTGGTCAGTTCAATCTCGTCCCCGGGCTGTAAACCAAACCATTCTTTGATCAGGTGATTTCCCTTGAATTTTCCGGTAACGGGATTCAGGTCAAATGTAGCGAGTGATGCTGCATCGATCGCCAATTGTGTTTCATCGCGACTGATGCGTAGTTCGGCAGCAATTTTACGATAAAGCTCTTCACTTTCCTTGATAGTGTCCAACGCATTCACCTGTTCGGTAATATCCATGATCACACCTGTAAAGGCGCTGAATTCGCCGGAGGCATCCACTTTGAGATTACCAACGGCACGCACCCAGCGGATCTGCTGATCATGGTAGCCCCTGACTTTATAAGACAAATCGTAATCGCCCCCTTGCGTAATAGCATGTTCGATGGCGGCGCTTACTCCATCACGATAATCGTCGGTGATCTGCGCTATGCAGTCTGCAATAGTGATGGTTTCGCCGGGAAGAAAACCAAACAATTCCCGCAACCGGTCGTTGGCAATGAGTTCACGGGTTTCACTATTGATATGCCAGGTGCCAAAACTCGCTGCTTCCAGCGCAATATTTAACCGGTGATTGGTTTCCGCCAGTTCGTTGTTCAGTTTTTGTAAAGCCTGGTTTGCTACAACGCGTTCAGTGATGTCGATAGACGAGCTGATCGTTCCCGCGTAATCACCGTCTTGCAGCAACCGGGGATGTATTTTGGTATAAATATGCCGAGGTTCACCGACGGCATTCAGCATCCGGAACTCGACTGTAAAGGATGTTCTGGAAGCGATGCCGGCCCTGAAATCTTTTAATAGTTGTTCCTGGTCATCCGGGTGCAGGAATTCACCCCAGCCATAGTCCTGCATTTGTTCCTGTGTCTTTCCGGTCAGGTTGAGCCAGGCCTGGTTTACAAACAGCACATTACCGTCTATATCGTTAACGGAGATCATCACCTCGGAGCCTTCGGCCAGGGAGCGGAACCGGGCTTCGCTTTCTTCAATCACTTTTTGGGTCAATATCCTTTCGGTGATATCCGAGGTCAGCCCGACGATACGGGTAGCATTACCATCGTCATCATAGCGGGGTTTACCGAACGCACTGATCCAATGCATTGAGCCGTCCGGCCAGGTGATTGGGTATTCTGCGGTGTAAATGGTATCCGTGGCAATCGCATGTTGAACCCTCCGGCGGATCTCCTCGCGGTATTCAGGTACAATTGCTTCGAAAAGATCAGCGTAGTTGAAGGTTTCGCTTTCGTTTCTGCCAAAATTCTTTTTGAACTGCGGGCTGGCCTGCATTTCCCCGGTTGCGAAAACTACTTCCGTAGACCCCAGGCTACCCGCTTCCATGGCAAAATTCAACCTGATATTGGCTTCCTGCAGATTTTCCTGTGTACTATAAAGTGCTTCATTGGCCGCTGTGAGTTCTTCATTAACGGCGGTGAGTTGGTCGTTAACCTCTTTCTGCTCCTGCAATATTTGTGCGATGGCCGTTACTTCGTATACAAATGCCATCACGCCATCGATTTCACCATCCTGGTTTTTTCTTGCGGTATAATTGAAAGTAAAATACCGGTCGCGCGTGGGTCCGCCTTCATATTCCGATACGGGAATCAACAGCTCGTTTATCCTGAAATCTTCTCCGGTATGGTATACGTTTTTTATAATTTTTTCAATGGGGGTGCCCACCAGTTCGGGCAACGCTTCGAAGATCGGACGCCCCAGCAGGGCCCTGCCCGGCAGCAATTCCTGGTAGCTGGGATTAACTAATTCATAAACCAGCTCGGGTCCGTTGAGAATACAGATGCCCGCGGGTGCCTGCATAAAAAAACGCTGAAGACGATCGCGTTCTTCCCGGAAAGCGGTTTTGGCTGCTTCTGCCTTTTGGCGCTCTGTCACTTGTGTAGTGTTTTCTAAAACCCACACGGCCACTTTGGTGATTTCGCCTGCCGCATTTTTTACGGGTGCATATACGAACGTTACATAAATCCATTCCTCGCGTCCGTGCCGGACGAGCATCATGCTCACTTCGTCGGCATAATAAGGTTCACCGGTAGCAACTACATCATTCAATGCATTCTCATAGAAAGCCTGCACTTCTGCAAAAGGTTCCCAATACCATTTATTTACAATAGCGTCTTTGGGTTTGCCCGCAATTTCCAAAAATTTTGTGTTGAGAATTTCAACTTTAAGAGTGGCGGCTTCCAATATAGCAACACCTATCGGGGCGCTTTCAACAATCTCTGTTAAATGTTCATTGTCCGTTAAGTTCATTGCACAGTTCCATTTTTAGATTTATTCCCAAACACGAATGAACTGGCCTGAGATTGAGAAAATATGGAAGCTATAAAATTAAGGCAGAATGACGAGAATCAGGATTCCTTATTGAGTACGTGATGGGGTGCGGGCTATTTTAGTTCAGTACTGATTGCCCTTCGAAAAAAGGCAGGTGTATTTCCGCTGTTGTGCCTTTTCCGGCCTCACCGCGGCCAATCGTAAACCGGGCCTTTCCTCCGGGGTATTGCTTATTGATCATGGCGATACGGTCTTCTATGGAAGCCAGTCCCATTGATTTTTCTTTGATGCCGGATATCCGGGCTGGATTTACCGTATTTTCAAATCCCGCTCCGTTATCTTTTACAGTAATACAAACGCCTGTGTCTGTTTTTTTGAGCGATACGGATAAATGACCATGTTCCCGCCCGCCAGTCATCAGACCATGCAGAATAGCATTTTCAATTAAAGGCTGGATGAGCATAGGCGGTAAAAACAATGTTTTTAGTTGTAGTTGTTCGTCAACATTAAAAATGTAGGTAAATGAATTACTGTACCGGATATCTTCCAATTCGGTATAGAGCAGCAATGCTTTCCATTCCTTATCCGCCGTAACGAGGCTTTTGGTGGAATTTTCCAGTATCAGCCGGCTTAAGGCTGCAAACTTCTGGATTAACCTCGATGCAGTTTTTTTATCATTGTCCATTATATAGGACTCGATGGAGTTTAATACGTTAAAAATAAAATGCGGATTCATCTGTGAGCGAATAGCTTTTAACTCACTTTCGGATAACTGATGCTGGTGTTTTAGCTTCAAAGCATTTTGCTCCGATTCCTGCAACTGAATTTCATTTTTATACTTCAGCCTTCGCAAACGGTAAAGGTTTAAAAGAAATACCAGGACGGAGAACAGGACCACTAAAGCCAATATCCCATATAACCACAATTGTTTAAGCTCAAGCCGGTCAAGTTGCTGTTGTTGCGACAACGCATTTACTTTACCCGCCTGTATCTTTTCATTATTCTGCGCGATGATTAATTGCTTTTGTTTCTCTTCATTCAGCAGTTTTTCATTTTGCAGTTGCACCTCCTGCAGACGCCTCAGTTGTTCGCCTTGCTGAAATTGTGAAGCACTTAATGCCAGCTCGAGTTGCTGCTGCCGGAGCTGTTCATCGGCCAATAGCTGTTTTTGTTTATAGACAGCTTCTGTTTTGTCAAATTCATATTTGAGGCCCATCCGGGTCACTTCACGCCTGTTGTTATCATTGCTTATCGAGTCGGAAAAGACCGTGAACATTTTATAATAATGCAAGGCGCTGTCTGGCTTCGACAACGCTTCATATACTTCACTTAATCCCAGGCTGGCCTCTTTTTTTATGTCAGTCGCATTCAGTGCCATGCCAATTTTTAACGCGTCGAGCCCATGCTCCCTGGCCAGTTTCAGGTTGCCTTTTTTCAAATAAGCGGCGGATACATTTTGTTCGTTGAGCCCCAGGCTTTTTGTGCTGCCGATTTCTTTATTGATAGCAATTGCCCTGAGACCATGTTCCAATGCCAGGTCGTGCTGACCAAGCTCATTGTAGTAAGCTGATAAGTTACCGTTTTCACGCCCTTGTGACCGGATATCCCTGACAGAATCTGCCAATGCCAGGGCCAATCTGCTGTACCTGATCGCCTCCGGGATATTTTTCTTTTTATAATAAACGATGCCGATATTGGTCAACGTGTTTGTCTGGCCGCTATAATGGTTATTATTTCTGAAAATCGTCAGTGAACGCTCGTAATGCTGCATGGCCTGCTCATAGTCTCCCATCTCTGTATATACGATACCGATATTTGCCTTGGTGGATGCCACGTCCAATTCACGATTAATTTTTTCCGCTTTGGCCAACGCGAGCAGGTAGTACCTTAAAGCCTCCGGGTATTTCGACTGGCTCATATAAACCAGCCCGATTGTATTCAGATCGCCGATCATGCCAAAATCAGCTTTCAGTTTTTCATCAATCTCCAGCGCTTTGTGCAAACTCGACAACGCTTCCGGAAACTGGGAAAGGTTAAGGTGTATGATACCCTTCACCCTATAAGCTGCCGAAAGCAAATGCTGGTTCTTTATATTCCTTTGAAAAAGCAGGATTTCATCCGCATAGGTAAGGGCCTTTTTAGCATCTGATGATAGATGTTGCGCTGCCAGGTTAAAAAATGCCGTGCCGATCTCGTCGGCTTTCCCGGGATGTGCTTTTAATACTGTTCGCAGCGAATCCGCCACGCTGGTTTGTGCAGACAGATCAGTTGAACACATGTTCCAACTTATCAGCGTGATAAAAAAATACAAGCCTTTCTGTAAAGAGACTTTTACGCTCATTTTCAGTATTGGATAAAAGAATGGTTGCAAAAAAAAACAGGAAATGGGGTTCGTCAAATATAGGACTAAGATCCCCAAGTAGTCTTTTTATTCGCTCGGTATAAAAAGGCGTTCACTCAATTTACGCCCCTTTTCAATCATTTGCTTCCAAAGCCCGGTTTACAGGTGATAAGTTTGGTTAAGAAAGGCGGCGCCATTAACCATTAAACTTTACCGCTGCCTTCTGCCAATTAAATAATATCAAAAATCAAACGACTATGTCAAAACTATTTTTTTCCGTTGCCTTTTTGCTGGTAACCATGCTTTTTATGCAATGTAAAAAGGAAGGCACTCCCGGCCCGGAAGGTCCGAGGGGTGAGCAGGGCGCAACCGGCAATGCCAATGTCAAAACGGACACCTTCCGCTTAACCAATGCGCAATGGACTGCAGGCGGAACCTATATCCTCGACCACGTGCAGGGCGGCTACATGTGGTCCGTCTCACGGTACCATGAGAGAAACTTTACCGCTATTACACAGGACGTGTTAAATACGGGTATGGTACTGTGTTACTTTACGCCTTCTCTCACTTTTAATGTGAACAACTGGGTACCCCTGAATTACAGTATGCTGAACCCCAACAACAGTTTCTTCTACAATATAGCTTATGAAACAAGCGTCGGAAAAGTTAAGCTGTATTATTTCTATCGGACCAACATCCCGGGAACGGATCCACCGGCTATTTCTTCTGCAGTAATACCCAATTACAAGTTCAAAATCGTCGCCGTATCCGGGACAATGGGTCGCACAATGAATAGCGGCACTGCAAAAAACATACATCTTAAAGGAAGAGATTATACGGAAGCACAGTTGAAAGCAATGCCCTATAACGAAGTGTGCCAGTTGCTTGATATTGCCCCATGATAAACCTGTAACCATGAAAACATATATCTGTTTCTGCTGCATTCTTCTTTTGATTGCCCATATGGCTATTGCACAAAATGTTCCGGCCTGCATAACTGCCTTGAACAAAAAAAGCTCACTTACCAACACGCAATTCGTAAAACCGCTGACGTTGAAAGACGGGCGAACCGTGTTTCAGTTTAAGGTATCAAGCGCCGCCCAATGTATGGATTGCCCTAACGGAACGATCTATTACGATTCCAATTGCAACGTGGTGGCAAGTTTTATAATGGGCAGAACTGCCAGTGGCTATGTGGCATATGGTTATACCGCCGGAGATTTTGGCAAATCGCAGTATCCCAATATCCGTTACGGAAAAAAGAATGACAGCATTCCGGCTTGTATCAGCAAAGCCATGCTAAACGAGGATTCGTTGATAAACGCAGGGGTAAAAAAAGTAGTACAGGTACGTATCAAAAACAAAACACTTTATTACTTCGAACATGCACCTGCAAAAGAAATAGCAAACTGCAAGGACTGTTCAACAAGTATGCAATACTATAATAACAATTGCGACAAAGAGGCAACGTTCACTGTTGGAGGTATAGCCGGTGCCAAGGCTAGTGAAGGCTACACTATGCCGGATTATTACAACCGGCAGGTATTACAGATTCTCTGGAACGCCAGGTAACAAATTATAACAACTTAAAAGACATACCATGAAACAATTCACAACCATTTCCCTGAAAGTTTTACTGGTTGCAACGCTGCTCACAATGTATACCGGTTGCAAAAAAGACAACGACCAGGACAACTCCACCATCAGTCCGGGAGAACTCGCCGGTTATCAATGGTTGCTCTTTATCAATAACGGTACTGGCACCGAAATGAGACTGGTCCATTTCACCCAATCTGGTAATGACGTGACCGCTACAATTGAAGATGTAGTATTGAAAAAAAGCCAGCCAGTCAGTTTGAGAAATGACAGCTTTTCCATCGATGAAAAAGATGATGGCATATCTGTCTTTCATTTCAAATTGAAAAAAGATGCAAATGGTAATCCTGTAATCAACACGGTAGCATATAAAGACAGGCAGAACCCGGCTAAGACTGTGCAATCAGTTCACTATATAACAAAATCATCGGAGATCATACCGTTTCAAACTAATAGTTACGAAGGGCCCGGAGTCCTGCAATTTAATGCAGGCACATGGAGATATTACGCAGTTCCAAACGCGATGGGCAATTACACTGAAATAGCTCCCGGTGCGTGGAAAGGAACGTTGAATGGAGCTCAGTATATGGGCGTAAGTGCAAAAATCAATAACCGCTGGCGTATGTTTCTACAGAAAGCAGGTGAGCCATCGATGATGTTCTCGGTTATTTGAACCGGTTTAAGCACCATACAGGCGTTGAACACACCGCAAACTTTATTGTGATTCCATTGTAAAAAACCGAAATTTACACAAAGCAGCCTACACATGTTAAAAGCAGCCATTTTGGATGACGAAATAAGAGGAAGCAAACTGCTGGCGCAAAAACTAAACGTTTTTGAAAATGAGCTGCAGGTGGCAGGGATTTTTAACAGCCCGGAGAAAGCACTTGATGCCGTGGCAGATCTGCATATAGATGTACTTTTTCTCGATGTAGAAATGCCGGGCATGAACGGTTTTCAATTCCTGGAAAAACTGGGCCGGTTCAACTTCGAAGTAATTTTTACCACTGCATACGACAGTTACACATTAGAAGCACTGCGGTTAAGTGCGGTTGATTACCTGCTTAAGCCGGTAGACACTGAAGAACTTGAGGCGGCCATTTCCCGGTTGCAGAAAAGAGTGAACGAGAAAACCAGCCTGAAAGCCATCAGGCCTCAGAAAAACCTGAGCACCAGAATACCGCTGCCAACGGCCGAAGGTATTTATATCGTGGACAAGCATACGATTACAAGGGTCGAAGCCATGAGTAACTACAGCGTATTCCTGCTCAGTGACAACAAAAAAATTGTTGTTTCAAAAACATTAAAAGAATACGAAACGATTCTGGACGACGACCGTTTCATGCGCATAAACAGATCGGTAATCGTTAACCTCGACTTTGTAACAAAATACCGTAAAGGCGACGGCGGCACATTGGAGCTATCCGATGGCACAGAAATAGAAGTGTCACCGCAGAAAAAAGACATTTTGTTACAACGGCTTTTTTGACCAAACCCGGTTTTCAACACACAATTTTTATATCACTCCCCCTCTCCCTTCCCTTGTATTTTGCCAGGCTGTCAATACCTGGCAAAAGTTATCGCTATGACTCAAGGTCAATAAACAGATTTCTCTACCTTTTAAAAAAACAGGTTATGCAACATTTTAAAAAACATATCAAGGCTGTAGCAGCACTGTTGCTGATTGTGCTTTGCTCATTCAGCGCAAAAAGCCAGGCAATTGAATTGAAAGATTATTGCATCGTAGGTTATTATGCTTCTTCGCCAACCGCCACTTTCAAGACGCCATTCATTTTCAATTTCGGCGAGAACAATACGTTCCAATATCTTGAAGTGGATGGCAGGCTGCATGAAGGAAAGTACACCGTTACGAACGGCAATATAAAATTTGAATTGATTGGTGGTGAGTACAATTACGAGCTAAAAGGCGAAACCGTTACGCCACGTGGCAACCGGACCTATGCCAGGCTTGAGAAAAAGATATTCGGCAACCGGTTAAAAAGCAACCGTTATACCGGCATTTTATATAAGCAGCAATCCTCCCTCGCAGTGCGCACCAGCTATCAATTTATCGGCGCCAAATTTAGTATAACGAATGAAAAAGGTACGGTGGTGCCTTATACAGAATATACATTGGTCGGTAATATGGCGGGTTATGCTGTTGGCGGAATTAAATCCAGCATCAAAAGAAGCATTTTTGTTTTATATGGTACCCAATTGGTGGTCATGAATATTTATAGAAATGAAAGTGAGGGCGCTACTTTCGGCATATTGGATCAGGTGAATACAAAATAACGATACGACAACAAGGAAATAAAACTTGCCGGCAAAGAAAGACCGTTTATTCCACGACTGCGCGGACCAATACGAAGATTAGAGAGATATTAGCGTTTAACAACAACTTTTTCAGTCTGTCAATTCGTTAAATAACGAATTGAATCCATTACTTTCGCGCTACTTTTTCGATCCAGACAATTCGTTGGAAAAACCAATTTTAATCCAAATACCAATCTGATGCGCAAGTTTTACCTGCTCTCTCTTTCGTTTTTATTGTCGTTAACTTCTTTTTCCCAGACACTTCTTTCAGATTTTCCTGTAACGAACGGAAATGTTAATGCAATAGCAATTAGTGGCAATACTGTTTATATCGGCGGCTCGTTTACCAGTATCGGTGACCAGACGAGGAATAATATCGCGGCTATAGATGCCACTACGGGCGAAATCACCGGATGGGATCCTTCGGTAACCGGCAGTGTGAGTACCATTGTTGTCAACGATAATACGGTTTATATCGGCGGCATTTTTACCGCTGTCGGCGGACAGGCGAGAACCAACCTCGCAGCATTGAATGCCACCACCGGACAGACCACCGACTTTGTAGCAAATACGAACGCTGTTGTCAACTGCCTGGCCATTGACGGTTCGACCTTATACGTTGGTGGTAATTTTACAACCATTGGCGGGCAGACTAGAAACAGAATAGCAGCACTCGTACTCAGTACAGGTTCGGTCACGTTATGGAACCCAAGTGCTAATCAGCAGGTGCGGGCCATAGCCGTAAGTGGCAGCACCGTATATGCCGGTGGTACATTCACGAATATCGGAACCCAGACCAGGCAGGGACTGGCAGCCCTGGACATTTCCGGGGGTACAGCCAGCACCTGGAATCCTCAACCTAATAATGCGGTAACCGCCTTAGCCGTACGAGACGGAGTAGTATGGGTATCAGGAAGTTTTTCATCAATTGGCGGGCAACCGAGAACCGGCCTCGCAGCCATCAGCGCAAGCGCAGGAACAGCTACCGACTTTAATGCCATGCTCAACAGCACAGTTAACAGTTTTGTCATAAACGGAAACACTATTTATGCCGGCGGACTATTTGCCTCGGCGAATGGACAAGCGAGAAGCAGACTTGCTTCAATCGATATTACCACCGGACTAGCTTCATCGTGGGATCCCAACGCAGGTGGTGCCGTTAACGCGGTCGCTATAAACGGTAGCAGGATCTTTGCGGGTGGAGCGTTCACCACTATCGGCGGGGCAGCCAGAAGCCGTTTTGCTGCCTTTGCAACCAACTCTACATTGCCCGTTCAATTAACATCATTTACTGCCAATACAGCTACCGCTAATTCAATTATTTGTAATTGGAACACCGCATCCGAACAAAACAGTGCCCATTTTACTATTGAACGCAGCATTGACGGAAGAACATTTACCAGTGTGGGGCAAGTAGCGGCCTCTGGCAACTCGACAGCTTCACACTATTACAATTTTACGGACTTATCGCCGCTGAAAGGCATCAGCTATTATCGCCTGAAGCAGGTGGATATCGACGGCCGTTTTACTTACTCGCAAGTGGTAGCGGTGAACACCAACAGCGCTGTTACTTCGCTCACGATTTATCCTACCCCTTCGGCAAATGAGGCAACGCTTGCCATCAATTCGGATAAAAAGCAAAATGGTTTCTATAATATTTACGACCCGACAGGAAAAAAGTTAATCACCAATACACTTTCATTGGATAAAGGATTGAATACCGTTTCTCTTCCTGTCAGTTCCTTACCTGCCGGTGTTTATTTCGTACAGGTGGTCAGTGAGTCGGGCGTGCAGCAAGGCCGGTTGGTGAAAGGAAGGTAAAGGTGTAAGGTAAAAGGTGTAAGGCGTAAGGTAGAAGGTGTAGGGCTTCTACTCCATGGTTCGTGTATACACGAACCATGGAATTGACGATTCACTATTCCAATCAGGCCCTTTACATTTTATCTTTGGATGCCAGAGAAAAAGTCACTTAGTTCCACCGCATACACGTACGGCAATTCCATTGGTGCAAAATGACCACCCTTGTCCAGTTTCTTATAGCTGACCAGATTCACCATTCTTTCCGCCCATTCTTTTGGGAATTGCGCCTCCCCGGGAAAAAGGGAAACACCTGTCGGTACCGTCACTTTCTGTGACGACTTCAATCCTCCTGTATAAGCAGCCCGGGCATTTTCCGCATAGGTTTTTACGGAACTGTCGATTGTCTGGCTCACCCAATAGATCATGATATTCGTCAGCAATTCGTCTTTGCTAAAGCTGTTTTCTATGTTGCCGTTGTTGTCGCTCCATGAATTGAATTTCTCGATGATCCAGCCGGCGAGGCCTGCAGGAGAATCGTTGAGGCCGTAGCTCAGGGATTGGGGCTTTGTTGCCTGGATCATATTGAAAGCGCCTTCGGTAAAAAACCAATGCTGGATCGTCTGACCAAATTGCTGCTCGGCCGGTGTCATCACACTCCAGTCCTCCTGCCCCGTCGGATACCCGACATCCGTAATATGAATCGCTTTAACCTCGCCGGGAAACTGGTTGGCCATCGATTTGGCAATGACGCTTCCCATATCTCCACCCGCAATAAAATACTGCTCGTAACCAAGTGTATCTGTCATCAGGCGGTGAAAGATTCCCGCCGTAACATCGCTGTTCACGGCACGATGCCCGGAAAAGCCGAAGCCGGGAATAGAAGGAATAACCAGGTCAAAAGAATGCTCGCCTTCGCTAAGCATAGAGATGATCTTATGAAACCGGTAGAATGAGTCAGGCCATCCATGAATAAGCAACAACGGCCTGCTGTTTTTATTTTTTCCTTTTACCTGTACAAAATGAACAGGGATACCATCTATCGCTGTAGTAAACTGGGGATATTTATTCAATTCTTCCTCCTGTTTGCGCCAATCGTAGGTTTCGTCCCAGTAGGTCAGGAGCTCCTTCAAATAGCGGGGATCGGTGCCATAAGCCCAGCCTGCATCCTCACCGGTTTCGGGCCACCGGGTATGACGGATACGATTGGAAAGATCATCCAGAACCGACTGCGATACATTGATTTGAAACGGATTAACTGTTGCCATGGTTGTTTATTTTTTGATTCATGACAAAACTACTGCGCCACAGATCCGTGGGATTGTAAAAAATTTACCTGCTAAAAAACCTTAATATCAGTAAGGATCCTGTTATGACCGGAGGCATTGTTCATCCTGAAATATTCAGCTGGCGTAATGCCGGTAAAGTGAACAAATTCTTTAATAAAATGCGCCTGGTCGAAATAATCGAGGTCATAAACGATCGAGGTCCAATTCAACCGGCCCTCCGATTGCTGAACGGCATTGATTACCCGTTGAAACCTGTGCAGACGTTGGAGGTATTTAGGTGAAAAACCGGTTTGCTTCTTCAGCATACTGATGAGATGCTTCTGCGAGTAACCCGATTTGCCAACCAACCAGTCGATCGGCTGGTCGATATTTTTATCGATAAATTTGACAACCGAGCTTTCGAACGTATTATCTGAAATATAACCGCCGAAATAATTCAGCAGTACCTGGAATTTCCGGTCAATATTTTCCTCGTCCAACAATTGCTGGTAACACCGGTTGAATGAATTACCCAGCAACAGCTCGATCTCCAAACCAGGATGGATTATTTCAGACATGGGAATCCTCGTAAGAGCAAAGAACCCTCCGATGGCAAAACGAATGCTGATAATGGCTGAATTGGTATTATTCTGATAGGTAATGGCTTTGGCATTGGCACCGGATAACCAGGCTTTTTTCATCGTGTGTTTTCCCAGGAGACCGGGTTCGGCATACAGCGTATTCACGGTGTTCTCGAGTTCAATGACGAGGTTAAGCCGGCCGTCCGGCAGTTCCATCAGGTAAGGCAGGGGCTGGCTTCCCTTTGCATAGATGATGTGTTCTATGTACTGGGAAAGAGGAGGCGGCGGTATGTGCTTTTTAAAAATCATGACTTTCGCTGCCAGCCGTCGCGGCCGATGAACCTGTTTTTACCCAACAAAAATCCTATTGCCTTATTTACGTTTTCCGTTACCGACGCTTCCGTTTTTAAAAAAGAGATGTACCGGACAATCTCTTTCTGCAGGGAAGGCGGAATCGTTTCAAAAACTTTTTTAGCTTCCTTGTTTTTATTCAATGCCTGCACCAATTGAGGATGTGGCTGGATTGTTCTGTCTGTGCTGTCGAAGCGGATCTTCACTTTTATCCGTTCTCCGATCTTTTTCTTCGCGTCCGGCAGCATCAGGTTGTTGATATAAAGCCGCCACTCTCCGCTATACCTTACAAGTGTCTGCACATAGTTTTTTCCATTTACGGTTCCGCTGACGGGAATTTTTCCTTTGTCTTTTCCGGCATCCCGGAACAGGCTGTCCAGGATATCAACCGGTATAAAAACAAAGGGATTGATTCCTATAATTTCCAGTCGGGTTTCAAAAACATACATGGTTAACCGTAAGGGCTGTTTGATAATTGTTACTGCAAGCTAATTCAATATAAGTCATCCCCGGCATGGCTTTTTCCACAAACAGTTTATCAAAAAAGGCCGATCCGAACGGACCAGCCTGCTTAAAATTTATTACTTAATACTTATCACTTAAAACTTATACCTTACTACTGCTTCACCAGTTTTACCTGTTGTTTGTAACCCGTTTCACCGGATTGCAACTGCAGCACGTACACACCCTTCGCCATGCCACTCCACTCCTGTAACCGGATCACCTGCACGCCTGTATTGGAAACCGATTGTTGCTGCCAGCAGACTTTACCATACATATCGATCAGTTGCAGCGTTATTTTTTCCTGGCCGATTGAGGTGACGCTGATATCGGCAAAATCAGTAGCAGGGTTTGGTGATACCTTTAATTGCCATTTCTTTTGTGAAGGATCAAGGGTTATTACCTGGCTATAGCGAACTCTTGTATCGAAATCAACCGCCACAATGCGGTAGTTAAAACGGCCGCTGACCGCCGCTCCCGTCCAGGTATATACGCTGCTGCCGGTTGCCGGTACTGTGCCTATGTCCTGCCACGCACTACCGTTGGTTGACCGCTCAACGCGGTAATCTTTTACGTTTTGTTCGGCACCTACTTTCCATTGCAGCTTAACGTTACCATTTCCCGGTTCACCACTAAAGGATAAAAAGTTGGCAGGAAGTAATGTCAGGGTAGAAGGAATCGCCAATGCGTTTGCGTCGTCAAATTCCCAGTTGGCCAGGTTATTAATAGTGGCACGGTCGGTGGTAGCATTACCGGTAATATTGATGCCGGCTTTCAAACGTGCATTGTTAATTTCCGGTACGATGGCAAAAGCGAAGCTGGCAATGGCCGGCGGCACTGCGGATTTGCTGGCATTGAATTCACAGTTGCCGAGTGTGGCATCCCATGGGCCATTCATGCTGAGGCCTGCAATGATGGAAGTAGGTGCCGTTATCGCTCCCTGGAAGGCGAAGATCTGATCGCCCCCTGTTACAAAACTGATATAATCGGTAGGCACACTTACGCCATTAATGACACCCAATACAGTGCCTGTTGTGGCCTGTAAATCGACCCGGCAGCGAATCCGTACCTGCGTTCCGTATTTCACCTCGGCTGTAGCCGTCCATTCAATCGCACCGTCGGAATAGGCCCCTGTACTTGCCCCGCAGGGGTTGATCGATTGAAACCGGCCCACATCACTGGCCCATCCAAAATCAGTGAACATAATCTTCGTACCCGCAGGTATGGTACGCAGGGCGATAAAGCTGAAATCGTCGTTTAAAGTGGGCCCATTGACCGTGTTATCGACTGAATTATAACCGGTAAAAAGAATGTCGCCGGGTAATAATTGTGCTTGTACAGAGGTGCAAAAAAAACTGCAGCAGAACGCTGCAAGAAGCGTAAAGGAACGTTTCATATCGGTTGGTTTAAAGGATTAAAGACAAACCAAATATAAAACAGATATCCTGAACAGTATAAAACTAAAAAAATGAATGCCTTTCTAAACTTTTAAATGCAGTCGAAAACAGGGAAGCTTACACTGGCAGATCGGCGCGTGTTTCGGGTAACCCTGCATACAAATGCTCCTCTATAGTCGTTTCAGCCGTTTCCATCGAGGCAGCCGGATAGGCGTTTGATTTTGTTCTTCCGTAATCAACACCCGCACATTCCCCAGGTGATCCTTGATCATGTAGTCATATTCCAGTCTCGCGGGGTTTGTGCCTTCGGCAGCCATATATCTTGTTCTGCATTCTTCGTTACCCAGGAACTGCAGCTTATCGGTATAACCTAAGACTACCTTTCTCGCCAAAAAAAGGTTTCTCTAAGGCTGGTCATAGAAAATTCATGGTAATGTCTGTAAGTAAAAGGAATTTATTGTTATGTACTTTTTATCAAAAACAATAAAATTAACAATAAAGAAACTAAAATCATTCCGCACGGCATCTGTTAAAACGGCTTTTGCATGCCTACCCAACCCTACTGTATCCTGCTCTTTTAAAAGCCTGACTTTGCTCACAGAATCAGCCAGTGTATCCTTAACGTTCCGAAATACAATTTCTCCACCATCGTTGGCAGTGTAATAATTTCCCGAGCTATAGTCATACAATTCGTAGTCACGTATCGGATACTGAGGTGAAACGGTTTCCAGAAGTAAGCATTTGGCATTATCTTCTTTATCTATTTGTTTCAGAACGGCGTCTAATAAATTCGGAGAAAATTTATTCGTATCTGAATCCGGCAGTCTGAAATTAGTGGAATCAAAATAGTTCTTCCTAATTACAATTTTGGCTGAGGCTTTCTGCGAAAAAGTACATCTAAAGCCGAAAATAGCAATGATTAGCAATGCTAATATATAAATGAACTTATGTTTCATTATTTATCTGGTTTGACGATTTCATAATGTCGAAGGATATAAGGAACCTGCCTTTTTTTTCCATCAGGATCACTTACTGTTTCGGACCAAAGTGTCAGGTCTGAGGTTTTACGGATAACTCTGGATTTTTCATCGGTTAACCATACGGTTGAATTAGTCCCCGTTCGGTATCCATAATGCGTTCTAAGAGGCATATCGTGGTCGAGTCTGATATAATTTTCAATGACAGTAGCATACCACTCATCCTGCGAAACCTTGCCTCCTGCCTGATTGAAATACCAGAAGTTATCTTGATACCCGGTTTTCAGTAGGAAACTATAGGAATGGGCAATTTCGTGACCAATAATTGTAATCAAAGGCAATGATATATAGCCGTCATCGGTTGGATATTCGACTCCTTTTTTAATTCTTTCTAGGTCAATATATACTTTATTCTCTTCTGATCCCCCGTAATTAACCCCTGCCTTGCCTTTATAATCTGAAGATGAATGAATAGAAATGGTTTCTTCTAAGCCAATAACATTGTCTAAAAAACCTTTACCAAAACTACCAGAATAAATTTGGTTGAGTGAATTAAGAACTGCCGTAGCGAGTTCATCACCGCTCATATCAACTACATAACCGCTAGCATCGTGGTATTGATTGTTATAATATTGATAACTATTGCCATTAATTGATATAGCTAGGCTATCACCATTAACATCAACATTTAAAATCGGATTGTTAGCAGCATAGCCGAACGGAGACACTGGGGTATATTTTTCCGCGAATCTGTCCTGTGTAAAGAATCTTCCAATCTGGTTATCATACATCCTCGCGCCATAGTCCGTCCACTCCAACCCGCTACCTTCACTGAACTCTTCCCGCTGTTCTTCTTTGCCGTTGTACTTAAACCGGTTCTTCAACTCACCGGCTGCTTTATGGCTGACCCCCGCCATCGTCAACCCGAAAGGATAATAATGTGTCTCTTCTAATAAGGCACTTCGCGTATGAACAAGTTGCAGGTTATCAAAGAACACGTTCACGGGACTCTCATTACTCACATAGACATAAAGATAACCGTTTTTGATGGCAGCGAGATT
>NZ_AUDS01000029.1 GCF_000425585.1 Terrimonas ferruginea DSM 30193
GGCGATAATAAAAGCGATGGCCTTACCACTGCGACAGGTGATCGGCCGCAGCCGGCAACGGCTCAAAAGCTGGCTGATAGAAACCACCAAACTGGTGGTGCTATACGGCGACAAAGAAACCAAGACCAACACCGTGTCTTTGCAACAACTATTACAAATACCCGATACCCAAACCCGGAACACTTTATCTTTGCAGTACTACAAAAAACAAAGCCATCAGCACACAGGTAACGACCAATGCCGATGGCTTCAAAAACAAAAACCAAAGATATGAGGAAAAAAATTGTCCCTGCGGATAACCGCAGGGTTTTGTCTTTCCCTTAAGTTGACGGCTATGGTGTTATCACGAACCACCAGGTACTCTCAAATAACAGAAGGCGAAGGGAAAAGCATTGCCCGTCTTTCGGAATCCTTAGTGAGTAAAAATGGCCGTTGGCTTATTAATCTTCATCATGGCTTATTCACGATTGACGATTCACAGCAACCCCAGTATCTTCTTCTTCAGATCACCAAAACGAACACCAGCCGTTAACGACACGCGTGTATTCAACCGTTCCATCTTACGCGTCAGCAAGCGGCTCTGTTGAATGCTCCAGCTACCGGATAAATAACAGTAATACTTCCTGCCGTTATATCCACCGCTGATCAAAGCCTGCGCAAGCGAGATCCCCTGGATCTTGTGACGGATATGATAGGTCTCTTTCAAAAAACCTCCACCTGCAGCAATGATCGGTGACACGATCCATTTACCATTGGCGAGACTAAAGTTATAGCCATAGCCAACCTGCGCTGTTACCGATATCCAGGACGGATTTGATGACAGTAATTTATAAGTCTCCTCGTCGGTGATAAAGTCAGGATTGGGCTGCTGCCAGTTGATTTGCTGCCACATCGGTGTCACAATCGCAAAGAGCGATCCTGCACGTTTTAATTGAGCTTCAGACATGGAACGGGCAGCGCGTAAGGAATATTTCCTGGGGTTGGCATACCAGTAAAAGTCAGATCCGAATCCGGTAAAACGGATATTCTTGAATGGCTCATAACTACGCGGAACATCACCCGGTATCAACAGCCCATTATAACGCTCATAAAAAGGACGGAACCGCCAGCGCCGCGTACCAAATGTAAAAGACAAAGAGGTATACTTCAACTGCGTTTTCTGATCCAGTCGCGTGCCCGGTACCGCCGTTGAATAACGTAACGACAACCATTTATAAGACAAGTTGACGCCCGCATAAGCACTTGTGTTAGCCAACATCCGGAAGCCCGTTTTGTTCATACCGATTTGTGAAAACTGGAAACGGTTGCGCGATGTGCCCGCATTGAACTCAACATTGTTTTGTTTGTCAAACGACTGTATATAAGCAGAGTCGACGTGGAAACCTTGCGCTGCAGCAATCTCCGCCACAAACAAACAAAAAAGTATAATTAAACCAGTAGGAAACTTCAAGACGACTCTTGCTTAAAAGTGACTGATAATGGTTCTGGCAACATCGGAGGCATTGTCGCCAAAATGATGTCCGCCAGGTAAGGTTTGAAACGAATAGTTCCTGTTTTTCTTGTTGCCATAATCGCTATTCTCGTCAGACCCGGCAATGATAACATTTTTTTGTGACCGCAAACGGCCAATTTCAGCCGCAACGTCCCAACTGCCTTTGCCGCTAAACCCCAACATCCCACTGATCTTCACTTCGAAATCAGTGGAAGCGGATGGTGACAGCATAATCACCGAACGCACCCGCCGGAGAACAGCATCGGGAAGACGGTTGACAATAAATGGTAACACATCGGCGCCAAAAGAATACCCGATCAGCACGATCTGGCGCGAAGGCGGCTGCGATTGGATATAAGCCGCTACATCCGCTGCACTTTTCTCCGGTGTCTTCTTACGCCAGAAATAACTTTTGGCATCCAGCGCCGTAATGTTGTGCCCCGACTGATTGACCGAACTGCACAAAGAAGTAGAGAAACTATTCATGCCGCCATCCCCACTGATATAAAACACCAGCAACGAGTCGGATTTATTTGTCCATTCTTTTAAGGGCATGGTTGATTGCGCCGCAACAGGATTCACAACCGGCAGCATAAAAATGCTCAATAAGGATAAAAGAAGTTTCATGGTTTGATCACTTTATTTAAAGCAGATGGCAGTTGCAACAGATCGAAATCGTTTTCATAAACGAGGTATTTATTTTCCCAGATATTAGCATACTTCTCTTTGAACTCCCGGAGACCTTTATAATGCCGGAAACGCCTGATACGTTCTGATGCCAGCCGGATGATACGTTCCGCCGTATTATCCGGCGCAGTAATGCCCGTCATCGGCGCAAGCCCGAGGTTGACGTATTGTTTACGATGCTCTTTTGCATACTCAACGAGCCGGACGATCAACGCGTCCATCGCCGCTCCCGGTGCATCTTCTGTTTTACGGATCAGGTCGTAGGTGCAGTCTTCACCTGCATAATCGGGAATGATATTCAGGAACGCCTTGATGGCACCGTTTTCATCCTGCACGGCTATTATATCTTGTTTCCGTAATTCCTCTTCGTCAAACATGCCTTGCGAAAAAACTACTTCCTCAACATCGTACACATCAAGCCATTCATCGGAAACTTTCTTTAAATTTTTCACAAAAGAAAGCGTATGTGGCGCGGTATACAGCGCGACCGTATAGCCTTTTTTCTGAAGTGCATTCAATCCGTTCCGCAGCGACTTACGTTCCTTTCCTTCTAATGAAAATTTATCTACTTCGACAATCGCTTCTTGTCCGATCATCAGCTTTTGTTTGCTTAGCTGGTTGAACCAGGGAATGCCGTTTTCATCCACTCTGTAAAAGGCGGTTTTTAATCCCATTTTCTTACATTCTTGGTCAAATTCCTTTAGCACATCTACTTTATGCTCTTCACTGCACACCGGCTCTTCCAGTACAATTGCAAATCCTCCTGCAATACGATAAGCAATAAAAGCATCGTACAGGTCGGAGAAGAAGATGAGTTTGTCTTTGTAGGTTTTGAAATAATCGATTGGCGATTGACCGTATTGTTCCAATAACAATCGCGCTTTTTCCCGGTTGCTTTCACTGGCGGCATGTTGCTGACGAAAGGGCCGCATCAGTGTGAAAAAGAAAAAACCCCAGGTGAAAAATCCGAGGAAACGGATCAGCATTGTAAACTCATGACCAAACCGCGTAACGGGATGCAGTTCGGGGTCGTCCACCAATACAAACATTCTGAACGTATACATCAATGACTGCCGCCACGTGAAATCGATATTGAAATGCCTTTTATCTATAAAATAAAAACTGATAAAACCGAAAAACAATACAGAACCGAATACAATGGCAGACGACTGAATACCGGTTCGCATCCATTTATTACTGCTCCGTCTCCGGTACTGATCGGCTGTAAACAATAAAGTGAGCAAGGTGACCACCGACAGGATGGATTCTTCATAATCGAGCGCTTTTACCAGGTTGCCGACGATGGAAACTACCGCGAGCGCCACGGCAAATGTCCAGGCGTTGCGCATTCCCCGGATCAGGAAAGCGGCTGTTACCAACAGGGCGAGACCTGCAAATAGTACCAGGAGGTTGGTCGCATGAATGGAGGATAACGGAACATAGTTGTGCAGCCAATGCATCCGCGTATTAATTGGTGGCGTTATAGCTGAAATGATATTGACGATACCCAGCGTAAACGTGAGCAGCGCAGGAAAGGCACGGAGAAAAATATTCTTCGCTTTCCACACAAAGGCAATAAAACCGGATGCCAGCGGTAACCAGAATTCAAATACGCGGTACAATACAGTGATGGAGAGCGCTGCCACACCTATGTATCCGTATTGTCCCAGTATATAAACAAGTGCCAGCTCCACAGCGCCGAGACCTCGCAGGAAAGGAGAAATCACACTCATCAGGATACTTATGATATAGGCGGTTGCGGCAACTTCCACCCGCGCGGGAAATCCCAGGGCCTGCATGGCTGCCCAGATGGTCAGCATGCCACATAATTCTACACCAACGGAATAAAGAATGGCGATAAAGAAACGGCGATAGTTGATATTGGTATCGAATAGTTCCGTGATGGTTGGGGCGAAAGAGGGAAAACGTCTGATGATCGTTTGATACAATTTTCCTTTGGTTCGCAACGACCGTATAGCCAGCAGGATCAATCCGATCAGGGCAGCCAACACAACCAGCGCCAGCCAGGCTTCATGAAGATTGGAGTTGCTGCTCATCGCGATGCCCACGATTGGCAGACCGGCAACAAAAACTGAAACCAGGCTGGCAAAAGCAAACAAAGCGCCGGACTGGTGTATGCGGATCGTCGAAAATCCCGACTTACGTAGCTGTGAAGGAGAATAGGCAAGAGCGCTTACGCCGCCAGCGGGCAGAAATACGCCAAGGAAATTTCTTTTGAGGTAAAGCTGCAGGGCCATTGGCCATGAGAGTGCACGCCCGGTGGCCGCAAAACTGTTTCGGTAAATACCTGCCTGACAAAGAAACGTGAGCGCGGTGAATGCGGAAAGCATGATCAACCAGAAGGGATCAGCAGCTTTCAGATGAGGAACAATATTGCCCAGTTCTTTTCGTTCGCTGCGGAAAAAAACAACGGCAAGTAACAAAACCAGCAATGCCATTATTTCCTTCCAACGTACTTTAGACGATGGCGTGCGCAAGAGCTTTCGCAGTGAATTGAATATTTTCTTCATAAGTCTCCGGGAGCAAACGATCTGCCGGATAGTTTTTACGGGGTAAAAATAGCGCCGTTGCCAGGAGTGAAAATGTTAAATCGCCGGAAAGGCAAAAACGCACGCCGGACAGGCACAGCGCCTGTTTGTCTACTACAAATTATGTATTGATCCGGCGGCTGAACCGACGAAACTTTATGACAGAATTCCGTGAGAACCTTTTATTTAAAGCCGCTATTTGTAAAAAGTTGGCTACGACTGGTGATTTGCGACCAATATCTGTTAAACCTTAACCTACAGGGCCGGAATATCCGGCCTTTTTTTATTTTTGACACTTCGCCGGTCCGGCGGAAACGAAAAACATTGTTGCCGTGAAAAATAGTCTCTCTATCCACCCCCTGTTTATTTTTTATTGTATGCTGCTGCTGATTGTTGCGGCATGTGGTAATACCAAAACAAAATTGGCAGAAGATACACCGGCCATTGTTGCGGCAGGTAATGCGGACGACTCCGTGATTACTTATGATATCGCGGAACTCTCGCTTGAAGGAGGCGAAGCAACTGCCCGCTACACGAAAGGACAACTCAACCAATGTGTTCTTTTGCTCGCAGGTGAAACCGGTCAACGTAAATTGATCTATACGTTCAGTGGCGACAGTGTGAAGGTGGAAGAAGAACAATATTCTTTTGAAGAAGGAATATTGATGTCTGACAACGATAATAAATTACATTTGGATACGACATTGCATTATACCCTGGATACCACAGGAAAAGTGCGTGGCCCGGCTCCGGCAGGTTTTACCGATGTGTTTGCCGATATGAGGAAGGTGGTGAAGATGAGGTTGTAAGTAGTAAGTAGTAAGTAGTAAGTAGTAAGTAGTAAGTAATAAGTTATAAGTGCATGAGTGATTTATTCACGACTGACGATTGACGATTCACCATTCACCATTCACTAAAATGAAAATTCATCAATACACCCTGCAACTGGAATGGACGGGCAATAAAGGCAACGGAACCTCTGGTTATACCGCTTACAAACGCGATCATGTAATACGTATCAGCGGCAAGCCCGAACTTCCCGGCTCATCCGATCCTGCTTTCCGCGGCGATCCTGCGCGCTACAATCCCGAAGAACTTTTACTGGCTTCGGTTTCCAGTTGCCATATGTTGTGGTACCTGCATCTGTGTGCAGAAGCCGGCGTGATAGTGGTGAGCTACGAAGACAATCCCGCAGGTGAGATGGCCGAGACAGCAGATGGCGGCGGACGTTTTACCGGCATCACCCTTCGCCCGAAAATCGAAGTGACGGAAGCGTCCATGATTGCCAAAGCAAATGAGCTGCACAAAAGGGCCAATGAACTTTGTTTCATAGCCAATTCGTTGAATTTTCCCGTGAGACATGAAGCGTCAATCGTGAATGGTGAATGGTGAATGGTGAATGGTCAATGGACAGTGATGGTTTGATTGCTTTCCGCCTTTGATTCGTGTATACACGAATCAAGGTTATTGAACCTATTACCTTATACCTTACACCTTAGCCCTTACGCCTTCTCTCACCAAACCTTTCCATTGCCAAAACTGTTTAGTACTTTATGGAAATAGGCATATACACTTTCGTAGACCGCACGCCGGATCCGCAAACCGGCCAAACCATTTCTGCCGCACAACGCTTGGCTGACCTGCTGGAAGAAGTGGAGCTCGCCGACCAGGTAGGACTGGATGTTTTTGCAGTGGGAGAACATCACCGGCCCGAGTACGTGGCATCGGCTCCGGCAGTTATATTGGGTGCGGCCGCCGCCAGAACAAAAAATATCCGTCTTTCCAGTGCCGTTACAGTATTGAGTTCCGATGATCCGGTGCGTGTGTTTCAGCAGTTCTCAACCGTTGATCTTTTGTCCGGTGGCCGTGCCGAGATCATGGCCGGCCGCGGATCATTCATCGAATCATTTCCCTTATTTGGTTATTCGCTCGATGATTACGATAGCCTGTTTTCGGAAAAACTGGAAATGCTCCTGGAAATACGTTCCAACGAAAAATTAAATTGGAAAGGCAAACATCGCGCGCCCGTAAAAGGGTTGGGCGTATATCCGCGTCCGCTGCAGGATCCGCTTCCGGTCTGGATTGCGGTAGGCGGTACGCCCGGTTCTGTTATCCGGGCTGGCAAACTCGGACTGCCAATTGCCTTTGCGATCATTGGCGGCGATCCGCGCCAATTTGCACCGCTTGTGCAATTATATCGCGACACCGGTGAAGCTGCCGGATTTGCCCGGGATCAATTACAAGTAAGCATCAACTCTCACGCATTTGTTGCCGATACCAGTCAGGCTGCTGCCGATATTTATTATGGTCCTTATGCTTATGTAATGAGTAAAATAGGACAGGAGCGCGGCTGGCCTCCCATGAACCGTGCACAATTTGAAAGAATGCGTGCTCCCGGAGGCTCATTGCTTGTCGGCGATCCGCAGGAAGTGATCGATAAAATTCTTTATGAACACGAATTATTCGGTCATGACCGTTTTTTAGCTCAGATGGAAGTAGGCACGATGCCACATAAAGAACTCATGCGCGCCATCGAATTGCTTGGCACCAAAGTAGCACCAGCCATTCACAAAGCGCTCGGCAAATAATGCCGGAAAAATCCGGGTTGCATATTGATGCGGAACCCGCTACTTTCGTTTGCACTTAACTCCTGACTAATTATGGAACAATGGATCTATATCCTCGTGGCCGTCGCGCTTGGTTTAACCGCCGGTTGGCTGATCGCAAGGTCGCAGGCTGCGGCAACAAAAAGAATGCTGGAAGAAAGGTTGCGTTCATCCGAAACAGAAAAAGTGCAGTGGCAACAGCAATACCAGCATGCGGTTGCAGAGAAACAACAATCCGCTATTCAGGCAGGCGAACTCCGCGGACAGCTCGAACGCCGGCATGCCGAAGCTCAGCAATATAAAACAGAACTCGAACAGCAGACATCGGCGTTTAGCGAGAGCCGGATGAATCTCGCGCGGCTTACAGAAAAACTAGCCGCTGCCGAAACAAGACTCGCCGAGCAAAAACGCGAGCTTACAGAATTCTCGGACGTATTCCGCAATGAATTCAGGTTATTGGCCAATGGAATTCTGAAAGAAAAAAGCCAGGAGTTCACCGCGGTCAACGAAGAGAAAATGAAAAATATCCTCGATCCGCTGCAACTGCACCTGAAAGAGTTCCGGCAACAGGTAGCCGACACCTACGATAAAGAAAGCAAGGAACGCTTTTCCCTGGAAAAAGAATTGAAATCATTGATCGACCTGAATAAACAATTGGGTGAAGAAGCCAATAATCTCACGCGCGCACTCAAGCATGATAACAAGGCACAGGGCAATTGGGGCGAAATGATACTGGAAAGTCTGTTGGAACACAGTGGCCTTACCAGTGGTCGCGAATATTTTGTACAGGACTTTTTGCGTGATACGGCGGGTAATGTATTGAAAGATGAAAATGGCCGCTCCTTACAACCCGACGTAGTGGTGGTATACCCCGATCAGCGAAAAGTAATCATCGATTCCAAAGTTTCGCTGGTGGCATTCGAGCAATACACACGCTCCGTTACGGTTGAAGAACAGGCCGCGGCCATCCGCGAACATTTGCGTTCACTGCGTTCGCATATCGATGGATTGAGTGGAAAAAATTATCCGCGTTATGCAGGGAATGCATTGGATTATGTGGTGTTGTTCATTCCGGTGGAGCCCGCCTTTCTCCTCGCAGTGAAAGAGGATACGCTGTTATGGAAATACGCTTATGATAAAAGAATCCTGCTGGTTAGTCCGACGAACCTGCTGGCGGTGCTGAAGATCATTGCCGACCTATGGAAAGTAGAGCGGCAAAGCCAGCATGCGATAGAGATCGCGGAGAAAGCGGGTGCGCTGTATGATAAATTTGTTCGTTTCGCCGAAAGCCTTTCCCAGGTGGGCGTGCATATACGCAAAGCCGGAGAGCAACACGAAGAGGCCATGAAAAGATTGAGCAGCGGTCGCGGCAACCTGGTGCGGCAGGCAGAGCAGTTGCGCAAGATGGGCGCGAGTGCCAATCTTCAGTTACCCGATAGCCTGGTGAAGGAGTCGGAGGAGGAATGAGCCAATGGATGAATAGTGAATGGTGAGTGGTGTAATAAGTGTACATAACCAAGGGTGCCGGCTTTACATCCCTGCCTACACCTCCTTCACATATTTCGCGGGTACAGCATCGGTGAGCCACACACCATTAGCGGAGCAAAAGAAAACATATCCATCAGCATTCATCAATGCTGCATCAATATGAAGAACAACAGGTTTGCCGTGCCTTTGCCCGACCTGTTTGGCTGTGTCCGTATTGTCTGTCAGGTGAACATGTTGTCTGGTTCCGGGCAATAATCCTTTTTCCCTTATTGACAAAACATTTCTTTCCGCAGTACCGTGATAGAGAACGGGTGGTGGAGTTTGTTCGGCCAGCTCGAGATTTACCTCAATACTATGCCCCTGGCTGGCGCGGATTTGTGTGCCGTCTTCGCTATAGGCAAACCTTTTCTTTTCGTTGGTGGCTACAACGGTGTCGAGCATCTGGCGATTTACTTCCCATCCGTGTTCTTTTAGGTTTTTCAATAACGATTCCACCTTTACCCAACCGGCCTGATCGGTGGCAAGTCCGATCGACCCGGGATGATGTCGCAGTATATAGCTAAGTTGCTTGCTGAGTGATTTGAGTGTTTTTTCCATTTTGTGACTTGTTAACAGGTAAAATGGCACCGCCCATCGTTGCAGGCGTCTTTTTACTTACTACTTAATACTTATTACTTACAACGGCTGTTTCAGGTTCTGCTTCCCGCAAGCCCTTCATCTGTTCCTGTACATCTTCCCAACTGGTCTCATTGAAAAGTTCTCCGTTTTCAAATACCAATTGCAGTTGATCTTCCGTTTCAGGTGCTTCTTCTTCGCGGACTGTAAGATACTCATTACCGTTTTGTATCAATTTCAGTCGCCCTGATTTCGACGCCTTAAACGAATGAACCAGTTGCCCGTGATGGTCGAGCTCGACAGGATTTTTTTGTACATCCACGCCCCGGCCGTTTATTTCTGCGTAGGAACATTTCAGCGCAAATTTCAACGTATCGCGGTCTACTTTTTGTAGCAACGCACCACCCATTCCCAGTACCAGGTTTTCTGCGGAAATGCCATTGACGGTCAGTGCTCCGTAGATCAGACGGATCGTTGACAGATTGAGCCCGTCTCCCTGCAACACACGCACCTGGGGTGGTAATACTTTATAACCTTTGTCATTGATTGTATAACCGAATTTTTCAAACAGGATATCGAATACACGCAACAGGGTAAAGACCGGATCACCGCTATCGGGACGGATCACCAGGGTGCCTTTACGCGAAAGGATCAGCTCCTTTAATTCGGTACCCCAGTATTCACGGCAGGCCCGGAAAATGTTGAATGAATCGGACACGCATGATACAATTCCTTCGGGATAACTTTCCAGCACGTGACGAAATACTTCCAGTTCTCCTTCTTCTCCCAACAAGGTACAAACCGAGTGTTCGGTGGCGGGCACGGAACGCCCCACTGCAACAGGCGCGTTATAATATTTACGCAGCCATTGATTGGCGATCACCGTATCGCTGCCCCGGAAACTCAACAGGTGCGCGGCACCTCCGATCGAAGCGCTTTCCACCGAACTCGCGCCGCGGAATCCAAAATCATTCAATACAAAGTCGATACCATCCAAAGCTTCAGTGGCGGCCGTTTCATCATAATAATGTTTTACAATCTTTCTTATCTCGTATGATTGCGAAGCAACCGTTACAGGATACCATACCTGCATCAGCAATGTTTCCAGGAAGTTGGTTAACCAGTAACAGTTGGGGTCGGTGTTTTCGATCGTCATCAATGCCTGATGTGTGCCTGTCACTGTTCCTTCCCAAACGGCTTTGATGCGAACAGGCAGGCGGCCGTGGTGCCGCTTCAGGATGTAGTCAAAACGCGACCGGTCAAATACATCATCGCGGCCGAATACTTCTTTCATGGTTGCTTCCGCTTCGTCTATTTTTTCTTTTGTCACAACCACACCTGATAGATATTCTTTCAACAGGTATTGCAGGCCGAAGAAAACGGTTTGTTCGAAAGCACCGCCACGGCTTTCAAGATAGGAGTAGATCTTTTCCGTGCCGGGTGCATACAAACGGTGATGTGAGTATTTATAAGCGTCGGCCAAGAGGAGGAGATTGGAGGAGTTCATGATAAAAGAGTTTAGAAGTGAACAGGATTGTCGGACAGGAATTGCAGCAGCTTTTTGCACAGGGGCTCATGCTCGTGGATGATCTGTTGCTGCGTTATCAGTGAAGGAAGCTTATCGATGGGAATCCACGTTACACGGGCCAGATCATCGCCGGCTTGCGGTTGTCCTTCTTTGAGTTTTGTGATGAAAAATGTGGTCATGATCTTGTCGGATTCATGGCGATAACGCCAGTCATCTACCCTCAACGAACCAACATAGTGAAGCGGACCGGTTTTGACATCACCGCATTCCTCTGCTAATTCACGGAGTGCCGCGTCTTCCAGTTGCTGATCGGTTACATCACAATAACCACCGGGAAACCGCCAGCCACTTGCTTCGGATTTCTGACCCATCAATACGGTATTGTTTGTTTCATCGATCACCGCTATGTCAACAGTAGGAAAGAGACGGGAGTAACTGTTCTGGCATACATAATTCACACCCATGCGAAATGGTTCGCTGGCTAAAACGTGATCAGCCAATTGCTCGCGTATGTCACTGGCATTGTGCGCACTGCTGGCTGGCAATTCCATCGTTTCAAATGCGCCCTTGTAGCTGGTGCAGAAACTGTCACGGCTGCCGTATAGAATAAAAGACTCACCGGGAAGGGTGGTGCGGAGTAGCTGATCGAGTGACCGGCTCCACACTTCGTCGGAGCGTTTGTCGGGCAAAGGAAGAATGATCAGTTCCGGGTCAAATGCCTTCAGCATTTTCTCCCGTGTATGAAAATCGTAAGGATTTCTCTTTGTAAAACGTACAGGCGCAACGCCCAACACCACCACGATCTTCTTGTGTTGTTCCCTGATTCCGCGAAGCAGATGCTGATGCCCGTCGTGAAGATAAGGTGTCTGAAACCTGGCGATGATAACGGCTGTCTGTTTCATTTTGTGTAATATTTACGCAAATATAAAACCGCCTGGAATTACGGCCAAATAATTTGTGTAAAAAATACGCAAAATATCAGATTTCGAAACTGATGCCTTCTTTTAACAGCGCCTGGTAACGTTTCTTATTGAATTGAAAAAGTTTGCCCGGACGGCCTTTCCCTTCGCTTTTGGCTACCTCGTCTGTTTCATCAAGAATACCGAGTGCCATTATTTTTTTGGAAAAGTTGCGCCGGTCGATAGGGCGGTCGAGTAACACCGTGTAGAGTTGTTCGAGTTCGGCAAAAGGAAATTTCCGGTCGAGTAGTTCGAAGCCAACGGGTTGGTAACGGATTTTGCTGCGCAGCCGTTCGATACCGGTTTGTACGATCGTGCGATGATCGAAAGCAAGCGGAGGAAGTGATTTGATATTGAACCAGGCAGCGTTCTGCGCGTCGGTGCTTGCCCGCAGTTGCGCAAACTGGCTCGTTTTTACCAATCCCCAGTAAGCAATGGAAATGATGCGTTGCCGGGGGTCGCGGCCCGGATCACCAAATGAGTATAATTGTTCGAGGTATTGCACGCGGATGCCGGTCTCTTCGGAGAGTTCTCTTTTCACCGCTTCTTCCAGTGATTCTTTTTCCAATACAAAACCTCCCGGAAGTGCCCAACTGTTTTTATACGGTTCATATTTGCGTTGTACCAGCAGCACAGATACTCCGTCCTGCCTGGAATAACCAAAAACGATCGCATCCACTGCCACCCTGATTCCGGCTTGCTCTTTCATGCCCGCAATATAAAAACTTTCAGGGTGGTATGCCTATCTTTAAACCCTAATCCGCGTTTTGCCTATGTTTTTATTAATGCCTGGCCGGCACCATCTCGTTACACAATTTCAGTTTTCTTATCTGCAGCAACTGGTGCAGTCGTTTCCCGGTAACGTAAACGGACTGGACGGAATTTCTATAGAGAGGACGGATGTGGTGGAGGGAATTGTGTTTCCCGTTACATCAGCCAATCATTCCAATACGCGTCGCAATCCTGTTCCGTTTTACCTGCGCGCGATGATGCTGCAGTCCTTCGGCCAGCTGCTGGGTGTTCCGGTGTATGTATATGGTATCGATGATGTGGGAGAGATTGGTAATTATGCGTCGTACACCTTGAAACGTATTTCACACGAGAGCGAAGGGCGTTTAACATTATCACCGGTCAATACATTGGTGATCTGCTCTACGCCCGTATTGACCATGTACCGCGATCTGGGTTTTTCCATATTGCCGGCTGAATTATCCGATAGCCATACCTGGTCGCACCACACGGAAATGCCCTGGGATCTCGTACAATTTATTGCTGAAAATAAAACATGGGATCAGCAGGCCTGGCTGACAGATCGAATGCATACCGCCGCTCTCCGGATATGGCAACAGTATGGATTAGGGGAAAAAGTACAATGGCTGTTTCATGATCAGATGATCGGACAAGATGGTGATCTCACGGAAACGCGTGATTATAATGTATATGTCAGACAAATGGACGAGATCGCCGGGGTGAAGTTTGCCGACACGATCTCCTTCATTCAACCCGGACGGGTGGGAGATATCGGTTGTGCAGTCGGCTCCTGGATAAAATATGCCACTATAGAACCTTCATTGCGTGAGTCTGATTTCTATGGCATCGAGGTGTCGCGTTTTCTTTTTGAAATATGTCAGCAACGCAAAACCAACCGCGAGTTCAACAATCCGTTCGTATTTTTTTCACAGAAAAATGCCGTAACCGGATTGGTATTTCCCCAGGCATCGATGAACACCATTCATACCTCATCTCTCACCCACGAAATAGAGTCCTATGGCGGCCGGGAAGACCTGTTGCAGTTTATCGCCAACCGGTATGAAGAGCTGGTGCCGGGCGGCGTCTGGATCAACCGCGATGTGGTGGGACCGGCGGATAAAAACAAACCGGTCCGGATGTGGCTGAACCAGTCCGATGGTAAAAATGAAGAACCGCTGAAAGAATTTGCTACGCATGAAGAACTGGCGCACCATCTAGCCTCACTGTCCACGCAGGCGCGCTTTCTGCGTTTTGCCCGTGATTTCCGCCGGACCGAAGGCTATGTAATGCCGGTTAAATGGGAAGAATACGAGGGTGAGCAATATGCCTGCGTAAGCCTTCAGGATGCTACGGAATTTCTTTCGCGCAAGGATTATACAGACAACTGGACAAGCGAGATGCACGAAACGTTTTGTTTCTGGGATTTTGAAGAATGGCAGGCGCAACTGAAAACTGCCGGGTTTTCGATTCATACCGGATCGAAAGTTTTCCGGAATGAATGGATCGTGAAGAATCGCTGGGAACAACATGCACGTCTTTTTACACTGGAAAATGACCGGCTCATACCTGAAGAATATCCGGTAACGACCATGATATTGATCGGTGTGCGGCAATAAAAGGCAACTATGTACAAGGAAATTCAACTTACGCGGGACGCCTCAGGGCATTGTCTCAATTCAACCCAATGTTTTTCCCCGGACGATCAGTGGATCGTATTCGATGGCCGGAATGATGATTCGCAAATCGGCAGCACCGGCACTATTGCGATGGTACACACCGGTACCGGCGAAATCAGAACGCTTTATAAAGTGCCCGGGCAGACGGCTTACGGTCCGGGTGTGGGCGCGGCCACTTTTTCGCCGGTAGCCGATCGCGTGTTGTTTATCCACGGAATCAGCAATGCCGGCAAAGACAGTCCCTATAGTATTACGCGCCGGACGGGTGTGGCTGTCGATATCGCCCATCCGCAGAAGCCTATTTTTCTTGACGCACGTGATGTGACAGCGCCGTATACAAATGGTGCGCTACGTGGCGGCACACACGCCCATACCTGGACGGCCGATGGTGAATGGATCAGTTTTACCTACAATGATGCCGTAACGGAGCCAGGCCTGCGGACGGTCGGCATACTGGTTCCGGGTCGTCAGGTGATCGTATCACCGGACGAAAAAGGGGAGCATCACAACGGGGAAATGTTCGCGATGCTCGTGGTACCGGTGGTTGCGCAGGCAGTTCCGGGCAGCGATGAAGTGGAAAAAGCTTTCGACGAGACCTGGATCGGCAGCAGCAAAAACCGTCGCGCAATCGCTTACCAGGGAAAAATGCGGGATGAAAACGGGCGCCTCAAAACGGAAATTTTTGTGGCGGAGATTCCTTCGGACATATTGGAATTGGTGGCGGAAACGGACCTGCGGGGTACCTCAACTTCGCTCCCGGTTGTGCCGGATCTGATTAAACATCATCGTCTCACTTTTACGGAAAAAGGGGTGAGCGCAACACCCCGGCACTGGCTGAGAAGTAATGCCGGGGGTTCACAAATCGCCTTTCTGATGGAAGATAAGGAAGGCCATATTCAGCTCTTCGGTGTGTCGCCGGCCGATGGAAAAATTACACAATTTACGCGTCACGGTTTCTCCGTTCAGGGGCCTTTCAACTTCAGCCCGGATGGAAAAAAGCTGGCATATACAGCCGACAACAGCGTTTTTATTACAGAGGTAATGACCGGAAAAACGGAGCGAATCACACCCAAAACGGAAGATGACGACCGTCCCGTGGGGGCCGTAAATTGGAGCAATAACGGAAAAATGCTCTGTTATAACCGGTATGTCGACGCAGCAGAAGGTCGTTTTTTGCAGGTGTTTTTGGTGAGAGTGGACTAGCCGGCAAGCTCGCCTGCGCTTTACTTTTGACCGCCTAACTGAAATTTTGACAGGTGAAAATTTCGCTTTCTTTTTTCATGCCTGTGGCAAAAAGGCGACTTTTTTAACGGTCCAATATCTTCGATAGTTTTTGGATAAACGCAAAAACCGCCCCGTATTTCCCACTTCCTTTTCCGTCAATAATTTGGCTCCCTCCGGAAAAAGCGACTGCAGGTAATGGTCCACAACTCATCCAACCGGGCTACTTTCCTCGTTCCCGTTTCGTCGGATTTACTTTCGTCAGTCCTGCTTCCTCAGGTTCTTCTATCCCTACATTCCCTTTAAATATAAAGTTGCGGCTACTCGTAAAAATTGTCCTTCACCGGCACATAAATCGGGCAGGGGAAGGTTTTCCAAAATATGAAACACGACACAGAGGAGGAGTGTGTTTTATCTATCCATTAGTGTCGTCGGATGGATTAAACAGGGCAGGAGGCAGATAAATTAGTGATGTTTCTTATCCAAGTTCTTTAGCAAAAAGGCCATTTGTCTGCACCGGTTTATCTACTATTTTTTTTAGCTCAACTTTCTTTATTTAAAAAACTGTTTTTCATTAATTTAATTAGTCTATCTGTTATTTTATTGTGTCTGATATTTACTCCTGCCTACCTTGGTTTTGCCTAAAACGGCTCTTAATATTATTTCATAAAAAGTATTATCTATTTCAATGAATATCATCTATTTGTATAGATTATCTATTAATTAACTTAAGTAAAAGACATGAATAGCAGATTTTGCCCACCTGATCGGGCCTCAAATTGCTTTTTTCACGGCTCATTTTCAGTTTTTGGACAATGTGTTCCTTTATCTTAAATTGCATAAGCCTCTATTCAAGGCTCTGGACTGATGAGAAAATTGACGCTGCTTTTTTTCCTGGCATTGGCCTGCCCATTGGCCGTATTACATGCCCAGGATTTTTCCAATAAAGGACGTGACTTCTGGCTTTCGTATTCACACCACGTCGGTGGTGCCGGCTTGTCCATGACCTTATATATTACCTCCGATGTGGCTACTACATTTTCCGTGGAGGTGGGCACAACCACCATCCAGAATGGTAGTCTCAACGCCGGCCAGGTAATCTCGGTCGTTATTCCCAATACTGCTTTTGTGCAGACCGAGGGGCAATTTTACAACCGGGGCATCCACGTGACCGCCGCAAAACCGGTGGTCGTTTATTCCTACATTACCCGTAGCCAGGCCAGCGGTGCGACATTATGTCTGCCTGTCAACGTACTGGGCAAGGAATATTATGCGATGAGTTTTACCCAGGTTTCCAACGAAAGCCCGGCTTATTCTTTCGTTACAGTGGTGGCTGTAGAGGACAACACCACCGTGGAAATCACTCCCTCCGGAAATACCCAGGGTGGCTGGATCGGTGGCACCACTTATTCCGTTAACCTGAACAAAGGAGAGATTTACCAGATCCTCGGACAAGGTAATGGCACCACGGGCGTTGACCTCAGCGGTTCTCACATCCGGTCAGTAGCCGGTGCTGGCGGCACCTGTAAAAAGATTGCTGTTTTCTCGGGATCGGGCAAAATCCGTCTTCCCGCAACCTGTGCCAACAACAGCTCCGACAACCTTTATCAACAGCTTTATCCGGTAGCATCCTGGGGCAAGCGATTCCTGACGGTACCCAGCTACAATCACCCCAACAACTATTACCGGGTGGCTAAAAGCGTTCCTACCGCCAACGTGTATGTAAACGGCGCACTCATTCCCCCGGCTTCTTTTGTCAACAATATTTACTACGAATTCATCAACGGCACCCAGAACCTGATCGAATCAGACCAGCCGATTTCCGTTACCCAGTATTTTACCACGCAAGGCTGTAACGGCAACCCAGCACCTTACGATCCGGACATGATCGTGCTGAACCCGGTGGAACAGAACATCGATAAAGTGACCCTGGTGAGTTCCAACCTGCTGGCAGGTCAGGCCACTTACCGTCACCAACACCATATTCATGTGATCATGAACAATGGCGGTACGGGCATCAGTTCCTTCAAACTCGACAACGTGCCCGTGGCTCCATCGCGCTGGGTAACGCACCCGGGCGATCCGAACTATTCTTATTTATACCTGGATAATGTGGGGCAGGGATATCATACACTCGCGTCCGACTCCGGCTTCAACGCCATTGCTTACGGTTTCGGCGATGCAGAGTCTTATGGCTATTCTGCCGGAGCCAACGTAAAAGATCTTTATCAATACGTAAGCGTAGACAACGAATATGCCTCGGTCGATTTTCCCGCGGCTTGTAAAGGCGCTCCTTTCGAACTGTCCATGACCTTCCCGTATCAACCGACCAGCATCACCTGGCGCTTCAACGGCCTGTTCGCCGACGTAACGGAGACTGCACCGGTTTACACCTCCACTACCGTTGTGAACGGACGTACCTTATACAAATACAGGCTGCCTTCGAATTATACAGTACCGGCTGCCGGTATCTATCCCATCAAGGTATTGGCCGAAAACCCGACGGCCGACGGATGCAGCGGTAACCAGGAAATCGATTACGACCTCCAGGTATTCGACCTGCCAACTGCCGATTTCAATTTCAGCACCAATGGCTGTCTCACCTCACCGGTTTCCTTTACGGGTAATCCCGGCACCTTGTCCGGGCGCCCGATTTCCCATCAGCATTGGAGCTTTGGTGACACCAATATAAAAGACGACGAAACCACCACTACGCATACCTACACCACGGCTGGTTCTTACGAAGTCAAATACACGCTCATCACAGATGTGGGTTGTAAAGCCGATACGGTGCGTAAAACAGTTGTCGTTTCCGATCCACCGGTGGCCTCCTTCACGTCGGCCGGTCCTTACTGCGCAACGAAGGCCGTTACTTTTACAGACAATTCAACGATCGCCACAGGCACCATCGACAAATGGGCCTGGAATTTTGGTGACGGTTCGCCGGTGGTAACCAACAACACCAACGCGCCGGTCAATCATATTTATGCAACCACAGGCACCTTTACGGTTAGCCTTACCGTTACCACAGCAGGCGGTTGTGCCAGCTTACCTTTCACGCAACAGGTAACGATTCATCCTAATCCGGTCGCAGACTTTGCATTGCCCAATGTGTGTCTGCCTGCAGGCAATGCATCGTTCAATGCTACGGCAACAATCCCGGATGGCACAGGTCCGCAACTGACTTATGCCTGGGATTTCGGCGATGGTTCAGCAGCAGGAGCGGGTAATCCGGGTGTACATACTTATTCGGCCACGGGCCCTTATAATGTGGTACTGACCGTTACTTCCAACAACGGTTGCGCTACCCCGGTAACCAAAAATATCACGACGATCTATGCCGAGCCAAGGGCTTCTTTTACTACTGCGCCTGAGGTTTGTCTGGGTAATACCATCACACTGACTGATGCCAGCACGGCTCCCGGAAGCACCGTTACCGAGTGGCAATGGGATTTCAACGGCGACGGGGTAACCGATGATGTGCGTAACAGCGGAGCACCATTCACCCATACGTTTGCAACAGCCGGTTCTTATAATATTATTTTGAAGGTAAAATCCGCAGCAGGTTGCGAATCCGTAACACCAGCGAATATCGCCACCAACACTGTGGTGGTGAACCCGCTGCCGGTTGCCGCCTTTGCGCCGGTACTGCCCGGCTGTAAAGACCAGGCTGCCGTCTTCACCGATAACTCCGTGGCCAACGCCGGCAACATCGTTAAGTGGACCTGGAACTTCGGCGACGGCACAGGCCCTAAAACGCTTGCACCCACCGGTGGAACGGTTTCCAATACCTATACCACCCCCGGAACATACACCGTTACCTTACAGGTTGAAACAGACAAAGGCTGCGTAAGTACTACCACGTCGGGATCCGTGACCATTCATGCATTGCCGGTTGCTGCTTTCACAGCGCCTGATGCCTGTACCAACGACGTAGCCGCACCGTTTACTGACGCCTCTCAGTATGCCGGTGGCAGCATTACCGCCTGGCAATGGGATTTCGGTGATCCGAATGCCAACGCCGGTAATCCGAATACCTCGACCCAGCAAAACCCAACGCACCATTATACACAGGCGGGCACTTATACCGCCACATTGATCGCTACTACCAACGAAGGTTGCACCGCCCAAACCACGCGCTCCGTTGTGGTAAACAGCAGCAATGTAGTGGCAGACTTTACGGTGCAGAACACCGGTCCATTGTGCAGCAACAAGGACATTGTGATAAAAGATGCCTCTACCATCGATCAGGGTAAGATCATCCGCCTGGAGATTTATTGGGATTACACAGGTGATCCAACCAATAAAACGACGGACAACAGTCCCGCCAACGGCCGCGAGTATACGCATACCTATCCGCAGTTTGGCAGCCCGGCCACGCGCACTTACCGCGTGCGTTACGAAGCTTACTCCGGTATCACCTGCGTGAATGTGTTGGAACGTGATATCACACTCGGGGCCACACCGCAGTTGAACTTTGATCCGCTGACGGCACTTTGCTCCAACGAGCCGGCCTTTGTACTCACGCAGGCACAGATTCTCAACGGTGGTGTTCTTAGCGGCACTGCGGCTTATTCAGGTACGGGTGTAGGCACAGGCGGCAACTTTGATCCGGATGCCGCAGGAGCGGGCACGCACACGATCACGTATGCGTATGATGCAACAAACGGATGCTCCAATTCCGTTCAGCAGACAATTGTGGTAAACCCGACGCCGGTTGCCAATGCCGGTGCGGATAAAGTAGTACTCGAAGGAGGGCAGGTAACACTGACGCCAACCATCATCAGCAATATTCCGGTGAGCTACAACTGGACGCCTGTTACTTACCTGAGCAATCCTTCCATTGCCTCTGCGATTGTGGTGAAGCCGGAAGACGATATTACCTATACACTGGAAGTGGTTTCCGATAAAGGTTGTCATACATCCGATGCGGTGTTTGTAAAACTGCTCAAGACGCCGGTGATACCGAATATTTTCAGCCCTAATGGTGACGGTATCAACGACCGCTGGGAAATACCATACCTGGAAAGTTATCCTGGCTGTGTAGTGCAGATCTATAACCGTTATGGCCAGTTGATCCACCAGATCGTTAACTACACTACACCATGGGATGGCCGTATCAATGGAAAAGATGCGCCGGTTGGTACTTATTATTATATCATCGATCCTAAGAACGGCCGGAAACCGATGACCGGCTTTGTAGATATTATCCGTTAATGTGTTTTAATTCCCGGAGATGAAGAAGAAACTAATGCTGCTTTGTGCGATGGTACTGGTGATCGGTTGCTCTGTTTACGGGCAGCAGCGCTCGCATTACACGCAATACATCCTGAACAATTATATTCTTAACCCTGCTTTGAGCGGTATTGAAAACTATACCGACGTTAAACTGAGTGTGCGTGATCAGTGGGTAGGCCTCAATGGTGCACCACGTACCGTGTACGCTACCGTTCACGGACCCATTGGTAAAAAAGACTGGAAGACAACACCCACTTCTTACCAGGTGCCCGGAGAAAATCCACGTGGTAATGCTTATTGGGAATCTTACACCGCTTCAGAACCACATCATGGCGTGGGTATGTCTGTTGTAAATGATAAAACGGGCAACTTTAATCGGTTTACCGCCAACCTTTCCTATGCCTATCATCTCGGCCTTACGCCACGCACCAATCTTTCTGCAGGTTTTGCGGCCGGTGTAACCAGTGTAAGCCTTAATGCAGATGGCAAAGCATTCTTTGGTGCCAATCCTTCCGATCCGGCTGTAGGAAACGGGGCAACAGGAGAGTTGCGCAAAATAAAACCTGATCTCAATGTTGGCCTGTGGCTTTATTCCGCGGATTATTTTATCGGACTTTCTGCGCAGCAGGTAATACCACAAAAACTCGCTTTCGTAGATGATGCCAGCTTTGAAAAAACTGGCAAACTGGTTCCGCATATTTTCCTTACCGGTGGTTACCGTTTCCTGCTGAACGATGATGTCAACGCCATCCCGTCGGTGATGGTAAAATATATCAGTGGTGCTTTCAAAAATGATTACCAGGCAGAAGTCAACCTGAAACTTCAGTACCGCGACCTGCTCTGGGTAGGTGGCAGCTACCGCCAGTTCGACGGATATGCAGCGATGGTAGGTCTCAATGTAGGCAATACGTTCAATGTGGGTTACTCATACGATTTTACCAAAACAAATCTTAATACTTACAGCCGTGGTACTCATGAAATAATGATTGGTTTCCTGATTGGTAACCGGTATGGTGACACCTGCCCGCGCAATGTGTGGTAACGATCTTTTAATGTGCAAAAGTCCGGCTGTTTTTTTCCAAAAACTATCCTATCTTACGTAAACCATCCGCCCCGGGGGAAGAATAATAGAGGAAACTGATTTTTTCACTCTTAAATAATACTCCCATGGTTCAGGTAGAAACAGCACAGCTTACCGACGAGTGTATCAACTGGCGCAACACACTTCGTGGTTATCGTAATGAACTTACGCAGAACAGAGTCAGACTGCAGCAGGTATCTTCCCGCCAACTCTCCCGCGACCAGTTGCAGATCCTGGAGCATCTCGACAATCAGCTTCACATCCAGCTCATCAATATCCATGATCTCAAGCAGGCGATCAAACTGCACGCAAACACGGTAGGAGCCGAACAGGCCAATGACAGCCGGCTGCGTGATGAACGCTATGCAGCACACGAACAGCTTTTCGATGAATACCAGCGCCTCGATCAGATGCTGGATGAATTGCGCGAAGAGTTCAACAGGTTTCTCCAGGCTTAATATCCAAGACAGGCTTCTGTTACTACAGACAGGCATAGACCGGTAACTATTTACCGGGTGGCATTATTGTATCCCTATTCCTCACCTTTAAATCACTCTGCCATGCCTGAATTTGATACCGCACACGTTAAAAACATCGTCTTGCTCGGCCATGCCGGTTCGGGTAAGACCACCTTAGCGGAGTGCATGCTTTTCGAAACCGGCTGTATACGCCGGCAGGGAAATATTACCGAACAAAATACAACAGCCGATTATCATCCGCTGGAAAAAGAGCGGGGCAATTCCATTTTCAGCAAGTTGCTGCATGTGCGCTGGCGCGGTTACAAAATCAACATACTCGATACGCCCGGTTACCAGGACTTTGCCGGAGAAGTGATTGCCGCATTACGCGTGGCCGATACCGGCATCATGCTGCTCAATGCGGAGAACGGCGTGGAACCAGGTACTGATACGATATGGGATTATACGCAACGCTTCAAAACACCCATAGTATTTGCCGTGAGCAAACTCGACAGCGACCAGGCCGATTTCGATCGCACGGTAGAAGAAGCACGCGGGCATTTCGGTCCGCGCGTAACAGTTGTTCAGTATCCTTTACAAACCGGCGCAGGTTTTCATGAAATCATAGATGTATTGCGGATGACGCTGTACAAATTCCGCGATACGGGAGGCAAGCCCGAAAAATTGCCGATTCCTGAAGCCGAAAGACCGCGTGCAGAGCAACTGCACAAATTGCTGGTAGAGGCCGTTGCAGGTAACGATGAAAAACTAATGGAAGTTTACTTTGACAAAGGGGAACTGGATGAAGAAGAACTGCGGATGGGTATGAAGCAGGCACTCATCAACCAGGAATTGTTTCCTTTATTCTGTCTTTCTGCGGAGCGCAACATGGGTAGTGGACGATTGATGGGTTTCATCGATCATGTATGCCCCAGTGCGAATGAAATGCCTGCGCAACTTACCCGCAGCGGGCAGGAAATACCAATCGATCCGTCGGCGCCGCCCTGTTTGTTTATTTTTAAAACGGTGGCCGAGCCGCATATCGGAGAACTTTCCTTTTTCAAAGTGTATGCAGGAACGGTTCGCAGTGGAATGGAGTTGGAAAATGAAACCACCGGCGGGGCGGAAAGACTTTCCCAATTATTCCTGGTGGAGGGAAACGAACGGATCGCGGTGCCCGAACTTACCGCGGGAGATATTGGCGCTACACTGAAACTAAAAAATACGCATGTCAACAACACGCTGCATGCAAAGGGCAGGAGAGATGAACTGCCTCCGATACAATTTCCGCCATCCGTGATGACGGTGGCGGTGGAAGCCGCGAAAAAAGGCGAAGAAGAAAAGCTGGCGCAGGCGTTGCATCATCTCCGCGAAGAAGATCCTTCGTTGCTCCTGGAAGTATCAGCAGAGCTCCGGCAAACGCTGTTGCACCTGCAGGGCGACATGCACCTCGCTGTAGTGCGATGGAAAATGCAACATGTATTTCACCTCGATGTAAAATTTGAACGCCCACGCGTGCCTTATCGCGAGACTATCCGCAGACCCGCCGAAGCTTCCTACCGGCATAAAAAACAAAGTGGTGGTGCGGGTCAATTTGGCGAAGTAACGCTGCGCATCGAGCCGTGGTTCGATGGAATGCCCGATCCGGAAGGATTGAACGTGCGCAACAAAGAAGTGATCGTACTCGATTGGGGAGGCAAATTGGTTTTCTGCAATTGTGTGGTAGGTGGTGCTATCGATAACCGTTTTATGCCATCGATATTAAAAGGTGTGATGGAAAAAATGCAGCATGGTCCGCTGACGGGATCTTATGCCCGCGACATACGCGTATGTGTGATGGATGGAAAAATGCATCCGGTCGACAGTAACGATGTTTCCTTTAAACTCGCCGGCCTGCAGGCCTTCCGCCAGGCCTTCCGCGAAGCCGATCCGCAATTGCTCGAGCCTGTTTGCCAGGTGCAGGTAACCTGTCCGGAAGAATGGACGGGTGCGGTGATGGGCGATCTGCAAACACGCAGAGGTATCGTATTGAATATGGGGTATGATGGAAACCAACGGCGGATCACTGCCCAGATACCACAAGCGGAAATGGAAGGTTATTCGTCTTCACTCCGTTCGCTTACACAGGGAAGGGCGCGCTTCAGCAGACGTTATCTCGCACATGAACCCTTGCCATCGGAGTTGCAACGCAAACTTATCGATGAATATCAATCACAATTCAAAGAGGAAGTAACCGCGTAACCGGTTTAACCGTTGTTGTCGGTAAACTGTACGCATTCTTTTATCTCCTTCTCGGTATAGCTTACGTTGTATTGCTGCAACACATCTGCAGGCACGCCGTTCCACTGGTTGGGGCGGTTGCCTGCATAACCGAGATCTTTCACGCCGATCTCGGAAGTATAAAATCCTGTCACGGTGAGGTTGCGCATTAAAGAAAAGAAGGCGACACCGGGTGCGAGTTTTTTATCCTTCTTCACGTGTTCGCGTTCGGGATAGGCAATCAGGTCTACGAGAGTGATGCGTTCGGCTGGCGTACATTCCACAAAATTTTTACCGAAGCGTTTGATGCTTTGCGTATCCATCCAGCGAAGACCGCCGCGCATGGGCGTCTGGTGTTGCGGCATGTCCTGTACAATAAAATCCATAAAGGCGGGTACACCGGCTTCGCTCGCGCTGCCACTTACATTGTCGCGCGGAATGATGATGTCGGCCAATACGGTGATGGTCGCCATTTCATGCGGGCTGAAGAAAGCGCCTTTGGCACGCAGCGCGCGCTCAAACTCTGCTTCTTCAGGACTGCGGTCCGTGGTAAACTCCCGTTTATCCGCAGCAGGCGTATCTGCTTTTTTATCCTTCTTATCGTCGGTGGCACAACCAGCAACGAGCGCGCCGGAGGCGATAGCTCCGGTAGCGATGAGTTTAAGGGATTGACGACGGTCCATCAGAGATTTTGTTTTTTCATTTCTTCAATAATGTATTCACTTGCGCGCATGCTCAGGGCCAGGATGGTCCAGGTAATGTTTTTATCGGCCTGCGATACAAACTGACCACCATCTACGCAGAACAGATTTTTACAATCGTGCGCCTGGCTGTATTTGTTGAGGGCAGAACGTTTGGGATCATTGCCCATGCGTACCGTACCGGCTTCGTGAATGATCTCGCCGGGTTTGCTCAGGCCATAATTGTTGCTGGCATCATCATCGCCGCCCCAGGTGATGACGGCACCCATGTTGTGCATGATCTCTTTGAAGGTTTGCTTCATGTGGCGGGCCTGGCGTATTTCGTTTTCACTCCATTTGAAATTGAAACGTAACACCGGAATGCCGTATTTATCTACTACGGAAGGATCGATCTCGCAATAGTTCGATTCCACCGGAATGGCTTCACCGCGGCCGGCCATGCCCACGCTGGCTCCCCAGAAGAAACGGTTGTCTTCTTTCAGGGAAGCACCGTATCCGCCTGCTTCTTTCTGCTGACCGTTGACGGGATATTTGCCATTCATTTTTTCAATGCCCCAGTTAAAGCCGTACGAAGGCTGGCCCATGCCGCCCCAGTATTCGATGTGATAGCCGCGCGGGAAATCGAGCTTGCGGTTATCGAGCCACCAGGGTGAGTAGATATGCGCACCGCCTACACCGTCTTCGTTGTAACGCTTGCGTCCGAAGAGGGTGGGGATAAAACCTCCGAGTGCCGCACCGGTTGAATCGTGTAAATATTTACCAACTACATTGCTGTTGTTGGCCAGTCCGTTCTCGTGACGTGTGGAAGTGGAGTTAAGTAAAAGCCGTGCGCTTTCGCAGGCGCTTGCCGCGAGGATGACCACCCTGCCTTCTACCTGGTATTCCTGCATATCTTCTTTGTTGACATAGGAAACACCGGTGGCCAATCCTTCATTATTGGTCAGTACTTCGCGGGCCATACTGTTGGCGAGCACCGTGAGTTTGCCGGTTTTTAAGGCAGGATAAATGAGTACGTTGGGAGAGGAGAAGTCGGCTTTTGCCATGCTGCAGTTGCGGTTGCACTGACCACAGAAAAAGCAGACGCCGCGGTCTTCGTTTAACTTTTGTGTGAGAATGGACAAGCGCGAAGGGATCACTCTTACGCCGGCTTCGGTTGCGCCTTTTTTCAAAAATAATTCGTGCAGGCGTGGCCGTGGCGGTGGAAGAAAGATGCCGTCGGGATCGTTTTCCAACCCTTCGTTGGTGCCAAATACGCCGATCAATTTGTCTACACGGTCGTAATACGGTTTGATATCATCGTAGCCGATGGGCCAGTCTTCCCCGAGCCCGTCGATGCTGCGGCGTTTAAAATCTTTAGGGCCAAAGCGAAGGGAGATACGTCCCCAGTGATTGGTACGTCCGCCCAGCATGCGTGCGCGCCACCAGTCGAACTGTGTACCTTCTTTTTTGGTGTAGGGTTCACCGTCGATGCTCCATCCCCAGTAGCAGGCATCAAAATCGCCGAAAGGGCGGAATTTGGTGGAAGCGCCGCGTCGCGGCGAATCCCAGGGATTTTTAAGCTGGGTGATATTTTTCTGCGGATCGTACATGGGGCCGGCTTCGATCATACACACTTCAAGGCCTGCATTGGCCAGTGTGTAAGCGGCCATGCCTCCTCCGGCACCGGATCCTACAATAACTACATCGTATTTCTTAGGTTGTTTTTTAACCTGAACGTCTCCCATATGGCGGTCATTTTCAGTCGACAATATAGCAAGAATGTGGAAATGTGGAAGTGTGAAAATGTGAAAATGTCTTCCGACGGCTAACCTTATCGGGAAAGCGTGGGGTTTTGAGCAACATTCCATTTCCACATTTCCGTATTTGCACATTTACACATCCTTAACACGGGGGCTTCCTGATTTGAAATCTTTTACTTACCTTCGTGATCTATTATGTTATCTCTCACTCTTTAGTTGACCTCTGATCAACAACTGCCGTGAAGGCGTAACGTAAGGCGGGTAAAGTATCACTTCTTTTTTGATAGCCTTACCATTATTATTAATCAAATATTTTAGTCAATTGTTATTTAGTGAATTACAGCTCATTGAGCCATTGCTCAACGCGTTGAACGATGAGGGGTATACCCAACCCACTCCCATCCAGGAACAAGCCATTCCCATTATACTTCAGCGAAAAGATTTGTTAGGTTGTGCGCAAACCGGTACCGGTAAAACGGCTGCCTTCGCATTGCCGCTGCTTCAACTGATGTCGGAAAATGCACCCGCAGAGAATGACCGCAGAAAAATCCGTGCACTGATCCTTACTCCTACACGCGAACTGGCCATCCAGATCGAAGAGAGTTTCAAAGCCTATGGGCGGCACCTGCCGCTTCGCCATATGGTGATCTTCGGTGGTGTGAACCAGCATCACCAGGTAAACAGCCTTCGCAGAGGGGTAGATATCCTGGTGGCCACACCGGGACGTCTGCTCGACCTGATGCAACAGCGCCACGTTTCCCTGGACGATATCCGCTACTTCGTGCTGGATGAAGCCGACCGTATGCTGGACATGGGTTTTGTGCATGACGTTAAAAGAATTATCGCGCGTCTTCCACAGCGTCGTCAGACGTTGTTCTTCTCGGCTACCATGCCGCCTGAAGCGCAACAACTGGCGAACATGCTGCTCGACAATCCGCTGAAAATAGAAGTAACCCCCGTTTCTTCTACAGCCGATACCATTCAGCAATCGTTGTATTACGTAGACAAAAACAATAAGCGTCAACTACTGGTACATCTTTTACAGGATGAGCAGATCCGCACGGCATTGGTCTTTGCCCGTACCAAACACGGTGCTGACCGTATTGCGCGTGATCTGAGCAAAGCAGGTATCAGCGCCGAAGCGATCCACGGCAACAAATCACAGAATGCACGCCAGGCAGCACTGACCAATTTCAAGAGCCGCCGTACGCGCATTCTTGTGGCGACCGATATCGCTGCGCGTGGTATCGACATCGATGAACTCACACACGTGATCAACTTCGATCTGCCCAACGTACCGGAAACCTATGTACACCGCATTGGCCGTACAGGCCGCGCAGGTGCAGACGGCACAGCGATCTCTTTCTGTGATTATGAAGAAAAAATATTCCTGAAAGATATCGAGCGACTGATCAAGAAAAACGTACCGGTGATCGCCGGACATCCTTACGATGTACCGTTGATGCACAGTGTCGTTAAACCTGTTACCGCCACCGTTGCTGCTCAACCGGCATTCGGAGGTCGCAGAACTTCCGGTGGACGCGGACGCCGCAGTTTTACCCAACGTATGTAACCATGCAATCGGTGAATAAGTCAATGATGAATGCGTAAGTTGCCGTCATTCACTTATTCATTGATTGACTGATTGAAAAAAAGAAAGCCCCTGCAGGGGCTTTCTTTTTTTATAAATGCTAACTTCCATTTCTCAACACAAGCTTATGAACGAAGTGGATGCCTACATTGCGGCGCTTCCTGCCGACAGACAAGAGGCTATGACGCAATTACGACAGGTGATCAATAAAAACCTGCCGCCCGGATTTAAAGAAGTGATCGGCTATAAAATGCCGTCCTGGGTGGTACCTCATTCATCTTATCCCGCAGGCTATCATTGCGATCCCAAATTGCCGCTTCCCTTTGTAAGCATTGCTTCGCAAAAAAACTTCATCGCCCTTTATCATATGGGCATGTATGCCGTGCCTGAACTGTATCAATGGTTCACGGAATCGTATCCCCATTTTTCCAAAACAAAACTGGACATGGGTAAGAGTTGCGTGCGGTTTAAAAAGCCGGAGTCTATACCATTTGAATTGATCGGGCAGTTGATGCAAAGGATGACACCTGATCAATGGATCAACGTGTATGAGACGGCCTTCAGGCGCTGATTCCCTTTACCACCCACTTCAGTTGTTCTGCCATCATGCGCATCATGCGTGCGGCATAAAGGCCGGTATATGCCATGAACCGCATGATTCAGTTTTCATCCGCGCTTGGTCCGTAGCTGCCGGGAATCGGGATGTCGAGCAGGCGAAGGTATACGCCCAATTGCGCGCGATGGTGTACGATCTGGCAATAGGTGGTGCGGATAAATTCTCCGCGCGACGAGCGGCTGTAAATAATATCGCCATTGCGCAGCAGCCATTCCGGATCCAGGTCAGCGTCTTCCGAACTTTCCAGTTGTGCTTTTGCGTTTTCTAATGACTTTTCCAGTAACACCAATACTTCATCCGTGTTGCTCACCTGGGGCGGTGTGTAAGCCTGCTTCGCAAAATCGAGTTCTTCGGTAGTAAGTACCATGGGCACCCAGCCCGGCAGTTCTGCGATATGCCCGGTCAGTTCGCGCAGGGACATACTTTTCTGATGCGGCTTCCAGTCGAATTTGTCTGCGGGCACGCGGCTTAGCATTTTGCGGGTGGTCTGTGCTTCATTGTCTAATTCCCTGAGTAGTTGTTTGATCTGTGACATAGTTGGATGATTTTTATAGATCAAAGAAACTACCGGTGAGTGACAGCCCTGTGTCAGGAGGAAATAAAAAAAACGCCTTTTGGGCGTTTTTTTTATAATGTGAAAATGTGGAAATGTGAAAATGTGAAAATGTGAAAATGACTGCTACATAAATTTACACATGGTCCCCGCCGGGGGCGGGGCACATTTACACATTAGTCAGAATTTTTCTTCTTGGGCAATTTGCTTACTGCTTCCCAACCCATCTATCCCGAGTTCGATCACATCACCCGGCTTGATGTACCAGGGTTCAGGTTTCTGTCCGAGGCCAACACCTGCGGGTGTGCCGGTAGAAATGATATCGCCGGGGAGGAGCGTCATGAACTGACTGATATAATGTACGAGGAACGGTACATCGAAAATCAGGTTGCTGGTATTGCCGTCCTGTACTTTTTGACCATTAACGGTAAGCCAGAGACCGAGGTTGCTGTCGTCCGTGATCTCATCTGTGGTCACGAGCCAGGGGCCGAGTGGTGCAAACGTATCGCAACTTTTTCCTTTTACCCATTGCCCACCGCGCTCGAGTTGAAATGCGCGCTCACTGTAGTCATTATGCAAACAATAACCGGCGATATAATCGTTGGCTTCCTCTATGGAAACGTAACTGGCTTTTTTTCCGATAATAACGGCGAGTTCCACTTCCCAATCGGTCTTCGTGCTGTTGCGCGGAATCACCAATGCATCGTTAGGGCCGCAGATAGCGGTGGTGGACTTGAAAAACAAAATAGGTTCTGCCGGAATAGCTGCGTTGGTTTCGCGCGCATGATCCTTATAATTAAGTCCCACGCACACGATCTTGGACGGATCGGCGAGTGGCGCACCTAATCTTTGGGGTGTGGGTAGAACCGGCAGTTCGTTTGCGTCGAGCGCGGCCTTCAGCCGCGCGAGACCATCGTTGGCAAAAAAGTTTTTGTCATAATCATTCGTAACAGGGGCAGCATCGTAATACTGGTCGCCGGCAAAAACACCGGGCTTTTCCTGACCAGGTTGACCATAGCGGATCAATTTCATGTTGGTAAAAATTTTATCAGTTGTTCAATGTTGTAAATCCTCCGTCGATGGGATAGTCGCAGCCGGTAACGAACGAGGCTTCGTCGCTGCAAAGGTATAATGCAAGGGCGGCCACTTCATCGGGGCGTCCCATCCGTCCGATTGGTTGTGTACGGGAAAGTTTCTCAAACATTTCCTCGCGGTTGTCCGGATAATTCTTTGCCAGGAATCCATCTACAAAAGGTGTGTGAACACGCGCAGGGGAGATGCAATTGCAACGGATATTATCCGCCAGATAATCTTTGGCAACGCTCAGGGTCATGGCACGCACCGCGCCTTTCGCGGTGCTATAGGCAAAGCGGTCTGGAATGCCCACGATCGAAGCGATGGAAGTCATGTTGATGATGCTGCCACCACCTGCTTTCCGCAATTGGGGAATGCCGGCATAGAGGCAATTGTACACACCTTTTACATTGACCTGCATGATGCGGTCAAAATCTTCTTCTGTGGTTGTATCCGCCTTACCTACGTGGGCAATACCGGCATTGTTAACCAGAATATGAATGGCGCCGATCTCTTCGAAAACGCGTAATACATCAGGTTGAGCAGCCACGTTGCATACGTGAACGAATGCGGTGCCGCCGGCTTCCCGGATCAGCGCGTGGGTGTCCGCCGCCTGTTCTTCACCCAATTCGAGTATATGCACTTCAGCGCCTTGTTTTGCCAGCAATACGGCAATCGCCTGGCCGATGCCGCTGCCTCCGCCGGTGACAACAGCCTTTTTTGTTTGTAAGGAAAACATAGTGCTAAAGATAATCGATCACTACATATAACTGTCCTGCCGGATCATGGATGCAACTGGGAGTTGCGGAAGATATTTTCTATCTTGCGGAACAAACCCTGTCTCTGCGAAACATATACGCCCATGAGCCGACGAAAACAAGTTGATATATCTCCGCTGGTTCAATTTCTGAATAGCATTCATCCGTTGACAAGTGAAGTAGAAGACTACATTCAGGCGAATTGCCATGCGATCCGTGTGAAAAGAGGAGAGCACCTCTTGAAAGCCGGAGAGATCTGTGACAAATATTATTTTGTGATGAAAGGCTTGTTGCGTGCTTACATCTTGTTTGGCAACAAGGAAATCACTACCTGGATGAATACCGAAAACCAACTCGTCACTTCGATCCGGAGTATGTCGAACCAGGAACCTGCGAAGGAAAACATCCAGGCGGTGGAAGATGCGGAGCTGGTTGTTATTCCTTATACCACGCTTGCTTATCTCTACGAAAATTCAGTTGAAATAAATGTTATCGGCCGGGTGATCCTGCAGGTATATTATGCAGATGCGGAAGCCCGTGCATTCATCAGCCGCATTCCCAATGCAGAAATGCGTTATCAGCATTTCATCGAATCGCGTCCCGATCTTGTCAATCGTGCTCCGCTTAAATACATTGCTTCTTATCTCGGCATGACGGAGGAAACGCTCAGCCGTTTGCGCAGCAAAAAGAAGAAGGCTTGAGCCGCCTTCGGCGGCGATGTGTAAATGTGGAAATGGAAGAACCATTCACGATTGACGAGCGCCCCTTCGAGTGGCCGGATTATCGGCCCGGCACTTCGGGCTCAGGGAGCGCAACTATTCACTTATTGACGATTCACCATTCACAAAAAAAGCGCCCCGTTGACGGAACGCTTCGATGATTTTCAACAACGGGTTATCAGAACCGTGGACGGTTGTTGGTGAACCGGGGAGGACGGCTTTGTCCGCCGGGGCGTGATCCGCCACTACCGCCACCAGGACGGTCTTCCGCAGCTTTAACAACCAGGGGTTTTTTTCCCAGGGAAATATCGTTCAATCCTTCAATGGCTTCCTTAGCTTCTTCTTCGTTCGGCATTTCTACAAAACCAAATCCTTTGCTTTTACCGGTTTCACGGTCCATCGCCACTTTAGCCGAAGCAATCGTGCCGAATTTCTCAAAAATCTCAGTCAGTTCAGCGTCGTCGAGGTCGTACGGGAGGCCAGCAACAAAAATCTTCATGATAGTAATTTTTACAAAAGTAAATAACTTATCCATGTTTCGCGGGCTTTTGAGGAATAATTTGGGAAAACCCCTGGAATGACATTCCCGTGAAACTCCGGGGAATATCCGGGTTTCGGAAGCGGACTCTTTTGCGTATATTCAGGAATGACTGCCCAATCCGTTGCTGGTATGATTTTTATATAATAACCTGTAAACACGCACCATGACTGCCCACCAGACGCCGCCATTCTACCACAAGTTTGCCCTTAACCTGCTCGCAATCGTACTGGTAGCCGGTATTGTCTATATCGCCAAGGATATCCTGATGCCGCTATTTTTCGCTATTGTGCTGGCAATCCTGCTGTTGCCCGTCAATAACCGGCTCGAAAAGTGGGGATTACCCAAAGTGCCTTCCATGCTTTTGTCGATCCTGCTGGCCATCATCTTCCTGGCCGGCATCATCTGGTTTCTTTCGTCGCAGATCTCAGCGTTTGCAGACGATATGCCTACGATCAAGAAACACCTGATGGATCACGCACGCACGGCCCAGCAATGGATCAGCGACCAGTTTGGCATCAGCACCAAACAACAGGACGCCGCTGTAAAAGAAGCTACCAATGGCATGAAAGACTCTGGAACCGGCATGGTGGGCTCTACCTTGTTCGGTGCCGTGCAGGCTTTGCTGATGGTGATCCTGCTACCTCTGTACACTTTTCTGATCATGTATTACCGCAAACTGATCCGTAAATTCTTTGAAGATATTTTCAATGAAAAACATAAAGGCAGCGTGAGTGAAGTGATGGAAGAATCAAAAAGCATCGTACAGGGGTATATGGTCGGACTGCTGATTGAAATGGGCATCGTAGCTGTATTGAATGCGGTTGGTTTCTTTATCATCGGTATCGAGTATGCCATTTTCCTGGCTGTGCTCGCTGCTATTCTCAATATGATTCCTTATATCGGTATGCTGGTGGCCACCATTCTTTGTATGCTGATTACACTTACTACCTCCACCAATATCAGCGATGTGTTGTGGGTAGCGGTGATACTGACTGTTGTACAGTTCATCGACAATAATTTCCTGATGCCTTACGTGGTGAGTTCGAAAGTGCGCATCAATGCATTAGTCAGTATTATCGGTGTGCTGATAGGAGGTGCATTGGCCGGAGTTTCGGGCATGTTTCTGTCGATACCCGGCATCGCAGTGATGAAAGCTATTTTCGATCGTGTCGATGATCTCAAACCTTGGGGCATGCTGATGGGCGATGATCTGTCGATGGTCAATCCAAGAGTAAGGAAACGGATTGAAAAGGCGAAGGGAAGTAGTAAGTAGTAAGTAGTAAGTAGTAAGTAGTAAGTAGTAAGTAGTAAGTAGTAAGTAGTAAGTAATAAGTAATAAGTAATAAGTAATAAGTAGCTGGGTTGTCAGGCTTCACGGATACTTCCCCTGGTTAGTGTATACACGAACCAGGGCATTGACTATTCACCATTCACTATTGACTTTTTTACTTTTGAATTAATAAGGGTCTTTCTCCATACTTTTTCCTCTTGTTCCTCTCAATCTTTGCCAAAAGTTTTTTCTTTCTTTCAATGCAATGAAATTTTCAGCCCGGGCGGTTTCGAAGTTTATTTCAGGATTGGTCATCTGCGGCTCCATCAATTTGAGGGTGTCGAATACGATGGGCAATAAATGAATGTCTTTGCTGACTCTTTTGCGCGTAAAGCCACGGGTCATTTTTGATTGAAAAGGATCGGTGGCCAATGCGATTTTTTTGAAACCCAGTTTGCGCGCTTTCTTATAAGAATAATAAATGTTCTCCACGCTGTGCTCGGCCTTGGTTTCCGTATAAATATTTTCTTTCGGTATGCCGATGGCTTCGGCATACAACGCCATCACCTTTGATTCGTAATAGGGACTGTGGACGGCAGATCCGGAAAACATCACATTCCGGGCAATTCCTTTCTCATACAGGAATTTTGCCCAGTACACACGCGCTTTCATGATGCGGCCCCATTCGCCATTTTCCAACGGAATACCCGGAACGATGATCAGGTCAAATGTTTCGTCTTCTGCCGCGCGCAGCAGCTTTTTTGATTTGGATTGGGAGAATGAACAACCTGCAAGGAGTATTGCAAGCGCCGTATATACCGGCCATCTTTTTGTCAATTGCTGAATTTGCATGGGTTAGCAGTCTTTTACTGGTAAAAGGCAATTTTAATTCCAGATTTACCGTGTCAGGCGCATCAGGTATTGCCCGCTCTCTTCGCGGTATAGCTCATCGCAATGCCATCCGGTGGCGCGGGCAATCTTTCGCAGCCGTTTGCTGTCAATGTATAACCAGGAAAAAAGACCGGATGTCTGTCCACGGTAGCTATACTGATAATCTACTTCGCCATAGTAACGGCGCCCTGGCGCTGGATTTTTTTCATATAAATAAGCGATGTCGGATGAGTCGAACAGCAGTTGCCCACCGGGCTTCAGCAGATTCGATGCGGTTGACAGGAACTCTTTCAGTCCCTGTATACTTCCCGTGATGCCGATGCCGTTCATCAATAACAAGACGGTATCGAACCGGCGGCCTTTCCATTTCAGGAGATCGCCTTTTCTTACATCTGTTACACCGCGTTCTTTCATCACAGCACAGTTAAGCGGAGAGATATCGAGTGCCGTTACCTTGCGGCCTTGCTGTTGCAGGTAAAGCGCATGACTTCCTGCACCTGCGCCGGCATCGAGTATATGCCCCGTGCAGGCACCCAATGCGATATGTTCCAGTTCCGACATTTCCGAGGGCGAACGGAAATAAACACGCACCGGCATTTGCTCCCGTGGGCCATAAGAGGGAAGTATCCATAAACGTGTACGCCGTTGCCCGGCCTGGTAATCGGCAATGGCTTGCCCGAGTATATCCTGCATGCGGTAAAGATAATAGCTGCCCGGAAAAGTAGTATCTTCCGTAGCTAAAACCAATACATTTTATGCGACTGCTTCTCCTGTCCGTTGCGCTGATTGTTTCGCAATATCTCTGCGCCCAGAAAGAGGTTAAAGATTTTTCAGTACCCGCAAGTGTGCAGGTGGTTAAATCCAGCGGCTCGGTTAAAACCGGTACGGCTACTATCCCTTATACAGCGTATACGGGATATCTCGATCTGAAAAACGATACCGGCAAGCTGATCGCGAAAGTATTTTTTACTTATTACAGGAAAGAGAATGAAACAGTGGAAAAACGTCCGCTGACATTTACTTTCAATGGCGGTCCGGGTTCTTCGTCTGTATGGCTGCACATGGGCGGATTGGGGCCCAAACGCGTGAAACTGGAGAAAGACGGTACGGCGCCGGCCCCGCCTTACCAGATCATCAACAATGAATATACCTGGCTGGATAAAACGGATCTCGTTTTCATCGATCCCGTGGCTACGGGGTTTAGTCAGCCTGCTTCCGGCGAAAATCCACGCCAGTTTCATGGGTTCAATGAAGATGTACAATCGGTTGGTTCGTTTATCCGCCATTTTCTTTCACGCTTCGAACGTTGGGGATCGCCGAAGTTCCTGGCAGGCGAGAGCTATGGTACTACCCGCGCTGCGGGACTGGCCAAGTTTCTCCAAGACAGCTATCGCATTTATATCAATGGTATTTTTCTCATTTCCCCCGTATTGAATTTCGGTACCAACGATTATTATGTCGGGCATGATTTGCCGAGGGCTTTGTATATTCCTTCCTATACTGCAGCAGCCTGGTATCACAAAAAGCTGGCGCCCGCGTTGCAGGCAGATCTGCAAAAAGCATTAAAGGAGAGTGAAGAATTTGCATTAGGCGCTTATGCTACGGCTTTGCTAAAAGGCGATTGGATGAGTGATGCCGAAAAAGAGCAAATCGCAGAAAAAATGAGCTACTACACGGGTCTCAGCAAAGCGTATTGTTTGCAGGCCAATCTCCGTGTGGATGAAAACCGTTTCTACAAAGAATTACGCCGCAGTGAAGGACTGACCATTGGTCGCCTGGATGCGCGGTTCACCGGCCGGGATATCGACGATGCGGGTGAGTATGTAAGTTATGATCCGTCGTTCAGCAATATCGACGGACCGTTCACCACGGCCATGAATGACTATATCAACCGTGATTTATTGTTCAAGGAAGAAAAGGCCTATAATATTTTCGGTAATGTTTATCCGTGGAATTACAACAATGTCCAGAACAAATTTCTCAACGTGGCCGAAAATCTGCGGGATGCCATGACCAAAAATCCGTCTTTGAAAGTATACGTGGGTTCGGGTTATTACGATTTTGCGACGCCTTATTTCACGGCAAAATATGATGTAGCCCATATGTTTCTCCGCAAAGAAGCGCAGGGCAATGTGCGTCATTATTTTTACAACTCCGGGCACATGTATTATATCAATGAACCGGATATGGTTCAATTTAAAAAAGATGTTAACGAATTTTTTGACTGGAGTCTGCGCCCTTCCACACAGCCCTGAGGTGGGGCTGGCTGATAAACGTGGAAAGAATTCCGCATAGTTAAAATATATCGTTCACAATCCGGTATTTCCGCCCAACATTTCAACCGGCTTTATTGTTGTAGGAATAATAGCGGGCAGGACGAAAACACGTGTTGCCGGTATTAATTGACTTACCAAAAACAATTGGATATGGACATCATTATTCAATCTCTGGGCTTTCGCGCCGGAGAAAAACTGGAAGATTTTGTACGGGAAAAAGTAAATACACTTAAAGGCGACCGGATCGTACGGGCCAATGTGACCCTCTTCAAGGGAGCGGGAAGTGAGCAGGAGAAGGATTACTGCGAAATCCGGCTTGAAGTTCCCGGCAATGATCTTTTTGTAAAGAAAAACAGTGAATACTTTGAAACCTCGGTCAGCGAGTGCGTAGACGTATTAACGCTGAAGCTGAAAGAAGAAAAAGACAAACGCACTAATCGCCGGGTAGATCCCGCTGTGATCCAGGATATCGCCCAGCAGGCTGATGATAATGACAACTGGGTGGATCTGGAGGAGGTGGTGAAGTAACAAATGTGTAAATGTGAAAGTGTGTAAATGTGAAAATGGTTGTTAAATGCGCATACATTCACATTATGCTGATAATATCCAGCCTAAGTTATAATGAGCACCGCGCAAGCGGTGCTTTTTTGTTTGAGATAGAATACTAAGCTCGCTGGTTCTTGAGCATAAGAACCAAGCCCGTTTATTGACGATTCACTCCCGAAGCATCGGGATCACCATTCACGATTCACGATATCCTTATTTTGCGTTCAGATTTCAATTTTTTAATTTTGACTTTTGAATTTTTACTTCTATGCGCGTGTTATTTCTTTTCCTGCTGATTTCTCTTTCAATTGCATCATCCGCCCAGGTGATAATTCCTTTTGAGCAAACCCCGCAGGGGCATATCCTGATCAAAGCGGTAGTCAACGGCGTGGAAGGAAGTTTTGTATTCGATACGGGCGGAGGAGTGAATGTGGTTACCAAAAAGTTTGCAAACAAAGCAAATATCACCCTGCAAAAAGACGGTGGCTACACGGCCTTCCGTGCTACCGGCGAACGCGTAGATGTAGTCTTCTATGCATCGCAAAGTATTGCCATCGGCAGTTACAAAATCGACAAGCCCGAGATCGCAGTACTAGATGCCGATTTTGGTCCCATCGACGGACTGATCTCGCTGGTCAATTTCCGCACACAACCTTTCACGATCGATTATTCGGGGAAAAGACTGGTGCTGGAAACCACAAAGAGTTTGCAGGCCATCCGCAAGAAAAATCCCGCTACGGTTCCCTTGCAGCTGGAAGATTCCCGGGGCCGTTCGCTCGATATTTTTGCTTATTTCCAGGTCAATGATACATTGACATTGCAATTCCTGCTCGACAGCGGTTCAGGTTCGGGTGTGTTTCGTCTCAATCCGCGTTATATGCCGCAACTGGGCATTGACAAAAGCGATTCAGCAAAAGTACAGGTGCGCGAACACCGCAGCGAGATTGACACCGCATTTGTCAGCCGTACTTATATCGCTGAGATCAAAAAATTGCAACCTCATCAGACAAGCGCCAGGCCGCATACAGCTTTCAAGGCGGCATTCGTTGACGGACTGATCTACGATGGCATCATCAGCATCGACTGGATGGGCCCGGTGCTCACCTTCGATCTGGCGCGCCGCGAATTGTTAGTAGGTCAGGAAGCTAAATAACGCTCCAGCTTTTCCCATGTTGCCGTAAATCCGCGTTGCATGTCCTCGCTGATCTGCAACATGCCGTCCTTTTCTTCGGAAGTTGCATTGATCGGTTCACCTGTGATGGTGAGGGTCGTTTTGCCGGCATGCTCTGTAAAATACAGGCGGTAAAGAATTTCTTTTGGTAAGGGAATGTCGAAGGGAGCGGGGATCACATTTCCTTTTTCATCTGCAAAAGCATTGCTGAACTCCAGCACATCATAGGGACGAATAGTACCAAATAGAAAGCGGCCATAGTTGATAATGCCGTTGTGTTCCATCTTAAAATGAAAAACACCACCCGGTCTGAAATCCAATGAGAGTACGGAGTTGGTAGTTTCCGCAGGTCCCCACCACTGCGCCAGCGCTTCGGCTGTTGAAAAAGCGTTGAACACCAATTCACGCGGCGCATCGAATACATGCACCAGTTTAAACGGTGCTTCTTTTGTTGAAGGAGTACTCATTACTTATGTTTTTTAGTTGTTTGTACTTTGTCGAGATAATGTTCAAGGGAATGGAATTTTGTTTTCCAAAACTTGCGGCAATGATCCACCCAGCGGCTTACTTCATCGAGTTCCTTTAGTTTAGCTTCACACCATTGCTCGCGTCCCTGCCGCGTAATCTGTAGCAACCCGCATTCAGAAAGGATTTTTACATGCAGCGATACAGCCTGCCGGGTCATGTCGTATTTGTCGGCCAAAGTCGTAAGGTTGACAGGCTGGCGGGCAACAGTTTCCAATATATGACGGCGCGTAGGATCTGCGATGGCCTGAAAAACATCTCTTCTGATTTTCATAAAACGCAAGTATTTACTTGCAAAAGTAAATGCAACTATTTGCTTGCGCAAATTTTTTTATGAAAAAGGGCAACGTTTTTTCCAGCGTGTCTGTCAGTGATGAAAACTGATTGTTATGAGAATTTACGCGATACTGGCTATCATCGGATTGATTGGTCTATCAGCCTGTTCCAAATCAAAGGATTGCGATTACCGTAAAGCCACGGTAATACGTTATGATTGCGATCGTGTCGTCTTGCAATTGAGCGAAGATTATCCGATCGGAGAGGATAATTGGTATGATGCAAATTCGGGTGAGCGTTATGATAATGTAGTGAGTTGCCTGAACATCTGTACCATCCGTGAAGCAACGAGGGCAGTGCCTAACGCAACCGTCTATGTGAAATTGAAGGAGACAACACGTACCAATGGGGAAACTTGCCTGGTTTGTGTTGGCATTCCTTTATCAGCGCCGGCTGTAGTGGTGGAAGCAACGGCCGTATCTGCTTCGCAATGCCGTTAAATTTTTTGGATAGTTTTATTATCTTTGTGGCTCAAACACAGAACTGAACATGTAGACCTCACTTTTTTCCGGATAAATAAAATAGCAGGCAGCTGCCTGGTTTCTTCACGTTAAAGGAAAAAAGTATGTTGTTTCTTCAAGATGTGGTCTACACGCATCCCAATGGAGATGTGTTATTCAGCGATATTCATCTGAACATATTACCGCAGCAGAAAGCAGGAATTGTCGGCGCCAATGGTGCTGGTAAATCTGTATTGCTCCAACTCATAGCCGGGTTGCTCAAACCCTCGTCGGGTACCGTTCGCGCAGATCGCCCGGTTTATTATCTGCCGCAGCTGGCGGATCAATTCTCCTCTTTTTCTATTGCGGAAGTGTGGGGCATCGCCGCCAAACGCAATGCCCTGCATGCGATATTGAAGGGTGAGGTGAATGAACATCATTTCACTTTGCTCAATGACGACTGGACACTGGAAGAACGCTGCGTCGAAGCACTCGAAGCATGGGGGCTGAAAGATGTGGCATTGGATCAGTTGATGGCGGGCTTAAGCAGGGGACAGCAAACGCGGGTGTTGCTGGCGGGCATCACACTGCGCCAGCCCGCATTGGTCTTACTCGATGAACCGAGTAATCATCTCGATAAATCAAGTCGTGAGCAATTGTACGCCTACCTGCGCGACACACGCGATACGGTGCTGGTGGTAAGTCATGACAGAACATTGCTGGATCAGCTGCCTTTTATTTATGAACTCAGTGAAAAAGGGCTGCAGGCATTTGGCGGTAATTACAGTTTTTATAAAGAACAAAAAGAACTGGAGCAGTCGGCGCTTCAGCATGAACTGAAAGAAGCGGAGAAAGCATTGCGCAAAGCAAAAGAGCTCGAGCGCGAGACAAAAGAACGGCGGCAGCGCCAGGATGCACGCGGAAAAAAGAAACAGGAAAACGCAGGTCTGCCCACCATTTCCATGAATACATTCCGCAACAACGCGGAAAAAAGTACCGCTAAACTAAAAGGCATTCACGAAGAAAAAACGGGCCAGTTATCAGGAGATGTAAAACGTCTTCGTGAAATACAACCCGATGGCAGTACCATGCGCCTCGACTTCGATGAAGCAGCGATGCACCGCGGCAAACGGCTGATCGGAGCAAAAGATGTACAGGTAAAAATAAACGGCAGGTGTTTATGGAAAGAACCGCTGAACCTCGACCTGTTCAGCGGTGATCGTGTTGCCATAGCCGGTGACAATGGTTCCGGGAAAACGACCATGCTGCAGCTGTTGCTCGGGCTGCGACAACCCGATGAAGGGAAAGTGGAAAGGGCTGAATTTAACTACCTGTACATCGATCAGGATTATTCGCAAATCGGCGGGAGGCAGACAGTGCAGGAACTGGCCGCTGCTTATAATACGGCGGGTCTGCAACCACACGAACTCAACAGCCGCCTTACACATTTTCTTTTTTATCAGGAAGATTGGGACAAACCCTGCTATGGGTTGAGTGGAGGTGAACGCATGCGGTTGTTGCTGTGTTGTCTTACGCTAACCGATGAGCCGCCGTCCTTATTGGTGCTGGACGAGCCTACCAATAATCTGGACCTGCAGAATATCTCCATCCTCACTGAAGCGGTGCGATCGTACAAAGGCACTTTGTTAGTGGTATCGCATGATGAATGGTTTTTGAAGGAGGTAGGAGTGGGAATTAATTTGACGATAAAGGTATAAGGTATAGGGTATAGGGTATCGAATGGTTACTTAGCGCCTTTGCTCCTTATGTTTCTTTGCGTGAAAATTGCGTCTTTCTAAGCGAAGCCGATTCGCATATTTATTATCTTAGAACCTGAAGATTTTTTGAACTATGCTGATTCCTCAAATCGCCGGTCACTTCCGGCAAGTATATTTCGGTGGCAACTGGACGGCTTCCTGCCTGAAAGATCAGTTGTCCGATATCAGTCGCGAAGAAGCGGTAACGGCCATTCCCGGATTGACCAATACGATATTGGCGCTGACCTATCACATACACTACTATGTGGTGACAATTCGTGGCGTGCTGCGTGGCGGTCCGCTGGATGCGCACGATAAATTCAGTTTTGATCATCCGGCTATCGAAACGGAAGAACAATGGCAATTGTTTTTACTGGATGTATGGAAAACAGCCGAAGAGTTGGCTGACCTGATGGAACCATTGCCCGATGAAAAACTGGATGAAAACTTCACCGACGAAAAATATGGTAACTATTACCGCAACTTGTCTGGTTTGATTGAACATACACATTATCACCTCGGGCAGATTGTGGTGATGAAGAAGATGATAAGGAGTGATAAGTAGTAAGTTAAACAGCCGTTATAAGTTCTAAGTATAAACAGCCATGGTTCGTATACACACGAACCATGGCTGTTTATTGACGATTGACGATTCACACTTTCTACTTTTCGTGGAAAACTTCTTTGGAAGTCGTTCAGGATTTGTTATGCAAAAAACCGAGTTTTGCATTTGAGAAGAATAAACCATGTCCGGCGACCTGAGCCATCGCTGAGCATGCAGTCCAAACCAACCAACCGTCCATCCACCGATGCGCCACCTGCTACTCGTGCTATTGCTGGTGCCAGCAATAGTATTTGCCCAACACGATACGTTGGCACCTGAAAAGGTACCAGCTTCTTACGTTGATAAGATCGGCGAAAAAGCCGCGTTCATCGACAAACAACTCGATAAAAAAACGGATAAACTACTTTCTTCCCTGCAAAAGCAGGAGGAACGCATGCGCCGCAAACTCGCGCGCAAAGACTCCGCCAAAGCCGCCGAACTCTTCGGTGATACCAAGGCCAAATACGACGGCCTCCGCGACAAACTCTCCCACATACAATCCGGTTCTTATAATGCGTCCATCGATACTATGGCTACCAGCCTGCAGTTCCTTCAACAAAACGGGATTGCCAAAGATGTAACGCAATCATTGGACAAAGTAAAAGGACTGCAGCAAAGCTTTGCGCAGGCAGAATCGGTGCAGCAGTTCATCAAAGAACGCCGCGCGCAATTAAAAGAACAATTGCTGAAAATGGGGTGGGCCAAAGAACTCAAACAACTCAACAAACAGGTCTATTATTACCAATCACAGGTTGCCGAATACAAGGAGTTATTAAAAGATCATAAGAAGGCAGAGAAGAAAGCACTGGAAATGCTGAGCAAAACGCGCGTATTCCGCGACTTCATGAAGCGCAACAGTATGCTGGCTTCTTTGTTCCGCACACCGGGACAAGATGGCAATGCCGCGTCCCTCGCGGGTTTGCAGACCAGGACAGAGATCAACAACCTCATCGAAAATCAACTGGCAGCGGGTGGTCCTGCTGCAAGAGAGCAGTTCCGCAACAACCTGCAACAGGCGCAATCGCAACTCAACTCCTTAAAAGATAAGATCAACAAAGCCGGTGGTAACGGGGATGTGGAAATGCCGGAAGGTTTTAAACCCAACAACCAGAAGAATAAATCATTCTTTCAGCGACTGGAATACAGCACACAGGTGCAGAGCCGCAAGGGCAATGGTTATTTGCCAACGAGTACTGATCTGGGGTTATCGGTTGGCTATAAAATCAATGATAAAAGTATTGTGGGCATTGGCATGGACTACAGCATGGGCTGGGGGCATGAAGGCATCCGCAAGATCAGGATCAGTCATCAGGGAATCGGGTTCAGGAGTTTTGTAGATGTAAAACTGAAAGGCAGCTTCTGGCTCTCGGGCGGGTATGAGCAACATCACCGCGCGGAATTTAAACGATGGGAGGAGTTGCAGGGTAGGAATGCCTGGCAGCAGAGCGGGCTGATCGGTGTGAGCAAGGTTGTTTCCCTTCAAAGCAAAGTATTCAAGAAGACCAGCATAAAGTTATTGTGGGATTTCTTAAGCTACCGGCAGGTGCCACGCACACAGCAGTTCCTGTTTAGGGTAGGGTATAATTTCTAAGCGAACCACGAAGCCGGTATCAGCACCGGTGGAGTTTTAATAAAAACCAAGATGAGAAGATTATTAGTAGCCGCCTGTTTATGGTGGAGCCTTGGGGCTTCTGCACAAACCTCAGAAGAACTCAACCAGGCATTGAACAATGTGATTCCTTCCACACCTAACTCAGCCGCTATCGACAAATTTGGAACGATCCCGGTGGATTATTCCACGGGTGTGCCGCAGATTTCTTATCCGCTGTGGAGCTGGAAACGCAACAAACTGTCGCTGGCCCTGGGACTGAGTTATCATGCAGGAGGCCACAAAGTAGAAGACATGGCACCGAACACGGGACTGGGTTGGGCGCTGAGCGGCATCGGCCGTGTGTCGCGTACGGTGAGAGGATTGCCGGATGACCTGGTTGTAAAAGGGAGCCTTTATACAGCAGCATTACCTTTGCTGGTAACGAGTTCGTACGATGGGGGATATGTGGCCATGCCGGCATATATTACGAGTCTGTGGGCTACAAAAAATCCCAATGAGGCAATCAGTCTTTACAATTCACCTTATTCAGATCTTGTTCGCGATATTTCCGAAGGTGTAGTCGATGGCGAATTAGATTTGTTCAGCTATTCATTTCCTGGCGGATCCGGCCGTTTTGTGATCAACAAAAATGGCGACGTGGTGCAACTGGAGAAAAATAATAACAAGATTACCTATTTGCTTGATGGTACTAACGGCCGCATCAACTCATTCACGGTTACTTCTGACATCGGTATCGTCTACACGTTTGCCAAAAAGGAAGTGCAGCACGCAACCACTTATTCTACCTCTCAGGCTGTTACTCCCGGTTCTGTAACCCTTCCTTCGAGCTGGCTGATCACGTCTATAAAAGATCCGGAAACCAATGATGAGATCACGTTTGAATATGCCGCTACGCCTACGACTCCGGGCATCACCTATGAAACGGGTTTTAATGAGAGCCAGACTTTCGGCATCACCAAAAGAAACGAGGCGGACTATTTTATCAGCACCGATTTTACGGTTAATGACCAGTCTCGCAGCCATATCTATATTCAAATTACGGAAGAAGGGGCGGTGAGCAAAATCAGGTTGCCCGACAGTTCAATCGTTACATTCGATTATAATTTTCCACGCGAAGATCTTACCAACAGCAGTGCGTTAACGGGGCTGACGGTTAAAAATATGTACCAGGATGTGGTAAAAAAGACATTATTCAGTTATAGTTATTTCCTCTCTACCGGTACCTCACTTTTCGGCAGCTCTTCCGCCAATGATTATAACAAGCGTCTTCGCCTGGATTCCATCAAAGAAATCTCCAATGACGGGGTGATCTCGCGTCCGACGGTATTTGAGTACAATCCTTTACAGTTGAATCTGCGCGACTCGAAGCTGAACGATTTCTGGGGATATAATATTTCTCCCAGCCGTCCCAACGGTGGAGGTATTCCAAGGATTCGTTTGGAAGACGAGGAGTGGGGCGTTAATCCCGGATATGGCCGTTGGTTGAGTGGCGGTGACCTGAGCCCTGATCCGGTGTATACGAAAGCGGCCGTGTTGGAAAAAATAATTTACCCGACCGGAGGCAGTAATAGTTTTGAGTATGAGAATAACCGTGCATTTTCTACTTTAAATTATTATGAAAACGAGGCCACTTCTTCGACACTGCAATGGAACCTGGCAGACTTTAACACCAACATGCAATTGCTGATGCCGGGAAGAACGGAAGAGGGCGTGGAGATATTTTTCCAGACCGTTGAACTCGGCCCTCGTAGCACACCAAATCCTCCTACCTGTTTTGGTGAAATGCAGGATGTAACCATGGTTACTTTTGAGATCACCCAAGGGTTAAGCGTATATTATGAAGAAGTGCAGGCCCAATACAATCATTTCCTGAATGGTTATATTGCCACACTGACTATGCCGCTGACGGGCGGCGATTACCAGATCAAACTGGTGTACGATGCGGGTATGACCTGTGCTTACGAATATCCCTTCAAAGCAGTGGCCTATGCTAAATACAAGACTACGCCGCAGGACAAACTGGTAGGTGGTTTGCGTATCAAAAAAGTACTCATGGACGATGGTATGGGCAATGTTACCAGCAAAGAATACGATTACAATGGTGCCGACGGCCGTTCATCCGCGTCGCTGAGTATAGTACCTAATTATGGTTACTACCGCACCACTATCAATATGGCCACTAACGGGGGACATGATCTGATTACCCAAAAAATCCACCGCAGCAGCAGTCCCACTTACACACTCAACTACAGCGGGGGAGCGCCGCTCATTTATAAAAAAGTAACGGAGAAACTGACCAATGCGGGTGTCATCGAGCGGACCTATGACGATATTTATGATGACGTGTATCCTGGTAAATTTCCTTATATCCCCTTGTACGACTATCCGCAATTGACGGGTATGTTGATGACAGAAAAAACAAAGGATGCTTCGGCCGTATTGCAGCGAGAGACCATCAACACGTACAATACAACCTACAAGCAGGACACCACCGCTGCGGCCCGCAGCCTGAAAGTGGGGGCGATCGCTTCGGGGGTTGATTTTCCTGGTAAATACTATGCAGTTGATAACTATCGCATGACGATTGCGCATACAGAACTGACGCAGGCGTTGACTAAAGAATATGCCGGCAGCACCGTGTTGACCACCACGGTACAAAATACCTACGATCCTTCGAGCACTTACCTGCGTACCAGCACCACAACTGATAGTAAAGCCGAAACACAAACGCAGGCGATGCAATACGCGGCAGAAACCGGAACGATCGCAGCGACCATGCAAACCCGCAACATCCTGAGCCCCGTAGTGGTAGCGGATGTGTATGAAAACGGCAGCCCGTTAAACCAACTGCAGACCAAACAAACGGATTATGCACTGTGGAACAGCAATACGATCACCGCACCGGCCACCATCAAACACAGCGAGAATGGCAGCAGTACGTTGATCACGGACATTACCTTTAATAAATACGACGACAAACGCAACGTACTCGAATATGTAGCACGCGACGGCGTGGTAACGGCCTTTATCTGGGGTTACCGCCAGCAACACCTGGTAGCGAAAGTAACGGGCAAGAGCTATGACGATGCGGTAAGCTTGAGCGGTGTAAGTCTTTCCGTATTAAACAATCCATCTTCCAATGCCGCCATGCTGACGGAGTTGAACAAACTCAGGGCCTTGAGCAATTGCCTGGTGACGACGTATACTTATACGCCACTGGTGGGTGTGACGACGGAAACAGACCCGAATGGCATCACGGCGTATTACGAATATGACAGCTACAATCGCCTCACCCTCGTACGCGACCAGGATAACAATATCCTGAAGCGCATCTGTTATAATTATTATGGACAGGTGCAGGATTGTGGCGGCGGTACCTCACCCCAATGGCAGGTACAGAGCAGTTCTTGCCAGGTATCGAACGGCAATTTCACCGGATACCTGATCACCGTGGAAAAAGACATGAACCCCAACAGTTCCACTTTCAACCAAACACGTACCGTTACTTCGGCTCAGCCTGATGCCACCTGCGTATGCGAAGGGGAAAGCAAGAAGGTGATCAACGGCGTATGCGAAACGGGAGAGAAGATTTGTGAGAGTGTGGTACGCGTGGACCGAAATACCTGGAAACACTATTACCATTATAAGTTCAGCGATAACAGTGTGAGTCCGACCTACGAGGCACCCGGAACCGGAGGCTGTAACACCATTGAATTTTGATTAGCAGGAGTGTTTGTTTAAGCAGCGAACGATAAATGGCTGTTTACACTTCGACAAGCTCAGTGCAACGCTTAAAAACTTAATACTTACAACTTATTACTTATAACTCATCTCAATATGAAAAAAATATTCATCGCACTTACCGCAGCATTCCTGCTCAGTTGGACTCTTCCGGTAGAAAGCATTTACATCTACCAGCAACCCGCGGCGGATGGCAGTACGATTATCTTTAATGATTTTCAGCAGAAAAAACTACTGTTGGTTAATATCGCCACCGGCAGCGATAAAGTAGCGCAGTTGGCGGAGTTGCAGCAACTGCAACAACAACATGCGGACAGCCTGATCGTGATCGGTTTTCCAACCAACAGTTTTGGCAATGAATCGCGTACGGACAGTGCCATTCGTTCGTTTTGTTCATCGCAGTATAACGTGACCTTCCGCCTTGCGGCAAAAGGCGATGTGCTCGGTGCGCAGCAGATTCCGGTGTATACCTG
>NZ_AUDS01000030.1 GCF_000425585.1 Terrimonas ferruginea DSM 30193
GATGATGCGAGCTACCCGCAACGTCCGAAAGCGTTCATCAATTACATCTTCTTCGACGAGCAATTTAAGATGGTGAGCGGTGGCGCCAGCCCGGTGAACCCCACAGGTTTTACCAAAGACCACTTCTCTGACCTGCAAAATCTCGCTGCCACCAAAAACGGTTATCTTTATATCTATGTGAGCAATGAGAGCCCGGTGAATGTGTTCTTTGATAACCTGCAACTTGTTCATACGCGAAGTGCCTTGTTAGAGGAGACGCATTATTATCCCTTTGGGTTGACGATGGCGGGGATTAGCCATAAAGCGGCCGGTGAGTTGAAGAACCGGTTTAAATACAACGGCAAGGAAGAGCAGCGGGAAGAGTTTAGTGATGGCAGCGGGTTGGAGTGGACGGACTATGGCGCGAGGATGTATGATAATCAAGTAGGGAGATGGGAAGTTCAGGATCCAAAAGCCTGGAAATATGCTTCTTTGGCACCATATCAATATACGAACAATATGCCGGTTAATGCCATTGACATCCATGGAGAAGATATATACATAATAACGGGAAATAAAGCTGTAAAGATTGCGATCGAAACACTTAAGAAAACAGACATAGGAAGATCTCTTTTAGAAAAATATGAGAACAGTAATACTCACGACATTTATATCTCAGCACAGGAGTTCAAAAACAAAGGATATGACGGATTCACAATGGCTGACGTTGAAAATTCTAGTGCTGTCGATGAAAATGGAAGAATAAATATAAAAGGTAATAAAAAGATCAACCAAAGGACTGGTATTGATTTTTCAAATTTTGAAGGGCTAGATATTTCTAAATCAAAAGGTCGAAGAGTTTCGCTTATTACATTAAACACTGAAACTTTTGATATAAAGCAAAATAGGAATGAAGATAAAAAGTATAATGCTGAAACTTTATTTGATGAAATCGGGGCCCACGTTGATCATTACAACGGTAAAAAGTCTGATGCCAACGCAGAACATGAAGCCATCGGATATAAATTTGAAATGGAAAATGGAGATTTTAAAAGAGATAAAGAAGGCAATATCATCTATACGATAATAAAAGGGAGTGACTTGGATAAACTGAGGTCACAACTGGAAGAAGTATTAAAATCTGATAAGAAATCAGTTAAAAAAAAATAAACTCCGATGATTGTTACCCCCACCTCTAAAAACTACATATACTATTTATTAACTATTATAACACTTTACTCTTGCAAAACATCAAAAGAGCAGCATTTTTTCTTGAAAAAAGAAAATTCTGAAGTCAGTGTTTTTAAAGTAAACTATAAGATTAAGCTCGGAGGCGGCAAAGTAAAAAATGTAAACGAAGTAATTTACGCAGGATTCACCACTGATTCAGTCGTATTAAATGGTCGAAAATATAACAAACTGATCTTTGGAAACAATCAGGAGACCGCAGTTGGATTGGTGCGACGGGCTAACGAGGGTCTGTATTGCTTACCGTTAGACGCAACGACCGACGATATTGAAAAACCTTTTTTAAAGTTTAATGTAGCAAAAGGTGATTCATGGATTATAAATCTTGGCGAAGATTTACTCTGGCAAAGGAAAATAGTGTTTACAGATAAAAATGATCGGAACGGTCTGTTCGTATATGAGCTAGGTACGGCCGATACTTATACTACAACGACCACATCTGTTAACAAGTTATACTATAGTAAAAATGATGGGTTTACCAGACTACAAATCAAGACACACTGGGCTGTCATTTCGGTCGACAAGGAGAAAGAGTATACCCAACAGTGAGAAACCCAACCGCCAACACGCGGAAGCCGCTCATCAATGCCATAAAAAAACAGTTGTCGAGATGGTGATCATCAAGAAAAATGACTTGTTACATGTTATTTATAGGATGGGAAATGTCGGTGTTTTTTCGGATTCTTCACATATCGTTTATCAATGACTTGATTCGACCAATGCGTCTTATCCACAACGCCGCAAAGCGTTTATCAATTACATCTTCTTCGACGAGCAGTTTAAGATGGTCAGTGGTGGCGCAAGCACGGTGAATCCGACTGGTTTTACCAAAGACCACTTCACTGACCTGCAAAATCTCGCTGCCACCAAAAACGGTTATCTTTATGTCTATGTGAGCAATGAGAGCCCGGTGAATGCCTGTGCCGATACTTCGGCATTCTTTGATATCCCGAGAATTCGGGATGCAGCTGGCTCATACTCGCAGTCCGTTATTGGAAGAAACCCATTATTATCCTTTTGTCCCGAGAATTCGGGATGACGATGGCGGGGATAAGCCATAAAGCAGCCGGCGAGTTGAAGAACCGGTTTAAGTACAACGGTAAAGAAGAGCAGCGGGAAGAGTTTAGTGATGGTTCAGGATTAGAATGGACAGATTATGGGGCGAGGATGTATGATAATCAAGTAGGCCGGTGGCATGTGGTAGACCCCCTTTCTGATTCAATGAGGCGGTTCTCATCCTATGCTTACGTTTTCGATAATCCCATCAGATTTATTGACCCAGATGGTATGAGAGTGGCTGACCCTGGAGATAAATTTAAAACAAAAGATGCTGCTGCACTTGACTTTGCCAAGCTCTACAACGATAATTCAATAGCTAAGTCGAAAGAGTTTGCTACCTATATTGTTGAGATAAAACAAGGAAGTACGGTGTTCTATACATATTTAAAGCCGAATGAGGGTTCAGAAGCAGCCTCCAGACCTAAAGGCTTAGGTTTGTCAAATGAAGGCGATGCAACAATCGTTGCCCGAGCCCATACTCATGGTTCTTATGACCCTAAATATTCTAACAACGTATTTTCACCAGCAGATTTAACGAATGCTAAAAGTGAAGGGGTCGACAGTTATGTAGCAACACCTAATGGCAGTTTGCAAAAATATGATAACTCAACGGGTACGACTTCTACCATAAGTACTGCAATACCAAGTGACCCTAATGACCCGGCAAGATTAAACATGACCAATCCTACTACATTGCCCAAAAATGAACCAACTTATGGCGCATGGGATTGGATAAAACGAAATATTATAGCACCAGTCTTAAAAGGTGCATCTGGTACAAAAGGATAAAACTGAAAGTATGAGAATGAAAAAATGGGGTTTGGTAAGCATGATAGTTGTGTGCTTTATTTTGGGTTTGAGCTGTAACAACCCGCCAAAACAGCAACAGCCGGGTGAATCATCAGAAAAAGAAAGCACTCCGGAAGAAAAGGAAGTGCTGAAGAAAGCAGAAGAAATTGCCTTTAGTGAATACGGTGAAGTAATCAAAAAAGAGTTGCCGTTAAAAGCACGGCTATCAGGAGATTCTATTTGGATTATAGAAGGCACTTTACCACGTGGGGCAGATGGAGGAACCGTTTATATTGAACTAAGTAAAGGAGACCATGCAGTACTAAAAATTACTCACTACAAATAATGTCTTGTTGGCAAAAGTCTTTTACTCCTACAAACCCTCCCCGGGAAAGCATTAATCTGCTTCGTTCCCCACCCATTTGCCAGCTAAATCTAACCTTGTTTAGTTCGCAGATTCTCATATTATTGAAATAAATTCGCCGCACAATCATTCCTGCTATTGAAACGACTGAACCCGATAATACTGCCACTGCTCATCCTGCTGCTCGCTAAGAGCGCACATGGACAATACAATGGCTTCAGCGTTTCCACCGACCTGAGCCTGCTCAGGAGTTTTCAAAAAAATCAGCAGTTCAATGCCATCGGTAATTGTATCCGTTTTACCAGTCATATAACACCGCAGGATGGCTTTTATGCATGGCTTTCCTTTTACGGATCGAAAGACGTATATGCCGTTGCGGAAGCTACAGCCAAGGATCCTTCCGCGCAACCGCAAACACTTTCGTTTACCAATCGCTCTTCTATCCGCATCCGGAATATATCATTGGGCTGGACACATTATTTCGTCCGTACCATGAAAGAAGAAAGCCAAATCTTCGGTTTGTATGGTCAGGCGGGATTTGGTCTACTATTCGGCAGGGTAAAAAATCTTTTCGTGGATGCTGTCGATACGGCGTTTTACAGCACCACCTTACGCCCGGGAAGCTCCGGCTTCAAAAGACTAACACTCGACCTTGGACTTGGCGCAGAAAAAAACATTGGGGGCGAAGTATTCCTGTTTCTCGAAACCCGCTGCTACGTCCCGGCTTCCAGCTATGAGAATCCTTATCTTTTTGTAAATAAAAACGCACCGCTTACAGGCACGCTTCATCTCGGCCTGCGCGTGCTTTTCGATTAAAAGAATATCATGACATCCACAACGCCACTGCTCATCGAAGAAGTAAGTCTTTACAAGTTGTTTATTCCCCTTAAAGAGCCTTTTGTCATCTCACTCGGACCTATTCCAAATGCAGAGAATGTAGTCGTAAAGATCAGGACCAATGCCGGCATTACCGGTTATGGCGAATGCAGCCCGTTCATGAGCATCAACGGCGAAAGCATGGATACCTGTTTCGTAGTAGGACAGTATTTTGCCAAATTGCTGAAAGGAAAAAATGCACTCGATATCGAAGAGCGTGTTGCCGATATGGATAAACTTATCTACGGCAATACCAGCATCAAAAGCGCTTTCGATATCGCCTTATATGACATCGCTGCGCAGCATGCAGGACTTCCCTTGTATAAATTTCTGGGCGGCAACAACCAGAAGACCATCATCACTGATTATACCGTCAGCATCGGCGATCCCGTGAAGATGGCGGCCGACGCCGTTAAAATAAAAGAAGAAGGATACCCGGCCATTAAAATAAAACTGGGCAAACACGGACCTGACGATGTGGAACGCATCCGTGCCATACGTGCGGCAGTTGGCAACGACATACCGCTGCGCATCGATGCCAACCAGGGATGGCAGGTAGAAGAAGCCATCACCACACTCAAAGAGCTTGCAGCCTTCGGCATTCAGCATTGCGAGGAACCGATTCCGCGTTGGGCATTCATGGAGTTGCCGCGCGTGCGCAAGGAAAGTCCGATCCCGATCATGAGCGACGAAAGCTGCGGCGACGATCACGATGCGGCACGTTTAATTCAATTGAAGGCCTGTGATTACATGAACATCAAACTCGGCAAATCCGGCGGTATTTTCAAAGCCTTGAAAATGGTGAAACTGGCGGAAGATGCGGGTATTCATCTGCAGGTCGGCGCCTTCATGGAGTCACGTTTGGCCATGACGGCCTTCGCACATTTTTCCATGTGCAGTCCGCAGATCGAACATTACGATTTCGATACTTCGCTGATGTTTTCGGCTGATCCCATACTCGGCGGTATGGTCTACGAGGCCAATGGCCGCATCCGTGTTCTCGAAACACCCGGCCTCGGAGCTACGCTGGCTCCTGAATGGGAGGAGAAATGTGAAAATGTGAAAGTGTGAAAATGTGTAAATGTGTAAATGAAACAGCCAACGCACCTGTTCAATTTTTTGAATTTTTACTTTTTAATTTTGAATTAGCCTCATTTACACATTGCTCCCCGGAGCATTGTCTTTCCATCTCCACAGATGCATACACGCATAAGTACGGTAGGGGCTCCATTTTTTGGAAACACGCAACATCTCTTCCCTGAATTTCTTTTTATCTGTAGCGTCGAGTTTGTAAAGACCCGCTATGGCCTGCTGAATACCGAGATCATCCACCGCAAACACATCCTCGCGGCCGAGGGCAAACATCAATAACATCTCCACCGTCCAGCGGCCAACACCTTTGATCACGGTTAAATAATTGATCACTTCCTCGTCCGTCATCTTGTTGAGTTTGGCGGCACTCATGCCGTGTTCCAGTTCAAAACGGGCCACGCTCTGTACATAACTCACTTTGGCGTTGCTCAGCCCGATGGCACGCAGGCGTTCCGGAGCAGTATCGAGTATCTGTTGAGCCGTGGGCTGTTTGCCACCATACAGATCCAGGAAACGGCCGTAGATCACATCCGCCACGCGCACAGACAGTTGCTGACTCATGATCGAGGCACAGAGATAATTGCAGATATTGCGGCGCTTGCGCAAAGCCAGCGGACCAATACTTTCCAGCAAGGGCCGTAAACGCCGGTCTTTATGAAGATGGGAATGGTAACGCATAGAACTGAAAAAGGAACCGAAAGTTACGATTTTAACTGGCCGCCATAAATCCGGTTCATGCGAACAAGGATAAAACACGAAATTTGCGGTGTGAAACGAGAACTTGTTCCCACTACCGATGGCTCACACACTGTAGCCATCCCCGAAATGCAGGTGACCTATCACTCGCATCATGGTGCCATCCGCGAATCGATGCACGTATTCATCGGCGCCGGACTGCAGCCTGCACTCGACATATTTTCAGAAGAACTTTCGATCCTGGAAATGGGATGGGGCACCGGGCTGAACGGATTGCTTACTTTTCAATATGCAACCGCTTTGCCCAACGAAATACATTATCACAGCCTGGAACAATATCCGCTGGAACCGGAGATCGTTGCGGCACTGAATTATTGCGACCAACTGCATGCTCCGGAGCTTCAACCGGCATTTGAACAGATGCATGCCTGTGCATGGAACGAAGAAGTAAAAATCAGTGAACGTTTTTTTCTGCAAAAAATAAAAACGGACCTGCTTTCTTTTCAGCCGGCCCGTCGGTATCATGTTATTTATTTCGATGCGTTTGCGCCCACTGCGCAGCCTGAATTGTGGACGCAGGAAGTATTTGAAAAGTTATTCGCCGCCATGCATCCTGGTGGGCTGCTCGTTACCTATTGCAGCAAAGGTGTGGTGCGTCGCGCCATGCAGGCCGCTGGTTTTATCGTGGAAAAAATCCCCGGCCCTCCCGGCAAGCGGGAAATGGTCAGGGCTGCAAAACCGTGATCAGCCAAACCACTCTTTGAACTGTGACACGCGTTCACGGCTTACGATTACTTTCTCCCCAGGTGAACAGGTTTTGAAAAAAACTTCCAACCGGCTATTAGTATAGGGTTTCAGGTGAGCAACAAAAGAAATATTTACAATCATGCTTCTGTTGACACGGAAAAAATGGGCCGGATCCAGCATGCCTTCTATACGGTCAAGGGAATAATTGACAATATAATGTACGCCGTTCCTGTCAGTCAGGTAAACCACTTTATTCACCGCCTGGAAGTACACAATATCCTTTGCTTCTGCAAATAGCAGCCGCTGACCCTTTTTGACAAGAAACTTTGTTTTATAACTCAATTCCGGCTCCAGCGAACCCAGTTGGTTGTACCGCGAAGGAAAATAGTTTTCAGTAAACTTTTCCAGTTTGGCAATGGCTGCCGCAAGGGATTCAAATGACACCGGCTTTAAAATGTAATCAATGCTCATCACCTTGAAGGCATCCATTACGTAGCGATCGTAGGCCGTGGTAAAAATTACGGGGCCGTTATAATCAACCTGCCGGAAAATATCAAAACTCTGACCATCAGAAAGGTGAATATCAAGAATCAGCAGTCCGGGCAACGACTCTCTGCGGAGATAAGACACTGTATCCTGCACGCTGTCGAAGCAGGCGCAAACATTCAAAGCCGGATTGGCCCGGTTAAGCAAAAGCTTCAGCCGGTCGGCCGCGGGTGCTTCGTCTTCAGCTATCAGTACATTCATGACTTGTCAATCGTTAATAAGGGCAAAACAACTTCGAAACGCTCTTCTGTTTGGACAACTTCCACTTCGCGTGCACTCAGGTAACGGTACGACTGTCGGATATTTTGCAGGCCGATACCGGTTGAATCCGCATCTGGTGTACGAGGTTGAAAATTATTCATCACCCTGATAGTGTCGTTGCCATCGGCAACTACTGCTATCAACAAGGGCCTGGCGGGTGAAACAATATTATGCTTTACGGCATTCTCGATTACCAACTGTAAAGAGGCCGGAACAATATACTGGTTATGACAGGATTCGGCGATATCAATTGTTACCTGCAGACCTTCGCCAAAACGTTTTTGCAGCAGATAAAGATAAGGTTTGATAAAACCAAGCTCTTCGCTTAATTGAACAGCTTCCCGGTCCCGATTATGAAGAATATAACGGTACACACTGGAAAAAGATTCAATGAACCGGTTAGCATCCGGGTTGTCTCTGATCACCATCGCCGACAGTACATTCAGGTTGTTGAACAGGAAATGTGGGTTCACCTGGTTACGGAACAACTGCAATTGTATCTGTGTATTCGCCTGGCGCAGTTCCTCTGCTTCCTGCCATTTGCGGCGGTAGTCACTGAAAAAAATATAGACCGCATTAAGAAGATGGTAGAGCAACACCAGCAGGCTCGCATAAATAGCCATCAGCTTGAGCGGATTTCTGTTTTGATGCCATGAATACTGGTGAATCACCATGCCATTTACAATAACCACCAGTGTGGACACGAACATTGCCAACAAACCTCCGGTAAAAAAAAAGGAGATAAAGTAGCCGGCACGCTGTTTGTCCGTATTAAATTTTCTACGCCAGAAAGGCTCCAGCCACCGGTTACCTTCCCAGGTCAGCCAAGTTGTCAACAGGATAGAACCTGCAGCATAATACCATTCAATCCGGATGTCAAAGTATTTGTATACTTCGCAAAGCACGGTACACAGATAGGTATACAGCGACAAGGCCACAATAAACAAATAACGGTAACGGTTACTGAAGAGACTCATACTTAAAATTACCCAACTGCCTCCAAAAGGAAACAGTTGGGCTTGGTTTAGCGTGAAACAAATCAGGGCAGCAAAACCTTATCAATCACATGGATCACGCCATTGGTGGCAACGATATTGGTGCCGGTGATGGCTGCAGCAGTACTGTTGCCAGCCCCTTTAACTTTTGCTCCACCAGCCAGCGTTATCGTCACATTTCCTCCCTGAAGCGTTGCGGGAGTTGCCCCTTCGGTCAGATCGCTGGAAAAAACCCTTGCATTAAGAACATGGTAGAGCAAAATATTTTTAATGGTGTTAGGATCTGCAGATTGGATAGAGGCAATGGTCGGAAACCCCGCATCTATGAACGCCTGATTGGTAGGCGCAAAAACAGTGAGCGGACCGGCAGCCGACAAGGCCGCAGCAATATCGGTTCCGCTGGCTCCCGCGCGCTGAACAGCAGCCACCAGGTAGGTTAAGTTGCTGTTGGCAACAGCAGTTTCTACAATGTTACCACTCGGCGGCATCAATACACTGCCAATAACATGGATCACACCGTTGGTGGCATTTACATCGGCCTGCGCAACCTTTATGCCGTTGATAAATACGCCATTATTGTTGCGCGTAACATAGGCCTTGGCTCCATTAACCGTCGATACCTCTGCATTAGGACCGGCGGGTACAGAGGAAGAAGGGATTCGCTGAGCTAGCACATGATATTTAAGAACTGCATCCAACGTGGCAACAGGGGTAGTGCCGATAGCAGACTCTGTAAGCCCGGCTGCAGTAAAGGCATCATTAGTAGGCGCAAACACCGTAATATTATTGGTGCTACCCAGATAAGTAGCCAGTTGGGCACGGCCTACCGCCGTTTCCAGCAAACTGAAATCCGGATTTGCAACAACCGTTTCCGTTACCGTACGGTTGCTGTTGTTATCATCATCATCTTTATCGCAACTGGTAAACAGAAATAAAGCCGCCGCAGAAAGCGGTAAAATAGATCCGAACAGGATGTTTTTGACGTACATAATTCAGGTTTTAAACAGTGAAGAATAAACCTGATGACTCAAAATAATTACCAGATAATGAAAAAACCTTCGGATTTCCGACAAGTTGTCGATCAGAAGGGTTGAATTGTAAATATTAAATCTGTATTAGCAACAGTTACCACACAGTGTGGATTTATTACTACGAAATGATGCAGACCGGGGCGGTGAAATGTGAAAATGTGTCCCGAAGCAAGCTTCGGAAAGTATAGTTTAATGACTGAAATACATGGGCCGTTCAATTTTCACATCTACACATGGCCCCGCTGTAGGCGGGCACATTTACACATTCTTTCACGATATCGTAAAACTCATCTCCCCATTCTTCTCATCCTTCAGCAAAATCCCGATCTCCTGTAATTGATTCCGGATTTTATCGGAGGTGGCAAAGTCTTTACGGCCGCGTGCTTCGCGACGGATATCCATCACTAATTGCATTACTGCCTGTAATTTGCCATTGTCCTGTTCGGATACAGACTGGATACCGAGAATATCTTCGAGGTATACACGCATTTGGTTTTGCAACAATTCAAATGTAGCAGCCGACAACGCCGATGTGGCAATCGTCTGATCTTTCATGGAATTGATGGTAGGAACGAGTTCAAACATGTTGGCGAGGATCTTCGCTGTGCTGAAGTCGTCGTTCATGAATTCTTCAAACTCCTTTATCAGACCGCTTACACGTTCGTCAAGTGCCGCATCGCCAGCGTTATCGCTGTCACCGGTGCGAACAAGTTTTTGCAGATGTTCGTAGGCTTCCCATAATCTTTTCAATCCGCGTTCAGCCGCCTGCAATGCTTCGTTGCTGAAGTCAAGCGTGCTGCGGTAATGCGTTTGCAGGATAAAGAAACGGATCACCATCGGATGATAAGCTTTGGCCAATACCGGACTGTCACCGCTGAACAATTGCGTAAACGTGATATGGTTGCCGTAGCTTTTTCCCATTTTTTTCCCATCCACAGTGATCATGTTGTTGTGCATCCAGTAACGCACCGGTGCTTCATGATTGCAGATAGTGCTTTGTGCTATTTCACTTTCGTGATGCGGAAACTGCAGATCCATTCCCCCGCCGTGAATATCAAAACGTGGTCCCAGGTATTTGGTAGCCATGGCCGAGCACTCAATGTGCCAGCCCGGGAAACCCACGCCCCATGGGCTTTGCCAGCGCATGATATGTTCGGGTGCCGCACTTTTCCACAAGGCAAAGTCTGCTCGGTCACGCTTTTCTTCCTGGCCGTCGAGGTCGCGCGTGGTTTCCAGCAGGTCATCGATCACACGGCCGCTCAGTTTACCATAATCAAAATTGGCTGCATATTTTTTTACGTCGAAATAAACGGAACCATTTACTTCATAGGCATATCCATCGGCAATGATCTTTTCGATCATGCCTATCTGCTCTACAATGTGACCGGTAGCCGTTGGTTCGATGGAAGGTGACAATGTGTTGAAGCGCTGCATGGCCCAATGAAACAGATTGGTGTATTTGTGCACCAGCTCCATCGGTTCGAGTTTTTCCAATACCGCTTTTTTGGAAATTTTATCCTCCGCTTCTTTTCCTTCTTCTTCAAAATGCCCGGCATCGGTGATGTTGCGCACATAACGCACTTTATAACCCAGGTGCTGCAGGTACCGGAATACCACATCAAAGGTGACATAAGGACGCGCATGTCCGAGATGGCTTTCGCCACTTACAGTCGGACCACACACATACATACCCACGTGTCCGGGAGTCAGCGGTGTAAACACTTCTTTGGTGCGGGAAAGGGAGTTGAAAATTTTCAGTTCGCTCATAATATAATCCGGTACGGCGGCCGTACCCTGCTTTTGGCGCAAAAATAATCAATTAAGGCCGTGTTTGGGTGGATTACTGCTTATTGAGACTGATATCTGCCACCAGCATGTAGTGGTCGGAATAATCGCGTACATAGCGTTTAAACTGCCGGATGCTGAAATTTTTATCTGCCAGGATATAATCGATCCTTAACGTGGGCGAAAGTGCCGAGAAAGTGCGGCCGATACCCGAACCTTTGCGCAGGAATGCATCCTGCATGTCGCGGCGGATGGTAAAATAGGTGTAGGAATTGGGAATATCATTGAGGTCGCCGCAGAACAACACGGGGTAAGGGCTGTCATCCATCACCTGGCGCACCATATCGGCCTGGATCGAGCGGTAACGGACGCCGGTTCGCAATTTGGAGAAAATGGTCCTGGAATTATTCACCATGCCGTCCTGCGCTTCCTTGATCCGGTCTATTTTTTCATAATCCGATTTTTTAAACTGCAGGGATTGCAAATGCGTGGAATAAACGCGTACAATTCTTTTTCCCACGCGCAGGTCTGCATGTACCAGCGCTTCCGGGAGTGTTGGCCGCGGAAAACGCAACATGCCGCTGTCTACCATCGGATAACGGGAAAAAATAACGGTGCCCGTATAATGATTGTCGCCGTCATTGTCGTGTGAAAAAACATAATAGGGATAGTTCAGCTCTTTGCTGATATAATCGAGGTTGGCGTACCACTCGGGATTGCCGGAATGAAAAAATTCCTGCAGGCACAATACGTCTGCCTGCTGTTCGCGTAGCTGATCCATCATCTTCAAACGCGTCTGGCTTCCCTTGTTATTGTTGCGTTTCATTTCAATGAAGCGCGCTACGTTCCAGGTTACGATGCGGATACTACCCGGTTCCTTTTTTTCGTTGAAGCTGCTGCCAAAATGGAAGCCCATGAAAACGCTGATGCTCTTCCAACCGAGTGCGAGGGCAATCACGGACACCAGGGCATATTTCCGTTTGAAGAACAGCCACCAGATCAGGAATAACAAAAGAGGTAAAAGTAAAAAGGGAAAAGCGAGTCCGCTCAGCGAGATCATCCACCATTTTTGCGGGTCCATATACGGTGCAAGGCATGCTATGAGAAACAGCACGGCAAAGCCGATATTGATCAGCAACAAAAACCGTTTGGTGAAAATGCGGAACTTACTAGCCATCGCCCTAAAATAACGCAAAAAAAGTTGGCACCGATTTACAACGTGCCCTCTTTTTATTTATCCTCCTTCGCAGCGCGCTTGAGCAGCTCTTTTTCATCTTCCGTCAGGTATTCATAACCTTTCTGGTTGATTTTGTCGAGGATTTCGTCGATACGTTGCTGGGTAACGTTTGGTGTACGTTTGAAAGGAGGCTGCGGGCTTTTGTAGAACAATTCCTCCTTGATCGACGCGCCTTTTTTGGGTTTATCGGGATTGAAAAGATCGTTGATCCAGTCAAAAAAGCGGTTCATCCAGTCGCTGCCGTCGTAACCGCGACGCAGCAGGAGGATAAACAGCACACCGGTGAGTGCGCCACCTACATGTGCGATCAGCTCTGCGGGGTTGGACATCGGCACCGATGCCACTACTACCACGGCATAAATAACCGTGAGCACCCAGAGGGGAATTCCACCTTTGATCAATGGAAAAAGCCGGAAACCCGGAGCGATGGTGGTAACCGCGGCCGCTACGGCGGCAATACCCGTTGAACAACCAATGAGCGAGGCAGAAGCGATACTAACAGACGGAATCAGCTGACAAGCTGCAATAAACGCAGCAGCACCGCCGAGAACGCCATAGATATAAACGGGTATTAATTTTCTGTTGCCGGTCAGGTCCTGCAGGATATAACCAAAGAACCAGAGCCAGAGCATGTTTGGAATAACACGCCAGATATTATCGTGACTGAAACCGTAGCTGAGAACGGTCCACGGATATTGCAATAATTTCTTTGCATCGCCCGGCAATTCCACCCATCGCAAAACGCGTTCGCGGAAAAGTTGATTCACGACCTGCTGGTCCTGCGAAAACAAATGATAAAGTGCATGGATGAATGCGAGGGCCACATACATGATCATATTGATCGCGATCAGCAGCACCAGCGCATTTGTGCGTGGCCCCATGGACAAACGATGCTCGTATCGTTTCGGATAATGACTCATACAGGCTATTCTTCTCTGCGAAATTACGTCATGCCGCGAAAAAGCAGGACGGATAAGGCGCATGATCTTTTAATATAACGTCCTGCGATTGGTTTTGTTCCAGATTAGTACGATTATAAAGCCTGTTAAGGCCCCTCCCAGATGCGCAAAGTGTGCAACGCCATTGTCCAGCACCGGGGAAAAGGCGCCTAAAATATCAAGGACCATCAGACCCGGCACAAAATACTTTGCTTTGATGGGCACCGGGAAAAAGATGAGCATGAATTCGGTATTGGGAAATAGCCAGGCAAAACCCGCCATCAGCCCCATAATAGCACCGGACGCGCCCAATGCATAACCGATTTCTACCGGACCACCGGCCGCTATCTGCTGGTTTACCTGGATATATTCAACACCCAGGTGCGCAGCAGCCGCTCCCAGCCCGCAAACAAGGTAAAAAAACAAGAAACGTTTACTTCCCCAATAAGATTCCAGTACCCGCCCGATCATCCACAGCATCAGCATATTGAACAGCAGGTGCATAAACCCCGCATGCAAAAACATATGCGTAAAAATCTGGTAAGGCTCGAAATAAGACGTGTTCACCGGCCACAGCGACAACTTGCGCGTCATATCATACTGCGGATCAAAAAACTGCTGCGCCACAAAAGCCAGGATGTTGATAATGAGAAGATTTTTAACAACCGGCGGAAAACTCTCGGATCGTGTATAACGGAAATTACTCATACTGGTTTTTTATTCAGGCAATTCGTTGTTTAATTCTTTTTTCAGTTTCAACTGCACCACATTTTCAATGTGCAGCGTATGCGGGAACATATCGACCGGCTTTACGCGCGTTACTTCATATTTCTCCGACAGCCATTGCAGGTCGCGGGCCTGTGTAGCCGGGTTGCAGCTCACATACACCACCACCGGCGCCGCCATATCGAGGATCTTGCGCACCAGCTTTTCATGCATGCCCGCACGCGGAGGATCGGTTATGATCACATCCGGACGGCCGTGTTTCGCAAAAAACTCATCGTCGCATATATCCACCACATCCCCCGCATAAAACGCCGTATCCTTCAGGTTGTTCAGTGCCGCATTCTCTTTTGCATCTTCTATGGCTGCAGCAATTACTTCCACGCCTACTACTTTTCCCGCTTTTTCGCTCAGAAAGATGCCAATACTGCCCGTACCACAGTAAAGATCATAGACCGTTTCGTTGCCCGTGAGTTCGGCAAATTCCCGCGTTACCTGGTATAATCTTTCTCCCTGTGACGTATTGGTTTGGAAAAATGATTTCGGTCCTACTTTAAATTGAAATGCCTCCAGCGTTTCCACCACATATCCCTTGCCGTAGTAGGCCACGGGCTCCAGATCGTGCAGGCTGTCGTTCCATTTGGTATTGACCGTATATAATAACGTAGTGATCTCCGGAAACAACGCAAGCAAATGATCCATCAAGGGGATTATTTTCTTTTTGTCCGGCTCACCCACTACCACATTCACCATCAGTTCGCCGCTGCGGCACAACCGTACCTGCATTGTCCGAAGAAAACCCTGGTGCGCACGGATATCATAAAATGAATAACCGTGCTCCAGTCCGTAATGTTTAATCGCCTTACGAATGGCATTGGTCGGCTCGGCCTGCAGGTAACAGGTGTCGATATCCACTAATTTGTCAAACATCCCGCGGGCATGGAATCCTGCCACCTGGCTGTCCGGCGTAATATCCGGGTTGCCCAGTTCCTCCGTGGTCAGGAAACGGCGGTTGCCAAACGTATATTCCATTTTGTTGCGGTAATAACGCGTATCCTCCGCGCCCAAAATGGGTTCGATGACCGGCAGTTGCAGTTTGCCGATGCGCTGCAAATTGTCTTTTACCTGCCGCTCTTTGTATTGCAGTTGGCGTTCATAAGGCAGCATCTGCCACTGGCAGCCACCGCAAACGCCGAAATGTGAGCAGAATGGCGTCACCCGGTCAGGCGAATAACTATGAAAGTGTGCGGGCCGGCCTTCCGCCCAGTCTTTTTTATTTTTACCCAGTCTTACGTCCACCACATCGCCGGGCACCACCTGTTCGATAAAAATCACCTTCCCGTCTACCCGCCCCAGCGATTTGCCTTCGGCGGCATAATCTTCCACCAGCACTTTCTCCAATACAACCTGTTTCTTCTTCCTTGCCATAATCCCGCAAAAATACGGGAAAGAGGCGCGGCAACCTTCCCCGGGCTTTTTGCATCTTTTGAGCTTGGCAACCCGGTTTTTTTTAACTTTACGAGCTTATCCCGGCATAAACACACCAGACTGATGAACCGTTTTCTTTTATTACCATTCCTGCTGTCGTCCTTTATCCTGTCAGCCCAAAACAAGGGTTACGAGATCAAGATCACGTTCAAGCCCTTTAAGAATCAATACATTTATCTCGGGCATTACTCGGGAAAATCGATGCCCATCGACGATTCCATCAGGCTCAACGATAAGAGCGAAGGCGTTTTCAAAGGCACCAAACCGCTCGGCGGCGGCATTTATATCATCGGCTTTCCCAACAAAGACCGCTATTTCGAGGTACTGGTCGATAAGCAGCAGCATTTTACCATTCTTGCCGATACAGCTGATCTCGACAACCGCAAGTTTGTCAATTCACCCGATAACACGCTTTTCATCGAATACCAGCAGGCGATGCGACAGCGCGGCGAAAAGATCAACCAGCTTCGCCAGCAACTTGCCGGCACACAAGGCGCCGACTCCGTCAAACTTTCAAAAGATATTGCCATAGCCGACTCAGCCATCTCCGCTTACCGCAAAAATGTGGTGGTGAAAAATCCCAACACCTTACTCGCCACATTACTTCACCTGATGGAAGAACCGAAAATTCCTCCGGCAGCAGAACATCCCGGCGGCAGGTACGATTCGGCTTATGCTTACCGCTATTTCAAAAATCATTATTGGGACAACATTAATTTCTTCGACGAACGCCTCGCACGCACGCCCTCCGTTTTGTTTGAAGACCGCGTTGACAAATATTTCAAAACACTGGTCTACCACAATGCCGACTCGGTAAACAAAGAAATTGACTGGATGCTGGGTTATGCTTCGGTAAGCGATGAAATGACCCGCTTCCTCCTCGTAAAATTCATCAACCGCTACCTGAAGCAGCAATACATGTGGGAAGATGCGGTGTTCGTGCATTTATTTGAAAAATATTTCTCGCAGAAAGAGTACACCTGGCTGACCCCCGAAGGCAAAAAGATCATTACCGAACGAGCCTACAACCTGATGGCCAACATCATGGGCAACCCTGCGGAAAATATTTTATTGCCCGACAGCACTGGTACTACACGTAATCTTTACGAAGTGAAATCGCCCTATACGCTCGTGGCATTTTATGATCCGAATTGCGGGCATTGTAAAGAAGTGTTGCCCAAACTCGACTCCATGTACCGCAACAAATGGAAGGCCGACAGCCTGCACATTTATGCCGTGGCCAAAGAGGTGGATGCCTCCCCTGCCGATTGGAAAAAATTCATCAGCAACAACCACCTCGAAGGATGGACGCATGTTTTTTATTCAAAAGCAGAAGAAACATCGCGCATCAATGCAAGCATACCGAGCTATTCGCAGTTGTATGATGTGCAAAGCTTCCCCACCCTTTACCTGCTAGACCGCGACAAACGGATCATCGCCAAAAAACTGACCTGGGAACAGATCAACGAAATACTTGACTACCGGAAAAAATAAACGGCCATTAACGAAAGAACTAACTTTTCAGTATGAAAACCAGACTAATGCTCACCGGCCTGCTGCTGGCCTCCTGCCTCACCGGCCAGGCGCAGACATTGTTCACTTACGGAGGAACCAAAGCCGATGCCGCTGAATTCCTGCGGGCTTACACGAAAAACAACAATGCCATCGGCGCCGACAAAGCGGGCTCCATGCGCGAATACCTCGATCTCTATATCAACTCACGCCTCAAGATCCGCGAAGCTTTTGCGAGAGGTTATGATACCCTTCCGCAGATCAGGACCGAAGTCGAGAACCTGCGCGTGCAAATCATCGAAAATTACATCAACGATCCCGAAGCCATCAACCGGCTCACCCGCGAAGCTTTCAAGCGCAGCCAGAAAGATGTGCATGCGGCTCATATCTTCCTCGCCTTCCGCAACACCGGCGGCATTGCAGATACCACCGCGGCTTATGCCAAATTGCAACAGGTACTGAAAGCGCTGCCCAAACAGGACTTTCTTTCGGTAGCCCAACAATATTCCGACGATCCTTCTGCCAAAACCAATAAAGGCGATCTGGGCTTCGTCACCGCTTTCACGCTGCCCTATGTTTTTGAAAACCTGGTATACCAGACTGCTGTCGGAAAACATTCGCGTGTGTACCGCTCGGGGGCAGGCTATCATATTTTTAAAAATATCGGCGAAAGAAAAGCATTGGGAAAAATGAAAGCACAGCAGATCCTGCTGGCCTTCCCTCCCGACGCTGATCAGGCTACGCGCAACGGCATCAAATCGTTGGCCGATTCACTTTACGCGCAATTAAAAAAAGGTGCCGACTTCACTTCCTTCGTGAATAAATTCAGCAACGATTATATCAGCGTGAATACAGGCGGCACCATGCCCGATATCAGTGTGGGCCAGTTTGATCAGACCTTTGAAAACAATCTCTGGTCATTGAAAAAAGACGGCGAGGTGGGCAAGCCTTTCATGACCAATCACGGCTGGCATATTCTCAAGCGCATAAGCGTTAAACCCGTATCTGCCGACAGCAACAACACGGCCTACATGGAGCAACTGCGCATGGCGGTGAAAAACGACGACCGCTGGACCACCGTCCGCGATTTCATTTACGATGAAGTAGTAAAAAAAGCAGGTGTAAAACGCATCGGTCCTACCGATGCGGCACTCTGGGCCTTCAGCGACAGCCTGCTCGATTACAAACCAGCCGGCCCCGCGGGAAGCAAAGTAAAAATGGAAGATGTGTTGCTGCGCATCGGTAAAACAGATTTCAATGTGGAAGACTGGATCGTTTACAGCCGCAACTACCGTTTCAAACCAGACCGCAGCGGTGTTAAAACCTACAACGAACTCACCGACGAATACATCAAAGCCAAAGAATACGATTACTACCGCAACAACCTGGAAGATTTCAATGCCGACTTCCGCGCGCAGATGAACGAGTTCCTCGATGGCAATCTCTTCTTCGAGATCATGCAACAGGAAATCTGGAACAAAGCACAGACGGATTCTGCATCGCTGCTGGCTTTATACCAGAAAAGAAAAGAGCAGTACAACTGGAAGCCCAGCGCCGAAGCCGTGATCTTTTTCTGCAACGATGAAGCCGTGGCCAAAACATTGCAGAACCAGATCAAGCAGCAACCAACTGAGTGGCGCACATTCGCCGATGCATTGGTGGAGAAAGTAGTGGCCGATTCAGCACGCTACGAATGGGAACAATTACCCGGCATTGGCAATGCAACACCGAAGGAAAAAACATTGACTCCGCTTTCGGTGAACAAACAGGACAACAGCGCCACCTTTGCTTATATATTCAAAGTACATCCGCAAGCCGGCCCGCGCAGTTTTGCCGAAGCAAAAGGATTGGTAATAAATGATCAGCAATCCCTGCTCGAAGAAGCCTGGATGGCTGAATTGAAAAAGAAATACCCTGTACACATTGACCAGCAGGTGTGGGAGGAGCTGGTTAAGAGAAAAGCGCCTTAAGGCGCTTTTCTCTTAATGTGAAAATGTGCCCGCCTGCGGCGGGACCATGTGGAAATGTGTCCTGAGTAGCGGGAATGATCAATACTAAAAATGGCTGTGGAATAATCTTCACAGCCATTTTTATTTATTTCATTTTCACATCCGCCGCAAGGCGGCGGCACATCTACACATTTCCGCCAACGGCGGGAACCATTCCTAGAGTTCTCTCACCACATTCGCCACCATATGCGGGCGGCCGAGGGTGTAATAGTGAAGTACGGGCACGCCGTTTTTCTTCAGATCACGTGATTGCGCCAGCAACCATTCTTCACCTACCTTTTCCACGTCTTCATCGGACTTGCACTTCGCTATTTCATTGGCCAGGTCCGCCGGCAGATCGATGTGGAAGGTTTTGGGTAAAACAGTGAGCTGTTTGCGGGTATAAATAGGTTTCAGTCCCGGGATGATCGGAACGGTGATGCCTGCATCGCGGCAGGCCTTCACGAAGGAATAATATTTTTCGTTGTCGAAAAACATCTGTGTGATGATGTAATCAGCTCCCATGTCGATCTTGCGCTTGAGATAATCCATATCGGTATCCATATTGGGCGCTTCGAAATGTTTTTCAGGATAGCCGGCCACGCCAATACAGAAATTGGTCTTGTGGGTATTTTTCAGGTCGTCTTCCAGGTAAATACCGGCGTTGAGGTCTACTACCTGTTGCAGCAATTCGCTGGCATAACGGTGGCCGCGGGGTTCCGGCTCGAAAGAGGTTTCGTTTTTGGCCGCATCGCCACGCAGTACCAGCACGTTGTCGATACCGAGGTAATGCAGGTTGATCAGGGCGTCTTCAGTTTCGTTGATATCGAAGCCGCCGCAGATCAGGTGTGGTACGGTGTCCACATCGTATTTGTTCATAATGGCGGCACAGATGCTTTCCGTACCGGGGCGTTTACGCACTACTACTTTTTGAAAAGAGCCGTCTGCATTTTTCTTGAACACGTGCTCGCTACGGTGATAGGTAACATTGATAAACGCGGGCTTGAACTCCATCAGGGGATCCAGGTGGTTATACAGCGCTTCAATTCCCTTGCCTTTCAGCGGGGGCAGTACTTCAAAAGACACCAATGTGTCTTTCGCATTTTTGATGTGGTCTATTACTTTCATCCTTACGTTATGATTACCGGCCGTGGTCCGGCCGGGGTGCAAAACTAATGTACAGGCGTCATAAACTACCCTAACGACCGTTTTTTATACCAAAAAGACCATAAGACTTCCAGCGGATTAACAACCCGGAATGTACAGATGCAGCCCCTATACCTTATTTTTGTCGGGCATGTCAGTTACTATTTACGCCAAAGGCCTCATGAAACGCTATGGCAGCCGTACGGTAGTCAACAATGTTTCATTTGAAGTAAAACAAGGAGAAATCGTCGGATTGCTGGGACCTAACGGTGCCGGTAAAACCACTTCTTTCTACCAGGTGGTGGGCCTGGTAAAACCAGACGAAGGAAACGTATTCCTCGACGAAGAGGACATTACTCCGTTAGCCATGTACAAGCGCGCTAAAATGGGCATCGGCTACCTGCCACAGGAAGCTTCTATCTTCCGTAAACTAAGCGTGGAAGACAATATTTCCGCCGTACTGGAAATGACCAAACTGAGCCGCAAGGAGCAGAAGATAAAACTCGAATCACTGCTCGACGAATTCCGTTTGCAGCACGTACGCAAAAGCAATGGTGACGTACTCAGCGGGGGCGAACGCCGCCGTACCGAAATTGCCCGCGCACTGGCCGTAGATCCCAAATTCATCCTGCTCGACGAACCTTTTGCCGGTATCGACCCCATCGCGGTGGAAGATATCCAGGCCATCGTGGCACGATTGAAATACAAAAACATCGGCATCCTGATCACCGACCACAACGTAACGGAAACCCTTTCTATTTGCGACCGTGCCTACCTGCTTATCGAAGGAAAAATCTTTAAACACGGTACCGCCGAAGAACTGGCTTCCGACGACCAGGTAAAAAGACTTTACCTCGGCCGCAACTTCGAGCTTAAGCGCAAAGATTACCTGCACGAAGAAGCAAAGGGCGGCAATACCATCAACAAGAATACACTTTCAGGGTCTACCGAGCGGATGATCAATATGCTCCGCGAAGAAGGAGAAAACATCTTTACCGAAGCCATTCAGCGCGAGGAATTCAGCCGGTCACTTGATTTCTATAAATCCGGCATTATTTCCTACGCCAATAACAAACAGCACGGAGAGTTACAGGCAATTGCCAACGCGCTTCCGGCAGATATTGAAACCACGGAGGAGTTTCAGCGTCTGCAGGAACAATTGCTGGTCATCAGCAACCTGCTGAGCCAGGAAATCGACTAAACCTAATGTCCGTTTCCTGCACGGAAGGCGGACCGACCAACTATATATGAGTTTACTGAGTCCTGCCATATCATCGCTTGCACGCATGAGGCTCTGGCGAATTGAAGCCTGGAAGAACAACCCTGTCGATGCACAACGGGAAGTACTCCAGGATCTCGTCACCTCGGCACAATACACGGAGTTCGGGCGCAAATACAAGTTCTCGGAACTGTTCACTGTCAAAGCATTCAAAGAAGCCGTGCCTGTACACGAATACGACGACCTGAAGCCGTATATCGAACGCATCATGCAGGGCGAGCAATACATTCTCTGGAACTCACCCGTTAACTGGTTTGCCAAAAGCAGCGGCACTTCCAGCGACAAAAGCAAATTCATTCCCCTCTCGGAAGAAAGCCTGCAGGACTGTCATTACAAAGGAGCCAAAGATGTGCTCACGATGTATTACCAGTTCAACCCCGAATCCGCTTTGCTCACCGGCAAAGGACTGGTACTGGGCGGCAGTCACAATATCAATCCCATGAACAGCGAAGCGCAATATGGCGACCTCAGTGCCGTATTGCTGCAAAACTCTCCCTTCTGGGCGCACTGGCTCCGCACGCCGGACCTCAGCATCGCCCTGATGGATGAGTGGGAAAGCAAAATCGAAAAACTCGCAGAAAGCACCATAAAGGAAAATGTAACATCGATCTCCGGTGTACCCACCTGGACACTCGTGCTTTTCCGCCGCATACTCGAGATCACCGGCAAATCATGCATCGCTGATGTATGGCCCGCCCTTGAATTGTATATGCATGGCGGCGTATCGTTCACACCCTATCGCGAACAATTCGCCAAACTGATCGGCAAAAACATCAATTACCTGGAAATGTACAATGCCAGCGAAGGATTCTTTGCGGCACAGGAACGCCCCGGCGACGATGGCATGCTGCTCTTTACCGATCACGGGATTTTCATGGAGTTCATGCCCGTAAGCGAATACGGTAAAAAACATCCGCAGACACTCAGCCTCAACGATGTGGAAGTTGGCAAAAACTACGCACTCATCATCAGCACCAACGGCGGCCTCTGGCGTTATATATTGGGCGATACCATTCAGTTCGTTTCAACCAAACCTTACCGCGTACGCGTTTCCGGCCGCCTGAAACATTATATCAATGCCTTCGGCGAAGAAGTGATCGTTGACAATACGGACAAAGCCATTGCCGAAGCCTGCCGCGCAACCGGCGCCGTAGTGAACGATTACACCGCGGCTCCCGTTTATTTTTCCGACGGTGCCAACGGTGCCCATGAATGGCTGATAGAATTTGAAAAAAATCCGGAAAACCTCGAAGCATTTGTTACCGAACTGGACAAGGCGCTGCAGAGTATCAACAGCGACTACGAAGCCAAGCGCCATAAAAGTATAGCCCTGAGAATGCCGGTTGTACATGCCCTGGAGAAGGGAACCTTTGCCAACTGGCTGCGACACCGGGGCAAACTCGGCGGACAGCACAAAGTGCCGCGACTGAGCAACGAACGCAAATACCTCGAAGAAATACTGGCCCTGCAACAACAGTGAATGTAAAATTTTAGCAACAAAATGCGATTTTGTCCTATTTTGCCGGCCACACTTGGAACACAAACCAGAATCATCGTATGAGCAAACTATTAGAGAATAAAGTAGCCATTGTTACCGGTGCCGCGCGTGGTATCGGCGAAGCCATTGCCCTCAAATTTGCCGAACACGGCGCCCATGTAGCCTTCACGTATGTGAGCGACGGCAGTGCCGAAAAAGCCGCCGCAGTAGAAGAAAAACTCCGCGCATTAGGTGTCAATGCCCGCGCATTCAAAAGCAATGCAGGCGACATAGCACAGTGCGAAACCTTCGTCAACGACGTAATGAAAGAATTTGGCAGTGTCGATATCTGCGTCAACAACGCAGGCATTTCCAAAGACAACCTGCTTCTACGCATGACACCCGATCAGTGGGAAGATGTGATCAATGTAAACCTCAACAGCGTTTTCTACATGACCAAGCAGGTGATCAAACCCATGATGAAAGCCCGCGCCGGCTCTATCATCAACATGAGTTCGGTTATCGGTATGTCGGGCAATGCCGGACAAAGCAGCTATGCCGCTTCCAAGGCCGGCATAATCGGCTTTACCAAGTCCGTAGCGAAAGAACTGGGGAGCCGTAATATCCGTTGCAACGCCATTGCTCCCGGTTTTGTAGAAACCGACATGACCAGCTATCTGAAAGATGGTGAAGGAGCTGATAAATACCGCGCCAGCATTCCGCTCGGCCGTTTTGCACACGCAGAAGAAATTGCCAACGCCACCTTATTCCTCGCATCCGATATGGGATCCTATATCACCGGACAAACGATCAGTGTTTGCGGCGGGATGCATATTTGAGAGATTAAGAATGTGAAAATATGCCCCGCCCCTGGCGGGGGCCATGTGGAAATGGATTTTTCATTTCCACATTTTTTTGTATCGTATGCATCAGGGATTAACAGGAGTATTGCGCCTTTCATCAGTAGCAAACTGTATTGGCTGTTTCATTTACACATTTACACACTTACACATTTTTCACATTGCGCGCGCAGCGTCTTCAACCCTGAATCCGGATCCCGCGCTTCTGAATATACTCATGCCACAAGATCATTGCCGCTACGGTGCGGTGAGGACGCCAGGCTTCGGCTATCGATAACATGGCTTCCTTACTTACATCTTTGGGTAATTGTTTTACTTCACGCAAACTGTTGACCAGCGCTATATCGCCGAGTGGAAACAGATCGCTGCGCTGCAAAGCATGCATCAGGTATACATCCACCGTCCAGTCGCCGATACCTTTAATGGATTTTAATAAGGTCCTGATATCTTCATCGGGCATGGCCGTAAGATGACGCAGGATTATTTTTTTCTCCAGGATAGCATTCGCCAGTTCGCGCGCATAGATGATCTTCTGGCGGCTGAATGAACAAGCCCGCAATTCTTCATCCGACAAGGCAAGAAGTTTTGCGGGCGTTACCGTTCCGGTACGTTCACGTAATCTTTTAAAGGCAGCATAAGCCGATGCCAGTGAGATCTGTTGCTCGAGTATGGTTAAGATCAGCGTTTGAAAAGTTCCCGGCCTGGTCCACATGGGTGGATAACCCCGCTCACGGATGATACGCGCAAGATCTTTGTCTTTGACGGCAAGCAGATCACATACATCGCGGAAATCTTCATTGGTGAACCGGCTTACCATGCACTCAGGCTGTTTTGAATTTCTCTATCGCCTGACGCGTGAAGTCGCTCAGCACCAGGCGTCCGCTGATGGCTGCACGTTCGATCAGGAGCTTATCCCAATGATCGGTGCCTTCCCACAATGTTTTTTTCAGTTCGGCCATTGCACGCGGGCTGGAGTGCGACAGCGTATACGAAAGACGAGCAATGGATTCATCCATGCCTTCCACAGTCGGATGCAATTCGGCAAAGAGTCCTTTGCGGCGGGCCCAGTCGCCATTGCGCCACATAGACGCATCGATGGATAGTTGCGCAAAGGCAGACTTGCCAACTTTACGTTCCACCGCGGGTCCCACAACAAATGGTCCGATGCCAAGCGCCAGTTCGCTGAGGCGGATGTCTGCGCCTTCCACGGCAATGGCATAATCCACCGCGGCGGCAAGTCCCACACCGCCACCAACACATTTACCATGTATACGACCGATCACAAGTTGGGGACAGGTGCGCAGCGCATTGATCACGTTGGCAAAGCCGCTGAAGAAGGCAATGCCCTGCTCTTCGTTTTTGATAGCGGTCAGTTCTTCGAACGAGGCACCGGCACAAAAGGCCTTTTCTCCTGCCGAACGCAGCACGATCACTTTGGTTTCAATATCATTGCCGGCGCTGTGTACGGCCTGGGCCAATTCTTCCAGTATGCGGGCGGGTAATGAATTGCTTCTCGGATGGAAAAATTCTATGGTGGTAATCCCGTTATGAAATTCTGATTTTACGTAAGCGTTAATTTCCTGGCTCATAATTTTTTCATTTTATCAATAAATACAAACCTCAAGCCACAGCACACATAACCTGTTTAAAATTACGGCGAAAAGCCCTGCTGCTAAAGGGAACTATGTTAATATTTTTCAACCCGTGCGGTTGAAACCCACATTCTTTTTCACGCAATTGCTCTTCACAATTGGCTCCATTCGCCCTTTTTACTTTTGAATTCTTAGCGTCTCTGCTCCTTATGCGTCTTTGCGTGAAACCCACATCCTTTTTCACATAAAGGCACTTGACTATTCACCCTTTTTTGACTTTTGAATTTTGACTTTTGACTTTTGAATTATTCACCCTTCCTTCCGTCTCACCATCGTAAGAATAGTAGCCACGCCCACCAATGGTTCATCCGTATCATCCAGCATCTCCACCAGCCATTTCACAATACCCCGCGGAATATCGGTGTCTTCTTTTTTATCCTGTGTTATTTTTTCCTTACAGGTAAAACGGATGTGCAATTCTGTCCCCGGATAAACCGGTTTGGTGAACCGCAATTCATCTATGCCATAATTCAGCAGTACCGGATTTTTTTCATAGCTGTCAACAAACAATCCGGCTGCAAGGCTCATGATCAGGTAACCATGCGCTACCTGTTGTTCGAACATGGTATCGTTAAAGTCCGTATCCCGTAAATGCGCATAGAAATGATCGCCGCTGAGGTCGGCAAACTGATCGATGTCTTCACTGGTGATGAGCCGCTTCTCCGTGATCAACTGATCACCGATCTGTAGTTCTTCAAAGTATTTTTTAAACGGATGAATACCGCCGGTATTGCCTTTCGCATATTGCTGATACACGCCGGTAATGGCGGTCAATGTGGTCGGCGATCCCTGCACGGCGGTGCGTTGCAGGTAATGTTTTACGCCGCGCATACCGCCCATTTCTTCACCACCGCCCGCACGCCCCGGACCGCCATGCACCAGCAGCGGCAGCGGGGAACCATGACCCGTGCTTTCTTTCGCGCAGGTTTCATTCAGTACCAATATGCGCCCGTGATGCGTGGCCGCACCCAATACATAATCGCGTGCTTCACGGTCGTCGCCGGTAACGATGGAGGAACAAAGACTGCCCTTCCCTTTTTTACTCAACGCAATCGCATCGTCGATGTTGTCGTAAGGCATCAGCGTTGCCACGGGACCAAAGGCTTCTATTTCATGCGGCTCACTGCTATGAAAAGGATTTTCATTGAGTAATAACAACGGTGAAAGGAACGCGCCTTTCTCCGCATCAGCGTCCATCACTTCCACACTGTCGAGCGAACCGTAGATCAATTGGGAAGAAGCCAGCAGTTTGCTCACCTGCTCTTTTACTTCACGGCGTTGTTGCTGACCCGCAAGCGAACCCATTCTCACTTTTTCATTGAGCGGATTACCGATGGTCGTTTGCGACAATGACACTGCCAGGGCGCGCTGTACGTCCTCCAATTTATCTTTCGGAACAAAAATTCTGCGTACGGCCGTACATTTCTGCCCGGCTTTGGTGGTCATTTCCTTGCGCACCTCTTTGATAAAAATATCCCACTCTGCAGTGCCCGGGCTTACCGTTTTTCCCAATACAATGCAATTGAGTGAATCCGCTTCCATATTGAAGGGTACCGATTCCCGCAGAATAACGGGGTGGCTTTTCAGCATGAGTCCTGTGGATGCAGAACCGGTAAAGGTGACCACATCCTGCGAACCAACATGATCGAGTATATCGCCTGCGCTGCCGCAGAGCAACTGCAAAGCACCTTTGGGCAAAATACCCGACGCGATAATTTCTTTCACCACTGCTTCGGTAAGGAAGGCAGTGGCAGTAGCGGGCTTTACTACTGCGGGCACACCGGCCAGCAGGTTCACCGCAATTTTTTCGAGCATGCCCCACACGGGAAAGTTGAAGGCATTGATATGGATAGCCACACCTTCTTTCGGCACCAGCAGGTGCGTAGCCATGAAGGTGTTGCCGCGACTAAGGTTGTGACTTTCCCCATCGATACAAAAAGGACTATCCGGAAATTTGCGGCGCAGCGAGGCGTTGGCAAATAAATTACCAATACCGCCTTCGATGTCTACCCAACTGTCGGCGCGCGTGGCACCGGTGCGGTAGCTCAATGCATAAAATTTGTCGAGATGCGTGCGCAGGTGAATAGCCAGTGCTTTGAGCATATTGCCGCGTTCGTGAAAAGTCATGCGGCGCAGGGCGGGGTTGCCCGTATTGCGTGCATATTCCAACGCAGCTTTAAAATCTATCCCTTTGGTACTGGCGGCTGCCAGCGGTTCGCCGGTAACGGCATCATACAATAACTGTCCCTCTCCCGCTCCTTTCACCCACTCGCCGGCGATGTAATTTTCTAGTTGTAGCATAACAATCGTGTTAAGTTGTAAGTTTTAAGTAGTAGGTAATAAGTTTGGTTCCTGTAGTTTGCAGAATCTGTTAAACTTAGAACTTAATACTTATAACCTATTACTTGCCCGCATCAAAATTACGCCATCATCGCTACCTTTGCGGGACAAAATGACCCGGATATGAATAAACTGTTTTTAGCTGCGCTGATGATCGTTACTGTTGCTTTTGTTGCCTGCGGCGCTGATGATGCGGCAAAAAATCTTCAGGCAAAATCCCAGGCTTTATACGATAGCGTGATAAAAGGTCATGATGTAGGCATGGCAAAAATGCGCGCGCTCGGCAATGCACGCGAACGTACCAAGCAGCTCATCGACTCCATCGACAAACTGCCCGCTCAGGCCAAAGAAGCCGCTGCCGAGCTGCGTGCACGGCTGTCGGGGTTGGGCGACGAACTCGCTGCTGCTGAAAAAAACATGTACGAATGGATGGCGCAGATCAATTTGGATACGTTCAACAACGATATCAAAGAGAAAATACGCTATTATACCAGCGAAAACGAGAAAACAACCAGGATCAAGAATGATATTCTCGGCAGCCTGGCCAAAGCGGATTCCGTATTGAAAGAAAGATTCTAACCCAGCGGCACCACGCCGAATTGTTTGAGGTGATGCAGGGCGTGCTTGTGCAGCAACTGTACCTGCTGTTCAAAATTCAGATCGCCGAAAAAGGGATTGCGCAACACTTTATTGGGTTCCTTCGCGTACGCGTCAAAGAAATAAATCAGTTCCTCCTGTACGGTGCTGATAGCCGCCTGTATCGTACGGAAGCGATATGGCCGTGGATCGTGTGGCAATAACGGGTTCTGCAAATTCAATTTAAACGGGCGCTCGCTCATCAGAAATTCCCGCATACGGGGCAATTGTTCTTCCGGCGTTACCAGCGTATTTATGATCAACCGGCCGTTTGCTACGGGCAGGGCATCAAAAGCCAGGTGTTCAATCATCTGCTGAACATCCATACGGCCCCATTGTGCAGGCGTGTTGCCCGGTAGCTGTTGCAGGTACCGGACCAGGCGGGTGCGTAAAAAATTTTCCTTTTCAAGATTCATGGACAGGCAAGTTCGTTGCTGCAATTTTACGAAAACAAACCTATTCAGCACCATCGTCGGGACGATACTGTCAGACCATCATATGACACGGAGAAAAACGGGAATAGACAGCGGGCCTTAGCTGTTGACGTTCAAACGGTCATCGATTGCGGATGACAGGGCGTCAAAAATAGCATCTACAGAACCCTCTCCTTTGATGGAGTGGAATTTGTCCTGCTTTCTGTAATGCTCGGCTACCGGAGAAGTCTCCTGGCTGTAAACAGAAAAGCGTTTACGGATAACCGCTTCATCTGTATCGTCGCTGCGGCCGGAGGTTTTTCCTCTGTTCAGCAAACGGGCGATCAGCTCTTCTTCTCCTACTTCGAGCGCCAATACGGCTGCAATGCCGTTCTTCTTGAGTTCGAGCAGTTTATCCAGAGCTTCAGCCTGCGCTACCGTACGGGGAAAACCGTCGAAAAGAAAACCGCGGGCATCTTTATGCTTGTCGAAATAAGAATCCACCATTCCAATCACTACTTCATCCGGCACCAACTGCCCCTTGTCGATGAATTTCTTTGCCTCAAGACCAAGCGGAGTCTCGCTTTTGATCTCTTCCCGCAGCAGGTTACCGGTAGATAAATGGACCAAACCATATTTATCAACCAGCTTTTCAGATTGTGTACCTTTTCCGCTTCCAGGAGGACCAAATAAAATCAAATTGAACATAAGCGCTTACTAACCTTGGTGAAAAACAAATATAACACAGGAGGCTTAAAAACTGTTTATAAAAGCCAATATTTCGTTGAATTCTATTCAATTCCAATAAAACGTTAATGATTTTAAAGGAAAAAACCTTTCGAACCCTTGTAACGTAAATTTGTTAAATAAGTAATTTGTATGCTGATACGTCTCTTAACCCTGGTAGCCTGCTGCGTGCTGTTTCAGCAATGCTCATGGTCCCAGGACCATAATAAAGCTGTAAAAAATTCAACCCGGATGGATAGCACCAGTAAAAATAGTAACCCCGTTTATTCCACTACCGACAGCAGTGCTGTCAACCTCAGTGATGACCAGTGGAAAAAGATCCTGCCCGCCGATGTTTACCGCATTGCGCGCGAAAAAGGCACCGAACGTCCATGGACCAGCCCCTTTGAAAAGTCGAATGAAGTAGGCACCTATTACTGCGCTGCCTGTGGCAATCCCCTCTTCAAGAGCGACACAAAATTTGAGAGCGGTTGCGGCTGGCCGAGTTTTTACGAGCCCATTTCAAAAACAAGTATTATCTATACAGAAGATAACTCGCACGGCATGCGCCGCACCGAAGTGCAATGCGGCCGCTGTAAAGCTCACCTTGGCCACGTCTTCGACGACGGACCACCACCAACAGGACTGCGTTATTGCATCAATGGTGTGATCCTCGATTTCAAAAAGGCAAAAGACGCCGAGGCGAACTACGATAAAAATAAAAAAGGCTAAGAAAAACCCGTCCAGAAAAAAGACGACCCTTTGAATGAAGTTTGTTTTAGTATTTCAACCCCGCCCACCAGCGGGGTTTTTTCTTTTTCCCGGGAAATGACACCTCTCCAGTTTGTGCTACTTTTGCCCTGTTCAAAAACAACAATCGCATGAAGAACCTTAAGCAGGTTGGTATTTTCCTGGTGTTCGTGGTACTGTCCGCCGCCATTCTTTCCTTTCTGATCCCCGCGCAGCAGAAAGTGGAACGTTCTGTACAGATACAGGCACCCGCTGCTGCTGTGTATCAGCACATCGCCGAACTTGAAAGCTTCAACAAATGGTCCGTATGGGCGCAGAATGATTCCACGCTGAAGAATGTCATTACCGGACAAGACGGCACCGTTGGCGCCAGCAGCCAATGGACCGGCGATCCCACCATCTCCGGCGAAGGAAAGATCACGATCTTAAAGTTGAATGCGCCCAATGAAATAGAACAGGAACTCCACTTCATGGCTCCGCACAACCAGAAAGCCAAATCACGTTTCGTACTGACGGAAAACAATGGCCTCACCACCGTTACCTGGACGGTAATTGTTCCCACACCGCGTCCCTGGAACATCTTCAATCTTTTTCACAGCATGGACAAAGAAATGGGAAAAGATTTTGACCAGGGCCTCAACAACCTGAAGCAGATCGTGGAAAAGAAAGCAGGTGTTGCCGCACCGGCTTATACCGTAAGCCAGATTAACTTTCCCGCACTCACGGCTGATATGGTGCGCCAGGAAATCGGTGATGCAGACAAAACATCTTTTCTGCAGACACATTTCAATTACATCAAAGAAGAACTGCAAAAAAAACAGGAAACAGCCGGAGCGCTTTATGGTATTGTTTATAAACGTGACGCGCGTGCTTCCGATATCGGCGCAGCTATTGCTGTTTCCGCTGAAAAAGAAAAAGCAGATAACGAGCTGATCAAAACCATCAGCATCCCTGCATCGAAAGCCATTGCTGTTGACTATTATGGCGATCCTGCCAACGCGCAGGCTGCCTACTTCGCATTGGAAAACTATTTGCGCGAACAAAAGCTGGAAAAGAAAATGCCGGTGATCGAAGAATACAAAACAGCTTACCAGCATACGGACACGGCACGCTGGCATACACGGCTGATTTACCTCGTGAACTAATCATACAACAGTCAATCACTCAATAGCCAAAACAGGCTGAACGGCATTGTCGTCTGCCCCAATCGGCGTACTTTTGACGCTGCTCCTTAACATCTAAATTCTTGCTGATGAAATTGTCGCATTTATCCGAAACACTCATTGGATCTGAAATCGTTAAACTGGGCGGAGAGATCAGGGAAAAGATCCGCCAGGGTGCAAAAATTTACAACTTCACGGTAGGCGATTTTGATCCGGCGGTGTTTCCCATTCCACGCGAACTGGAAGATGCGATCGTCGATGCTTATCGTCGTCACTTTACCAACTATCCCGCAGCCGAAGGCAACCTCGACCTGCGTGAATCCATCAAATCGTTTACACACGATACCGAAGGACTCGATTACGCATTGCCCGAAATACTGGTGGCCTCCGGCGGACGCCCATTAATCTATTCCGTTTTCCGCGCCATTTGTGACGAAGGCGATAAAGTGATCTATGCCGTGCCGAGCTGGAACAACAATCACTACACGCATTTCGTGAGTGGTGAGCACATTGTGATCGAAGCCACTGCTGAAACCAACTTTATGCCTACGGCCGATGCTATCAGGCCATATGTGCAGGAAGCTACCCTGATTGCGCTTTGTTCCCCGCAAAATCCAACGGGTACTACTTTCAGGAAAGAAGACCTCGAAGCCATCTGCGACCTCGTTATAGAAGAAAACAAGCGCAGACCCGAAGGTGCCAAGAAACTTTATGTCATGTATGACCAGATGTACTGGCACCTTACCTATGGCGATATCCGCCATTACAATCCCGTATCGCTGCGCCCTGAGATGCGCGGGTATACCATCTTCATCGATGCCATCAGCAAAGTATTTGCGGCAACCGGCGTACGTGTAGGCTGGAGCTTTGGTCCCGAAAAGATCATTGCCAAAATGAAAGCCATTCTTACCCATATCGGTGCCTGGGCGCCAATGGCGGAACAAAAAGCCGTGGCAAAATACCTGGCCAACCGCGATGCCATTACCCAATACCTGGCGCATTTCAAAAAAGAAGTGGAAGAGCGTCTGCGCAGGATCTACGAAGGTTTTGTTTCCCTCCGGGAAAAAGGATACAGCGTGGATGCCATTGCACCCGAAGCAGCTATTTACCTCACCATCAAACTGGATCTTGCGGGTAAAACGACTGCCGATGGCAAAAAACTGGAAAATCAATCGGAAGTAACCGATTATATTCTCAACGAAGCCAGCCTGGCCGTGGTACCATTCTATGCATTTGGTGCCGGAAAGAACAATCCCTGGTACAGACTGAGCGTAGGCACCTGCCGCAAAGAAGAAATTGGGGAAATGTTTGCCCGGTTGGAAGAAGCGCTCAGCCGGCTGAAGTGAGGGTTGAATTGGCACAATTCTTTGTATACTTAAGAGCTACCTGATTATACAAACCTTAAAAATCCTCTTTAGTATGAATAAGTTATTGACCGGCGTGGCCGTAGGCGTAGTTCTCGGAATTCTTTTTGCTCCTGATAAAGGCTCTGCAACCCGTCAGAAAATTGCAGACCAGGGTCGTGACCTGAAAGATCGTTTCAGCGATTTCGTGGATGGCCTGACCAATCAGTTTGAAGAAGCAGCAGAAGATGCACAGGAATTTGCGGCGAAAACCAAAGAAGCCATGCGTTGAAACCGCTATAAAAAATTAAAACCCCGGTAAACCGGGGTTTTTTTATGCATAAAATCGTTTGGTCAGTTTTTGTTGAAAAGAAAACGGAAGGGCTTCAGTTCTACATTCCGGATGGCTTTACGGATTCTTTTGCGATTGCTGGTAATACGATTGCGGTCGATCAGTTCATGAGCGGCAAAAAAGCTTTCCCAGGATTCTGCCTCAGCGAGTATCTCGTGCAGGCATTCCACTTCCTGCTCGATGGCACTCGGGCTCATGTACTCCTGTTTCAGCAAAACAATCAGATCACGCAACGGACTTGTCATCTCCTTTTTTCCTCCATTAATAACGGTTAGCCGGACAGCCGCATCCGCGACCTCCTTTGCCTGTTCCGGAATAATAGTTTCTGCTGCAGGATGAAAATGCCACAAGGGCAACCAGTAAAAAGAGCATCCAGAATTTACCGGATATTTTCATGTGCAGACTATTTTTGATGAACATTGAATTTTGTGTTTCTAAATTAAAACTATTTTACCAACAATTTAGTGTGTTGCATGTTCAAATACCCAAAAAATAAAGCCAATTTTTCCCATGGGAGCTGATCGTCCGCGTATATTGGTAGCGCCACTGGATTGGGGGCTGGGGCATACAACCCGCTGTATACCTTTGATATCCGGTCTGTTGGAAGCCGGCGCCGACGTATGGCTGGCCGGTAATGAACGGCAGCAGCACGTTTTACAGGCAGAATTTCCCAAACTGCCTTTTTTGTTCCTGAAAGGTTACGGTGTTCGCTACAGCAAAGCAGGTCATTTGCTGGCGATCGGTCTTTTCCGGCAGGCGCCGCGTATTTTACGGCGTATCAGGGAAGAGCATCAGTGGCTCCGGCAACAGGTGCAGCAACATGGATTTCACGCCGTTATCAGCGATAATCGTTTCGGGCTGTGGCATCCACATATCCCAAGCATCTTCCTTACTCACCAGTTGCAGCTCAAAGCCCCTTTCCGGGCCCTTGCACGCCGCATCAATTACCGTTATATCAATCGCTTCACCGAATGCTGGATCCCCGACCAGGCGGCTCCCGAAAGCCTTGCAGGCATTTTATCGCACAACCATCCTGCTCCCGCCATACCAACCCGGTATATCGGCTGGCTCAGCCGCCTGCAACCGCAGGAATCATCCGGTGCGGAAGACCAGTTGCTGATCAGTTTATCCGGCCCCGAACCCCAGCGAACCGTGCTCGAAGAGCAATTACTCCGCGATATCGCCCATTATCCGGGAAAAGCCGTTGTGGTCAGAGGCGTACCCGAAAGCGCCCGGCTCATCCCGTCTACGGGGCAGTTGCGTTTTTACAATCACCTGCCGGCCGAAGCATTCAATAAGGAAATAGCGCGTGCCTCACTGGTCATCAGCCGCAGCGGCTATAGTACAGTGATGGACCTCGCAGTATTGCAGAAAAAAAGTGTACTGGTACCCACGCCGGGGCAAAGCGAACAGGAATACCTTGCAGATTATCTTACTGAAAAAAAATGGGCCTGTTGTTTATCTCCGGCTAAATTCTCACTGCCCCTTGCCCTTGAGAAAGCAGCAGCGTTTGATTATATGCCATTTCCGGAGCGGAGGACAAGTTGCAGGGAGGCGATCGGAGAGCTGGTGAAGGCAATAAGTCAAAAGTAAAAAGTCAAAATTCAAAAAGTGAATAGCTTTCGCGGCTTAGATACTTTTGCAGCTTTGTGTGAAAAGAAGACGCAGTTTCACGCAAAGACACATAAGGAGCAAAGGCGCAAAGAAGGTGGACTGTTTACTTAATACTTATCACTTAAAACTTACTACTCTCTCCTCAGCACAATCGCCGCATTCTGCTGGAGATCCGCACTATACCGCACCGAATACTCTTTCACGCCATCACGGATAATAAGCAAACCGGTATTGGGTGGATAACGTCCGAGGTTCTCGGCATATAACACGAGTCGCAATTCTTTTTCCGAAGGAGAAATATGTATGGTGTGGCGGATTGCCGTTTGCTTCAATAATTGCCTGGAAAGAATGACCCGGTCGTTCAGCAACACACTTACCGTATCGCCGTCTATTTCCCCGTTATCATATAATGCCAGTTGCAGACTGTCGCCGGTAAACGTGATGGTTTGGGTAACAACCGTGGTTCGCTCTTTGGCGGCAGTGACAACGGGTAATGGTGTAGGTTCCTTTTTTGTAACGGGTGGTTTGGCCTTTGGTGCAACCGGCGCAACCGCATTCTTTTCGGCAAACACCATGTCTTTCCCCTGACCTAATTCCTGCAGGTGAGACATGATGCGTGAGCGATTGGGATTGGGGTCTGCCGCCAGGGTCATACCACCACTCACCGAATAATAACGGCGTGTTTTATTGGTCTTCCAGTTACCTTCCATACGCCAGCTGCTGTCCGCTTTATTCAACCGGAATACACTGGTCACTTTAACGCCTTTATCGATGCGATGGAGGAAATTAGAAGCAATGATCTTATCGTCCGTTACTTCGGATATGCTGTCGCCTACTACGCCTTTCACACGCTTCACCACATAATACAAAGTATCGTTTACGATGAATTCGGTTCTGGAATAACCGTATAGTTTTCCTTTATACTCCGTCAGTGCCAGTTCAAACTGCTGATCGCGACGGACGGTCTGGCTATCGTTGGAGAGCGTGCCGGTCCATACACCGGAAAGACTCTGCCCGTGGAAACACAAAGGCAGCATCAACAGCAACGGGAAGGTTACAATGGTTTTCAACAACATAATAGTGCGCGTGCAATATAAAAAATCCCGCAATTGCGGGATGCAGTTGCGGGATTTTTAAACGCTTATTGCGGTGTCTTTATTTTAATGTCCGTCTTTTTATCTACTACTTCAGCACCTTTTTTATCCATGGACACTTTTGTACCGTCTTTGTTTTTGACGGAAGCGCCGTCGGGCCCAACGGATATTTCCGTTTTTTGTGCCGGTGGTGGTGGTGGAGCCTTGCTTTGCGCCGGAGGTGTTGCCGGAGTTTCTGTCTTTTTCTCCTCGTTGCTGCAGGCTGTTATGCCAATCAGCAGAAGTGCGGCGGAGAGAGACATCAGGTGTTTTTTCATGATCACAGGAGTTATAGATGAACAAAAGGGTGTTAACGGTTCATGCTCGCCAGGAACTCTTCGTTGTTCTTCGTTCCTTTCATACGGTTCTGCAATTCGCGCATTGCTTCTTCCGTATTCATGTCGGTCAGGTAAACGCGCAACAGGTTCATGCGTTGCAATACTTCTTTTTCCAGCAACAGATCATCGCGGCGTGTAGAAGAAGCAACAAGATCGATAGCAGGATAAATGCGCTTGTTGGCCAGGCGGCGGTCGAGCTGCAGTTCCATGTTACCGGTTCCTTTGAATTCTTCAAAGATCACTTCATCCATTTTGCTACCGGTATCCACCAGTGCTGTGGCAATGATGGTCAATGATCCACCGTTCTCGATCTTACGGGCGGCACCAAAGAATTGTTTCGGTTTTTGCATGGCATTGGCTTCCACACCACCGGAAAGTACTTTACCGGATGCAGGAGCAACGGTGTTGTGCGCGCGGGCGAGACGTGTAATCGAGTCGAGCAGGATCACTACATCGTGTCCGCATTCTACAAGGCGTTTTGCTTTTTGCAGTGCGATGGTAGAAACTTTCACGTGTTTCTCAGCCGGTTCATCGAATGTAGAAGCGATTACCTCTGCACGTACGCTGCGTTCCATATCGGTCACTTCCTCAGGACGTTCGTCTACCAGTACTACCATCAGGTAACACTCGGGGTGGTTGGCGGCAATGGCATTGGCCACTGCTTTCAGCAACATTGTCTTACCCGTTTTTGGCTGTGCCACGATAAGGCCACGTTGTCCTTTACCTATCGGGGTAAAGAGATCCATCACGCGGGTAGAATAGTCGCTGGGTTGTGTAAAGAGGTTGAGCTTTTCAAAAGGGAACAAGGGCGTGAGATAATCGAAGGGAACGCGGTCGCGTACTTCTTCGGGGCTCTTGCCATTGATGTAATCCACTTTGAGGAGCGCAAAATATTTTTCGCCTTCTTTCGGAGGACGCACAGTGCCCTGCACCGTATCACCGGTTTTCAGACCAAACAATTTGATCTGTGAGGGAGACACATATACGTCATCGGGAGAAGAAAGATAGTTATAGTCGGAAGAGCGAAGGAAGCCATAGCCATCGGGCATCATTTCCAGTACGCCTTCGCCCATGATCACGCCATCAAATTCAATATTGAAGTTTGGCTGATCGCGGCGTTGTTGCTGGCCTTGCGGACCTTTAGCGATGGGAGGAGCTTCGTGTTGCTGTTGTTGTGGTTGTGGCTCACCGTAAGCTTCTGTGGCAGCCAGTGCTTCCTGGATGAAAGCGGAATGATCGGGAGCGGCGGAAGGAGTGGTTTGTTTTTCAGCAGCAGGAGCGGCCTCTTTTTCTTCTGTTTTCTTGCGTGCTGCTTTTTTTACAGGTGCCGGTCTTTCTTCCTTACGTGCTGCTTTTTTTGCGGGAGCCGCGGCAGCAGCGGGTTTGGCGTCATCTGCATTTTCTACAATCGCTTCTTCAGTACCGCCGGTATTAGTAGATGTTTTGATGATACGCTTGCGTTTACTTTTATCATCTGAAGCGGCGGCACTGCCTTTTGAACCGGCAATGGCCTGGCTATCGAGAATTTTATAAACGAGCTCCTGCTTATCGAGTTTCTTGGAATTAGGGATTTTTAACTGCTCGGCTATATCCAGCAGTTCAGGAACGAGCATATCGTTCAATTGCAAAATATCGTACATACAAGGGTCTTGGGGTTAATCACAAATCAAATTGAGGACCAAACTGAAAAAATGTAAAAAGAAAATTGATTATTAGTTGAAGGAACCTGCAGGATTCAGATGAGCTGACAACGGGAGAAATCTGCTTGTAAGCCTCGTTTCCTTCTGCAATTATACAGCGATTTTCGAAAAAACAAAAAAAAATTCACAAACGCCTGTATAAACCACTGACGCTCTGCCTTTTTCCGGACGCCGGTTTTTGCTCATTTTTCAGGCCGGCCCTTTCTTTCTGCGTGCTGGCGGACTATCTTTGCGGTCCTAAAAAAGTAACAATGTTCAACAAACGTGTCAAGATCAAAGAACTGCTGGCACAGGAGCCGCAGCATCAGGAGGTAACGGTAATGGGATGGGTTCGCACCTTCCGCAATAATCAGTTTATCGCTCTTAACGACGGCTCCACCAATAATAACCTGCAGGTAGTAGCCGAACTTGGCCGTTTTGACGAAGCATTATTGCGTCGCATTACTTCTTCTGCTTCCCTGCGTGTGACAGGCAAGATCGTGCCTTCGCTGGGCAAAGGACAGAAGATGGACCTGCAGGCCGAGACCATTGAAATACTCGGTGACAGCGATCCCGACAAATATCCCATTCAACTGAAGAACAGGCCCACACTGGAATACCTGCGTGAAGTGGCACACTTCCGTTTCCGCACCAACACTTTTGCAGCCGTCTTCCGCGTAAGACATGCGCTTGCATTTGCCGTACATAAATTCTTCAATGAAAAAGGGTTTGTTTATCTCCATACACCGATCATCACGGCAAGTGATGCAGAAGGTGCAGGCGAAATGTTCCGCGTTACAACCTTGCCGGTTGACGGCAGCGCGCCGCGCAACGAAGACAACTCCATTAACTTCCGCGAAGACTTTTTCGGTCGCAGCACCAACCTTACCGTGAGTGGCCAGCTCGAAGGAGAATTAGGTGCAACGGCCTTCGGCGAGATCTATACGTTCGGACCAACATTCCGTGCAGAAAACTCCAACACGGCGCGTCACCTGGCAGAGTTCTGGATGATCGAACCCGAAGTAGCCTTCAATGATCTTGAAGACAACGCCAACCTTGCTGAAGAGTTTATCAAATACATCATCCGGTATGCCATGGAGCATAACCGCGAAGACCTTGATTTCCTTTCACAACGTCTTGCTGAGGAGGAAAAACAATTGCCGCAGGACAAACGCAGTGAGATGGGCCTGATCGAAAAGCTCGAATTTGTTATTAACAACCAATTCGAACGCCTTACCTACACTGAGGCCATCGAGATCCTGCGTGAAAGCAATTACAACAAAAAGAAAAAATTCCAATTCCCGGTTACGGGTTGGGGTATGGACCTGCAGAGCGAACACGAGCGTTATCTCGTGGAAAAACATTTCAAGAAGCCTGTTATCCTGATGGATTATCCAAAGGAGATCAAGGCCTTCTATATGCGTCAGAATGATGATGGCAAAACCGTTGCGGCGATGGATATTCTCGCTCCGGGCATTGGTGAGATCGTAGGTGGTTCACAACGTGAGGAGCGCCTCGACAAACTGACTGAGCGCATGGGAGAAATGGATATTCCAACAGAGGAATTGTGGTGGTACCTGGATACGCGTCGTTTCGGTACGGTGCCGCATGCAGGCTTCGGTCTTGGCTTCGAACGCATGGTGCAATTCGTTACGGGCATGGGCAATATCCGCGACGTAATTCCTTTTCCCCGTACACCCAAGAGCGCAGAGTTTTAATTCGCCAATTTGAAAATTTGAAGATTAGGCAATTGTATTATCAAATTTTCAAATTAACTACCCGGGTGCAGACACATCACCGGCACCTGTGCGCCAAGCACCAGTTGTTTCACCTGGCTCTTATGAAAAAGGCCGTCGAGGAAACGATGTTTTTTAGGGATGGCGACAATAAGATCGAGATTATTCTTTTCAGCGAACTCATGAATGCCGGCTTGTATGTCGGCATTTTCTATGAAATGATATTGCGGTTTGAGATCTTCGAGCGCCGAATATAACAGGGCTGTTTGTTCCGGTGTATCCGACTCAAATTGCTTGTTGTTGTGATCGACATTCAACACATGCAACTTTGCATTGAGTTTATTTACCCAGTCATGAATGGCGGCCGAAGGCAGCGTGTCCTGTACATCACGGAAATCGGCGGCCAGCCCGATATGTGTGATGCCGCCACTCCAGTTACTTCCTTCAGGAACGCAAATAACGGGGACCTGTAAATGACGGATGGCAGTGAGCGTATTGCTGCCAAACAAAGTACGTTCAACTGCAGAACTTCCCGTAGAACCCATGATCACGGCCAGCACATCCTTTTTTCCAGCCACCTCATCCAATCCATCGGTTACTGTTCCGAGCAGCGCTTCCGTATGTATGGAAAGATGCCCGCCCGTTTGCGCTTCCAATTCTCTTTTCTTTTCCAGCAATTTTTGCTCGGCATTTTCTTTCAGTTCATCTACCGAAAGCAACATGATCGGCGTATCCGTAACGGCAATCGGAATTTCATACATATGCAGTAACAGCACATCCGCCTTCAACGAAAGGGCCATGCTCACTGCATATTGCGTAGCATTATTGGACACGGGAGAAAAATCTGTCGGAACCAGGATTGTTTTCATGACCATTTATTTACATATAAAGTTAGCAAGAACAATGCCGCGGGAAAAATGTAGAATTGGCGGCCCTTATGGAAAAATACAACATGGCCGTCTTTACTACAAAAGCCATGACTGACCTGAATTTACCTGCTACCGGTTCGCGCAGACTGCGGGCCGGCGTAAAACGCGCTTCCCACCATGCTCCCCGCACAGACATGACCCCGATGGTAGACCTTGCATTTTTACTGATCACTTTTTTTGTAATGACGGCACAAATGCAGGAACCCACTGTTATGTCGCTGATAATGCCCAAAGACGGACCGGCACAACCGGTAGGAGCAACAGAATCGATGACGGTATTATTAAGCGGTGAAAATAAATTGTACTACTATGAAGGAATTACGCAGGAAGCATTGCCTGCCGGAAAAATGCAGCCTGTTCCCGGAGGAGTAAAAGAGTTGCGTGATATTTTGATCCGTAAACAAAGAGCGCTGGATGATTTCAAAGGGCGCGACCGGCTGATGGTGTTGGTAAAACCAACCGCCAGCTCGAAGTATCGTTTATTGATCGATGCGCTGGATGAGTTGAAGATTACCGGCGTAACAAGGTTTGCGGTGATCGATCCGGATGAAAGGGAAATGGCAATGCTGCACTAAATTCCCCGG
>NZ_AUDS01000031.1 GCF_000425585.1 Terrimonas ferruginea DSM 30193
TTTTTTTGCCCGCTTGTTCATGATGACCAGTGCGGCGGTACTGGCCTTTCCGGTGGAAGAGCGCTTGAAAAAAGAACAGGCCCAAACCAGCAATAAGCACAAATACAAGGTCAATCGTACTAATACATTAGCCATCGTCAAATATCACTTGCATGTAATGGTGGTCAAAGGAATGGTTGTTCCATGTCTGAAAGCGATCGACAGTATACTGCTGAAAACAAAGGAAATTATCCGGCCAGCAAGACGCTTCCCCCGGAAACACCTCAAAAAAAAACCGCCAAACTCAAACTATAAACACCTCTAAAGCCTTAAGGAAACGACATTGAATAGTGAATGGTGAATGCCTTACTCCCTCCGCTTTAGGCCGAAGCTTCGGCCCGAAGCTTCGGCCCGAAGTGTCGGGCCTTACACCATACACCTTACTCCTTAAGCCTTATACCTAAAGCCTAACGCCTCCCTGAAAACTTATTACTTAATACTTACTACCTTTCCGTCATGTACATCCCCCATATGTTCCGGTTCGACAACCAACCCGAACTGGTTGCCTTTATGAAGCAATACAGCTTTGCCTCTTTCGTGACAACGGCAGATCAATTGCCGGTTGCCACACATTTGCCGTTTTTGGTAGAAGAGCGGGAAGGAAATGTATGGCTCCGCTCCCACCTGGCGAAAATCAATGAACAGGCGGCTCAGTTGAACAACACAACAGCACTCGTGATTTTCAGCGGCCCGCATGCTTATATTTCTCCGGAGCATTATAACAAATGGGAAAGCGTACCTACATGGGATTATATCGCCGTCCACGCTTATGGACAGGTTACTGTAATCGAAGATGAAGCGGGTAAGGCAGCTTTGCTCGAACAAACCATTTCCTTTTACGAAGCAGCTTATCAGCAAAGGTGGGACAGTCTTCCGGAAAAATATAAAACCGGCATGATGCAGGGGTTGGTGGCCTTTGAAATGGAAATAACCAAACTGCAGGGCGCGAAGAAACTCAGCCAGAATAAAACTACCGGGGAACGCGAGCGCATCGCCACGCAACTGGAAGCTTCGGCCGATAATATGGAACAGGCATTGGGAAAAGCCATCCGGAACCTGCCCTGATCACCGGCAAAGTACAGCCTCTATTTCAGCGACGGTATTCGCTTTTAATAATTTGTATTCTTTCGAGGAAGCATTGAATTCGCATTTCTTGCATTGACTCTCGCCATGATTCCAGAAATAGCGGATCACTTTGTCATTTTCGATATAAGAACTGTATGTTTTCTGGTCTTCCCCTTCTTTTCTTACTACTTCAAAAATGTAAATGAGTTTGTTGTTCTCATAGTAGTAATCGGCCTTTATCTCCGCATCGCCTTCTTTTAAAAAATCAACTGCGATCCTAACCACCTCACCATTGTGCCTTGTATAGTCTACTTTTATTTTTTTGCCGCAACTAACCTCGAATTGCTTTTTTTCGGGGTTTTCCAGCGCATCGATAGTATTGGTTTTTTCGCGGATAGCGGAAAACGCATCGGCCGGCGCTGCACGCTTTTCCGGGGTGTGTTTCGGCACTTCCTTCTTTTCGTTGTTGCAGGAAAGCATCAACAGGATAACAAATGGAAAAAGTAAAGACTTCATACCATCGAATTTACTGTAATTCGCACGACGATCAGGTTATTGACCGATCAAATTATCTATTTCCTGCTGTATCGTAGTACTGAGCTCACGGGTACGAACCTGAAAATGGTTTGCATCTGCAAGGATTACCACCCGTATGTCAGCGCCCGCCGCTTTCGCTTTTTGTTCAAAGGCCAGCACCGATTCATTCAGCAGGTAGTTATCCCTGCCACCTGCATAGATGGTGATTTTGCCCACACCCTCTTTTTTAATCCGGGGCCATTGTGTTTTTACCAGCAGGGCGAGATCGTAGGGTTGCCATTCTTTAACGACCTGCTGATCGATTCTTCCCGTGCGTGGATCAAACAGGTCTTTGGGCCGGCCATCCCTGCCGGGCAGTCCGAATGCTGCTTCAAATGATTGCTGCTGACCACCATCACCCGCAAACAACTCGGCCAGCCTGGCCTTGCGTAATGTTTGCTGAAAAACACCGTTTACTCGGTTTATTCCCCGCTCTTCTCCCTGAGTATTGGTATAATAATTTTTATCCTTATAGAGATCCACACCGGTAAAGGAAGAAAAGTCTAACGGATCCGGTGAGGTGGCCCAACAACCGCCGAAGCTTGCGGGATAATTCAGTGCCAGCCAAACCGCCCCATAACCACCGGAACTCTGACCCATGAGGAAGCGTTGCCGGGGATTTCTGGTCACGTTGAAATGTTGTTCGAGGTAAGGAATAAATTCGCTCACCAGCGCTTTTCCCCAGGGTCCGTTTACCCGGGAATCTACAAAAGCATGAAGTCCCCACGGCGTTTGAGTCTCCGGATTGAGATAGATATAGATTTTGTCTTTACCCAGGTCCATGCCATACAGTTGCTGGTTACCGGAGATCGCGCCATGATGATGTGTGCCGCCCCAACCCGGGATAATGAAGACCACGGGGTAACGCCGGGCACTATCCGCAACGTAGGAAGCAGGAAACACAATCGCCGCTTTAATAAAAATGGGCTTTTTCCGGAACTCACTTAACAGACCGGATTGAAACCTGATTTCTTTTGCCAGAGGGGTTTCACGAAATTGTCTTTCCTGAAACACATTAGATAAAGTAACAAGGCCTTCGCCCCGTCCCGAAGTACTGATTTGCAGCAAACCTTCTGCCCGGCTGTACAAATTGCCCGGAGCTGAATTGGCTCTTTCATTGGTATTCGTATCAAGAATTGCAATTAGTTTATAGACACCTTTACCCAGTGAATCGATAGCTATATGAGAAGGCGTGGCGCCAGATTTAAAATTAATGGTTTGGCCTGCCTGCCAATTTTTTACCGGCAGAGAAAAAGCCGGTTCTTCGGCCATCGTCCGTTCATTGAATTGCCCGGAAGTGTCTTTCAAGGTATAAACATACAACCGGCCATTATAGGGCCCGGCAAATTGCGGTGCCAATTCCACCTTCAGGTTAACCTGTGCATTAACGATGCTACATACCGGCAGGAAGAAGAATAAGAAGATATTTTTCATACCCGGCAAATAGAGAAATTTATTCTTATGGTGTTGTTATGGGCAGGCATTAAAGCTGTTCTATCGTCAGACAACGCTTTTTATCGAAGAAGGCGACCGGCAGGCCTATTCCAGTTAACGGCGCAAAACAAAAAGCCAGCTCAAAATGAGCTGGCTTTTTTCGCAGAGAGGAAGGGATTCGAACCCTCGATACAGTTTCCCGTATACACACTTTCCAGGCGTGCTCCTTCAACCACTCGGACACCTCTCTGTTTGAAGGGTGGCAAAAATACGGTTTTCTGTGATTACAGGCACCGCTATTTCACCGGTTTTTTAGGCTTCCAGGCGAAATAATGCCCGGGCATTGGCCGTGGTCACGTCCGCAATATTTTCCAGACTCGTTTCCCGCAGATCGGCCAGCTTCTGGGCCACATGCAGCACGTAGGCCGGCTCATTCCTTTTTCCCCGGTAAGGTACAGGCGCCAGGTAAGGGGCGTCCGTTTCGAGGATCAGCCACGAGAGATCGACGTCTTTGATTGCCGTATCGAGTCCGCCATTCTTGAAGGTCAGCACCCCGCCGATACCCAGATAAAATCCCAGCTCCGTCAGCCGGGCGGCCTGGGTGGCATCGCCGGAGAAACAGTGAAACACACCGCGCAGTTTTCCCTGCTGGTACTCGCTCACCACCTCGATACATTCCGCCGTGGCATTGCGCGAGTGAATGCAGATCGGCAGGTCATAATGCAAGGCCCATTCGATCTGGCAGCGCAGCGCTTTGTATTGTTGCTCTTTATAAGTGACGTCCCAGTAGAAGTCCAGACCGATTTCACCCACTGCAATAAACGGACGGCTGGCCAGGTACTCTTCGGCCGCCTTCAATTCCTCTTCAAAGTTTTCGCCAATGGAACAGGGATGAACGCCCATCATGCTATGACAGCAATCGTTTTTTGCTTCCATTTCCAGCATGGCCTCATGCGTGGAACGGTCTATCGCGGGCATTAGTATTTTTCCGATGCCGGCCTCGCGGGCGCGGACGAGCATTTCCGTTGCGTCACTTTTAAATGAATTTGAATACGTATGTGCATGCGTGTCGATGAGCATCATTTGTCAAGTTTTTGAGCCTTTAAACCCCTTTCACCCCCCGGTACCGGGTTAAAATTGAAAATAGGTTTGGAGAAATTAAAATTTATTATACCTTTAATCCAGTTTTCATAGGGTACGGATTAAAAACGGGCCAGGGTTTCTACCCAGGCCCTAAATTTTTCAGCCAACTTATTCTAAATAAGTATCCTGTAAATGATCTTTTTTCTTAATTGATAATTTTTCCTACTTTATTTTTTCGAACGAAAATCCTTTTTCCGAAAAGAATTTTAATACCTGCGGAAGCGCTCCCGTCAGTCGCGGCAATGCTTTTTCACTGTCGTGAAATACCACAACCGATCCTGCCTCACTGTGCCGGATAACGTAGTTTGCACAAGTAGCTGCATCCAGTTTTATGTCAAAATCCGCACTCAGTACATCCCACATTATCACGCGGTTAACGCTGTTTTTTTCCCTGGCCTCCAACGTAAGTTTCTTCAATTGTTTTGCCTGCTGTCCCGTAATTCTCCCATAGGGCGGACGAAACAATGAGCTTGTTATCACACGCGCCGCTTTAGCAATATCTGCTATATAAAGATCTGTTCCCGTCTTCCATCCATTCAGGTGCTGCCAGGTGTGATTGCCGACAGCATGCCCTTCCTCCAAAATACGCTGGTAGATATCAGGATGCGCCTCCACATTTTTTCCAATACAAAAAAAAGTAGCTTTCGCACCATATGACTTCAGCATATCGAGTACAAACGGAGTGGCAACGGGATGGGGACCATCGTCAAAGGTCAGAAAAAGCGCTTTGCCTGAGACAGGTATTTCCCAGGTATAACCGGCATAAAACCGTTTGAGCCAGAAAGGAGTTTTTATAAAATACATGCACGAATCAAACGCCAAATATAATTGATTCGCCGACCAATCCCCCAATCGTTGTACTTTTGCCGCCTATGACGGCAACGAGAAAAGTAAGGGTTCGTTTTGCACCCTCACCTACCGGTGGTTTGCACCTTGGAGGTGTAAGAACAGTGTTATACAATTACCTGTTTGCCCGCCGGCACGGCGGTGATTTTGTGTTGCGGATCGAAGACACCGATCAGAGCCGCTATGTTCCCGGCGCAGAGGAATATATTTTTTCCTGCCTTGCCTGGGCAGGTCTCGAACCGGATGAGAGTCCTTTGAAACCCGGCGCCTACGGTCCATACCGCCAGAGCGAACGCAAAGCAGCAGGTCTGTACCAGCAATATGCCGATCAGCTCGTCCGCGATGGTTACGCTTACTATGCTTTCGATACACCCGAAGAATTGGAAAAAATGCGCGAGCAATTCCGCACGGAAGACAATCCTTCTCCCCAATATGACCACAACGTACGCATGGAAATGCGCAACTCGCTTTCACTTTCCCTGGAAGAAACAAACGTGTTGCTCGAAAAAGGCATTCCCTATGTGGTGCGGATTCGCATGCCGGAAAAAGAAACGATCACCTTCACCGATATGATCCGTGGCGAAGTAAGTTTTGATGCCGGTCTGAGCGATGATAAAGTATTGCTCAAAGCCGATGGCATGCCCACTTATCACCTTGCAGTGGTAGTAGATGATCACCTGATGGAGATCACCCATGCTTTCCGCGGGGAAGAATGGTTGCCTTCTGCTCCCGTACACGTGTTGCTGTGGAAATATTTATTCGGCCTGGATAAAATGCCGCAGTGGGCGCACCTGCCACTGATATTGGGTCCGCAGGGCAAACTCAGTAAACGCGATGGAGCGAAATATGGTTTCCCCGTTTTTGCGATGAACTGGACCGACCCGCGTTCAAACGAACTTACCGAAGGTTTCCGCGAAAAAGGATTTTTGCCGGAAGCCTTTACCAACCTGCTGGCGATGCTTGGCTGGAACGACGGAACCGAACAGGAACTTTTTTCACTGGAAGAACTGACAGAGAAATTTTCTATCGACCGCGTACACAATGGTGGCGCGCGTTTCGACTATGAAAAAGCCAAATGGTTCAACCACGAATGGATCAAACGTGTCGATATAAATAAACTGCAGGAAGCTGTTTCGCCCTTGCTGGCCGAACATGGATTTGATGTATCCGATCAACATCGGGTAGCGAAAGTGCTGGGGTTGGTGCGTGATCGTTGTACATTGCTGCCCGACTTCATCGAACAAGCTGGCTTTTTCTTCCAGCGTCCTGCCAATATCGATGCGGCTGCGGTAAAACCAAAATGGTCGGAAGCGAAAAATCTTTTCTTTACCGAACTGATCCGCAATTTTGAACTGGCTACGCTGTGGAAAGCGGAGGAACTGGAGAATAACTTTAAAGAGATCGCTGCTGCCAATCAATTAAAACCGGGCGATGTATTGTTGCCGTTCCGCGTGATGCTGGTAGGCGGTAAATTTGGTCCGCAGGTATTTGATATCGCCGAAGTATTGGGCAAAGAGGAAACGGTGCGCCGTATCCAGCAGGCTTTGCCATTATTCAATTGATCGCTTACAAAACGCTTGCTATATGCTTAACCGACCTGTCCGTGTATTAGTTGCCAAAGTCGGCCTCGACGGTCACGACCGAGGAGCCAAGGTAATTGCCACCGCTCTCCGCGATGCGGGCATGGAAGTTATTTATACCGGTCTGCGGCAGACACCGGAAATGGTGGTAAATGCCGCCCTCCAGGAAGACGTAGACGCCATCGGCATCAGCATTCTGTCCGGCGCACACATGACCGTGTTCCCCAAGATCATGGCGCTGATGAAAGAAAAACAACTCAACGATGTATTACTCACCGGCGGCGGCATCATTCCCGAAGATGATATGCAGCAACTCAACGAATCCGGCGTAGGCCGTTTGTTTGCGCCCGGTACGCCCACTACTGAAATTGCGGATTATATCCGGACATGGGTAGCGGAGCACAGGGAATTTTGAGTAATAAGTAGTAAGTTATAAGTTTTATGTTGGGCAATAGGTGAATCACTCAATGAGTCAATTACTATTGTTTCCACTCGCGTATTCCCTTATTCACTATTCACTATTGACCATTGACCATTCACTATTCACCCCACCCCCTAATTTTTGAATTTTTACTTTTGGATTTTGATTTATTAACACTGTTAATTATATTTGCCCCGTTAATATAATTCAAGTGGGTATACAGGAACGTAAACGCAAACACAAGGAAGACCTCAAACAGCTCATCCTCGACGCAGCCAAAAAGCTGTTCATGAAGGATGGCTATGAGGCTACGTCTATCCGGAAGATTGCGGCCGAAATTGAGTTCAGTCCCACCACCATCTATCTCTATTACAAAGACAAAGCTGAAATTTCCCACGCCCTGCACCAGGAAGGCTTCAAAATCCTCGGCCAGCAATTGAGTATTCTCCTGGTGATCGAAGACCCGTTTGAGCGACTCAAGGCCATGGGAAAAGTATATATGCAGTTTGCGCTGGAACACGGTGATTTCTATGAGCTTATGTTCATCATGAAAGATCCGCTCCAAACGATACACGATTGCGCAGACAACCATTGGGAAGAAGGACAACAGGCTTTCCGCCTCCTCCTTTCCGGCATCCAGGCCTGCCAGGAAGCTGGTTATTTCCGTTCAATGGATCCCGAAACTTTTTCTTTAGTTGTCTGGAGCACCATGCACGGACTCTGCGCCCTGCAATTAAAAGGACACCTGGACATGGTAGTAGCCCATAAAAATATTTTGCAGGACGTGGACAATGTGCTGCAACACACATTTGAGACATTTATCAAGATGCTGGAAAAACTCCGGTAACTTTTTTTTGACCATAAATTAACAGTGTAAATAATGAGAACGGTATTCAGTAAAGCCTGCCTCGGGTTCTTGTTTTTACTTCCATCGGCAGTCAACGCGCAAAATGAATTGCTCCGGCAATACATCGACAGTGCTTTTGCCAACAACATTGTACTGGAACAAAAAAACATTTCCCTCGAAAAAGCCAACGCAGCGCTGGAAATCGCGAAGAGCTGGAGCTACCCGGCCGTCAATTTTCAGTTCGGTTACCAGACAGCCGATGGCGGCCGCGATATCTACCTCCCGCTCGGCGATCTGCTCAACGGTGTGTATGCAACGCTTAACCAACTCACCGCCAGCAATGCTTTTCCCCAATTGGAAAATCAACGCATCAACTTTTTACCCAAAAACTTCTACGATGGCCGCATCCGCACCACCCTACCGATCATCAATGAAGACATCCGGTATGGTAAAAAAATAAGCCGTCAGCAAATAACGCTCAGTGAGATCGAAGTAGACCTCTACAAACGCGAACTCGTCAAGAATATTAAGAGCGCTTATTACCAATACCTCACCGCCCAACAAGCCGTTGCTATCTATGAAAGCGCTCTCGAACTCGCACGCGAAGGTCAACGGGTAAATCAGAAGCTACTTGATAACGGCAAAGGCCTGCACGCTTACCTGCTTCGTTCCAACAGTGAAATTGAACAGGTAAATGCACAGTTGTACCAGGCACGCCAGCAGGTGATCAATGCCCGTGCTTATTTCAACCTTTTGCTCAACCGCGAACAAACCGCAGCCATCGACAGCAATTACAATTCAACTGCCGCCCTCGATGAGATACAATCGACATTGATGGCACCTCCTTCAAACGAACAACGCGAAGAGTTCCGCGCCTTGCGCCAGGCACTCGCCATCAATGAAAATCTCCTGGAGATGAACAAGCGTTTTTATTATCCCAAGTTGAACGGCTTCCTCGATCTTGGTTCGCAATCGCAGAACTGGCAATTCAACGGACAATCACGCTATTATATGCTCGGTGTGCAATTGGATGTTCCCATTTTTGCCGGCTACCGGAATAAGTACAAGATCCGCCAGGCTGAACTCGACGCGCGCACATCCCGGCTCAACATAGAACAAACCCGTCAGCAATTACAACTGACCGGCACTACAGCGCACAACAACCTGCTGGCTTCCTGGCAATCCTTCAAGGCCACGACCAAACAACTCGAAGCCGCCGCGGCTTATCAACGCCTCATCGAACGCGGCTACCGCGAAGGCACCAACAGCTTTATCGAAACCATCGATGCCCGCAATCAATACACACAGGCACAACTTCAGTATAATATCAACCAATACCGTGTACTGATTGCTGCTGCTGCACTGGAAAGAGAAACCGCTTCTTTTAATCTGAAAAAATAACTGCCATGCATAAAACCACATCAGCCATTCTTGTGGCGCTTATGAGCACTTTCCTCCTGTCGTGTGGCAACGACAAAAAAACAGACCCGATACAGGACGATATCATCCCCGTCCGCATCCTGCCGCTGCAACAGGATTCTTTACGCCAGGAAGTCAATACTTCCGGTCAGTTTACCACAGACGACGAAACAATTCTATCGTTTAAAAACGGGGGCATCATCAGCCGCATTTTTGTAAAAGAAGGCGATGCCGTGAGCCGCGGACAAATACTGGCTACATTAAATCCTACCGAAATCAATGCAATGGCCGAACAGGCTTCGCTGGCTTTGCAGAAAGCACAACGCGATTATGAACGCGCACAAAATCTTTACCGCGACAGTGTAGCTACCCTCGAGCAATTGCAAAATGCCAAAACCGCTTATGATGTGGCGCGCCAGCAAAACAGCAGCGCCGGCTTCAACCGCGTTTATACGGAGATCCGTTCCGTTTCCAGTGGCTATGTGCTTCGCAAATTTTCCAACGAAGGACAGGTGGTTGGTCCCGGTACACCTGTATTGCAGATCAATGGTGCCACGCAGGGCAAATGGTTGTTGCGCACAGGCGTAAGCGACATACAATGGGCGATGATTAAAACGGGCGATAAAGCCCTGGTATCAACCGATGCATTGCCCGGGCAACAATTCCCCGCCCTTGTTTCAAAAAAATCAGAAGGCATCGATCCCATGAGTGGCACGTTCAATGTAGAAATCGAGATCACCGGAAAGCCACCTGCAGGACTGGCGGCCGGCCTTTTCGGTAAAGCCGTTATTTATCCCACCCGTATTACCAACGCATGGCCTATCCCTTACGATGCGCTGCTCGATGGCAACGGCAATGAAGGTTATGTATTTGTAACCGATGATAACAAAACTGCCCGCAAGGTAAAAGTGCAGATCGCACGCATAGAAAATAACCAGGTACTGATCAGCAGCGGACTGGAAAATGTCCGCTCATTGATTATCTCCGGTAGTGCTTACCTGAATGACGGTTCCAAAATCAAAATCAACTGAAACCACACTGAGTATGAAAATAGCGCAATACGCGATAAAGAATTACCAGTTCACACTCATCATGGTGCTCATGATCGTGTCGGTTGGTATTTCCACGGTACTGACCATGCCGCGCTCGGAAGATCCCGAACTGAATGCCCCGATGTTTCCCGTAGTAGTAGTGTATCCGGGTACCAGTCCTAAGGACATGGAAGAACTGGTTGTAAAACCATTGGAAAAAAAATTATACGGCCTCGATAATATCAAGCGCATCAAAACCAGCATTCACGATGGTCTGGCCCTGCTGTTTGTTGAATACCGTTTCAACAGCAACGTAGACGACAAATACCAGGAAGTGGTGCGGGAAGTAAGCGCCATGCGATCGCAGTTGCCGCCCGACCTGTACAGCATCGACGTACAAAAAATCGATCCGTCGAATGTGAACATCCTGCAGATGGCGCTGGTGAGCGAAAATGCACCGCGTGATAAATTACGTAAAGCCGCCGAAGACCTGGAAGAGGTATTGGAAAAAATCCCCTCGTTGAAGAATGTGGAAATACAAGGCATTCCCGATCCTACCATCCGCGTAGACCTTGCCCTGGATAAACTGGCGCAACTGCATCTGCCGGTAACCGTTGTGGCCGGGGCACTCCAGGGCGAGATCACCAATATCCCCGGCGGCAGCATCAACGAAGGCAGCAAGTCTTTCAACATTAAAACCAATGGTACTTATCAGAGTATCGGAGAAATTGAAAACACGGTACTGGCCACAGGCACAGGCCGTACGATCTTTCTGAAAGATGTGGCGAAAGTTTATTTTGATTACTCGCAGGAGAAACACATTACGCGGTTGAATGGCCACCGTTGCATCACGATCATAGCCGCTTTGAAAAAAGGAGAAAATATTTCTACCGCACAGAAAGAATACCTGAAGCCGATCAATAATTTCAAGGAGAAATTGCCCGCCAACATGGACCTGGTCTTACACTTCGATCAGGCCGATAATGTCAATAGCCGGCTGGGGCACCTGGGAGTCGATTTTATGATCGCGATCGGCCTGGTGTTACTGACCCTGCTGCCATTGGGCATGCGTGCTTCACTCGTTGTGATGATCGCAGTGCCGCTTTCACTCGGCATCGGTATCATTTTTATCAATATGCTGGGCTATAACCTCAACCAGTTGAGTATTGTGGGGCTGGTAGTGGCCTTGGGTCTGCTGGTGGACGACAGTATTGTGGTAGTGGAAAATATCGAGCGGTGGATGCGCAATGGCCATTCCCGATTGGAAGCAACATTGAAGGCAACAAACCAGATCGGTATGGCCGTGCTGGGTTGTACCGCCACCCTGATCATCGCATTCATGCCTCTGGCCTTTATGCCGGAGTCGAGCGGTGAATTTATCCGCAGTCTTCCGGTAGCGGTGATCGCCACCATCTTTGCCTCGATGATCGTGGCACTGACGATCGTCCCTTTCCTGTCGAGCCGTTTGCTGAAACCACATGCCAATGAACACGGCAACTTTTTCCTGCGCGGATTGCAAAAACTCATTCATGGTACTTATGCAAAACTGCTCGACCGTGCCCTGAAACATCCCTGGAAAACGCTCGCCGTAGGTGCGGCGATCTTTGTCGGTTCGTTGCTGCTGATTCCTGTTATCGGATCGAGCCTCTTCCCCGCTTCGGAGAAACCGCAATTCCTGATCGACATCACGGCACCGCTGCAGTCAAATATTTATCATACCGATTCGCTGACGAAGCAAATTGAAAAAGAACTGCGCAAAATTCCGGAGATCCGGTACTTCGCATCCAATACCGGCAAAGGCAATCCGCGTATTTATTACAACGTGAACCAGCAAAATGAACAAAGCAATTTCGCTGAGATCTTTGTACAACTGCAACCGGATGTACGTCCTGATAAAAAAATAGCGATCATTGAAATGCTCCGCAACCGGTGGACACCTTACCCGGGGGCAAAAGTGGAAGTAAAGAATTTTGAACAGGGACAACCGATGATCTCTCCGGTGGAAGTACGGTTGCTGGGAGAAAATCTCGATACACTCAGCAAACTGGCTTCCGAAGTGGAAACCTTACTGAAACAAACCGAAGGCACCATTTATGTAAACAATCCCATCCGCAACCTGAAGTCTGATATCCGTGTATTTATCAATAAGGAAAAAGCGCAGATGCTGGGTGTACCGACTGTCAACATCACGCGTACCGTGCGGATGGCCGTAGCAGGCTTCCCTGTCGGCAATTTTACCAATCCCAACCGTGATAACGATGATTATACGATCGTGTTGAGTGTGCCGGGCAAGTCCTACCCCGACCTTACCGTGTTTGACAACTTGTATGTAAACAATGTGCAGGGAAAAGCCATTCCGCTGAATCAACTCGCAACAATCGGCATGGAAACTTCACCCTTGCACATCAATCACTTCAATAAAACGCGGACAGTATCGGTTACTGCTTTCGTCCGCAAAGGTTACCTGAACTCCGAAGTGATCGACGCGGTAATAGCCAAACTGAATCAGAAAAAACTACCCGATAACTACCGTTATGAAATGGGTGGCGAAGTAGAGGGCAAAAGTGAATCTTTCAGCGGGTTTGGCAAGATCATTCTCGTGACCGTGTTCATGTTCATTGCCGTGCTGGTATTACAGTTCCGCACGTTCAAGAGTACGCTCATCGTATTGTCGGTTATTCCGTTGGGTATTGTTGGTGCTGTGCTGGCATTGCTGGTCACCGGCAATTCATTATCCTTTGTAGCAACAATCGGCATTGTGGCACTCGCGGGTATTGAAGTAAAAAATACGATCCTGCTGGTTGACTTTACGAATCAGTTACGGGCAGAAGGCAAACCGTTAATGGAAGCGATCGAAGAAGCGGGTGAAGCAAGATTTCTGCCGATCATTCTCACTTCCCTGACAGCGATCGGGGGCTTGTTACCGATTGCCCTGTCGAGCAATCCGTTGATCTCACCGCTGGCGATTGTGATGATCGGAGGTTTGATCAGCTCTACGTTGTTGTCCAGAATCGTAACGCCGGTTATTTATAAATTGATGCCGCCGAAGGTGGAGGTAAAAGTAAAACAGCCGTTGTAAGTTTTAAGTAATAAGTATAATCAATTCTTTGCGACTTTGCCGCTTATGTAGCTTTGCGTGAACTGTATTGGCTGTTTCATTGGCGATTGGCGATTCACGCCTATTTTTGTAAAAAACACGATAGCTATGTACCAGACACTTCTTGTTTCCCTGGAAGAACATATATTGACCGTTACCATCAATCGTGCCGACAAACTGAATGCGTTGAATAAATCGGTGATCGGAGAGTTGGGAAAAGTATTCGATGATGTGTACAGCAACCCTGATATCAAAGCGGTGATCCTGACCGGCAGCGGCCCCAAGTCGTTTGTTGCGGGTGCCGATATCAGCGAATTCAGTAGCCTGGATGCCAAAGGTGGTGAGGCTTTGGCGCGTCATGGACAGGAAACAGTGTTTGACCGTATAGAGCGTTGTCCCAAACCCGTTGTGGCGGCCGTGAATGGTTTTGCCCTGGGAGGTGGTTGCGAACTGGCGATGGCCTGTCATTTCAGACTGGCTTCAGCAACAGCGCGTTTCGGTCAGCCCGAAGTGAACCTTGGCCTGATTCCGGGTTATGGCGGTACGCAGCGCTTAACGCAATTGATCGGCAAAGGCCGCGCAATAGAAATGTTGTTATCTGCCAACATGATCGATGCTGCCACGGCACATCAGTACGGCCTGGTCAATCACGTAACAACCGCAGAAGAATTATTGCCCACAACAAAAACCATTCTTCAGACGATATTGAGCAAAGCGCCACTGGCCGTTGCCGGCTGCATTGAAGCGGCCAATGCTGTGTATGACGAAAAAGTAAATGGTTACGATACAGAAATCCGTTTGTTCGGCGAACTGTTTGATACTGCCGATGCGAAAGAAGGCATTGCGGCGTTTCTGGAAAAAAGAAAAGCGGCTTTTCAAGCCAAGTAAAAATTCAAAAGTCAAAATTCAAAAATTTGTGCAGAAGCGTTTCTGTTCTTTTTGAATTTTGACTTTTTACTTTTGAATTTCTTGCTACTTCAGGAAGCCTTCAACCAAAGGAGCCACAAGGTGCGGCGCCTTGAACTGATAGCCCAGTACTTTTGCGAAGGTTGCTGCCATCTGTTGCAACAACAGCGGTTGGCTGTTGCGCTGTTCCCCTCCCGCGGCTACACCTTTGCCCCAGCCGGCTACCCAGATCTCTGAAGCATCCTGCACACCCGATCCATGATCCGTCCATTGACGTTTGATGATATCACCACGGCCATGATCTGTTGTTAAAAAGATGGCTGTTTTATTTTTATACTGCGGATCATTTTGAATAAAAGTCCATAACTCCTGCAGCCATTTATCGACTTGTTTTGCGGCATCCAGGTAAGAACGATACTTGCCGGCATGCGCCCACTCATCTGTTTCTCCATAACCGATATACAATACCCGCGGCCGTTTTTGCTGAAGGTATTGTAGCGCGGCATAATGGGTAAATACATCAAGACATTCCGCATCACCCCATGGCCGGTAGCTATCGCGCAGCATGCGATGCAACAACAATTGGTTGGGGGTCAGACTTTTTCCTGTCAATGTATCAAATGCGGAAATCACCGGGAAACCCACACGTGATTGGGCTAATATCCTGTCAAAAGCATTCCATGCGCCAAATGCCGCAACCTTTCCTTTAAAACCAGGTTGATGGTGTAAAAATTCAAGGACGTGGAGGTTGGGATTTTCGGGATACCCATTGCTGTTGATAGCGGTATCAACAAAACCCGTGAGCAGTTCGCTATAGCCAGGGTAGCTGAACCAATAAGGATTGGCATTGTTGGCTTTGCTGCCGGCAAGGCGGTTGCCGTAAAGGCGTCCTTCTTTTTCCATCAGCGACCAAAGAAACGGCATCAGTTTCTTTCTCCGCTCCTTTGCATCGGCATGCCAGTAGTGGGCAAAAATATACGCGCTGTCTTCTTCGTTGAAGGCGGGGTCGCGGGCCAGTGCGGTATCCATTCCACCAAATACCTCCTGCCAGCGCAGGCCGTCGGTAGTGATAATGATCAGGTTTTCGGCGGTGCGTTGTGCAGAGGCAAAAGAACAGCCAACTACCATTGCCTGGATCAGGTAAAAAAGGCGCATGCGGAAGTTTTAGAAGCTAAAAATAAACAATCGGGGGCAGTTTCGATGTTGTAAAAAGCTCCCGGGCTTCGGGCTCCGGATCACACTGCCCGATGGGGCATATTCGTGTTTAGTTCTACCATTGCTTTCGTGCCGCCGTAATTTCTTTTTGTAATCCTGAAGTTGCCGCCTATCGACTCCAGGCGTCGTGTTATACTGTATAGTCCGTGGTTGCCGGAGTCCGTCGTGTCTTCGTATCCTATTCCATCATCCGTTACTTCGATCTGCAGGCCATTGGTATATTGGAAAACGATTCCGGCATTTTGCGCCTGGGAATGTTTGATAATATTGTTGACCAGTTCCTGGATCACTCTGAACAGCATCAGTTGCAATTGTTGTGAGAGGTGATGTGCGTTACTGTTTTTATCCACTACCGAAATAGTCAGCAGCCTGGCTTCATTGATTTCACTGGCAAACTGCTCGGTGGCTTTAATTATTCCTTCTTTTTCCAGTACGGAAGGAAGAAGGTTGTGGGCGATGTGCCGGACGTCGGCATGCGTATTTTCCAAAATCCCTTTGACTTTCGAAAGCTGTTCCATGCGTTTTTCCTGGGGAAGGTGTGGAATAGACTCCAGGCTCATTTTGGCTGCGCCGATCATGGCGGCAACACCGTCGTGCAGTTCATGCGAAATGCGGTTACGTTCACGCTCCTCCCCTAAAATAAATGCGTTCAGCATGGCGTTGTCCTTTTCCTGCCGCAACTGTTTCAATCTCAACTTTTGTGTTTTCCTGTTGTAGATGAAAATACCGCCCAGTAGTGAGGCCAGCAATGCGCCGCCTAAAATTGCATACAGCAGTTTTGACTGCTGTTGCTGGATCTTCAATTCCTGGGCTCCTATCTGCTTTTCTTTCTTCTCCGTTTCGTATTTCGTCTGGTACTCGTGCAGGAGTTGCTGGTTGCTGATCACATTTAAAGAATCTTTGATCAACACATACTCTCTGAGGTATTGGGCCGAAAGTTTATAATCACCGCTTTCATTTGCTATTAATCCAAGATGTCTGATGGCTTCTGTATAGTCGTGGTCAGCCGGATTTTTTTCCATCAACCTGACGGCTTCCAGTAAATTTTCCCTGGCTTCGGTATAGCGTTTCATTTCACCTAAAAGCACTCCTTTCATCATTTGAGCTTTTGCCACATAGTTGGACCGGCCGCTTTTACGGGCAAGTTCCAATGATTGGTTCAGGTAATGGAGTGCGGAATCGGGCCGGGTGCCCGATAGGTTGGCGCCCATGACATAGTTACCATACACCTGTGCTGTAATGCTTTTAGCTTTCTGTCCCCAATCGATGGCCCTGGCGGCCCAGAGCATAGAAGAGTCGAGCTTTCCCAGTTCATGATAGCAGGTGGCCAGGTTGCCCGCCAGAACAGCTACGCGGCTGTCTTCAAGCACATCCAGTTCCTTTAACTCGTTAAATGCCAGTAAACAATACTGAACAGCAGACCGATAATCCTCAACCGTCATATAAATTGAGGAAAGATTCATTTTTGCAAAGGCAGAGGACTTCTTATTTCCTGTTTTGTCTATGACTTCAATATTTTTTTTTACATAAGCAATAGTAGAATCAATTTTACCCATATAGTAAAAGTTCATCGCAGCGCTATTCAGGATTTCTGCGTCGAGATGCTTCACGCGCATATCTGTATAATTCATTTTCTCCAGAGATGCGGTGGCACGATTGAGAAAATACTGTGCTGAATCGAATTTTTCCAGGTAAGAATAGGATTTCGCTATTTCAACTTCTATGCATCCCGGGCAATTTCCATTTGATTGCCGGGGTAGGCGGTAGGCTTCAAAGAGATAAGCGATACAATTTTCGCCACCTTCGGTCCAGCATCCGGTACCTTTCATCACCAGTTCCTTACTTTTTCCGGAAAGAAGGTCCCAGTAGCCCTGGGCATACAAATGAGTTGCTGCCGGCAGCAGCAGAAAAAATATAATAATTCTCTTCATAGTTGAAGTTTTCAGAGATTAACCAGGCCGTCCATAATGGCCTTTTTCACCATACCGGCAATATTCCGGGTATCCATTTTCAGCATAATATTCCCCCGGTGTGTTTCAATGGTTTTTTCTGAAAGACAGAGTTGCTCCGCAATTTCCCTGGTGGTCTTTTCCTGAACGATGAGTTGCAGAATTTCTTTTTCCCGCTCGGTAAGTTCTACTTTGTTTTTCGCTGTTTGCGTTTCAAAAAAAACCTGCTGCGTTTTAGCACTAAAATATTTCTCGTTATTGGTTACCGCCTTTAAGGCCCTTTCAATATCATCCCTTCCGTCAATTTTCAGGAGATAGCCGTCAAAACCGGCATTAACAGAGGACTTGATAGTCGCTGCATCCGATTGACTGGTTAACGCAATTATTTTCATATCAGGCATCATCTGTTTGATCTCACGGATGATTTCCCGGCCGTCGTGTTTACCAAAATGGATATCGAGAAACAGCACATCAAATTTTTCTTTTTCCAGCATCTTCTTCAGCCCTACATAATCTAATACACTTTTTGTCTCTTCCACAAAATCGAAAGTAGAGAGCAGCACTTCCAGGCCATCCAGCACCAGGAAATGATCATCTGCAAGCAGTATTCTCATTTAACTAATTTTAGGTCTCAGGTTAGAGCTAAAATTAGTCATTTTTCGGGTGGCCGGGAATTTGTCTTTATCCAGGATCAGTTTACCTGATGCAGGTCGTTGGCAACGCCGACGCTGATCTGAGCCGGCTCAATAGATAACATCATCTTTTGCAATTCCCACCGTTTGAAAAACAGGATAATGCAGGGTAATTGTACCATGGAACTTTTTCCATTTCTCCGGGTTTTCTGCGTCGGCGGGATAGCCGAGATGGCCCGTTACTTTAATGACTGTTTTTGTATTACTCATAGAAACGATTGTTCCTTCCGCATCAAACGACATCATTGCTTCCATACCATCTCCAATAATTTTCATCAGGGAAAGTGTGAAGACTTTACCGTCGCCGGCATTTGTTTTACCGTGGATCGGCCGCATAGTTGTAAGGTCTGTTGCCGAAAACCCGATGAGCAGATTGTCTGGCCGTTCACCGGTAGCATTAACCGTAATAACAATTTCATCCCTGTTTGCCACGATGCTGCCGAACCCGTCCTTAAAACGTGCGCCGATATTTTCGCCATCCAGGAGCACATCAATGTCCACGTTATTTCGCTCAATATTATCGCTATTCCGGGCATCCGGTTCTTTACCTGAAAGGGCTTCAACGGCCCTCTCTGCTGTCATTGCGGATGGTTCGCTTTTCTTTTCCCCGCATCCTGAACATACCAGCAGGACGGAGAATAAGATCAGGAGTCTTTGCATTTGTTTCGATTTTAAAAAGCTTTGTTATCGTGCGTGAATGATTGCAGAATAGATTATTTACATTTATCCAAAATCATCTTCGCCAGTTCAACGGCTACTGACTTATTCTTTTCATTGTCCTCACTGATATTGCTGTGGATCATAAACTGTACGCCATTCTGCAACACCACAAGCTCCCTGCTTACCGTATTCCACCGTGCAGCATCACCCAAACCTTCTATAGTACGGTATCCGCGGGATACATCTTTTATAATGTTCAATACCTCTCCGCCAGTTTTCCTGATCTGGTCCTTACTCACATTTTTATCACCGGCCCGCGCCAAAGCGGCATCCGCATCGGGATTACCGGTGTTTCCTTCTGTTGCATCATTCAGCGAGTTTTCAGCCACCTTCATTTCTTCATCCGTTATAACCCTGTACGTACTTTCAAATGCCGCTAGTGATATGGCCTTGATAGCCGAAATGCCAATTACATCAGGCATTGCCAGCTTCTGACCGATCTGGGGAATGGTCTGGATCCTGCCATTGGTAAACCTGTATTCGAAACTATGATGCTCAGGGTTTTTCAAAACAGTGGAACTTTTTGTCTCCATCACCTCTTTTGAAAAGCCGGTAACAGCGCATACTTGATCCCCGCTAAGAATTTTGTCATAGCCGGTTTGATAGCCCAGCAGGCACTTATTACCACCGGAAGCGGCGGGATTTGCTTTTCTCCGGCCTTCCGCATTTTCTATAGCCCCTTCAATATCTAGCTCTCCGTAGGCTGATTTCGTTTTTTTGTTCTCAGAACAAGACATCAGACCCTGAAACAGGCAAAAGATCAGGAGATATTTCATTTTCATTTTTATCCATTTGGCGTTTTATAAAAATTTCCCGGTCGGCACGCACACAAGATTTTATGAGCAGGCGGTTCCGGTTAGCGTTCAGATTGATTTGTAGACATAGGTCACCTCATACTGCAGCGATCCGTTGGCGACAGAGAATATGGATTTTGTAACAAATCCATCCGCATCGAACGTGTTGGTATAGGGGTTTACCTGAGCAATATTATCATCAAACAAGGAAGTAACCGGATAGGTAGTTATCTCCACCACGGTGAGTCCTGCAAGGCCATACCACAACGCGGGAATCCACTTCTTATTGACCACATTGTAAAGCGGTCCTTTTTTGGTTTGGTCAAAAGCAAATGCGTACTCGTTGCCTGAAGCTGTAATAACAGACACATCGCCGGCTTCATTCAATATGAAACGGTTGCCGTTTATTGAGTTTGTATATTGATTAAACTGCTGATTGTAGGAAAAGTTGGTGATGTCGTCGTAATAAGTGTCGTAATAGCTTGCATAGCGGCCATTTACATACCCGTATCTGACTTCGTAGACAGGATCACCGCCGAAAGTAAAATCGTACCTGGAAGATACCGGGATATTGTTCTGATAGGTATATGTATAGCTGTAGTACAGTACATTTTCTTCAAAAGTGGCTATTTTGGCAATTTCCTTTTTGTTGTTGTATTCAAACGTGATTTTATTGTTCAATACATTTCCTGTTGACGTAGTTGTTTTTTTGATTTCAATCCGGTCGATTACCCTGACAGTTTCTGTCGATCCCTGCTTGTCACTTTTCCGGCAGGAGAATAAAAAGACGCTTACCAGTAGTAAAGAAAAAAAATGTCTCATGATTATTATTTAAAGAATAGTAAGGATCAATCGATATTTTCCGGGGTTAACACAATCGTTCCTCCACCCGATACATTCGTACCGGTACCCCATGTACCTTCCAGTTTTCCGCTGGAAGGATTATAAGTTGCCTCCATAGAGAAGGTACCGAGGCCGATATATTGATAAATGCAGGTGATGGTTTTATCATTAATGGCAGGACGACTCAGTGAAAGACCTATACCGGTATTATTATTACACATCAAACTATTTTCATAACCAGCTACTACAATCATGGAGTTGTCTTCGATGATCAGGTTGTACAAATTATTTCCCGGGCCATACACACCTTTCCAGTGTCCTTTAAGCAGGTTGCTCCCCGATGTGCCGGGAATGTGCTTCTGGCCGTTAAACGCGCCTACTGTTGCTAGGCCATTAAAAGATTTAACCACACCATTTATTATTTTTCCGGTTGCGGGCACATAGGTACCCTCCCATTTACGTCCTGAATAATCGAACTTGATTTTCTGTGTACCCGCGTCATAGGTATAAGTAGTGGAGTTGATGTTAAGGTTGCTCCCTGAGGCAATAGTTGCATGAATATTGCCGGCCTCGTTGCCATAAAATACCCGGCCATTTTCGAAAAGAAAGTTTTCCGGGTCGCTGCTGAAGCTTGTTGTCATTTCAAATAAGCCTTTGAAAGCATAAACAGGTTGGGGGTCTGGTTTATCGTTCTTGCGGCACGAAAACGCGAAGATGGCTACGGCAAAAACTGTCAGGATTTTTTTCATTTGTGTCGTTTTTTAAAGGGTTTAATGGTTAATGGTCCGGCTTTAGCACCGGTATGTTTTTTTAATTTTCGAGTCTTGGCACGTTGGGTTTGGGCTTATCCTCCAGCCGCGGCACGTTGGGTTTGGGCTTATCTTCCAGCCTGGGTATATCCGGTTTCGGATCCTCCAGGCGGGGTACGTTTGGTTTCGGATTTTTGCCTGGCTCAACTGGTAGAAGATCATCGCCGGGCTTCACAGGTAGCAGATCGTCGCCATTTTTTCCTGTAGGATTAACGGGCAGCAAGTCGTCTCCCGGCTCCGGTTCTTCCATGTCTTCCCACGGATCTTTCCATTCTTTAGGTTTTACACAGATGTAGGTGATGGGAATTTTATTGATGCAAGGTTCTTTCGTGGGCACTTTGATGGTAGCCGTGAACAGTCCCTCGATTTTCTTTTCGCTGATGATTTGTACATCAAATTTTAAACTGACAAAATCGTTTCCCAGATGAGCTTTGTACAAATCCGGCCTTATACGTTGCCACTTCACATTAGGATTGTTCATCAGGAAACGGGCATGGAAGGGTTTGGGAAAGTTAACCTCACCCGATTGCGACATGCCTTGCAGCATCGACTTAAACATATTCGACTCCTGACCATAACAGATATCGCCGGTTACTGTACCGATCTTGATCTGCCACCCCCCGTCCAAAGGCTGGAAGTTGGGGTTGAACGGGTAAATCATGGTAAAGCCATCCCCGCCGTAAAACTTATCCAGTTGTGAGCGCGTCATCTTTGTTTCCACGTATTGCTCCCACTTGCCGTCGATCTTAACGTCTACCAGTATGGCGTTTTCGGGAAGATTTTCATAGTAGCCATTGCTATTTCCCTCTGCCATATCATAATCGCTTGCATCTGCTTCGGAAAGCTGAAACGTACAGCCACCTCCCATTTCGCAGTTGGCGGTAATGAGTTTCTTTCCATAAGAAGCGGAGGAAAACAGCAAAAAAAGTGTCAGGATAGTTAGTCTCATTCTGATAATTTTGGTGGGTTGCTAAAGATGAATTTTGTGAGTTCAACAGCTTTCTTGCGGCTTTCTTTTTCATTTTCCATATTCGTTGTTACGGTAAACGAAATCCCCCGGGCGTAAACGTGAAGGGCATTTACAGGTGTTTCCCAGTAGGCTGCCTCTCCAACATTTTCCACCTCTTCGAATTGCTGCAGCCGTGCATTTTCGGCCAGGTACCTGGCCTCACTGATGGCGATATCCGCATCGATGTTTTCATCTTTGGTGATGCTGTTTATTTCTTCTTGCACTGATGCTTTACCCGCGAATTTTTTACGAAAATTTTCTTCCGAAGTTTTCTTTACAAACCCCAGTCCCAAAGAACTATGGCCCTCGAGCTGTAATTCTTTTCCGCCGGTCGTTTTCACTGACTTTTTCTCTCCGTTCGGCCAACTGAAAACGATTGTCCTTTTCGACACATCAGCAGAAAAATTTTCCTGGTATGTTTTGAGTTTAGTGGCCTCTGTGCCGGCTATTCCGGCAATGCGTTCCCTGTCGATCGCCTTTGGGTCTTTCATGATGGCGGCCAGTTGCCTGTATTCAAATGTGGCGGGAACAACGGCGGATTCCTGTTTGTCGTTACAGGCCAGCAGCAGCATAACCGCAACCGGAAAAATTGCTTTTCGCATGGCGCTATAGTTTGATAAATTCAACCCGGCGGTTCTGTGCTTTGCCTGTGGTGGTGTTATTCGATTGTACAGGCTGGCTTTCTCCTTTCCCGTCGGCCTCGATCCGGTCAGCATTTATCCCATAAAAATTGATCAGTGCGTTTTTAACGGATAAAGCTCTTTTTTTCGATAGCAGGAGGTTGCTGTTTGCATCGCCGTCGCTGTCGGTATGGCCGATTATCTTCACCCTCACTGCCGGGTTATCCTGTAGTACAGTGGCAATTTCTTTTAATACCGTTCCGCTTTCAGGTTTGATGTTATCGCTGTTTACATCGAACAGGATACCGTTGGTAACAAATTTCCCTTCGGTAATCAATTTGCTTCTGGTATCCTCCCCTGCAATTGCATAGCGGATATTCGTCATTAACAGTTCGCAGTCATCAAAAAAACGTCTGAAAAATGCCATCTGGTAAGGCTTATTTTCCGCAAAAAAACGCGGCATGTCCACGAGTTTATCTTCGTTCAGGTATACCCGCAGGCGGCCTTGTTGTCTCCAGACAGCTACTTTGGCAAATCGCTTTCCGTTCTGGGACCATTGGGGCATAGGGATGTCGTTGTAAATCTCCGGACCGCCGTTGGCGGGTAAGATTTGTATAGAAACAAGGTCTGCCCCGGGATGCAGGTACAAAATGGAAGAACCCTCACCAAACAGCACATCTTTGAAAAGCTGATCTTTGTCGGTGGTAAAATTCAACCCGAGTCCGGAATAATTATTACCGGGATTACCCACCAAGGCCACTTCAAATTCCAGCGTGAAGTTGTCGGGCAATTCCTTAATGCGCTCCGGAATAAATACGCCGTTCTTGGTCATGGCTAACCACTTGCCGTTTTTGCCGTCTACATTAACCACTTCGCCACTTGCATTGGTATTAAACTCTGCAGGAAAGTCACCGGTGTTCAGTCGCTGAAAATCATCAAAATATAAAACCCGGGCACCGGGCACAAAGTCGAATTTCGAGTTTGACTTAACCGAAGGATCGCTACTATTGTTTCCGCTTCCGGAGTTGGAAGTGGTGACAGGGGGATTGTCCTTTTTATCTTTTGCCTTTTTATCTTTCTTTTTGAAAATACTGCCAATGCCTTCTTCCACTTTATCGAGGCTCTTGTCGATGGCTTTGTCCGTGGCCCCGTTAGTTCTGTCTTCCACTTTTCTTTTGGCCGTTTGCTTGGGGTTAATGATTTGGGCGCCGGCTGAGAGGCAGACTGTCAATGCAATAAAAGTTAGTAACGTTTTCATATCCTTCAATGCTTTGGTTTATAAAGCAAAAATGAACAGAAAACAACCTGCCTTTATCGGGGAAAACCGGGGAATTTGACTTCAGGGTTTTCCCTGACGATCATAGGAGCAGGTGATGTCAATCGATTTATTACCGGGGCGCTGCCTTTCGGCAATATGCCCGATCTTATAACAGGCAGCCCGAGCCTTAAACTGCTTATAACTTAATACTTACAACTTATCACCTAAAACCTACCTTTGTGGCCATTTTTCAACAAAAGCCAGTAATACATGCAATACAGAACAGAAAAAGACACGATGGGCGAAGTGAAAGTACCCGCCACCGCGTACTATGGTGCACAGACCCAGCGAAGCATCGACAACTTCCGTATCGCCGAGGACATCAACAAGATGCCCAAAGAAATTATCCGCGCATTTGCTTACCTGAAAAAAGCTGCGGCCATCACCAATTTCGAAGCGGGTGTTTTACCTGCGGAAAAATCAGCCCTCATCGGTAAAGTATGTGATGAAATACTGGAAGGAAAACTGGATGAGTATTTCCCCCTCGTTGTATGGCAAACCGGCAGCGGGACGCAAAGCAACATGAACGTGAATGAAGTGGTGGCTTACCGCGGTCATGTACTCAACGGCGGTAACCTCGAAGACAAAGAAAAATTCCTGCATCCCAACGACGACGTGAACAAATCACAGTCGAGCAATGATACCTTCCCTACCGCCATGCACATTGCGGCTTATAAAATTTTACTTGAAACCACCATTCCCGGTATCGAAAAGCTGCGCGACACACTCCTGAAAAAAAGCAAGGACTTTATGCAGGTGGTGAAGATTGGGCGCACACACTTCATGGACGCTACCCCTCTTACCCTGGGTCAGGAATTCAGCGGCTATGTGTCACAACTCGATCACGGTCTGCGTGCATTGAAAAATACCCTGCCTCACCTGAGCGAACTCGCATTGGGCGGCACCGCCGTTGGAACCGGCATCAACACACCTACCGGCTATTCAGAGAATGTTGCCAAACATATCGCTCAACTCACCGGACTGCCTTTCTTCACGGCTGAAAATAAATTTGAAGCACTCGCCGCACACGACGCGATCGTGGAAGCACACGGTGCATTGAAAACAATCGCCGTGAGCCTGATGAAGATCGCCAACGATATCCGCATGCTGTCTTCCGGTCCGCGCAGCGGCATCGGTGAAATTTTCATCCCGGATAATGAGCCGGGTTCTTCTATCATGCCGGGTAAAGTAAACCCTACACAATGTGAAGCGCTCACCATGATCGCTGCCCAGGTGTTGGGAAATGATGTTGCCATCAACGTTGGCGGTGCAATGGGACATTTTGAACTGAACGTGTTCAAACCCGTAATGATTTATAACTTCCTGCACAGCGCACGCCTGATCGGTGATGGCTGCGTTTCATTCAATGATAAATGTGCAACAGGCATCGAACCCATCGAAAGCAATATCAAAAAACACGTGGACAACTCCCTGATGCTGGTAACCGCCCTCAATACCAAGATCGGTTATTACAAGGCCGCAGAGATTGCTCAGAAAGCACATAAAGAAGGCACTACACTGAAAGAAATGGCGATCAAACTCGGTTATGTAACCGCGGAAGAGTTTGACCAGTGGGTGATCCCCGCCAACATGGTTGGTCAGATCTGATACACGTAGATCCCCGATAGTAAAAAGTGAAGAACGGCCTGTTCTTCACTTTTTTTTTGCGCCCGCCTCTTGATATTCTGGTTTTTTTTAACCTAACTTACTTCAAATCCCTTCCACATGAAAAACCTGAATAACATCAACCAGGCGCCGTCACCGAACGGACCTTCTCTTTCCCCCTATTTGCAATTCCTGTTGTTGTCCGGCTCTACGATGATCAGCCGCGTGTTCCTGACACCCGAAGCAAATCCCTACCTGTCGCAGTTTTTCCCCAATCAGCAGGCACCCGTATTATTGCCGGGCCTTCCCGAATCCGGTAAAGACTGGTTTGGCAATTACGAATAAGCCCCATAAAAAAAGCTGCCCGAAGGCAGCTTTCATCCATGATCCTATCTGAAGTAAACCAATTTCTGGGTTCTTAGCGGACGGCCGTTGCCGTCGTATAATTGGAGTATATACATCCCCTGGTTGAACGAGGTGATATCTACTTCAAAATCGTTGCGGAAGCTTTGCGTTTGTTTCAGTACTCTTCCTCCCAAATCACAGAGGTCTGCACGCAATGGTTTGGCAAATACCGCTTCCCCGTGAATGTATATATGTCCGGGTGTGGGATTGGGATAAATGCGGATCCGGTCTTCCGGGCGTTGTGGTGTGGGGCGCGGGTCCTGTAAAGCCAGTGTAATGCCGGTATACGTGTATTCCATGATCGTGCCTGCATTGCTGCTGGCGCCCACATCTCTTGCCACATAAAACTTAAGCCCATCCGGTGATATCGTTATTCTGCGGATGCGGTTGCCATCGCCCCTGAAATAAGAAATAGTATCGCCGGTGACACCGTCGCCATTGGCATTGAGACGAATGCGGTATACCATATTTTTCTTCAGTGGTGTAATGAGCAATGAATTCTGCCATCCCGCTATTTTTCCATGTTTATAGAAGTCTACGCTTGACGATGCAATGGTCGGCCATTGTGAGTTATCAGACTGTGCATACAAAGCCGCCATGCCACTTGCCGGCACGGTGAATGTGGTGAAGATTGGTTCCTGGTGATTGTTTGCCGTCACGGAACAAAAGGCCTGTTCATTGGCAGAAGCCGTGGTACCCAAACGGTAACCATTCACATTGCCTTCGCAATAACCGGCCACTTTATCCCATCCGTAATTTTTGCCCGCTTCGATAATATTTACTTCATCATCTGTTTTATCCATCTGCTCGGTGCTGTAGAGAATGTAATTACCATTTACCTGTCCCCATGCCAGGCCTTGCGCGTTGCGGTGACCCATTGTATATACATAATCGCGTGCACTGATGGGCGTGCCGTTGTAAAACGGATTGTTGTCAGGCACCCAGGCATCTGCTCCGCTGTCGCCGTCTGTCTCTGTATTGATGCGTAATACTTTTCCTTCGAAAGCATCCAGGGTTTGGGCACGTTGTGTACGGTTCTGGTTGGCAAACTGTCCGGCACCCATGTCGCCGATTGTATAATACAAGCGGTACTGATCATTGAGGCCACCACCGGCTTCTTCGATCTGCGGACTGATGACGAGCCTTCCCGAGTTATGATCGCTGCTGCCGGGAAGATTGTCCAGCACGATTTGCGGACTGCTTAATGTATTGCCGTTGTAATTATAGCGTACGATCTTGGTAGTATAAAAACAACCATTGGGCGAAGCACAGGTGCCTTTGCTGTATACAAAGGCAATGTAAACCCAGGGCTTGGCTGCGCGTACGGCAGGATCGCTGGAATAAAGATTGGGGTGCAACACTAATCCCATTAATCCACCTTGCGGCCAGTCCGATGTACTCTCGTCGAAATTAATACTGGCATCGGTGGAGCGCAGGTTGAGTAACGTAGTTTTCACACCGGTAGCAATGCTTACCCGGCGAACCAGGTAGGCTTTATTTTCTGTTACCCATAAAGAATCATTGGGACCATATACTACTTCCCACGCGGAGTTGAATCCGGTGGAGACCACACGTTTAGAAAATGGTTCAGATTGACTGAAAGCATGAAGATGCAAAAAGAAGGTCAGCAGCAGAACTAACGGCAGCGTTGGTTGCTTCATACGGATTTGGATTTCGGGGGCAAAATACATTACTGCGTTTTTTTATGCAAGCGCAATAGCCCTCAATCTATTAAGGTAGAGTTACGATGGCTCAATCGGTGAAACCCTTTTTGTTTTTAGTAAAAAAAACTGAAACGTGAAAATCACAGACAAATTTTCTATAAAAAAATTTAGTGATATGAGTGTATTTACTGTGTTTCTACTATAAAAGCACTACATAAAAATGCCCAAAACTACTATTGACAACAGCTACTATATATACTACCTTAGCTGCTCTAAAAATCCATACCGTGAAGACTGTACCACCGTCCCGCCCCCCGTGCCGTGTTGTTGCCTGCCGTACTGGTATGCATTTTTTCCTGCTATTGACAACAGCTTTCACTTTTTTATTCACTGAATCTTTAAGCGCGCAGACCGTTACCACGGGTAAAAGTTTTATCAACGTCACACGTCCGAATGGCGGTAATTTTCTTCCCGGTGATATCATTGAAGTAAGAGCAACCATTGCCGTAACCGGAGGATCATCTACCAATCGCGTAAACGCTGTCCGTTATAACGATACAATCAACTTGTCCAAATTCAATTACATTCCGAATACGTTGCGCCTGATCTCCAACGAAGGCCGTTTGCAAACGCAATACACCGATGGGGCCGATACTGACGGAGCACATATCAATACAGCCAACGGGCAGATTCGTTTCAATGTGGGTGACAACGCCGGAAGTTGCAACGTCACCACGCAAGGCAACGGTACAACCAATGCGGGCAGATTATGGGGAGCACTTCGCCCGTCTTTCTACGGCAGCACTTGTATCAGCGTTTACTCATATCGCCTGGAGATCCGCCCGGATGCGCCTTCTGTTGCAATTGACTCGCTCATACGCCTCAGCTCCGGTAACTTCCGATACCGCATGGGTAGTTCAACTACGGATCAGTTGTCTAACTTCCGCCCTTCGATGATCCGCATTGCACCGGATTATGGTCTCTGTTCCAACTCGATCGGTTCGAATGCCTTGTTAGGTGAATTTGGCGGAACATTCGGTTCGGGCGCAGCTCAGAACCGCAGTGCCACCACTTTTATTCCTGCACCTTATACTTATCTTACTTTCGGAACAGGCACACCAAACGATAATGGTTATGGCGTGGCCAACCGCACCAGCGCCAACGGAAGCACGGTGGGTAATTTGCCTTACCCCAATGCTGCGCGTGTATTCACTTTGTGGGATATTATCGGTGACCATACCGGCGCTGCCGACCCGCTGGCCGGCAATCCGCCTACCAGCACTGGATATGCAGTGGTCATCAATGCCAGTTATGAAACCAACCGCGCCTTTCAGCAAACCATTACCAATCTCTGCGAAGAAACGTATTACGAGTTCTCTGCCTGGTTCCGCAATATCTGCCGCCGCTGCGGATGCGACTCCAGTGGTAAAGGTTCCGGTAGTGCAGGTTATGTCCCCGGACCTGGGAACGACTCATCCGGTGTACGCCCCAACCTGGCGTTCCAGATCGACGACGAAGAATATTATACCAGCGGCAATATTGCCTATACCGGTCAATGGATCAAAAAAGGTTTTGTATTCCGTACCAAACCCGGACAAACCTCCATCACCGTAACGATCCGCAACAATGCGCCGGGTGGTGGTGGCAACGACTGGGCAATTGATGATATCGCTATCGCGACCTGTTTGCCTTCCATGACCTATGCACCTTCCACCACACCGAATGTATGCCGCGGTGCATCACTGAGAATATATGATACGGTACGTTCTTATTTCAACAACTACCGCTACTATCAATGGCAGTACCGGCCTGCAGGTGGCGGCCCGTGGACAGATGTAGGTCCGCTGATCGGTCCTATTACGCCTGTGTGGAACGGTAGTATGTGGGAATATATCGCTTCCTATACCGTGCCGCCGTCCATGACCGCATTGGCCAATAACGGCGATCGCTACCGTTTGCTTACGGCAACTTCCACTTCGAATATCGGAGAAACGAATTGCCGCTCTACCGATGAAATAAATATCGTTACGATGAACGTGCTCGACTGTGGCATACCACTGAGTACACAGTTACTTTCCTTCAACGCAACGAATGACAACGGACGGGCACAGATCAACTGGACAACCGGCACCGAAAATGAACCTGTATGGTTTGTAGTGGAGAAAAGTAATGACGGGCAGCAGTTCCGTTCGCTTGCCACCCTCCATGGCCGCAACAGCAGAAATGAACTAAACACTTATTCATTACCTGATGCAGACGATATTACAGCAAGGCAATACTATCGCCTGCGCATGTACAACAGTGCCGGCAATACCACTTATTCAAGAGTAGTTACCCTGGAGCCTTCGCAGCATCGCGGACTGCAATGGGTGTCTTATATAAACCCTTTCCAGTCGTCCATCCGTGCTGAAATAAGAACAGAACGCGCCGCTGTGTTGCAGGCGCAGCTTGTAAACAATATGGGACAAAGCGTACTCCGTCAGACGTTGAATGTGCAGGCAGGTATCAATTCGGTGAACATCACCAATACGCAACAATTACCAGCAGGGGTTTATATTCTCCGGATCACGGATGGCAATGAGGTGTTGCAGCAGAAGCTGGTCAAGCAATAGGCAATCAGAGTCAATCGTGAATGGTGAATCGTCAATCGTGAATCGTCAATAAACAGCGATGGTTCGTGTATACACGAACCATCGCTGTTTTACTTAATACTTATTACTTACCACTTAACACGGCTGTTTCAAAGCACTTCCACCCGGTCATTATTTTCCGCTCCTGTCTCAACGGTTGAACGGGATTTTGCGGGTTCCAGTTTTTTGAAGAAACGCTTTTGAAAAATCAGCAAGGTGATGACGCCGACCGAAATAGAAGCATCTGCAATATTGAAGATCGGGCTGAAAAATTCAAACTCCGCCCCTCCTACAAATGGAAACCAGGAAGGAAAATGCGTTTTAATCATCGGGAAATAAAGCATGTCAACCACGCTTCCGTGCAGGAAGGAAGAATACCCGTCGGAAGAGAAAGAAGCAACACCCGCGTAAGGGATATAATCTTTTGTAAGCGGATCGAAATGTAATCCTTTGTCGAAGATCATTCCGTAAAACATACTGTCGATCAGATTGCCCAGGGCACCTGCATAGATGAGCGCCGCGCAAACAATAAAACCACGGCTGTATTTCTCCCGCACAAATTTCACCAGCAACCAACTGCCAAAGATCACCGCTACCAGGCGAAACAGTGTCAGGATCACTTTGCCTGTTTCATCGCCGAGTTTCCAACCCCAGGCCATGCCGGAGTTTTCAATGAAGTGAATACGGAACCAATCCATACCCATTACCCTCACGATCTCACCGGTTGGATAAGTCGTTTTGATATATATTTTCAGTGCCTGGTCGATAATAATAATCAGGGCGATAATAAAGATGGCAGATCTGAGCTTCACAACAAGGTTTTAATGGACAAATATAGGGATTTTGCTGACGGGGCGGGGACTGTCGACCGGCTATGTGGCTTCGGAAGCGTCATTGCCGATTCATTTATGTTGTTGGTCTGGAGACCAACAACGGCGAGACCAACAACGGCGATACCAACAACGACGAGGGTCACAATTCACAACACCCCTCACTCCTCGTAATATACACGTTTCACCCGCTGTGAAATACCCGTCATTATTTCATAAGGAATGGTGCCTGCCCATTGTGCAAGATCCTGCACGGGCAGCTCGCGGCCGAAAAGAATAACCGTATCACCTTCGCCTACACCCGGAATATCGGTTACGTCCACCATGGTCATGTCCATACAGACCGTTCCGATCACCGGCGCGAGGTGTCCTGCTATCCATACTTTTCCCACGCCATTGCCTAAACGACGCGAGTAGCCATCGGCATACCCGATGCGTACGGTAGCAATCAGCGAGTCCCGTGTCACCACGCCGCGGCGGTTGTAACTGACCGACTCTCCTTTTTTCAATTGTTTGATCTGTGCGATGGTCGTTTTCAGCGTAGCGGCAGGCTCCAGTTGATTCCGGAGCACACCTGCACTGTCAATGCCATACATGCCGATACCCAGACGCACCATGTCCAACTGCAGTTGCGGCAAACGGGAGGTAGCCGCCGTATTGGATATATGCCGGATAAAAGGATAATGCAAAGTATTTTGTAAAATGGCTACAGCCGTATGATAGCGGTCAAACTGTGTCATGGTATAGGCGTCCTCTGCCGGGTCTTCGCTGGCTGCCAGGTGGGAGAATACAGATTGTACGCGAAGCGAAGGACTTTCGGCCAGCGCGTTGGCGAGCGCCTGCGCATCTTCCAATGCAAAACCCAACCGGTTCATGCCTGTTTCGATCTCGATATGCACCGGGTAAGCATGGCGCCCTTCGGCTTTGAGGTAGGCCTCAAAATCACGCAGCATCGCAAAAGAATAAAGGTCCGGCTCGAGGTTATATTCCGTGATCAGGTCAAATGCCGTGGGCTCAGGATTCATGACCATGATCGGCAGGGAAATGCCTGCACGTCGCAGCTCAGCACCTTCATCCGCATAAGCTACGCCCAGGTAATCGATCTTATGAAATTGCAATATGCCGGCGATCTCCGCACCACCACTGCCATAAGCAAAAGCTTTGACCATGGCCATCACTTTTACGCCGGGGCGTAGTTGTTCCTGGAAGAGCTTCACATTATGCACCAGCGCATTCAGGTTTATTTCCAATACGGTCTGGTGTACTTTCTGTTCCAATACCTGCACGATACGTTCAAAGCCAAACACACGCGCTCCTTTTACCAGGATCATTTCTTCGCGGAAACGGGACGAGAGGAAGCGTTGCAAAAAAGATTCCGTATCGGAATACCATTCGATTTCGGGCAACAGTCCCGCTTCACGGGCTTCTTCGAGCGCCGCAGATATATGTGGACCGATACCGATCAGGCGTGTAACATGATGATGTTTGAGTTCACCGATAATACGTGCATATAAAAGCGGATCGGGATCGGCACTTTGCAGCAGATCGGATAAGATGACCGTACGTTTCGGCCAGCCGCTCTGCTGATCGAGAAAATCCAACGCAATGCGAAGCGAGTTAAGATCTGCACTGTAACTATCGTTGATCAGCGTGCACTGGTTGATGCCTTTCTTTAATTCCAAACGCATGTCGACCCGTTGCAGGTGTTTCATGCGCTCAGTGATCACAGCGGGCGCATAGTTCATCAGCAGCAACGTGCAGCAGCAGGTCAGTGCATTGTCGACAGAAGCTTCGTCGGTAAAAGGTATTTCAAATGAAATAACGGTATCGCCGCGGCGTGCTTCGATGAGCGTATGTGCCGCATAGCGTTGTATACGTTCAACCGTGAGCCACGCTGCCTGCTTGCGGCTCCAGGTATAAAGTGTCGGTATTTTTCCGCCTGTCAATAAGGCCAGTTCGGCGGGAATGTCGAGGTCCGCCGGCAGCAAATGATCAGGGCTGTAAACTAATTGATCGCAGTGAACAAAGAGTTTGAGTTTCTCAATCGCTTTTTGTTTTGCGTCAGCAAAGCCTTTGCTATGCGCTTCGCCGATATTGGTGAGGATGCCGGTTTGCGGTTGAATGATCTTCTCCAGCTTGTCCATTTCATCCGGCAGGGAAATGCCTGCTTCAAAAACAGCTAGCTGTGTTTCTTCATTCAATTGCCACACGCTGAGCGGCACGCCTATTTGCGAGTTATAACTTTTCGGACTGCGTACCAATCTCACGCCGGGATCCAGTAATTGTGCCAGCCATTCTTTCACCACCGTTTTTCCATTGCTACCGGTGATACCGGTAACGGGTAAGGTAAAACGGCTGCGATGATAAGCGGCCAGTTGCTGTAATGCTTCCAGACTATCCCGCACGTGAAGAAATACGGCTTCGGGATAAAGCGTGGCGTTAACGGGCTGGCTCACCACAAAAGACCGGATGCCTTTTTCATACAGCTCCGGAATAAACTGGTGGCCGTTGCGGCTGTTGCCTTTCAGCGCAAAAAACAACGGACCCGGAGCATCGGCGCGTAACACCGGAACTTTGCGGCTATCGAGCAGTAGCTGATCGATCTCCCAATCAATTGCAGGAGCGGGCGCCCCGATAACAGTGGCAATATGACTGAGTGTGTAGTTCACAATAATAATGAATCAGGAAGAAGTACTGGGATCGTCCACATCCTGCGGCACACCTTTTTTCTTCATAAAAATAGAATAGAAGATGGAACCGAATATGCAGCAAAGGATCACGGCCAGGGAAATAAATACCTGCGTTGTTTTATCGAGCCATTCGTTGATCCAGTGTTCACAAAGCATTTTCAATCCGATAAATACCAGCACAATGGCTATGCCCTGCTGCAGGTAATCGAATTTACTCACCGCACCGCGCAGCAGGAAGAACAGGGAACGCAGTCCCAATACGGCAAAAATATTAGAGGTATAGATTACCAGGCGCGCTGTTTCCTGGTATCCTTCTGTTTTCGTATCCACAATTCCCATCACCGCGGGAATAGAATCCAAAGCAAATACCAGATCGATCGCTGCAAGCATGATCACCACGACGAATAAAGTGGTATAAAACTTTTTCCCATCAATACGTACGGTGAATTTGCCATCGCCATCATGCGGTACTACCGGAAGGAAACGGCGAACAAACTTATACACCTTGCTCTGCTTCGGATCAAATTCTTCTTCTTCCGTGGAAGCAAACATTTTGTAACCGGTATAGATAAGAAACACACCAAAAACATACAGGATCCAGTGAAAACGTTCTACCAATGCCACACCCAGCGTAATAAAGATGACGCGGAAAAGGATAGCCATCAGGATACCGATGAGCAATACCCGCCCATAGTTCTTTTCCTTTACGCTGAAGGCAGAAAAAATAAGAATGAAGACAAAAATGTTATCGATGCTGAGGCTCCATTCCATGAGATAAGCACTGAGGTATTCGAGGGCGGGTTTCTGTCCGTTCTCGATCCACATGAATACGCAAAAGCTCAGTGCAAGGCCCACCCAGAAAAAAGTCTGGTACAGCGCCTGTTTGATGGTAACCTTTTGGTTCTTTTTGCTTAACAGTCCCAGATCAAACACCAATGCTAAAATTAAAATAGCGCCAAATACTACGTACGTGATCTGATCTGTTGTCATGACGATGGATAAATTTGAGGCAAAGATAGCGTGAACTCAGTGATGCCGTGCGTTTGCAGGCTTATTCGGCATACTTTCTTTTCCGGATATATTGGTAGATAATGCCGGCGAGTACCACCAGCAGTATCGGCAATGCAATATTGATCAACTGCCAGCTTCTTTTGTTCTCTTTTACTTTTTTGGAATCGAGCAGGCGCAGTACGATATTCTTATTGCGTGTTTCACTGATGGCCGGTTTGCTTACCAGGTATTCCAGGCAATTGAGCAGGAATGCACGATTGGCAAACTGGTATTGGTAAGGAGAGCGGAGCGTGTAAATATTGACACCCAGCGGCAGCGGTCCGTTGGTAGGTGATACATCGTTCAAGGCTATGTCGCCATCGCCTACGATGATCATTTTATTTTCGTCGGAATGATCGCGGAAAGTGACGCCCATAGCGGTCAGTGAATCGCGCTGGGCATTGGATACGCGGTGGCGGTAATTGGACGTAAATGTTCCTTCGAGCAGCAGCGCCACGGGAATATCTTTTTTCTGGAAACTGGCATCCTGCGGAGCGTTGCGGTTCTCGTTTACGTCGATGCGTACCGGCGTACTGAGTATCCGTGAATTAGCGGAAGAGGCCAACAGCACAGTTTTGCGGACGCCGTCCACGGCTATTGTGTCGATCGAGTTAACGAAACGGCCGGCTACAAGCCCGAGTCCGCGGGTGATGGAATGATTGGCCTGCGGCTCGAACAGCGGATAATAATTCCAATGCAGGAATTCGCGTTGCGGATTTTCGGGCGTGCCGCCTACTACAAAAGGCATGAAGTCGCACTGCAGGTCCATCACGATGGAAGGATTGATGCGCGCGCCGTATTTAAACAACTGATCCGTAAGATTCAGGTTGCGGTCATAAGCGATAGTAGCCGCATTCATCTTGAGGCTGTCCTGTTCTGCAATCAATGCATCGATGAACAACAGCAGTTTGCCGCCATTCATCACATACTGATCGATCTTCAGCTTTTCCGATTCGGTAAACTGCAGGGAGGGTTTCACCATCAGCAAAACATCAAAGGTGTCGGCATTGACCGGCTGGCTGTTAATGTTGAGCAAAGCCAGGCGATAATCTTTGTCGAGCGCTTCCTGGATGCCGTATGTACGGGCATCCATGGGTTCGCCGTTGCCGATAGAATAAGCCACAAAAGGTTTACGCGGACTTACCAATTGATCGATCACCCGGGCGAACTCATATTCCATGGCGGCTTCAGAGTTTACGATATCGGCTTGGGAAACGAAGCGCTCGTTGCCGGTATACAGGCGTACGAGTTCCTGCTGATCATTATAAGAAACAAGTGCAACGGGATAAATAATATTGCTGGAAGCGCCGGTTTCGGTCTGGTCGGTAAGATTGATCGGAACAGCACCTAAAGCTTCCAATGTATCGCGGTAGAGACGTGAGGAACCGGGGATGGCCTCCATCGGTGACATCACTCTGTATTGAACTTTGGAACTGTTGCGGTCTTTGAGCAGGCTTACAAACTCCTCGGTGCTGTTGGCCAATTTGCGGAAACCGGCATTGAGGTCACCGGTCAGGAAAATGTCTATCTGCACCGGCTTATCCAGCGAGCGCAGCAGGCCTCGCGTGGCTTTGCTGAGGGTATATCTTTTTTCTTTGGTAAGATCGAGGCGGGCATGAAAAACGGAGGCGAGGAAATTAACAGCTACCAATCCGATCAGCAGGAAGATCCACCAAAATCTTGACGTCATGATTTTTTTCATAGTGCAGTCTCCTATCGCTTTAACAGATTTCGGTTGGTAATAGTCAGGAACAACAGGATCACACTGGTGAAGTAGATCAGGTCGCGTGTATCGAGCAGGCCGCGGCTGATGCTGCGGTAGTGAAAATCGATGCCCAGCATTTCTATATAATAGTCAGCGCCGCCTTCCAGGCCCGGCAGACGGCTGATGGCATTGAAACCGTAATACAAGGTAGCGCAGGCAATGAGTGCCGCGATGAAAGCCACTACTGCATTGCTGGTGAAACTGCTGGTGCAGATACCGATAGCGGTGAACACGGCGCCCAGCATAAACAAACCGATATAGGATCCGATGGTAGCGCCGGTATCGATGCCTTCGCCTGTGGAAAGGCCCTGAATAGTGAAATAGTAAACGATGGTAGGAATCAAGGCAATGAACACGACCACCAGGCTGCCAAGGTACTTGCCTCCGATAATCTGCCAGCGGGTAAGCGGGCGGGTCTGGAGCAATTCGAATGTGCCGGCCCGGAATTCGTCGGCGAAGCTGCGCATGGTGATAGCAGGGATCAACAGCAGCAATACCCAGGGCGCAAACTCGAAGAACGAGCTCAAAGTGGCATAGCCGAAATCGAGGATGTTGTCGTCAAAAACGAAAAGGATGAGGCCGTTGACCAGCAGGAAAACGATGATAGCAATGTAGCCCGTCAGGCTGCTGAAAAACTGGCGAAGCTCTTTTTTACAAACAGAGATCATAATCGGTATTGCAAAATAAACTAAACTCTTTTAAGGCGCATAAAAAATCCGCCCGCAGGCGGATAAGTCTTTCAGAACGAAAAATCGTCCGGGATATTTCGCAGCTTATACGGCGAAGCTTTCGCCGCAACCGCAGGTGCGGCTGGCATTGGGATTGTTGAAGTAAAATCCTTTGCCATTGAGCCCTTCCGAAAATTCCAGCGTGGTATTGACGAGGTACAGCAGGCTTTTGAGGTCGGTGACCACACGGATACCGTTGTGCTCGAATACCTGGTCGGCAGGTTTGAGTTCGTTGTCAAAATCCAGCTTATAGCTAAGGCCGGAGCACCCTCCGCCCACTACGCTTACACGCAGGAAATAGTTGCCTTGTTTTTCTTTATCGGCTTCAGCGAGCAGTTCCAGCACTTTTGCGCGGGCATTGTCGCTTACCAGTATGCCGTTTTCCATCATCGTTTCCATAAAATTCAAAATTAAAGCGTGAATGGTGAATCGTCAATCGTCAATGGTGAATAAGTCAATAAGTGAATAGGTGAATTGTGCTCCTTGGGCCGAGACCTCGGCCTCAATCCCGAAACTTCGGGACCACTTATAACTTATTACTTACCACTTAAAACTTACTACTTAACCCTTTCATTGCCTGCACCACATACTCCACCTCCTCCTTTGTCGTATACTTGCCCAGGCTGAAGCGGAGCGAACTAACAGCTTCTGTTTTACTCAGCCCCATTGCCAGCAACACATGCGATGGTTCGGGATCTGCGGAACTGCAGGCCGAGCCGGTCGACAGGGCAATTTCCTTTCCAATCTGCTGCAAGATACTTGCCGCATTTGTATTACCGAAACTGATGTGAGCGGTATGTGCAAGGCGGTGCTCCTTGTCGCCATGCCGTTTGGTGTCCGGCAGCAGCAGCAATTGTGCTTCCAGGTAATCACGCAGGGCGGCAAGTCTTACCGCATCCTGTTCCATTTCTTCCCGCGCTATCACGCAGGCTTTGCCCAAACCCACAATACCCGGTACATTCAGCGTGCCGCTGCGGATTCCTTTTTCGTGACCACCCCCATCGATCAGCGGAGCAAGACTTACCCGCGGATCTCGCCGGCGGACATACAACGCTCCCACACCTTTCGGACCATAAAACTTGTGTGCCGAAACAGACAACAGATCAATGCCGTCAGTGTTCACATTGACCGGTATTTTTCCGACGGCCTGTGCGCCGTCGCTGAAGAACAGCACATTATGGCGTCGCGCGATTTCGCTGATCTTTTTTACCGGCATAATGACACCTGTTTCATTATTGGCATACATGGCTGCTACCAAAATAGTGTCCGGCCGAATGGCTTTTTCCAACTCCTCCAGATCGGGTCTTCCTTCTTTGTCAACGGGCAGAACGGTAATTTCTCCCCCCGATTTCTCTATATGCCTGCACGTGTCGAGTACCGCTTTATGTTCAGTAGCAAACGTGACAATATGTTTTCCCTTCTGATGATATTTTTCAAAAACGCCTTTCAGCGCAAGATTGTTGCTTTCGGTGGCACCGGAAGTGAACACGATCTCTGAGGTCTCCGCCCCGATCAATTGCGCTACCTGTTCGCGTGCGAGATCAACGGCGGCGGCAGCTTCCCAGCCAAAAGCATGCGCCCTGCTGGCCGGATTACCGAAATGAGCGCCCAGCCAGGGCACCAGTGCCTCTATTACCCGCGGATCGCAGGGCGTAGTGGCGTTGTAGTCCATGTATAGGGGAAGTGCCGGCATTTATTTAAGAACACGAAAGTACGGTGGAAGGTTGAGAAGATGGTGGAAGGTTAAACAGCCGTTATAAGTATTAAGTAGTAAGTATTAAGTAGTAAGTATTAAGTATACAGCCATTAGAGGCCGTGAACTGAGCTTGCGGGAAAAGCAGCTCAGATTCTCTCATCCATTTAATCACGATTAATCGGCCTATTCACCATTGACGATTCACCATTGACGATTGACGATTCAATGTCGTTTCCTTAAGGCTTTAGAGGTGTTTATAGTTTGAGTTTGGCGGTTTTTTTTTGAGGTGTTTCCGGGGGAAGCGTCTTGCTGGCCGGATAATTTCCTTTGTTTTCAGCAGTATACTGTCGATCGCTTTCAGACATGGAACAACCATTCCTTTG
>NZ_AUDS01000032.1 GCF_000425585.1 Terrimonas ferruginea DSM 30193
TTTTGGTTTATGCGCATTGATGCAAACAATAAGATCCCTTAGACTTTCCCGATTGCTTAACTGTCCAAATATCATACACATGAACTGATGCCAACAAGTAAAATGTCTGACACCTTTGTTACCATTAAACATCTTGATACAACGATCAAAAACACGACTGGGTAAAAGCAACACTGCCTGCGCAAAGACATATTGTCCAGAATTCATAAGCCTCTGATTTTCATAAAACTAGAAAATCAGTAGTTTCAAATCGTCACCGCCCTAAAAATGCTTGAAACACACGACTACCAAGACTTTCAAAGAACTTCAATTAAATTATACCGGACACTAGTGAATACTTATAACTTATAACTTATAACGGCTGTTTCCTCCCATACGCCTTCTCAAAAACGGAAACCCATCGTAAAGTACGGGTACCATCCTTCATGCGAATGTCCCATTACCACGTTGAACGCAACCATCGACGCCGGAGCAAAATAAATACCAGCACCCGTTCCATTGTGCCATTTGCCTGAATTGTCACCCGATTCCCACACGCGGCCGATATCCCAGAACCCTGTAATGCCAATCTGTCCGGGCAATATGTAACTTCCGACATCCGCAATCTTCACCCGCAATTCCAGGTTGTTATAGAAACTATGCTGACCCGCAAAACGATACTGGCGATAACCCAACAGGTTTCCATGCCCGCCAACAAAAGCCGATTGATAGAATGCTGCTTTGCCAAAACCGATCACTCCGCCGAAACGATCCGCCAGCACAATTGAAGCCCGTGCATTCAGACTTTTATACAAAGCCACTTCCTGTACCAACTGCCCGAAATCCGCCGCATATTCTCCCGTTCCTTTATAAGCATGTATCCGCGTGCGCACATAAGTTCCCCATTGCGGAATTACTTTGTTGTTACGCTTGTCCGACACATATTCAATAGCCGCACCCACATGCAGTTTGGCTCTTGCAATCGTAAGACTGTCATACGAACCAATAGCCGCCGCCTGTTCAATAAACCGTCCGCGGTTATCTTCCGGATCAAAGCGATAGTAATAAAGCGAAGGGCCGATATTCAGGTGACTGCCTTTCGCTCCGCGCCAACGCAACGACGGTTCAAACAGATAGGTGCTGAAACGTGTGCGGTAATAACGGATATGGTTATCTTTTTTATTAAACGAAGTCTCATTGCCCCGGCCAAAAAAGTTCACCGTGTTATTGGGAGCCCGTATCTGCGCCTGCACCACTACATCGGCCTTACCGATCACCTGTATCCATTCCCCCGTATAACGGATGCGATAGGCACTGGTGGAAAAAGAATGTGCCACGGAGAACTGCTGCAGGCTTGCATAAGGATATTTTCTAAACCCTTCCTGCCGTATATGACGGAAACCGCCGCCGAGAATGAATCCATCGTCGAGGTTAAGCCCCAGGCTGATCACCGGCATCCAGATATTGTAAAGATTAACGGGTGTGAAGGCCGTGTGCAAACTGTCGTCGGACAAACGGCGCTTCAACCGGTTTGACGGATCGCTTACTATCGAACCATTATCGGTATCGTACACGCGCACCCTGCACGGACTTCGCTGCACCACATAGGTTTTTGCATCTTTGCCACCGATCAGGCGCAACTTTATCGACGAACCCGAATCCGCAACGATCACACTGTCTTTACCATTGTGCAGGTAAATCCTGATTTCCCTGGTCAGTTGCGGATCGAATGTTTTATCCATCAATTCATCCTTCACCTGTCCCTCCTTGTTCACTTTATTCATTTGCACACGCAGTCCGCCTTCTTTGGTTCCCGTGATCGATACGCGTTCATTTTTATCGGTTGCCTGTATGTCGACAATTTTTTGTGTGAAACGATAATACCGGTCCATCGCTTCCGGTAATTCATCGCGGCGCGCCTTCAATGTTGACAGCAATTGATCATGCCGTAATTGATAAGCACTCTCCGGTAAGCGGCGAAGCCCCGCTTCCAGTACGGAATCTGTGAGTGATGCTTTTACACGCTCGGCTTGTTTACGCCATTCTTCACGGCTGAATTGCATCGAAGGATAGGTGTTCACAAATCTTGTCTTAAACAGCAACCATTTTACATGCCGCATACCGGGATCAAAATCGCGCAGCGTTGGTAATATATAAGAACGCGATGCCAGTTTAGGAAAAATGCCCCGCGTTAAATGAAACACCTGGTCCCTGTCGCGCGGCACCGGCAGGTAATCTTTTGATTTGCCCTTTCCATCATCGCGCCAGCGCCATTGATCTTCATGACGATCCCAGTCACCCAAAACAGCATCGAGCATACGGGCGCGCAACATCGTCTTGCCGTGAAGCGTGTTATCATTGTCTTTGCGCAGGTTCTTTTTCATTTTGTCGGAATTATCCGACGAACCAACAGGTTCCCGTTCTTCGAACAGGGCCACCATGTTGCCGAAGGTTTTTCCATATACGCCCAAGGCCGTATCGGGAGACACCACACCAATTACGGGATTGGAATGCGGCACCTGTACTGCATTGGCCAACGGCGGAACGATCAACGCGGAAAACGGATGTTGGGCACTCGTAACATCATCGAGCCAGTCGCGCGCAAAACTTTGCTTCAGCCCTTCGGGCAAAAGTGCATCCGGACTTTTTTCCACGCTGCGGATGACCCATTCTTTTCCGTCTTTGTCTGCAAGCCTCAACGACTTCGATTGCATACCGCCACCGAGTTGCAATGGTGTCAACCCACCTTTCATTTCACTGATGCGCAATACAGGTAACGTCGTTTCCGCCGCCCACTCCTTTCGATAATTTTCCCCGAACAACCAGCGATGCAAACGTCCGGGTTTGTCGTAGGAAGGATGCACTTTTACGGTAACACTGTCGGTAGTGATCGGTGTTCCCGCCAGCGGATCCGCTTCGCTGAATGAACGGTATGACTGGCGATAACGGTATACCTCTTTTACCTGCTCATCTTCATAAATAAAATATTGCAGCAGCAGATCGCCATTACTGAGCAGGTCGGCAATCACGAATCCCTGTGTGGATGCGGCAAATAATGAGTGCCGCCCCCGGATGGCTGCCGTATGTTTTGCGCCGGCACCGCTTACCACTTGCAGGCGTTTGTTTTTGATCAGTTGAAGACCGTGCTCATGCCCGGCTACATACACAAGATTGGGCATACTGTCAAACACTGCTCCTACTTTATTGATCATGTCTTTGTACAAAGGATGACCAAGGTCTTCAGGATTGGCAAATGTTTTACGTAAAAAAGGATACAGCGAACCTACTCCCGGTAACGGAATGTATAATTTAGGATTAGCTGCGGTCAGGGGAAACAAATGATCTTTCCAGGTAAACCGGCCGCCGTGCGAACCATAACTATTGAACGGGTGATGCGAAGCGATCAGGATCGTTCTGTGCCGGTAACGGTACCGCAACTCTTCCAGTTTGGCGAGTACATCGCGTTTATTACCGCAGGCACAGCCTGCATCATCATTGTCAACGGCAAAAGGATATACCCACCATTCACTGTCATAAGCGATCACCACCAGGCTGTCCCCTAAAGGAATGGCCACCGGATCGGGACAACCATTCGCCGGGATCAACTGCAATAAGGAATCGCCCTGGTCCTGCAGAAACTGTCCCTGCTCACGGATCCGCGCCAGCCCTTTGGGGCCGGACCGATCCCAATCATGATTGCCCGGGACAAAATAAACCGCCGCCCCTTTCGCCCGCATTGGTACAAACTGTGCGCGCAAAATATCACGGGTTACTTCCGGGTTCTTTTCACCGGGAAGCGCCATGCCATGCGGATAAATATTATCACCGAGAAAGAAAACCGTTGTTTTACCGTTGGCGACCATGCCGGCAGCAGCTTCGAGGGCCTTGTGCTGGGCACCATTGATCTCTCCCGCATCACCAATAAGAATGACACGCTGCCGGATACTGTCCTGCGCCATAGCGGAGAGACCGGATAACAGATATCCGGCCAGTACCAAACAGGTTATCATTATTTTTTTCGCTGTTGCCATACAAAACGCAGAATATTACCATTGGTCAGATCATCTCCTTCGTTGGAGATGTAAAGATTTCCATCGCTGTCAAATGCAATGCCTTCGGGCTGGTTGAAACGGTTTCCATTTAATGGATAAGTGGCTTTCACTTTCCATTGCGCATCGGTGATCACGAGCAATTTATTTACAGCAGATAAAATATACCATTCATTCGTTAACGGATGACGCGCCAATGCCGAAGGCCGGAAACCACGTTTCACCTTTCCGGCAACTGTTGACAGTTGTTTTTCATCAATAAAAAAATTCCCGGTCACCATCACAGAATCTCCGCAGGTGAGGATATAACCGGAAACCCTGTCTGTTGTTTTGTCGCCGGGGCAATTTTTACATAAAACATAAAGGCTGTTGTCTTTTGCATCGGCAAAAAGTGATTCGTATTCACCGGGAGGCAGCAAACCTTTCCATTCCCGCGTGCTATCGGTTTCGGGGAAATGGCGTTCCTCAAAAGGAAATGTATAGAGTGAACCATTACTTTTCAGTACAACGGCTTTGTTAGCCAGCAGTGCGAGGTCTTCGTAGTCACCTTTCTTGGCAAAACGCGTGTGGGTCTGTTTTTTTACCTTCCACGGAAGCGCGAACAACTTTCCTTCTTCATCCTGGATGGCATAAACCGTATCTGCTTTTCCCTGGTAAAAAGCAATGCCCGATACTTCGAGCAGGCTCTCCGGAAGATTGAATTTTTCCGGTTCATTGAAATCATAACCCGGTGGGTCAGGATCTTTGCTGTTCTGACTGCAAGCCGTTCCCAGCACCAGCAAGACCACTATGTATGGTAAAATAAATTTCATGCAAGATTATTGTTGTTTACCTGATAACCACAGCCAGCTCTGTTCCTGCGCGCGTACGATTGCATCGCCGGCAACCGGCTGTTGTTGCAACTGATCATTTAACTGTACGCCCCGCGAATTATCGGCCCATTGCCATTCGGCCAGTTGTTGTATGGTTTCCTTTGCCTTCGCATCTTCCACGGGAAAACAAACTTCGATGCGCCGGTAAATATTCCTGTTCATCCAATCCGCCGAACCCATGAATACCTCTGGGCTTCCAGCATTATGGAAAATAAAAATGCGCCCGTGTTCGAGATAACGATCCACCACCCGGCGAACCGTAATGCCTTCGCTGACACCCGCCACGCCCGGCACCAGGCGGCAAATGCCGCGGATCACCAGGCGCACTTCCACACCAGCCTGGCTGGCTTCGTACAATTTATTGATCATCACTTCTTCTTCCAGGTTGTTCAGTTTGATCAACACGCCGGAGGGCCGGTCGTTTTTCGCTGCTTCGATCTCCCGGTCGATCAATGCAATAAAACGCTGCTGCAGGTTAAAAGGCGCTACCAGCAGATGATTGAACAAGGGTGCATCGGAAGGATCGGGCTTTTTCTTTTTACTAAGCCATTCAAACAACGTATTCAATTCTTCCAGCAGGTATTGCCGGGAAGTCAGTAAAATATGATCCGTGTAAAAACGTGCCGTCTGCTCATTGAGGTTGCCGGTTGCCAGCAAACCGAGCAATGGTTTCTCCGGATGCAACCGCTTGATCAACGCCACTTTTGCATGTACTTTCAACGCATTGCTGCTGTAAAGAATGCGTACGCCCGCTTCTTTCATGCGTTTGGCCCACCGGATATTATTGGCTTCATCGAAACGCGCTTTCAATTCTACGAGTACGGTTACTTTTTTGCCGTTCATCGCCGCACTGATCAATGCCTGGCAAATACGCGAATCACTGGCTACACGGTAAAGCGTGGTGTATATTTCCTGAACCTCCGGATCGATGACTGCTTCGTTAAAAAAACGCAGCACCGTTTCGTAGGATTCATACGGCGGATTGACTAATATATCCTGCTGTTCGATTGATTGCAATAATGTTTTTTCCGGCAAAACTGTATTGGCCGCAGGCCATACTTCATATTCCCAACCGGCACCGCCGACGGGTAATTTAGCCAGGTCGCGTAAATGGTGATGCCTGCCACCTTCCACCACTGCCGCGGCCTGTAATCCAAAACGGCTGATCAACTGCTGCAGATGACGCAATGAAATACCTGGCTCATACAGCACGCGCGTGGCAAGACCTTTATCGCGTTTACTCAATAATTTTTCCAGTTTCTCGGCCATATCTTCTCCGTACTCGTCTTCCAGGTCCAGTTCAGCATCGCGGGTGATCTTGATATTGCTGGACGAAATAATGTTCATACCGGGAAAAACCGAAGGCAGGCAGTAACGGATAATGTCTTCCAGGAAAATGATAAAAACAATTTCCTTGTTTTTTATTTTATAAAAACGCGGCAGCGTTTCCGAAGGAATATTTACCAGGTAATGCTGTTCATTTTTCTCCCGGTCTTCGGCAACTACCGATAAATACAATTGGTTGTTTTCGGGGAAAAAATCCTTTTTATCCGATAACGAAACGGGGCGCAGTAATCCGGCCACATCGTTATAAAAATATTGCTGCACCGCTGCTGCCAGTTCTGCGGGAATGGATTGATGATACAATAATGTATACCCGCGTGAATCCAGCGCGGGCAGCAGCTGTTCATTGAGCAACTGACCAAAAAATTCCTGTTGCCGCGAGATAGTATCTGTGATCTTTTTAAACAACTCCGGCGCTTTCTTTTTCTTCGCTACCCTTTGCAAAGCAAGAACAGCCGGCATACGCACGCGGTAAAACTCATCCAGGTTGGAAGAATAAATAGCCAGAAAACGAAACCGTTCGAGCAAGGGCAAATCGCTCCTGCCGGCTTCCAGTAATACACGCTCGTTGAATAAGAGCCAACTGAGATCCCTGTCGAAAAAAATGGGTGATGACATATTGATCAGCTAAAAAAAACAACGGCAACCATAAAAGCCAGCACAGAAATAATAATCCCGAACATGAATACATTATACCCTTTGCGCAGCAAACGGTATTTGCGCCCGAGCACCACACCCTGCGAATACACATCACGTGTAAGGCTTCCGTAAAGGAAGTCGCGGTCGTTCATCATCTGCTGCATGCCTTTATTGTATTCTTCATAACTCATGCGAAAGAAATTACCAAAGAACAGCAGGTTCACTTTTTTATCCGATATATCCTGCGGCGTGAATCTTCCTTCGGGTAATGCGGGGCGTGTGGCCAGAATGGAAAAGACCAACGTAGTGACGCAAACAGTCAACAATAACACGGTTGGTATAATGAGATGCGGATTGTCTTCGAGTTTGCGCAGTAATACACTCAGCAATACCGAAAGAATGATCGACGTGGTGGTGATCATGATATTGGCCTTGTTGTCGGCCATGTCGCTGAGGCGCTGGTGGTTGTTGGAGCTGATGCGGAACATCGTTTCGATGCCGCGCTCGGGCCTTTCAATTTTTACTTTTTTAACCACCGGCGTTTCCGGTACAGTTCCTTGTTCTGCTGTCATCATAAGGGGTGCGGGCGTATCCGATTCTTTTTCTTTCAACAGTTGAATGTTGGCGCGCTTGCCCTGTTCGAGCAGATCGCGGACATAATCGGTATGGTAAAGATGTGACTCCAGCAATTTGAGCGTACCCTGCCGCCATTCAGACTTACCGATCTTTTCGCCTTTGCGCCACTCCGCTTCTTTGCGCATTTTTTTATTGAGTTCGATGAAACGGTCGGTACCGAGATGATAAAGGTCTGCATCTGCCACGATCTTTTCCAGCAGGGTAGCCGGGTGCTGGGGCATGCAAGTAGCCATGATACAATTACGCACGTCGGAAATCACGAACTCATCTACGGCCTGTTGCTGCAAAAATGCAGTAGCCAGTTCCGCCCCACGGCGTTCATGCTCGGTAGCACCGCTGATATAGTAGCCGGCATCGTGAAACCAGGCAGCAGCGCACACCACAAAAAAATCGCGGTCGTCGAGCTTGTAATGCCGCGCTATCTGCGCCGCACTGGCGACTACCGCCTGTGTATGGGAGAGATTGTGATAAACGAGTTCCGGGTTTTCATGGGTATGAAAGAAACGGATCATTTCATTTTTAACATCTTCCAGCAGTTGCACATAATTCATGAGCAGAAAAATTTTGCGTGAAGGGCTTGTGTATCAAAGGTAATACAATGATTGATGAGGTAACAAACAGGTGCGGCAGGATGTTTTAACAAATAAAAATTTGGTGGAACCGATAAAAGGGCGCTAATTTTGCTAACAGTGTTAGGTAAAACAAACTCATGGGTATTACAGAACGACGCATACGGCAAAAAGAAGAAGTGCGGCATCGCATTCTTGAAACAGCCTGGCAGATAGTCAGGGAAGAAGGCTGGCAGGCATTGTCGATCCGCAAAATTGCGGATGCGATCGAGTATAGTGTTCCCGTGGTATACGACCACTTTGAAAACAAAGAGGCAATACTCGAAGATTTTTCCCGCCAGGGTTTTGAACTGCTGGTAAAAAAACTGCAGGCCGCGAAGAAGAAATCCGACGATCCTGCCACACAATTGAAGCACATGGCGGATGCCTACTGGCAGTTTGCGATGCACAACCGTGAATACTATCAATTGATGTACGGGCTGGGCATGGCTTGTTGTGAAATGCAGAAGTGCGCACCAAAAGAACAGATATTCACGGACCTGGTGATGGAGCCTATCCAACGCATTCTCGATAAGCACGGCAACAAAGAGGCTAGCCCCTGTATAAAATACCACACTTACTGGTCTGTAATGCACGGGCTTATTTCCATTAAAATGGTCGCCGACTCAGGAGAACTGAATAAGATGGTATTGGACGATGCCATTGCCGGATTCATTAAAAATTTAGAAAAATAATTTTTTTGCCTTTTTAGTTAACAATGTTAGGAAAAATAGTGTTGTTATAATCCATAACGCCAAAACCGTTTAATCATTCCATATTGATTTCATTTTTTAACCGGGGTCATGCCCCTAACAGCCTTTCTATGCGTGTACCGATCAAAAAAACCAACGTAACCCGCCACCATCCCAGGTTCAACAACATTCCCGCTTTGCTGCTTCCCGTGGCAGCCGGTGTTTTATTGTATGCCTGCACTCAATCTTCGGGCAGCACGCCACCACCAGTCACCGCCCCTGCCCTGCCGGTTGTAACCATACAAACAGCTCCGGCCATTACCTACCGCGATTTCTCCGCTTCGCTTGAAGGCAAGCAGGACGTAGAGATCCGCCCGCAGGTAGATGGTTATCTCGAAAAGATCTTTGTCGACGAAGGAGCTTTTGTACGCAAAGGCCAGCCACTTTTCAAGATCAACGACCGCGCTTACCGCGAGCAGCTCAACAACGCGAAGGCCATTTTGCTCAGCGCAAGGGCCGGTCTGCGCAGTGCCGATATTAACGTATCGCGTCTGCAACCACTCGTGGCCAACCAGGTAGTCTCGGATGTGCAACTCAACACGGCAGATGCTTCACGCAGCGGCGCAGCCGCCGGTGTGGCACAGGCTGAAGCACTCGTGCAGGCTGCCGAAGTGAACCTGGGTTATACACTCATCACCGCGCCCGCCGATGGTTATGTAGGAAGAATTCCTTTCAAAACCGGCAGCCGTGTGGGGTTGAATACCATCGATCCCTTGACCACCGTATCAGCCGTCAAAGAATTGTATGCTTATTTCTCCATGAGTGAAAAAGATTTCCTGGTGTTCGAGCAATCATTTCCCGGTAATTCTGTGGAAGAAAAATTGAAACACCTTCCTGAAGCAGAACTCGTGCTGGCCGATAATTCGGTTTATCCCTTCAAAGGAAAAATTGAAACGGTAACCGGGCAATTCCAGCCCGGCATGGGATCGATCAGTTTCCGCGCAGTATTTCCGAATGCCGAAGGACTGCTTCGCTCGGGCGGTACCGGTCGCGTACGCATTCCGCAAAACAGCAGTCATTTCCTGGCCGTACCGCAGGAATCCACTTTTGAATTGCAGGACAAAGTATTTGCCTTTGCCGTTCGCGATAGCAACAAGGTATTGGGTGTGCCGCTTTCCATCAATGCAAAAAGTGGCAACTACTATCTCGTAGACAGTGGCCTGCACGCCGGTGACCGCATCGTCTACTCCGGCATCGATCGTTTGAGAGACGGCACGGTGATACAGCCGCAAAACATTTCATTCGACAGCCTTCTCCGCAACAACCCTTTGAACACGCCTTTGCACTAATTATTATCAACCAATAAGAAGATGGGCATCACGGTGCCGACAGAAGTGAAATGATCTTCTGCCAGGCACCGTTTGCCCTGATCAATCACTAACAAATCCAGACGGATGCTCAAACGATTCATCGAACGCCCCGTATTGGCAACAGTCGTATCTGTACTGCTTACCTTACTCGGCCTTTTATCCCTTTACACTTTACCGGTTACGCTGTTCCCGGATATCGCACCACCGACGGTGCAGGTGACCGCTACTTATCCCGGGGCCAACGCAGAAGTAGTGGCGCGTGCCGTGGCCACTCCATTGGAAGAAGCCATCAACGGCGTGGAGAACATGACCTACATGACATCCACTTCCAGCAATGACGGCACACTTGCGATCAATGTATTTTTTAAACTCGGTACCAATCCCGACCTCGCGGCCGTGAATGTGCAGAACCGCGTATCAAAAGCGGTGAACCAGGTGCCGCAGGAAGTAGTGCAGGCGGGCATTGCCACACAAAAACAACAGAACAGCATGATCATGGTGCCGCTGATTTACAGCACCGACAGCACCTATGATGAAACCTTTCTGCAGAACTATGCCAAGATCAATATCATTCCCGAGATTCAACGTGTACCGGGTGTAGGTCAGGCCATGGTATTTGGTGCAAAAGATTATGCGATGCGCATTTGGCTGCAACCCGACCGCCTTACCGCCAACAATCTTTCGGTACAGGAAGTACTTGGTGCCATTCGTGAACAAAACATCGAAGCCGCACCCGGACGGTTTGGCCAAAGTTCCAATGCTTCCTTTGAATATGTATTAAAATACAAGGGCAAGCTTACGCGAAACGAAGACTATGAGAATATCATTCTCCGCTCCTCGCCCGACGGATCAGTGATCCGGTTGCGTGATGTGGCGCGGGTGGAATTCGGTTCTTTTTCTTATAGTGCCAACACCCGCATCGGTGGCAAACCCGGTATCGGTATTGCCATTTTCCAGACCGCCGGTTCCAATGCCAACGATATTCTCACATCCGTAGACAAAGTATTGCAGAAGTCGGCTACGAATTTCCCTACCGGCATTTCCTACTTCAATATGTATAATGCCAAAGAGTTCCTCGACGCGTCGGTGAGCCAGGTGGTACATACATTGCTCGAAGCATTTGTGCTGGTGTTTATTGTGGTGTTTATCTTCTTACAGGATTTCCGTTCCACCCTGATCCCTGCGATTGCGGTACCCGTTGCGATCATTGGCACCTTCTTCTTTATGCAGTTGTTTGGCTTTACCATCAACCTGCTCACCTTGTTTGCATTGGTGCTCGCCATCGGTATTGTGGTAGATGATGCAATCGTAGTGGTGGAAGCGGTGCATGCCAAAATGGAACGGACACGTTTGAATGCAAAACAGGCAACGATACAATCCATGAAGGAAATATCCGGCGCCATCGTGTCCATCACGCTGGTGATGACGGCGGTGTTTGTACCGATCGGATTTATGCAGGGGCCTGCCGGTGTTTTTTATAAACAGTTTGCTTTTACCCTGGCCGTTGCGATCCTGATATCCGCCGTGAACGCATTGACATTAAGTCCCGCCCTGACTGCGCTGCTATTGAAAAACAAGCACGCCTCTCCCGAACACGAAGGAAAAAAGTTGAGCTTTAGCAAACGTTTTTTCAAAGGTTTTAATGCAGGTTTTACGGCCACTACCAATAAATATAAAAATGCGCTGCGCTTCCTGCTTCGCCGAAAATGGGTGGCATTGACAGGTTTGGCATTGGTAACGGTGGTTACTGTCTGGATGATGAAGCGGACGCCTTCTGCCTTCATCCCCACCGAAGACCAGGGCTTTATCATTTACTCCATCAACCTGCCACCGGGATCGTCGCTGGACCGTACGGAAAAAGTGATGGCTAAAATGGATAACCTGTTGAAAAATGTGGAAGCCGTTGACAAACTCGGCAGCGTTGCCGGACAAAACATTGTAGCCAACTCGAACAGCTCTGCCTATGGTGTAGGTTTTATCCGTCTGAAACCGCATGAAAAGAGAGGAAAAGTAAAAGACATCAATGCACTTGTTGGTGTGCTGAATCAAACCCTGAGTCCGATTACTGAAGCAAGTATATTCCTGTTTGTTTATCCGACCGTGCAGGGCTTTGGCAATACCAGCGGCTTCGAATTCCTGGTGCAGGATCGCAGCGGCGGTTCACTTGATAAACTGGGACAGGTAGCCAATGGATTTATTGGTGAACTGATGAAGCGTCCCGAGATCGCTTATGCCTTTACCACTTTCAATACCGGCAACCCGCAATACATGCTGGACATCGATGAACCGAAGGCGCGTCAGCTGGGTGTGCCGATAAGTGACCTGTTGCAAACACTGCAAGTCTATTACGGCAGCACCTTTGCATCGGACTTCAACCGTTTTGGCAAATACTACCGCGTCATTGCGCAAGCCGATGTGAGTTATCGCGCTGACGAAGCATCGCTCAACAGCATTTTTGTAAAAAACACGCGCGGAGAAATGGTACCGGCCAATACATTGGTAACCTTAAAAAAAGTATACGGCCCTGAGACCGTCACCCGTAACAACCTGTTCAATGCCGTTTCCATCAATGGCATGCCGAAGCCCGGTTATAGTTCAGGCGATGCGATTCGCGCGATTGAAGAAGTAGCGGCCTCCTACCTGCCACGCGGCTACTCTTATGACTGGTCGGGCATGACGCGCGAAGAGCGGGAAGCGGGAACCGCGACCACTGTCATTTTCCTGTTGAGCCTTGTATTTGTCTACTTCCTGCTGGCGGCGCAATACGAGAGTTATATCCTGCCGCTCGCCGTGATCCTGACGATACCGACAGGTGTACTGGGTGTGTTTGCTTTCATTAATCTCACCGGAATAGAAAACAATATTTATGTGCAGGTGGGACTGATCATGCTGATCGGATTGCTGGCAAAAAATGCAATCCTGATCGTGGAGTTTGCAGTACAACGAAGAAGAGCCGGCAAAACCCTGGTCTCCTCGGTGATGGAAGCATCGGCCATGCGGCTGCGTCCCATCCTTATGACATCGCTGGCATTCATTGTGGGACTGATGCCATTGACATGGGCCACCGGAGGATCCGCGTTGGGCAACCGTTCCATCGGCACCGGCGCGCTGGGTGGTATGCTCACGGGTGTGGTGTTAGGCATTTTCATCATACCGGTATTGTTTGTCATCTTCCAATACCTGCAGGAACGTATTCGCCGTCCGCAGCCGGCAGAGCAGGAACAACCTATCTAAAAACAAATTGACTCAAAAATATTTTCAGCAATCATGCGCAATATTTTATTTCTCTTATTAACCATCACATTGATCGTTTCGGGTTGCCGTGTTGGCCGCGATTACCAGCGACCAACCCTTAGTCTGCCGGTACAACTGGACAGTACGGCAACAGCAGGCGATACAGTAAGCGTCGGCGACCTGCCCTGGGCTGCATTTTTCAAAGACAGCCTGTTGCAAAAACTGATCAGCCAGGCCGTAGACAGCAACCAGGATCTGCAACTCGCCATGCGCCGGCTGGACATAGCCGGCAAGGAAGCCGCACAAGCACGTCTTATTCAATTACCCGAAGTGCAACTGCAGGTAAATGGTCAGCTCAACAGACCATCAGACAACAGCCTGAATGGCTTAAGCACAAAAACATTTTTACAGAAATCGTATATCGAAAATTACCAGGCGGCCTTAACGGTAAGTTGGGAAGCAGATATCTGGGGCAAACTCCGCAACCGTCGTGAAGCAACCCTGAGTGAATACCTGCGCACTACAGAAGCTACTAAAGCTGTGCAAACACAAATCGTTGCCGAAGTGGCAGAAGGTTACTACAACCTGCTGATGCTCGACCGGCAACTTACTATTGCACGACGTAATCTTGCATTGAGTGATAGTTTTGTTACCGCTACGCGGTTATTGAAAGATGCAGGTCAGGTTACGGGTCTCGCATTGCAACAAGCCATTTCGCAGCAACAAACAACGGCGTTGCTGATACCGCAACTGGAGCAGGACATTGCGATACAGGAGACATCGATCAACTACCTGGTTGGCAGTTTGCCCGGTCACGTGCAGCGTGGTCAATTGGAAGACGGGCCGGACAACAACAGTTTGCCGGCGGGACTGCCCGCGGCATTGGTGGGGCGTCGTCCGGATGTGCAGGCCGCTGAATGGTCACTGCGGGCAGCGAATGCGAGAGTAGGCGTGGCAAAGGCAAACATGTATCCGGCGCTGACGATCACCGCTGGCGGAGGTTTGGAAACGTTCACCGCGAGCAACTGGTTCAATCTTCCGGGTTCGTTGTTTGGTTTGGCGGCCGGTTCCATAGCGCAGCCGATCTTTCAACGCAGGGCTTTGCGTACGCAACATGAAATAGCACAGATAGAGCGTGAAGCGGCTGTCACCACATTCCGCCAATCCGTACTGCGCGCTGTTGGTGAAGTAAAGAACGGATTGGTGCAACTGGATAAGCTTTCTGTGCAGGATTCATTGGCAGGTGCGCAGGTAAGTAATCTGCGTGATGCCGTGAAAAATGCGCAGTTGTTATTCAAAAGCGATATGGCGATCTACCTGGAAGTGCTGACGGCACAGAGCAATGCACTACAAGCGGAATTGAACCAGGCGAGAATACGGAGAAGCCGTTTGAGTGCGGTAACGCAGCTTTATAAAGCACTCGGCGGAGGATGGAGGTAGCTGATTTGATGATTTGAAAATTTGGTAATGAAACAGCCACCGGCCTGTTCGCTTATTGATGAACAGGCCGGCATGGTAAAAAAAGTTATGTCAAACCATTTTCAACCCTTTTCTCCTGACAGCAGCAATACTTGTCCCTATCAGGGCATAAGGCCGGTTAAATGCCTCCTGGGATACGTTGAAATGCATCGCCAACTTCCGGATCACTTCTTTTGACAATCCCTTTTTATAGTGCAGGATATCGGAAACATAACCTTTGCTTACTTCCAGCAGGTCAACCAGGTCTTTTGCTTTCATCTGCCGGTCGGTCATCAGGGATTGCAGCAGTGTGACAGGATCGCTCTCTTCAAATGACGAATGATCTGCATCCCATTTTTCAATCAATAGCGTAAGTAAATCGATTTCATCTTTGGTATTACGGTCTTTTGCGCCGGAGAACACCAGTTGTTCGAGTTTGTTGCAATATTCTTTATACTGCTTCTTACCAGAGATCACTTTATATTTTAATGTTGACATAAGAGTTACTTTTTAGTACATGTTTACTATAAATTGTTTATTGCCATCGCATAATTTTGCATATTCCGCGTGAGTACCAATCCAGCAGATAAATAGATGCACCTGATTCTCACCAAATGCATATTTACCTATCATCCTGTAATTGTTACCCCCAATATCAAAAACCGCTCTGCTTGATCCATTCCCCAATAAATCTGCACATGGAAACGTCTCTAATATATCAGCTGGTCTCCACCAATCGGCGTATTTAATCCTAGTTTGCCATTCATCAAACGGCTTTTTACTTTGAATATTTTTAAAAATAAATTCATCTATCGTACTTCTTCTTATCAAATGCACTTTCATAACAAAGGTATAGTTTTTTTTTAATAGTTCTCTTTTAGAGAACATTATTATTTTAATAACTTATCACCGGAAAAATATTGCACCTGGATAACAAGTCAACGATGAAAAGCACAGGAAATCACCGCTTTTTTCTTAAATACGAATAGTCATTTGCCTGAACCAATAAAAAAATGCCCCGCTGTTTGCGGGGCTGATGGATAGTCAGGACAGGACACCTTTTCGGGCTCCGAAATCAAAAACCGTTAATCAATAAAATACACTCTCCTGATTTTATTATTCTCCACCTGGTAAATAGCAACAGCTTCAATCATTTTCCCATTAAAACGAACACGTTCCTTATCAATCACTACATTTCCCTGTACGATCCGATTCACCAGTTCGCAATGAAGACCGGGTGTTTTGTCAAACATCGAACTGTACACCTCCCGCATCTTTTCCTTTCCTTTCGTATCTAACTGACCGGGAAAGTTATACAGTTCCACATCATCGGCATAAGGCTCCAGGAAAGCATTTATATCCCTGAAGTTATATGCGTTCAGTTGCCGCTGCACCAGCGCAACAGGTGTTTCAGCCACGAGCGTATCCGGATCGAAGACAACACCCCTGTTTATCACCTTGTATATTTTTGTAAGGTTGGCGAGGCTGTCAAGCGGATTACCATTCAACAAAATAAGATTGGCCTTTTTTCCGGCGGCAATCGATCCAAACTCTTTTTCTTTACCCAATACCTTTGCGCCGTTGATGGTGGAAGCCTGGATGATTTGCCAGTTATTCATACCACTTTGACGCATTGCCATCAGTTCGTTCAGGTAAGAAGTTGCATGCAACGTACCGATATTTCCAGCGTCCGTTCCTGTTGCGATGATCACACCACCGTCGGATAATTTCTTGAGATTTTGCAGGCTGATCTTATAGGTTGCTTTGGCCCTGGCTTCCTGCTCAGGCTGGTTGGTCCAATGCTTATACCGGTTGATTAATGCGGTATCTGGCAAATGCTTCAGATCCAGCAGCGATCCTAATTGAAAAGGATCGGCATACCTCAATTCGTGATCATCCATTATCAACTTCTGACCAAAAGTGTTTCCATATCCACCGGATACTACCAGCGTTGGACACAAGATCGTTTTATTCTTCTTCAACAGTTGCACAAAGGCATCATTCACCAATTCATCATCTACATTGTGCACCAAAAAGTCTGCACCACTTTCCACCGCCAATTGCGCCGTTATTCTTTCCGTAGCGTGTACAGCTACTTTCAGGTTATGCCTATGCGCTTCATCTATGATGGCCTTTATGATGGGCTGGTTTTTACGGGCACTTTGTTCCACGCCCAATCCGTCTGCTCCTGCGATATACCATATTTTGATGAAATCCGGTTGATAAGTCAATTGTTGTTGCAGCATTTTTATTCCGTCGTCAACGGTTTTTACCAGGCTGAACGGCTCCTCGTCTTTCAGGTTTTCATACACTTTCGGTTCATACGTTGTCAGTAATGGGCCGGTCATATAAACAGCCGGAGCATAGGCTGCGTCTTTGAAGATGGCCCGTTGTTTCAAAAAACTATAGGTAGCCCCCACATCGATCACACTGGTGATGCCATTTTGCAAATACCTTCGGAGTTTATCCTCCATCGTCTGATGCGCGAGTTCTATTTCTTTTGCATACGGCTTTTTGTTTTGCAGGTTGATCGCATCGGGCCGTGTATACAAACCGCCATTCTGAAAGAAATGTATATGCGCATCTGTAAGTCCGGGCAATAAGTACCTGCCGGTACCGTCGATGACGACCGCGTTGGTGGGAATTTTAGTTTTGGCCGGCTGAATTTTGGTGATCAGTTCACCGCTGATGATGACGGTCTGGTTGGGAACCAGCTTTTGCTTTTCCACGTCAGCGACTGTGACGTTGGTGATATAGGTTTGGGCGTATAAACCAACGGATAACTGAGCCAGTAAAGCGGTTAGAAGGTTTTTTCGGAGCATGGCGTCATGGTTTTTATGATAACAATATACGCATGTCCTGACGATCTGTTCTTTTTTGGCTACCATTTGGCTACCATTTGGCTACAAACAGGCGCTAAACGATCGCCGGTGGTCATGAAATAATACCAGAGGAACAGCTTGTGCCAGAGGAGATTTTGCAAAAGAAAAGCCCCGCAAATTGCAGGGCTTTCCTTTTTTCCAGTGACCGCGTCAGGATTCAAACCTGAAACCTTCTGATCCGTAGTCAGATGCTCTATTCAGTTGAGCTACGCAGCCATTCCCTTGATTGGGAGGGCAAAAGTAAAGAAAAACTCATTCCACACAAAAAGATTTTCGGTTTTCTTCAATATTTTTTTTCCGTTTCCGCAACCCATCTTTTCCATAAACGGTTGTTTACCATACCCCGAATTACTTAGCTTTAGCATTCATTTAATCACTTTCGCAATATGAGACATTTGTTGTTTTCCACTCTTTGCCTGCTGTCGCTCTCCTCACAAGCGCAGCTCAAAGCAGACGATGTACAGAGCTTCACGCTCAAAAACGGGATGAAATTCCTCGTCATCGAAGACTTCTCCATCCCCAACGCCAATATGTACCTGTTCTACAAAGTCGGTTCCCGCAACGAATACCAGGGTATTACCGGCCTCTCCCACTTCTTCGAACATATGATGTTCAACGGCGCCAAAAAATACGGCCCCAAGGAGTTTGACCGCACCATGGAATTCAACGGCGGCGCCAACAACGCCTATACCCGCGAAGACATCACCGCGTATACCAACTGGTTCCCCGCTTCCGCCACCGAAGTCATTTTCGATCTCGAGGCCGACCGCATCTCCAGCCTCACCATCGATCCCAAAATGGTGGAAAGCGAAAGAGGCGTCGTTGCTTCCGAAAGAAGCACCGGCCTCGAAAATTCTCCCTGGCGCATGATCATGGAAGGCATACAGGGCGTCGCTTTCCAGGAACACCCCTACCATTGGCCGGTTATCGGTTATGAAGACGATATCAAAAACTGGAAACAGACCGATCTTGAACGCTATTTCCGCACTTATTACGCGCCCAACAATTGCGTAGTGGTAATGTCCGGTGCTATCAAAGCTGCCGATATCCGCCGCCTCGCAGAAAAATACCTCGAGCCGATTCCGGCGCAACCAGCCCCTCCTCCGGTTCACCTCGTCGAGCCCGAACAAACAGGCGAACGTCGCATCGCTATCCGCAAAGACGTTAGCACGCCTTACCTCGGTATTGCCTACAAAGCACCGCAAGCCACGCAGGAAGATTACTACGCACTGATGCTGCTCAGCGATATTCTTTCCAGCGGTAAATCATCCCGCCTCTATTCCGCACTCGTCGATCAAAAACAATTGGCCACTTCTGTTTTTGCCAGTTACAGCGAAAGCTTTGATCCTACCCTCTTCGGTATTTATGCCGTGACCAACAGAGGCGTCAATGAAGCAGACCTGGAAAAAGCCATCTATGAAGAGTTGGAGAAGATCAAAAAAGACGGCATCACCGAACGTGAATTGCAAAAAGTGAAAAACAAAAAACTCATCGAGTTTTACGACCAGGTGGAGACCATCAACGGCAAATCCAACAATATCGGCACTTACGAAGTTTTCTTCGGCGACTATCGCAAAATGTTTGATGCACCTGCCGCTTACAACAAAGTTACACTCGACGATATCCGCCGGGTAGCCAATAAATACCTGGTCAAGACTACCCGCACCGTAGGCGTACTCAAATCCAAAACAGACGACTAATTTTTAACGATCTATCTTTTTATATATGAAACGATTTACCTCATTTATCCTGGCATTGCTGCTCGTACAGAGCGCCACGCTTTTTGCACAGGATTATAAATTGCCTGCTTACCAGAAGTTCACGTTGCCCAATGGCCTCACCGTTTACCTGATGGAGCAACGTGAAGTACCGATGATCAGCGTATCGGCTATTCTTCCCGCCGGTGCCATTTATGATGGCGATAAAGCCGGTTTAGCTTCACTGACCGCCGTTGCCTTGAAACACGGCACACGCTCTTATCCCAAAGCCAAACTCGATGAAGAACTCGACTTCATTGGTGCCGGCATCAACACTTACAGCACCAAAGAAGCGGCACGCCTCTCTGCCGAGTTCGCTTCCAAAGACCGCGAAAAAGTGCTTGGTATTATCCAGGAATTACTGACAGCCCCGGTTTTCGATACGGCTGAATTTTCCAAAGAAAAAAACCGCGTGCTCGTTCGCCTCAACCAGGCCAAGGAAAGTCCGCGCGCAGTGATCGGTTCTTATTTCGATAAACTGATCTACGGCGATCACGTATACGGCAACGTTGTGGCCGGCACGCCAACAACGGTGGCTGCGCTGACAGCAAAAGATGCCCAACAGTTTTACCATAACAATTATATTCCCAACGGAAGCGCCATTGCTGTTGCCGGTGATTTTAACAGCAAGGAAATGAAAGCGCTGCTGACCAAACTTTTTGCCGGCTGGAAAAAAGGCAGTCAGCCCGAAGCCAATCTCGCTGCGCGCCCGATCAGCAAGCCCAACGAGAACCGCGTGCTGCTGGTAAACAAAGACGATGCAAAAGAAACCACGTTTTATATCGGTGCACCGGGTGTGAGCCGCAACAACCCCGACTTTGTATCGATCTCCGTAATCAATACTTTATTTGGTGGTCGCTTTACTTCCATGCTGAACGACGAACTGCGGGTTAACACAGGTCTTACCTATGGCGCCAACAGTTCCTTCTCACCATTGAAGAACGGTGGCTCATTTGTAATCTCCACCTTCACCGCTTCAAAAACGACGGAGCCGGCTATCGACAAGGCTTTGGAAGTACTGAAGACGCTGCATGAAAAAGGCATCGACGAACAGGCACTTGCTTCTGCAAAGAATTATGTAAAAGGCCAGTTCCCTCCGCGCTACGAAACCAGCGGCCAACTTGCCGGTCTGCTGACCGACATGTTCTGGTTCAAGTTCGATGAATCTTACATCAACAATTTCCAGAAAAACGTGGATGGCCTTACACTTGATAAAGCGCGTCAGATCATCAACACTTATTTTCCCAAAGACAAACTGCAATTTGTATTGGTAGGCAAAGCTGCCGATATCAAAAAAATCGCAGAGAAATATGGAAAAGTAACGGAAGTACAGATTTCCGCTGAACCTCCGAAAAAAGCATTTTGATCAACCAGGCCTTCCCGCTATGGCGGGAAGGCTTTTGTTTTTATGAAAATACAATTCTGCAGCATAGGCAAAGCGCATGAAGCCATGGTAAAGGCAGGCATCGAAGACTTTACCAAACGCGTGAATAATTATTTCAAAGCCGAATGGCTGCTGCTGCCCGTACCCAAACAAGCTGCAGCACTCTCCGAACCTGAACTCAAAAAGAAAGAAACCGCACTCGTACTGGAGCATATAGATAAAGATGATTTTCTCGTGTTGCTCGACGAGCGCGGACAAATGCTGAGTTCACCCGAACTGGCACAATTCATTCAAACACGCGCCAATGCCAGTACACGAAAAATCATTTTCCTGATTGGTGGCGCGTTTGGTGTAGAGGAAGCAGTAAGACAACGAGCCCAGCTAACCTGGAGTTTATCCAAACTGGTATTTCCGCATCAGTTGGTACGACTGATACTGGCCGAGCAGGTGTATCGCGCCTGCACCATTATCCGCAATGAAAAATATCATCACGTTTAGGTATACTACGCATTACGCATAACCCGTATATTTAAAGCATGGAACTGAGTATCACCCTCATCATCGTTATCGCAACGGCTGTCACTTCAATTGCCGGTTTCAATAATCAAAAGGTCATCAATGACCTGATCTTTTATCCGCCTGCGGTTACCAACCGTCGTCAGTGGTATCGTTTCTTCAGCTCGGGTGTTATTCATGCGGATTGGCTGCACCTTATTTTCAACATGGTGGCCCTGTATTCTTTCGGGCAATTGGTGGAAAATGGCTACCGCTATTCAGATGGAATCGACTATGGATTTTTGCAGATTTTTGGTGTGCAACGCGGAAAACTCCTCTATTTGCTGATGTATGTGTCGGCACTATTTGTTTCCTTACTGCCTACCTATCTCAAACACCGCAACGATTATCATTATCGCAGCCTGGGTGCATCCGGTGCGGTAAGTGCGGTGGTATTTGCAGCTTTGTTGCTGGAGCCAAGAAGCGGCGTGAGTATGTTCTTCCTGCCGATTGCCATTCCGGGTTATATTTTCGGGCCTTTATATCTTATCGTATCGCACATGCTGGCGCGCCGCGCGGCCGATAATATCAACCACTCCGCCCACATCTGGGGTGCCTTGTACGGCGTAGTATTTGTGCTGTCATTGTCGGCCCTGTATTCCGACTACGATATTCCGCGAAGTTTTGTAGAAAAGGTACAGATGCACCTGAGTAAGTTTTTCTAAGCCGGTTTCCATTTCAGCCCGAGTACTTTCGACGTAGCCGGCAGCACGCGAAAGCGATCATCGATACGATGACCGACCACCCAGCAGATGCGGTGTTGTGCTTCGAGCACCCAAATCTTTTCTTTATCAATTTTAGACTTCTTCTGATCGATCAGGAAGCGCGCGATCTTTTTCTTTTTTCGCATGCCCAGCGGATAAAAATAATCTGCGGTTTTCCATTTGCGCAGCAACAAAGGAAATGAAATCTTACGCGCATCGAGGATGGCTGTGGTTGCGTCCGTTTCCAATCCTTCCTCTTTCCTGTATTCGCGTTCGGTCAACTGTAATTCCCCACCGGGAAAGGTATACAGACCCGGTCCATCGATCAAGATGGTAACCGCGTCAATGGTGTCTGTTGGTGATACCACCAGCCAGGCTCTGTTGCGCAATATGCGATGCGTAGCAGACGCTACAAAACGGCCTGTCTCCGCATCGAGCAGGGACATCACATCCGGGAGTTGTGTGGCCTGGAAGCCATATGGCTGCAGCAATTCATACAAAACAGATTGCAGCGGAATGGTCTTTTTCAACTTGAGCACGGGAAGATGCATTTCATTCCCTTTTTGCTCCACCAATTGTTTGCGATGCCAGGCGATCGCCTGTTTATACAAGGCTTCCGTTTCCGCGAAGCGGGCAAGATTGCCTGCCAGGCGGTTTTGCAGATCCGGATAAATTCTTTCCGCCGTTGTGAGCAATGAATGACGCACATAATTACGCGCGTATGTTTCCAGCAAATTGGAACTGTCCTCTACCCATGTCAGCTGTTGCTCTTTGGCAAACTGCTGCAATTGCTGACGCGATGCGAACAGTAAGGGCCGCACCACATTTCCCTGGACCGGCAGCATACCACGCAAACCGGCAATGCCTGTGCCGCGAAAGAAATGCATGACGGACGTTTCGATATTATCGTCGAGATGATGCGCGGTAAGCACCCATGTTCTTTTGCCGGAAGCAGTTGCGATATCCACTCTGCATGCTTCAAACCAATCGTACCGGAGCAGGCGTGCGGTTTCCTGGATGCCTTTGCGCAGGCGTTCCGACTCCGCGGCAGCCTGTGTTTTTTTCAAATGAAAAGGCCAGGTGTACTGCTGCGCAAGCTTTTCAACAAAAGCGGCATCACGCTCGCTTTCCGCTTCGCGCAATTGAAAGTTCATGTGCAAAACTTCCACATCAAAATCACAGCGATGACACAATTCACAGAGCACAACGGAGTCCAGACCGCCGCTTAAGGCCAGCAGCAGTTTGTCTTTTTGGGTAAAAAGATCGTGTTGCTTTATATAATTTTTAAATTGTGTTATTAAATCCATCTTAATGCAATCTTCGCTTGTTTCTTTTCGCCATTGGTTGATCCGGATACAGCCTGCGCTGAAATGGCCATTTTTATTACTGCTTACATTCACACTTATTGCCGGCGTTCTGCGCCTTGCTCCCTGTGAAGAAAATCATTATCCCGAAATCATGATAGGACTGGCGCTCGTTTCCGTCTGGTTATTTGTATTCCGTATGGGTCTGCTGGCAATGGCCGTATTGTTGGCCGATCTGCTGATTGTTGCCAACCATGGCGCTTAAAATTCCAGTTCTTCCAGTGCTCCCCGCAATTCCCCGTAAGCATGTTTTTCACCGGCGGCCTGCGCTACTTCCATTCCTTTGCGATAAACGGAAATAGCGGCTTCGTCCTCGCCCTGTCTTTCCAGCAATTTACCCAGATGATAATAGCTGCCAACGTAGCCGGGATCGGCTGAAAGCAGCGCCTGAAAACGATTACGGGCACTTTCGTCATCTCCGGCCTTTACATATTCCAGCGCCAGGGCATGCTGCAAAAAGCTGTCCGAAGGCTGATCTGCCAACATCGCCAGGAGCTTTTGTATACGGTCCATAAGCCTTAAAAAAATTTCCGTTTTGTGACCATTATTATTTTGCTTCGCTTATCTTTGCTATAGTTGCATAAACAACTAACCTACCTACCTTTCTAACGATCACTTCAAAACTCACGTAATGAAGATTTTAGTTTGTATCAGCAAAACGCCGGACACAACGGCAAAAATAGCTTTCACCGACAACAACACGAAATTCGATACCGCAGGCGTGCAATGGATCATCAATCCCTATGACGAGTGGTATGCACTTGTACGTGCCATCGAGTTGAAAGAAAAGGATCCTGCGACGGTTATTCACCTTATTACTGTGGGTGGTGCGGATGCAGAACCTGTGATCCGTAAAGCGCTGGCATTGGGTGGCGACGAAGCTATCCGCGTAAATGCCGACAGCCAGGACAGTTTTTATATTGCTTCGCAGATTGCCGCCGTGGCCAAAGAAGGTGGGTATGACCTCATCTTTACCGGTAAAGAAACCATCGACTACAATGGTTCTGCCATCGGAGGCATGGTAGCCGAGTTGCTGGACATGCCGTTCATATCCCTTGCTGCCAAGCTGGAACTCAACGGCACTGCCGCTACCCTCACCCGCGAAATCGAAGGCGGTGAAGAAGTGAATGAAGTTTCACTGCCGATTGTGGTAAGTGCACAAAAAGGAATGGCCGAACAACGTATTCCCAATATGCGTGGCATCATGGCTGCCCGTACCAAGCCACTCAAAGTGGTGGAACCTGCTGCTGTAGATGCGCTCACAAGCGTTACCAGCTTCGGTCTGCCGCCTGCCAAAGCCGGCGTAAAACTGGTGCCGGCCGATAACGTGGAAGAACTGGTGCGCCTGTTGCACGAAGAAGCAAAAGCCATCTGATCAGCCATCCGATTGTTCTCATTCATCACTTTCAAACTTCAAACATGTCTGTTTTAATATTTGTCGATACTGCTGAAGGACAAGCGAAAAAATCTTCCCTGGAAGCACTCAGCTATGGAGCTAAAATTGCGGAACAAACCGGTACTGCTGCAGAAGCCGTGGTGCTGGGAGCTGCAAGCGAAGATCTCGCTGCGCTCGGTCGCTTTGGTGTAAAAAAAGTCCACCATGTTACCGCCGATGTATTCAACAATTTCGATGCGCAACTTTATACAAAAGCGATTGCCGAACTGGCCACTGCCAGCGGTGCTGACGTGATTGTGCTTTCGCACAACCTGAATGGTAAAGCGATCGCCCCACGTTTGTCTGCCCGTCTGAAAGCAGGTCTGGTACCCGGTGCCGTGTCACTGCCCGAAACAGGCGGCGCTTTCACGGTGCGTAAAAACGTATTCTCCGGTAAAGCATTTGCGAATGTTACCGTAAACACACCCATAAAAATCGTTTCCCTTAACCCGAATGCTTACCCTGTAACGGAAACAGGCGGTACTGCAGAAGTTGTTGCCGCAACCGTGCAGGCCAATGAAGCGCGCGTGAAAGTCGCCAGCGTGAACCGCGCAAGTGGTGAAGTGCCGCTGACAGAAGCAGAGGTAGTAGTAAGCGGTGGCCGCGGATTGAAAGGCCCCGAGCATTGGGGAATTGTTGAAGACCTCGCCAAAGTCCTGCATGCTGCTACGGCTTGTAGTCGCCCGGTTGCCGATGCACACTGGCGTCCGCACAACGAACACGTAGGCCAGACAGGTTTCGCTATTGCGCCTAATCTTTATATCGCCATCGGCATTTCTGGTGCCATTCAGCACCTCGCCGGCGTAAACCGCAGCAAGGTGATTGTAGTAATCAACAAAGATCCCGAAGCGCCTTTCTTCAAAGCAGCTGACTACGGAATTGTAGGCGACGCATTTGAGGTAGTACCGAAGCTGACGGAAGCGATCAGGAAACTGAAAGGCGTTAGTTGAGTTACGAGTAGTAAGTAATAAGTTTAAAGCCATGGTTCGCTCCCTGAGGCACTCGAAGGGCTCGAACCATGGCTTTTTTATTGACGATTGACCATTCACCATTCACCATTTTGACTTTTGAATTTTTACCTTTGACTTATCATGAAAAAAATTTACCTGGCCTTCACCTTCTTCCTGTTAGCAGCTTCCCTGCAGGCGCAAACACCATTTGAAGGCATCATCACCTACAAATTGAAAGGCATTACCGATCACGGAGATGAGGCGGAATTGAAAGTATACTTCGGTAAAAATGTTCTTCGTCTCAAATTTCGCGACAAGGAGTTCTTCGATAAGGAAGAGTTAGTGGTAAAAATAGATTCCGGTAAAACATATACACTCAACACTAAAGCGAAAACTTATTTTGGCCGTCCGCTGTTCAGCGCCAAACCTGCCGTAGTTAAGGCTGATGAGAAAACAATTGCCGGTTACAAAACGCAGGCAGGGGAACGCATGGCATTTTCCATTTCATCGGTACTCGGAGAGCGGTTCAGGGCCAACCAGGTTGTTGCCTATACGGCGCCGGATTTGTACTTCCCGGTCCCCGACTCCCTCCGTATCAATCCAGAATTCCTGGTAATCCATGACAACCACATTGCCCTGCGGCTGGACGCACGTTTTGCCAGGGAATTTGACATAACAGATAGCCGGTCCGAATCTTTTATCATGGAAGCGGTGGAAGTAATCCCCATGACGGTTCCTTCAGCCGATTTCATGATCCCGCCGGCCGGCTATACCGAAGACAGGCGATTTTCTGCAGGCGATTATCCCGCGGATTCCGTAGCCGTAATGGTGGACACTATTGTGACTACAGAGGCCGTGGAAGAACCGCCGCCACCACCTCCTCCGGCAGCACCGATTGCCCCCAAAAAGAAGAAAAACGGGCAGACAACTCCTGCGCGGAAGCCCGATTAAAGTCAAAAGTAAAAATTCAAAAGTCAAAACTGCGTGACTACCGGCCAAAAGAAGGCTGTTTTCCCTAAAACTTACTGCTTATAACTGATAACGCTGTGGCTTTTGAATTTTGAATTAACCGGCAGGGCTGGTTTATTTTTTTCGGCAAAAGCCGTAGTTTCGTGGGATATTTATGAAGAAGATAGAACTGGAAATAGTGGCCTTATCCCACAGCATTACGCAGACGCATTCGTATGCTGTGGTATTGGGAGAAGTGAATGGTTTGCGCCGGCTCCCTATCGTGATCGGCGGATTTGAGGCTCAAGCCATTGCGGTGGCATTGGAAAAAATGCAACCCAGCAGACCCCTCACCCACGACCTGATGAAAAACTTCCTGAATGCCTTCAATATTGAATTGCACGAAATCATTATCTGCGATCTCCAGGAAGGCATCTTTTACTCCAAACTCGTCTGCTCATCTGACAACGATACCATCGAGATCGACTCGCGTACTTCGGACGCCCTGGCACTGGCCGTACGCTTCGGATGCCCGATCTATACGTACGAAAACATCCTCGAAAGCGCCGGCATTATGATGGAAGACACCGGGGCCGGCAAAAAGAAAAAATCTTCAAAACCAGAAGCTGCCGTAGTAGAAGAAACGGACTCCGCCAGCCACGAAGAGCTCAAAAGCCTCAGCCTCGATGAACTGAACCAATTGCTCAACGAAGTGCTCGAAAACGAAGATTATATCCGCGCCATCACCATCCGCGACGAGATCAACAGCCGCAAAAAGAAAAAGTAACCCGCGTGGTCAACTTTCCCAATTGCAAGATCAACCTCGGCCTGCGCATCCTGCGCAAAAGAACTGATGGCTATCATGACCTGGAAACGGTTTTCCTCCCAATCGCTGTTCGCGACATCCTCGAAGCTATTCCTCTTCCACGCGGAAAAGATAGCGCTGCCACTATTCAGTTAAGCGGACAACCTGTTCCCGGTGATCCGCAGACCAACCTGGTTATTAAAGCCTGGCAGTTGCTGAAAAAAGATCACCCGCAATTGCCAGCGGTGCAATTTCATTTACATAAAACATTGCCCCCCGGTGCCGGCCTCGGTGCAGGCAGTGCGGACGCCGCCTTTGCCCTTATACTATTGAACCAACGTTTCGAACTCGGTATTTCGTCACAACAATTGGCGGCATACGCATTGCAGTTAGGAAGCGATGTTCCTTTTTTTCTCGTTAACAGTCCCGCCTATGCTACCGGCCGCGGCGAACAACTGACAGCAATTGATCTCGATCTTTCCAGCTATTGGATCGTCCTGATCCATCCGCGCATTCATGTTTCCACGGCACAGGCTTTTTCGCAACTCACGCCTGCAGTACCGGCGGAAACATTACCCACCTTACTCAAACAACCCATCGATACCTGGAAACATTCCATTGTGAATGATTTTGAACAACCCGTATTTGCCCAACATCCCGCCATTGGGCGCATCAAGGCAAAACTTTACGATGCAGGCGCCGTATATGCTTCTATGAGTGGCTCCGGCAGCAGCGTGTTCGGAATTTTTTCTTCGCCGGTTACTCCCATAAAGTTTGATGCGGATTATTTTCAGATAACGACAAGCGTGAATGGTGAATCGTGAATGGTCAATCGTCAATCAATGTCGTTTCCTTAAGGCTTTAGAGGTGTTTATAGTTTGAGTTTGGCGGTTTTTTTTTGAGGTGTTTCCGGGGGAAG
>NZ_AUDS01000033.1 GCF_000425585.1 Terrimonas ferruginea DSM 30193
ATTCAATACCCCCCTGTAATCCTATCCTAAAAATAACAAACTTTTTCTCTACTTAACACCTGTCAAAGAACTTCAGCCTTAAGGAAACGACATTGGGGGGAAGATAGTAAATTGTCGTTCAGACTGTCAAAAAAACTGAAAATTATTTCCCTGTATGAGGCTGTATGATCAGCCGGGGAGCGCTACCCGCGTGGATTTGTGCTAACGAACGTGGGAAGATTTTTTTCCCGGAAATTCCATTATTCAGTATTATTGTGGGCTTATTTTCAGGCAACCTGAATGTATTTCCTAACTTAAAACTATACTGCTTTGAGAAATTTTACCAAAGTACTTGCGGCAGGCTTGTTTTTATTCCTATCCACCCACGTCTTCGCACAGAAGCGGACGTTGGAGGCTACGGGTGAAAAACAGCCGGTCACCTCTCCCGGAACTCCGGCATCGATCAAACGATGCGGAACGATGGAAGCTTATGCCGAGCTCTTCCGGCAGAACCCCGACTTCAAACGTCAGTTTGAAGCAAATCAGCACCGCCTTCAGCAGCAGGCTTCACAAAATGCAAACCGTGTGATGGCGCTGGAAGATACCGTTGTAGTGGTTATCCACGTAATCGGTAGTGCAGCCATGCAGGCACAGGTTACCGATGCTATTCTGCAATCCCAGATCGATACCCTCAACAGGGACTATCAGGGCAAAAACGCAGACAGCACACGTATCCCTGCGCATTTTAAACCTGTTTACGGCAAAATGGGCATTACGTTCCTGCTGGCGAAAACCGATCCTAACGGTTTTCTCACAACAGGTATCGAACGCCGTACCAACGCCATTACCTTTACGGCGGGTACTGCCGACAATGCCAAACGTACCGCTAACGGCGGTCTTGACGGATGGGATGGAACAAAATACCTGAACCTGTGGGTGGTAGCTTTTTCTGATCCTATCCTCGGTATCTCCGTATTTCCCGGTGACCCGCGCAACCTGAACCTGCACGGTTTTGTTTGCGACTACCGCGCTTTCGGTTCCAACGCTTCTTACCTGTATCCTGATTACAACAGAGGACGCACAACCACGCACGAACTGGGTCACTTCCTGAACCTCCGACACATATGGGCGGACGATACCCAGGGTGGTGCAGACAACTGCGCAGGCCCCAACCGTTGTCTCGGAACTGATTTCCCTGGTGCTCCTGCGGGCCAGGATGATACGCCCAACCAGTGTGCCGCCATCTACGGTAACTCCGATCCTACAGGTACCGGCGTTATCCGGACTGACGAATGTACACCGGGAGGAACCGGTATCATGTACCAGAACTTCATGGACTATGGTGATGACATTGCCCTGGTAATGTTCACCAAAGGACAAAATGCCCGTATGGAAGAAGCATTTACGTCTCCTGACCGCGGACCATTGCTTACTTCTACCGCTTACAATCCTCCACCTGCCGCACCGGGCAATGACGCACGCATCTCTGCGATCGTTTCTCCCACTGCCGGTACAGTGTTAGGTTGCGGTACTACCGTTGCCCCAAGCGTAACGATTCAGAACATGGGTGCTGCAACCCTGACTTCTGCACGTATCAACGTAATGGTGAACGGCACTGCACAGGGAACACCTTATCCATTCAACTGGACAGGCTCTCTGACTACCGGTCAGACTGCCACTGTTACCCTCCCTGCTGTAACCATACCTCTTGGTAATGCTACATTGAAAATTTATACCAGCCAGCCAAACAACGTTACCGACGCTAACCCGGCCAACGATACGGCTACGGTGAGCGTATCCCGCGTTAACCCGTCGACCATGCCGGTTAATAACGACTTCGAGGCTGCATTCCTGCCAACAGGCTGGAGCACCGTGAACCCCGATGGCGATGTACTTGAATGGATATGGGCTACTCCCGGAACAGGTGGTACCGGCACCGGCTCAACTGCGGTGGACAACTACAATAACAACGCAATCGGTTCTACAGATGATATCCGCACACCGTTTATCGCTAATACCGGTTTGCTCGCAACCGATTCTGTACTGATTTCCTTTGACCTCGCACACAAATACTACAGTGATATTTTCGGCGCAGCCAATGATAAACTGCAGGTGCTGGTGACCAACAACTGCGGTGCTACCTACACTACCCTGTTCGACAGAGGTGGAGCGGCACTGGCTACAGCTGGTTCATCCGGTTCGATCTATGCAACACCTGTTGCGTCTGATTGGAGAAACATCCAGTTGTCTATCGGCCAGAATATCTTCAGCGCAGGTCCGTTCCAGGTTGTATTCCGCAATGTGAACGATTATGGTAATACCATCTTCCTTGACAACATCAACGTGCGGATGAAACCCCGGAAAGATCTTCAGGCTTCTGCCGCCACACGCCCTGCAGCACAGGAATGTGCTACCAGCATTGCACCTTCTTTCACTGTACGCAACAATGGTGGTCAGAGCATCAGCGCATTCAAAGTGGGTTATGTACTTAATAACAACGCACCGGTTATCGTAGCGGTTAACAACACGCTGGCTCCGGGTGCTTCTTATACCCATACATTCCCTGCTGCTACCATGCCAACCGGCAACAATACGATCAAACTCTTCGGAGCTGATCCGCTGTCTGCTGAAGGCGGTAGTGACGGTACACCGTCTAACGACACCATTACCCGCACATTCTTCATCTCGCCTGTTGTTAACAACGTACGCGAAGGATTTGAAGGCGCTACTTTTGCTCCGGCAGGATGGGTGATTGTGAATCCCAACAATAATAACACCTGGATCAAAGCTACTCCTGGCAGTAACAGTGCTTCTTCTGCGTTCATCGACAACTGGACCAATAACACAAATGGCCAGAACGATGACCTGCAACCGCAACTGATCAACGTTCCCGGTACTGACGGACTCGAGATCAGCTTTGATGTGGCACACAGAAACTACCCTGGAGCGCTCGACCGCCTGCAGGTACAGGTATCTACCAATTGTGGTACTTCCTATACAACGGTGTTCAACAAAGCCGGCGCGACCTTGGCTACCGGTGCTGCTATGGAAGACGCTTACCTCACACCTCTTGCCAACGAATGGAGAAGAGAGCGCGTGGTTGCCAACGTTACCGGTACAGTACTGGTACGCTTCCGCAATACAAGTAACTGGGGTAATAACATTTTCATCGACAACATCAACCTCGTTCCGGTAGTGAAACGCGACCTGGAGCTGGTGTCCGTATCTCCGGATATTCTTTGCGCCAACGCCACACTGACTGCGACTGTACGCAACAAAGGTGTGGAAGCCATCACCGGTTACACGGTAAACTATACGGTTAACAACGGTACACCTGTTGTAACAACGGTTACCGGCGTAAACATTGCTGCAGGTGCTACGACAACGGTGAACCTCAACGGAACAACGTTCCCTGCTGGTAACCTTGCCCTGAAAGTATATACTTCAGCGCCTGTTACCGCTTCAGGTACCGGCGACCAGTATACGCTGAACGATACACTGAGCCGCACTTCTTCCGTGATCGGTACCGTACCTGGTCCGGTTGTGGAAACATTCTCCGGCACCACCTTCCCGCCTGCAGGCTGGGGTGTTAACAACCCTGATGTAGACCTTACATGGGCTCGTTCAGGCGCTGGCAAGAGCAGTGTAGGTTCTGCTGCGATCCGCAACTATGTATACCTGGCGCAAAACAGAAGAGACGAACTCTACACACCAATCCTCGGTTACACCAGTGCCGACTCGGTATCGCTGAGCTTCGATCTTTCTGCTGCAACACGTACCTTCCCCGGAGCTACCACCGTACCAATGGATACGCTGGAAGTACTCGTTACCAAAGATTGTGGAGCCACCTTTACTTCTGTTTACAAGAAGTGGGGTGCCGCATTGCAGACACTGGGTAATCCGAACGCCGGCCTGGCCAACGAATTCATTCCTTCAGCTACCAACTATATCTGGAGAAGAGAATCGATTGACCTCACCGCATTCGCTTCCGGTGGTCCGCTGCAGGTTGTATTCCGCAACACAACGAACAACCAGAACAATATCTACATTGACAACGTGAACTTCGCGGCTAAAACGCTGCCTGACCAACTGAAGAGAGATGGCTTCATGGTAACGCCAAGTCCGTTCACTACCAGCTTCAATGTATGGTTTGTCAACGCTCCTGCCGATCTGAAATACATCACCGTACTGACTGCCTCCGGACAGCAGGTATGGAGAAAAGATTTCACCGGCAGCAACACCAACGTTATTCCTGTAGACCTGACCGGCAAAGCCGCAGGCATCTATGTAGTGAAAATCGGTTATGGTGGAAAAGAAGTACAAACCAAAGTACTCAAGCTGAACTAAGTTGTTCTTAATCACATAGCAGGAAACCTCCCGAACATTCGGGAGGTTTTTTTGTTGTTAGACTGTACCTTCGCCCCAAAATATCCACACGACACCATGGATAAAACTGATATACTTTACTCTCCTGCCCTGCAGACAGACTCTCCCGAACTGGCCGCTATTGCCCGGAAAGTGCAGGCACAGGAACGCATCACCGATGAGGACGCCCTTCTCCTGTTTGAAAAAGCCAGCCTGCCATTCGTTGGCGCACTGGCCAACCAGATCCGCGAACGCAAACACGGAGACACGACCTACTTCAATCGCAATTTTCATATCGAGCCAACAAACGTCTGCGTTTATTCCTGCCATTTCTGTTCATACAGCCGCATCTATGCGCACCGCGACGAAGGATGGGAACTGAGCATCGAACAGATGATGGAAATGGTAAAAAAATACGATGGCAAACCGGTAACGGAAGTGCATATCGTAGGCGGCGTTCACCCGAAAATGAACCTCGAATTCTTTGCGGAATTACTGACGCGCATCAAAGCCCATCGCCCCGATCTTCATATCAAAGGATTTACGGCCGTAGAGCTTGATTACATGTTCAGGAAAGCAAAGAAAACAGTGGAAGAAGGCATGCAATACCTCCACGAAGCGGGTCTCGATTCATTGCCCGGCGGTGGCGCAGAGATTTTTGCCCCGGAAATACGTGAACAGATTTGTGCAGATAAGATAGATGGTGAAGGATGGCTGAACATACACGCCGCCGCTCACAAACTGGGTATGCACAGCAATGCGACCATGTTGTACGGTCATATTGAAAACTATGCACACCGTGTACACCATATGCGCAGATTGCGTGAGACACAGGATATCACCGGTGGCTTCAATACCTTCATTCCGCTGAAATTCCGCAACAAGGAAAATGACATGAGTCATGTGGCAGAAAGCAGTCTGATCGAAGACATGAAAGTATATGCAATCGCGCGGATCTACCTCGATAATTTCCCACATATCAAAGCTTATTGGCCCATGCTTGGCCGGCAAAATGCCCAGTTATCATTATCCTTTGGTGTAAATGATATCGATGGTACAATCGATGATACCACACGTATTTATTCAATGGCCGGCTCTGAAGAACAAACCCCGGCAATGAGCACTGCGCAGTTGGTAACATTGATCAAACAGGCACGTCGCAAACCCGTTGAACGCGGCACTTTATACAATGTCATTCGTGATTACAGCGATATTCCGCTGGAAGAAATAGAAAGCAATCCCTTGCTCAACTGATAAAAAAATCCCTCACCGGAAAGTGAGGGATTTTTTTTATAACTCAAAAGTCAAAATTAAAAATTCAAAAACGGCTGTTTCCCGACTCAAATCGTGAAAGCCGTCTCGATGATCTCTTCCTGCTCCTGCTTGTGGATCTTCGCATAACCAGTGGCGGTTGAGGCAGAGGGCTGTCGGCTGATCACACCATAGTTGATCGTTTTCAGGTTCATTTGCAGGAAAGATGCAGCGCCCATGTTGAGCGGCTCTTCCTGTACCCAGAACCAGGTAGCCTTGTTGTACTTGCCATACAATGCTTCCAGTTGTTTTACCGGCAGCGGATATAATTGTTCCACCCGCACGATCGCCACATCCTTGCGGTTGTCTTTCTGCTGGCGTTCTGCCAGGTCGTAATAAACCTTGCCGCTGCAGAACAATACTTTCTTCACTTCGGCAGCATTGTCTGCAAATGTGTCGTCGATGACCTCGCGGAAACCACCTTTCAGGAATTCCTCTTTATGGGAATAGGTTCCGGCATGACGAAGATTGGCTTTCGGAGAGAAGATGATCAGCGGCTTGCGGAAAGGCCATGCAAGCTGACGGCGCATCGCATGGAAATAGTTGGAGGATGTGGTAATGTTGGCGATCACCATGTTCAGTTCTGCACACATTTGCAGGAAACGTTCCATACGCGCACTGCTGTGCTCAGGTCCCTGTCCTTCATAACCGTGTGGCAGCAACATCACCAGACCATTCATGCGTTGCCATTTTTGTTCACCGGCAGCAATGAACTGGTCGATCATGATCTGCGCCCCGTTAACGAAGTCGCCGAATTGTGCTTCCCACAGTACAAGCGCATTGGGATTGGCCAGGCCAAAACCATATTCAAAACCGAGAACGGCATATTCACTCAGCAGTGAATTGAAGATGCGGTATTTGCCGGCACCTTCGCCCAGGCGGCTGAGCCGGTTATATTCTTCATCAGTATTTTCGTCACGCAGTACTGCATGACGATGGCTGAACGTTCCGCGGCACACATCTTGTCCGCTCATGCGAACATCTTTACCATCGGCGAGAATACTGCCATAGGCTAATAATTCACCGGAGGCCCAGTCCAGCTTTTGTTCTGTATCAAACAGACGGACCTTATCCTGTATGATTTTTTCTACTTTACGCAGTGGCTTGAAACCTTCCGGCCATTGCATCATCGCTTTGAAGATGCGGTCGAATGTTTCAGGTGAGATGCCCGTTGCAGGCGACATATCGAAGTCTTCTTCTGTTGCTCGACGCATATTACGCCACCAGATATCCGGTTGCTGGTAAGTATACGGTAACGGTTTTTGTTTCACCTCGTCCAGGCGGTCCTGCAGATCGGCCCAGAATTTCTTTTCCATCTCCTTAGCGAGATCCTGTGCGTCGGCCTCGCCATTCTCCAGCAGGAACTTAATATATACTTCGCGTGGATTGGGATGTTTGTCGATCATCGCATACATGGTCGGCTGCGTGAATTTCGGGTCATCTCCTTCGTTGTGACCGTGTTTGCGGTAGCACACCATGTCGATGAATACATCGGTGTGGAACTCGCTGCGGTAGCGGGCAGCGATCTCTGCACATTTTACCACTGCCTCGGCATCATCGCCGTTGACGTGGAACACAGGAGACTGCACCATTGCCGCGAGTGAGGTACAATAATCCGAGCTGCGTGCGTCATCAAAATCGGTAGTGAAGCCGATCTGGTTGTTAATCACGAAGTGAAGTGTACCTCCGGTATAATAACCTTCGAGTTTGCTCATCTGCACTACTTCGTATACGATACCTTGTCCCGCAACGGATGCGTCGCCATGGATCAGGATTGGTAATACATTTTCATACACTTCATCGTGCACGATGTTGGCACTGCTGCGGGCAAAACCTTCCACTACGGGATCCACCGCCTCCAGATGCGAAGGGTTAGGCATCAGTTTCAGGTGCACGGTCTTGTCGCCGGTTGTGCGGATTTCGCTGCCAAAGCCCATGTGGTATTTAACGTCGCCGCTACCCATGGTCTGATCTACAGCGCCGGTACCTTCAAACTCACTGAATATCTGCTCATAGGTTTTGCCCATGATATTCGCCAGCACGTTGAGGCGGCCGCGATGCGCCATACCGATCACCACTTCTTTTACGCCCTCTTCGGCAGATTGATTGATGATGGCATCCAACGCAGGAATGGTCGATTCCCCGCCTTCGAGCGAGAAACGTTTTTGTCCCACATATTTTGTGTGCAGGAATTTTTCAAACATTACGGCCTGGTTGATCTTTTCCAGGATGCGTTTTTTCTTATCCAGCGATACGGGATTTACAAACTGGCGTTCCATTTCGTTGGTGAGCCAGTCTACTTTTTTCTGGTCGCTGATGTATTTGAATTCAATACCGACATGGCCGGCATAACATTTTTGCAGATGCGTAAGGATATTGCGGAGAGAGGTGGTACCCAGCCCGATGAGGTTGCCGGCGAAAAATTGTTTGTCCATGTCCTCTTCGGTAAAACCGAAAAAGCTCAGTTCGAGGTTGGCTCCGCGATCGCGGCGGTGACGGATGGGATTGGTATCGGCCAGCAGGTGTCCTTTGTTGCGATAGCCCAAAATCAGGCGGTAAGCGCCCAGTTCCTTCTTCCAGTCCACACCATCGGCAGTGGTGAGTGCAGCCCCGTTAACGGCGGCTCCGTTGCTTTTAACGCCCTGAGTAACAGCAAAATCAAACCCTTCGAAAAATTTGCGGAAGTCGGCATCCACACTGTCGGGGTTTTTCACAAAATCATTGTACAGGTTTTCGATAAAAGCCGGCGAAGAATTAGTGATATACGAAAAGTCCTTCATGAAGGGAAAATTTGGGTAAGCATTATAAGGGGCACAAATATCGCTGAAAACTACCGTGAAAACAACTGAAAAACATCAAAAAAGACGGTTTCTTACCTCATTTTAACAAGCAGCAGCCGTCTTTTGTTGCCCGGGAACGTTGCCGTTGTTTTTCCTGGCTTTCAAACCGGTGCAACGGCAGCCCATACAAGCCGGGTCAGCTTTTTTTCCTATCTTTGAAAGAAATTCGGAAGAAGTTAGGTGAAGTTTCAATCTCTTTCCCTACCTTTGCCGTCCAAAATTCAGAAAAATGGCGAATCATAAAGCTACAAAAAAGGATACACGTCAGGCAGCAAAGCGTCGTGACCGTAACAAATATTATGGCAAAACTACCCGTAATGCCATCCGTGATCTGAAAGCCGTTACCGGTAAGGAAGCTGCTGACAAAATGCCCGAAGTAGCGAGCATGATCGATAAACTGGCGAAAAGAGGTGTTATCCACCGCAAAAAGGCCGCTAACCTGAAAAGCAAGCTGGCCAAGAAAGTGAATAAGGAAGTTGCCGCCTGATAGGCAACCTCGTCGCTTTTTGAATTTGCATTTCAACAATACTATATAAAAAAAAGAGGAGTATATCTCCTCTCTTTTTATTTTGCCCCGGCACGGGTCTCTCTATTTTCCTACTACCTCATATACCACCCGCTTGTCTTCGGTCACTTCTTTATAGTAAAGTCCTGCAGGAGACAGATAAAGCTTTTCCCCTCTGATCGTTACCGCCTGGCATTCTGCCGGCAGTTCGTCAAAACGGTCACCGACCTGTGGCCCCGCCGGAGGCTGACGGTTTTCGTCCTGCAGTGAATCCTCCGTTTCTGTATTCAGCACACCATCCGTTCCCACTACCCTGTACACCAGGTCGCCAGACTCCGTTATTTCTTCTTCGTAATAAGTACCATCCGTTTCGTAAAATTTCTTGCCATCGATCACTTTCACCTTCGCACCGGGAGGCAACTGATCCAGTTCGGCACCGAGCGGCGGGGCCACTACTTCATAACCGTTGCGCGGAGAAGGACGATAGTATACATTGTTATAATAGTAAAACTCATCCGGCCCGACATATATACGTCGGTAACCCACGGGCAACGTGCCGATGCGGATGCCGATCGGCGGCGCTATCAGTTGGAAACTGGCCCCGTAAGGACGATAAAAATATCCACGCTGGTAACGGTAACGAACGCCACCAAAACCTATCGTCGCAAAGGGATGATAGTAAGAATATACCCGTGGAGGATAATAACGAACGGCTGGCGGACGGTGATAGCGCACTACACGGCCGGGATAGCGGCCCGGATAATAACGGCGTTGTGCTTCAACGGCCGCCGGCAGCAGCAGGATAGCGGCCAGTCCCAGCACCGCCCATTTGGTGTAAATATTTCCTTGCATAAACTGTGTTTTTTGTAGGACGTGCAATTATGCAAAAGGTTTTGTAGCAAAATGTTAAAGCCGTTACTTCTTCACCAGGGTCTTCGCTTCTTCCGACATACAGATAGCCAGTTTCTGCAACTGCTCCTGTTGTTCTTCCGTAAGCGTGATCGTGACTTCCTTGTTTTCACGCACCTTCACTTTGATGGAGGCCACTTTGAATTTTATCAGCTTCTGCAAAAACGTGGGAACAGTATTCGCATTGTTGCGGACGATGTGATGGATATCACCTTCACAATTCATGGTACTTTGATTGCGGAGCGAAAACCGTTGCTTGCTGTCGGAAAAGAACAGGTACACATCGGTCTGGTCATTCACACATCGCTCACTGCCGGTAAGTGTGATCAGAAAGTCCATGTCGCGCTGATTGGCGTCAATCGACAGTGTTGCCCCCTGCAGCACGATGAAACCGGTGGTTAGTTTTTCCTCGCGGGTATAGGGGTCTTTGTCGCGGTGGAGTTTGCAGTCCTGCGCATGGGCAAATACGGGAAACAGGAGCAACAACAGAAAACTGTATTTCATGGTATTGTTTGTTGTGTAAATATACTTGCTGATCCGTTCAGACCGAAGTAAGGATTCGTTAAAGAAATGCGCCCAAACAGCTTAATTGCCTATTTTTGAACCATCAGAACGAAAAAAATTATGGCAAAAGCAGCGAAAACTTCCAAAAAAAACGGCCGCAAGGCTATCCTGACCGATAACTCTCTCGGTTTTTTCCGCTCGTATATCAATAATGCTTCTCCTGTTGGTTTCGAAACATGGGGGCAAAAGCTCTGGATCGATTACCTCAAGCCTTATGTGGACACACATTATGTGGATCCGTATGGCACGGCTGTGGGCGTGATCAATCCCGACCAGCCGTTCAAGGTAGTGATCGAAGCACATGCCGATGAGATCAGTTGGTTTGTAAATTATATTACTGCAGAAGGACTGATGTACCTCAAGCGCAATGGCGGCGTAGACCACCAGACCGCTCCTGCATCGCGCGTATTCGTGCACGGAAAAAAAGGACCGGTAAAAGCCGTATTCGGATGGCCTGCTATCCATACACGCATTGGCACACCCGACCAGAAAGAAGCACATCCACGTACAGATAATCTCTGGCTGGACTGTGGCGCCCGCAACCGCAAAGAAGTGGAAGATCTCGGCATTCACGTAGGTGCAGTGGTAACTTACCAGGATGGATTTGATGAACTGGCCAACGGTAACTATGTTGGCCGTGCGTTCGACAACCGCGTGGGAGGTTTCATGATCGCCGAAGTAGCGCGACTGCTGAAAGAAAACAAAAAGAAATTGCCTTTCGGATTATATGTGGTCAATGCCGTGCAGGAAGAGATCGGACTGCGTGGAGCGGAAATGATCGCCCGCCGGATCAAACCCAACATAGCCATCGTGACCGATGTAACGCACGACACCACTACACCAATGATCAACAAAAACATCGAAGGCGAAGTGGCTTGCGGCAGAGGACCTTCACTGGCTTATGCACCTGCCGTACACAACAAACTGCTGGGCATCGTAGAGCAGGTGGCGGCCGATAATGATATTCCCGTTCAATGGCGCGCACTTAGCCGCAGCACAGGCACCGATACCGATTCATTTGCTTATGCAAATGATGGCTGCCCTTCCGTACTGATCTCCATTCCGCTGCGATACATGCATACCACCGTTGAAATGTTGCACAAAGACGATATCGAAGAAACGATCCGCCTGATGTATGAAACATTGCTGACGCTGACGCCAAAAACAAATCTCAGCTACCTGTAATGGTACAGTATCTGTTATATATCGACCCCGGTAGCGGCAGTTATCTCGTACAGATAATTGCCGCCGCCGTTTTGGGTGTTGCCATGTTCTTCAAGAACATCAAACTTTATATCAAATCCTTTTTCCACCGGCCGAAAAAAGACAAGGATACACCTCCCTCCTGATGAGCCCGTTTCAATACCATCCGGCCTCCTACCGCGATCCCGCCGGCTTTGTATTTGAGCTGGACGGAAAATTATATCGTCAGGTCAATACTGTCTACCGCACGCAATATGCACAACTGATGCAAAGCGGCTGTTACGATCAGCTCGTGAACAAAGGATGGTTGTTGCCGCACACGGCGCTGAACAATAATCCGACCGGCCAGCCCGAAGCACTCTGCACCATTGAACCCGATCGTCTTTTCTTTATCTCACATCCCGGCGAATGGAGTTTCGATATGCTGCGCGATGCAGCGTTACTGACCTTATTCATTCTGCGGGAATCGTTGAAACATGAGTTGATCTTAAAAGATGCCACGCCGTTCAACATACAATTCCGCAACGGCAAACCCGTGCTGATCGATACGCTTTCCTTTGAACATTATCACGGCAATGAACCCTGGGTGGCTTACCGGCAATTCTGTGAGCAATTCCTGGCACCGCTGGTGCTGATGCATTATACCGGGCAATCATTGCAGCAACTGCTGCTTGCTTATCCCGAAGGCATTCCTGTTGCGACGGCCGCTGCGCTACTACCGCGCCGCAGCCGCTGGTCATTACACATCAACCTGCATATCCATTTGCATGCGCGCGTGAGCAAACGCGCCACACAGGCAACAGAACAGCAAACACCACAGCGGGCATTCAGCCGCACCCAATTGCTGAACCTGATCAGCAGTCTCGAATCTGCGGTACACCGCTGCCATTTGAAGGAAGACAGCACGGCCTGGTCTGATTATTATACGGAAGCCGCTACACGCGATGGTTACCTGGTTGCCAAAAAAGAATTAGTGGGAAAAATGATCGCCGCAGTTCCGAATGTTCACACAATAGCCGACCTCGGGGCCAACGACGGTTTATTTGCCCGGATGGCAGCGGAGAATGGAAAACAGGTAATTGCCGCGGATCAGGATGCCGCTTGCATTAACCGGCTTTATAAGGCATTGAAGAAAGAAGCCTTGCCCGTACAACCCCTGATACTGGACCTGGCAGCCCCCACACCGGCAACCGGCTTCCGCAACAAAGAAAGAGCTTCGTTCATTTCCCGTTGCCATGCAGATCTTGTATTAGCCCTGGCGCTTGTTCATCATCTCGCCATTGGCCGCAACATTCCCCTGCCCATGGTGGCCGCTTTCTTCCGCGATGTATCGCCCTGGCTACTCATCGAGTTTGTACCTGCAGAAGATGAAAAAACAAAAGTGCTACTCACCGCAAAACAACGTGCTTATCCTGACTACACGGAAGCAGGATTTGAAAGGGCATTCGGTGCAGACTTTTCCATTGAACAAAAGAATCCCGTTCCACATAGCAATCGTATTTTGTATCTGCTGAAAAGAAAATAACAGCATGAACGCACGCAAGCTGCCTTATTATATTTTACTGCTGCCACTGTTCTATGTGCTGCACGCCTACCAGACGCACGCGTTACCATGGTCGACGGCGGAATACTTATCCATTGTATGGCGCTATCTTTTACCAGCGGTTGTATTACTGTTGATTTGTTACGCCTTACGCCGCCAGTGGCCGGTTGCGGGTCTGATGACTTTTGTATTGTTGGCGGCTATTTTTTTTCTGCCGCTGGTGCAACTACATTTGAGCTATAAATTTTTCCTTCCCCTATGTGCGGTCCTCGTGCTGACGCTGTTAATTATTACCTGGAAAAATAAACAACCGCTGGGCAAAATCACCCGCTATCTGAACCTGCTGTTTATTGTTCTCCTTGTGGCAGACATTGCACAGATCGTTTATCGTGAGCAAAGTGATAAGGGAAAAGTTGTGCCCCAGGGAAAAGAGTATTTTTTTCCCAACACTTCGGCAGCACCTACGCCCGATATCTATTTTATTTTATTGGATGAATATGCAGGTCCGTCGAGCCTCCGTAAAGACTTTGGCTTCGACAACAGCGGGATGGATAGCTTTTTGATCAATCATGGCTTTTTCGTGGCGCACGATGCGCGTTCCAATTATAATTTCACGAGTTTCTCCCTTGCCTCGGCTTTGAACCTGCGTTACCTCACTATTCCGGAAGACGGAAAAGTAAATGCTAGCCATTACCACCAGGCTGAACAATTGATCAGGAATAACCAGGTCGTGAGGGTGTTGAACAAGCGGGGATATGAATTTATCAACCTGTCTATCTTTGATATCGCGGAGCAGCCGGTTGATCCGAAGCCTTCGTTTGCACCTTCGGTAAAAGAAATCATCTATCGCTCCACCCTGATCGGCAAAGCGGACTACCAGATCGGTTGGAACTTCCGTAATACGAATGCCTTGCGTCAATCGCAGCATAAAGACGAAGAAAATTTATTCAATGGTATCGGGGAACGTGTGCAAAAAACGAAAGCGATCAGTGCTGTAGCGTCGGATAAGCCGCGTTTTGTCTATACGCATTTGCTGGTACCCCATCCGCCGTTTTTCATGAATCATTTGCAACGCAGACCGGCGGCAGAAACGGACTCGTTAGGCAAACGGTCGATTGAAGGATACCGCGGCAATGTTGCTTATGCAAATGAGCTGATCCGCGACATGGTACAGACGATCCAGCGCAACACCAACGGCAATGCGGTGATCATCCTCACCGGTGACCACGGTTTCCGCTGGCGCGAATATGAAAATCTTCCGCATCATTTCAGTATCCTGCACGCCGTCTACTGGCCCGGCAAAGATTACAGCGGCTGGCAGCAAAATGCTTCACTGGTAAATCTTTTCAGAAAAGTGTTGGGCCGGATTTATGGCGTGAAGTTGCAGGATATGGAAGGAAAGGAGTATTTTTTGACGGATGAGAAGTAGTAAGTATTAAGTAATAAGTAGTAAGTAGTAAGTAGTAAGTAAATAAGTATTACGTTGTTCTTTGCTCCGTATGTTTCTTTGCGTGCCCCCTGCATCTTTCACGCAAAGCTGCAAAGAAATAAAGGCGCAAAGATTATCACTTAATACTTACCACTCTTTTGAATTTTGACTTTTTAATTTTGACTTAAATGACCCCATCCCGCATACTGGTATTAGCTCCTCACACCGACGACGGTGAATTAGGCTGTGGCGCATCCATTGCGCATTTTATCTCAGGTGGAAGTGAAGTATTTTATGCTGCGTTTTCGCTGTGTGAAAATTCTTTGCCGGAAGGATGGGCGCCTGATACGTTGAAAAAAGAATGTATCGCCGCTACGGCACAGCTCGGCATTGAAGAATCTCATGTCTTCTTCCATAATTTTCCGGTAAGACATTTCCCGCAACACCGACAGGATATATTGGAAATACTGGTAAAACTAAACCGCGAGCTCAAACCCGATCTTGTTTTCATTCCCGCTGCGGATGATGTACACCAGGATCACCAGGTGATCCACAACGAGGCGCGGCGCGCTTTCAGGCAAACCGGTTTACTCGGTTATGAATTGCCCTGGAACCAGTCTGTGATAAGAAGTAATTTTTTTGTTGCCGTGTCGGAAAGTGATCTCCGTCGTAAAGCGGCTGCACTGTCCTGCTATGAGTCACAGCACAAACGCAGTTACATGCAACCGGGGTTCGTGGAGGCTCTGGCACGTGTTCGCGGCGTGCAGGGAGGATCTGTTGCTGCGGAAGCTTTTGAAGTCTATCGGTTATACGCGCATTAACGCTCGCAGACAAACACCGTATTGCTCGATCCGTCGAGCAGCATCAGCTTGCCTTCAGCAAGTGAAAAAGTACTCACCGTTTTTTCCAGCAACTGCACCATGGCCGTTTCCTGCTGAATATGTTCACAGGCCATCTTGGTCGTGAGGATACGGCCGAAGCGGATACTCGCGCCTTTCAATGTATAGTCGCCTGACATACTGTTGCACGGAGCTTTTCCGGAAAAAGAAGAATCGGCTTCTATCGTGATCGTGACATTCTCCAGTTTTTCCAATGGCATTTTGGCCTGGCGTTGCATACTCACGATTTTCCATTTCCCTACGATTTTGTCTTTGTACGACTTCTGCTGTCCCTCAAACTCAGCATCGTAGTACTCCACCTGCGCGGTGTCTTCCACCACACGGCTGATCACGGTGCCGGAGGGCTGTGATTTCTTGCTGCCGGAACAGGCATAGAAGCCGCCGATCGCAGCCGTTATCATCAAAAGGGAGATTATCTTTTTCATATTTCAGGAAATGGTTGAGTTAAAAGTAAAAACTAAAAAGTAAAAACGGTAATAAGTTTTAAGTGATAAGTTTTAAGTAAACAGCCGCGTTTCGCAGGCTGTTGGTGTAAACACCAATATTGCCAACGTTAAACAACCATTACTGAAAACTTACCACTCACTACTCACTACTTATTACTTATTACTTAATACTTATTACTTAATACTACTTCTTCCCTTTCACCAGCGCTATCTCCAGCACCTCATCCATCGTTTTCACATAATGGAATTTAATGCCTTTGATAAAGCCCTCTTCGATTTCGGATACATCTTTCTCATTCTGCCAGCAAACGATGATCTCTTTCAGACCCGCGCGTTTTGCCGCCAGCACTTTTTCTTTGATTCCTCCCACCGGCAACACCTGTCCACGCAAGGTGATCTCACCGGTCATGGCGAGAAAGGGTTTGATCTTGCGCCCCGTAAACGCCGAGGCAAGCGCCGACATCATCGTGATCCCCGCACTCGGACCGTCTTTGGGAACGGCACCTTCCGGTACGTGGACGTGGATATTTTTCTTTTCAAACAATTTTGAATCAAATCCGTAGCGCACCGCATTCGATTGCAGGTAACTCAGCGCCGTGCTCGCACTTTCTTTCATCACATTGCCCAGGTTGCCGGTTAAGCGCAATTCACCTTTGCCGTCACTGAGACTGGCCTCGATGAAAAGGATATCACCTCCGACATAAGTCCAGGCAAGCCCAACGGCTACACCGGGCATGTTGGCGGTTTTATATAATTCATTACTGAAGCGCGGCTTGCCTAAGATATGTTCCACTTCATCCGCGCTCAGCGAAGGGGATATTGTTTCATCCATTGCCACTTTCTTCGCCTGGTTACGCATAATGGAAGCCAGTTGACGATCAAGATCACGTACACCGCTTTCACGTGTGTAATCCGCAATGATCTTCTCCAGCACTTTATCGGTTATACGGAAGGCAGTGTTCTTCAGTCCATGCAGCTCGCGTTGTTTGGGCAACAGGTGGCGTTTGGCTATCTCTACTTTTTCCTCCACCGCATACCCGCTGAGATCGATGATCTCGAGGCGGTCGCGGAGAGCGGGCTGAATATTCTGCAGGTTGTTGGCCGTAGCAATGAACAACACTTTGCTCAGATCATATTCCAGCTCGAGATAGTTATCATAGAACGTATTGTTCTGTTCGGGATCCAGCACTTCCAGCAAGGCAGAAGAAGGATCGCCTCTGAAGTCGTTACCGATTTTATCGATCTCATCCAGTACGATCACCGGGTTGCTCGTTTTTATTTTGCGGAGCGATTGCAGGATACGGCCCGGCATGGCACCGATATAGGTTTTCCGGTGTCCGCGTATTTCACTTTCATCGTGCATACCGCCGAGACTCAGCCGTACATATTTTCGCCCGATGGCATGTGCGATGCTTTTACCCAGGGATGTTTTGCCGATACCGGGAGGGCCGGCAAAACAAAGGATCGGGCTCTTCATATCACCTTTCAGTTTCAGTACGGCCAGGTATTCCAGGATGCGTTCCTTGATCTTTTGCATACCATAATGATCGGCATCCAGCACTTTGCGTGCTTTTGACAGATCATAACTGTCTTCGGTATAATCCTCCCAGGGCAGATCGAGCATCAGATCGAGGTGATTGTACACCACCGAGTAATCCGGTGTGCTCGGATGCATGCGCTCCAGTTTTTCAATTCCTTTTTTGAATGCTTCTTTTGCAGTGTCCGGCCATTTTTTGTTTTCGGCCTTTTTCTGCATTTCCTTCAGCTCCTGCGTATTGGGATCGCCGCCGAGTTCATCGCGGATACTTTTCAATTGCTGTTGCAGGAAGTATTCGCGTTGTTGTTTGTCGATCTCGGTGCGCGTCTTGGTCGTTACTTTATTTTTCAGCTCCGCAAACTGTAATTCTTTTTGCAGCAGCTGCATGAGTATATCGGCGCGTTCGCGGATATTGTCTACTTCCAGCAGGCGCTGCTTCTCGCGTGTATCGGTATTGAGGTTGCTCGATACAAAATGAATAAGGAAAGAAGGATTTTCGATGTTGCGCAGGATGATCGAAGCTTCTGCCGGCAGGTTAGGTGACAGTTGAATGATCTCGGTAGCCAGGTCTTTAATGGTGGCCACATAGGCTTCAAAGTCTGCTTCTTTGGGCGCTTCCTGCTCTTCCAGTTTGCGCACGCGGGCTCGGAAATAAGGTTCTTCGGAAATAATTTCTTCCAGTTCAAAGCGGCTTTTGCCCTGGATAATGATGGTGGTACCGCCGTCGGGCATTTTTATCTGCTTCACGATCCGGGCGACTGTTCCCACAGTTTCGAGGTCTTTTACTTCCGGGTCTTCGATCGAACTGTCTTTTTGCGCTACCACGCCCACGAGTTTATCGCCTTTGTAGGCGTCGTTGACCGCTTTGATGCTTTTGTCGCGCCCTACGGTAATGGGGAGTACCACGCCGGGAAACAGCACGGTATTGCGGAGCGGCAGGATCGGCAGGTCTGCGGGTACTTCTATCACACCATCATCCTGGTCGGTTTCGTTGAGGGGAATAATCGGCATAAAGTCCATTTCATCCTCAGCGTTAAAAAAGAATTTATCTAGTTTCATGCGTTAATCTTCTGTTTTGGACGTTCTGTCAGGTTCTCGGCTGAACCGGTAAAAATACGACGGAATAACTATCTGCCAAGATTAATGCCAGCCGTGCCTGGAAACGGGAATTTTGTCATTCTGGCGGAAGAGAGGTAAAAGGCATAAGGTGTAAGGGTGAAAGCGTAAGGCCCGAAGCTTCGGGCCGATCCTTCGGCCTTAGGTGATAGTTTTTTTAGGTTAACACCGGGGCTGTTTTATTGACCATTCACCATTCAATGTCGTTTCCTTAAGGCTTTAGAGGTGTTTATAGTTTGAGTTTGGCGGTTTTTTTTTGAGG
>NZ_AUDS01000034.1 GCF_000425585.1 Terrimonas ferruginea DSM 30193
TCGAACTACTTTTTAAATGGATAAAACAACACTTAAAAATAAAAACCTTCTGGGGCCGGTCAATCAATGCAGTTAAGACGCAAATCTATATTGCTATAATAACCTACGTACTTGTCATTATCTTAAAAAGCAAACTAAAACTAACGCAGTCCATTTATGAAATCATTCAAATAATAGGTATGTCGCTTGTCGACAAAACGCCGATCAGAGACCTTTTTGACAACACCGAAAACCAAGATATCAAAGAACTAAACAATATTCAATTGAAAATCAACCTAATTTAACCGGACACTAGTGATAAGTAATAAGTTGTAAGTAAAACGGCTATAGGGCGCCTTCGGGAACCTCAAGAACCGCCATTCACCATTCACGATTCACGATTCACCATTCACGATTGACGATTCACCATTCACTTATTCACTTATTGCCAAATCTTCAAATTATCAAATTTTCAAATTAGCCCTCAACCTTCCTCCAACAAAACTGTTACCTTAGGGGTGAGGAAGAACCGGTGCGAAGATTCCTTTTAAAACAACTTAAGCGATGAAAATCGGCATTGTTTGCTACCCCACATTCGGTGGCAGTGGTGTATTGGCTACTGAATTGGGTAAGGCGCTTGCACAGCAAGGCCATCACGTACATTTTATTACTTACCAGCAGCCGGTACGGCTTAACGGATTTATCCCGAATATCTACTACCACGAAGTACAGGTCCCCACTTATCCGCTGTTTGACTATCCGCCTTACGAAACGGCCCTGGCCAGCACCATGGTGGATGTGATTAAAAACAACGACCTCGATCTGCTGCACGTGCATTATGCCATTCCGCATGCTTCGGCGGCCTATATGGCCAAACGCATCCTGGAACAGGAGGGCAAACACATTCCTGTTATCACTACCCTGCACGGAACGGATATCACTTTGGTGGGGAAAGATAAAACATACGCCCCGGTGGTTGCTTTCTCCATTAACGAAAGCGATGCCATCACCGCCGTATCGCAAAACCTGCGCGAGGAAACATACCGGACCTTTAATATCAAAAAAGAAATCTCCGTTATCTACAACTTCGTGGATGTAGCGCGTTTCAGCCGCAAGCCGATCGATGCTTTTAAAAAGGTCATTGCACCTAACGGCGAAAGGATTTTATTACATGCGTCCAATTTCCGCCAGGTAAAACGGGTGCAGGATGTGGTGAGTATTTTCAATGAAATCCGCAAAGAGATTCCTGCTAAACTTTTATTTGTAGGAGATGGTCCTGAGCGCCAGATGGCGGAGGAACTGAGCAGAAATCTCGGCACCTGCGACGATACCCGTTTCGTGGGCAAGCAGGATCAAATGGAAGATATCCTGGCTATTGCCGATTTGTTCCTGCTTACTTCGGAATATGAAAGCTTCGGCCTTGCCGCATTGGAAGCCATGGCCGCCGGTGTACCCGTTGTATCTACCGACGCCGGTGGTTTGGGAGAAATCAATATTGCCGGTGAAACAGGTTATCTTTCTCATGTGGGAGATATCGCACAGATGACGAAGCAATCATTAGCGATTTTGAAAGACGATGCTACGCTTGCAGGTTTTAAAAGCCGCGCTGCTGCGCACGCGCGTCAATATGATATTGCTACCATCGTTCCGCAATACGAAGCATTGTATGAGCAGTTCCTGACTAAGTGAATGGTGAATAGTGAATAGTAAGTAAAACAGCCATGGTTCGTGTATACACGAACCATGGCTGTTTTACTTAGAACTTATTACTTATGGCCGAAGCTTCGGCCCGAAGTGTCGGGCCTTACACCTTCCCCCTTATCTCCTGAGCCATCCACGGGGATCAACCGTTTTATTCTCGATCATCAGGATAAAATCAATCTTGCCATCGCCCGTTTCCTCATCTGCCGCCGCGCGGCCGATCACCTGGCCTCTCGATACCTGCGAACCTTTGGACACCGTGGCACCGGAAAGATTACAATAGGTGGTAAAATATTTACCATGCCGGATAGTGATGTTGGCTTTATCATCTACCGTAAACACACCCACTACTTCGCCTTCAAAAATTGCTTTCACCGCTGAGCCTACGGGTGTTGCCATCGTAACACCGGGGTTTTCTCCGCGTACATCAGGCCCAATGCCTTCTATCTTGTAAGGACCATAGCCAATCGTTACCACACCATTGTCAACAGGCCAGGGCAACTGCCCTTTGTTGGCCACAAAACTGCTGTTGAGTTTTACGTCGGAAGCATTCAGATCGAGGTAACTTTTTGGTGCTGCCGGAGCGGGCGTAGCCGGGGTCGGGGTTGTTCTTACCGGTGTATTGGAGGCAACAGGATTGGCCGGTTTGGTAGTCGGATTGCTGGCTTCTGCATTGCGGCGTGCGGCGGCTGCGCGGTCGGCTTCGGCCTTCTCGGCTGCCGCTCTTGCTTTTGCATCACGTTCCGCCTTCAGTCGCGCCGCTTCGATCTCACGTTTTACGATCGCCGCCACTGCATTCCGCAGTTCGCGGTCGCGTTTTTGTTTGGTAGCGATTTGTTGTTTCAGGTCTTTTTCCTGTGTCCGCAGTTTTGCGATCACGGCGTCTTTTTCTTTGCGCTGATCGGCAAGTACATTCCGCTCACTGGTCTGTGTAACCAGCACCGTTTGTTTCTGCTGTTTTCGGCCTTTCTGCTGCTCCTGTCTGCGGGCAATCAGGTCGGTGTGTTCGAGAATGATCTTCACCTGCTTTTGCTGATACGCGCGATAGGCTTTCAGGTAAGAAATCCGGCGGAGTGCATCGTTGAAACTCGTCGATGAAAAAATAAAGTTGAGGTAGTTATAGCTCGCGCGGTTTTTATAGGCATATACCACGCTGCGTGAGTACTGATCTTTTAATGTGTCCAGTTGTTTTTGCAAACGATAAATCTCAAGGTTACTGAGATAAATATCGTCATCGATCAGTTTTACTTCCTTGTTGATGTTATTGATGTATTGCTCCTGCAGGCTGATCTTACGGTTGAGCAGCGTGATCTGGCCCAGGTTCTGGCGGGTTTGTCCTTTTACTTTATCGTAGGCCTGCTGCATTTCGCGCAGCTCTTTCTGTAATTCCTGCCGTTCTTTTTCCAGCGCGGTTTTATCTGTCAACGGCTGTGCAGAGGCCAGGGAAAAAACAGCGGAGAAAAACAACAACAGTGATAGCGCTTTTTTTTGCATGGTCTAGTCTGGATTGGTCAGGGATCAGTGTAATGCTACAACGGCTATTTGCGTTGTAAAGTATAACTGTCTAGTTCTGCTTATAGTTTCTTGGCACGGAAAAAGGGAAACTTAACGTTTCATTAAAGGTATATGATTTGAAGTCAAGACGAATATCCAGTTTCGATTTTTCAGAAACGGTTATTCGTCTTTTGGTAGAAAAATTCACACCTTTCTTGTTCTCGTAGTTGTCATAGCTGAGATCGCAGGTGCGGTTGCGGTTCACATCCACATCATCGAGTTTACTATGCAGCAATTGGTAATTATCCGGTGTGAGTGTCAGCAGGTTTTTGAACGATTCGCCGATGCTGAGGAGCAGCAGTTGTGCGCCGGTTTGGGTGACGCTGTTCTTTTCATCGGAGATGAATACGGGATTACCGATCAGCAGATCCTGGAGGATGGCCAGATCGAGTGGCAGGCCTGTTACTTCCTGGAGATAAGCCACACTTCTGAGCGTATAGAGCTTATCGATTTTGTTGATGAGTTTTACGGAATCTTTGGTGATGATGCCACGCAGTCCTTCGATACCAAACAGGCCGGTGACAGAGAGCCAGATGATGCTGTCCTTCTGCATTTGCAGCTTCACATTCACGTTCTCTTTTTTGCCATTGCCGCCTACATAATCCACGTCAATCTTGGCGGAAAAGGTTTTGAAGTCGATGCGTTGTTTGTCCAGTGCAGCCAATACTTTGGCGGTCTGGTTAACGGTATCTTTAGACGGAGCGGGTTGCGTCGTATCTATTCTTACCGTTGCCGTGGTATCCTTACGGGATATGGCGGTCTGTATTTTGCGGGTTGACCGGCAGGAACTGAAAATAACGGCTGCCAGCACCAGGATGAAAATTCCTCTCATGTTTTGAATTGTTTACTGCTTTCCGGTGTGACCAAATCCACCGGCGGCGCGGTCGGTTGTTTCCAACTCCTGAGCGGGTACCCACCCGATACGTTCCACTTTCTGGAGCACTATCTGCGCGATCCTGTCGCCACTTTGTACGACTTGTGGTTCTGCCGAGAGGTTTATTAAGATAACCTTAATTTCTCCGCGGTAATCTGCGTCGATGGTGCCGGGCGTATTGAGGCAGGTAAGTCCCTGTTTGATAGCGAGACCACTGCGCGGCCGTACCTGAACTTCGTATCCTTCCGGTATTTCAATAAATATGCCGGTAGGCACGAGTGTTCTTTCCAGCGGTGCCAGGGTTATATTTTCGGTAAGATGTGCACGCAGATCCATCCCTGAAGCGCCTGAGGTAGCATATTCCGGCAGCGCATTGGGAGAAGTGTTGACGATTTTTACAGAAACAGACATGCGGACAAAGATAGGTGTTGCGTCCGATGTGCTATTATACTTTTCTGAGAAGCACGGTGGCATAAGCCACGAGACCTTCTTCGCGTCCTACGAACCCCATTTTTTCGGTGGTAGTGGCTTTGATAGAGATATCGCGTTCAGTAACACCGGCTATAGCGGCAATGGTTTGCTGCATTACGGGCACATACGGTTTGATCTTGGGAGCCTGCAGGCAGAGGCTGGTATCGATATTGACCACTTCGTAACCTTCGTTGCGGATGAGTTGCATGGTTTTCTGCAACAGGATTTTGCTGTCGATGCCGCGGTATGCTTCGTCGGTGTCGGGAAAATGCACACCGATATCGCCGAGGGACAATGCGCCCAGCAGTGCGTCGCAGATAGCGTGGAGCAACACATCGGCATCACTGTGTCCCAGCGCTCCTTTTGTATGGGGAATCTTTACCCCTCCGAGCCAGAAGTCGCGTCCTTCTGTTAATTGGTGAAAGTCGATGCCTGAGCCTATGCGGTACATGGAGTAGTAAGTTTTAAGTATTAAGTTTTAGGTGACAGGTATAAGGCATAAGGCGAAAGGTAATAAGTTTTAGCTATAGATTTTAAGTAAACAACTACCTCGCACATTCTCGCTCTTCCCTATTATCAAATTTTCAAATCTTCAAATTGTCTGATTATAAAAAAAGCGCCCCCGGAGGAGCGCTCTTCTATAGGGAAATAAGCTTTTTTTACTTAGCTGCAGTGTTGCTTCCGCTACCACCGAGGTCAAACAATACAGAGAAACGCAGGGTGTTAGACAATGGCAGACGTGTTGCGCCGTTGCCTGTTGGAGCCAGGTAAGAGAAGTTGATGCCGAAAACATTGTACTTCAGACCCAGACCAGCAGTGAAATAACGACGGTTACCTTTTGTCTTGTCTTCGTAGAAATAACCGGCCCGTACAGCGAACTGGTTGTTGTACCAGTATTCAGCACCACCAGAGAGTTGGAACTCGCGCAGCTCTTCGCTGAATCCGCCGGGGGCGTCACCGAAAGAATTGAACCAGCTGCCTACTGTGCTCTTGCTGCGGTAGTCAGACAGTGCATTAGGATCGCTCAGATCGCTTGGAGGAGTAGGCACCAGCAGTTTGTTGATGTCCAGACCGATAGTGATCTTGTTTTTGTCGTCGAAGTTTTTAGTCCAGGTAGCACCCAGCGCCAGGTTAGCGGGGATGAAATCCTTCGCGTCAGCATTGTCTGTGTAAGAAATGCGTGAACCCAGGTTAGTCAATGTTACGCCATAAGCGAAGCCATTGCCGGTTGCATTTTTGTTGTCATAGTACAGACCGATATCACCGGCAACTGCACTTCCTGCTTTATAAGTAGCACCTCCTGAAGAAGCGCCGTTAGCCAGGTCAGAATTGATATAGCGCAGCGCTACACCCAGACCGAGCTTGTTGGTCAGTTTGCGGGAATAACCCAGATCGATACCGAATTCACGGGGTTTACCGTTACCATTCAGGTTACCATTCTGGTCGGTGAACTGAATGTCACCAAGGCTGAAATAACGCAGGCCAAGGCTCAGCGCCTGGTTGTCGTCCAGCTTGTAATAGCCGGCAAGAGAAGCCAGGTATACGTCATTTACGATGTCTTTGAGCCAGGGAGTGTAAGTAGCTACGACGCCGCCTTTGCTTTCATTGAAAGCAACTTTACCCATGTTCCAGAAATTAGCAGAAGCATCCGGAGAGGTAGCTACGCCAATATCACCCATACCGGAGGCACGGGCATCAGGAGAAACACGGAGGAAGGGTACAGCAGTGGTTACTACATTGATTGTTCTGGATCGGTTTTGCGCCTGAACGGCAGTAGAAAGACCTGAAGCAAGCAATATTGCAGCAGTTAATTTAATAGCAGTTGGTCTCATTAGCTAATGTTTATTATTGGTTGCAAATATATACGATTACAAAAACCAGTGAAGCAAAATAGTGGAAAATTCCTTGAAACTAAAAAAGATACAACACGCATCTCCCTATTTTTACCTGATAGTGGTATTTTTCGATTTTGGTTAGCAGCAGCAGTTAATACTTTATTTTTTTAAATACAGTATTCCACGTCACAACAGGAACGGAGACCGTGAAAAATTATTGTATGACTAAAAAATATTTTATTTAATTAAGTAGTTCTTTGTGTCCAAAGTCGCTGGAAAACCTACTCTGCTCCCCATCTAACGTGTTGTATGACAAAATCTTACGCCAACCCTAGGGGAAAATTCATCCTCCCGAAAAAAAGCCATATCACTAAAATAAGTGATAAAAAAAACGCAGTGCCTTCCGCTAAAAAAAGTAATTCTACCTACAAACCTTTTTCCTGAAAGTATTTATATTCGCAGGCATTTCGGAGAAACCGGAAGCCTTAACGCAATAATTTGTTTAAACCCGCGTTAAAATTGTTCCAATTCATAGGCTTATGCAAAACATTATGAAAGTGAAAAACTTAACAATCCTATTATCCTGTGCAGTGCTGCTCGCATCTTGCGGAAAGAACAAAAGCGGCAAATCCAGCGTGACCGGCTGGAACTACAACGACAAGAAAATGGGCGGCTACCAGGTCGCCAAGGCAAAAGACCAGAAAACAGGCCCCGGTCTCGTTTTCGTTGAGGGTGGCACCTTCACCATGGGTCAGACAGAAGAAGACGTAATGGGCGACTGGAACAACATTCCCCGCCGCGTTTCTGTTCCGTCCTTCTACATCGACCGTACCGAAGTGGCCAACGTTCACTACCGTGAATACCTCTTCTGGCTGAACCGCATTTTCGATCCCGAAGAAGAACAAAACCGTGCCATCATCGAGGCAGCCCTCCCCGACACCCTGTGCTGGAGAAGTGAGCTCAGCTACAACGAACCGATGGTTGAATATTATTTCCGTCACCCGGGCTTCAACTACTACCCTGTAGTAGGCGTAACCTGGAGACAAGCTTCTGATTTCTGTCTCTGGAGATCTGACCGCGTGAATGAAGGCATCCTGGCCGACAAAGGCTACGTTCGCAAAGAATCTATCTCCAACGGCCAGTCCGGTGCCAGCAACTTCACCACCAAAGCATACCTGCTCGGTGTTGGTGAATACCAGGCGCCTCCCGGCAAAACAGCTACTTCTAAAAAGAACCCGCTGAAAACTCCACAAGGCCAGCCCCGTACAACTGTTACCATGGAAGACGGTATGCTGATGCCTGACTACCGCCTGCCTTCTGAAGCAGAATGGGAGTACGCAGCTTACGGCCTGATCAACCAGAACCCACGCCCCAGCAAAAAAGAGAACAAAAGAGGCGAAGAGTTGACCAGCAACAAACAAATGTATCCCTGGTCTCAGAATATGAACGGCCTGCGTGATCAACGTCACGGTAGCTGGCAGGGTAAGTTCATGGCCAACTTCAAGCGTGGCTCCGGTGACAACGCCGGTGTGGCGGGTGGTCTGAACGACCGCGCTTTCTACACTGCCGAAGTACAGTCTTATATCCCCAACGGATTCGGTCTGTATAACATGGCTGGTAACGTAAGCGAATGGGTACAGGACGTTTACCGTCCGATGTCTAACCTCGACTTCGACGACATGCCCGCTCCTATGCGTGGTAACGTATATAAAACCCTGATGAAAGACGAGAACGGTGAAGTAATGGTGAATGACACCACCGGTCGCGTAATGTACCGCCAGGTGAAAGACGAAGAAGTAAAAGACCGCCGCAACTATCAGCGTGGCAACGTGATCAACTTCCTCGATGGTGACACCCTTTCACAAGCTACTTACGGCTACGGTATCACCACCATGATCAGCGACAAATCACGCGTATACAAAGGTGGCAGCTGGAACGACCGCGCTTACTGGCTGTCTCCCGGCACACGCCGCTTCCTCGAAGAAGATAAAGCCCTCAGCACCCTTGGTTTCCGTTGCGCAATGGACCGCATGGGCAGCCCCGAAGGCAATGGCCGCAAAACCGGTCAGTTCTTCCCGACCAAGCGCACCAAACGCTAATAAAGCATAAAGCCTATTATACAGAGCCCCCGCGTGATTGTGGGGGCTCTTGCTATATGGAAATACCGTTAATCGCGTAGATTTGTGATATGTCAGTTGAAGCACTTTACCAGTTATACCTCGAACATCCATCCGTTCAAACCGATACACGCCGCCTCAAACCCGGCGATATTTTCTTTGCCTTAAAAGGTGATAATTTCAACGGCAATACATTCGCCGCAAAAGCCATCGAAGCAGGCGCCGTGCATGCCGTGATCGACGAAGAAGCCTTTGCCATTCCGGGCAAAACAACCTTGGTAACGGATGTATTGGAGACCTTGCAGCAACTGGCATTGCATCACCGCCGGCAGTTCAATACCCCCTTTCTTGCCATCACCGGCAGCAATGGCAAAACCACTACAAAAGAATTGATCCACGCGGTGTTGTCAACCCGCTATAAAACCTATACCACAGAAGGCAATCTCAATAACCACATCGGCATCCCGCTCACCCTTTTGAAAATAAAACAGGATGCGGAAATAGCAGTGGTGGAAATGGGTGCGAACCATCGTGGTGAAATCGCTTCTTATTGCCGCATTGCAGAACCTACGCACGGCCTGATCACCAACTGCGGCAAGGCCCACCTCGAAGGTTTCGGCGGCATTGAAGGCGTACGCAAAGGCAAAGGAGAATTGTTCGACTACCTGCGCACACGCACACACGGTTATGCCTTCGTAATGTGGGATTACGATTACCTGCACGACATGAGCAAAGGCATCAGCGGCGTGATCAAATACGGCACTACCGGCGATGTACATGTAGCCGGCACCGCTGTCCGCAGCGAACCGTTCCTGGAAGTACATATCGCCCGGGGTATGCAGCCGTCCAACATCCGCACGCAACTCGTAGGCGATTATAATTTACCCAACGTATTAGCTGCTGTTACCGTAGGTAAAACGTTTGACGTAACCGAACAAGAGATCATCCGGGGCATTGAACAGTATACGCCGTCCAACAGCCGCTCGCAACTGGTACAGTCGGGAACCAACCAGGTAATACTGGACGCCTACAATGCCAATCCGAGCAGTATGCGGCTGGCCATTGAAAATCTCGCACGCCAGCACGGCGATAAAATTCTTATTCTTGGTGCCATGGCAGAACTCGGCTCCGAAAGTTTGCAGGAACACCAGGGTATTATTGATCTGATCAGCCAGCATCAGTGGAAAGCGGTGGTGCTGGTAGGAGGTGACTTTCTTCAACTCAAACATCCTTTCACTTCCTTACGCAATGCCGCAGAAGCACGCGAATGGCTGCAACAACTCGCCCCTCAACAAAGCCTCCTGCTCGTTAAAGGCAGCAGAAGTATGCAGATGGAAAAAGTGATTGCATGACTTTCGTCAACTTCCGCTTGCGTTAATTTTCCGACCTTTGCGGCATGAGCACAGAGAAAAGTAGCCGTGGTTATCTCGCTTCCTGCCTTACCTGCCGCTGTCCGCGTTGCCGGGAGGGCAAACTGTTTCAGGGACCGGTCAGCATCAAACCCAAAAACAACCTCGCCATGAACCGGCAATGTCCTGTTTGCGGTCAGCCAACCGAGATCGAAGTCGGATTTTATTATGGTACCAGCTACGTGAGTTATGCATTATCTGTGGCCATCAGTGTCGCCAGCCTTATTGCCTGGTGGGTGATCATTGGTTTATCCGTGTATGATAACCGTTTTGTCTACTGGCTTATTTTCAATGCCGTATTACTGATTGCGTCGCAACCCTGGCTGATGCGCTTAAGCCGCAGCTTCTGGATCTCCTGGTTTGTAAAATATGATCCTGATTGGCAAGCCCATCAGCCCGAAGATTTTTCTGAAAGGTTGAATGCAGATCAGGGAGCCAACTGGTGAAACAATTCAAAAGTCAAAATTCAAAAGTCAAAAAATATTCAATCTATAGAAGTCATACCGACTAGTCACTGATTGCCTGATTGTCCACTTTTGAATTTTGACTTTTGAATTCTAATAGCTCATTTCATCCAGCTTCACTTTTCCTTTGAAGGTCCAGAATACAAAACTGGTATAAATCGCTACCAACGGGGTGCCGATCAATGCAATCGTAAGTAAAATACGCATGGTCTTGGGTGATGCGGCCGCATTATCAATGGTAATACTGTTCGCAGCATTGTTGGATGCGTAAAGCAGATTGGGAAACACCTCAATGGCTACCATCATCAGCAAGGTGGCAATAGTCACCGCAGAACTCGCAAAAGCATGGCGGTATTTTCTTTTATTCAATAAGCGTGGTATGTTGGCAATCGCCAGTACCATGATCAGGGGAAAAATAAAAAACACGGGGCTGGAACGGATCTTATCGCTCATGTGATTTACATACAGCAAAGTATACACTGTAGTGATCACAAAACTCACCACAAAAAAGATCGTGAAATTTTTCGCCAGGATGGTAAGTTTCGCATACAGCCGGTTTTCCGTTTTCATCACCAGGTAAATAGCGCCGTGCATCATGAACAACGCAAGCGTGGTGATGGCCACTAGTATGGAAAAAGGATTGAAGAAACTCAGCCAGTTGCCCGCAAATTCTTTGTTCTGGTCGAGCGGCATACCCAGGGCCACATTTCCCAACATCAATCCCAGCGATAACGCGATAATGATGCAGGCAAAGGAATAAATAAAATCCCAGGTCAACCGCCACAAGCGGCCGGGTTCTTTGCTCCTGAATTCGATGGCCACAGCCCGCCAGATGAGACCGATCAGGAAAATAAAAAAGGGGATATAAAAGGCGGAGAAGATTGCCGCATAAGCCACCGGGAAACCCGCAAACAAGGCGCCGCCTCCTATTACCAGCCACACTTCATTGCCATCCCATACAGGCCCGATAGCGTTCAACGCAATGCGGCGGCTTTGTTCTTTTTTAAGGAAAAGGTGCAACGCCCCTGCTCCCAGATCAAAGCCATCGAGAATAGCATAACCGCTGATCACACCGCCGAATACGAGATACCACCACACATGATGATCGATGCCCAGAAACTCGCCCATAAAATTTATTTTAATGTTGCAATACAGGATTGTCGCGCTTGCTGCCCTCTTCTATCGGTTCGGGTGTGCCCGCATCCACCGGACCATGTTTTACTTTTTTATTGAACAGGTAAATAAACAGCACAAACAGCGTGGTATAAACCAGCGTAAACAATATCAGGGAAAACAATACCTGTTCTGCTTTTACATTTTTCGACAATGCATCGGAGGTACGCAACAAGCCATACACCACCCATGGCTGACGCCCCATTTCTGCCGCAAACCATCCGGCCTGGTTCGCGATCTGCGGCAGCAACACGGAGAATGCGAAGATCATCATCAGCCATTTTTTCTCAAACAATTTACCACGATACCACAACCAGGTGGCGTATACCGTCAATGCGATCAGTAACATACCGATGCTGATCATCAGGTGATACAACTGGAAAACAGCGTTTATCTGTGAGGGACGCTGGTCTTCGGGAAAAGCATTCAACCCGGTGACGGGTGCATTAAAATCCTGGTGCGTCAGAAACGATAAACCACCGGGAATGGCCAGCCCTTTTGTCTGCTGATTTTTTTTATCTACCCAACCAAACAAATACATGGGTGCGGCGGAAGCACTGTCGAAATGTCCTTCCATGGCCGCCAGTTTTGCGGGTTGATTTTTCGCGACGCCATCGGCGCTGCTATGTCCTGATAATAATTGCGAGAGCGAACTGACCAGGGCCACTACCAGTGCGATCTTGAAAGCTGGTTTTGCAATATGCAGGTGTTTCCCTTTCAAAATATACCAGGCATTGACGCTCAGTACTAGGAAGGATCCCGCGAGAAAAGCACCGATCCAAACGTGCGTGAGGCGATCGACGCTTGAAGGATTGAACACCATAGCCCAGAAGTCGGTAATCTCTGCCCGTGCATTCATTCCCTCCCCGACAATATGAAATCCTGCAGGTGTTTGCTGCCAGCTATTGGCCACCACGATCCATACGGCGCTGAACATAGACCCAAGAAATACCATGATGACGGAGAAAAAATGTACACGCGGGCTGACGCGGTTCCAACCGAAAATGAGGATGCCGAGAAAACCACTTTCCAGGGCAAAAGCAAAAATTCCTTCCGCTGCCAGGGCACTGCCAAAAATGTCACCGACATATTTCGAATAGGTAGCCCAGTTGGTACCAAATTCAAATTCCATGATAATGCCGGTAGCCACGCCTATACCGAAGATGAGCGCAAAAATGCGAATCCAGAAGCGCGTCATTTGCTCGTATAGTTTATTGCCGGTACGCAGGTACATACCTTCCATGATCACAAGGATCAAACCGAGACCTATACTGAGCGGAGGATAGATGTAGTGAAATGCGATGGTGAATGCAAACTGGATCCGTGAAAGTATCTCAACATCCATAAGGGATTGTTTTGAGCGTCAGGAAAATTGCAGTTACGGAGAGAATTTCGCTGCAAAGGTAGGAAGTAGGGAGTAATAAGTTTTAAGTATTAAGTGATAAGTTTTCAGAGGTGGAAGGCTTAAGGTGTAAGGCGAAGGGAGTAAGAAGTAGGGAGTAATAAGTTTTAAGGAGTAAGTAAAACAGCCGTAGTCCTCCCCCTGGTTCGTGTATACACGAACCAGGGGGAAGACTATTCACCATTCACTATTCACCATTCACGATTCACGATTGACGATTCACGTTTTCGCTATCATAAAAATCTCCGTGCCCTCACGCGGACCGATACTATTGTAACAAGGCGCCAATGTGTGAATAGTAAAAAACGGACTGAACAATTTTTCGTACGCTTCTTTGTTTCCTCCGAATGGCGGGCCGGGATCGGAAAATTCACGGCCAAACAATACACCGGCCAATGTGCCGCCGGGATGCAGCAGGCGATGCATATGTGCAACATAATCTTTGCGCAGCGCGGGATCAAGCGCGCAAAAGAAAGTCTGCTCGAGGATCAGGTCATAGGATTGTTGATGCCGGAAAAAATCTTCGTTGAGTACACGTATGCGATCATCACCGGCATAACGCGCCCGCAACTGTTCAACGGCAGGCTTTGCAATATCCAGCAAGGTCACAGAAGAGAAGCCTTTGCTCAGAAGATAATCCGCTTCATAAGCATTGCCACAACCGGGAATAAGCATGCGGATCGATTTATCCGTGAGCTGATCGATATACTCCCTTAATGGCGGAGTGGGCGCACCGACATCCCAGCCGGTTGAGCCGTTGAGCCATCGTTGCTCCCAATACGCCTGATCGATGCTGGTTTCCTTCATCCGTCAAAGATACGATCATGATTTTACGGGCGGTGACAACAACTCCCGCACTTCGATCTTTGCGCCGGCTTTAAAAGCCGGGTTGGTTTGCGCCAGCTGCTGCGCGTCCTGTAATGAATCGGCATACACGGCTACGAGACCGGTTATTAAAAATCCGTCGTGCTCCGTTGCGTTCTGTGGAGACAATGTCCCGCCAGGCCACGCGAGTTGTTTGTTGTCATTCAGTCCGGCAAACCATTGTTGCCTTGCTGAAATTTGTTCGGGTGAAGGTGCACCGGTGATAGAGGCGGGCATACTGAAAATGAACAAAAAGGTTTTCATGCTAAAATTTAGGTAATGACAAACAGGATGGACAAACGGGGACAACGTCAATGGTCAATAGTCAATAGTGAATCAATGTCGTTTCCTTAAGGCTGAAGTTCTTTGACAGGTGTTAAGTAGAGAAAAAGTTTGTTATTTTTAGGATAGGATTACAGGGGGGTATTGAATAGCGAACCTGTTTTTAGAGTAACCTATCTCAATGAATTAACTCAAAAATTACATAATGAACAATTTGTTAGCGACTGCCGTACAGAATCCGGCCGGAATGGATTTGTCCGTGATCGCAAGCTGACCTTTGTTCATTTGATTGTTCTGTTAGTGCAGGGCCTTTCCCGTTCCATACAGCGTGA
>NZ_AUDS01000035.1 GCF_000425585.1 Terrimonas ferruginea DSM 30193
TGAGTGTACGCCAGGATTTTTTTGCCCGCTTGTTCATGATGACCAGTGCGGCGGTACTGGCCTTTCCGGTGGAAGAGCGCTTGAAAAAAGAACAGGCCCAAACCAGCAATAAGCACAAATACAAGGTCAATCGTACTAATACATTAGCCATCGTCAAATATCACTTGCATGTAATGGTGGTCAAAGGAATGGTTGTTCCATGTCTGAAAGCGATCGACAGTATACTGCTGAAAACAAAGGAAATTATCCGGCCAGCAAGACGCTTCCCCCGGAAACACCTCAAAAAAAAACCGCCAAACTCAAACTATAAACACCTCTAAAGCCTTAAGGAAACGACATTGAATGGTGAATGGTGAATCGTCAATGGAATCGTCCGCCCTGGTTCGTGTATACAGGAACCGGCATAATCAGCATGATGCAGACTGTTTTACTTAAAACTTATAACTTAATACTCTCTACCCCAGACCGTTACTGTATCTACACGCAATTAGACTTGCCTCATGCCTATTAAAAACGTATCTTTGCACTGCTCTTTACATAACTATTTTTTCATTTTTCAAATTTTCAAACATTGCAAACCCTGCAACACCTCACCGTCGTGGGAGGTGGGAGTTGGGCCACAGCACTGGTTAAAATTTTCTCGGAGAGTAACATCGTTGTTACCTGGTATCTGCGCTCGCAAAGCCATGTAGATTATCTGCTGGCCAATGGCAGAAACCCTCATTACCTGAGTTTTTTACAACTCAATCTGCAATTTATTCGACCAACATCCTCGTTAGAAGAAGCAATAGCTGCTTCCGATGATGTATTATTTGCTGTCCCATCCGCCTACCTCGAGCCGGAATTAGCCGCGCTTGAAACGGATATTTTATATAATAAACGTCTTTACGTATCGATCAAAGGATTGGTGTCGGAACGCAACCTGCTGCCTTCTGTTTTTATCGCCAGGCATTTTGACCGCGATGCCGATGAGATCACTGTACTTGCCGGTCCCTGTCATGCCGAAGAAATCGCCATGGACCGCCGCACTTTTCTGACCATCGCCGGTACCAACGATACTGTCGTCAATCGCATGCAGGAAGCTATTCATGCTCCCTATCTGCGTGTCATCACCAACGATGATCCGCTGGGTGTAGAGTACGCCGCCATTCTGAAAAATGTAATCGGTATCGCATGCGGTATGGTACGCGGATTGAATTACGGGGATAATTTTTTAGCCGTAGTAGTCAGCAATTCCATGCGTGAAGTACAGCGCTTTCTGCGCGCTGTCGACGACAGACCCAGGGACTTATACGATTCGGTTTATTTCGGAGACCTGCTGGTAACCGCCTACTCCGCTTTCAGCCGCAATGCAAGTTTCGGACAAATGATCGGTCGCGGTTATTCGGTGCCCATGGCCGAAAGCAGAATGAACATGATCGCCGAAGGATATCCTGCCGTGAAAGGAGTGTTGCAAATGGCGAGGGCATTGGAGATAGAGATGCCCGTATTGTCGGCAGCCTACCGCATGCTGTACAAACACGCTTCGCCATTCACGGAATTTAAATTATTAGAAACACAACTCAGATAAAAACGAATTAAGCCTATGTTGGTATTAGCTACAGACCTGGATGGAACCTTCCTTGGTGGACGAAGCGTCCATAAACAACAATTATATCGATTGATCCGCGAACGCGAAGACATTCGCCTGGTATTCGTTACCGGCCGCGGGTTGGAGACCGTTATTCCTTTACTAAACGACCCGGTTATTCCTAATCCTGACTATATCATCTGCGATGTGGGCGCAACAATCGTCAACGGACACACACTTGAACCCATTCAGCCGCTGCAGGCAGGCATCGAACACAAATGGCCCGGACGGCTGGTGATGCAAAACAAATTAAAAAAAGTAAGAGGGTTACGCTGGCAACCGGTGCCGCAAGTCCGCCGCTGTTCTTTTTTCTTTGATGAAACCACTGACTTCGATCACCTGCAACGCATCGCCGATGCATCCGGTTGCGATGTATTGAAATCTGCCGGTAAGTTTGTAGACGTATTGCCGGGTGGTGTTAACAAGGGAAGTTCACTTATTCAACTTGTTAAGCTGCTCAATATCGATCCTTCACATATACTCGTGGCCGGCGATACATTGAATGATCTTTCGCTTTACCAGACCGGTTATAAAGGTGTGGTAGTAGGACATGCAGAACAAAAACTGCTTGATGCCACACGCGAAAGTGAAAATGTATTTCAGGCTACTGAAGCCGGTTGCGGCGGCATACTGGAATCGCTGGCTTATTTCCCTGCCTTTGAAAATTATCATGAAGCGGAGAAAGAAAAGAGCACGGAAGCAAGCGGCGAAAAACAATTGCTGATGGTTTACCATCGTCTTCCCTACGAAGTGCGCGAAGTCAACGGCCGCTCCGAACGTGTGCCACCCAAAAGTCCCAATGGCATTATTCCTTCATTGATGGGATTCTTTGCCGGCGGCCGCGCGGGCACATGGATCGCATGGGAGGAGATAGAAAAAAAAGGCAAGGGCTTGAGAAATATCTACCCCGATGAAAAAAGATTTCCCAACCTGCTCGCCGCGCGCATCGGGCTTACAAAAAAAGAAGTGGATCTTTTCTATAAAGTTTTTTCCAAAGAAGCATTCTGGCCCACCATTTTTTCCTTTATCGACAAAGCCACATTCAATCACAGCCATTGGGAACATTACGTAAAAATAAACCGGTTGTTTGCCGAACGTACCGCAGCCGAAGCCGACCAGGGCGCATCGGTTTGGATACATGACTACAACCTGTGGATGGTGCCGGGTATATTAAGACAACTGCGTCCCGATTTGCGCATCGCATTTTTCCACCATACCAGTTTTCCTCCCGCTGATATTTTCAATATCATTCCCTGGCGTGGTGAAATTGTAGGCAGCCTGCTGCAATGCGATTACATCGGTTTTCATATTCCCCGCTACGCGGAAAACTTTGTCGACGTGGTCAAGAGCCAGTTGCCGGTAAAGGTGTTGGAAGAAATGAATTGTACCGAACGGTTCCTTAGTTACAGTTGCCCGCTGGGCGTAGAGAAAATGACGCGCAGCATCGAAGCGGGCGGGCGCACCGTGCGCCTCGGCGCACATCCTGTCGGGGTTAATGTTGAATACATTACTGAACTATGCGAAAAGCCTTCGGTACTGCAACAGGTAGACACCATGCGCCGTGAGTTGGGTGATAAACAGATCATCCTGAGCGTGGAGCGCCTCGATTATGTGAAAGGGCCACTGGAAAAAATATATGCCTTCCAGGAATTTCTCGAGCAATATCCCGAGTTCCACGGAAAGGTGGAGCTGATCAATATCTGTACGCCACCGGCACAGGGAATGAAAGTGTATGAAAAAATCCAGCAGGAACTGGAGCAGGCGATCGGTAAGATCAACGGGCGTTATTCGCGTGTTGGCTGGACGCCGATCCATTTCTTTTTCCGCTCCTTTCCGTTTGAAGAAGTGATGGCTTATTACCGGCTGGCAGATATCGCGTGGATCACACCGCTGCGCGACGGACTGAACCTGGTAGCCAAAGAATATGTGGCTGCGCAGGGATTGCGGGAGGACGGATGTGGTGTATTGCTGCTGTCGGAATTTGCGGGCGCATCGGTTGAATTGGGTTATGCGATACGCACCAATCCGTATGACCGCCGGTCTTTGAAAGAAGGGTTGTTGCAGGCATTGGTGATGGATCCCACGGAGCGCAAGATGCGCATGAAGCGATTGTTTGATACCGTTCGGTATTTCGATATTGACTATTGGGGAAATGAGTTTCTGCAGGAACTGGAATCGGTGACACCGGAAGACCGCATGGTGTTGGTGGCCGAGCCTGCATGAGCGTGATCATAGAAAAGAGGCCGTTTCAAATCAGAGACGGCCTCTTTATTTAAATTTAATTCGACCAGGCGGTCGAATTTTTTTTATGGCTTTTTCGTTAAATTTTGCTCAGGCTGATTTTGCTTAGCCAGATTGTTTCTTATCTTTTGCTGAACAAGCAAACCTTACCTATTTTATGTCTTCTGCACTAATGCCGCAAGTCCGGCCACTCCTTCTTTTGGTTTCATTAGTCTTAACCAACAAATCAACATTATGAAAAGAAAATTCTTTCTGCTGCTCTCGCTGTTGGCGGGAATGTATCTGCATGCGCAACGCGTAACGTACGACACTACTTTTTCCGGCTGGAACGTGCGGGTCACTTATGACCCATCTGCTGATAGTACCGAAGGCATCATCTTTATGGCTGGTCTCGGTGAAGTAGGGACCGATGCTTCAAAAATGCAATTGTACGGTCCGCATTACTGGCTCAACAACGGATGGGACGGATCGGTTCCTATGGGGAATGGCGTACATTATCCGATCCTGATCACTATCCAGCAACTTTATGCAAACTCGCAGCCAACATGGATCAAACCCACTATCGACGGCATTCTTGCGCGATATAAGATCAAACGCAAAGCACTTCATATGATGGGGTTCAGCAACGGAAATATGTGTCTTTCCGGATTTGTTACTTATCAACCTGCTGCCAATGATTATTCTTACATGAGCCTTGTGAGAAGCATTGTCGATATACAAGGTCAGAATCCTGTGAACAGGTACGGTTCCTCGCTCGTTTATCCTGATAAGTTTGGGCATTGGGCTAAAAAATTTGGCGGAAAATTTCTTGGATTTGAACAAACGGGAGATACAAGGAATATCAAAAACATCATCAATAACATGAATGACAGTTTGCCCGGTTCTGCATTTTTCCTCTGGACAACATTCGGCGGTAGCGGGCATTCCAATTTCAATGACTTCATGGACCCCACACAGAACAACTGGACGCTCACAAATCCTGAAGTGCAATTACGCAAACCCAATAATGCAACCGGTTATTATTCGATTCCGATTGAAGGCGGCATCAATGTATATCAATGGATGCTGCGCCAGGGCGATACAACCTTGTCGGCACCTTTACCCAATATTCCTCCTACGGCGAACGCCGGCAGTGATATCACCATCACTCTTCCGGTGGATTCTGTTCAACTGGCAGGCTCCGGAACCGATCTTGACGGTTCCGTCACTGCCTATTTATGGACGAAGGCAAGCGGTGGTGCAGCAACCATTGCCAGCGCGTCATCAGCGATCACAAAAGTATACGGCCTTCAGCAGGGAACTTATGAATTTGTACTTACCGTTACGGATGACAGCAGTGCAACGGCAAAAGATACAGTACTGATCAACGTATTGCCTGCAGACACAGCGGCAGTAAGTAAGACCATTCATGTGAATATATACGGTACTACAAATCCTTACCTGCCAAGTCAGTGGAATAACTGGACGGTCAGCAATGGTGCAACAAAAATTTCTCCGTTGCTTTACTATTCCGATAGTTCGGCCTCATCGGTTTATGCCACGCTGAGTTACAGCAATGGTATCAACGACAATTACAGTGGTTATGCAGCCGGGGCCACAATGGCGCCCGCGGAAGTGTTGCGGTATACCAGTTATTCTTCTGCCAATCGCACGCTGACATTATCCGGGCTCTCTGCAACGAAGGAATATGCTGTTGAATTGTATGCCAGCAGACGTACAGATGGCAATCCAACGATCTTTACGGTATCAGGCGTAAGTGATACCGTCAATACGTATTACAATACAAGCGACGCGGCTGTCTTCTCGGGACTAAGTGCTGATCCTTCGGGCAATCTTGTTATCTCCATTGGTAAAATCAATGCATATACTTACATCAATGGCTTCAGAATTATTGAAAGCGCTCCATCCGCCCGTAGCCGGAATATGCCAGCGGTTGTTAAACAGCAATCACCTGTTGGCCAGGATAGAGAAAATGCCGGCCTTACTGTATTCCCCAATCCTGCAGGAAATGAGATTACCATTGATTTCAATAATGCGGATAAGGGCACATTTTCGGTAACTATTTTTAGCATTTCCGGTAAAACAGAAAAGCTGCTTTCCCTTTCAAAGGAAACAGGCAGGTACAGAAACAGTATTGATATCAGTAACTTACCTGCAGGAACTTATATGATGGTCATACAAACTACCAATGGCCGGCTTGTAAAACAGTTTGTAAAAAAATAGGATCAAAAAAAACTCCGGGTTGCTTGTTAGTGGAGAGCCGGGGAGGGTTTGATTGAAAAAAGGCTGTCTCGAAACAGGAGACAGCCTTTTTTGGTTGAAGGTTTTGGCGGAGTAATATCAAAACCAGCCGACCATGGACGAGATAGATGATGGCATGCCGAACAGGCTGCTGCCCGTATTTTCCACGTCATCCACGCTTTCATTTTTGCTGGTGCTCTTTAATTGTTTTTCCAGTTCTTGTTTTTGTCTTTCGTTCTCGCGGATATTGCGGTCAACTTCTTCGAGTTGTTTGCGCAATTCACTTGCAGAATCGGTTACGGTACCGGGAGCCGGAGGAGGTGTAGGTTTGGCGGGAGGGTTCTCGTAGCGGTAGTTTTCGCGGTCGCCGTTGTAACGGTTGCCGGGTGTCACTTTTCCCTGTGCGCCGAGCACGGAGCCGTCTGCCTGCATGGTGTAATCTACATCACTCTGCCACCAGGCGCCTGAATATTCTCTCCACTCCACGCGATTGATAGTGCCGCCGCGGTTTCTGCCGAGGTTCATTTCTTTATTATAAAGTTTACGTCTGATGTTTTCAGAAAAGCGGATCTTTTTACCAACGGGTACTTTAATGGTGACGTCAACCCGCTGACCGCGGTATTTGCTTGCGCGATCAATGGCGAAGCCGTTGCCCAGATCGAGGAGACTGTCGACAGAACGAACCGTATAGGAAATGCTTGCGGCGCGTTCGCGTGCGGCGGGAACCGTTCTGCCGGCGCTGAATTTGCGTACTTCAACGTGGTAAAGCGAATCATCGCTTTTTGCCACATCAACATTTACCCAGGCAAGACGCAACGTATCAGGCGACATATCCCATCCATCCCACTGTTCGTCAGCCAGCCATCCGAAAGTGCCGTTGTAAGACAACTCGGGTTGCGTAACCGTAACGATCATTTTGCCGGAGGCAGGTTGATTAACAGGAACAGCAACGGTGTCGGACTGCTCATAATACCTGAAATCACGGGAGAGGCTGGAGGCGAGCAGTGTGGCAGCTACCCAGCCGATGGTCCATAAGAAACCAAATGTCCAGCCGAGGTAACGGTTGCCGGAACGTATGCGCATGATGCGGCGAACCAGCCAGGTGATCAAAGCGATCAGCGGAACGAGCAGGAAGAAGATAACGGTGCCCCAGGCATACCACATCTGCGCTTCACTGGTCCAGAGGAAATTATTCACCGGCCACCAGGCGGCACCACCGAAGAGCAGGGCGATGAACGCCACCAGCAAACCAAAAGCGATGGAACCGACGATGATAAAGAAGAATACTTTGAACAATACGCCGATGGCGTGGGCGATGCCGTAGCTGCTGCGGTTGATGGACCTGTGAATATCGCGTCCGATGTCTTTGGAGCGGTCGGCACCGAATGTTTTCATTCGCTCACCGAAATTTTTGGCATCCTCGTTTACTTCCTTGCTCCAGGTTTTTACTTTATCGCCTACGGAAGAAAGGCCTTCCTGTACTTTTTGCTTGATGCTGTTCAGGTCAACAGCTTCGCCGCGCATTTCCATCTTCTGGTATTGGTTACGTGCCTCGGGGAGTACGATCCAGAGGATGATGTAAACAAGGCAGAAGGTGCTGGTAATGGAACCAAAAATAACGTTAGGGAAAAGATCGAAGCCATGGTCCCAATTGAAGATGTGCAATGAACTGAAGATGAGGTTCAGCAGCAATGGAGCAGCGAAGATCAGGCGTACTTCCCAGGTGGCACGGTCGAAATAGGCGGCCAGGCCACCGGCTACACCACCGAAAATGCGGTCATCGGGGTTGCGGTACAGACGTTTGCCATGAAAACCTTCGAGGTCTTTGGCAGGAATGAAAATCCAGAGCAGGATATAGACGAGGAATCCGATACCGAGACCTCCGAGTGTGATAATGGCGAAAAGGATTCTTACGATGGCAGGGTCGATGTTGATATAGGCAGCGAGACCGCTACAAACACCGCCGAGAAACTTATCACTGCTGTCGCGGTAAAGTCTTTTGCCGCGGATGGTTGAAGTGTTGGAGTAAGTGCTGCCGGAGCCTGCCTGTTGCTGACCGCGGGTGCTGCCTTTAGTTGTGTAGCTGTCTGGGTCTGCGTCAGCGCCTTCAAAATCCTCGGGGCGTCCGATGGTGCCGATGATCTGTTGCATGTGGTCATCGGTGATGTGGGACACTCCTTTGCGGATTTCTTCGCTCATCAATTCGGCAATACGGCTTTCAATGTCGTTGATGATCTCATCGCGGCCTTCCTCCTGGGCAAAGTACCGGCGAAGACTTTCCATGTAGTCCTGAAGTTGCTGGTAAGCGGAATCTTCGATGGGGATGACCCGTCCGCTGAGGTTTATGCTAATGATCTTTTTCATCCTGTGTGTATTTGTGTGTAAGCGGTTATTGTTTGTTGGTTAATGCGTTGACACCGTTGGAAAGTTCCTGCCAGGTTTGTTCGAGTTCTTTGTAAAACAACTCGCCTTTTTCTGTCAGGGAAAAGTACTTGCGGGGGGGACCGCCTTTACTTTCTACCCAGCGGTAGTTGAGCATTTCGGCATTTTTCAGCCGGGTGAGCAAAGGGTAAAGTGTTCCTTCCAGGATATGAAGGCCGGCGGCTTTCATTTCTTCCACGATGTCGCTGGGGTACACTTCACCACGCCGGATAACGGAGAGGATACAGAATTCCAGTATCCCTTTGCGCATCTGACTTTGTGTATTCTCGATGTTCATGTTAAAAAGTTGAAAAGTGAACGATGATTAAGGTCAGCTGTCGACAGGCTGCTTTTCTCCTGTAACCTTCATTCATAACACAAAGATAGGGTTATGGTTGGTACTTTGTAATACATAGTACCAATTATTTTATAGTAATTTAGCCGATGATTTTATAAAGTGCTTGTTTTCACTTTGTTAGGAAATTTATTTGGGTAAAATATCAGGTCGGAGTTTGAGGAGTGGTGTCGGCAGAGGATGAATGGTGCGGATTGCACGACCCGATTCCGGTGCGTGGAGACACGCACCGGGGGAATGGTGGATGTGTTGGTTCGTGTCGTGAATCAACAAGAGCAGGATGTTGCAGATTGCGCGACCCGAATTCCGGTTCGTGTATACACCATAGCCGTCAACTTAAGGGAAAGACAAAACCCTGCGGTTATCCGCAGGGACAATTTTTTTCCTCATATCTTTGGTTTTTGTTTTTGAAGCCATCGGCATTGGTCGTTACCTGTGTGCTGATGGCTTTGTTTTTTGTAGTACTGCAAAGATAAAGTGTTCCGGGTTTGGGTATCGGGTATTTGTAATAGTTGTTGCAAAGACACGGTGTGGGTCTTGGTTTCTTTGTCGCCGTATAGCACCACCAGTTTGGTGGTTTCTATCAGCCAGCTTTTGAGCCGTTGCCGGCTG
>NZ_AUDS01000036.1 GCF_000425585.1 Terrimonas ferruginea DSM 30193
AATATCGCCACCGGCAGCGATAAAGTAGCGCAGTTGGCGGAGTTGCAGCAACTGCAACAACAACATGCGGACAGCCTGATCGTGATCGGTTTTCCAACCAACAGTTTTGGCAATGAATCGCGTACGGACAGTGCCATTCGTTCGTTTTGTTCATCGCAGTATAACGTGACCTTCCGCCTTGCGGCAAAAGGCGATGTGCTCGGTGCGCAGCAGATTCCGGTGTATACCTGGCTGACGCGTCGCGACAAGAACGGCCATGTCAACAGCCAGGTGCAGGGTGATTTCCAGAAGTATTTGCTGGATCGCAACGGCGACATCATCGGCGCATTCAGCGGAGCGACCTCGGTAAACAGTGCGGCTTTTCAACAGGCACTCACGTATTGATTAACCACCAACAGAACCAACAGCTATGAACAAGCGATATAAATTATTAAGCATACTCTTATTAACCGGACTGATGGCCGGGGCACAGGCTCCTGCGGTGTATCCTGCCGGCTCGAAGATCAACTGGGTGCGCACCTGGGATGCGATGGGCCCGGAGACGAACCCCAACAACCTGATCGCAAGACCCCTGACGGATGTGCGCATGGCCACGCAATACATGGATGGCGTAGGCAGGCCGGTGCAGACAGTGATCAAACAAGGCTCCCTGATCACGGGCGGAACGGCCACTGACTTAACCAGTACGGTGGTGTATGATGAACTCGGCCGCGAGCAATACCAGTTTTTGCCAGCGCCTGCTAATACCACCAATGGCAATGCAAGCGTAACTGATGGTCTGTTTAAGCGCAACCCCTTCGAACAACAAAATGCTTTTTATTCAAGCTCCAATGCCGCGCTGAACCCAGTTGCGGGGCAGGGTGAGACGTATTACTATGGGAAAACGGAATTTGAAGCCTCCCCCCTGAGCCGTCCATTGAAAGGCATGGCACCCGGCAATAGCTGGACCGGTGCGTCAAGAGGTGTGCAAACGTCGTATGTACATAATACGGCTACCGACGCGGTAAGGATCTGGAACCTGACATCGGTGAGTGGTGATTTTGCGGGTTATACCACACCGGGTACTTATCCCGAAGGAGAACTGTATAAAACGATCACCACGGATGAGCATGGTAAACAGGTGATCGAGTACAAGGATAAAGACGGACTGGTGGTACTCAAAAAAGTGCAACTGACCGCGACGGCTGACAATGGCACCGGCAGCAGCCATACGGGTTGGCTTTGCACTTATTATATTTACGACAAACAAAACCGGTTGGCAGGTGTGATCCAGCCACAGGGTTTTATCGACCTGGTGGCCAACAGCCTCACGTTTACCAGTATTATTTTGGAAGAACAGACCTTCCGCTACGCGTATGATGAGCGCGGCAGAATGATCGCCAAGCAAGTGCCCGGTACCAAGACGGTGTACATGGTGTACGATAACAAAGACCGGTTGGTGCTGACGCAGGACGGTAGCCTGAGAAGCAGTAACCAATGGCTGGTGACGCTGTATGATTATTTGAACCGCCCTGTACAAACAGGCCTGTGGACCAGCAACCAGACCAGAAGCTGGCAGCAAAGCCAGGCTAATGCGGCCTCGACGGACTATCCCTTTGCGGCCACTTCCACGCCCGGCAGCGGTTGGGATAGACTAACGAGAACGCATTATGATGACTATGCTGGTCTGCCTTCCGGTTTATCGGCTACGTTCCTGACCACCTGGAACAGCCATTTCCTTTCAGCATCTACAAGCTTTCCTTTTCCGGTAACACCCACGCAACGAACCAGCCATGTCAAAGGCATGGCCACCTGGAGTGAGGTAAAAGTATTGAAGGGTGGTACACCGGTTTATCTCGCTACCGTCAGCATCTATGATGAAAAGGGCCGGGTGATCCAGGTGCAAAGCCAAAATATTGCCGGTGGCACTGATGTGATAACCACGCAGTACAGTTGGTCAGGCCAATCCTTGATCACGATACAAAAACTGGCCACGGCTTCGCAAACGACCACCACCGTTACCAAAACGACCTACGATGATCTCGGCCGAGTAGTAAAAGTCGAAAAGAAAACCGGTACCAGCGATGTGACGCTGCCCGCGACCTTCAAAGTCTTAAGTGAAATGAGCTACGACGCGCTCGGTCAACTCAAAACCAAAAAGCTGGGCAGAAAAAACAGCACCGATCCGCTGGAGACATTGACCTACGATTATAACATAAGAGGCTGGATGCTGGGGGCGAACCGGGCTTATGCGAGGGATGCGGTTACCGATCATTACTTTGGTTTTGATCTGGGTTATGATAAAACAGCGAATAACCTGGTAAATAATCAATCTTACGCAGCGGCTCAATACAACGGCAACATCACGGGCATGGTCTGGAAAAGCGCCGGTGACCAGGAAAAACGCAAATATGATTTTGGCTATGATGCCGCCAACCGGTTACTGAAAGGCAACTTTACCCAATACACCGGCAGTACGTTCAATACCACCGCTGGTATCGACTTCAGCATGCAGATGGGTAACGGTACGGATGCCACTACCGCTTACGATGCCAACGGTAATATCCTGGGTATGTCGCAAAAAGGGCTTAAAGGCCTGAGCAGCGGCTGGATCGACCAGTTGAGTTATACGTATTACACAGGTACGAATAAACTCAAAAACGTGGTGGACGCGTCCAACGATCCCACCACCAAACTCGGCGACTTCCGGGCCTCGCAGGCTTATCTGACCAGCCTCGGCGGCAGCAAGACGAGCACGGCTACGGATTACAACTATGACGACAACGGCAACCTGCAATACGATAAAAACAAGGACATTGCGAGCATTGCTTACAACCACCTGAACCTGCCGCAGACGATCACGGTTACGGGCAAAGGCACGATCAGTTATGTATACGATGCCGCGGGTATCAAACTGCAAAAGATCACCGACGAAACAACCGCCACCGTGGTGCATGATGAAAATATTTACAGTCCGGAGCGTATTGTAACCACGACCACTTACATCGGCGGTAATGTTTATGAATCCAAAGCCTATCCCAACAACAGCACGCTGCAAACAGCTTTAGGTTATAGCGATAAGTTGCAGTTCGTGGGTAATGAAGAAGGCCGGACAAGATACATCGCTGCGGAAGGCACTAATCCTGCACGACTGGAATACGACTACATGATCAAGGATCATTTAGGGAACGTCAGGGTATTGATTACGGAAGAACAAAAAGTAGACAAATACCCGATCGCCACTTTGGAAGATGCCAAACTGGCGATAGAAGAAAAATACTACACCATCGATGCCGCCCAGATCGTGGACGTGACCGTGATGGGGCCGAATGCTCCTTCGCCTGCCTATGACAACGATAACGGTATCGGCAACAACCCCAGTGATCCAACGTTTGAATCGACGACCAGCCAGAAAATGTACCGCGTAAACTCGGGCACTAATAAAATGGGGCTGGGCATCACGCTCAAAGTAATGGCGGGAGACAAGGTGGATGTGTTTGGAAAAAGCCATTGGTACACACCGAATACCTCCGGCTCGCCCAATGTGGCGCCGGTAGCATTGGATATCTTGTCGGGTTTACTCGGTGCACCGGGCAGCGCGGCTGCTGGCAAAGCCACGGCCACGCAACTGAATGCGATCACAGACCTTACGACACCACTGGGGGCCTTTATCAACGATCCCAACCGCGATGATGCGAGTTACCCGCAACGTCCGAAAGCGTTCATCAACTACATCTTCTTCGACGAACAATTTAAGATGGTCAGCGGTGGCGCCAGCCCGGTAAATCCGACTGGTTTTACCAAAGACCACTTCTCTGACCTGCAAAATCTCGCTGCCACCAAAAACGGCTATCTTTATGTCTATGTGAGTAACGAGAGCCCGGTGAATGTGTTCTTTGATAACCTGCAGTTGATTCACACACGCGGTGCTTTACTCGAAGAAACCCACTATTATCCTTTTGGGCTGACGATGGCGGGAATTAGCCATAAAGCGGCCGGCGAGTTGAAGAACCGGTTTAAATACAACGGGAAAGAAGAACAGCGGGAAGAGTTTAGTGATGGCAGCGGGTTGGAATGGTTGGATTATGGGGCGAGGATGTATGATAACCAGGCGGGGAGGTGGTACAGTCAAGATGCATTGGCTGACAAATGGAATGTATACTCTCCTTATATTTACGCCGTTAATAAGCCTACCATATTTGTCGACCCAGATGGCCGTGATATTTTTTTAGGAAACATGAGTGAGAAAGAACGTGATAAAATGCTTACGAATTTACAAATGCTAACAAACGACAAACTTTCCTATAATAAAAAAACTGGGGAAGTGATAATTGTTAGTAGGGCTAAGGATAAAGATATTAAACTTAAGGCTGGTACGGGATTATTGAGAAGTCTATCAGATCATGAAAAAAAAGTTACCATTAATTATTTAGAAAAGCAAATTGCCTCATTTGCAGGTCCTGAAAATGAGAATTATAAAAATGCGAGCAATGGCGTGGGGGTAAACGCAATAGTTACAATGTCTGGTACAAATCCCGCCACGCAAGTTGCTGTCAGTAGTGAGGCACGTGCGGAGCGAAAAGATCAGCCGCAATATCTTGTTTTGGGCCAAGAGTTGATTCATGCATTAGCAAATATGGATGGCGTACTGATTGCTGCGGAGAAGCAAAAATTGCAAAATACATATAAGGCTGCTGACGGAAAATATTACACGGAGTGGGTGGCACAAGAAGAACTATATGCTCATGGAATTGGCTCATATACCACGCGGACGAATTCAAAAAGAGAGGGGTTTCCAAACGAAAATATGCTCAGGAAGGAGCATAATTTGCCAGTTAGGGTTGCGTATGAAACTTTACCTGGATACTTAAAAAGAAAATAAAAACCATGAAGACTTGTTTTTCAATTTTAGTGTTTGCCATGTATTTAGGCATTTTGAGTGGTTGTTTTAATAAAGGCAGAACTGTGTTCAGTGAAATAGATATTGTTATTTATAGCCCATATGGCTGTATTAATGAGATTAAGATAGACAGTCTGGGACAAGGTAGACTACGATCTGGAATCAGGAGTTCAAACGAAAATAATGAACGTATTGATTCGATTGTCTACGAGAACGCATTCGTCATTCAGGGTAAAGAGCAACTTGATTGGATAAAAAGGGAGATTGAAGAGTTAAAACAAACTGAAGATCGAGTCATAGGACACAAGTCAGATGCTTATAGATTTGTTTTCATTGTAGATGGAGTCAGTAAAATAGATGTTTACGGAAGTAATAAATTCTTTGATGATTTTTTACTTGAGCTTTTTAAATATTTACCGCTTGAAAAAGATCCCTGTGAGTATTGGCAGCTCTTCAAGAAAGCCCATTCTTTAAAGGACATAAAAGGAAACTAGCCTGCTTGAGCCTGGCCGCTATTCATTTGGGAGTAGTAGTTTACGAATAGTATATTTCTCATTTGTGACATATAAATGATCCAAAGTAAGTAGGGGCTGAGCATTACCTTAAAAGTAATGGCCGGAGACAAGGTCGATGTATACACCGAATACTTCGGGTGTACCCAATACAACACCAGTGGTACTAATATCTTGTCCGGCTTACTGGGCGCATCGGGTAGTGCCGCCGCCGGTAAAGCCACGGCCAGCCAGTTGAATGCGATCACGGACATTACCACACCGCTGGGTGCTTTTATCAGTGACCCAAGCCGGGATGATGCGAGTTAACCGCAGCGCCCCAAAGCGTTCATCAACTACATCTTCTTCGACGAGCAATTTAAGATGGTGAGCGGTGGCGCCAGCCCGGTAAATCCGACCGGTTTTACCAAAGACCACTTCTTAGACCTGCAGAATCTCGCTGCCACCCAAAACGGTTATCTTTATGTCTATGTGAGTAACGAGAGTCCGGTGAATGTGTTCTTTGATAACCTGCAGTTGGTGCATACGCGCGGTGCTTTACTCGAAGAAACCCATTACTATCCGTTTGGGTTGACCATGGCGGGGATAAGCCATAAAGCAGCCGGTGAGTTGAAGAACCGGTTTAAGTACAACGGTAAAGAAGAACAGCGGGAAGAGTTCAGTGATGGTTCAGGATTAGAATGGACAGATTATGGGGCTAGAATGTATGATAATCAAGTAGGCCGGTGGAATCATGTTGATCCGTTGAGTGATAAAATGAGAAGGTATTCCCCGTACAATTACGCATTTGATAATCCTATCAGGTTTATCGATCCGGATGGAATGGCGCCAGATGATATTATTTATCGGGATGAAAAAGGACGGGAACTTGCCAGAATAAAAAATGGACAGTCACCTAATGAGATTCACACAGTCCGAAAAGGAACTGTAACAGCTAGTGCAGATGGTAAAGGTGTAATTAAAAGCAGAGATTTTGAAGAATGGAATAGTTTTTACTTTGAATATCCGGAAACACGGGGATATGCTATTAACCGAAAGGATGATTCTAAACGAACTGTTGAAATCAGCCCGTCTGAGACAGCGGGATCAAGTAAGCCAAGTGTTACAGAACCGATTGTTGAATCAGAACCTGCTGCTAGTAATGGTTTGGATGCTCGGCAAACTGCTGATAAAGTAAATAGTGGCGTTGGAATCGTATTATCCACAATTGAGGGAAGCATAGAGACCGAAGAAGTTATTCAGGCTTCAAAAAGTGGAACAATTGAATTTGTCCAGCAAGCTAAAAATATTGGTAAAACTGGAAACCAGCTCCTAAAAACAGTTGAGGGGGTGGGTGTAATTGGTGGATATTTAGATGCCGCTAATTCTATATATGAGGCTGTTCAAAATCCAACGGCTGGAAATATTACAAAGGCAACTTTGAAAAGTATTTTAGCTGTTGCAAAAACTAATCCTGTTGTAAATCTCATAGGGTCAATTGCAGATCTTAGCGGGCTAACTGATTGGTTATTTAATTGGTAAATTACTGAAAATGAAATTTATAAGGCATATAGTCTTTTTGTTTTACTCTTATTACTCTAATGGATCTCGTCGAAATGTCGCTTACTTGAGTTCAATACTAGGAACTACCTTTTTGGTTTTTATTCAACTATTGATATTAGTTGTTGCTTTAGACATCGATAAAATTATCCCTATCGGATCGACAGACGATAAAAGCACTCGATATCTAAAAATACTTTTGTTGATGTCTCCGATTTTTTTTCTGTTATTTTTTAGCGTTAAAGAGAAAAAGATAGAAGAACTGCAAGAGAATTTAGAACAGAGTGGTTATGATAACGAAATGCTTCACAGAGTTTTACTCTTCACTTACTTATTCGTTTCGTTAGCGGTGCTGATCGGATTGGCCTTTTGGAGAAAATAAGAATTCTACTTATCAATTAACAGGAGAGTGGAGTATGGACAATTGCGAAGTAGACATCTTGACAAAAGTCATTGGTATCAAGGAAATAACGGCGGCTTTCAATATCTTGTATGGTTTACTTGTGCATCTGTTAGTGCCGTAGTCGGAAAAGTCACGGCCTAGCCTGTCGAATCCAACTACGGGTATTACTATATTGCTTGGTGAGTTTATCAATGACCCTACCCGCGATTATGCGAGCTACCCGCAACGCCCGAAAGCCTTTATCAACTACATCTTCTTCGACGAGCAATTTAAGATGGTGAGCGGTGGCGCCAGCCCGGTACATCCGACCGGTTTTACCAAAGACCACTTCTCTGACCTGCAAAACCTGGCTGCCACCAAAACGGTTATCTTTATGTCTACGTGAGTAACGAGAGCCCGGTGAATGCCCTGTGCCGATACTTCGGCATTCTTTGATATCCCGAAGTATTGGGATGCAGTTGGTTCATACACGAAGTGCCTTATTGGAAGAGACGCATTATTATCCGTTCGGGTTGACGATGGGGGGAATCAGTTCGAAGGCAGCCGGAGAGTTGAAGAACCGGTTTAAGTACAACAGTAAAGAAGAACAGCGGGAAGAGTTTTTTGTGGAGTGTTGTAGAAGGCCCTGTTGCTTCGTTGGGTCCTATCGGGTTAGGTGTTGTTGTAGCGGTAAATATAGCAATGGGATTAGCAGATGTTTTTAACTGGGGGTAAAAATATTCAAATGATTATAGAAAAAATACAATATGCTTTGATTTATAAGTTATATAAAACAAAGCATTTCAAAAGTGGAAGAGGTTATATTTATCGTGCCAATCAGATAATTGGAATAACTGCAGCACTTGCCACAACATTAATTATTTTAACATTTTATAACTTTGACTTGTCCAAGTCAATTGCATTTGTTGTTTTTTTAGCTTTTAGCAGCATTTTTTTTTTTAGTGCTGGAGATAAATACTTCGAGAAATAAGCTTCTTCGAAATAGAATTATTTATCCGATCTGTTCAAAATATTTGTATCCTTATTTCTTGATTGTTTTCTTAATAATATTTGGATTGATCCTATTAGAGTATTTAACCAGAAGTAGGCATACAAGTACATTTCCGTCATTTTATGCGTAGGGGCAATATCGAATACTTTCGAATAGGTTAATTGTCTTAATCTGGTATGTAGGCCTGACTAGCGGCTGGATCGACCAGTTGAGTTATACGTATTACCCAGGTACGAATAAACTCAAAAACGTGGTGGACGCGTCAAATGACCCCACAACCAAACTCGGCGACTTCCGCGCCTCGCAGGCTTATCTCACGAGCCTAGGCGGCAGCAAGACCAATAGCGCTACGGATTACAACTATGATGACAACGGCAACCTGCAATACGATCAAAACAAGGATATCGTATCTATTGCTTACAATCACCTGAACCTGCCACAAACGATCACGGTGACAAACAAGGGCACGATCAGTTATGTGTACGATGCAGCGGGCACTAAATTGCAAAAGATCACGGATGAAACGACTGCCACCGTGGTGCACGATGAAACGATCTACAGTCCGGAGCGTATTGTAACGACGACCACTTATATCGGTGGTAATGTCTATGAATCCAAAGCTTATCCGAATAACAGCACACTGCAAACCGCGCTGGGCTATAGCGATAAGTTGCAGTTCCTCGGAAACGAAGAAGGCAGAACAAGATACATCGCTGCGGAAGGCACTAATCCTGCGAGGTTGGAATATGACTACATGATCAAGGATCACCTGGGAAATGTAAGGGTGTTGATCACCGAAGAACAAAAAGTAGACAAATACCCGATCGCTACACTCGA
>NZ_AUDS01000037.1 GCF_000425585.1 Terrimonas ferruginea DSM 30193
TTTTTTCTGCCCAGCTTTTTGGTTTTGAGTTGACCGAGCGCATCGTAAGCCATTTCGCTTAAGACTTTGAAGTTCGTGGGCAGCGCCACATCGCTGGTACCGGTCTTCTTTTCAACTTTTACTACTCGGCCGAGATCATCATAGGTCGTTTTGGTAACAGCGGTAGTCGTTTGCGTGGCCGTTGCCAGTTTTTGTACCGTGATCAAGGGTTGGCCTGACCAACTGTATTGCGTGGTGGCTACGTCTACACTACCCGTGATGTTCTGGCTCTGTACCTGGATCACCCTGCCCTTTTCATCATAGATAGTGACGGTAGCGAGATAAACCGGCGTACCGCTCTTCAACACTTTCACCTCACTCCAGGTCGCCATCCCTTTGACATTGCTGGTTCTTTGCGTGGGCGTTACCGGAAACGGAAAGCTTGTCGAAGCCGCTAAAAAATGGCTGTTCCAGGTCGTTAAAAAAGTCGCCGATAAGCCGCTTGGTAAACCCGCATAATCATCATAATGCGTTCGCGTTAGTCTGTCCCAACCTGATCCGGGCGTTGATGTCGCCGCAAACGGATAGTCCGTGGTGGCTGCATTGGCTTGTGTCTGCTGCCAGCTCCGGGTCTGGTTGCTGGTCCACAGACCAGTTTGTACCGGGCGGTTCAAATAATCATACAGCGTCACCAGCCATTGGTTACTGCTTCTCAGGTTACCGTCCTGCGTCAGCACCAGGCGGTCTTTGTTATCATAGACCATGTACACCGGTTTGGCGCCGGGTACTTGTTTAGTGATCATTCTGCCCCGTTCGTCGTAGGCGTAGCGGAAGGTCTGTTCGTTTAAAATCGTTGTTGTTAACGACCAACTGCTGCCAGCCAGTGCTTCCACACCAACCGGTTGGATCACACCGGCCAACCGGTTTTGTTTGTCGTAAATATAATAGGTACAGAGCCAGCCTGTATGTCCACTGCCGGTTCCATTATCTGCAGTAGCCGTTAACTGGACTTTCTTGAGTACTACCAGTCCGTCTTTATCCTTGTATTCGATCACCTGCTTGCTGTGTTCGTCCGTGGTGATCGTTTTATAGAGTTCTCCTTCGGGATAGATACCCGGTGTGGTATAACCAGCAAAATCACCGCTCACTGCACCAAGGTTCCAGATACGTACTGCATCCGTAGTTGTATTATGCACATAAGCAGTTTGCACACCTCGCGACGCG
>NZ_AUDS01000038.1 GCF_000425585.1 Terrimonas ferruginea DSM 30193
ACGGGCAAACCATAACCGCAGGAGGCAATGGCATAGCCACCTATACAACTCCGTCGTTGATCAACGGTTGTGATAGTACCACCACGCTTAACCTGGTCGTAAACAATTTACCGCCCGTTACACAAACCATTACCATTTGTGCAAATGCATTGCCCTATACCTGGAACGGACAAACGATAACGGCAGGAGGAAATGGCGTAGCCACCTATACTACTCCGTCGCTGGTCAATGGTTGTGATAGTACCACCAGCTTAAATCTTGTTGTTAATCCGCTCATCAACACCACGCAAACCATTTCGATCTGCGCAAACCAATTGCCCTATACCTGGAACGCACAACCGATCACGGCCGGCGGTAACGCTGTAGCAACATTTACCACTCCGTCACTGGTCACCGGTTGCGACAGTACCACTACTTTAAATCTTATTGTCAATCCACTGATTAATCAGACCGTAAATCTTACTATCTGTGCCAGTAGCATGCCCTATACCTGGAACGGGCAAACGATCAATGCCGGTGGAAATGGGGTAGCTACTTTCACCACACCATCCCTCGTTACGGGTTGTGACAGTACCACCACACTCAACCTGATAGTAAATGCCCTGATCAGCGCAACGGAAAATATCACCATCTGTTCCAACCAATTGCCCTATAGCTGGAATGGACAAAGCATAACGGCAGGTGGTACTGCTGTGGCAACATTTACCACGCCATCAGCCGGCACCGGCTGTGACAGTACCACTACGCTCAACCTCACGGTGAACCTGGTTAAAAATGCGGCGGAAAATATAGTGATCTGCGCGGACGCACTGCCCTACAACTGGAATGGACAAAGCATAACTGCCGGCGGCAACAACGTAGCAACGTTTACCATGCCCTCAACGGAAAATGGTTGCGACAGTACCACTACCCTTAACCTCACCGTCAATCCCGCACCGGCCGTAACACAAACCATCACCATCTGTGCGGATGCATTGCCATACACCTGGAACGGGCAAACCATGACCGCAGGTGGTAATAACGTAGCCACATTTGTTACGCCGTCGATCGTTACCGGTTGCGACAGTACAACAACACTCAACCTGATCGTAAACCCGCTGATCAATCAAACAGAA